>NZ_SZZW01000009.1 GCF_009829915.1 Pantoea sp. Nvir | reverse complement strand
CCAATTTCAATCGTCTGCTCAAGCTCAACAATATTGATGTAGAACTGCATACTGCTGGCCGGTATAAGCGTACGCTTACACTTTTTGGCAAAAATACTGAGGAGGGAAGAGAAAAATTTCAGGAATATCTGAATGAAACTCACCTACTTTTTAAAGATTTTGTACATCAGATGCGCCCAGCGCTGGATATTGACAAAGTAGCAACAGGTGAACATTGGTATGGCCGTCGGGCACTAGCTTTAGGTCTTATCGACGATATAATTACTAGTGATGAGTTTATTATTAGCCATATGGATCTGTTTAACGTGTTTCGTGTGCATTATGCCCGGCGTCGGAAAATCATTGATCGGATTACGCATAGTACTGGTTCTATGGTGGAGCGCTTGTTAATAAAATGGTGGCAACACGTCAAGATGCCGCTGTTATAATTAAAATTAGGTACTCTCTCAGTTTTTATACTACTTAATAATGATGCTGTCATAGCGGGAGGGCTAGATGTCTAAATATGTCAATTGCCGTCGTGATTCTCATTATGGTGAAGCTGATACAACAATTATCATTTTCTTTAAGAAGAAGAGACTTGTTCAGTGAATACTTGATATAATGATGGAGTAAGTAATTTACTTAATCAAAAAGCACTTCTTTAATATGAATATGCATAAAATATTTATCTACTTTTTATGAAAAAAGTGTCGCACGAAAAATTATTAAAAAATGATAAAATATAAATATATTAATTTAATTAAATATTGGTTAAGTTGCATAACTTGCTTTATTGGATAGAGTGTGGCTAATCTAGGATTCAGGAGAACATATCGAAAAGTGTGATTGTACAATGTGTAAAAATCAAGTTTATTCATAGTATTGAATAAACTTACGCAATATATTCTCAAGATTGACTACTAACTTTGAAAAGAAGAACAGGCATCATATACTGAAATTAATGGATTTCACGGCATGAAATCTTCTCATATTTATCAGGAAATTTTGACTAGGTAAAGATACACATGGGCAAAGCACTCGTTATCGTTGAATCCCCAGCAAAGGCTAAAACAATCAATAAATACCTCGGTAGCGACTACGTGGTAAAGTCTAGCATTGGTCATATACGTGATTTGCCGACTAATAATTCGACCACAAAAAATAGTGCTAACGGATCAGATAAAAAAAAAACTAAGAAAATTAAAAAACCCGAAAAAGCAGTGTTAATCAGTCAAATGGGCGTCGATCCGTACCATGGCTGGAAAGCCGAATACCAGGTACTGCCTACTAAAGAGAAAATAGTATCTGAGCTAAAGGCACTTGCAGAACATGCTGACCACATTTATCTTGCAACTGACCTTGACCGCGAAGGTGAGGCTATTGCATGGCACTTACGTGAAGTAATTGGTGGCGACGATAAGCGTTTTAGTCGTGTAGTGTTTAACGAAATTACAAAAAATGCACTTCGGCGAGCTTTTGAGAAACCAGGAGCACTAAATATTGACCGCGTCAATGCACAACAAGCACGTCGTTTTATGGATCGTATTGTAGGTTACATGGTATCACCGCTGCTATGGAAAAAGATTGCACGTGGCTTGTCTGCAGGACGTGTTCAGTCTGTTGCAGTTCGCTTGATCGTTGAGCGTGAACATGAAATTAAAACTTTTGTACCAGAAGAATATTGGAAACTACATGCTGATTTAACCACAGTGCAAGGCGATCAATTGACGATGGTCGTTACGCATCAGGAAGACAGTCCTTTTCGTCCGGTAAACAGCGAACAGGCCCATGCCGCTGTCGCCATGCTGAGAAAAGCTCACTTTGTGGTGATAGATCGTGAGGATAAGCCGACTAGCAGTAAGCCTAACGCACCCTTTATTACCTCAACGTTACAGCAAGCTGCTAGCACGCACCTTGGCTTCAGCGTAAAAAAAACCATGATGATGGCGCAGCGCCTCTACGAAGCTGGCTATATCACCTACATGCGCACCGACTCTACTAGTCTCAGTCAGGATGCTCTTAAAATGGCTCGCTGTTATATTAAAAAAAAATTTGGTAATAAATATGTGCCTAAAGTTGCTAATGTTTATATAAATAAAGAAAAATCACAAGAAGCACACGAAGCGATCCGTCCTTCTGACATTAATGTAGTAGCGAAAACACTTAAGGATCTAGAAATGAACGCGCAGAAGCTCTATGAGCTAATTTGGCGTCAGTTTATTGCTTGTCAGATGGTACCTGCGCAGTATGATATTACTACCCTCACGGCTGTCGCTGACGGCTTTAAATTAAAGGCAAAAGGGCGTACACTGCGCTTCGACGGTTGGACGCGCTTGATGCCTACGCTATGCAAGAATAGCGACTATTGCACATTACCCCTAGTGAAACCTGGCGAGACGATGGATTTGCAACAACTAATTCCCAGTCAGCACTTTACCAAACCGCCAGCACGTTTTAGTGAAGCGTCGCTAGTACGTGAGCTGGAAAAGAGAAGCATTGGTCGTCCGTCTACCTATGCAGTAATTATTTCTACCATCCAAGATCGTGGCTATGTGCGTGTAGAAAATCGACGATTTTATGCTGAGAAAATGGGTGAAATTGTCACCGATCGTCTTCAAGGAAATTTCCAAAATCTAATGAACTATGACTTTACCGCCACCATGGAAGATAGCCTCGACCAAATTGCCAATCGTCAGATAGAATGGAGAGGCGTGCTAGATAAATTTTTTATCGACTTTACACAACAGTTAGACAAGGCGGAGAAAAAGCCGGAGGAGGGTGGGATGAAACCTAATCAGATGGTGCTTACCTCAATCGACTGTCCGTCTTGTAGACTCAAAATGGGTATTCGTACCGCCAGTACTGGCGTTTTTCTTAGTTGTTCAGGCTATAAGTTGTTGCCAAAAGATCGCTGTAAGCAGACAATTAATCTAATTCCGGAAAATGAAGTAATAAATGTACTGGAAGGTGAGGATGCTGAAACTAATGCATTACGCGCTCGTCGCCGCTGTCAAAAGTGTAGCACAGCAATGGATAGCTACTTAATAGATAAACAACATAAGCTGCACATCTGCGGTCATAATCCAGAGTGTGACGGTTACGATATCGAGCAGGGTGAATTCCTTATTAATAGTTGCGAAGGTACAAGAGTTAAATGCGAGAAATGTAATTCAGAAATGTATTTTAATACGGGGCGTTTCGGAAAATACATGGCATGTACCAATGACGACTGCAGGAATACGAGAAAAATTCTGCGTAATGGGGAAGTAGCACCGCCGAAAGAAGACCCTGTGCCCTTGCCTGAGCTAACGTGCGAAAAATCGGACGCCTATTTCGTGCTGCGTAATGGCGCTGCTGGCGTTTTCCTTGCAGCAAATACGTTTCCGAAATCGCGTGAAACTCGTGCGCCTTTAGTGGAGGAATTACAGCGCTTTAAAAATCGTCTACCGGAGACATTACGCTACTTGGCTGCAGCACCAGCTACCGATCATAACGGAAATAAAACCTTAGTGCGCTTCAATTGTAAAACAAAACAGCAGTATGTTTTTTCTAAAAAAGAGGGGAAAGCAACGGGGTGGTCAGCATTTTACATCGATGGCAAATGGCAGGAAGCAAAAAAATAAGTATATTTTCTTATACTTTAAGGCCAGCTATGCTGGCTTTTTTCTTTTTTATACTAAAATATTCTATTTTTCCGTTTAAAACGTTACATTTGTCATGGCGTCTTTGGTATTTTTTGATGTTTATCGATACGGCTAAAATACTTAATCTTAGTGCCGCTCTCTCTGTAGCTTACTGGGATAAAACAAATATGAAATTGCAGCAGTTACGCTACATCGTCGAAGTGGTAAATCATAACATGAACGTCTCTTCAACGGCAGAGGGACTTTATACTTCTCAGCCAGGCATCAGTAAGCAGGTGCGCATGTTAGAAGATGAGTTGGGAGTGCAGATTTTTGCACGCAGTGGTAAACACTTAACACAAGCCACGCCTGCAGGCGAAGTGATTATCAGTATCGCTCGCGAGGTATTATCTAAGGTTGAGGCAATCAAGTCAGTCGCAGGCGAGCATACTTGGCCGGATAAAGGCTCACTTTATGTAGCAACTACTCATACTCAGGTACGTTATGCATTACCTGGCATCGTTAAAGGTTTTATGGAGCGCTATCCCCGTGTTTCTTTACATATGCACCAAGGCTCGCCGACACAAATATTCGAAGTAGTTTCAAAAGGTAATGCCGATTTTGCCATCGCGACCGAAGCGCTGCATCTCTACGACGATCTCATTATGCTACCATGCTACCGTTGGAATCGCGCCATAATAGTTACACCTGATCATCCGTTATCTAACAAAGAACAAATCTCTATTCAGGAACTTGCTAAGTATCCGTTAGTCACCTACACTTTTGGCTTTACCGGACGTTCTGAATTAGATACGGCTTTTAATCGTGCAGGCCTGACGCCGCGTATTGTATTTACCGCGACAGACGCAGACGTTATTAAAACGTACGTTCGATTAGGTTTAGGAGTAGGTGTGATAGCTAGTATGGCTGTTGATCCGTTCTCTGACTTTGACTTAGTACACATCAAGGCATCGGATATTTTTACTGACAATACTACTAAAATTGGTTTCCGGAGCAGTACATTCTTACGTAGTTATATGTATGATTTTATTCAACGATTTGCGCCCCATCTTACACGGGAGGTAGTGGATACTGCTGTTGGATTACGTTCTAATGAAGACATTCAAGAAATGTTTAAAGATATTAAACTGCCTTTTAAATAGTTGTTTATAGCGGTTCTAATCACTAGATATTATGGTCTTTATAGGTCAAATATACTTAATATAAAAAACTTAATATTCTTTATAGATGAAATATCTATATATTCATTCAAGTAATGAGTATAGAGATAAGATTCATTATGATCTATTGTTCTTTAAATTATTTAAATATTTTAATAAAAAATATTAATATTCTTGTTATATAAGACAGAGCGAATATAGGTATAAAAATTTTTAAAATCATTTTGAGTATATTAATTACATATATTCAATATTCATTGAGAATGATATTTATTTGCTGTGTGAAACTCTTTTTTTAGAAAAAAATACAGATCAATTAATTTAATATGTGATTATGATTTTTTATCAAAAAATATAGAAAGCTTCGAATAAGCAGCCACCATTTACAGTGCATTAATTCAGTATTATTTTGAATATTTCCTGTTAGGTAATCTCAATTACTATTTTTATAACTTCTTATAAAAAATAATGACCAACCATTTTAGTTGAATTTTCGTGCATTCTTATTTTCTTTTAAGTGAAAATAAGTATACATATTGCCTTTAGATATAAAGATTTTCTTTGTTTTCTATTATAAGTTTAATTTATGCATATGCACAAAGCTTTTTTAGTTTATTTTTCTGCGTAATGTGCCAATGTATGGTGTACTCAAAAAAGTACAGAAAACGCGGTCTGGTTTCAATAGAAAAATTATCCTCTTTGAGGTTAACGCAATTCAAATAAAATATAAAGGAGAAGCCATGTCAAAAACCCTACGCGAACAGAGTCAGTCGACGCTGCAGGTTGACCAGCAAAAGTATCATATTTTTAGCATTCCCCGCGCTGCCCATTACCTCGGTAACATTGACCGCCTGCCCAAATCACTCCATGTGTTGTTGGAAAATCTTCTGCGCTGGCAAGATGATGACTCCGTCACGGAGGAAGACATTCGTGCGTTAGTTGCTTGGCAGAAGGATGCACATGCCGAGCGAGAGATTGCTTATCGTCCAGTACGAGTACTCATGCAGGATTTTACTGGCGTGCCTGCTATAGTAGATTTGGCGGCAATGCGTGAAGCTGTGAAACGTTTAGGTGGTGAAGTAGAGAAAGTGAACCCCCTGTCTCCGGTCGATCTAGTGATTGATCATTCAGTTACCGTCGACCACTTTGGCGAAGACAGCGCCTTTGACACTAATATGCGATTGGAGATGAAGCGTAACCATGAACGCTACGCTTTTTTGCGCTGGGGACAAAAGGCGTTTAATAAATTTCGTGTCGTACCACCAGGAACCGGTATATGCCATCAGGTTAACCTAGAGTATCTAGGAAAATCTGTCTGGCAAGAGCAAATAGAAGGTAAGTGGTTTGCCTGGCCAGACACGTTGGTAGGTACAGACTCCCATACCACCATGATCAACGCATTGGGAGTACTGGGATGGGGCGTTGGTGGCATTGAAGCCGAAGCAGCCATGCTAGGTCAACCCATTTCAATGCTCATCCCTGATGTCGTAGGCTTTAAGTTGACTGGTAAGCTTCGGCCTGGTATCACTGCAACTGACCTAGTTCTAACGATTACACAGATACTGCGTAACCATGGTGTAGTCGGGAAATTTGTTGAGTTTT
>NZ_SZZW01000007.1 GCF_009829915.1 Pantoea sp. Nvir | reverse complement strand
CGAAATAGATATTTCGTAAAGTACTAGCCTCTTTTTAATAAAAAATCGATGATAATGTAAGTCAAATTATTGTCATATCATTTGTAATGAATGAATTATTAATTCAATAGTCACAATATACTTACTAGTACTTAAGAGTATTATTTGGCAATAATTATTATAAAGGAAGATAAGATCTCTCTACTCTCTTTACTCCTTCACTGCGAAAATGTAACTAATGTATTTTTATTAAAATTTATCCGGATCTGTTCCCTCAGTCAGTTAGCTAGTCAATGTATAGATATAGGATAGAAAAAATAGAATAAAAAAGTGCTTATATCAGGACTATACTTTTAGTAGTTTTCAAAGCTTTCTTATCATAACATGCTAATAAAAAATGCCATATGTTTAAAATATTATTTCCTAGATTCACATTGGATTAGCCGATGGGTATTACCTACTTTACAAACTACGTCTGTACGTAAGATCCTATGTTATCAAGTAATTATAATATTCATTAAGGCAACATACAGAAGACATAACTTTTTAGATTATTATATTGTTGCTCGAATTTTAATCTAATCTTGTTATTTGTGTACCATAAATTGAAGTAACAGCTAAATATTTAGCTACCAAAACTCTGGATCATCGGTTGATGATAAAGTAAAAACAGCATAATCTCGAAGAGATGTAATAAAAGTTGCCACCAACCACAAAGCCATCAATTCAAAATGAAAAACAAGAACTGTAAAAGATAAAAGATGAAATAATTCTGGAATAAGAAAAGCAAGCACTAGAAACAAAGAGATTATTGACCGCACGTTCCTTCACGACATTTTTTAATGCCCCCCTTTTGGTTGCTCTGCCATGTAGATTGTGTGCAGCACTAGAGTATAATGTCCTGAAAATTCTATGAAGGAATTTTCGTTTGGTATGCCATTTTTATGATTTTCGGAGTAGTTGCGTGAAGATGTATTTGGTAGGCGGTGCTGTTCGTGATGCACTGCTAAAATTACCCGTAAAAGACCGTGACTGGGTTGTGGTTGGTTCGACACCCGAGGAGATGCAAGAGCAGGGATTTCAGCGTATTGGCCGCGATTTCCCCGTATTTTTGCATCCTAACAGCCGGGAAGAGTATGCGCTAGCGCGTACCGAGCGAAAAAACGGTATAGGTTACTCAGGGTTTGTCGTTTGGTCTGCGCCTAACGTAACTCTGGAGCAGGATCTACAGCGCAGAGATCTAACAATCAATGCTATCGCTCAAACAGCAAACGGCGATTTGATTGATCCTTTCCATGGGAATCGTGATTTACAAGCGCGTCTACTGCGTCATGTTTCTTGTGCCTTTAATGAAGATCCTTTGCGTGTATTGCGTGTGGCGCGGTTTGCAGCACGTTTCGCACACCTTAATTTTCGCATTGCTGAGGAAACTCAAACATTAATGAGCCAGATGACAGCGAGCGGCGAGCTACGTCACCTAACTGCCGAGCGTGTCTGGCGAGAGACGGAGAAAGCCCTTACTGCGTTCAACCCTCAAGTCTATTTTCAGGTACTACGCGACTGTGGTGCGCTCAAGGTGCTATTCCCGGAAATCGATAATCTATTTGGAATTCCCTCACCTGAGAAGTGGCATCCAGAAATTGACACTGGTATACATACGTTGATGGCGCTGACATTAGTATCGGCTTTATCGGAAGAGGTAGATGTGCGCTTCGCTACTCTAATTCATGATGTTGGCAAGGCATTAACACCTCAAGAAAAATGGCCAAGCCACCACGGGCACGGGGTTGCGGGTATACGACTGGTCAAAGCACTGTGCCAACGACTGCGCGTTCCGAATGCTATCCGCGATCTAGCTCTGATTGTCACGGAATTTCACGATATGGTGCATACAATTGAGAGGCAGCCCGCCGATGTTTTGATAGCCCTATTTGACCGCATTGATATTTGGCGCAAACCGCATAGGATAGAACAAATTGCGTTAACTAGTGAAGCTGATGCACGCGGCCGCTCTGGACTAGAGAGCATAGCTTATCCGCAGGGCAACTACCTGCGTAAGGTATGCGCGCTTGCGCAGTCAATATCGACTAAAGCGGTAATTGATGACGGATTCAAAGGCGCTAATGTAAGAAAAGAATTGACACGACGTCGAATTAATGTAGTGGCTCAGGGAATTGCCGAGATGCAGCTACCCTCGTCACACAGCCCATAGATAAAGTATAGAGGGAAATGAAGAAAAAATGCAAGCTTCATTGTTTTCAGCAGAAGCCTGCCGTATAGTAGCATTCGTGAACTAATTGGGTTGAATTTTAATATGGTTATCTAGTACTTTCCCAATAACTGCAAGATAGTGTAACCACCAAGGTAGTTACCTTTAAGTAACTATGCTCCATGCGTCTCCACCTTATTTTCAGAAGTAAATACCTAAGAAATCCCAAGAAATAGCCTTGCACTATCACCACCGTAATACTTACGGAACTTAACTACATCACTTTCGCAACAGTTTTCTACTTTTCTACTTTGAAGGGCTGAGTAATAAGTAGTAAATAGTCATGTATCTCGTAACTAGAAATGACCCAAAACTACGGTCCCCTTACATAAAATGTACGGATACCTAAAGATAATAAAGATCAGTCATAATATTTTCCTCGTATCCATTTAACAGTCGGCAATTGCGAGAATACTTTCGCACGAAATTCTGCTATCACCTATCCAACCTAAAGATTTCAGAGACTGTGTGTTAACTCACACTTGTTTGCCACATACCATAATTAATTATGGTGTGCTTGGTTGTATTAATGATAGAAATTAAGCAATGTATTCAGTCAGGAATCAATCCACGCTTGATAAGCACGCCGACTTGAGAGGCCTGCAAAACAGCGCCTAATTTTGCCACTTTAATACGTACACCTGGTGTATTAAAACTGCTCATCAATAAGTCCGCAACTTCTTCCGCCACGCGCTCTATCAGTGCAAAGCAATGGCTGTGAAGGTGCATGAGGATTGCCTCAGCGACGGTGGAGTAGTTCAGACACTCTTTTACATCGTCGCTGCGAGCAGCCCGATGATTATCCCAAGCCATTTCGATATCAAGCACTAATGTTTGCTGTATGCTCTGTTCCCATTCATAAACACCGATAGTTGTATATACCTTAAGTTGTTTAATAAAAACGATATCTATGATAGCATTCCTCCCTTTTTAGCTAGTATTCATGCTTGCTAAAGCGCATAATACTTATTATTTATGGTTAATAAAAACAGAATATCTTTGACAGCTATCTGGATTTTGGATGCTTCTTTTTTTAAAAAAAGAATGTCCTAGTTTAGCTGTCTGGTATACTACATGGCAGAGACCCCCACCTAGCTATACCCAACAAGGGGGTAATCATCTTCTTTCACGGCTTTGGAATCGGAGCGTGTTAACACAACTAACCCGCAGTTATGGCATATTCTGAAGCTTCTTAAAAGTTCAATAACAAGAAATTTTATATTGTATTAATAACTTAACATTCAATTTTAATACGTAGCTTCAGTCACGCTGGTAACTGGAGTTTTGTTAGTGCGAGACGTGCATCGATCTATTGAACACTATTCAGTTTTAGGCTACATGTGTAGTACATGCCTATCGTTCCATCAAGTGTCGTTATTCAGCAACAATGTTTATAATGACTTTAGCAAAAATTTCATTATGAACTTGGAAGTTAACTTCGTGCTCACCGGTGGTACGCAAGACTCCTTTAGGTAAACGGACCTCGCTCTTAGCCACCTCAACACCTGCTGCAGTGACAGCATTGGCAATGTCACGAGTGCCGATGGAACCAAATAATTTACCTTCATGACCTGCTTTGGAAGTGATAGTAACTGACCCCACCGCATTTATCTTATCAGCACGAGCGCTAGCAACAGCTAGAATATTAGCTAGTTTCTGCTCTAATTCAGCACGACGTGCTTCGAAATGTTCAATATTTTTTCTAGTAGCTGGAACAGCTTTACCCTGTGGTACCAAGAAGTTGCGCGCGTAGCCCGCTTTAACATTAACCTGATCACCCATGCTACCCAAGTTAGCTACCTTATCAAGCAAAATAATGTGCATTATTACTATTCTCTCTAAAGTTATTAACTCATCATCAAAATTATTGATGACGATCAGTATAGGGCAACAAAGACAAGTAACGTGCGCGCTTAATAGCACGAGCCAACTGACGTTGATACTTTGCGCGAGTACCAGTAATACGGCTTGGTACGAGCTTACCGCTTTCAGTGACGTAATTTTTCAACGTAACAATATCTTTGTAGTCTATCTCTTGAACACCTTCCGCTGTGAAACGACAAAACTTGCGACGACGAAAATAACGTGCCATTTAGCTAGTCTCCAGAATGTATAAATTTAATTTGCTCGGCATGCAGTACCACTACATACTGTCCATTACGCGCTTGATGACAGCTAATAAAGCCTTCAAGAGTCAGTTGCACACCAATTTTTATATGTTGAGTCATGTCCTGATGAAGCATACCACTAATGATTACTGGCATTCTACACCATGCTTTCCGGCGAAACCCTGCCTCTTCCTGCGTTGAGAGGTGCTCAAGCAAGAACTGACAATGAGGAATTCCTGACGGACTCACTTTTCGAACCGGTTTCTTACACACGGTACCAGACAGACGCAGTCGATTAGACGTCACTAATAATTATTCTTCAATATCCCCAGTATCTGACTCATCAGAGATTTCATTAGAAAAAACTTCACGGGGCTCGCGTCGCTCGTCTTTCGCTTTAACCATAGGAGATGGTTCGGTCACCGCGCATTTAACGCGCATAAACATACTACGGATAATGGCGTCGTTGAAGCGGAAATTTGTTTCTAGCTCGTTAATCACTTCTTGAGGAACTTCTACGTTCATGAGAACGTAGTGAGCCTTGTGCAGTTTGTTGATTGGGTAAGCTAATTGACGACGGCCCCAGTCTTCCAGACGATATATCTTGCCTTCTGCATTAGTGACTATACCGGTGTAACGCTCTATCATACTCGGAACCTGTTCGCTTTGGTCAGGATGGACCATAAATACGATTTCATAATGACGCATCGAAATTGCTCCTTATGGATTACGCAGCCTCCTATGAGGGTCTCTTGTGACCCTTGGAAGCAAGGAACATTACAGGCCGTGAAACATTCGCTAAATGCAACGCGCTCCTGAATGTAGCTAGAAATTAACGCGCAATCGTACTAAGATCGTATGCTAAATTCAAGTACACATTTTATAAATAACTACCAAAGAGATTTTTTTGTGCTAAATATTAAAATGAAATTAATTTGGGTATTATCTTTATCAAATGATAATAAAAGATCTTTCCTAACGCTCTCTGAAAGAGGGACTCTACAAACTAAACTTGTGGTTCTCTCCTTATATCCATCTATACTTATTCATATTACTTTGGTAACGGTATCAGATGAAAAATAATAGCGGTAAAGAAACTTTATACTATAGATACCTTAATTCTGAATATGTACCGTATTACACCAGGAACTACATGGAATAATGGTTATCAGCTATCATTTTACTGTGCTCAACTACAAGTAAGAGATTATTTTACAATAGAGATAGCTATTCTTATGCATCGTAATCTTTCGTTATGCATAACCATTTAAACTTTAGCAGCTGTAGAAGTACAAGAACGAACATTTAACCTGTTCAAGCAGTTGTTTTATCATGCTTAGAAAGCATCCTTGCTCTGCATTAAAAACTCCATTATTTCATTTACATCCCAATAACCAATACTCTGAAACTATTAATTTCGCATTCCGCGCTTAGATTCAAGTAGTGGTATATCACTTCTTCACTTTGCTACTGTCTCGGTACTAATTTAGATTAGTACACGATTCAGAAAAATATTAATAGAGGTAATATTAATCGATCTTAGTTTCGATCTTAGTTTAGTACCACCAAGTGGTGACGATCACATCCAGCTCCGCTGGCGCACTACTTCAAACAAGCAGACACCCGTGGCTACAGAGACGTTGAGTGAAGAAACGCTGCCTGCCATGGGGATACTAATCAATTCATGACAGTGTTTACGTGTTAAGCAACGTATACCTTTAGCTTCTGCGCCCATTACCAGTGCCATCGGCTTGGTCATATTGCTCTGATAGAGAGTATGACCGGCTTCACTAGCTGTGCCAATAATCCAAATATTGTATTCTTGCAACAAGCGCAAGGTACGTGCCAGATTGGTTACACGAATTAGCGGAACGTTCTCAGTTGCGCCACTGGCCACCTTTTTTACCGTTGCATTAAGCGATGCAGAGCAATGCTTTGGCACAATGACCATATGCACACCTGCAGCATCGGCACTACGTAAGCAAGCACCAAGATTATGCGGATCGGTAACTCTATCTAACACCAGTAGCAGAGGGTTTTCCAAGCTTTTTAACAAAGCCGGCAGATCACTTTCCTGATACTGACGTCCAGTTTTAATACGGGACATAATACCCTGATGTACACCACCCTTTACTTGGCTATCGAGCCACTTGCGGTTCACTAGTTGTATAACTATATCTTGAGCTTCCAGCGCTGCCACCAATGTTCTCAGACGAAGATCGTCACGACCCTTGAGGATAAAGACTTCCCTAAAGCGTTGGGGATCACTCTCTAGTAGGGCTTGCACGGCGTGAATACCAAAAATAATTTCGCTCATCAAATTGGCTTAATAAAAAATTAAATGGAATACAGATGAGTGCTGTATACTACTAAGCGGGAAGTTTCTTCTAATATTTCAGGCGAAATTGTTCTGTCTTTTATTATGTTCTTCACTTTTTTATACTCTTTATTCTTCACTTTTTATGACAGACGCGATTTTATAGCGTTTTGACTTTTTTCTTTTTTTGACTTCAGATAGTTGCACCTTACCTTCAAGTAAGGTGGTGTGGTTCAATTCAAAGTTGTTTTTTTTAAAAATCTGACGCCGCCGCCGCTTTGACGATACTTTGACTTCGCTCTTTAACTGATCACGCATAGTTTTACCAGCACCCCGCTGCCGGCGATGACTGCAAATTAACATAAAGTCAATCTTACGTTCGTCCAGATGTACTGCTTCCACACGCACTTCAACTGCATCACCCAAACGATAAATACGGCCGCTTGATTCGCCAATTAAGCGATGTCCCACTGGGTCAAAACGGTAGTAATCGTTATCCAACGTGGAAACATGTACTAGTCCATCTATAAAAAGATCGTTTAAGCGTACAAAGAAGCCAAAGCCAGTCACACTGGAGATAACGCCGCTAAAGTTATTTCCAACTTGATCTTGCATAAAATCACACTTCAGCCAATCAGCAACGTTACGAGTGGCTTCATCAGCACGGCGCTCCGTCATCGAACAATGCTGGCCCAACTGTAGCATTTGCGACATATCATAGTGATAACCACCAGTAAGCGTAGTATTGCCTTTTACCTCACCTTTACCCTGTGCGAGTAGGTATTTGATAGCACGGTGCAGCAGCAGATCAGGATAGCGACGGATAGGCGAAGTAAAGTGTGCATAAGACTGCAGTGCCAAACCGAAGTGACTACGGTTTTCTGGATCGTAAACAGCCTGTTTCATTGATCGCAGAAGTATGGTTTGTAGCATCTCCGCATCTGGACGACCAGCAATTTGAGTTAGTAGCTCAACATAATCGAGCGGCTCTGGCTTAGTGCCACCCGGTAATGAGAATCCTAATTCATTAAGTACGATACGAAAACTGGTAATGCTATCAGCGCTGGGACGGTCATGATCGCGAAATAACGCTGGCTCCTGATGCTTCTCTACAAAGCGAGCCGAAGCAATGTTGGCTAGGATCATACACTCTTCTATCAACTTATGCGCGTCGTTACGTACAGTACGCTCTACGCGTTCAATACGGTGCTCAGCGTTGAAGATAAACTTTGCCTCTTCGGTCTCAAATAAAATACCACCTCTTGCCGCGCGTGCTTTTTCTAAAACTTGATACAGACGTTGTAGCTCTTCCAGCGGCTTTAATAAAAGTGCGTATTGCTCGCGTAGCTCTAGATTCCCTTGCAAAATATTCCACACTTTGGTATAGGTCAATCTCGCATGGGAGTTCATTACCGCTTCATAATGTTTATATCCGGTTAACTTGCCAGCGGCAGAAATAGTCATCTCACATACCATGCAGAGGCGATCTACGTGCGGATTTAGAGAACAGAGACCGTTAGAGAGTACTTCTGGAAGCATCGGCACGACCTGTGATGGGAAGTAGACAGAGGTACCGCGCTGTAGCGCTTCATCGTCCAAAGGTGTACCAGGCCGGATGTAGTAGCTAACATCGGCAATCGAGACCCATAGACGCCAACCACCGCCACGTTTTTTTTCACAATACACCGCATCGTCGAAGTCACGTGCATCTTCGCTGTCAATCGTTACCAAAGGTAGATGGCGCAGATCAATACGTCCTTTTTTCGCTTCCTCTGGCACCTCTTCGCTTAATTCGCTGGCCTGTTTTTGCACTTCCCGAGACCAACCATGCGGAATCTCATGTGTGTGCAAAGCCATATCTATCGCTAGACCAGTACCCATATTGTCACCGAGGATCTCAGTAATTTTACCAATAGCTTTAGTACGTCGCGTTGGGCGTTGAATTAGTTCGACTACTACTACCGAACCCATGCGTGCCTGTAAGGTCTCGTCAGAAGCAATACAGATATCAAAGCTTAGACGGCTGTCATCCGGCACAACGAAGCCTACACCGGCATCAGTAAAATAGCGGCCAACAATTCGATTATTACGTGGCTCTAATACACGCACTACACGCACTTCGCGGCGTCCTTTTCGATCACCTCCTAACGGAGGCTGTACCAAGACAACGTCACTATGCATACACCTTTTCATCTGCTCAGCGGAAAGATAGAAGTCATCCTTCTGACCTTCCACACGTAAAAATCCGTAACCATCGCGGTGACCGATTACTTTGCCTCGCAGCAAATCAAGACGTTCCGGAAGTGCATAACACTGGCGACGGGTAAATACTAGTTGTCCGTCACGCTCCATAGCACGTAAACGACGGCGTAATGCTTCGAGATGTTCTTCTTCTATTAGATTGAGTTCCTGTGCTAATTCGTCACGGCTGGCAGGTTTTTCTCTTCTTTCTAGATGAGATAGAATAAATTCACGACTTGGAATAGGATTTCCATATTTTTCAGTTTCTCTTTTCTGGAAAGGATCATTTGACATAGCATCTCCTCCGATGTCATTTTAGATTCATTGCCATCGGCGGTTCTGACAATAAAATTTTGTGTGAAGGGTCTTTCCTTCGACTAAGTTCTGTCCGAAGTATAGCTGTCCGGTTTCAGTAAAAACAGCTGAATATATCATTCAGTACATTTTTAAACGATTGGCGATCGTAATAGCAAAAGAGTGTGTTACCATCTATTAACTGCACAGCATTAACGATGACTATAGTATGGAATTTACATTAAGAAAGATAACAATGGCTTTGCCGTGAATGACTGCGATCACTCCTATGCAGTTTAATTAATTGATAATTTTAATTATTAATTAATACCTCGTAATTTGGCTTTAGGCAACTCTAGTAAGCAGTATTATGAAATACATTATCCACTACTTAGATATATAAATTTTTAATTATTAAAATAGTCGTAACTTTACTACCATAAAGTATTGTGGCTTGTTTATTTTCTGTGTCTGTATAAGAGTTACTCTTTGATAAAGAAACTAATTATTTGTTATACCAAATGATAGTCTAGAGTGACTTCTACAAGTCATTTTTTCGGCTCATAGATGAATAAAAAACGTTAAAAAATATAAAAATATATTTTATATGGAAAATGGAAAGACGGGATGACCTCCAGTCTTTATATACCTTTTTATACACATACACCAAAAGGATCTCGCAGAATAATGGTTTCGCTACGGTCGGGCCCGGTAGAGATAATATCTACCGGTATTTCTGTTATCTCTTCAACACGGCTGATATAATTACGTGCGGCAAGCGGTAGGCCCTCCAACGTTTTTATGCCGAAAGTACGCTCACTCCAGCCAGGTAGATTTTCGTAAATCGGCTCAATACCTTCCCAGTGTTCAGCTGTCAACGGTGTGGCGGTCACTTCGCTGCCGTCCGGCAAACGGTAACCTACGCAGATTTGCACCTTTTCCAGGCCGTCTAGTACGTCTAACTTAGTCATGCAAAATCCTGACAAAGAATTAATTTGCACCGCACGTCGTACAGCTACGGTATCTAGCCAACCGGTACGACGACGACGACCGGTGGTAGCACCGAACTCGTTACCTTTAATACATAGGTATTGGCCAATTTCATCAAATAATTCAGTCGGAAATGGGCCCGCGCCGACTCGCGTAGAGTAAGCTTTTACTATGCCTAAGACGTAATCAAGGTAGCGTGGACCAATACCTGAACCGGTCGCTACACCGCCAGCTGTCGTATTAGACGAAGTTACGTAGGGATAGGTCCCATGATCAATATCCAGCAACGTGCCCTGCGCGCCTTCGAACATTATCAGATCATTTCTCTTTCTAGCTCTCTCTAGCATATCGGAGACGTCAACGACCATACTTTCTAATACATCGGCCATCGCTAGGACCTCGTCCAATACTTTAACATAGTCAACTGCATCTTCTTTATAGTAGTTAACAAGCTGAAAGTTGTAATAATCAATAATCTCTTTTACCTTGGGGGCAAATATTTCTTTATTAAAGAGATCGCCAACACGTAGACCGCGGCGCGCTACTTTATCTTCATAAGCCGGTCCAATGCCACGACCAGTAGTGCCGATTGCCTTGGCGCCACGTGCTTTTTCTCGCGCTAAGTCCATAGCGACATGGTATGGCAGTATCAGAGTGCAAGCTTCAGAGATTAGCAGACGCTCTCGTACAGGAACGAAACGTTCTTCCAATTCTTGAATTTCTTTCATCAGAGCTTTAGGCGACAGCACTACACCATTAGCGATAACACTGATAACATTTTTGCGCAAAATACCTGATGGAATTAAATGGAGAACAGTTTTTTCACCGTTAATTACAAGGGTATGGCCCGCATTATGGCCACCTTGATAACGCACAACGTATCTCGCACGTTCAGTGAGAAGGTCTACAATTTTACCTTTGCCTTCGTCACCCCATTGAGTACCTAATACGACAACATTCTTACCCATTTTAAAACCACCGATTGCTTAAAAGTGGATTCTACCATCTGCTTTTAAAGCTTTCAGCATTTTTAAAATAAGATTACGTGGATTTTTACTTGAACTTTGCTTAACAGTGAATCCCGTGTGAGTACACACATACAACATATATCCTAAATATTTATACAGATAAGACTTACGGGCAGCTGTACATAACAATCACGAAGCTCGTGAATAATAAAAAAGCTCTACGGAGTAGATATATAAAAGCATATCGACTCTAGGTATCCCAGAACCATCCACAATGTCTGTATTTATTTTACATGCCCCCAAAAAAAGGGACGTCAATAACCAGACTTTGTTGTATAATAGTTTTTATCGTGTCGCCTTAGAAGGCATTTGCATATATCGAAAGAAAGCACTGTCCGGATTAATCACCATCACATCTTGGTTATTACTAAAACTATTTTCATAAGCACCTAAGCTACGGATAAAGGCGTAAAAATCTGGATCTTGGCCGAAGGTACCCGCAAAAAGGTTCGCTGCTTCGGCATCACCTTCGCCTCGCATGATTAGAGCGGTACGCTGCGCTTCCGCCAACGTGCGACTTACCTGATAGTCTGCCTGAGCACGGAGCTTTTCTGCCTCTTCCTGACCTTGCGAACGCTGGCTACGTGCGACCGCTTCACGCTCGGCACGCATACGATTGTAGATCGCTTCTGAGACTTCGGTGGGTAGATTAATCTGTTTGATGCGTACATCTACCACTCTAATCCCCAACGCTGTCATGCTGTTGGGGTTAATGGGCGCCCCCCCGTTGCTCTGAGTATTATGCTCGAAGCTTGCTACCGCGTTAGCAATAGCTTCGGTTGCCTCTAGTGTCTGCACTTCGTCGTCGCTTCCGGTATTCAGTGCGTCACGTACATCAGTCGTTAAACGACCGCGAGAATCGGTTACGACATCTTTAACGTCAAGACGTCCCATTTCAGAACGCAGCCGGTCGCTGAATTTACGTTTTAATAACACCTCTGCATGCGACACATCACCGCCACCCGTTGCTAAGTAGTAACGACTAAAATCACTGATACACCACTTAATGTAAGAGTCAACAATTAAATCTTTCTTTTCTTTTGTGACAAAGCGATCTGCTTGGTTATCCATAGTCTGGATACGTGCATCCAACGCTTTAACCGTCTCGATAAACGGAATTTTCATATGCAAACCTGGTGCATACACTTGTGGTTTGTTTTCTCCATCACGCAAAACTTTCCCAAAACGAAGCATAATACCGCGTTCGCCTTCCTGAACTACAAATAGAGAAGCATAAAGCGATACCATGACTACAATAATCGCTACTACTAATGGATTGCGCATCAATTATTCTCTTCCTTCATGCTGAGCATCTTTGCGGAGTGCATTAGCACGACGCTGATCCATGATGTTATCTAGATTATAAACTGACGTGTCATTGCGATTGGCACTAGAAGCTGGTCCAGAAGACGTTCTGGAAGGTATTATAGAAGCTGGTGAAGCAGGTAACAAAGGTAAATTAGTGCTTTTCTTACTATTACTATGGAATGCACTATTTGCGCCGTGCATTAACTGATCAAGTGACAGTAGTATGAGGTTGTTTCCGTGATCGTTGACTAGTACCTTGCGAGTATGACTCAGCACATGTTCCATAGTTTCAATATAGAGACGCTCTTTGGTGATGTCTGGTGCCGCATTATATTCAGGTAGCAATTTAGCAAAGCGCGCTACTTCGCCCTGCGCTTCTAGCACAGTGCGCTCTTTATACGCACGTGCTTCTTCTAAGATACGCTGCGCCTGACCGTTAGCACGCGGTTGTACTTCATTCGCATAAGCTTCAGCCTCGCGGACATACTGTTCGCGGTTTTCGCGCGCGGCGATTGCATCATCGAAAGCAGCTTTTACCTCTTCCGGCGGGCGCGCCGCTTGGAAATTGACATCAAGTAGCGTAATGCCCATGTTGTAAGGGCGAATAGTTTCATCTATCTCACGTTGCGTATCACTACGGACTACAGTACGTCCTTCAGTAAGGATACGATCCATGGTGGAACGGCCAATCACACCGCGTAGAGCACTATCGGTTGCCTGGCGCAGGCTATCGTCCGCGCTGGTGACGGCGAACAGATAGCGTTCAGGATCGATAATACGGTATTGTACATTCATCTCAACACGTACAACGTTCTCATCGGAGGTTAGCATCACGCCCGATGCAGCAAGCTCGCGCACAGCCTCGACATTGACCGCTCGCACCTGATCGATAAAAGTAGGTTTCCAGTTCAGGCCTGGCTTAACTAAGTGGTTGAACTTACCAAAACGGGTAATGACACCACGCTCAGCTTCCTTAATGGTGTAGAATCCGCTAGCAGCCCAAAAAACTATTGCAGCGAAGGCGGTAATACCTACTAATATACCTCTACCGCCGTTGTATTTACCTCTGCCCAGTCCGCTAAGTTTTTTACTTAGCTTACGAAATACATCTTCTAAATCCGGAGGTCCCTGATCACTACTGCCTTTATTTCCCCCAGAGTTGCGGTCGTGATTATTGCTGCTTCCCCACGGATCGCGGTGTTGTCCGTTATTACTGGGCTGATTCCAAGCCATGCTCTACTCCATTTATATTAGTGCGCTATTTTATGGTAGAATACTATTCTACATAAAAGTTTAAAGATGAAGTTACGTCAGCTCTTTTTATAGTTAAAAGTGAAATTTTATAGAAAAAAGATAATCCGGTACTGTAGCATACATGCTACTACTTAAAAATGTTTAAGCAATATTTCAAAACCTATAATCAAGTTATACTGGTCCTGTTTACACAAATGCTACTAGGCAATCATTAGTAAAATTAAGAACCCAAGGTGTTCAATTTTATCCCACTGTCTTCCAACTCATAGTATATATTATACAAGTGGAATACATTTCCGCTTTTCGTTAGAGACCGGACTAAGATAATTCAGACTTTTCAGTTAGTTTGAAGAGGAGAAATTCATTCGATGTATCAATTTTGTTCCAGTATGATAGTACCTAATTGCATTAATCACTCCTATACCAGAAACATTTAACTACACGCTATCTGAACTTAGATAGCAAATAAATATCTGGACTGTTCTACACATTTTAGCGGAGACAACTTTATTTTAAATAAAGTTTCTTTTTGCAAAATTTGCATAGCAGATGCACTAAATCAGTTATTACGTGCTTTGCACCACGTGCCTAACATTTTTACTCACTCTGTTTTTAAATGCGTTCAAACAGGATCCACTCTAATTGATTTTGCTACCTAGTATCTGGCAACCAATTTCTAGTTAGACTGGCGTCATTAACGATCAACCCTATGTTGCTTTGCTTACGTTCACAATCGTCCAACAATGTAATGTATATTAGAAGGGTAACAAGGAAACAGCAGTCTAGCATGAACTTACCTTCATGTATGTAGGCAGCTCAGCAAAAATATAAAAGAGTGGAAAGATATAGTTAATATATAGTTAATAAGTTAGAATGAACACGGTTTTCTAAATTAGGTTAGGGTATGATCGATTAAACTTACGAAGTGCCATTCAATTCTATGCATTGAATATTTCAGGGGTCTTTATTTAACAAAAATAGTTGGATCCACAGTACTTTACGATTGTCGATAATAATCCACAACTCTTTTCTTTTTACAGAAGAGCTTGATATTTAAAGTAGTTATATACTTTATGTTTCTCTTAATTATCTTAGAAGAACTGAGTACAAGTTGATCATCCTAATTGTAACTTTCAAGTGATTATACCCTCGCTAAAAATAAAATTCTAAGATAAAAAAGAAGACACTTGTCCTCTCAAGCCCTAGAGTAAGCACAAGATAGCGTATTTATTTCGAGTACTCACGATTCTGTTGCGGCTGTGAATATATGAAGGTATTACTACCACCGTGATGGTAGTTATTGCTCCCTCCACCGGGATTATTACCGTGATGAGAAACTAGACGTGATGGAACTACGGTAGAAATAGCGTGTTTATAAACCATCTGGCTTACTGTGTTCTTCAATAAGATCACAAACTGATCGAAAGACTCAATTTGCCCCTGTAACTTGATACCGTTAACTAAATAAATTGAAACCGGAACGCGTTCTCGACGCAGTGCGTTAAGAAACGGGTCTTGTAGTGATTGCCCCTTAGCCATTCTATCTTTTCCTTATATGCTGGTTGTTCGTTTATTTGTGGAATCTTATTCTTGAAAAAATGCGTAAACCTTGCTTAAAATAATTAGTCAATTTTATATAATTACCTATGATGCTTCGTACTTAAAACGTGGAGTACTTTGTCACGTGCGTCTTCTATGCTATGGCTGTTAAGCCAGTGGATATTTTCCCAGCTGCGTAACCAAGTCATCTGGCGTTTAGCGAGCTGCCTTGTTGCACAAATGCCCTGATACACCATCTCGTTGTAATCAATTTCGCCAGATAAGTAAGCCCACATTTGGCGATAACCGACACAACGAATAGACGGCATATCCGTATGCAAATCACCTCGTTCAAACAAAGTACGAGTCTCTGTTTCAAATCCAGATGCTAGCATCTGCTCAAAGCGTAATGTAATACGTTGTTGTAGCAGCTCTCGACTTTCAGGAACAATTGCAAACTGATAGATATCGTATGGTAACGTGTCCCCAGAAGTTTTAGTTAATTCTGTTAAAGTTTTACCCGAAATAAAAAAAACTTCCAGTGCTCGTAAAAGTCTTTGTAGATCATTCGGATGAATACGACTTGCAGATATAGGATCTATGTCACACAGCTGGTTATATAATGCACACCACCCTTTCTCACTTGCCATTCGCTTTATCTGCTGACGAACCTCGGGAATAGATGAAGGCAGAGGCGTTAAACCATATATTAACACCTTGAAATATAACATAGTTCCGCCAACAAGTAGCGGAATACACCCGTTATCAACGATATCTGCCATTGCGGCCAGCGCATCACATCTAAAATCAGCGGCTGAATAAGATTCTGAGGGACAGCGAATATCTATTAAATGATGGGGTGCCTGTTCTAACTCTTTGGCGGAGGGTTTTGCCGTACCAATATCCATACCGCGATAGATTAAGGCAGAGTCAACGCTAATCAGTTCCACTGGTAACTGCTTTGTCAACTCAATTGCCAGTGCAGTTTTACCCGAGGCAGTAGGTCCCATTAATAATATAGCCTTTGGTCGGATAGCATAGTTCTGTTCATTCATGTGTTAATGCAGCCAGCACGCGCTCTATTTCAATGGGCTGAACCAAATCAGACGGAGGCGCTTTCAACAACTGAGGATAGAGATGCTCAAGTTCTACCAACAGCGCTAGTGCCTGTGCGTAATTCCAACGTACTATCTCTGTTTCGCAACGCCGTGCCAACCATTGAGCCAGCTGTGATACAATGCTATCTGGCTGCTGAACGAGATAGCCTAATAATTCTGGAATTAATTTTAGTAAATTTTGTTTACGTATAGGTAAAGGTGCAGCAAACAATGTGTAGTGATCATCTGAAGGTTGTAAATCAATACCAATCTCATTGAGCAGTGTCTGTTTTTTCATAGCAATGTGACGCTCAGGCTGAGCAATCTTCATGCGTATTGGAATCAGCAGTGGCTCCGATTTGAAACCAGTCTTGCTTGGCTGCAACTGCGCATATCTCACCCAGCGGGCTGCAACTGGCAGTGAAAGAAGTAACAGTTTTTGCTCTTTATCTATATCTAGCAATGCATACCGTTCCCGTATAATCTTCAAGATATGTCCAAAACTTTGTGTATGCAATGCTAGAGGAGCCTTAACATACCTTGCTCGAGGTGGTGTTACTGATGATGTGGCGGATAGTTCAGTAACCGTGGGATTTGCCGCAAGTGTTTTTAACGGATGCTGACAGACCATGTCTTCTAGCTTTCTATATCTGTACTTTTTATTTTGAGATGTAAGCTGTATCACTCTTCCTTCCAAGAGTGCAGATGGTTGAGAAAAAGTGACGTCTGCTGCCTGAGAGTTTTCTAGTTGCTTGCACTGCACGGGTTCTTCCACTTTTACGATAGGAAATGTCAACGTACTATTGCTCTGCAGCACGCTCATTACACCTTGAAAGATAAAATCATGCACTAATCGTGATTCATAGAAGCGTACTTCGTGCTTAGCTGGATGTACGTTAACATCCAGCTGATACGGATTAATCTCCAAATAGAGCACATAGGCTGGTTGCTGATCTTCCTGTAGCTGCGTCTGAAATGCCTGACGTATTGCATGATCAATCACCTTATTACGTATTATGCGACCGTTTACGTAGCAATATTGCATATTACTTAGTTTACGCGAACCAGCAGGGTCAGAGACCCAGCCACGCAGTAGCAAATCGTTGCAGTGCCAGTCAATACGCAGCGCATGCTTCATAAATACAGTACCGCAAATTGCATCTAGTCGCCGTTTGATTTGTGCTTCATCGTCGACTTTGCCCACACGATATTGACGTACTAGTTTGTTGTTATGACTAAGGGAGATCGCCACGTCAAAACGCGATAGTGCTATACGGCGAATTACCTCATCAATATGTCTAAACTCAGTTTTCTCGGTGCGCATGAACCTACGGCGAGCCGGCGTATTGTAAAAAAGATCAAGTACCTCTAGTGTAGTACCGCAAGGATGCGCCGCAGGTTTGATTGTTCCCTTCATCTCGCGCCCTTCTGTATAAACTTGCCAGGCGTCTTTCTGCGTGTGCGGACAAGAGGTTAAGGTTAAGCGCGACACTGAACTGATACTGGCGAGCGCTTCACCACGAAACCCTAGACTCATAATGCCTTCAAGGTCCTCAAGAGAGGCGATTTTACTGGTAGCATGACGCGCTAACGCTAGAACCAGTTCTTCTTTGGAAATACCACAACCATTATCTCGGATACGAATCATCTTCGCGCCGCCGTTTTCAATATCAATATCGACGCATACTGCACCAGCATCGATGCTATTTTCCACCAGTTCTTTTACTACCGATGCGGGACGCTCTACGATTTCACCTGCCGCAATCTGACTAGCTACTTGCGGCGGTAAAATTCGAATTGACATGGTGGTTCCCTCATTCTTATAGGGCCTGCAATCACCTGACCAGTCTGTTAGAGGAAGCAGGAATTTTGAGATTTTGCCCTGACTTCTTTGCCTGTGGGCTGATGCCATCATTTGCGGAAATGGTAACTAACGAATCACCACGTATCACTTTATGGGCTACTAGACCGCGCGTGGCTCTTAGATTTCTGGATGGCACCGTTATATTCAGGCGTTGACCAACTAAGACCATATCGCGATTAAGCTGATTTATTTCACGCAATATCACTATATTTACGCCATACTTTGCAGCAATGCCGGAGAGAGTTTCACCACGTATGACTGTATGACAAGGCACTATATAGGTATATTTCTTAGTGCCCTTTACTTTATTAATAGCGACTTTTTTAGCTATAGGAGATGAGTAAAAAAACCGTTTTTTCTTTCTCGAGAACGATTGTAGGGGGTGTGCCAGAAAATAATTTCGCAATCCCCTATAAATGGCCATTGCAATTTTTTCCTGATAAGCGCTGCTACCAAGAAGTCGTTCCTCTGAGGCATTACTGATAAATCCGGTTTCTACCAAGAGAGAAGGGATATCCGGTGAACGCAGGACGCCAAGGCTAGCATGTTCAGGTAGAAGTTTATGCAACGGCGAAATTCTGTGTAATTCTTGTAGCACCTTTACCGCCACACCATAACCGACACGTTGCGAATAACCAAACTGCAGATCCAGTAATGCTTGGCTAAGGTAGGGATCAGATTGGTTATTTACCAGCAGATCTCCTGCACCCCCTAACAGTTCAGATTGCTTCTCTCGCTGCTCCAGCCAATTTGCCATTTCGCTGTTAGCTCGGCGGTTTGATAAAACCCACACCGAAGCACCAGTAGCGCTATGGCTTGGCGCCGAATCAGCGTGAATAGAAACTAGCAGATTAGCATTTTCTTTACGTGCTACATCTGAACGCCCCATTACCGAAATAAAATAATTTCCTCTACGAGTTAGTACACCCTTAAACATTGGATCATTATTCAGCAACGTCTTTAGTTTACACGCGATGGCGATGGTCACGTTCTTTTCATGTAGACCATACTGACCAGTTGCACCAGGATCTTGTCCACCATGGCCGGCGTCAATTGCAACAATCACCGTATCGTTGCTAGTTAATCCTACTTTACTAGAATGCATCATAGCATTTGAATTGGTCACTCTAATCTTTTGGGTTGAATCAAAAGTCTTGACAGTAGTATGATTGGACATTGCCTTTATCGTCGAAACTGGCGCTGTGCGACTAATGGGACGCGTGCCATCAATAATAAGCATTACATTATATCTATTGCTTTTACGCGGCGGCACTGCATGTATTTTTGCAAATCTCGTCAATTCGAACACCAACCGAATATTGTGATTATTTTTCGGCCTGCTAGTACGAATACATTTTATGATATTTTGGCCGCTGAATTTAAGTGGTAGTCCATGTATTATAAGGCCCTGACTAATATCTAGTACCACCCGATCCGGGTTATGCAACTGGAAGTAATCATATGCTGGCTGTTTATCGAGGCTTATCTCTACTATTGCCTGATTATTGCTGTTTTTTACTCTGATATTAGAAAAACTAGCAGCCAGCACAGGTACAGCACTTAAATAAAATAAAAGCAAAATTTTCATCAATTTAATCATCCCTGATCTACCCGTTCTATCAGTGATTCGCCCAGCGAGGAGTGTGCTTTCAGCAGTGCCTCGCGAGCAGAGCCAGCATAACTCAGCATGAGCGCCAAGTCGGGGGATGGTAACACGCCTTTGCCACGCTGTGGCCACTCAACCAAACAAATATTATCTCCAGTGCAGTAGTCACGAATTCCTATGAATTCTAACTCCTCAGGATCTATAAGACGATATAAATCAAAGTGATATAGCATACTTGCACCAAGACTGTAAGGCTCTACTAACGTGTAAGTCGGGCTTTTAACCTTGCCATAATGGCCGAATGCTTGCAAAACTCCTCGGCTAAGTGTTGTTTTTCCTGTACCTATCTCTCCATAGAGGTAAATTACTGCGGTTTTAGTACAAAAGCTGGCCAACTGAGAACCCAATTTAAGGGTTGCCTCTTCATCAGGCAAGGGAATAACACAAGTTTTCATACTGTATGCTTTATTGTTAAAAAATCTTTTTTTAGGCAGAAACAACACAAAACAGCTTGAATAAATCTATTGCTAACATGTTACGCACTGCACTAGCTATTGCTACCATCCATGATGGTAGCAATAGCTAGTATTATTAGTAGCAAAAGTATTTAACCTTTAGGCACTACTTCTAGCTGTGATATCTATAATCTGATTCTGACTTCTCTATGTATTAACTGCTACTAAAAGTAAGCGTATCAAGGTCTGAAAATAAGAATTTTATTCACTGCCACTTTTTAAAATCACTGACTATTATCCCATCTAACATACTTCTAGACTAGATTTTAGTATGTGCACTATGTCCCGTTCCTTTACTCGGAAATATTTCGTCGTCATGCAAATTATGAAACAATGTGATCGGACCCTATTACTAACAAGTGTCTATTGTTATATCTAAATATATAGGAGGGAGGGCGAATAAGGTGCCAAACACCAACTACTAAGATAAAAATAATGTAAATAGCATCCTTAAAATAAGGATCTTTGCAGATCAATACGGTTAATTTTTATTGCAATAAAATACAGCATTTGCATAGTGAAGATAAATGTACTAGGCAAGCAGAGACGTATCATCGCCAGTAGCTTTAACAGTAGATCAAGCATCATCACTGTAGGGGAAGTTAGATGTACACGATATTAAATTTAATGTAGTTTAAGCTGAGATAGGAACATATATTAATGTAGGTACCTAGCACATATTCGTTCACTAAATAACACAGTTGTTACTACAGCTATTTTAGTTATGATTATAGAGAACCCAGCCAGTGAAGTATTACCTTTATTAAAATATTAAAATTAATAATCGCACCTTCTTAAATATCTCGCACTAAATAAACTAATCAATCTTACTACTACCTAGTACTCTAGCTCTATTCGTGCTTAGGGACCCGAGTGTTTTTTATTATGCGCATATTAAATGGAATACTATATTATCTACTTTTCATACTAATTACTTAGGTTATCATTTCTTAATAATTATTAATTTGCTTAAAAAATGAAATATTAATACGAAAATTTTCATTTCAGAGAGTGATAATCACTATGATTACCGTACGTAATCATTGCACTACATAAATACGCCTTCAGGGTAGTGTAGATGAGTAGTATTATGTAATGTAGATGCGGCTGGTGCATAATGCGCGTTTTCAACACTCTCGGAATTACTAACGTCGAAGAGTCATGGGGTTGCTGGTTCGATTAATGCCTCGTCATGGTGACGAGTAAGCTTATACTAGATTTAATAATCGTTGATGCACTTAAATAAACAGCTAGTTGATACCTCACTTTTGAATGAAAATACTAACAGCTGCACACTATTTTTTTAAAAATTTTTTTTTATCATTAATTATAAGCAACAAGTAAACACTACTTGTGCTCATGTGGATAATATAAAAGGGTAAAACATAACACATAAATTCTTACTAACTTCATTAACTATATAATAATTAATCATATTAAAAATATGGGAGCAAAAAATAATATTTATGCCCATAATACCAACTTTGGCAAGTTTGTGCTCTACTAAATAAGCTGCTCTCGTAAATTGTACCGTTGCATAGAATATTCCCTGGTAGGGAGTATTTGCTGTTCGGATAACATATTAATACTACACAAATCTCAAAAAAATCCAAGCCTTAGATCTTTTGTGCATTTAAAATAGCGATTTACTTTTTTCTAGTACAACCTTTAGAGCTAAAGCTGTAAAAAATGATCTCGATAGTAAGCCAGCTCGGAAACGGATTCACGAATATCATCTAACGCATTGTGTGTGCCTTTCTTTTTAAAGCACGACAAAATCTCTGGTTTCCAACGGTACGCTAGTTCTTTTAAAGTGCTCACATCTAAGTAGCGATAATGAAAGTAAGTCTCCAGCTCTGGCATATATTTGAAAAGAAATCTACGATCTTGGCCGATGCTATTACCACAAATCGGTGAACTGTTGGGGGGCACCCATTGTTTTAAGAAATCTAGCGTTGCCATTTCAGCACTATAATCATCGAACGTACTGGCTCTAACGCGCTTGAGTAAGCCGCTTAAGGTATGGATTCGCATATTCCAATCATTCATTAGAGCTATTTTTGAATTAGACTGATGTACCGCTACCACTGGTCCTTCAGCCAGAATATTGAGATGGGCGTCGGTAACCAATGTAGCGATCTCTATAATGCAATCAACCTCAGGATTAAGCCCTGTCATTTCTAGATCAATCCAAATCAGATTCTTTTCATTTCCTGCTATCATGCTTATTTTTCGCTGTGTCCATAATAGTGAAATAGTCACCTATACTCAATTCAGTATATCATTATTGTGAGTTGTTTAATATGAAGAAAATTGATAAGAGAGGATGCGTGAGCAAAACAAACTTTCAAAAGGTTAACAACATTTCATTAAGGCTAAACACCAATATGATTTGGAACAAAAAGCATTGATGCGCGCTCATGGTTACCTCTTTGAGGCTGCAATATCTACCGCGTGTCATAGATTTACTAGTTAGTGACCCTTGACTATTTGTTATAGTATGCATCCTGCACTAGGGGGAGGACCAGGTATCATTGAAGTAGTACATAAGAGCAGGATCAGGAATATACTGATAAACAATGCCTATTGTAACGAGTTGAAGCGTATTTCCAGAGACTATCACGCAATATTATCAGAGTCGATATCTCGTGACGAGAAAAACACTCGGAATAGATAGAGCCTAAATTGGTAGCAAATCTGCTTGCTGGACGAGGATAAGAGCATATTAATTGATAAACAAATGAATATATATCACCATACCGGCTATCATATACTAATAGTCTCCAACAATTCTAGAAAAAGCCTCGTAGATATGGAAGACTCCTGACTAACCGAATCGGCATCATCTCTGGCCAGTCCTGTGTCGAGCAATCAAACCTGCTGTATGTTATTCTCGATCTTGATGCAGTGGATTAAACCATGATTCTGACTAATAATATCTTTGACGTTTCTGATTGGAAACAGCATATCAATACCGCGGTTCACCTATACCACTTTTCCCATGGCGGTGAGGTGATCTATTCACCAGGTTCCCGCGATTCTGGTTTATGGTATTTTAAGACGAGATAAACAAAGCATTATTTTGTGTAATTACTTTAATTTTAGGAAATTAGACGTTTATTAAATTGTAAATATAGTAAGGACCCTGGTTATGCTATTAGCATTAGTTTTGGAAAAGACAGAATTAAGATTTCGTGTTTCAAAAATTATCATTGCATTTTAGAAAAAATGACACAGGCAAAAATGCGCAAGAACTTTGCTACTAGAAATGATTAATTTTTTGTAGAGGGATTTTCTTTGGCTCGACTGATATAAAAGGAAGAAATTCACCATCTAACTAGGTGTTGGTATAATGTACCCCTTTTTGATTTAAGCAAAATTAGGCTAAGAGGCTAATGTGTTTAATAATATAAAACTCTGCCTACATCACATACTTCCGAAAAAATGGTTAACTGAACTTGCTGCTTGGGGCGCTAGCCGCCATGGTGGCTGGTTGACTAAGCTAGCGATCGATATTTTTATCTGGATATATAAAGTGGATATGTCCGAAGCATGCATTTCCGATACTGCTAGCTATCATACTTTTAACGAATTTTTCGTCCGTCCACTGAAAAATGATGCACGTCTTGTCAATTCTGATGCCGACCTAATCGTACTTCCAGCCGATGGAGTAATTAGCCAACTGGGCCGTATTAAAGGTAATCAAATTTTTCAAGCGAAGGGTCACTACTACACTCTAGAGGCTCTGCTAGCAGGTCAGGAAAAGATGGTTGCTCAATTTAGCAACGGAAATTTCGTCACGATTTATCTTGCGCCGCGCGATTACCACCGTGTGCATATGCCATGTAATGGCATTCTACGTCAGATGATCTACGTACCTGGGACGTTGTACTCTGTAAATCCACTAACTGTACGTAATATCCAGAATCTATTCGCACGCAACGAACGAATTATCTGTTCTTTCGATACTAATATAGGACCAATGGTGCAAATTTTGGTGGGAGCTACTATCGTTGGTAGCATTGAAACGATCTGGACTGGCACCATTACCCCACCTCATGAAGATGCCATCAAATGCTGGAACTACCCGGCAGTGGACAATAAAAGTGCCATTGTACTACTGAAAGGTCAGGAGATGGGGCGTTTTAAGTTGGGTTCTACTGTTATCAATCTATTTGCGCCGGGACGCGTTCAGTTAACGGAAACCCTGGAAGCGGAAAGTAAGACTATTCTCGGCAGGCCGCTGGCAGTCGTGCTTCCGCAGACAAGTACTGTCGCCATTGTTAACGACTAACCACTAAGAGTATTTTTGCTGTGCAATTGTTTTTTATCTTAATGATGAGTTTATGGCTCAACACCTCAGTGCTATCGGCAGAGGCTATATCTGAAGTTAGCCAACTTAAACAATTACTGGATGAGGCTGAAACGGTAAACCGCGATGCCTCTACAGCGTGTGCAAAACAGTATCCACAAATCATCAACGACTTTCCCCGCTTCACGCGAGAACTACAACAGCAAATCACCTTATTAGACAACAGTAGCAAAAGTGTGCAAGGTATGATAAGTAGTTCTAAACTCGACAATAAAATTCTGATCAGCAGTCAAATGCTAGAAGATAGCCGTCAGAGACAGCATGAAAAGGATAGTGCTGATGCAATCATCTATTCGTTATCGCAACTTCCCCAGCAGCAGGGCAATGCACGTCAGAAGATAATCAAGAGTAATCATCGCCTGCAAAGTGAAGCTAGCGATACCTTTCCTCAGGGAAAATTATGGATGCTTCTGGAAGCTCGTACTCTTCACGAAGCACGCTGCGACGAGCTAAAGTTGGCGCAATTTTTCGCCAATAATCGTCAGAAACTTGTTCGCATACTCTCTAGTCTTCATCAATGCATGACAACACAGCTCAATAATCATTTGCAGATACTATGTGATGAGTTCAATGAACAGCGCCAGCGTAAAGCAGAAGTGGTACTCTCGCTTACCGAACAATTAGTGGAAAACAGTGACGATCTACCCACCGTAATCAGCAAACAGTTTCTTGTAAATCGCGAGCTTTCCGATGCACTGAAACAGCAAACACAGCGTATGGAATTAGTAGTTTCCCAACAGCGTATGGCCACCGAACAAATTATTCAGGTACGTCAGGCTTTAAGCACACTGAGAGAACAATCTCAGTGGTTGAGCGCTTCAAATCTTCTAGGTGAAGCACTGCGCGCACAGGTAGCGCGATTGCCTGCAATGCCTAAACCACAACAAATCGACAGCGAGATGGCACAGCTACGTGTGCAACGCTTACGCTATGAGGATTTGCTGCGGCAACAGGATATACTACATAAAGTGCATCAAGCCAACGGCTTTCCTTTTACCAACAAACAACATCGTATTTTTGATACACAGCTAAAAATCCAGAGTAGGCTGCTTAATGCACTTATTTCTGGCTGCGATACTCTAATTTTAGAGATTACAAAACTCAAAGTTGCTAATACCCAATTAAAGGATGTGCTAACTGACGTTAAAGATGCAACACACCGTTATCTTTTCTGGACAGCAGATGTCAGCCCGATTGGCTTAAACTATCCAGTAGAGGTTGCACGCGATCTCTCACGCTTGATGTCGCTCGACACACTGAACCAGATGAGTAAAGCTCTAGCAATGATGTTTACCACGCGAGAAATGCTGCTACCGCTAATCGGAGCAGGAGTGCTAGTCGGCTTTAGCATCAAAACACGAACCCACTTCAACGATTTTCTAGCACATGCGGCTAATAAAGTAGGCAAAGTAACCCAAGATCGCTTTAGTCTAACAATATTTACCTTTCTCTGGTCGATTTTAGTAGCATTACCGCTACCAGTATTATGGGCTGCACTCGGGTACGGGTTACAGCATGCGTGGCCCTACCCCATTGCTATAGCCTTGGGCGATGGTATTACCGCAACACTTCCTTTACTGTGGGTCTTTATGATCAGCGCCGTGTTTGCTCGTTCAAACGGTCTTTTTGTCGTGCATTTTCGCTGGGCACAGCCACGTGTGGCTCGTGCGACTCGTTACTATTCGTTGACCATCGGCTTCATTGTACCTTTGATGATGTTATTAATCGCTTTTTCCAATATGGCAGATAAGCAGTTTGCCGCCTCGATCGGACGACTCTGTTTTATTCTAATCTGTGGTGCGCTATCGATCGTTACTGTAAGCCTTAAGCGCGCTGGTATCCCACTCTATCTGGACAAGGAGGGTAACGGCGATAATATGGTAAATCAAGTGCTGTGGAATCTAATGATTGCTATTCCTTTAGCAGCCGCACTTGCTTCAATGATTGGTTATCTAGCAACTGTACAAGCACTATTAGCACGTCTGGAAACCTCAGTCGCTATTTGGTTCCTATTGCTGGTAATTTACCATATTATTCGCCGTTGGATGCTTATTCAGCGGCGCCGCATAGCCTTTGATCGCGCCCGTCAACGTCGTGCTGATATACTAGCGAGTCGGGCGCGCAATGAAAATGAGAAAGATACTGTTCCTCAAAACAACGAAATGGAAATTGAGGAGCCTGTTATTGATCTCGACACTATCAGTGCACAATCACTACGACTAGTGCGTTCTCTTCTAACTTTGATAGCGTTAGTTTCGGTGATTGTACTATGGTCTGAAATCCACTCTGCATTCGGCTTTCTCGAAAATATTCGCCTATGGGACGTTAATAGTACGGTACAGGGTATTGAAATCATTCAGCAGATTACGCTGGGATCGGTATTAATTGCCATTTTGGTATTAATGATTACTACTCAACTGGTGCGCAATATGCCTGCCTTGCTAGAACTAGCTATATTACAACATCTTAGCCTAACACCTGGTACCGGCTACGCCATTACTACCCTAACAAAATACATTTTGATGCTGCTCGGTAGTATGATTGGTTTCTCCATGATTGGTATCGAATGGTCAAAGCTACAGTGGTTGGTTGCTGCGCTTAGTGTAGGACTCGGGTTTGGACTACAGGAGATTTTCGCGAACTTTATCTCCGGCCTAATTATTCTTTTTGAAAAGCCAATTCGTATTGGTGACACTGTAACTATCCGTGATCTTACAGGCAGTATTACACGTATTAATACACGTGCTACCACTATCATTGACTGGGATCGTAAAGAAATCATTGTGCCGAACAAAGCATTTATCACTGAGCAGTTTATCAACTGGTCGCTTTCCGACTCAGTCACACGTGTGGTATTGACCATTCCTGCACCTACGCATGTGGATAGCGAAAAGGTAACTACTGTATTAAAGCAAGCATGCGAACGCTGTAGCTACGTGCTGGACGTGCCGGTACCGGACGTCTTCCTTGTTGATCTACAGCAAGGTATTCAGTTGTTTGAGCTCCGTATTCACGCAGCTGAAATGGGCCATCGTATGCCTCTGCGTCATGAGCTACACCAGCTGATTCTCAGAGGCTTTGCTGAACATGGTATTGAAATGCCCTTCCCGCCTTTTCAAGTTCGCATGGAAATGTTAGATAAGAATTTACCTGTCAGCAACCGCACTCTAGAAACTCGTACCTTTAAGTCTGGTGGTCTTTAATTATACTAAAATATCCCTGGTAACTATTATATCATCTAGGTCTAAGACTCCTAGATGATTGATCCTTTATCCACAACTATCAATGAGATTTCTAAGAAATGAGATGAATTAAGGTGCTCTTAATTCAGATTTCATAAGACGTAAAAGTATCACCAGACTTCCGTGTCTATTCTATTACTTCCACTTCGCAAAGTCTTCGCCTTGTGCGATATCTTTTTTCAAACTTTCCAGCATGCCGTTCAGCGTCTGCTGTTCAAAGACACTGAGCGGACCAATCGGAAGACGCTTCTCAATGCCGTTTTTACCAAGCAACAATGGTTGTGAGAAAAATCGAGCATATTCGCCTTCTCCTTCAACATAGGCGTACTCTACTATATTAGACTCGCCCTGCAGTGCACGCACCAGAGACAAACTAAAGCGCGACGCAGCCTGCCCCATCGATAAAGTTGAGGAACCAACTCCTCTTTTAGCTTCAACCACTTCCGTACCTGCATTTTGAATACGCTTAGTCAGACTAACAATTTCCTCTTGGCTAAAGCTAACGTCTTTCACTTGCGACAGTAAAGGTAGAATTGTTGTGCCAGAGTGGCCGCCAATTACTGGTACATCCATCATCTCATTCGGATGCTTTCCTTTCAATTCGGCAACAAAGGTATTGGCGCGAATGACATCAAGTGTGGTAACGCCGAATAAACGATTTTTATCATAGACAGCATGTTTTTTTAGTACATCAGCGGCTATCGCTACTGTAGTATTTACTGGATTAGTAATAATTCCGATAAGGGCTCTCGGAGCTGTTTGCACGATCTGTTCAATAAGATTACGTACGATGCTACCATTTACATTAAGCAAATCGGCGCGATCCATACCGCGGTTACGCGCGATACCTGCTGAGATCAATATTACTTCCGCGTCTTTTAAAGCTGGAGTGCCATCTTCGCCGCTAAACCCATAGATCGTTACTGCCGTCGAGATATGACTGAGATCGACCGCAACTCCAGGAGTAACTGGAGCAATATCATAGAGTGAGAGTTCTGAACCAGCAGGGAGCTGGATTTTTAACAAAAGGGCAAGTGCCTGGCCAATGCCACCGGCCGCACCAAGAATAGCAACTTTCATTCTGTGCTCCTCATTAAGATAGGCAGAGTAGACTGAAATTCTTATCTATCGCCAGACCTAAAACACCTACATGATAACAAACCGATATCTATTATGCTTGCAGTAGCACTTACCCTGCTATGTTCCAACTTTTTCGGCACAAAGTGCCTACTATAAATAGTAATTAATTTCGATGACAGGCAGAGCATAACGATGATAGATATTAATTACGGTACTTTCATTGCATAATATTTATACAATCTTCGCTTATACTTTCTTAAACTGTTTTTTCCTGCGTTAAATATTGTATATTACACTCGTAACTACGACGAGACTCCACTCTTTTATTGCCTGATTGCGTAACACTTTATTCATATGCACAATGATGTATCTGCGGTCTGTCGGCGAACGACGGAAATTTTTCTCCCATTACTGGTAACTTATGCGAAATCCATTAAAACAAGAAGATTTGATTAAATTATTTAAAAGTTTGCTAAAACAAGAGAAATTTAGCTCTCAAAGTGAAATTGTACATGCGCTACAGCAAGAAGGCTTCGAAAATATCAATCAATCAAAAGTCTCTCGCATGCTGACTAAATTTGGAGCGGTACGTACGCGAAATGCCAAAATGGAAATGGTTTATTGTCTTCCTACGGAACTTGGTGTGCCTACTACCACAAGTCCCTTGAAAAATCTGGTGCTAGATATCGACTATAGTGATGCACTGGTAGTAATTCACACTAGTCCTGGCGCGGCTCAACTTATTGCTCGTCTACTCGACTCTTTAGGTAAAGCAGAAGGCATTCTCGGTACAATCGCAGGAGATGACACAATCTTTATCACTCCCACTCGTGCCTTTACTGTCAAGCAACTTCATGATGCTATTTTAATGCTCTTCGAACAGGAATTTTAAGCCTATGCTGGCTTACTAATGGTAGATACCACCCTTCCCTACTTCTTTCTTATCTATATTGTTATATTATGTCATAACTCATACTACTTTATACTACATACTCAAGCTTATATAAAAAAATAAATAACCATCTCTACTTTCTATTAGATTTCCTAGAATACTAGTTCTACCTATTTATAAAATTACTTATCTAAACTTACCACAATCCATACCTTCAGATATGGACGAAGGTATCGTAATACTTATTAAGTATATCGGCAAGAATCTTCACTAGTTCAATGACGCCAAGCGGTGCTTCATACTGCAATAGCTTCTTTTGATATACTTCTAAATCTTCTAAAAGCCGTTGAAAATAATAACTCCTTTTATCATCTCTGTAAGCTGAAATTACATGGTGTGCAGTATATTGCAGGTGCCGGTGAAATGCTAAAATTTCGGCATTGACTGGTATATCTGAATTACGTAGTCGATAATGGCCGACAATAATAGTCAGAGCAATATGGTATTTATCAATATCGCCGGGAAACAAGTTCAACAGTATAAGGAGATGTTGATAAAGTACTGGAAGATGATTTTGGCGACTATGTGCTTGGTTATTTGTTATAGATGAAATAGCGGTATACATAAAATGGTTGAGTAGCTTACGTCCAGTACGCACTTTCGATTTGTCTCGTACTAATAGGATAACCATCATCGCTACAAAACAACCAATCACTTGTCCTAGCACATTATTAAGAAAGACGTTAAACTCAAATTGCATGGGATTATCCAGTACTAGCACGTTAATGGTGCCAATTAAGGCACCAAGCGTTCCGAGCTGACGGCGCTGCACAAAAATACCGCCCATAAAGCCAAGTAGCCCAATGACGATACAGAGTAGCATTTTGCTTTGCTGAGTATTTGGTAGTACATATATAAAATATAGAGCGCCTAGAGGTACTGCTACAGTCATACCGTAGAGAAAATCTTTCGCCATCATTAACGGATTATGCACGCGCATCGCTAGCGCTGTGATCACCGCCAACATCACCATACAGGCACTGCCGGATGTCCAACCAGTATAAAACCAAAACAAAGAAGCAAGCGTAGTAGAGACGAAAGTACGGAGACCATTGATCATTGCGTAATGTGTTTCGGCGGAGTGTGCCCGCATAACTACTTCTTCTCGCTTAAGAATGCTCTCCTCTATCATGGTAATTCTACTGTTGTTTTTTATCCCTTTTATTAGCAATAGGTACTCTGTCGCCGTGCTAACCCAATTATTGAGTAGCATGGCTATTTCCCCGTTTTTGCTAGCCCTACCCATCCTGCGCATCACCTTTATACGCTTATGCACGTCCGAAACTGTTTTCACATCCTTCTCTACCAGCAAATAATAATAACGCAACGGAATATATTTAGGATATGAATCCTGGATTAAAAATGTTTCTACCGCTTGGGTAAGCATGGTCAGAGATAAGGTGTTCAATATTTGCAAACGGCAGTTTGCTTTTTGCCAACGTGAAGATTCCATCATTAACTGGCTGTACATGGTGCTGAGCCCCATAGTACTACGTATTAGCGTGCTCCAAGCTTTGTACACTTCTTCTTTTTTTTTATCTCCATACGTAATACACAGCCGTAACAGCCGATAGTGTGCTACCAACAGCGAATCAACTTCATCATCAATCATCTCCTTGATGGATCGTGGCAAGAAAATTATATCAGCTAAAATGGCGCAGAGTATGCCAAGCACGATCTCACTGCAACGCTCTACAGCAAACTGCGGTGCCAACATCAAGCCACTACTGCCACTGGCATCGGCAGTCATAACCATAATCATTGCAGTGTAACCTGCTAAGCTTAACGCGTAAGAATTTTCAACCTTGATAAGCGAGGAAAGCCAGACACAAATACCTGTCCAGATACAACAGAGTAGCAACATTATTAGCGGTGCTCGCACCGCAGTAATTATAATAGTTAGGGCGGCAACACAGCCGATAAAGGTACCAGTAATACGCAAAATACTACGATACTTTAGTGCACCTGAATAAGGATCTCCTCCAGCAAAAAAAGCAGTGCCTCCAGCAACAATGCTAGCACTCATCATTGCCCAACGAGGCATTTCAAGATTGAGGTAGAACCCAATCATTAATACTGCTATTAGTGCAAAAGTGAGCTTTAAAGGAAAACGTAAAAACTCAATCATACTATTTCCCACTTAACCAAATTCACGCAGACGCTTCAGGAGTAGCGTCATCGGTGAAACTTGGGTATTATCAACACAGCCATTCTGGGCGGTAATTTCTACGGTTGCGGTGGTGCCTGCCGGAAAGCGATTGCCAAACTGTCGATCTAGATGAATTCGTACGGGCACACGCTGCGCCAGACGTACCCATTCCAGATTGGAATCGACGGTTGCCATACCTTTACTGTCCACTGAGATGCTGCTATTAGTGACACCAGCCGCAACGCTGTCTACGGTACCACATAGCAACATATTACTACCGAGAGGTGTCACTTCCGCGCGATAACCCGGCTTAATACCATTAAGCTTAGTTTCTTCAAGAAAAGCTAGCACGTAGAAGGAACGCTGTTTTACTAACGCTACCACCACTGATCCGCGGGTAATGAATTCTCCCTTATAAACATTGAGATTAGTCACCCAACCATCAGATGGTGCAGTAATAATTGTACGATCTAGATTAATCTTTGCTAGATCACGCGTAGCTATAGATTTCTCCAGTTGGTATTCGCTAGTTTGCAAATCGCTGTTCGATTGGTCTAACGCTTTACACGATATTGCCGAGATGCCTAAATGGTTACGACGTTCTGCCTCCTGACGTTTCTTGCTGACCAGAGTTTGGTAGTACTTAACATCAGCCTGTGCTTGATCTAGTACCTTTTGATAACGTGGCCGATCTACGACAAACAAAGCATCGCCTTCTTTCACCAGTTGATTGTCATGTATTAGTACCTCAGTAATCAAACCTGTTACATCCGGTGAAATAGCCACGACATCTGCAGCAAATTTAGCGTCACGTGTCCACGGTGACTCAGTGTAAAATACCCAAGCTCGAAAGATGATTAGTACAGCAATGCTAACTAGCAGTAGAGTAATCGCGTAATACGCGATTTTTCTTATTAGCGATTTCACTTAAACCTCAGATGAATAGACGAGATATTAGATAAAATATGCAGCAGTATAGCGCCACGTTAAAAAGAGCTGGATGCCATACAAAATCATAAAACCCACTCGGTATCAGTAGGCGTTTTACCACCCAGAATAACATTAATGAAACTATTAGTTGAATGAAAATAGGTGGAAATGAAAGCCCAAACACAACAAAAATTGGAAGAACATTCATTATGAATCCTTAATTTGGCTTTGCTGAGATGATGCTTAATTTGCCCGGACGTACTCTGTATCAGGTTGATGATGCCCAATAAATATTGGAAGGTAATATTCGAATGCATACTGGCTAAATAATAGTGCTTCATTAAGCAGCAACGGCGCTTTCACCTTAAGAGCTTGGAAACATTCTCTCAAAAGAGAATCACTGAGAAATACTTAATACCTGTATAGTAACTCTCATGACTAAATTTTTTAGTAAAAAATGTACACTGAATCAATTAGTAGCTAGAGTACATAATAAAACACTAAGAGGTGTGGTATTTTAACAAAGTGGTTGAATTAGGTTTTTTTGTTGCTACCACACGCGATAGCTTCGTCTTTATCAGTGAACAGTTAGGGAAATAGAAGATAAGATTGAGTTTAAAATTACTTAATCAATCGCAGCTTACTCGGCCTTGTCCTAACTAAAGTAGGAGAGATCAATGCTTTTTTCGCGTTGTAAAAATAAACTACCATTTAATAAAACGTCTAATGCAGGTAAGAAAGATTGACCAAAATACGCAAAGCCTAAGGTGTCCTACACTAGACATTTTTGTTCTTTAGTATACCCCTTACCTAAATAATGGAAATTTCTATTAAGCAGTACCCCCTATAGTGAGTTTATCTAGTCTCAAAGTAGGCTGGCCCACACCGACAGGCACATTCTGTCCTTCTTTACCACAGATGCCAACGCCTTTATCCAAAGATAGATCGTTACCAACCATAGAGATTTGTTGCATCGCCTCAATACCAGAACCTATCAGAGTGGCACCTTTCACCGGCTTAGTCACTTTACCCTTTTCAATGAAATAGGCTTCCGAAGTAGAAAAGACAAACTTACCAGAGGTAATATCTACCTGACCACTGCCGAAATTTGGAGCATAGAGTCCATAATCGACGCTTTCAACAATTTCCTGCGGCATCGACTTACCCGCTAACATATAAGTATTGGTCATACGCGGCATCGGTAGATGCGCATAAGATTCACGCCGGCCGTTGCCCGTCGGCAGTAAGCCCATCAAGCGTGAGTTGAGCTTGTCCTGCATATAACCTTTCAATACGCCACTTTTTATCAAAACATTACATTGGCCTGGTGTGCCTTCATCATCAACTGCAAGTGAACCACGTAATCCTTCTAGCGTGCCATCATCCACCACGGTACACAATTCTGAAGCCACTAGTTGGCCTATTTTACCGCTGAAGACTGAGGTCTTCCGACGATTAAAATCACCTTCTAGGCCATGACCGACCGCTTCATGCAGCAGTACCCCAGGCCAACCTGCACCAAGCACCACCGGTAAGGTACCCGCTGGTGCAGCGACCGCAGAAAGATTGACTAATGCCATACGGACCGCTTCTTTTGCCCAAGCATCAGCGCGTACTTCGCCGTTTTCATCGGCGAAGAAAAACTCATATCCCACGCGAGCACCGCCGCCACAAGTGCCACGCTCGCGTTTGCCTTGATCCTCTACCAGTACACTAATGGAGAAACGTACTAGCGGACGAACATCTGCAGCCAATGTACCGTCAGTAGCTGCAATCAGTACTTGCTCATAGGCGCCACTCAGGCTTGCGTTAACCTCTTGTACGCGTGAATCTGCTCTGCGCGCCACTTTATCTACGCGATGCAGTAGAGAGATTTTGTTTTCATGTGTCATGCTATCGAGCGGATTTACTGGTTGATAGAGCGCACGATGCATCACCTCTGAAAGGGTATGTACCTTACCATTCCCTTGTTTTTTTACAATGCTGCGCGCTGCTTCTGCCGACTGGCGTAACGCATGCAAAGTAATTTGATCGGCGTAGGCGAATCCTGTTTTCTCACCGCTAATAGCGCGTACACCAACGCCCTGATCTATATTCCAAGAACCATCTTTGATAATTTTATCTTCCAGTACCCAGGATTCATGGAAGCTAGACTGGAAATAGAGATCAGCATAATCTAGACAACGTTCTGAGAGTTTCTCTAATACGGAAAATAGGTCCTGCTGATTGATATTGTTAGCAGTTAGTAACTGCTCCCTTACCAGGTTCAAAGTCATGTTTTCTCGCTCATTTTATACTCGGATAAAGTCTTACACTCATCAGGCGACAGAACTTATGAGCCCTATGCGATGATGTAGTTAGATTTCACTAACCTGCTGTAATGCCCTAAAGGTTGCCAATTCATATCTTCTCTTCTTTGCACTACTTGTACAGTATCTACTTTATTTAGAGCTCATCATAACTAGCCTCTAAGGAGATTTTATTCCACAATAGAAAAAATGGATATATCTGACTAAACTATTATCTAACAGAAAGTTATTGTGAGTATGAAGCTGTGTTTCAATCATTGCCATTATTATAAGCATGTTTGTTTTTTTAAACTGCCAAAAAGCAAATAATTTCATATTATTACAATATCGAATTGTTCTTGAATATAGAACGGTTCGATATGTAACTTGACTTGTTTGCCGATGAAAATTTCTACCTCTGCTAGAGCATACAATTCATTATTTTTCAGCGCCTTGCCAACCTCTGGAGAGACATAAATCAAAAAACGATCGCAATCATAGGAATGATGAATTCTCAAGATTTCACGCATAATTTCATAACATACAGTCTCTACGGTTTTTAGCATGCCACGTCCTTTACAAATTGGGCAATGTTCACACAATATGTGCTCAATACTTTCGCGAGTGCGTTTGCGTGTCATCTCCACCAATCCCAATGCCGAAAAGCCGTTGATTCCGGTCTTGGCGCGATCTTTGCTCAGTACCATCTCCAAAGAATGCAGTACGCGACGACGGTGATCATCATTACGCATATCGATAAAATCGATGATAATAATCCCACCAAGATTGCGTAACCGTAGCTGTCTTGCAATCGCCTGCGTTGCTTCAATATTGGTGTTAAAGATAGTTTCATCAAGATTGCGGTACCCGACAAATGCTCCCGTATTAATGTCGATAGTGGTCATTGCTTCCGTTTGATCGATGATCAGATATCCTCCTGATTTTAATGCAACCTTACGATCCAGTGAACGTTGGATCTCATTCTCAATATCGTAGAAGTCAAAAATCGGCTGTTTCCCGGAGTACAGCTCCAGCTTATTGACCATTTCCGGGATATACTCGTGCGTAAACTCCAACAACAGTTCGTAGGTTAATCGAGAATCAACGCGAATACGGTCCAACGCCGCACCTGCGAAATCTCGTAGGATACGTTGTTCCAATGCAAGTTCGCCGTACAGTAAACAACAAGTTTGGTTACGTTTTTTACGCTCGGTAACCTTCATCCAAAGCCGTTTCAAAAATATGGCATCCTGCGCCAGTTCCTTTTCGTCGACGCCTTCCGCCGCGGTACGAATAATGAAACACCCGATATCGTCGCAATAGTCAGCTACTTCCGCTTTCAAGCGCTCACGCTCGCTTTCGCTCTCAATACGTTGAGAAATGCCAATGTGAGAAGCACCAGGTATAAAAACCAAATAACGCGACGGCAGCGTGATATCGGTAGTAAGGCGCGCGCCCTTATTCCCAAGCGGATCTTTCACTACCTGTACCATCAGGTCCTGACCTTGACGTACCAGATCGACGATATCCCGTACAAGAAAGTTTTTTTTCTCATAATCTGTGAAACATTTTGTATGTGGCGTAATATCCGAAGCATGCAAAAAAGCAGCTTTTTCCAGACCGATATCTATAAATGCTGCCTGCATGCCAGGCAATACTCTGCTGACGCGGCCTTTATAGATATTGCCGACTGTACCGCGCTGCGCCGCGCGCTCAATATGTATCTCCTGCAAAATGCCGCCGTTAATATAGGCAACTCGCATCTCGGAAAAAGTAACGTTGACCAGCAATTCAGCCGTCATGTTATCCCCTTTACGGCACGCAGTGACTGAAAATGGCTGAATAACTTACTCTTTTGTTTCAACCAACGGCAATTCGACAACCACGTCATAGCTTCTAGTAATTTTACAGACAAAGATTCCACCTATGCTCTAAATTCTATATGCCCCGGCATTGTTAATGAGCTTACCGATAGCGATATAATCAGCCATATCTATCATGCCTAACAGCAGAAACGTCATATACATCTATACTAAACAGGTGAGCAATCGCTCGTGATCAAAAAGCACATACGCGGTGGACCAGAATTTAAATAACGGAATAACATAATATTCCTTACTGAATGGCGAAATGACGCCTAATCTTTCTCATAAGTAAAAATAGCCAAGGCCAAAGAATCCCATCGATAACGCTGCACCAGAAAATTTCTATACGAAATGAGGCGTTAGTTATTAAAAATTCTACCGATAATATAATTACATGCATTATTAGTGATAGTACCATCACTATTAACGCCTGCTGCCATAACGCCAAGTTGCGGAAAATCTGAAATTTGAAGGTAACTAAATAGGCAATGATGCTTAGCGATAAAGCACGTACCCCAAGAGTAGATCCTGCTATTAGGTCCATCATGGTACCTAATATAAAACCGGTACCAACACTAATTTGGTGCGGCAGTGCTAATACCCAATAGATCAAAACAAGTAGGATCCATGATGGTCGAAAAATCAAAATTTGTTCAGGCCATGGAATAATCTGTAATACGAGGGCAACAAGAAAAGTCAGCCAAATAACCCAACGACCTTGGCTGCGATATCGACTCAAGGATGGCCTTCACGCAAGCACACTTGCGGTGTGATATTTATCAAACGTTCATTAGCTATATGATGCACTTCATGCGGCTTCATCGGCGTATTACGGTTTTTATCCACCTTCCACAGTAGTAAAAGGTAGCGTAAACGCTGTAAATTGGCGGTTGGATGTGCCTGAATTACGGTATAAGCGCGCTGTCTATCCACCTTAACAGAAGATACTACCGCAACTGGATAACCCTCTGGGAAGCGACCACCTAGGCCAGAAGTTACCAGAATATCACCGACGCGAATATCAATATTGCCCAGCACATGCTCCAACTGTAGATCCTCAGTACAGCTATTACCCGACGCTATAACGCGAACATCATTGCGCAGAACCTGAACTGGCAACGCATGTGATACGTCACAAATTAGCAAAACTCGACTAGTCAACTGACTTACTGCTATCACCTGACCGACTACTCCTTTATCACTAATAACCGGCTGACCTTCATAAACGCTGTTAATGCTGCCTTTATCTATCACTACTTGATCGGTATATGGATCGGTTCCGGTGGAGATCACTTGTGTCACCATTTTATATTCATCTTGACGTAACGGTGAACCTAGCAATTCTCGTAGATGGGTATTCTCCTTCTTATATTGCCCCAGCATCAGTAAGTCACTATTTTTCAGAAAAAGCTCATGTTGTAGGGCTTTATTTTCTCGTTCAAGCTGTTGGCGCGATGCCAAAGAACCAGAGATATCATCAAGAAGTCGTAGCGGACTATTGACTAAGAAATAAAAAGGACTAACTGATGTATCTAGATATTTACGAATTTGGGTAAATGATCCCAACCTACTATCTGCAATAATAATCGCTATTGCTACTAACACAGCTAAAAACAAGCGCAACTGCAGGGACTGTCCCCTGTTGAAAATCGGCTTCATATATTCTACATTTTCCTCTGCAACAGGTAAGGAAATCCCTCTACAGTTGTATTTCCATGGGATGGACACTCTTGAGCCACCACTTGCAGTGAAAGTTTCCTAAACTACTCCCTACATAAGTCTACTTATGTAACAGTTAATTACAGCCAATTATTCTTCACTAAATAAATCACCGCCGTGCATGTCAATCATTTCCAATGCTTTACCACCACCACGTGCTACGCAGGTTAGCGGATCTTCTGCGACAACCACTGGAATGCCAGTTTCTTCCATGAGCAGACGTTCCAAATTGCGCACCAGTGCTCCACCGCCGGTCAGTACCATACCTCGTTCAGAAATATCGGATGCCAGTTCTGGTGGACATTGCTCTAGTGCCACCATCACTGCACTGACAATACCAGTCAGCGTCTCCTGTAACGCCTCAAGAATTTCATTAGAATTCAACGTAAAACCGCGCGGCACGCCTTCTGCCAAATTACGACCGCGCACCTCTATTTCACGCACTTCGTCCCCCGGATAGGCTGAACCGATCTCATGCTTGATACGCTCAGCGGTAGCTTCACCAATCAGCGAACCATAGTTACGTCGAACATAGTTAATAATAGCTTCATCAAAGCGGTCACCTCCGATCCGAACAGAGGAAGAATAAACTACGCCATTCAGTGAAATCACTGCCACTTCTGTAGTACCTCCGCCGATATCCACGACCATTGAGCCCGTCGCTTCTGAAACTGGCAGGCCTGCACCAATTGCTGCAGCCATCGGCTCTTCAATCAGAAAGACTTCACGTGCGCCTGCACCTTGCGCAGATTCACGAATTGCGCGCCGCTCTACTTGGGTCGCACCGACTGGCACACATACCAGCACGCGCGGGCTAGGACGCATAAAACTGTTACTGTGTACTTGTTTAATAAAGTATTGTAACATTTTTTCTGTGACGAAAAAGTCTGCAATGACACCATCTTTCATCGGACGAATTGCTGCAATATTACCTGGTGTACGACCAAGCATCTGTTTTGCATCATGACCAACGGCCGCTACACTCTTTGGAGAACCAGCACGGTCCTGTCGTATAGCAACAACAGAAGGTTCGTTCAGCACGATGCCTTGTCCTTTTACATAAATCAGGGTATTCGCGGTACCTAGGTCAATGGACAAGTCATTGGAAAACATGCCACGAAATTTTTTAAACATAATATCAAGGATAATCCTACAAACTGGAGAGCGGAAAATAAAATGCGCCTACTTTATCAACCATACAAAGTTGCTACAAGGCGCAAAAAAAATCTATTTTGGTGAAAAATAGACTAATTTGGATTTTTATGTGGTCATTAACGAGAAACTAATCAATGCGTAACGGCGATATTATTTAGTTTTGATTGTTGATTTAGTGTATTTTACTACGACTTTTCTATACAAAATTTAATGTTTTTACCACCAGTTTATAGTGATTTCGTCCCTGCGATTCACCTTTAACCCTTTTGCTAAAAAAGGAATTACTTCGCTCACCTAAATTTCTCAGAATTTATAATTTGACTTAATATGCATCCTTAATATGCATCTCTGATCCTGCTATATTGAGAACATAGTTCTAGATTGATTCACATGCTTCCCTATCAAACTCTGAACAAAGGAAGTGACTTCGTAAATTTATGGATGTTGAGCACGACACCAAGAAAGAGATTGATTGATTGAATCAAAAATTGATGCAATAATTAACCAACATATATGTTACTTAACATGATTTATTTCATCTGATCAAGTTATAAGAGAACCAAATGTCCGTAGCGTATGGGACAAAGGTCCTAATAGGACAAGATTATAAACTCGCTTAAGGACATTTAAATAAAAATCTTCTTTTTTTGCTCGATTCGCTCGATTTACAAAATAAACTCTTGGATATTACTGACATTAAAGTAAGTTAGAATAACTGATTAAAGGCCGCACTAGACCTTAACCACCTTCTTATTTACGTAAGGTTACCTGATTTTATAGAAATGAGTTAGGATAATGGAGCACTAAACTAGTATAGAAAATCGGGTACTTTACAGGCAAAATAAAACTAAAACCAACGCTATTGTTAGGTACAGTTTTACTAAAATTATACTGGTTCTTATCCAGCCTATACCTCTGTATCTGACTCTCTACATTTGCTAATACTACTGTATTTAACATCTACAAGCTGGGCTACAACATGTACTTGCTATGTGGCTAGCTAGGCGACAGGCAGCTATATCTCAAACTAGTTATCTTAACTTAAGTAATTTTGCTGACACTGGCAGCTATTATCCGCTCACTTACTATCTCTAAGTTGAGAAAATGCTTTCGACCTAATTCGGATTTATGCCCTACCGTTGTAGGGGTAGGATTAAAAAAGTTCCATCACTTTCTATCTCATTAAATTATATGTTTACAGAAATTTTTAGTAGGACAATATGTGTTAGAAAACACCTAATCTATTTTGTAGAAAAAACCGATATCTGCTGGTATCTATCTTGTTCTAAAATTGATATAAGTCCTGGTCTTATTGTACTTTACGATGGATGACAAACGGAATGTAGAAAGTTATTTTTCTTGATCCCTCAATAACTACGGTAGGATGTCAACACAATGGTACATAAATTTCACGTTATGCTTTTAAATGGTCCTAACCTCAATTTGCTAGGAATACGTGAGCCGATAAAGTATGGTCACACTACTTTACAGAAGATCGTTTGTGATCTGACCATACTAGCAAAAAAGCTAGATGTGAAACTAAGTCATTTGCAATCTAATGTAGAACATAAGCTTATTGATCAAGTGCATGAGGCCAGAGGCAGTGTAGATTACATCATCATCAATCCTGCTGCATTTACTCACACCAGCATAGCATTACGCGATGCTTTTTTGGCAGTAAGTATTCCTTTCATTGAAGTACATCTTTCTAACGTTTATGCTCGTGAACCTTTCCGTCATTACTCTTATTTTTCTGATATTTCTGCTGGCGTGATTTACGGCTTGGGTGCTGACGGCTATGCATGGGCCTTACAAACGGCAGTAAAACGTCTTTCTCACTCTAATTAAACAGAGTAAGGAACCACACTCATGGATATGCGTAAAATTAAAAAACTTATTAAATTAGTTGAAGAATCTAGCATTGCTGAGTTAGAAATTTCTGAAGGAGAAGAGTCCGTTCGTATCAGTCGTGCACTCGCTAATGTAGGTTGTTCAGTCACGCAGCAGGCTTTTTCAGCACCGGAGGTAGAAGTTACTAAAACTGCTGAAGATGTCAGCGGCCATATTGTGCGTTCGCCTATGGTCGGCACCTTCTATCGTACTCCAGGCCCGGCTGCTAAATCTTTTGTTGAAATAGGACAGAAAGTTAATGCAGGCGACACACTTTGCATTGTTGAAGCGATGAAAATGATGAATCAGATCGAAGCCGATCAATCTGGTGTCGTGAAAGCTATTCTGGTAGAAAACGGCCAGTCCGTTGAATTTGACGAGCCGCTGATCATCATTGAATAGCGAGGCGAACAACTATGCTGGATAAAATTGTCATTGCTAACCGTGGGGAGATTGCTTTACGTATTCTCCGTGCTTGCAAAGAACTGGGTATTAAGACTGTAGCAGTGCACTCTACCGTAGACCGTGATCTAAAACACGTGCTTCTGGCAGATGAAACTGTTTGCATTGGCCCAGCCCAGTCAGTAAAAAGTTACCTAAATATCCCAGCGCTGATCTCTGCAGCTGAGATTACTGCTGCAGTCGCTATCCACCCTGGCTACGGTTTTCTATCTGAAAATGCTGATTTCGCTGAACAAGTTGAGCGTTCCGGTTTTATTTTTATCGGTCCGAGAGCAGAGACTATTCGCCTGATGGGTGACAAAGTCTCCGCTATTACTGCTATGAAAAAAGCAGGCGTACCGACCGTACCCGGCACTGATGGTTCACTAGGCTACGACATGGAGTATAACCATACTATCGCTAAGAGAATCGGTTATCCAGTTATCATCAAAGCTTCCGGAGGAGGGGGAGGTCGCGGAATGCGCGTTGTACGCAATGCCAAAGCTCTCGAGCAATCCATTAACATGACAAAAGCGGAAGCTAAAGCGGCCTTCAACAACGATGTAGTTTACATGGAGAAATATCTCGAGAATCCACGTCACATCGAGATTCAGATTCTGGCAGACGGTCAAGGTAAGGCTATCTATTTAGCTGAACGTGATTGCTCAATGCAACGCCGTCACCAGAAAGTTGTCGAGGAGGCGCCGGCCCTGGGGATTACTCCTGAACTACGTCGTTACATCGGAGAATGCTGTGCCAATGCCTGTATCAAAATTGGCTACCGTGGCGCAGGTACTTTTGAGTTTCTATACGAAAACGGAGAGTTCTACTTCATAGAGATGAATACCCGTATTCAAGTTGAACATCCAGTTACTGAGATGATAACCGGTGTAGATCTACTCAAGGAACAACTTCGTATAGCTGCAGGTCAGCCTCTTGCTATCAAGGAGGAAGACATGGTGATCCGCGGCCATGCGATTGAATGTCGTATAAATGCCGAAGATCCGCATACCTTCCTGCCAAGCTCAGGCAAAATTACGCGTTTTCACGCGCCGGGTGGCTTTGGCGTACGTTGGGAATCTCACATCTATGCTGGCTACAGCGTACCGCCATACTACGATTCTATGATTGGTAAACTTATTTGCTACGGCGAAAACCGCGAGGTAGCCATCGCGCGCATGCAGAATGCGCTGGCGGAACTAATCATCGATGGCATTAAGACCAACGTTGATCTACAGATCAGGATCATGTCAGATAAACATTTTCAACAGGGCAGTACCAATATCCATTATCTAGAGAAAAAACTTGGACTATATAATAAGTAAGAGTACCATGAATAACAGTGGGATTTTTATGACCGTAGATTCTCTACCATCATGCTATATATCGAATATAGTGGTAGTGTTTTTAACAAAACGACAAGGATACATCATCGTCTTACGGACGGCGGCACTCGCGTATTATTTATGAGTATTTCACATCAGCCACTTATAATTCTTAATCAAATCATCTATGTGGTCCAGTATTACTAATAAGCAGAATAGATGTAAGGTAACGGGTGTTATCGAAGTATTAGTTCATAACCCAAAAGACTGACTGGGTCAGTAGCAAATTCTGATTGTTTATCATGCATAGAGGCGATACTGGCTGTTTACTCCTTGTAAACAGCTGAGTGCGATCTTTAATATGGCTACCATGCACATTAATATGCCTTCTGAGTTTAGAGTATCATATATCAGTGTAAGAAGCTGTCAGTAAAATTTACTATAAGATGAAATCAAGCGTTGCTGCAATATCCAAACTTCGTACAATCTATTATCCATCACCACAATGGATGTCCTATTTCCCTATAAGGGTTACATTAGCTTTTATTTTTATATGGAAAACTGTAATTGCTTCAAAATTATTCATTAGGTTGAATGCTATAGCATTCAACCCTTGATGATATAACGATACATAAACGAACTTATCCTTATTCGTTTAACAAGAAGGTCACAAGAAAGCTGAATAAATCACTATCGACAATCAAGCAAAATGTCACTATTTCTATTATTGAAAATACGATATAACTGACCGGTATACAGCAGTGGCTGTATACCGGTCTTGGGCTGGATTAGAAAAGAAGAGGGATAACACGTGGTAAAGGCTATGTAGCTCATGGTGGAGGATAGCTCTCCTAAAAAATTCGCATCATCTAAATACTAGGGTCTGTTTTTTGTGACATTGTCTCTAGGATAGAGGTGAAGTATATTCTTGTTTCGCATCCTTCTAATAGCAAGTGGAGCGTACATTAAACGTCATTGAAAGATGCCAGTGACATAAAAAGTAGGTGGTGTTGGAAGCTTAACACGAAAAATCTTGCTTAAACGAAATAAGGATCTAAAAGAACTATGTCCCAGCAAAGCGTGATAGTTCACTAATTATTTATGCCGTTAACTCACAAGATCAGATTACACAAGAACCTGTGCCTACTTCTATTAAGTAGGCACTAAATAACTATTTAGCTCAACTAAATAGTCAGGACGTTCCTGATCTCTATGAACTAGTAGTGGGTGCAATAAAGAATCTACTACTAAACATGATAAGGAATATACTTGTAGTAACCCAAACCCCCGTGCTGAATAGTTAATGGGTGTCAACTGTGGTATTCTGAGTAAGAAATGAAAAAATATGGTATGAATTAAATTTTTGTGCATACGGTAAATCATATCAATCGCACAGAGCTGTCGTTATCATTTGTACAGTATATTAACTAACTAAAAATAAAGAAAAATAACAAAAAGGATTCACAGCATCATATTTAAAGTATGACTTTCATACTTACAGTATGACTGCGAATATCGATCCACTCTAGCTAATGTAAAACGTAACTCTTATCTACTTTTAATAATCTTAACCTAAGGAGCAACGCTTGACTATCTAGTGATACTGAGCAAGATATAATCTTGATAAGATTATAGAGATATCGGGATGATACCAATCTACTGTAGATAGATATATTAATTTCTGTGCAACCACGGTAATGCTCTGGAGTATACCTACTTAGTTTTTCCGCAAAAAATATTACCTATCATTTTGGTCTCAATTTATGCAACATTAAATCGCTAGTGATTCACAAAAAGTAAACCCATTTATTATTTTAATAAATAAGCAATTAATTTTGTTATCCACAACTAGATACAATTTTAATAAAAGATCTGATACAGAATAAGGCACTTTTTTATAAAAAAGGTGAGGATTATAATGATTTTTATTTTCCACAAGATCTTCTTAGAATCTACTCCCCCAAAGCGATGATTCCTGCTCGTTTAGCAAAGAGGTACTACTTCATGTTCTATCCAGATCCTTTCGACGTGATCGTAGTCGGCGGTGGTCATGCTGGCACCGAAGCTGCGATGGCTTCAGCTCGAATAGGTAAAAAAACTCTTTTAATAACCCATAGTATTGATACACTCGGGCAAATGTCATGTAATCCAGCGATTGGTGGTATTGGAAAAGGACATCTGGTAAAGGAAGTGGACGCATTAGGAGGACTGATGGCCACTGCAATCGATAAAGCGGGCATTCAGTTTAGAATGCTAAACAGCAGTAAAGGTCCTGCAGTACGTGCTACCCGTGCACAAGTGGATCGCGCACTATATCGTCTTACAATACGGAATGCACTAGAAAATCAGCCTAATCTAATGATATTTCAGCAGATGGTTGACAATATTCTTGTTAAGAACGATTGTGTTATCGGTATTGTGACCCAAATGGGGCTGAAATTCCGTAGTCAAGCTGTTGTACTAACGGTCGGAACCTTTCTCGATGGTAAGATTCATATCGGGCTGGATAGCTACAGTGGAGGTCGCGCTGGTGATCCTCCTTCAGTTCCACTGTCTAAATGCCTGCGTATGCTCCCTTTACGTGTAAGCCGTCTGAAAACAGGTACACCGCCACGTATTGATTCTCGTACTATAGATTTTTCAGTGCTTAAACCGCAGTATGGAGATAACCCAAGTCCAGTCTTCTCTTTTATGGGCAATGTATCTCAGCATCCTCAGCAGGTTCCCTGTTGGATTACTCATACTAATGAGCAAACTCATACCGTGATCCGCAATAACCTTGATCGCAGCCCGATGTATGTAGGGATTATAGAAGGAATCGGCCCACGCTACTGTCCAGCAATCGAAGAAAAGGTGATGCGTTTTTCCGATCGTAATGCGCATCAAATCTTTCTCGAACCAGAAGGTCTAACTAGTAACGAAATTTACCCCAATGGCATTTCTACCAGCCTGCCGTTCGACGTGCAAATGCAGATTGTCTGCTCAATAAAAGGGCTAAAGAACGCAAAAATTGTGCGTCCAGGCTATGCCATTGAGTACGACTTTTTTGATCCGCGTGATCTGAAACCAACTTTGGAGAGCAAATATGTTCATGGTCTCTTTCTTGCGGGACAGATTAATGGTACTACCGGCTATGAGGAAGCAGCTGCTCAAGGTCTGTTAGCCGGTCTTAATGCTGCACGCCAGTCCGCTGGCGAAGCAGGCTGGGTGCCGCGTCGCCATCAAGCCTATCTTGGAGTAATGGTAGACGACCTCTGCACGCTCGGCACTAAAGAACCATACCGTATGTTTACCTCACGCGCGGAGTATCGTTTGACGCTACGTGAAGACAATGCAGATATACGTTTAACTGAAATAGGTCGCGAGCTGGGTATGGTTGATGATGCCCGCTGGTTACGTTTTAATCAAAAATTAGAGGCAATTGAAAGGGAGCATCAGCGTCTGCGCAATCTTTGGATCCATCCGAAATCGGAAAACATTGCAATAGTGAATTCACAGCTCAAATCTGTTATAAGCAAAGAAACGAATGGGGAAGATCTGCTTCGCCGTCCAGAACTTACTTACGCTCTCCTTACTGCGCTACCTGGTTTTGGCCCAGTGATGGCTGATACACAGGCAGCTGAGCAGGTTGAGATTCATATTAAATATGAAGGCTATATAGCTCGACAACAAGATGCAATTAATAGACAGAAGAGTAATGAAAATATTTCACTGCCGGCTGACCTAGATTATCGTCATGTTAGTGGTCTATCGAATGAGGTAATTGCTAAACTTAATGATTACAAGCCGTCTTCTATCGGGCAAGCGTCACGTATCTCTGGCATCACACCAGCAGCAATTTCGATTTTATTAATTTACCTAAAAAAATACTACGCAAAATCTTTTAACTTAAAATAGGGTGCGATCCTGTTCATTTCCGATGACTTGATTTATCTATGATAACAGAACTAAATTTGCTGCTCAAATTAGCTAATATTTCGCTTAACTCTCAAAAAAAAGAGCAGTTGATAGCCTATGTTAACTTGATAGATAAGTGGAATAATACCTACAACTTAACGTCAGTACGTGATCCACAGCAAATACTGATACGTCATATTCTTGATAGTATCGTAATAGCTCCTTACCTTAAGGGCGAACGTTTTATTGATGTCGGTACCGGAGCGGGCCTTCCTGGCATACCTCTTTCAATTATGCTGTCTCAATCACATTTCACCCTACTTGATAGCTTGGGTAAGCGTGTGCGCTTTCTACGTCAGGTACAATACGAGCTAGGGTTGCATAACATTCATTCTGTGCAAAGTAGAATAGAGGAATTTACTTCTGAAATTAAGTTTGATGGTGTTATTAGCCGCGCTTTATCCTCTTTACAAAATATGGTAAAATGGTGTTATCACCTACCCTCAGTGCAGGGGTATTTTTATGCTCTAAAAGGTGCCCGTCCAGATCATGAGATTGCCAGCTTACCAGTTGGTGTTCGTCTTGTTTCTATTGAAGAATTACATGTCCCAAAACTAAAAAGTAAACGTCATCTGATAGTGCTTACACGCGATAATAGCCGTGTTTAACTGTAAACATTAGTATATATACTGATTAAAATAAGTATTTGGTTCCATATTAGGCTTCGATTTTGGTCATGAAGATCTCTAAGCAATATGAGTAATACTCGTAGAAATTATCTAAAAAACTCTATTTTATTTAACGCTTAATTTACATTTTTCTTCATTAAAGATTATACTTAATAGCCAACAACGAGAGTAGATAATAAATAATGCCGGACAACATGTCGAAGTTAACAAGCTTAAATTCGTATTTTCCCCCTCACTCTGTTCTATCAATCCACAATTTTGCAGATTTAGAATAAAGCAATGCAGATTAAGCATAAATCAAATGTATTGTCATTTGATTTATGCTTTTTTTTATCATTTGTTTTAAATCTCACAACAAAGTGAGAAGTGCACAATATGAGGAGGGTAAATAGTAAATTTCATTTGTTCAGTTTAGTTAGATTACTAGTAATCTTTAGAAGGACAGTTCATGAGAAATGAATGAACCAATTATTCACTTTTTCGCTACTTACGGATTGAAATCGTAGGTGTGATCCGTATAATTTAAGTAGCTTTTGTTGTGTACCCTAACTGAATGAGAAGGTGTAGGCCAAACATATGGCATACTCATTATGATGAGATTATTCGAAGCTAATCTAAATTATTATTTAGAAAGTAAAGTTCGCCTAGGTTAATGCTAAGATATTTATTTAATTATTAATATAGTCATGAGTGTAACACTTTACACTGCAAAGATGTTCATTGGAGCTTCATGCTATGCGCTTAAATATGGATCATGGCTTATTTGACGATAAGCGTTTTTTATGTTTTTAGCTTAGCGCTTGTAGGGAGGACCAGTCTGTCCCGTTTTCTATAAGAGTGCAGGTTTTGGCGCAACCAGTTATAAATAATATAATAAAGGGTAAAAGATATTATGGCTGCAGGAGAAATCCAGACTCCACAAGAGTATATTGGTCACCATTTAACGCATCTTCAGATGGATCTCCGTACGTTCGAGCTAGTCAATGCTCACAACGCTCCTGCAACATTTTGGGTATTAAATGTCGATTCCATGTTTTTCTCTCTGTTGCTAGGATTGATCTTTTTAGTTTTGTTCCATAAAGTGGCAAAAAGCATTACCAGCGGTGTACCAAGGAAAATGCAGGCTGCTATAGAACTAGTCGTCGATTTTATTGACAGCAATGTACGTGATATGTACCACGGTAAAAATAAACTTATTGCTCCTTTGGCGTTAACGATTTTCGTCTGGGTATTTCTAATGAATTTTATGGATTTGCTGCCTATCGACTTGTTACCATATATAGGTGAGCACTGGCTGGGCCTATTGTCACTACGTGTTGTACCATCCGCTGACGTGAATATTACACTTTCTATGGCATTGGGCGTATTTATTTTAATTCTGTTTTATAGCATAAAAATGAAAGGTTTAGGAGGTCTTACGAGAGAGCTAACATTACAACCCTTTAATCACCCGATTTTCATCCCCATCAACCTTATCCTTGAAGGTGTTAGCTTGCTATCGAAACCAGTGTCTCTCGGTCTGCGACTATTCGGCAACATGTATGCGGGTGAACTGATTTTTATCCTTATTGCCGGTCTGTTACCGTGGTGGTCACAGTGGGTGCTGAATGTGCCGTGGGCTATTTTTCACATCCTCATCATCTCGTTACAGGCTTTCATTTTTATGGTCCTAACGATTGTTTATCTTTCGATAGCATCTAAAGACCATTAATTATTTTTAATACTCAGTATTTAACTAAAACAAAATGGAGACTGTCATGGAAAACCTGAATATGGATCTGTTGTACATGGCTGCCGCTGTGATGATGGGTCTGGCGGCAATCGGTGCTGCGGTCGGTATCGGTATCCTTGGAGGTAAATTCTTAGAAGGTGCTGCACGTCAGCCCGATTTGATCCCTCTGCTACGTACGCAGTTCTTTGTTGTAATGGGTCTAGTAGATGCAATTCCGATGATCGCTGTTGGTCTAGGTCTCTATGTTATGTTTGCCGTTGCCTAAATCCTGAGTCTCTTTGTGCATTATATAGAGGGAGTTGTTGCTATGTAATGGGCAATTATTCTGCCATTTTCCGCTGAAAAGTCAGATGAATTAATTAGAGGCATTGTGCTGTGAACATTAACGCAACAATTTTCGGTCAGGCTATCGCATTCCTTCTTTTCGTTACATTCTGCATGAGGTACGTGTGGCCACCGATCATAGGTGCAATTGAAAAACGCCAAAAAGAAGTTGCTGAAGGGCTTGCCTCTGCTGAGCGTGCGAAGAAAGAGTTAGATTTCGCACAGGCTCAAGCGACCGATCAGATGAAAAAAGTTAAAGAAGAGGCTCAAATTATTATTGAGCAGGCACACAAGCGTCGTACTCAGATTCTTGATGAAGCAAAAACTGAAGCCCAGAAGGAACGTAACCGCATCATAGCGCAGGCGCAGGAAGAAATAGATGCCGAGCGTAGACGTGCCCAAGAAGAGCTACGTAAGCAAGTTGCGTTATTAGCAATAGCTGGAGCTGAAAAGATCATCGAACATTCCATAATAATAGATGAGGCTACTAATAGTGACATTATCAATAAAATAGTTGCTGAATTATCAAGAGGAGGGGCGAATGTTTGAACTAATGACTGCAGCTCGCCCCTATGCCAAAGCAGTTTTTGACTTTGCTATCGAGCAGAAAAGAATTAAACCCTGGCAAGATATGCTGACGTTTTCTGATAGTGTAGCACGTAACGAACAAATGGCGAGTCTGATCTCCGTCATCAAGGTACCACACGTATTATCGTCTTTATTTATTGCTGTTTGCGGGGATCAATTAGATAAATATGGTCAAAATCTAATCAAGGTAATGGCTGAAAACGGACGGTTAGCAACGCTTCCAGCTGTATTAAAACATTTTATTCAATTGCGTAACGCTTATGAGGCGATCATGGAAGTTGAGGTGATTTCTGCTAGTGTCCTGAACGTCAGCCAGCTGAGTAAAATTAATTCCGCTATGGAAAAACGTCTATCACGCAAAGTGAAGATAAATTATAAAGTTGATAAATCTGTGATGGCAGGAATGATTATCTATGCGGGTGATATAGTGATTGATGGCAGCGTACGCAGCCGCCTTGAGCGTCTGGCAGACGTCTTGCAGTCTTAAGGAGGCTAAAGCAAGCATATGCAATTGAATTCCACTGAAATCAGCGAACTGATCAAGAAGCGCATTGCCCAGTTTAATGTCGTAAGCGAAGTTTACAATCAAGGTACTATTGTCTCTGTAAGTGATGGTGTTATTCGTGTACAAGGCCTAGCTGATGTGATGCAGGGCGAGATGATTGCCCTGCCGGATAATCGTTATGCTATCGCCCTTAACCTTGAACGTGATTCCGTCGGTGCTGTAGTTATGGGGCCGTATACTGATCTCTCCGAAGGAATGCAGGTTAAGTGCACTGGCCGTATTCTAGAAGTGCCAGTTGGTCGTGGGATGCTGGGAAGAGTAGTAAATACCTTGGGTACTCCAATCGATGGTAAAGGCTCGATCAACAATGATGGCTTTTCACCGGTTGAAATTATTGCGCCAGGCGTTATTGAGCGTCAGTCAGTTGACGAACCAGTTCAGACCGGTTATAAATCTATCGATGCTATGATTCCAATCGGTCGTGGTCAGCGCGAGTTGATCATAGGTGATCGTCAGACTGGTAAAACTGCACTGGCGGTTGACGCTATCATCAACCAGCGTGACTCTGGTATTAAGTGTATTTACGTTGCAATTGGTCAGAAGGTCTCTACTATTGCTAATATCGTACGTAAATTAGAGGAGCACTGCTCTCTCTCGAATACTATCGTAGTAGTCGCATCTGCATCTGAATCTGCTGCCCTGCAGTACCTAGCACCTTACTCTGGATGTGCTATGGGGGAGTATTTCCGTGACCGTGGTGAAGATGCATTAATTGTTTACGACGATCTATCCAAACAGGCTATCGCTTATCGTCAGATTTCTCTGCTTCTCCGCCGTCCTCCTGGCCGTGAAGCATTTCCCGGGGATGTGTTCTATCTCCACTCCCGTCTGCTAGAAAGAGCGTCACGCGTAAGCGCTGACTACGTTGAGCGTTTTACCAATGGTAAAATAAAAGGTAAAACTGGTTCATTAACTGCGCTGCCGATTATTGAAACCCAGGCGGGAGACGTTTCTGCATTTGTTCCTACTAATGTTATCTCTATTACCGATGGTCAAATTTTTCTAGAGTCAAATCTGTTTAACTCCGGTATTCGTCCAGCGGTGAACCCCGGTATTTCTGTATCACGTGTTGGTGGTGCTGCACAAACTAGTATCATCAAGAAACTATCTGGTAGCATCCGTACTGCGTTGGCGCAGTATCGTGAATTAGTAGCATTTTCGCAATTCGCTTCCGATTTAGATGAAGCAACTCGTAAACAGCTGCACTACGGTCGGAAAGTAACTGAACTCTTAAAGCAAAAACAGTATTCCCCAATGTCCATTGCACATCAGGGAATAGTGTTATTTGCTGCCGAACATGGCTACTTGAACAGCATCGAATCAGAGAAAATTCTTAATTTTGAATCAGCGTTGTTAGCATTTGCAGATCGCGATTACGATCAGCTAATACAGGAAATTAACCAAACTGGTAACTACAACAACGAAATTGAAGCACAATTGAAAAATCTACTTGATACGTTTAAAACAACCCAGGCTTGGTAATTACGGATAACTTGCCTCAAAAGGCAGGCAAAAGCTTCGAGGAGAGGAGAGTGGTAGGAGCAAAAGAGATACGTAACAAGATTGAAAGCGTAAAAAATACACAGAAGATTACTAAAGCAATGGAGATGGTTGCAGTCTCCAAGATGCGTAAAACGCAGGAAAGAATGGAGGCTAGCCGTCCATATGCAGATATTATGCTTAAAGTGATTGGTCACCTTGTGTTAGGTAATCTGGAATATAAACATCCTTACTTGGAAGAACGTGAAATTAAGCGTATTGGATATTTGATTGTTTCAACTGACCGAGGGCTTTGCGGTGGCTTGAATATTAACTTGTTTAAAAAGTTGCTAGCAGATATGAAAATTTGGTCGGATAAAGCTGTAAAGAGCGATTTAGCTATTATCGGTTCCAAAGGTCTAGCTTTCTTCGGTTCCGTAGGAGGGAATATTTTAGCTCAAGTAACTGGTATAGGAGACAAACCTTCATTATCCGAATTAATCGGTTTAGTGAAAGTGATGTTACAGGCTTATGATGAAGGTAGAATCAATAAATTCTATCTCGTTAGCAATAAATTCAACAATACTCTGTCTCAGATTCCAACCATTACCCAATTACTACCGTTACCGATAGTAGATGGAAAAGAAACAAAGGCAAAAACTTGGGATTACTTGTACGAGCCAGATCCAAAAGTATTGCTGGATACCCTGATCCGTCGTTATGTAGAATCACAGGTTTATCAGGGTGTAGTGGAAAATTTAGCCAGTGAACAAGCTGCACGTATGGTAGCAATGAAATCGGCGACGGATAATAGTGGGAATCTGATCAAGGAACTGTATTTAGTATACAATAAAGCACGTCAGGCTAGTATCACCCAGGAACTTACCGAGATTGTTTCAGGAGCCTCCGCAGTTTAATTAAGTAATATGTTTGTATAGCAGTTGTGCCCCCAACAGAATTGTTCCTGTATAAATTAAGGGGAAATTGTAATTAGATAACGCTGCTGCAGCATCTGTTGAGGTGGCTAAACGAATTTAGTTAGAGGTTTTTAAGATGGCAGCTGGAAAGATTGTCCAGATTATTGGCGCTGTAGTTGATGTTGAATTCCCTCAGAATGCGGTACCGCAAGTGTATAATGCTCTTGAAGTTAAGAATGGTGTTAATCGTCTAGTTTTAGAAGTGCAGCAGCAGCTGGGCGGCAGTGTGGTACGTACTATTGCCATGGGGTCTTCTGATGGCTTAAAGCGTGGTCAGGAAGTTGCTGACCTTAAAAAACCGATCCAAGTTCCGGTGGGTAAAGCTACTCTCGGTCGTATCATGAATGTGCTGGGCGAGCCGATTGATATGAAAGGTGAACTGAAAAATGAAGACGGTAGCGTGGTAGAAATCTCTTCTATTCATCGTGCGGCACCTACTTATGAAGATCAGTCTCATTCACAGGAGCTCTTGGAAACAGGTATTAAGGTTATCGATCTGATGTGTCCATTTGCTAAGGGCGGTAAGGTGGGCTTGTTTGGAGGGGCAGGCGTTGGTAAAACTGTAAATATGATGGAGCTAATTCGTAACATCGCAGCTGAACACTCAGGTTACTCGGTGTTTACAGGCGTAGGCGAACGTACTCGTGAAGGTAACGACTTCTACCACGAAATGACTGCTTCTAACGTAATTGATAAAGTCGCGCTGGTATACGGTCAGATGAATGAACCTCCTGGTAATCGGTTACGTGTGGCACTAACCGGGCTGACCATGGCAGAAAAATTTCGTGATGAGGGTCGTGATGTTTTGCTGTTCATTGACAATATCTATCGTTACACATTGGCTGGTACGGAAGTGTCCGCGCTGCTTGGTCGTATTCCGTCAGCAGTAGGATATCAGCCAACTTTGGCAGAAGAAATGGGTGTTTTCCAGGAACGTATTACCTCCACTAAAAAAGGTTCAATTACTTCCATACAGGCTGTTTATGTTCCTGCGGATGATTTAACTGATCCATCTCCGGCGACTACTTTTGTTCATTTAGACTCAACAGTTACCTTAAGTCGGCAAATTGCTTCTCTAGGTATCTACCCGGCCGTTGACCCACTCGATTCTACAAGCCGTCAGCTAGATCCGCTAGTTGTTGGCGAGGAACACTACGACGTTGCACGTGGTGTGCAATCTTTGTTGCAGCGTTACCAGGAACTAAAAGATATTATTGCTATCTTGGGTATGGACGAGTTGTCTGAAGATGACAAACTGTTGGTATCCCGCGCACGTAAGATTCAGCGTTTCCTCTCACAACCATTTTTCGTTGCAGAAATTTTTACTGGTTATCCGGGTAAATATGTTACTCTAAAATCTACTATTCGTGGTTTTAAAGGTATTATGGATGGTGAGTTCGACCATCTTCCAGAACAGGCCTTCTATATGGTTGGAACGATTGAAGAAGCAGTTGAAAAAGCAGGAAAACTGTGATAACTGTTTTTTTCAAGGAGGAGGGTTATGCCTTATTATTTAGACGTTGTTAGTGCAGAAGAACAGTTGTTTTCAGGCTTGGTGCAAAAAATTCAGGTATCGGGGAGCGAAGGGGAACTTGGAATTTTCCCAGGTCACGCTCCGCTGCTTACTACCATTAAACCTGGCACAATCCGTATCGTGAAAGAATATGGTGAAGAGGAGTATATCTACCTTTCTGGAGGTGTGCTGGAAGTGCAACCAGATAATACTACTGTATTAGCAGATACGGCCATTCGAGGTACTGATCTTGACGAAGAGCGTGTGCTAGAAGCAAAACATAAAGCAGAAAAACATATGAATAGTAGTCACGGTGATGTGGACTACGCACAGGCTGCTGCAGAGTTAGCGAAAGCTATTGCTAAATTACGTGTGATAGAGTTAACTAAAAAAGCTATGTAACTAGGAACTCAAACACATAAAAAAGCCAGCCTAATAGGCTGGCTTTTTTATGTGTTCTTTTAACACCAAAGTATGTTTAATTTTAGTTTAAGAAAAATATAATAATCTTAGAGTTAAATCCTTTAACTTTCGTGTTTGAAAAATTTTCAGGATAGTTATATGACTAATAGCGCAATAAGCGTGGTAATTCTTGCTGCAGGTAAGGGAAGCCGTATGTATTCCGATTTACCTAAAGTTTTACACACACTTGCAGGTAAACCCATGATTCAACACGTGATTGACGCTGCAATCAGTCTCAACGCACAGAATATTTATCTGGTTTATGGTTACGGTGGCGACAAACTGAGATCTGTGCTAACAGATCCATCACTTAACTGGATATTGCAATTGGAGCAACTAGGAACCGGACATGCAATCCAGCAGGTTGCACCTTTATTTGTTAACGATGAAGATATATTGATGCTTTACGGTGATGTGCCACTCATCTCTCAAGAAACCCTACAGCGCCTATGTAACTCGAAGCCTAAAGGCGGTATTAGTTTGTTAACCGCGGTACTGGATAATCCTAGTGGTTATGGACGCATCGTACGAGAAAATAACCTCATTGTTGGAATTGTTGAACAAAAAGATGCGAGTCAGGAACAGCTGAAGATTTCCGAGATTAGTACCGGAATACTAATCGCCAACGGTGGTGATTTAAAGCGTTGGTCGGGACAGCTTAATAATAATAACACACAAGACGAATACTATATCACCGATATTATCTCTCTAGCACATCAAGAAGGATGCCAGATAAATGCAATACATCCGTTACGCCTTAGTGAAATTAAGGGTGTTAATAACTGTTTGCAATTGGCAACGCTAGAGCGTATTTATCAACGTGAACAGGCAGAAAAATTACTGCTAGCAGGTGTAATATTACGTGATCCCACTCGATTCGACCTACGTGGCACGCTAAGTCATGGTCGTGATGTAGAGATCGATGCTAATGTTATTATCGAAGGTGAAGTTATTTTTGGCAATAGCGTCAAAATTGGCACCGGCTGTATCATTAAGAATAGCATTATTGGTGATGACTGTAAAATTAGTTCTTATTCTGTAATCGAGAAAGCAAATCTTGCTGCTCACTGTACTGTAGGCCCTTTTGCACGCTTGCGCTCTGGAAGCGAACTATCTAAGGCTGTACACGTCGGCAATTTCGTTGAGATGAAAAATACTACGCTTGGCAAAAGTTCAAAGGTTGGACATATGAGCTACCTTGGTGACGCGGAAATCGGCTCTAACGTAAATATTGGTGCAGGTACTATAACCTGTAATTACGATGGTGCTAATAAATCAAAAACTATCATCAAAAATAACGTGTTCGTTGGGTCCGATACTCAACTAATAGCCCCTATAAGCATAGCAGAGAGAACGACTATTGCCGCAGGTAGTACAATAAGGAAAGATATCAGCACTGCTGCGCTAGTTTACAACCGCAAAGAACAAAATCATAAAACAAACTGGCAACGTCCAGCGAAGAAGAAATAATTTTTAAAGACTGGTACGTGCTGGTTGCACAAGAATAAAAATAATTGACTACCCATAAAAAACTTGGGGGATCTGGCAATGAGAGTTATCAGGACACATTATAACGCAAGATAATAGAAAGCCGTCAAATCAGGGATAAAATTTATGTGTGGAATTATAGGTGCTGTAGCACAACGTAATATTGCAGAGATTTTGCTGGAAGGACTGCGTCGTCTTGAATATCGTGGGTATGATTCAGCAGGTTTGGCCATAGTTGATTATCCAGGTTGTGTTACTCGCTTACGGCGTGTAGGAAAAGTAGAAATGTTAGTGAAGGCGGCAAAACAGCAACCGCTTATTAGTGGCACTGGTATTGCGCATGTACGCTGGGCAACCCATGGAGAGCCATCAGAGGCTAACGCCCACCCGCACGTCTCTGAACAAATTATAGTTGTGCACAATGGCATTGTGGAAAATCATGAGCTGTTACGTGAAGTGTTAATCGCACGCGGCTATTTTTTCTCTTCCGAAACTGATACTGAAGTGATAGCACATCTAGTGCACTGGGAACAAAAAAAAGGTGGTAATCTACGCGATGTGGTGCTGCGTGTTATCCCGCAATTGCGCGGTGTTTATGGTATAGTGCTTATGGACAGCCGTAATCCTCTGCTGCTTATGGCAGCATGTTTTGGCAGTCCACTAGTAATCGGACGTGGTGTGGGCGAAAACTTTATTGCATCCGATCAGTTAGCACTACTACCCGTGACGCGACGCTTCATCTATTTGGAAGAAGGGGATATCGCTGAAATTAGCTACAGTGATGTATCAATTTTTGATCGCGAAGGCAAATTAGTGAACCGCGCAGAGATCGAATCTAGCGTACAGTACGACGCAAGCGATAAAGGTATTTACCATCACTATATGGAGAAAGAAATTTACGAACAGCCAATGGCCATCAAAAATACCTTAACCGGTCGTTTGAATCACTGCGAGGTCGATCTCAGTGAACTTGGGCCAAACGCTGATGCTATATTGAGTCAAATTGAGCATACTCAGATAATAGCCTGCGGTACTTCCTATCATTCAGGTATGGTGGCACGCTACTGGTTTGAATCATTAGCTAGCATTCCCTGTGATTTAGAGATCGCCTCTGAATTTCGTTACCGAAAATCTGCGGTACGTAAAAACAGTTTGATAATCACTTTATCTCAGTCAGGTGAAACTGCAGATACACTGGCAGCGTTACGTCTCTCTAAAAAAATGGGTTACCTCGGTTCATTGGCAATTTGTAATGTAGCTGGTTCTTCACTGGTTCGTGAATCAGACATGGTACTAATGACCAAAGCGGGTACCGAGATCGGTGTGGCTTCGACCAAAGCCTTTACCACGCAATTGACTGTGCTGCTCATGTTAGTATCAAAGCTGGCTCGTTTACATGATAGATTAGTGGAAGAGCAAGATATTTTGCACGCATTACAAGTATTACCAAACCGTATTAAGCAAATATTAGGGCAGGACAAGTGCATCGAGCTACTCGCACAAGATTTTTTAGATAAGCGTCATGTGCTCTTCTTGGGGCGCGGTGATCAATATCCTATTGCTATGGAAGGAGCTCTTAAGCTCAAAGAAATTTCCTACATTCATGCCGAAGCTTACGCTGCTGGTGAGATGAAACACGGCCCGCTAGCGCTTGTTGACGATAATATGCCGGTTGTTGTGGTTGCGCCGAAAAACGAGCTGCTAGAAAAACTGAAATTAAATATTGAAGAAGTACGCGCGCGTGGTGGTCTGCTATACGTTTTTGCCGATCAGAATGCAGGCTTTAATAATAGTAAAGATATGAAAATTATTTCTCTACCACCTGTAGAAACAGTAATTGCACCGATTTGCTATATCGTGCCATTACAGTTACTTGCTTATTATGTTGCGTTTATTAAGGGGACTGATATAGACCAACCGCGTAATTTAGCGAAATCTGTAACAGTGGAGTAACAAATTTTGTTATAAAAAAACTCATTATATCTATAAAGATTATGTATTTAATTATTGGATATTTTGATCCTATCATTGAATAGGCCTATTAAATTTAATTTTTTATAATTAATTTTTTTAGGATTATAGATAAAAATATGTATATCCCATAATTCTCTATGCTTATGTTAAGAATGTTTCTTCTCAGAAAGAAGCTATTTCAAATTAATTTATTCTGGGAATTTTTATAAAAAATAGAATATGTATTTCCCTTAAAGTTAGGTACAAAAAAATAATTTAAATCTGTTAATATCTTTTATATATAAAAGATAAAAAATATCTGAATTAAATATCTTTTCTTTAATTTAATTCACTAAAGTAATTTATATTTCATATCCAGATCAACCTTAATAAGGTTGAGCGAAAACGTTCAGCTATAGCACATAGTTTTCAAATGTGTATTACTAAAAAATTCTTGATAAGTATTTAACCTGCGCACGGTTACTTAAGTTTTCTGTGTCATCTACTGCTGTTGCCGGAGCTATGGGTGCACATGACATGAATGTAGAAACCTAGCACAATTTACCATTGTTAGATAGCAATTGCAAAAATTTTCGAAGTATCTTATATTGACAATATTTATAAATATAATAGGTAACATTACTTGATAACTTTAACTATTATTAGTTTTTACCAAAAACATCTAATTAATTTTTATTTATTAAAAAATTAATTAGAGTAGTACTTAAAATTGATTCTCTCATATAGAGAAGATAGTATTTCTGTGTAAAATTCTATTGCAAAAGGGAGGGTATTTGGCGATATCCATTTTATGGAAAATAAAATAGATATCCTCGCTGTCATACGAAAAGTCTGCGGTAGTTATTTATAAAACTTTATATTGTGACGACAATTATTATATTCATTAGTATACTCTTTCTCAGAGTGTATATAAAAGCATAAACTTTAGTTTATTTTTTATCTTTTTATCTTGATAAGAAAAACTTTTTTGGGTAGCAGTTAATAACGATAAAGACAAGATCAATGAGTACATATAGTATATATCTTGCCTTTTAGCGGCACTAATCGCTATGAACTTCCTTAAATAAAGAACTAGTTAAGTGCACGCAGTATTTTAAGGATATCTGTCAGTGGAAGATGGCTTCAGAGTTTACTACTTATAAAACACGGTACAGCTGTAACTTATATTGTAGTTTCTTCTATCTTTTAAAAGATAAAAAAGAAGAACCTACAGCACTCTACATAATTAAGAATCAGGGACAATGAGTAAAATAGCTATTTTCTAGTCTTAGAAAAAGAAATGCTTAAACCAGATTTTCTAATGCCATCCTTTAATATCAGAAAAATTCTAATTTGGTCTACTTTATAAAAATTCATAACAATTTTAATTAATTCAGATACCGTAAGATAAAATCTTATTATCAGCATCTATTATACGCTTTCTCTCTTTGACTATGATAGGAAATATGACATAGTCATTGCTATATAAATATTCAGTCATGCAAGATATAATTATAGGTGTATAGCTCCGTATATTTATGTACAGGAGTTATTTGTGGTTGATGACTTGTTTCAACTGAAACCTACTTTCCGAGACAAAAACTAGAAAATATGCTTCCTAGCAAATCGTCAGAGGTAAACTTACCGGTGATTTCGCTTAAAGCCTGTTGTGCGAGCCGCAGCTCTTCCGCCAATAGTTCACCCGCCCACACTTCTAGTAATTGCGCTTTACCCTGCTTTAAGTGAGTATCTGCTAATGCTAGTGCTTCAAGATGGCGGCAACGCGCTAGGAAACCGCCTTCTATATTACACGCAAAGCCCATTAACTGTTTTAGATGAGCGCGCAGTACATCTAAGCCTGCGCCAGTACTCGCTGAGAGCCTGATAAGTGCGTGACGTTTCATTTTACTTAAACCCACTGTTTCGCCTGTTATGTCCGATTTGTTACGTACTACAGTAATTGGTAGGCCCGCAGGCAGACTCGATACAAAATCTGGCCAAATTTGCGTTGCTTCAGTGGCGTCGGTAGTGTTGCCGTCTACTATAAACAATAAGTGATCTGCATGCTCCATCTCCTTCCAAGCACGCTCGATGCCAATTCGTTCAACATCGTTTCTGGCTTCACATATTCCTGCAGTATCAATGATGTGTAATGGCATACCGTCGATATGGATATGCTCGCGCAGCACGTCGCGTGTGGTACCAGCAATATCCGTGACGATTGCAGCATCGTATCCGGCTAGAGCGTTCATTAAACTTGATTTACCGGAATTTGGTCTACCAGCAATCACAACCTTCATCCCTTCACGTATTAGACTGCCATTCTTTGCTTGGGTGTATACACTATCTAGATTGGAGATCACTTCATCAAGCTGCAATTCAATTTTACAGTGGGATAGGAAATCAATCTCCTCATCAGGAAAGTTAATAGCTGCTTCAACATGAGTACGCAGTTGGGTCAATGCTTTCACCAACTGGTTAATACGAGTTGAGAAGATCCCCTGTAAAGAATTTACCGCCGATCGTGCTGCTTGTTCAGAGCTAGCGTTAATCAGATCGGCGATTGCTTCTGCTTGAGCGAGGTCGATTTTTTCATTAAGAAAGGCGCGCTGGGAAAACTCACCAGGTTTAGCGATGCGCACGCCCGGTAGTGTAACGATACGTTTCAATAGTAGATCGAGTATCACAGGGCTACCATGACCCTGAAGCTCTAGCACATCTTCGCCGGTAAAGGAGTTGGGTCTAGGAAACCATATAGCGATACCCTGATCTAATACTCTACCGTCAACGTCTTTAAACTGCAGATAATCGGAGTAGCGTGCTTTGGGAAGCTTGCCGAGTACTTGCTGTGCTACCTCAGCAGCGCACGATCCAGAAATACGCAAAATACCTACGCCGCTTCGTCCAGGGGGCGTTGCTTGGGCGGCAATAGTATCATTGTAGATCATACTCTTTTTCTCACTAAAAGATAAGACAGTTAATAAGCCTACCTGAGGGTAAACAAGATTGTTAAAATGCAGTAAGTATGTTACGCGTTCTTTTTTTCTCGGCTGTGTAGACCGCGTTTTTCCAGCCCGCGATAAATTAACTGCTGCTGAATAATAGTCACTAAGTTACTAACAATATAGTAAAGCACCAGACCTGAAGGGAACCATAGGAAGAACACGGTAAAAATTACTGGCATATAAGTCATAATTTTCTGCTGTATAGGATCAGTTACAGTAGTTGGTGACATTTTTTGAATAAAGAACATAGTTATACCCATCAGAATTGGTAGGATATAATATGGGTCCTGCGCTGACAGGTCATAGATCCATAGTATGAACGGTGCATGACGCAGCTCTACTGAACCTGACAACATATAGTAGAGAGCGAGAAAGATCGGCATCTGAATAACTAAAGGTAGACAGCCGCCTAATGGATTCACTTTTTCCGCTTTGTAAAACGCAATCATCTCTTGGCTCATCTTCTGTTTATCGTCGCTTAGACGTTCACGAATTTCCTGAATTTTCGGTTGTAGCACACGCATTTTTGCCATTGATGTATATTGAGCTTTAGTCAGCGGGTACATGATGCCACGTACGATGAAAGTGATAAAGATAATAGAAAAGCCCCAGTTACCGATAAAACTGTGCAGAAACTGCAATAGCTTAAAAAGCGGCTGAGAGATAAACCACAGCCAGCCATAGTCTACGGTAAGGTCAAGATGAGGTGCTACGTCAATCATCTTGTCCTGAATTTCTGGACCTAGCCACAATGTTGCGGTTAAGCTCTGTTGCTGACCGGAGGGAATAGTTACTGGTGAAGATTTATAGCCGATAGCTGCGATACCGTTGCCTAAATTATTAGTGTAGAACGTATTATCTCCTGTAGTACGAGGTACCCATGCGGTAACGAAATATTGCTGTAACATCGCTACCCAGCCGTTGCTTGTGGTTGTATTGAGGTTTTCATTATCTGCGATAGTATCGAATTTATACTTTTTGTACTTTTCTTTATTGGTGGAGTACGCAGCACCACGAAAAGTATGCAACGCAAAGTTATGACTGCCTTTGTCACGATCTTTCGGTAAATCAATAGTTTGCTTCAGCTGGCCGAACAGTGATACTTCCAGTGGCCGTTGGGTAGTATTCTTAACTCTATATTCCATGTCAATCGCAAATTCACCGCGCTTGAAGATGAAAGTTTTAGTATAGCGCACTCCATTTTCAGCAGTATAGGTCATAGGGATACGCAGTTCATTCTGGCTATCAGCCATTTCAAAATAATCTCGAGTAGCAGTGAACAGAGGACGTGCACCGTTACTTGGATTGTCAGGGCCGTTACGACCAGTCAGCCCGCTTTGTGCTTGATAAATAAAGGATGGCGTGGTTTCTAGCAGCTGAAATGGTTGTTTAGAACCTAGTTTGTCTAGGTAGCTCAATAGCTGTGCTTGTTCAATATCACCACCTTGGGTATTGATACTCAACGAAAAGACATCAGTCTTAACAGTTATAGTGTTGCCATGTTGGATAGGCATCTCTTGGCTTGAGGAATAAGCTGCGTCAATGTTGGTATTCTGCGTAGTATGGGGCTGCGGCGGCGGAATGTAGTCTGTTTGCCAAGTTTGCCAGATTATGAAAGACACAAACAGAAAAGCGATGAGGAAAAAATTATTTTGAGAATCCATCGTTAATGTTCTCTGGTATGAATCGTTTTTTTGCGGCACAGGATCTTCACCACCCGCGTTCAAAGGGTGGCATTTTAATACGCGTTTAAATGTCAACCAACTGCCTTTTATCAGTCCAAACTTGATTAATGTCTCAATTCCATATTGAGAGCATGTTGGCTGAAATCGACAGTGTGGTTTCAGTAATGTACTGATACCGCACTTATAGATATGGATCAGGATGATCAGGAGTCTTGCGCCAGGCGACAGTGACGACGCCATAATTTCTCCAATGCTTCCTTTAAATTACGGTTATCAATATTGGTAATTCCTTTTTTTACTATAACGACAAAGTCCATTGCTGGCAGTTCATGTTGATGTAGTCGAAAGCTTTCCCGGGTCAATCGTTTAATACGGTTACGTTCATGCGCACGCTTGACATGCCTTTTAGCGACGGTAAAACCGATGCGGGGATGCCCCATTGAATTAAGCCGGCCTAATATGGTGATTTGCGACGTGCCCGTTCGTTGTGGCCGTTGGAAGACGAAAGCAAAATGAGCAGGAGTCAACAAACGTAACCCCCTAGGAAATACGAACTTAACCACTAAGGTGAGCGTTCATTAATTAGAAACTGTTAAACGAACACGACCTTTAGCACGACGACGTGCTAGAATCTGACGACCATTTTTAGTAGCCATACGAGCACGGAAACCGTGACAACGGTTGCGCTTTAGTACAGAAGGTTGAAAAGTACGTTTCATGGCGATTTCTACCTAAATTTGAAAGATTTTAATAAATAATTTGTTCTTGGGGGGGGTCCCCATTATAAAGACCAATGTTTAAACGTATTTTTAATTTAAAGAAGCGGCATTATAATAATTGTACTTTCCAGAGTCAATTTACTTGACTGGGCAGCACTCAAAATCTCAATGTAACCCTGCTGAATCCAGCCATTAAAGACAGAGTGAAAACTCTTCGGGAGAGAATTATACGGTCTCTGATTTAAGGTGCAAGAATACTACAAGATTTTTTTGCAAACGACCCGCATCGGAAGGAGGGAGGCAGCAAGGCAAATCCTAAAATTCAAAACTTTTTGAAAAGAAGATTTTTTAAAGATACTAACTGCAGCAATTTTCTCGCCAGGGAGGGAACGGAGTTAGATTGTTTTATATCGCTGAGTCCTGTGGATAAAAATAATAAAAACTGTGTAGTAAAGTGAAGATCTCTGTTTTGCTTTGCGCTATGATGCGCCCGATTCACTAATGATCCGAGTATCATGTTAGGAACGGTAAACTGCTGATAGTAGTTATCGTCGTAGGTGCTTTCTATCGTCTGAGCTAAAAACGAAATTTTTTTATTAGAATGAGCACCTATTATTTTCTTATCTATTTTGTAGCAAGTGGAGTCCGCCGTGTCACTTACACTTTGGCAACAATGTCTTGCCCGTTTGCAGGATGAGCTTCCTGCTACTGAATTCAGTATGTGGATTCGACCACTTCAGGTGGAGTTAAATGACAATACGTTAGCTTTGTATGCGCCAAATCGATTTGTTTTTGACTGGGTAATGGATAAGTATCTTGATAATATCAATATTTTATTGAATGAATTTTGTGGCGTAAATATGCCACTACTGCGCTTTGAGGTTAGTACACGTCCTGTACAAAGACAGCATCCTATGATGGCAAACGTTAGCGCGTATGCGTCGGTTGAGAGACTACCAGGGCGCGCACAGCATCTACGACCCAGTTGGAATAACGTTCCAATGACGGCTGATGTCATTTACCGATCTAATTTGAACAAGTGTCATAATTTTGATAACTTTGTTGAGGGCAAGTCTAACCAGTTGGCGCGCGCGGCGGCGCGTCAGGTGGCGGAAACCCCTGGCGGCGCGTATAATCCACTATTTATTTATGGTGGCACGGGTTTAGGAAAAACACACCTACTACATGCAGTAGGTAACAACATCATTATGCACGAGCCTAATACTAAAGTTGTATATATGCACTCCGAGCGTTTTGTGCAGGACATGGTGAAAGCATTGCAAAATAACGTTATTGAAGAGTTTAAGCGTTACTACCGTTCCGTTGACGCGTTACTTATTGACGATATTCAGTTCTTTGCTAACAAAGAGCGCTCACAGGAAGAGTTTTTTCATACCTTTAATGCATTGCTGGAAGGTAATCAACAAATTATTTTAACGTCAGACCGTTATCCTAAAGAGATTCACGGGGTGGAAGATCGTTTGAAGTCGCGCTTCGGCTGGGGACTAACGGTTGCTATAGAGCCGCCTGAACTAGAAACACGCGTAGCAATTCTGATAAAGAAGGCAGATGAGAACGATATTCGCCTTTCAGTTGAAGTAGCCTTTTTTATCGCCAAGCGACTACGTTCTAACGTACGTGAACTAGAAGGTGCGCTTAACCGAGTGATTGCAAATGCGCATTTCACCGGCCGTGCTATCACTATCGATTTTGTACGTGAAGCGCTGCGCGATCTGCTAGCGCTGCAGGAAAAGTTAGTTACCATCGATAATATCCAAAAGACAGTAGCTGAATACTACAAAATTAAGGTAGCAGATCTACTTTCTCATAGACGTTCACGTTCGGTCGCACGTCCGCGACAAATGGCCATGGCGATGGCAAAAGAATTAACAAACCATAGTTTGCCAGAGATCGGAGATGCCTTTGGTGGTCGCGATCATACTACAGTGCTCCACGCCTGCCGTAAAATCGAACAACTACGCGAAGAAAGCCATAACATAAAAGAAGATTTTTCTAATCTTATTCGAACATTATCCTCATGATACTATGAATTTTATTGTTAAACGTGAGCGATTACTAAAGCCACTACAACAAGTCAGTAGTTTGTTAGGAGGCAGCAGTCGTCCAGCGATGCCAATACTAAGAAATTTACTGTTAGGGGTAAAAGATAATACTTTGTTTCTAACTGGTACTGATTTGGAAATAGAGGTTATAGCACGTATTGTTATGAACCAGCCATACGAGCAGGGCACGACTACAGTGCCGGCGCGAAAATTTCTTGATATTTGTCGAGGGTTGCCGGAAGGAGCAGAGCTCAATGTAAAACTAGAAGGAGAGCGTATATTAATACGCTCTGGACGTAGTCGCTTTTCTCTCTCAACTCTGCCAGCAAGTGATTTCCCTAGTTTAGATGACTGGCCGAGCCAAGTGGAATTTACTTTGCCATCTACGACCCTGAAGCGCCTAATTGAAGCGACCCAGTTTTCTATGGCACATCAGGATGTGCGCTACTATCTCAACGGTATGCTATTTGAAACAGAAGGTGAAGCGCTACGCACTGTAGCAACTGATGGCCACCGTTTAGCTGTATGCTCGATGCAGATCGGGCAGTTGTTATCTCACTATTCAGTGATCGTGCCTCGTAAAGGAATCATTGAGTTAGTGCGATTGCTGAACGGTAGCGATATACCGTTACGAATTGAAATTGGCAGCAGCAACATCCGAGCATACGTCGGTGATTTTACCTTTACTTCGAAGTTGGTAGATGGCCGTTTTCCTGATTATCGTCGTGTTTTGCCTAAAAATCCAGACAAAATACTTGAGATAGCTTGCGATATTCTCAAGCAGGCATTTGCTCGTGTTGCTATCCTCTCGAATGAAAAATTCCGCGGAGTTCGCCTCTATATTACAAAAAATCAAATCAAGATCACCGCTAATAACCCTGAACAGGAAGAGGCAGAGGAAGTGCTAGATGTAATTTACAGCGGCAGAGAGCTAGAAATTGGCTTTAATGTTAGCTATATGCTAGATGTGCTGAATGCGTTAAAGTGCAAAAATGTGCGTTTATTATTGACGGATTCCTTATCTAGTGTACAAGTAGAAGATATTGCAAACCCAGCTGCTGCTTACGTCGTCATGCCCATGCGATTGTAGAATGTCCAATTCTAGATTATCAACATAATGTTTTATGTCTCAACTTACTCACTATTCCCATGTACTTCAGTGCATTACTATAGATGTATGTAGATAGATATACGATGGCACGCTATAAAATAGCTACGCTTTTGGGCTGAGGTTTTGAAAATATCCTATTAATTAGGATCTATTCTTAATATTACGCAGGTCGATTTGAATTTTGTACCTAAGTTTAACTTCTTAGTGGGGCAACCAGTATTAAACCAGAGTGCTAAAGATAGTTTATATATTGGGCTAAGGTGGAGTAACCCAGGGTGAATAAAGTTGTTTATGTACTACACGGAAAAAATCAAGGATAGTGAGTATGAAATATTGGTAGGTTTGAAAAGAAACTTGCCGGAAATCGCGAAATGTACATAACATTAATAATGTCCATAAAGTAACAGAGCTGTCACATGGTAACCGTTTATGTAGTTATCATGCTCAAGAGAGTGATTTTACTTAACATCGGCCCCGAATGTCGTAGAGTCTATATTTATTGTTATTGGGACTTTTAACATACGCCCTGTTTCTTTTTACACCTGGAATAAGTTGCTGAGTCATGCTTTTGATGAAATAACAAGATATTATATTTTTAATACTTACCGATTTTCATAGACAGTTTTGCCATATTTTACGCTACAATTCTCTTTCCAGCGCGACTAAAATATGGAACATAGGAGGATGTTTATGTTGATCCACTGGAGCGCGTTAGGTCTTAAACTATCTATATCACCACCAGTGGCAACACAAATTAAATTAAGTATTTGTTCCAATGGCACGCCGGTCAATATTTACCGTCATACGGCCAAATCAAGCTGCTAATGTATAATGCGTGGTGTCTGGCACAGAGGTAATTATAGGGCGCGTTCTTAGCTCGCCTAAGCGTACTTTTCTGCTGTCGTCTTTACTTCATTTGATTATATTCCTCTGAGTGGTATGACAGCAAGCATTCGCTCCCTGCTGACAAAACAACTGAAAGATATACAGTCTCAGGTATTTGTTAACGCTGTTTCCATTGGGCATGTCATCGACATAACAACGAAAAGAGCAAGATGTTCCGTATGGAACAGAGTAGAATGGTGATTGCATCTGAAGATTAAACAAGTGAGAAATATTAATGTCAAATTCTTATGACTCTTCAAGTATAAAAGTTCTAAAAGGGTTGGATGCAGTACGCAAACGTCCAGGTATGTATATCGGCGATACGGATGATGGTACCGGTTTACACCACATGGTATTTGAAGTTGTGGATAATGCAATTGACGAAGCTCTTGCTGGGCATTGTAGTACAATTGTCGTGATCATTCATGCTGACAATTCTGTTTCCGTTCAGGATGATGGGCGTGGTATTCCCACCGGTCTTCATGAAGAGAGTGGCGTTTCTGCCGCAGAAGTAATCATGACTTTACTGCATGCCGGCGGTAAGTTTGACGACAATTCCTATAAGGTTTCTGGAGGTTTGCACGGTGTAGGCGTATCGGTGGTTAACGCCCTATCGCAGAAATTGGAACTAACAATTTGCCGCCAAGGTAAAGTGTATCATCAGAATTATGTGCATGGCGTACCACAGGCACCGTTGGCAGTAATTGGAGATACTGAAGCTACGGGTACTCGTGTGCGCTTCTGGCCAAGTCCTGAAACTTTTACTAGTGTGACAGAATTTGAGTACGAGATTGTGCTAAATCGCCTGCGGGAACTCTCATTTTTAAACTGCGGAGTCTCAATTCGTTTAGAGGATAAGCGTGAAGATAAATCTGCTCACCTTCATTACGAAGGTGGGATCAAGGCTTTTGTTGAGTATCTTAATAATAATAAAATTCCGATACATCCGAACATATTTTATTTCTCTAATGAGAAAGGCGGTATCGGAGTGGAAGTTGCACTACAATGGAATGATAGCTTCCAAGAAAATATCTACTGCTTTACAAATAATATTCCACAGAGAGATGGTGGCACACACCTAGCTGGGTTTCGGGCTGCTATGACACGAACGCTGAATGCCTATATGGATAAAGAAGGCTATAGTAAAAAGGCGAAAATTAGCGCTACAGGTGATGATGCTCGCGAAGGATTGGTGGCCGTTATATCAGTAAAAGTACCAGATCCGAAGTTCTCCTCACAGACTAAAGACAAACTAGTTTCTTCTGAGGTGAAATCGGTGGTTGAACAGCAGGTAAATGAGCTACTAAGCGCATATTTGCTGGAAAATCCAAATGACGCTAAAATCGTGGTTGGCAAAATCATAGATGCAGCGCGTGCCCGTGAAGCGGCACGGCGTGCGCGTGAGATGACACGCCGTAAAGGTGTGCTCGATCTCGCAGGCCTACCGGGCAAACTGGCAGATTGTCAAGAACGTGACCCTGCGCTTTCTGAAATCTACTTAGTGGAAGGTGACTCTGCAGGTGGCTCGGCAAAACAAGGTCGTAACCGTAAAAATCAGGCGATTTTGCCGCTGAAAGGTAAAATTCTTAATGTAGAAAAAGCACGTTTTGACAAGATGATTTCTTCACAAGAAGTAGCTTCGCTGATTATAGCGCTAGGTTGTGGCATCGGTCGTGACGAGTACAATCCGGACAAACTACGCTACCACAGTATCATTATTATGACCGATGCAGATGTGGACGGTTCACACATCCGTACACTTCTGTTAACATTTTTCTACCGTCAGATGCCTGAACTCATTGAGCGCGGCCATGTTTATATCGCACAGCCACCACTGTATAAAGTAAAAAAAGGTAAGCAAGAACAGTACCTGAAAGATGATAAGGCACTAGATCAGTATTATCTTGCTATTGCACTGGATGGCGCAATGCTTCATACCAACGCAATCGTACCGGCACTATGTGGCAAGCCATTGGAAGATTTAGTGACAGAGTACAATAGTACGCAGAAAATGATTAAGCACATGGAGAGCCGCTATCCCGTTACGTTGCTACGCGCTCTGGTTTACCATCCAATATTAAGCAACTTAAGAGATGAAGCAGCAGTGAAAAGTTGGTTAGACGAGCTGGTTTCTTCTTATCTATGTAATAATACAGCACTGGGTAGTAGCTATGTCACGCAGGTACGTGCTAACCGTGAGCAGAACATCTTTGAGCCGGTACTGTGTGTGCGTACGCACGGTATCGAGATCAATTACGTATTAGACGCTGATTTTATGCAAGGACCTGAATACTACAAAATTAATGCGCTGGGCAAGAAGCTGCGCGGTCTGCTTGAGGAAGACGCCTATATTGAGCGTGGTGAACGTTCTCAACCTGTAGCTAGCTTTGAACAGGCCATCGAGTGGTTGGTAAGAGAGTCGCATCGCGGTATGTCAGTACAGCGCTATAAAGGTCTAGGCGAAATGAATGCCGAGCAGCTATGGGAAACCACAATGGATCCAGACAGCCGCGGTATGTTGCGCGTTACTATTAGGGATGCCATCAATGCTGATCAATTATTCACCACGTTAATGGGCGATGCAGTTGAGCCACGCCGTGCCTTTATTGAAGAAAATGCGCTGAAAGCCGCCAATATCGATATCTAAGTGCTGCACATTATTTTCAATAATGACGCAGATCATAATATGCGAAGTTGTTTAAGGTATCCATGCTTGTTCGTTTTGGACTTCCCATAAGCAGGTCTAGTTTCTCATCTTTCCTACCTCTATGCCAAATGTTCTTTACGTTTGCCATAATTTCCAAACTCTTCTAAGTGAGAAATTTTTTTATGTCTTACTAATTGGTATGCTAGCTAGCTAAAAAAATAGTATTGAAGCTAGTAAACTTTAGTTAAATAGCGCTTGCATTTAAGCAAAACTCTGAATTAATGAGGATGTTATGGCCATAAAATTAGTTGCAATAGATATAGACGGAACACTTCTTAACTCGCATTATGAACTCACCTCGGGTGTAAAGTTAGCTATCGATCATGTTCGTAAGAAAGGCGTAGCTGTAGTACTGGCAACTGGTCGTCCTTATGTTGGCATCAAGCGCTACCTCATAGAACTTGGTCTAGTCGATAAAGGCCAGTACTGTATCAGTTATAATGGTGCACTGGTGCAGAAGGCAAAAGATGGTGAATGCGTATCAGAGATTACATTAAGTTTTGATGATTACGTCTATATTGAAAAACTGGCACGCGAGTTAGGCGTCCATTTCCAGGCATTTGATAAAGATTCGCTCTATACGCCGAACAAGGATCTTAGTAAGTATACTATTCATGAAGCGAGCTTAACTGGCATTCCGGTGCGCTATCGTTCGGTAGATGAAATGGATCATAACATCCGTTTCCCTAAATTAATGATGATTGATGATCCTAGCCTATTGGATGCTGCTGTTCAGCAGCTGCCTAGCAAAGCCCAACAAAATTACACTATTCTTAAAAGTGCACCATATTATCTAGAAATTCTTGACTGTCGAGTTAACAAAGGTCGAAGTTTAAAAATGTTGGCGGAAAAGATGAGTATCGCGCGTGAAGAAGTAATGGCGATTGGCGATCAGGAGAACGATTTAGCGATGATTAAATACGCAGGTACGGGCGTGGCTATGGGGAACGCTATTGATTCTATTAAGAAGATTGCGCAGTTTATCACCAAAAGCAATATGGAAGATGGTGTCGTATACGCAATAGAAAATCTGGTACTTTAATTTTTTGCACAGATGACTTGTATTATCTTTTGTCTTGCTCTTTTCCTCTTTTACCATTTTTACCATAAAACTATCTGCTTTAATATCCGATAGAGTATCATGAGTTGATTTTGCAGCGCCGCTCTGTCCAGAGACCTCTGATATTACAGAGGTAGCTATGGTGCATAAATAGCATAAAAAAATAATTTTATAACTCAACAATATCGTAAAATAAAAAAAAGATAGATGAAATTTTTTCGTCGCGACAGTAGATAAAGAGATTTGTGTAGGTAAATTAGCTATGGATAGGTGCAGTTCTCTGCCTATCTTAGTTGCTCTGTGTAAAAAGAAAATAATTAGGCAATGGCTTCCGTAAACAATAAGATAGAAGAAAGTGAGGAAAATAGCGGTGCCGACCTTTTTTAGTGAAAAGGCTTTAGATCATATCTACTTCTACTTTATCCGTAACAACTACTAATGTATAAGGAAAATATAAGGAGAATTGACACTATGGCTATGACAGTAATGCCTTAAATCCTTGTTATGCCCTATGTGATAGGACAGAGCTTTGGTAAACAATTGTGCAAACCGAACCAGATGGTAAAATAAAACTATTACCCTTGTAAGGTCATAGGGTCGCGTTCATTTGTGTACAATAAACATCAGCGATAATCGCCCGGTTGTTTTTTATTATCAAGCATTATACTCGTTCTTTTGTGCATTTTAATGGTAATCTGTTATACCAGAAGGGTAAGAAATCGCTCTGCAATACACGCTCCCTCTTTAACCATATTTTATTTATTAAAGATGTAATGTTTTAATTTATAATTGCGCAAGGCGAAATCTTTGTTAAGTGTCATTTAAGCCAAAAGAGCATTGCACTGGCAAAAAAATGCGTTTAGTCTCTTGAAAGTAGCATGGGAATACCCATTTCAATGTTACGGAAGAACTAATTATCATCGATAAGGGGGGGCATTAAGATCCCTTTCGATCTGCAATATAATTGAATGTTTCAAAGATCTGATGAATATAGGGAGTCATTTAATGCGTAATTTTGATCTTGCTCCGCTTTATCGTTCTGCTATCGGGTTTGATCGGTTGTTCAACTTGCTAGAATCCAACCAGAATCAAAGCAATAGTGGTTATCCTCCATACAATGTCGATCTTGTCAGTGAAAATCACTATCGTATTACTATTGCGGTAGCAGGTTTTGCTCAGGGTGAATTAGAAATTTACGCCCAAGATAACGTACTGATTGTGCGTGGGACTCATCCTGAAGAAAAATCAGAGCGTAAATATCTTTATCAAGGTATCACTGAGCGTAACTTCGAGCGTAAATTCCAACTGGCCGAACATATTGTCGTCCGCGACGCACGTCTGGAAAATGGTTTGCTTAATATAGATTTGGAACGCATTATTCCCGACGAAGCGAAACCGCGACGCATAGAAATTATGAATTAACCTGAATAGTGAAAACTGAGACAAAGTGTGTCTTTTATGGAAAGCAATATGCGGCTGTGGATGCATATTGGGGTAATGTGGAGTAAATTATTTTCTTTCCTTGCTCACTTAAGATTTGATGTTCTGAGTCGGAGATTTTTTACCCATCTAATTATGTCACCATCTATTCTTGTTACTATGTGGAGAAAATCAAACACGACTGTATTTTATTTGTGATTCTCTAAGTTTTCTTACTTAAAATGGTTTTCTAAATAAATATGCAAATTAAGTTTTTCAAAAATAGAAAGTATTAATTACATAGTAAGTTCAAAGCCAAGTTATTAGAATATTTTCTACAGAAAATATAGCGTACTATAACATTGCTGATGCTTTTTATAATTTGTTAACTGACAAGTTACTGGTACAGTGGTATTGTCTATCCATATGACAATAGGATATTAAACGACCTTAATTCTTTAAATAAGAAGATGTTATAATAATGATTGATAATCTTCTGTGGTATTGCATGGGATATTTCAGTTGCACAAATCCGTTGTACGGACAATGCATCGGAGTGGGTAATAATGTCTTTCAAAAGATTAATTTTTTCTAAAAGAACGCAGCGCTACTATCTGAAATAATTTTTCTGATTAAAATAATTACCTTCAGGATATAACCAAAGACTGCGCGTTAAAACCGCACTACCCTGCATACAATAGAAGTGCCGCCTAGGAGGTGCCACTGAGAAATCGCTGACTACTAAAATGGTAGTCTATTCTACGGTAGATCCCGGCTAGCTTAAATGTTATTAGTCTGATTTCCAGCTGTAACGTACCATTAAACATAAATGGTATAATGGTCTTAAGAAGTCAGTATTGATGTGAATGATTCTATATGGTCATACTTATATTGAGGTTTTAGAGTATTTGTAATCAACTTGATCGAGCTTTAGTGCTACTTCTTGATATGGAATAAAGTGATAAGGGTAGATGAGTAACACCTCATAATTAGTAAGTCACTCTTAGTTTTATTTAAAACATGTACGAAGAAATTTCAACAATACACTTGTGAAAGTACATCTTTTCTATTATTTACAATACTGTTCCTTGTGGTGTAGCCTAAAAAGCTTTCTAGTTCGATTTTAATGTCTATATACGGTCATACACTAACTACCATGCGGTATTCGCCATAGTTGAAACTAATTAGAAAATCCTTCCATAAAATCGGCTGTATACTCTTCCTGAGTCCTATATTTTTTGGCGATCAGTGCCGCTATAAAATGTACAATAAAACCTTCTACGCTAGCTCGTTGCTGGAGTAACTTACGGGTCAATATCAGGTTTCCTCATGTTAATTAAAATTCTTACTTCTACGCTTATTGGCATGGACGCTTTCCGTCAGGACCCTCGCCAGATGCTGCAACAGGCGGAAAATGGAACTCTTGCAGTTCTGGACAATGATGTACCGGTTCTTTATGCCGTAACGCCAGAAAGGTTGGCGCATCTGCTAGCTCTAGAGGCTTCACTGCAGCCTAGCGATGTAATACTAGATGACAGCCTATATGACAATCTTCATATCACCTCGTTGACGCCGGTCGGCAAGTTCGCTATGTATTCAGGCTGGAAACCTGATGCCGATTTCCAGCAGCAGGCTGCCATCTGGGGTGTGTCACTGAGTAAGCCGGTAACATCCTCTGAGCTAGCAGCATTTATCACTTATTGGCAAGCTGAAGGACGCATGTTCCATCATATACAATGGCAACAGAAGCTGGCACGTAGTGTTCAGGTAAACCGTTCCGTTAATGGTAGTCAACCGAAACGTGACATCACGCAAATCAGCAATACTGATTACAGTATTCCCGATGGTTTTCGAGGTGAACAATAAAAATGAAAAACCCTATTGAAATCTTTGTACGTCTCAAAAAAATGATGCCCGCTAATGTACAGCCAAAATTCACTACTGGTGAAGAACTATTAGCATGGAATCAGGAACAGGGTCGCCTATGCTCAGAGTCTATTGTAAGGGAAAACCGTGCTATGAAGATGCAACGAATAATGGGACGTTCTGGCATCCGCGAGCTACATATGAACTGCTCGTTCGATAATTACCGTGTCGAAAATGAAGGCCAGCGTCGGGCGTTGGCGATGGCACGTCAGTATACAGATGAATTCGAAGGCAGTATTGCTAGCTTTGTCTTCTCTGGTCGCCCTGGTACTGGAAAAAATCATCTGGCGGCTGCTATCGGTAATGACTTAATCTTACGAGGTAAAAGTGTGTTGATTGTCACTGTAGCGGATTTAATGTCGAGCATGAAAGGGACCTTTATCAGCGGTAGCGATATTACTGAAGAAAGATTATTACAGGATCTAAGCACTGTTGATTTGCTAGTTATTGACGAAATAGGCATGCAAAGTGAATCACGCTATGAAAAGGTAGTTATCAATCAGATCGTTGATCGCCGTTCTTCGTCGAAAAGGCCCACTGGTATGCTTTCTAATTTAGATCCAGAAGGTATGAATACTCTGCTAGGTGAACGGGTGATGGACCGCATGCGCCTTGGGAATAGCATGTGGGTACGTTTTGCCTGGGATAGTTATCGTAGCCGTGTGCGCGGTGATGAGTATTAGTCTTACTATCCAGTGCCCCGGATTTCACTTAGTTTTTTATGTTTTTTTTACCTTGACCACTTTCTGCTCAAAGTTGTTTAACATAGCTTAAAAAGCAGTGTTCTAACATGCAATTATTGTGTCTTATCTTATTATAAAACAAGCACCCAGCCATTATTCTCTATTTGAACCCGTCTAGCAATTCTACGCTAGAAATTATTTATGGCTGTATATCGTTTATTCAAAGGATATACTATAGACCTCTATTTTCATTTGCCTGACATACGCGCGAATTTATCATGCAATATTTCGATACAAAAACCTTTCAGGGCCTTATCCTTGCATTACAAGATTACTGGATGCGTCAGGGCTGCACCATCGTTCAGCCGTTAGATATGGAAGTTGGTGCAGGTACTTCACATCCTATAACCTGTTTGCGTGTACTTGGACCTGAGCCGATTGCTGCTGCCTATGTACAGCCATCGCGCCGTCCGACCGACGGACGCTACGGCAAAAACCCTAATCGTTTACAACATTATTATCAGTTCCAGGTAATCATAAAACCATCGCCTCACGACATTCAGGAACTTTATCTAGGCTCGTTGAAAGAATTGAGCATCGATCTCGCCATGAATGATATTCGTTTCGTTGAAGACAACTGGGAGAACCCGACACTAGGAGCGTGGGGACTTGGTTGGGAAGTATGGCTCAATGGTATGGAAATGACACAGTTCACTTACTTTCAGCAGGTGGGTGGTATGGAATGTAAGCCAGTGACTGGCGAAATTACCTATGGTCTAGAACGTTTAGCGATGTATATACAGGACGTCGACAGCGTCTACGACCTAGTCTGGAGTGACGGCACACTAGGTAAAACTACTTACGGTAACATGTTTTTTCAGAACGAAGTTGAGCAATCAATTTATAACTTCGAATACGCTGACGTTAATTTCCTTTTTACTTGCTTCGAACAATACGAGAAAGAAGCACAACAGTTGCTGGACCTGGAAAAACCTCTGCCTCTGCCAGCTTATGAGCGTATCCTGAAAGCTGCACATAGTTTTAACATGATGGATGCGCGTAAAGTAATATCTGCGACCGAGCGTCAGCGCTATATTCTTCGTATCCGTACCCTGACTAAAGCAGTAGCTCAAACCTACTATGCCTCTCGTGAGGCACTAGGATTTCCACTGTACAATCATAGCAAGTAAGGGACAGATATGAATGAAAAAACTTTTTTGGTAGAAATCGGCACTGAAGAACTACCCCCGAAAGGACTACGCAATCTTGCTGAGGCTTTTGCTATGCACGTCACTGTTGAACTGGATAGCATGGGACTAGCGCACGGTAAGGTGCACTGGTTTGCTACGCCCCGTCGTCTAGCACTGAAAGTCGCTTCGTTGAGCATGGTACAGCCAAGTCACGAAGTTCAAAAACGCGGCCCAGCTTTATCCGCTGCTTTTGACGCTAATGGAAATGCAACTAAAGCAGCAGAAAGTTGGGCACGTGGTCATGGTATTACTCTTGCACAGGCTAATCGGTTGAGTACTAATAAAGGTGAATGGCTGTTATACCGTACGCAAGTAAAAGGCAAATCTGCCAAGTCGCTGCTGCCTAAAATAATTGCGTCTGCACTTGGTAAACTTCCTATCCATAAACTAATGCGATGGAACGCAAGCGATGTAGAGTTTGTGCGCCCAGTACATACTGTGACGCTGTTGATGGGTGAAGAGCTGATTCCAGCTACTATACTAGGTATTGAATCACAACGTACAATCCGCGGCCATCGCTTTATGGGAGATATCGAATTCATTATTGATAACGCAGATGACTATCCTAGTATTTTAGAACAACGTGGCAAGGTAATAGCTGATTATGCCATCCGTAAGGAGAAAATTAAAGTAGAAGTAGCGGCAGCGGCACGTTACTTAGGAGGTAAAGTCGACCTAAGTGAAAACTTATTGGAAGAGGTCACTTCACTGGTAGAATGGCCAGTCGTGTTGGTCGCAACATTCGAAGAGAAGTTTCTTAAAGTACCAGCGGAAGCGTTGGTCTATACTATGAAACGCGACCAGAAATATTTTCCAGTCTATGATGGAACAGGTAAATTACTACCGAATTTTATCTTCGTCACCAATATTGAATCGAGTAACCCGCAACAGATTATTACCGGTAATGAGAAAGTAGTGCGCCCACGTCTTGCAGATGCTGAGTTTTTTTTTAACGCTGATCGTAAAAAGCGTTTAGAAGATAATTTACCGAGTCTTGAAAACGTGGTATTCCAAAAAGGACTTGGGACACTGCGAGATAGAACTGTTCGTATTCAGGCGCTAGCAGGTTGGATAGCCTCACAAATCGGTGCGGATGTTAATTATGCCAAGCGCGCCGGGTTACTCTCTAAATGCGACCTAATGACTAATATGGTATTTGAGTTTACCGATATCCAAGGTGTAATGGGAATGCATTATGCGCGTCATGATGGTGAAGCAGAAGATGTAGCGGTGGCGTTGAATGAACAGTATCAACCTCGATATGCCAAAGATGATCTGCCTTCTAACCTGGTAGGTTGTGCACTGGCAATCGCTGATAAAATGGATACTATAGCTGGTATCTTCGGCATTGATCAGTCTCCGAAAGGAGATAAAGACCCATTTGCGTTACGCCGTGCCGCACTGGGTGTTCTACGTATTATCGTTGATAAGAACCTACCGCTAGATTTACAAAGTTTGTCTGAAGAAGCAGTGCGTTTGTACGGCAAAAAGATCAATAGGGGTGATATTGTTAACCATATCATTGATTTTATACTATGCCGCTTCCGTAACTGGTATCACGAAGAGGGTTATAGTGTCGATACACTGCAGGCTGTAATGGCGTGCCGTCCAACCCGTCCGACTGACTTTGATGCACGTATGAGGGCAGTTTCATACTTCCGTACGCTCGACGAATCGGTAGCGCTGGCATTGGCAAATAAGCGTGTTTCTAGTATTCTCGCGAAATCAAATGAAATGCTGAATAGCTCCGTGCAAACGTCCTTACTGAAGGAGAACGAAGAGATTCAGCTCGCAACCTTTGTCACAGTTTTGAGTGATAAGTTACAGCTATACTTTGCTGAAGGACGCTATAAGGATGCGCTAATTGAATTGGCACAGCTACGTGAATCTGTAGATGACTTCTTTGATAGAGTCATGGTAATTACCGATGATGTTGAAGTGCGCATTAATCGTTTAACGCTACTAGCGAAACTACGCGATCTTTTCTTACAGGTCGCAGATATTTCGTTATTGAAGCGATAGGCGAGAATGTTAAATGGCAAAAAGACTCTTTTATCTTTCTTTTCTTTGCCCTATTGTAGGTCCCTACAAAGGAGATAACTATCTGCAATTAATTTCAATAAAATTTAAAATTTTTTTAAAAAAAGTTTTTATATTTAAAAGAAAACATAAATATTTTTTATTAAATAAGCGAAAGATTTAATGATTATTTAACACTAGGTAATACTCTTTGAATGCTTGTCGGAAAATCATGAGAGAAAATGCAACCACTCATACAGGTGCTTGTAAAGCACTAGTGTGGCAACGCACGAATCTTGATAAAAAACATCTCGATTGGGTGGCGGACGAAGTGCCCGTATCACTAGTTTATAATAGCATTTCCCACGTTGTGATGATGACAACGCCAAAAGATCTGGAGGCATTCGCCATCGGTTTTTCTTTATCGGAAGGCATTATCAATACTCCTCGCGAAATTTTTGGTCTGGATGTCGTACCAAACCATCATGGCATTAAGATACATATCGAACTCTCTAGCCGCCGCTTTATGGCATTAAAGGAGCGGCGGCGTACGTTAGCAGGACGCACCGGCTGTGGAATATGCGGTATTGAAAAAATAGAACAAATTAGCCAGTCAGTGCAGCCACTACTTTTTACTCAAAAGTTCGATTTAGAGATGTTAGATCGCGGACTGAGCCAGCTTAACACTTTTCAGCCGATTGGCCAGCAAACTGGCTGTACGCATGCAACAGCTTGGATGTGCTCGGATGGCGAATTAGCTGGCGGTTGTGAGGATGTTGGGCGTCATGTCGCTCTGGATAAGCTTCTCGGTTATCGCAGCTGCGCAGACTGGGGTAATGGTGCAGTTTTAGTGTCTAGCCGCGCCAGCTATGAGATAGTGCAAAAATCTGCTAGATGTGGTGTTGAAATTGTGTTTGCGGTCTCTGCAGCGACGTGTCTTGCCGTTGATATGGCAGAACGCTGTAACCTCACACTAGTAGGCTTTAGCAAACCAGGACGTGCAACAGTTTATACCCATCCTCAGCGCTTACGTTAAAGGATTTTTTAATACTACCAAGCTGTAAAAACGATGTGTAATTGGGCATTGATTACCATTTCCAGAATCATAATTATAACTACAATGATCAAATTACTAATGCGGCATACTCATTAAGCGGTACCGCCTAAATATGAAATAGAGAGGAAATAAAGATGAGTTATTTACTACCATCCCTGCCTTATGCCTATAATGCACTGGAGCCATACTTTGACAAGCAGACAATGGAAATTCATTATAATAGACATCACCAAACCTACGTTAATAATGCTAACATAGCCTTAGAAGGGACCAGATTCGCTGATATGTCGGTTGAAGATCTCGTCACTAAATTAGATCAGGTACCGTCAGATAAAAAAACTGTGTTGCGCAATAATGCAGGCGGTCATATTAACCATAGCCTTTTTTGGAAAAGTCTTAAAATTGGTACTATGCTGCAAGGCGATTTGAAAGCGGCTATAGAGAAAGATTTTGGTAGCATTAAAAAATTCCAGGAAGAGTTTGAGAAAACTGCTGCTAGCCACTTCGGTTCAGGTTGGACTTGGCTAGTAAAAAAAGGTGAAAAACTGGCCGTAGTGTCTACTACAAACCAAGATAATCCATTAATGGGAGAAGTTATTTCCGGTACGTCAGGATATCCAATTTTTGGTTTAGACGTCTGGGAACACGCTTACTACCTAAAATATCAGAACAGGCGTCTTGATTATATCTCAGCTTTTTGGAACGTGGTGAATTGGGATGAGGCGGCTGTGCGTTTCTCCTTTACAAAATAATTTTGTTATGTTAGGAAGCGAAACCGGTGGGTTAATGCACCGGTTTTCATGTTTTAAATATGGTTTGTTTAAACTAACACCAAAAATATTGAGGGGACTAAATGAAAGTGAGGCATTTCCTAAAACGCGTACTGCCAGAGGGTACTCTTTATGTTGTTGGAGCTCTGTTCACTATAAACAAATGTCGCTCTTGTTTTTTAACTCATCTGTTTTCAGCATCCTACTATAGCTATATTAAAAATAATATTTTGGTCAGATATAAAGAAAGTTTTAATCATCCCTGTACGTGACCACCCTCCAGATATGAGACATATAAGCACCCTCCTGTTAGTTGCAACGAGTTTCTGACTCCGTGGAGGATAATCATCCTATAAGGTTATCTAAATAGGAGAGATATAAATAGGAATAGTCTCATATAATATATTGAAGCAATATTCTGATACAAAGACTGTATAAAAACGCATCTAATGTATCCGTATTCATCAAATTTATGCCTTGGGGATGGATATCATTATTTTAATATTAAAGTTACACATAGATAATGTATCTATTTAAACAGCGGCTAAAATACGATCCCATATAGCGTTAAGTCCAAACATTCTGCGCTGTTGTGCAGCATATCTAGAAATTAACCGATTTGGTAAAAATGTCCATTATTAGCACATTTCTGTAGTGATGAATAAATAAAGCGTAGGGCAGTTTCCGGGTTTTTTATTCGTGCAATCCCAGTAAATTGGTCAGATCAGGATATAGCAGCTGCTTACTCCCTTTTGGGCTGGCAGTGTTAAAGAAAGATATCATTATATGTTAAGGCTAAGAAGCCACCTGTTGTAAGCACATACTATAACCAACAACTTGTTATTGGAAACATTTCACGGACAATTTAGTGATACCTTTAAAATGAGAGTCGTTGCTTCTTTATAAATTTTAAAAAGTGCACTAATCACCCCTACTGGATAAGGGATGCTGGGTTATAGTGCCTTTTTAAGGGAATAGCAAGTATCCGCTGGCAATTTAATTAGTATACTTAAATTTTTTAAAAATTTTGCCTCTAACTTTTTTTAACTGCATACAAAAAATACTTATTAAACCTAAAATCGTATAAGTCTTTATTCTTTAGAATTGTCTCAGGAAAGAGCATAATAAATTGCTATGACCAATAAATATTCTATTTGTTGATTAGAGCAATTTATGTCTTAATAGAAATTTCCATCTTTATTAAATTTCAGCGACAAAAATATTGCACAATCTGGGAAATCAATTCGAGAGTTGGTCTAATAAATGCAGTATCAATAAATTCGTCTGGCTGATGTGCCTGCTTGATTGATCCAGGGCCTAAAACTAACGTAGGGCAAATTGTTTGAATAAATGGTGCTTCAGTGCAGTAGTTTACTATTTTTGTTGGCGTCCCGAGCAATGTTTCCACTAAAGTGACGATTTCATGACTTGCTGGGCACTCATAGCTAGGAATCATCGGATGTAACGATGTAACAGTTAGGCGTCCAGGCCAGCGTACGCTGATAGGCGCCAGAAACTCATTAAGCAGCCCTTCTAGATCTTTTAGCATCATACCTGGTAGTGGACGAATATCCATATGCAGCTCGCAGCAGGCACAAATCCGGTTCGCTGCATCACCTCCGTGAATATGACCAAAGTTTATAGTTGGATAGGGAATAGAGAAGCCGTCGTGGCGATAGCGCTCTCGCAGAATATTGCGCAGCTGCATTAAATGGTTAATCGCTTCATACATTAGTTCAATGGCGTTAACGCCATGTGCTGGGTTGCTGGAGTGGCCAGATTGTCCCTGTATTCGGATCACATAAGACATATAACCTTTATGCGCTCTGGTCGGTTTTAAGGAAGTCGGCTCACCAATAATAGCGCAGTCTGGATAAATATTCGCCGTTTCGGAGAAATATTTTGCGCCAGCCATAGTGGTTTCTTCATCAGCGGTGGCGAGAATATAGAGCGGCTTACTGAATTTGCTGATGTCAACATCGCATAACATGTCAAGAACAAAAGCAAAGAAACCTTTCATATCCGCGGTACCTAAGCCATAGAGTTTGTTATCGTACTCTGTCAAGGTAAAAGGATCGTGACTCCAGTGCTTATCGTCAAAAGACACTGTGTCAGTATGTCCGGATAAAAGTAGGCCGCCCACGCTGTTGCCAGTGCGGGCTAGCATGTTGAATTTATGTCGTGTGCCGGGTACTGGTTGAACTTTGACACTGAAGCCTAGGTCGTAAAACCAGCCTGCTAGCAAATTAATTAATGTTTCATTACTCTGATCTAGAGTTGAATCAAGCGAGCTAACAGTCGGAATTGCAATGAGCTGGCGATAAATTTCGATAAAGGATGGCAATTTTGCCTTCACTGTTGATGATCCTTAAGTTAGAATACAAAATATTATGCACTTATATTGAATAAATATAAATTAATGTGGTTTGTATTAAAAACAAAAATCTTTCGCAAATTACATCGTATGTAACGGGATAATTTCATGGCCCCCAACATGTGACCGTAGTAAATAAGGTATACATCCTGATGTTGAATACATTGATTGTGGGTGCCAGTGGTTATGCTGGTGCAGAGCTCGTCAACTTCCTCAATCGTCATCCACATGTTAACATAAATTTTTTGGCAGTTTCAGTGCAAAGTACGGACGCTGGAAAGCGTTTATCAGATCTTCATCCTCATCTAAAGGGAGTGGTAGATCTATCCTTACAACCACTGAGTAGCCCCACTGAATGGGCGGATCACGACATAGTGTTTCTCGCCACAGCCCACGAAGTTAGCCACGATCTAGTGCCAAAATTTTTAAAAGACGATTGCGTTGTATTTGACCTTTCTGGTGCATTCCGAGTTAATGACAGCGAATTTTATAAACAGTTTTACGGTTTTACTCATCAGTATGCTACTTGGCTGGATAGAGCAGTCTACGGATTGGCAGAGTGGAACCATCATAAAATCAAAGAGGCACAACTAGTAGCGGTACCAGGGTGTTATCCTACTGTGGCCCAGCTAGCTCTGAAACCCTTGGTAAACAGTTTACTACTTAACTCTAACCAATGGCCAGTGATTAACGCCATCAGCGGCGTTAGCGGTGCAGGACGTAAGGCAAGCATTCATACTAACTTCTGTGAAGTTAGTCTACAGCCATATAACCTATTTAATCACCGACATCAACCAGAGATTGTAGCACATCTCGGCGTGCCAGTAATTTTTACCCCGCATCTCGGTAACTTCTCGCGTGGAATTCTAGCAACTATTACCTGTCGCCTGCAGCCAGACGTCAATCGCGCTGATATAGTGGCCGCATTCCATAATGCCTATCACGATAAACCGCTGGTACGGGTTTATCAGCAGGGTGTACCGTCGCTAAAAGCAGTAGTTGGTCAACCCTTCTGTGATATTGGTTTCGAGGTGCAAGATGAACATGTAATCATTGTTGCAGCAGAAGATAACCTTCTAAAAGGAGCCGCGTCACAAGCAGTGCAGTGTATGAATATCCGCTTCGGTTTCCCTGAAACGCAGTCACTGATTTAAAGAAAAAGGATGCACATGACAACTCCATTAATTATCAAACTGGGAGGCGTGCTACTTGATAGCAAAGAAGCACTGTCACGGTTATTCTATGCCTTGTTAAAGTGTCACCATTCCTGCCAACGATCACTGATAATCGTTCACGGCGGTGGATGCTTGGTAGATGAGCTAATGAAAAAACTGTTGCTGCCGGTGAAAAAGAAAAATGGATTGCGCATGACGCCTGCCGATCAGATTGATCTCATTACCGGCGTGCTGGCAGGCACTGCCAATAAAACATTGCTTGCATGGGCAAAAAAATATGGCATGAAGGCAGTTGGACTGAGCTTGGGAGACGCAGATTTAGTAAAGGTGGCGCAGTTCGATGAAGCACTGGGACATGTCGGACAGGCCACGCCTGGTAATCCATTGCTACTGAATACTCTGCTAGCAGCAGGCTATATGCCCATCATCAGCTCTATCGGCATTACCGATGATGGAGAGTTGATGAACGTTAATGCAGATCAAGCTGCTACTGTGCTGGCGGCAATGATAAATTCCGATCTAGTATTACTCTCCGACGTGAGTGGTATTCTAGATGGAAAAGGCCAGCTCCTCGCAGAAATAAATGCTGAAAAAGCGGAGCATCTTATCAAACAAGGTATCATAACTGACGGCATGATTGTAAAAGTGCATGCGGCGCTCGATGCAGCGCACACTCTAGGTCGACCTGTGAGTATCGCCAGCTGGCGTCACGCAGAACAACTTTCCAAACTTTTTAATGGTGTATCGATTGGCACCCGCATCCTTATTTAACTAAATAGATTATAGGATGATAATATGAGTATGAAAAATATTAAAAAAATTGTATTAGCTTACTCCGGTGGTCTAGATACTTCCGCTATTATTCCGTGGCTAAAAGAAAATTACGGTGGATGTGAAGTAATCGCGTTCGTGGCAGATATTGGTCAGGAGCGCCGCAATTTGGAAGGCATTGAGCAAAAAGCTATTCAATCAGGCGCATCTGCATTCTACATGGTTGATCTACGAGAAGAGTTTATCCGCGACTATATCTATCCGGTGCTGCAAACCGGCGCACTTTATGAAGGTACTTATTTGCTAGGAACCTCTATGGCGCGGCCTATTATTGCTAAAGCACAAGTTGCATTAGCGCTAAAGGTTGGTGCGGAAGCGCTGTGCCATGGCGCTACTGGTAAAGGCAACGACCAGGTACGTTTTGAGACTACGTACAATGCATTAGCACCACAGTTGAAAGTGATCGCGCCATGGCGAGAGTGGAATCTGAGTTCCCGTGAAGTACTCTTGAACTATTTGAAAGAGCGAAATATCCCAACAACTGCTTCGCTGGAAAAAATCTACAGTCGTGATGAAAATGCTTGGCATATCTCTACTGAAGGTGGTGTACTAGAAAATCCATCTAATGCACCGAATAAGGATTGCTGGGTATGGACTGTCGATCCGCTGGAAGCGCCAGATCAGCCGGAAAACGTCACTGTGACCGTCGAAAAAGGCTGTGTCGTGGCAGTGAACGGAGAAAAAATGAGCCCGTTTCATTGCCTAGAAACACTTAACGCCATCGGCATAAAGCACGGTATAGGCCGTATAGACATCGTAGAAAATCGTTTGGTAGGTATCAAATCTCGTGGTTGTTACGAAACTCCTGGTGGCACTATTATGGTGAACGCTCTACGTGCGGTGGAACAGCTGGTACTGGATCGTGATAGTTTCAAGTGGCGCGAACAATTAGGTCTTGAAATGTCTTACGTGGTTTATGACGGACGTTGGTTCGCACCACTGCGTAAATCCATCCAAGCGGCCGCCCAATCTCTAGCAGAAAAAGTCGATGGGGAAGTGGTGCTACAGCTATATAAAGGTCAGGCTACAGCGATTCAGAAAATTTCATCTAATAGCCTCTACTCAGAAGATTTTGCTACCTTCGGTGAGGACAAGGTTTATGAACATCGTGATGCAGGGGGATTTATCCGTCTTTTCTCGCTCTCATCACGTATACGTGCCCTTAATCAGCATAAAAAAAAGAAATGATATTCCTGTCGGTAATATCGCCAAATTTCACAGAGTACTTTATTTTAAGGATGTTTTCTTTTGAAAATTTCAAGGAGTTTTATATGGCACTTTGGGGTGGACGTTTTACCCAAATAGCAGACCAACGTTTCAAACAGTTTAATGACTCACTGCACTTTGATTATCGTTTGGCAGAACAAGATATTATTGTTTCTATCGCTTGGTCTAAGGCATTAGTAACGGTTAACGTTCTGAGCAACTCTGAGCAGTATCTATTGGAACAGACGCTGAAAAAGTTGCTGGCTGAGGTGCAGGCTAATCCTGAGCATATTTTGAGTAGCAAAGCCGAAGATATTCACAGCTGGGTTGAAGAAGAGCTTATTAAGAAAATTGGTGTATTAGGAAAAAAATTGCACACCGGGCGAAGTCGTAACGATCAGGTCGCTACTGATCTGAAACTTTGGTGTAAAACACAAGTGATGGTGCTTCTGGGTGCAATGCGTGATCTACAAAAGGCGCTGGTATCGACTGCTAAAGTAAATCAGGATGCGGTGATGCCAGGCTATACCCATCTGCAGCGTGCACAGCCGGTGACTTTTGCGCACTGGTGTCTTGCCTATGTAGAGATGTTAATGCGTGATGAAACCCGCTTGCAGGATACACTAAAACGTCTCGACGTCAGTCCTCTTGGTTGTGGTGCTTTAGCGGGTACTGCCTACAAAATAGATCGTGAACAGCTCGCTTGCCATTTGGGATTTGCTTCCGCAACGCGTAATAGCCTTGATACAGTATCTGATCGCGATCATGTGCTGGAGCTGCTCGCTGACGCCTCGATTGGCATGGTGCATCTATCGCGTTTTGCGGAAGATTTGATCTTCTTTAACACAGAGGAGGCTGATTTTATCGAGCTTTCTGATATAGTGACTTCTGGGTCATCACTAATGCCGCAGAAGAAAAATCCTGACGTACTAGAACTGATTCGTGGCAAATGCGGTCGTGTGCAAGGTGCACTGACCAGTATAATGATGACCCTAAAAGGGTTGCCTTTAGCCTATAATAAAGATATGCAGGAAGATAAACAGGGTCTGTTCGACGCACTCGATACTTGGCTTGATTGTCTGTATATGTCTGTAATAGTGCTAGATAATATTCAAGTAAAACGGTTACGCTGTCAGCAAGCAGTAGAGCAGGGATATTCTAACTCGACTGACATGGCAGATTATTTAGTGGCGAAAGGCGTACCATTTCGTGAAGCCCACCATATAGTGGGTAAAGTGGTATTGGAAGCGATGAAGCACGGTGTGGTGCTAGAAGAACTGTCGCTGGCGCAACTGAAGCAGTTCAGTGTAGTGATTGAAGAAGATGTTTATGATATTTTAGCTCTGCGATCTTGCTTAGAGAAACGTAACGTTAGAGGTGGTGTTGCACCTCAGCAAGTAGCCTTCGCTATTACTGAAGCGGAAAAGCGTCTAGCGCCATAATATTATGCTATTTTTATAGGCGATTCATTAAAAGTTTAGTCTTTAGGATGATATTGTTAGTCTTTGATGTTATTAACATGTATCTATTGCGCTATATTAGCTGTAGGGACTACGATATAGCTGTTACAAGTACGTTTGATATCTTTCGCGGTATAAATTGATGTGGCACGCAGGCTGAAGGTGGTCGATCCTATCCAAGGATAATCTTACCACATTGAATGTCAATTTCATCATTTGTCAATATGTGACTTTCTGATACAGAAAGTATCGCCTACTTTAATAGAAAGTGAGAATAATTTATGGTGTAAACGTACATCGCAACTGCAGTCTATTTTCTCAACTAGCTATGCGTAAACTTGCCGTTGCCATTTGCAATAAAACTAATATTTTTGCTTAGGCTGATTCTAATATTTAATCATTTCACTGTACTTAAAAAGATATGAAATTACTTTTGTACTTAGCTAATATCTGGCAAAGCTTGCTGTAACTTGACAGATGATTTAAGGATCGATAGATAGAGAGTATCTCTATGAGAGAGGGAAAAACTGCTTTTTTACCAATTCTGTAATATAAACATTCCGGCTCTTCGTTGATATAAACTATGATATGTAAAATACTAATACTTTGATACTTTGAAAGTATGTTTTTATATTAAGGAATTTTATAGTCAGGAAGAAGCACAGCAGGAGGTGGAGATAATGATATATCCCGCATTTTTTCTTCATTATAATGAATTGATCAATGTCAATAGTCCTTTCCATCTGTTTGATAAAGCAGTAAATTTCTGAAATTTAGTTTCTCCCATTGGGGGCAGATTTTTTAAATTGATCACATTCATTTAGACAGTTAATTCATACCGAGTGTTTAAATTGAGTAAGGTGTCCTATAGAATAGGACACCTTACTCAGTGCTATCGTTGCTACTCGAAGGAAGCGTATATATATCTTTTATATTCAGTAGAATATAAAAGATATATATACGCCGATATTTTCTAAAAATAAAAACTAGCCGCTAAGCTAGTACTTATGAATATCGCGTTCGATTGTATAATTTTAGTATCTTTTAGTATCATTGAACCTATGAGAATCATTCTCTATGGTGAGATCTTATGCTCAATAAGCGCATCAATCAAGTCCGATAAACAAATTAGGTCTGGTAAAATTTCATGATACGGTTGATTACCTAGTGAAGTACCGGGAAGAGAATGACATTATATTACATACTGTATATATTGCATGTCGTTGATTTATTATTAAAATAATCTCTAAACATTATTTTCTACTTTCCAAAGACCATAGAAGTTTCTTCTTCTTCTAATCCGTAGAAGAAGAATACAGTAGTGTACTCGTAAGATGTTCAAATGAAAAAACATATTCTATTGATATTAAATATATCTTAAAAAAGATCAGATCTAACTGACCATATTAAATTTTAACAAATAAGCTCTTCCCCAGTTTTATAAAGTGTGATGTTCATAGTTAGTTGTAACTTTGTCCTGATGTATACCGAAAATTTTGTTATAGTGCCTCTTCAAATTGTCACAAGGCAAATAGAATGGGCGTTAGATCGCAACAAAAAGAGCGTACAAGACGTACTCTGGTAGAAGCGGCATTTAGCCAACTCAGTGCTGAACATAGCTTCTCCAGCTTAAGTTTGCGTGAGGTTGCCAGGGAAGCAGGGATCGCACCTACTTCTTTTTATCGTCATTTTAAGGACGTTGACGAACTTGGTCTAACAATGGTTGATGAGAGTGGGCTGATGCTGCGTCAGCTAATGCGTCAGGCGCGTCAGCGTATCGCCAAAGGTGGTAGTATCATTAAAACCTCTGTATCTACCTTTATGGAATTTATTGGCAATAATCCTAACTCGTTTCGCCTGCTTTTACGTGAGCGTTCTGGCACTTCTACGGCTTTTCGCGCCGCAGTAGCTCGTGAAATTCAGCATTTCATCACTGAGCTAGCAGATTACATTGAAGTGGAAAGTCGTATGCCACGTAGCTTTATCGAAGCACAGGCAGAAGCAATGGTGACGATTGTTTTTAATGCGGGCGCAGAAGCTCTGGATATCGATATTGATGATCAACGTAGCAACAATCTTGAGGATCGTTTAGTGTTACAATTGCGTATGATCGCTAAAGGGGCTTATCGCTGGTGTCAGCGTGAGCAGAAGAACTTAAAATTTTCTATAGAAAAATTTAATAATTAAACCATTATAAGTTCTATTAACTTAATATAGTTTTTTAAAAAAGTGTACTACTAACTTTGTAAGTTAGCTAACCTTACCCTGTTGATACTCTTTGTATAGAATAAAAAACAAAAAAATAACCAACTTTCTAATCTAGCTAGATTAGATTATTCGTGTTTATGGGCGGGTGGCTATTAGTCAACTATTTTCATTTTTAAGCATTAACCATACTCCACCTCCGTGTAGAGGGAGAGTGATTGAACAGTTCAAAACAGGAAAAGATGTAAATTTATATGGGATTTTGTAGGTTTTTGGTATAGTATCTCGAATTATAGGAGAGATGAGGTATAGAGCGTGCTGAAATCTTGCGTAGTCTTTACTGTATCTTCATCTAGCTCACTTCATAACGGATCAACAATGAACGTTTCATATTTATAGTTTTTCAGATATTTTTCTTGCAAAATTTTAAATTTGCTCACGTCTTTTATAGGTTTGATCAACTCTATCGCTGCCATGCTTATAATCTTCAAGTTATCAATCTAGTTGACTGTAATATTGAACTTTGAATGCGTATGTAAGTGCAGTCTTTACAGATGCTTTCTATATTTCATTCACATATTAGCGACTGAAATCATTCGTAAGCGCTAGCTAGAAATTTACATTTTACATTACCGCTGTATAGTTCTAACAGATCGCTACACGATCTTTTTTAGATATATCTAACTAACCCCACTCTACCATCTGAATATTCATCTTCTGTATTGGGCTAAGTAAAACTATTTCCATTTGGCGATAAATTATTTCACAACCCGTTACCAATAATCGTTCATCTATAGAATATTTATGGAAATAGATTTTAGTTTTTATGCCGCGCCTACCTACTAGTTGCATTGAATAACTCTATGCTTATAATGCATTTCACAGCGACCACCTAGCTTCTTTAATCCACTCGGTTTCTAGCCTTGCTATGATAAAAGAGTGAGATAACTATCTTGCCTGTTAGGATTAAAAGATAGTTCATTTAAAACAACTTATGAAGCAATACATGTCTATTATGTATCACCCGGTCATTTTCGGTATCAGAGTATTAATCAATTGGCTGGCGTGATCTTATGATTGAATATGATGATATGATATAGATCTTCTTCATTGTGACAAAGGTGAAACTCAACACGTATTAAGCAATGACTAAGTGGAGAACTACACATCTTTGCCTCAGGCGCTAAAAATAGTATACTTTTGGAACGAATAAATAGCAATAAAGAATTTCTTTTCAGAAATTAGTGGATAGTGGATATAGTCATAGAATGATATAGGAAGGCTTCTATAGCTATAATTCTTAGTCTAAAGAAGATCAAACATGTTATATGAATTTTGTCTTTTCAGCATTCTTTTTTATTTTTTGAATTTTTATGGAGAATAAAAATTCTTGTTTCTTTATCGTGTTTGGTGCAGAGTCGCCTGCCTTTTGAAATGGTTATCTTATTAACATTATTTATTTGCAGAATTGCCAAGAGGAATTTTCCATCCTTCACACTTAGTTAGGTTACTGCTTTCGATAGTAAAACTTATAAAATTGCTCTAGATGTTGAGCGACATGATAAATATGATTAAGCTATTAGTGATACTTTAGCTAACTTTAGTGGGCTATAATAAAAGCACTATGGCTATATAATAATATAACGGTCTTGACCATACAATAGCTATCAGAGAAATGCGCGTTGTTTTTACATTCAGATTAAGGATACCGGACCACGTTTTAAGCACGATATCTATTTAATAATGACGATGCGCACAGTATCTACTTTATATATATTGATTACAAATATATATTGATTACAATTTAGTGACCTATTGATACCGTTTAAATAAAGAATACTTTACAAAGGGGTGTAGCCGATAGCATCCTTTCGATGATTGCTCTGTTGAGCGAGCATATTTCATATGATTACGTTGATACTCTTAATATAAGTTACCGACGGATAACTGTATTCTTTCAATAGAAAGAAATATTAGCCATATAAGACAACTTATAACTTTATAAGTTTCGACTCATAGACTACGTACTATTATCTATGGCGGTTGCTTTAATATAATTAAAATAGCTATTCTAGCTTTCTCATAAAAGTGGACAATGTAAATTGTGAAATCTCGTTCTTGTATTCAGATGCGTTGCATCTGCTATTTTCGGTGGATAGAATTATAACCTGTTTAATAAAATCTATGAGATAATAAATGACAACAAAACTCCAGAAAGGGAACATTACGTCAAAGTTAGTTACATCTAACTCGCGTCCTACTGTGCTAGTGTTTGATTCTGGAGTAGGCGGTCTCTCTGTGTATGATGAGGTCAGACAACGACTGCCGGATCTGTGTTATATCTATGCATTTGACAATGTAGGTTTTCCATATGGTGAAAAGAGCGAAGAGTATATTATTGAACGCGTTGTTCACATCGTTGTTGGCGCGATCGCTAGACGTTATTCGATTTCACTTTGTATTATAGCTTGTAATACTGCAAGTACAGTTTCCTTACCGGCGCTTCGTACGCACTTCGATTTTCCTGTTATAGGAGTGGTGCCGGCAATTAAGCCTGCAGTACGCCTAACTCGTAATGGGGTTGTAGGGTTGCTAGCAACCCGTGCAACAGTGCAGCGTTCTTATATACATCATTTAGTATCACAGTTTGCTACTTCCTGTCAGATTGTAATGCTGGGCTCAGCAGAACTAGTGAAATTAGCGGAAGAAAAGCTCCATGGTCAGACCATTTCCTTACATGATGTCAGGCGCGTCATTCAGCCTTGGTTACTCATGAGAGAACCTCCTGACACAGCTATATTGGGTTGTACTCATTTTCCCCTACTACGCCAAGAGTTACAGCAAGTACTGCCTAAAGGCACATATCTGATAGATTCTGGAACAGCAATTGCTCGCCGAACAGCGTGGTTATTGGAACATGAAATACCTAGTGTACAATCTTCTCACATAAACTGTGCGTTTTGTACAGAATTGAATAGTAAGGTTCTGCAATTATCGCCTACTCTAAAACATTATGGGTTTCCATCTCTGGAAAAAGTGGTAGTTTAGTTTGATGATTTGGAAATATGTTTTTTCAGAAATTAATTTAAAGTTAGTGCTTATCTGCTAAAAAACTTCCTATAATGCATTTTTACTGACACTCGCGAAAGCTAACGGAGTATGATATTCAGGAGACTTAGCAGCTAAGTAACCCGGAGAAAATCTCTGAAAAAAGAGATTGACTCTGAAGAATAAAAGC
>NZ_SZZW01000006.1 GCF_009829915.1 Pantoea sp. Nvir | reverse complement strand
CGTTATTAGTCATAATCTTACGCGATATCGTGTTCGGTGGTGCGGTAGTTCAGTCGGTTAGAATACCGGCCTGTCACGCCGGGGGTCGCGGGTTCGAGTCCCGTCCGCACCGCCACCCTCCTTTATATGTACCCACTAAAAGGATAAGCCCTGGCTTATTGAAGTTAAGGCTTATCCTTTACATCAAGAAATTGAAATCCAAACTAAAAATCTTTATAAGTTACAACAGCTGCTAAAAACATTGAGTCAAAGAGTGCAAAAAAAAACTTATGCAGTGAGATATGTCGCTGGACAACCAGTAGAGCAAATCTTTCCACCGAGTGCGATGTTACATCTCCGTAAGGCGCTATTACCTAAAGAGTCGGTGATATCAAATGCTAATAATCTAAAGGTATTGATATGGAATATATTCAAACAGCAGCGCTCTGACTGGATGTCTGTATTGCAGGGGTTCGGAAAAGATGCGCACCTTATGCTTTTACAGGAAGCGCAGACTACACCTGAATTAGTACATTTTGCGACTAGTAATTACCTTACAGCTGATCAGGTGCCCGCTTTTGTACTTCCACAGCATCCTTCTGGAGTCATGACACTTGCATCGGCATATCCTGTATACTGTTACCCTCTTCGCGAGCGGGAACCTCTGTTACGTTTGGCTAAATCTGCACTGGTCACAGCTTATACATTACCAACTGGTGCGATGTTGATGGTGGTAAATATCCATGCAATAAATTTCAGCCTAGGAATTGATGTTTATAGCAAACAGCTAGGTCCCATTGGTGAGCAAATTCTACATCATAAGGGACCGGTCATTATGGCGGGGGATTTCAATGCATGGAATCGTCATCGTATTCATGTTCTTTATCGATTTATGAGTGAAATGGCTATAAAAGAAGTAAGATTTATCCACGATCACCGGCGTAAAATGTTTGGTCTTCCACTCGACTTCGTTTTCTATCGCGATATCAGCGTTAATAATGCATCGGTTCTAGTAACTCAAGCATCCGACCATAATCCCTTATTAGTTGAGTTTAATACGGCTAGTTAAATTTGTACCTTACAAATTAATAAAATTTAGCAGTAATGTTTTCAGTAAATCCCTAGGCTCAGGGAAGTAAAAAATACAGTTAGATATTTATAAGCTATAGCACCGCTGAGCAGAATAGTGATTTTTTCAAAAAAAAAGAACATTTTATACATGATCTAACATTAATTAAGCTGTTGATATTAGCTATAATTATTTTTTAGTTATAGTTATATTTCTTGTTAAATCTTACTCTCCTTCTGAGGGTTGTAAGGATAAGATGACAACAATAATTTTAAAAATGCCTAATATCTATTAGAAATAATTAAGTCAGCCACATTAATTCTATAGATTAAATTGTATCTAATAATATCACTATATCACGAAATTATTTCATTTCTACATTACTAAAATCTTAATTAGAATAGGGAAATATCATTTCGTACCTTAGCATGCAAATAAGTGCTATTTGTTATATCGATTGATTGAAAAAGAAGAATATTTTATAAATACATATACTGATTCTTACTGTCTTTAATATCTGTTAAGCTGTAACAGCTAGTAAAAGCATGCACCATAATAAACAACTGGAGTGAATGGCTAATGATACATTCGATTAGACGTACACAACCTTTCATAAATTTCTATAATCTATATGAATGATAGATCTATATCTGCATTAGTCGTATACTGAATTGGTATCTAGTAAATACTTTTTTTATATGGATGGCTGAGAGACAGTGCTTCTGCAAGTGATTAATAAACTTTTAACCGAAGTAGTAGCTAGTAAGACTCAGCAGGGCTACAGGATGTATTCCTATAGTCTTTCTTTTGATCTCAAAAGTTGATCTGCGCCTATCCGTATAGGCGTACAAATTTAGTAAGAAATGTTATTAAAGAATTACAAGGATAACGCTTTTGTAATTTACTAAAAAGTAGTCACTATAGCTGATCCTGCAATTTTAAATGAAGTTAGGAGAATACTTTATAATGAAGAAAATTTGGGTTGCACTGGCTAGCATAATATTGTCATTCAGTGCTACTGCTACACAATTTACTGATGGTCAGCAATATGTTAGCTTACCACAAGCTGTTACTAACGAGCCGCAGGTGCTAGAGTTTTTTTCCTTTTTTTGCCCACATTGCTATCAATTTGATTGTCTTTACCACATTAGCGACGCAGTCAAGAATAATTTACCTACTAATACGAAAATAACTAAATACCATGTCGATTTCCTTGGCGGAGATTTTGGTCCGGTTGTGACGCGTGCATGGGCGGTTGCCATGGCACTAGGCGTAGAAGATAAAGTGACCGCATCTCTATTTGACGGTATCCAGAAAACACATACTATCACTGATGCGGCTAGCTTAAAATCAGCTTTTATTAATGCATCATACATCTCATCTCAAGAATATGATGCTGCTTGGAATAGTTTTGCCGTGAAGGCACTAGTGGAACAGCAGAAAAAAGCTGCGTCAGACGTCGATTTGCCTGGCGTGCCTGTGATGTTTATTAACGGTAAATATATGATAAATAATGGAGGTATTGACAGTAGCTCTATGGAAAACTTTATTGCTGAATACGCTAATATAACAAAGTTTCTAGTCAGCAAAAAGTAATAAAAGTAAGACTTATCTATAAACATCGATATATAGACTTCTTTTTTGTGTGTAAAATCACTTAGCATAGTAATTAATTTGCTTTCTTCCTGATTTCAGATCTATACGATCTACAACCTCTCTGTGAGAGGACAGCAATATCATTTAATGATAAAAAAATAAATTTTTGATATATTTTCTTTTTTTAAAAAATATTTCTGAACGTTATGTGCAAAGTTCTCTACAGAAAAGCCGTAAAATTTAAGATTGAAAAAAAGAAAAGAAATGTTATTGTAGTACAATTGCCCTCAATGTTTTTTTGAAAAAGCTGTGAATCCCCGCAGTTTCATCCATAGCAATAGAGATTATCTAGGTTTATGGTGCAAATTTTAGAAAATCCTCTCATCTTAGTCGATGGTTCATCCTACCTTTACCGCGCTTATTATGCGTTTCCACCTCTTACCAACAGCTTAGATGAACCTACCGGTGCCATATATGGCGTAGTCAATATGTTAAAAAACATATTAATGCAATATAACCCAAGCCATTTTGCAGTGGTATTTGATGCCAAAGGCAAAAGTTTCAGGAGTGAGCTTTTTAAAGCCTATAAAGTACATCGTCCACCAATGCCTGATAATTTACGTGTTCAGATAGCACCTTTGCATCAGATGATAAAAGCGATGGGGTTACCTCTTGTGACGGTAAGTGGAGTTGAGGCGGATGATGTGATCGGTACGCTGGCGCGTCAAGCAGAAAAAGAGGGCCGTTCCGTACTTATCAGCACTGGGGATAAAGATATGGCGCAGTTAGTCACTCAGAATATTACCTTAATGAATACCATGACTAAGGAGATCTTAGGTCCCTCAGAGGTTAAGAAAAAATATGGTGTAGTACCCTCATTGATCATCGACTTTCTCACAATAGTAGGGGACAGTTCTGATAATATTCCGGGTATTCCTGGTATTGGTAAAAAAACCGCGCTTGTATTGCTACAAGAATTAGGAGGTATACAGTCAATTTACGATAATCTCGATAAGGTAGCCAATCTCTCTTTACGCGGTGCAAGAACCATGGCAGCCAAGCTAGAAAAAAATCGAAAAATAGCATTTCTCTCCTACCAACTCATCACTATTAAAACTAATGTTGAATTAAATCTAACCTGTAGCGAATTGACAGTGAATAAGCCAGACATAGCAATGCTGCAGAAATTATTTAGCTATTATGAATTTAAACATTGGCTATCTGACTTAGAGGAAGAGAAATGGCTAAAGAGGAAAAAGAATAACCTGAAAGAGAAGTGTCCACTAATAGTGGACACTTCAATGAAACCGCAAGCCAACAGCGTGATCCCTTCTGATAAGAATATGATTATCCTTGACCAAAAAACATTCGATTTATGGTTAGAAAAGGTAAAAAATAGCGATCTATTTGCTTTTAAGCTTCAGACTGATTCCCTCGATATATTTAGTACTAACATTATTGGAATTGCGCTCGCCATAGCACCAGGCGAGGCTGCTTACTTACCAGTAGGACATGACTATCCTGATGCCCAGAAACAGTTAAATCGTCGTAATGTGCTAGCTCAACTCAAGCCTATTTTTGAAAATAACAACGTCAAGAAAGTAGGTCAGAACATGAAGTCTAATTATGGTGTACTGAAGAATTACGATATTGAACTAGGCGGTATTAAGTTCGATACTATGCTAGAATCTTACCTTCTCAACAGCGTCGACTGTAAGTATGATATGGCCTGCTTGGCAAGACGTTGGCTTAATCGTAAAGCAGTGACCTTCGAAGATATCGCTGGCAAGGGTAAAAATCAGCTGACCTTTAACCAAATAACTCTGGAGAAAGCGGCGTATTATGCAACAGAAGAAGCAGATATCACACTTCAGTTACATTTAAAAATATGGCCTGAATTAAGAAAGGAGACATGTCAGAAAACAGTGTTTGAAGAGATTGATATGCCTCTGTTGACCGTACTCTCTCGCATTGAGCGCAATGGCGTACTCATTGAACCGGTTTCTCTGGAACAGTATTCAAAAGAACTAACGATGAGATTGACGGAGTTGGAACAGCAGGCACATGAATTAGTGGGAAAACCTTTTAATCTTGCGTCTACTAAACAACTGCAAAAAATCTTTTTTGAAAATCAGGGCATGAGGCCTACTAAAAAAACACGTGGCGGTGTTCCATCTACTAACGAAGCAGTATTGGCGGAGCTAGCGCTCGACTATCAATTGCCAAAAGTAATTTTAGAACATCGTGGTTTGTTGAAGCTTAAATCAACTTATACAGATAAATTACCAAAGATGATCAATCGGCTAACTGGCCGCGTGCATACCTCTTATCATCAAGCTGTTACTACAACTGGGCGTCTTTCATCAACGGATCCAAACCTACAGAACATTCCAGTTCGCGATGAGCAAGGTCGACGTATACGGCAGGCATTTATTGCTGAGAAAGGTCACTGTATATTGGCAGCAGACTACTCACAAATTGAACTACGTATCATGGCACACCTCTCCCAAGATAAAGGTCTGCAAGATGCTTTCGCATATGGTCAAGATATTCATCGCTCTACTGCCGCCGAAGTTTTTGGTGTTGTGCTAAGTAGAGTCAGTGTTGAGCAACGCCGTAGTGCCAAAGCAATTAACTTTGGTCTGATATATGGTATGAGCGCGTTCGGTTTATCACGCCAATTGAACATTAGCTCCTATGAAGCGAAAAAATACATGGATCTCTATTTTAAGCGTTATCCCAATGTATTACGCTACATGAAAGAAACTCGTGAGCAAGCGGTTAGACAAGGTTATGTAGAAACTCTTTTTGGGCGTCGTTTATGGCTACCCAATATCAAATCTAGCAACGCTGTACTCCGTAAAACAGCGGAGCGAGCAGCAATTAACGCACCAATGCAGGGGACTGCGGCAGACATCGTCAAGCGCGCTATGATCGCAATAGACAGATGGATACAACAACAGAATAGTAGTAATAAGACCATAAGGATGATTATGCAGGTTCACGATGAGCTCGTATTTGAGGTACGTAGCGATATAGTTGTGTATGCTAGTCAGAAGATCCGTGAATTAATGGAGGGTAGCATAATACTAGATGTTCCTCTTAAGGTGGAAATCGGTATTGGGGAAAATTGGGATCAGGCACATTAACGGACGTCTCTCAGAGGCGGTGCGTCCAACGTTGAACCTGTTGAGAACTGAGATAAAATAAGCTAAAGTTTCTTTAACCAATGTAGTTAATTAGAGGAGCTATTTACTAAAAATTAGTATAGTCAGACACTTTTCAATCTTTGAATATAAAAATTATGGCTGTTGATAAACATTAACCAGAATAACCCTTTGGGATTCTGACAATCAATGATGATGGGAGATAAAGAAAACATATTGAGATGATTGTCTTGTGGATTATTGAGTTCATTTGGTAAAACGCGAGCGGATCTTATTAGATTAATAGTGTATTTGTACCCTTTCCCATGAACCAAGAGTCTAATTTTTGAGATAATTTATCTACGCCTATATTTTTTTTTAGTGACGAGAAAATTTCTACTTGCACATCGCCTATAAAAGCCAGAGAAGCTTCGCGCACTATATTGAGTTGTGAGTGACGTCTCCTCAACGAGACCTTATCCGCTTTAGTCAACAGCACTAACACTGGTATCTGGCTCTCCCCTGCCCACTGGATCATCTGTTGATCAATATCTTTAAGTGGGTGGCGAATGTCCATTAATACTACTAAGCCTTTTAGAGCCTTGCGTTTTTGCAAATACGCTCTTACTAAGCTCTGCCATTTCTTTTTTGTTTCTTTTGGTACTGCAGCATAACCATAACCTGGTAAATCTGCTATACGCTTATCTTCAGCTACTTCGAACAGATTGATTAACCGTGTACATCCTGGAATTTTACTAGTACGAGCTAGTTTTTTTTGTTTTGTCAGCGTATTTAGTGCACTGGATTTTCCTGCGTTCGAATGTCCAGTAAAAGCTACCTCAATCCCAGTATCTGCAGGTAACTGGCGTATATCGATCGCACTAAGAATAAAATGAGTAAAGTTATAATTTATTTCAGACAAAGGTGAACCCCGAAAAGGTTTAAGAACTAATGCTGATTACATGCAATATGGTGCCATGGTACCCGACAAATTCTATCTCTGGCATTTTATAAGGTATAAACAATTTTCACGAGAAAAAATTTTATTGTGAGCACTTTTTTAAAAACAAAAACTATTATTTCATAGTTTAAATGTGATAATTGGGCAGTGATGGGTTGTGTCTGTTGCCATATTGCTTACTTAATCTAAGTGAGGACGGATACGGATATAAATTATCTTAGAAGTTGGCAAACGTGGATCACCCTAAATTTTTTAAACTAAAAAGAACTAAAAATATGATGCCTGTTACGAAGTATATAGATAAAGCTAATAGTGTCCAGCTATAATTATTACTACAATATCTTCCATATTATCATTTTTTAATAAAAAACAAGATTCTATTTGTAATGCGTATTTTTATACCAACAGTTCATTTAAACAGCATAGATTTTGTACGTTAATACAAGTTATTTAAAGATACTCTTTTATAAAAAAGAGTGTGATGTATGCTCACCACAAAAAGTATATACTACTCTGCTCGTTAGTATTATGACCCACAGTGGGAGGAACTAGAAAGAAGTTACTCTGGCACTGTTCGCACTACCTGACGACTCTTATCTGCGATGCAAAGTTATAAACGCAGCACTAGCAGTCATTTTCACATTAAGTTTTTAAAACGAACAAAGAATGTTCGGATAGTATCATAGTAGGCGTGGTGGATAGTGCGAACTAGAAGAGTATGAATTATTGCACATTTCATTTGCGAGTAATTTACACTATCCACGCCATACTAGGGCAAAATACTTTGCTTTTCACACACTTTTAAATGAGTAGTTAAAAAAAGTCGGTTCCTTTTACAAGGTAGTTACGGTGCGTTAGTAATATCATCCACATTGTGCAAAATTATGCATAAATAGAATTGGTAAATTGTTTTTTCTCTTAAACTCACCTGCATACTGCTTAACAGCACCGTGGTGTAAATTAGGGTACAGCAATAAGTTATTAAATAATAACCTGATTTCTCCTCATTAATTATTCCATACCAAGTTCTTTAAGTTTGCGCGTTAATGTATTACGGCCCCAACCTAGTAGCCTTGCAGCTTCCTGCTTATGCCCTTGTGTATAGTGTAGTGCGGTGGTCAACAAGGTACGTTCCATTTTTGGCTGTACTTCAAAAAGAAGATTTTTCTGCCCGCAGCACAGTGCATGATTAGCCCACTGTGCTAGCTGGGTTTCCCAGCTGTCCGGTATAGATTGAACTGAATTTTCCAAAGTGCTAGACTCGAACATCTTGGAAGGCAGATCCTGGATCAGTATTTCTTGACCTACTGCCATGACCGTCAGCCAACGACAGGTATTCTTTAGCTGGCGCACGTTACCTGACCAGTAGAGAGATGTCAGCGCCGCTTCTGTTTCAGGATGAAGAATTTTCGCTTCAACACCTAGCTCACATGCTGCCATCTGTAAAAAATAATGAGCTAGGCAAGGAATATCCTCACGACGTTCACGCAGGGGTGGCAGATGTATGCGAATCACATTCAACCGATGGAAAAGATCTTCGCGAAACTTGCTTTCCTGTACACATAGCTCCAAATTTTGGTGAGTAGCCGCGATAATACGTACATCGACTTTCACTGGCGCATAGCCACCAACACGATAAAATTGACCGTCAGACAAAACACGCAGCAAGCGTGTCTGCATGTCAAGTGGCATATCACCAATTTCATCTAAGAAAAGCGTACCACCGTCAGCCTGTTCAAAGCGACCTTGTCGAATTTGGTTAGCACCAGTAAACGCGCCTTTTTCATGGCCAAAAAGCTCGGACTCGATTAGATCTTTGGGAATTGCTGCCATATTCAGTGCAATAAATGGTGCTTTATTGCGGGGACTGTAGCGATGCAACGCATGTGCGACTAGATCTTTACCGGTGCCGGATTCCCCGTTGATCAGCACGCTAATCGACGATCGTGACAAACGGCCGATAATACGAAACATATCCTGCATTGCAGGTGCTTCACCAATGATATCAGTGGTAGTATATTTACTAAGCGGATGATTACGTGGTTGCTGCTGCTCCTGATAGTGATTGATGGCACGTTCGACTAAAGCTACGGCTTCATCAATCTTAAAAGGTTTAGGCAGATGGTCAAACGCCCCTTGTTGGTAAGCACCAACTGCTGCATCTAGATCAAAGTGTGCTGTCATAATGATGACAGGGATCATTGGATGACTCTGCTTGATCTGTTTTAGTAGCGTTAGGCCATTTGTACCTAGCATGCAATTATCTGACAACAAAACATCTGGGGTTGTGGTCAAGAGCGCGTTCAGTACTTCATCACCGCTCTCTAAAGTGGCACAACTTAAACCGGCTCCAATAAGCGCACGTTCAAGCACCCAGCGGATGGAGCTATCGTCATCGACGATCCAGACTCTCCCTCGTTGCATAGAAACCTCACTGGTGAATAGGCAGATAAATTGAAAATGTTGTATGTTTTTAGTCCACCTGTGAAGTTTATTTTTTCTAAAAGACTGGTTGATTAGGACTGTGGGAAATAGAGATGACTAGAGCAGTGCCACCATCGCATATCCTGTGCTCATTAGATAAATAAGCGTATCGCGTAAATAGGATCGAATGCCAAAGCCATCATTTTTAATTTGATAAATGCAACGAGTCGGTAGCGCGTATGAAGTACATTGTTAGAAGAATGGTGTTCAATTTACTCAGAATTATGCAGTATCTCCGGTATAACTGAGATAGTAATCGCATTCTAACAAGATTTTTTTTTCAACAGCTTTATACATAACTAACTTAACTACTCTTTCAGCGACTTGATGGATAAATTCTCTGCGTAATATTCATGCTATGTGGTTACTAGCTTAGTAGGTGGTACACGACATGAAGCAGACGGTCGATTGCTCAATAATTGATTAGATATAATAGTTTTTCAGCAACAGATTAGGAGGCTTAAGGTACAGAAGCGGCCATTGTAGCGTACAAGTAGCGCCAGTTCTGCGATAATAATTGCTTCGCTGCCAGATTGGTATTGTGGAGCATTAGATATTTATCTATCAATAAATAAGTTGATATAATAAATCAGATAGTTGAGCTTTTCTCCACTTTTATAGCGGATGGCACGTTGCCATACAATATTCCTCTGAGCTATAGTCTAGTTTTAGATAGTGACAGAATTAAATTTGAAGCAGAAAAAGCCCATAAAGATATGGGCCAAAGTGTCTACCATCAAGAAATTTTCTGCATATTACACTGTTTCGTTGTATTTCATATCCTTAGTAGGATATTGGTTATAATTTTATGTTTTATGTAGTAAAGGACTTGAGCCGAATAAAGATTAAACACTATAGTACAGTTCAAATTCAACCGGGTGCGGTGTCATACAAACTCGGTTATTTTCTGCTTTACGCAGTTCAATGTAAGCATCGATAGCGTCATCAGTAAACACACCACCACGCACCAAGAACAAACGATCTTTATTCAGGGCGTTTAGAGCTTCTTCTAACGAAACGGCAATTTTTGGAATTTCTAATTCTTCTTTTGGTGACAGGTCGTACAGGTTCTTATCCATCGCATCGCCAGGGTGGATTTTGTTTATTATACCATCAAGACCCGCCATTAGTAGGGCAGTGAAAGCTAGATACGGATTAGCAGACGGATCGGGAAAGCGTACTTCAATACGACGTGCTTTTGGACTAGCGACAACGGGGATACGGATGGAGGCAGAGCGGTTACGGGCAGAATAAGCCAGTATAACAGGCGCTTCGTAACCAGGCACTAGACGCTTGTAGGAATTGGTGGTTGGATTTGCTAAAGCGTTAATCGCTTTTGCGTGACTAATAATGCCGCCAATGTAGAATAGCGCGGTTTCGGATAGACCTCCATATTTATCTCCTGCAAACAAGTTTACACTGTCTTTAGAAAGCGATATATGGCAGTGCATTCCCGAACCGTTATCGCCCAATATAGGCTTTGGCATAAAAGTCGCAGTTTTACCGTAAGCGTGCGCTATGTTATGTACCACATATTTATAAATTTGAATTTCGTCAGCTTTTTTAGTCATAGTGTTAAACCGTGTTGCCACTTCATTCTGACCAGCTGTCGCTACTTCATGGTGATGTGCTTCAACAACTAGGCCCATCTGCTCCATAGATAGACACATGGCGGAACGCATATTCTGCGAGGAGTCAACCGGCGGAACTGGGAAGTATCCTCCTTTCAGGGCAGGACGGTGGCCTTTATTACCACCTGGGTACTCTTTGCCTGTGTTCCACGCTGCTTCGATATCGTCGATGACGACATATGAACCAAAAATAGAAGAACTAAAACGAATGTCATCAAATAGGAAGAACTCCGGCTCGGGTCCAAACACCACTGTGTCTGCAATACCCGAAGTACTCAGATACTCTTCAGCACGCTTAGAAATAGAACGTGGATCACGATCGTAACCTTGCATAGTGCTTGGCTCAAAGATGTCACAGCGGATTATTAGCGTCGATTCTTCGAAAAAAGGATCCAGCACCGCAGTGGTAGTGTCTGGCATCAGCACCATGTCTGATTCGTTAATGCCTTTCCAGCCAGCGATTGAAGATCCATCAAACATTTTACCTTCTTCAAAGAAATCAGCGTTAACTTGGTTGGCAGGAATAGTAACGTGTTGTTCTTTGCCTTTGGTATCAGTAAAACGAAGGTCAATAAACTTAATTTTGTGCTCTTTCATCTTCGAGAGAACGTGTTCAGCTGACATACTCAACTCTCCTAGAAATGGTTATTATAGTCGTAATGAGAGACTGCGACGTCTGGAATCTTTTAGTCTAACTAATATTTTCATCAACTAACCGATGTTGACATGCATGCTTTAGCCGTGATGTGGCTGCTATTTTTGCCTTTTGCTAAGTAATGCATTACAAGGTGAACACTGTTCTAAATTTTAGAAATAAGGCTAAATTAATACTGTGTGAACCCTTTTCCATTATTAGCTGTCTGCACTAATCAAGTGTGCTAAAAAAGCGTAGTTTTTTAGGTATCCTTCTTTGTATACACCTAATTGTATTCATGCACTGCACTATGTGCAGTCAAATCTCTTCTGCTTGTGAAATACCCTTCAAATAAAAAATGTAATCGTATTTATTAAGTATCCGCTTAGCCCTAACACAATAGCGTACTGTTGCTAATATCGGAGACAGAGTTGAGTTGTGAGCTAAAATTTGCCTGATGTAACATCACTATCATTACACAAGTTAGTTACCCAGGTAGTGTAGATATTCGTTCGTAACTTTGCCGTGTATACTAATGTAATATCATCTAATAATTTAGGGTAAAAGATCATTCCCTCTATAGTTTGAGACTAGCATATCAACAAGATATGTACCTCCAGGTGCATTTCTTAATTAAGTTGTTCACACCGTATTATCTCTTTGTAATCTCAAGGAGCACGGAAAATCATTCCTAAGTTATAGTGCAAAAGTCTGTGAAAAATAAATTTTCGTATTTACAGTTTCCTATTCGGAAGGGATTTGCACTGTCTAACAGTAAAAATTTACTTCATGCTCCTGGTACATCTTTTCCATAAACATCATTCAAATGATGAATACACGCAAAAGCGTACTACGCAATTGCATTGTTGAAAACAGCAATGCGTTAAGTACTAAAAATCTCTATTTTAATAGTTTTTTTTTATCTTTTGCTATCATTATGATTGAGTTTATTCTGACACTATTTTGCCGCTAGAAGAGTGAATAATCTAGGGAACTAGAGGATTATTGCCATGTTATATATTTTTGATTTAGACAATGTGATTATTAACATAGATTTTAACCGTATTCTAGGTGTCTGGAGTAACTTGGGAAGCGTACCTCTAGCGCTGTTGCAGAGCCGCTTCCACAGGGATGAGGCATTTAAAAAGTATGAGCGCGGCGAAATCAGCAACGAACATTTTGCAGCTGAGTTATGTGAACAATTAGATATCACTCTGAGCTACGAACAGTTTGTAGTGGGCTGGCAGGCAGCATTTATAGGGGCGCAGACCGATACACTGATATTAATGAATCAGTTACGCATTGATGGCCACCGTGTGGTAATTCTTTTTAACACCAATAAACTACATACCGAATGCTGGTCAACTCAATATCCGGAAGTACGCGCGTCGGTGGACACTATTTATCTGTCGCAAACGCTGGGCATGCGTAAACCGGAAACCCGCATTTTTGAACATGTCTTACAGCAAGAAGGCTATGATGCCGATCAAACAATTATCTTCGATGCTAATGCAGAAAATATCGCAGCGGCTAAAATGATAGGCATTAAGAGTATACTTGTCACTGATAGTAATACCATCCCATCTTGGCTAGAAAATCACTGTTGAACGATGATATCAAGCCGTATGATTTTAATCTTCGATGAGTTATGGCTGTGGCTTAAGTTACTATCAAAGCGTATCAGCGATGACAATATGACGATACAGGCCGGCAACTTGGCCTATGTCTCATTGTTGGCACTAGTGCCGCTAATCGCTGTCATATTTGGACTTTTATCAGCATTTCCGATCTTTTTTGAAGTCAGTATCCAGATAAAAAAATTTATTTTTACTAACTTCGTCCCGGCGACAGGCAACGTAGTACAGCTCTATCTGGATCAATTCCTCGCTAATGTACACCGAGTAACTATACTAGGCGTGGTAGGACTTATCATCACCTCTTTACTGCTGATGCATTCTATCAATACGACGCTGAATACCATCTGGCGCTGCCATGAAAAACGTCCTCTTATTTACTCTTTTATTATTTATTGGATGATTCTGACATTGGGTCCACTACTGGTGGGTACTAGTCTGGCGATTAGTTCCTATTTACTTTCGTTACGCTGGATTAGTGACAGTAGCTATTATGGGCTGATTGATCAGGTGCTGCAGGTTTTTCCTATACTGCTTTCTTGGATCGCTTTCTGGCTGCTTTACAACACTGTACCAACTCGTAGTGTTCCAACGTTTGATGCGCTTATCGGCGCTCTAGTAGCAAGTCTATTATTTGAATTAGGTAAAAAAATCTTTACTATGTATGTTACGGTATTCCCTTCATATCAGCTAATTTACGGGGTGATAGCGGTGATCCCCCTCCTATTCCTCTGGGTCTACTGGACCTGGTGTATTGTGTTACTGGGTGCAGAAATTACCGTTACTTTAGATGATTATCGCAAGCTAAAATTACATACAGCATAAAAAAATAAGAGATTATATTTCTTTAATAACTACTCCAATGATGACGCCGTATATAGATTGTGTGGTCATGAGTCACGCTTCCCTAATCACTTTTAGTGTTGTTAGAAATGGAGACAAAACTACTTTGAGTACAGAGAATTTACTTCGTTGATTAATGAATTCTTGTTATAAACTTTGAGTGTGTCTATTAGACACCTTATATTCCCAAGGCAATATATAGTTTTGTACTTTGATGGGGAATAGAAGATGAATTATACTTTCGTATAACGTTCTGCTGATGGCAACCAGCGTTCGATTAATGCCTTAGCTTGCTTAGGATAGTGTTGATGAATATGGAGCGCTACACGTTGTACTTCTGGAACAATCTCCTTATCGCGCAGCAAATCCGTGACCTTGAAGTCAGTATTTCCGGTCTGGCGAGTGCCTAAAAGTTGCCCAGGACCACGGATCTCTAGATCGTGCTGGGCAATTACAAAGCCATTGTTGTTATCTCTCAGCACTTGCAGACGCTGCTGCGCAGTTTTGCTTAAAGGTGTTTTGTAAAGTAAAACACAGTGAGAGACCACCGCACCACGTCCTATGCGTCCGCGTAATTGATGCAGCTGCGTCAGACCGAGACGCTCTGGATTTTCAATAATCATTAAACTAGCATTGGGCACATCGACTCCTACTTCAATGACGGTTGTAGCTACAAGAAGCTGTAGTTCGTTAGCCTTAAATGCTGCCATTACCACCTGTTTTTCCGCAGGTTTCATGCGACCATGCACTAAACCAATATTAAGTGTGGGTAGTGCAGCTTTGAGAGCTTTCCAGCTTGCTTCTGCCGCTTGTGCTTCAAGCAGCCCGGATTCTTCAATCAGTGTACAGACCCAGTAGGCCTGGCAACCATCTTTTAGGCAGGCATGTTGTACTCGTGTGATAATCTCATTACGGCGGCTATCGGGGATCATCACAGTGGTGACTGGTGTACGGCCTGGCGGAAGTTCATCAATGGTAGAAATATCAAGATTGGCATAAGTAGTCATTGCTAAGGTACGTGGGATAGGTGTGGCGGTCATAATCAACTGATGTGGGTGAAAACCTTGCTCCTCGCCTTTTTCCCAAAGAGCCAACCTCTGATGTACACCGAAGCGATGTTGCTCATCAATAATCACTAGTGCTAGCTTGTTAAACTGCACCTTTTCCTGAAATAGGGCGTGTGTTCCAATTATCATCGCCACTTGACCATCAGCAATTGCTGCCTGCTGCGCTTGGCGTGATTTTCCTTTCTGCTTGCCAGATAAACAGCCGACATTAATGCCGAGTGGCGTGAACCAGCTATGAAAATTGTTCGCGTGTTGTTCAGCTAGTAGATCGGTTGGCGCCATAAGTACTACCTGTTTACCGTGTGCAATAACATTTAACGCCACCAGAGCCGCTACCAGAGTTTTACCGGAACCTACGTCGCCCTGAACTAGCCTCATCATTGGTAAATCGCTAGACAGATCTTGCTCAATCTCTTGTACTACTCGTTTTTGCGCATTAGTCGGTGAGAAAGGTAGCACTGCTAGGAGTTTATCACTCAGTGTATGGATCATTTTTAAAGGCAGTGCTTGGAAGCGCTGAACGCCGTCGCGCACCGCAAGTACACTGAGAGTATGCGCTAATAGCTCTTCAAGAATCAGTCGGTACTGTGCTGGATGGCGGCCTCTTTTGAGATTCCGTAGACATAAATTTAATGGTGGACGATGCAGAGTACGTAGCGCTTCTTGCAGACTGATCATGCCCTGTGCTAGACTCTGCGGCAGCAGTTCGGCAATCGGTACGCTATCGAGCAGAGCTAGGGCTTGATCGGTAAGATGACGTAACGTACTTTGTCGAACACCTTCTGTAGTAGGGTAAATTGGTGTTAGGTTTTTTTTCAGAGTCCCACGGCTGTGTATGCTTTGTACACTGTATTCAGGATGAGTGATCTCTAAGCCACGTTGGCCACGCTTAATTTTCCCGTATGCAATGATTCGACGGCCAGGTATGAGACTATTCTTCATACCCGGATTGAAGTTAAAGAAACGCAAAGTCAGTGTACCGCTGCTATCACTAATCTGACATATCAACATGCGACGATTGCCAAAGTTAACTTCAGTCTGTAAGATTTTGCCTTCTACCATAGCCCAGATGCCGAGTGGTAGATCATTAATAGCGTAGATCCTACTACGATCTTCGTAGCGTAGTGGAAGGTGAAGCAGTAGATCTTGAATGGTATGTAAGCCGAGCTTAGCGAGTTTTGCCACTTGCCTGGCACTAACACCAGTCAGGGTACTGACCGGAATGGTATCCAGTAGGCGTTCTTTCATTTCTTTTTCACCGTGCCCTGTTGTATAATATCTCCTTAGTTAACTTCTGTCTTTACTTCGCTGTAGGTATTACTTAGGATATAGTTGCTCTTTTTACTTTGCTAACGATGATGGTATCGCAGCCCTACTACATACAATAGTATCCTGTCCAATCTTTTCTCTATCCAATACTACTAGTATGTTGGTATGTTTTGTTGCCACCAATGCACTTCATAAAGAAGTTAAGCGGAGTCTTTAGATGCTTATTACGACTGCAATTGCACCATAACGATTACAAAGATAATAATATTAAGATCAAACAGATAGTATTTCTACTGTAATACAGGTCGGGATAGTGTGCAACCAATGTAGCAAAAATTTCCTACTCTAGCAAAGTTTCGATTAATTTTTACCTTCACACAAATGTTACTTTCGGCGCAGAACAGCTGATTTGACTATAATGTCATTTGTTTAAACAGCGCTTACGTTACCCCGATACAAGTAAAATGCTAAAGGTTTATACAATAAGCTAATTACGGTCACGGTGAACTTTAATCACGTCAGGCATTACGCGTATTTTGCGTATAATATTGGCTAAATGGACTCGATCGTATGCAGTCAGACTTATAAACACGCTATAAACACGGCTATCCAGTTCTTCTGTGTTTAAGCTTTGAATATTGGAGCCAGTAGTATTGATAACTGCCGTTAGGTTTGCTATCACACCTTGATGATTAAACATGTCGACTTTAATTTTAGTCACAAATTCTTGATCGGTAAGCTTATCCCATTCCACTAATAGAAATTTTTCAGGTTCCTTCTGGTAGCCGTGAATATTAAGGCAGGGTTCACGATGAACCAATAAACCTTTGCCAGGGCTGATGTGTGCCATAATTGGATCACCTGGAATGGGATGGCAACATTTGGCGAAGGTGATTAGGATGCCATACGCTCCTTTAATGGGTAGTTTTCCGCATTTGCTGTCGCTCGGTATCAGCGCATTGGTCGATTGCAACAGGTTTTTCGCCACTACTATTCCCATGGTATTGCCTAGACCAATTTCCTCTAGTAGTTCGTCTAGCGATGAGAGCTTCATACGATCTAGTTCTTGCTTGATATTATTTGGCGTAATCTCTGCTAGTTCACGGCTGCCGCCGAGTGCATGGCTAAGCAAACAACGTCCTAAATTCACAGAGTCTTCGCGCTTGAGGTTTTTCAGTAGTTGACGAATCTTAGCGCGCGCTTTGGAGCTAACAACAAAGTTAAGCCAGGAGGCATTAGGACGTGCACCAGGGGCAGTGATAATCCCCACTGTCTGGCCGCTAGTGAGCGGCTGCGACAGAGGATAAGGCTGACGATCTACTTGCGCGCCGACGCAGGTATGGCCGATATTGGTATGTACCGCATAGGCAAAATCTATCGGTGTAGCACCTACCGGCAGTTCTACAATGTGACCTTCGGGTGTAAATACATAAATTTCGTCAGGGAAAAGATCAGATTTTACACTTTCAATGAATTCAAAGCAACTACCCGCGCTCTGCTGTAGATCTATCAGGCTTCTTAACCAGCGCTGGGCGCGAATTTGTGCGGTAGTACTACTTTCACCAAGCTGTTTGTATGCCCAGTGTGCAGTAATCCCCATTTCCGCCATTTGATCCATATCTTCAGTACGAATCTGCACCTCTATAGGAACGCCGTGCGGACCTATCATCGAAGTATGCAACGATTGATAGCCATTCGCCTTGGGTATAGCGATATAATCTTTTATACGTCCTGGACGAGGTTTAAACAGGCTATGCATTTGGCCAAGAACGCGATAGCAAGTGTCTACATCCTTTACTATCACACGGAAAGCATAGATATCCATGATAGAATGAAAACGTTGCTCTTTTAAAGTCATTTTTTGGTAGATGGAGTAAATATGCTTTTCCCGGCCTCCGACGCGACATGAGATGCATGCTTCCTGCAGTCTTCTATCAATTTCCGATAGAATGTTTTGAATCATCTCCTTGCGATTGCCGTGTGCCGCTTTTACTACCTCTTTAATAACACGGTAGCGATTAGGGTAAAGAGCTTCAAAACCTAGTTCTTCTAGCTCTATTTTTAGGTGATGAATACCCAGGCGATGCGCTAGCCTACTATAAATTTCTAAAGTTTCTAGCGCGATGCGTCGCCTCTTGGTTGGACGCAGCGAGCCAAGAGTTCGCATATTGTGCGTACGGTCGGCCAGCTTAATGATAATGACACGGATATCTTGTACCATCGCCATAATCATCTTACGAAAATTTTCTGCCTGCGCCTCCTTTTTGTTGCTAAAGGTCAACTTATCAAGTTTAGAGACACCTTCTACCAGTTTTGCCACGCTTTTACCGAATAGTTGTTCCATATCCTGATAAGTTGCCGGCGTATCTTCAATTACATCATGCAGCAGTGCAGCCATCAGAGTTTCATAGTCAAGTTTCATCTCTGCAAGTATACAGGCAACGGCGACCGGATGGGTAATATAAGGTTCACCACTGGAACGTATCTGACCCTCGTGAGCATCACGTGCGACAAGGTACGCTTGCTGGAGGTGTTTGATTTTTTCCTCCGGAAGGTATTTTTCAATCAGCTGATTAAAACTTTTAAACAGATACAAGGTGGACCTGCATGCGACTATTAACAACGGCTTTCAGCAATTTAGGTAACAGCTCTTAATTCAGCGGTTTCCTGTTCTTTATGATCTTGACGAACATTTATATCCATAATCTGATTGGTAATCAGCCCTTTTTCAATTTCACGGAGGGCAATAACAGTCGATTTATCATTCTTTTCTAGAACTAACGGATCTTTACCTCCTATCTGCATTTGACGTGCACGACGTGCAGCGACTAAAACTAAGTCAAAACGATTACCGATTTTTTCTACTGCTTTTTGAACGGTTACGCGCGCCATAGGGTTGTGCTTACTCCATAGATATAGATAGAGGAAAACAATTGGGCATAATACTGAAAGTGTATTCATACTGCCAACAATTTACTAATTAAAGCATCATGACGCGATTTTTGGTGCCCCATACGCAGGTGTTCAGCATGAATAATAGTGTTCAGATCGGAGAGAGCCCGATTGAAATCATCATTGATAATAAGATAATCATATTCAGAGAAGTGTCGTATCTCAGAAGCAGCCTGAGCCATACGATGGAAAATTATTTTTTCGCTATCCTGACTACGAGTGCGTAGACGACGGTCGAGCTCGTCCTGCGACGGTGGCAACACGAAAATACTACTTACATCGGGCATTTTTTCACGGATCTGCTGAGCGCCCTGCCAATCGATGTCAAGAAAAACATCTATTCCTGCTAGGAGAAATTGTTCAATTGCTTTACGCGATGTGCCGTAGTAATTATCAAATACTTTTGCGTACTCAAGGAAGGCATCCTTCAAGATCATCGCTTCAAATGCAGTTTTAGAGATAAAGTAATAGTGTTCGCCATTGACTTCACCGGGACGAATTCCGCGAGTTGTGTGAGAAATAGACACATGTGCATTGAACAAAGGTTGTGGTGTCCTTAATAGAGCCTGAATCAGGCTGGATTTACCCGCCCCGCTGGGGGCGGAAACTATAAAAAGTATTCCTTGATCCATTGATCTTCTTGAATTGAGTAAAGAGCACAATCGACTTCATGTGTACGATACATAGCTTAACTACGTCCCGTAGTGCAGTATTGATTACATAGCGCACTGTGCAAATCTTTGATGAATTGGAGTTTAAAAAATCTATTATTGCAGAATGTAACCCTTCTAACGAACGGATAAACTAAAAATATAACGCTTAACTGCTCTTTGCGTATAAAGACTCTGTTTTTACTCGGTTGAGTAGAGACAATAATTCGGAAAAGTGCTTCGTTCAGCACCAGTTCATAGGGCGAACTGGTGTCTGAGCTTTTAGCTACAGAATTGTCTAGCAAACGCTACTGCCTCAACCAACTGCCTTAACCTTATGGCATTATTTTGAATGTTTTTAATCTTTAGTCACCATTGGATAAAAAATCTTATTCTCTCTCACGAACTGAACCCCTCTACTCTAAAGTACTGAAAAATATTTATTGAAATAGGGGAGTTAAACAGAACGGTAGCGGTTGTAATTACCATTCAGTATTATAGGATAATTATCGTCATATTTAAGAACACTTGAATGTTTTTTTAGCGAAAATCTCAAAATATATTTATTCTCCATGCAACTTATTTAGATTAATCTCCCTTATCCATTCTACACTTCAGTTTCGATGTTACCAGTATGCCTTAATAGATAATACATCTCTCTAGCTGGTGGCATCCAGTATAATAATAGTATTGATTAGATTTAATCTTTTTTCATACTGTTTGATTTTTACAGTAGAGTGCCTTTTAGTAGAATGAGTAAAAGCAGAATGCTACTAATATTTCATCATACTAAAAAATATGCATAATATCAAAAAATTCTATTAAGGCGCAGATACTGGTTTGGCTACTAACGGATCGAAGGAGATAATTTTTACAATAATTAAATTGCAGAATTAGGATATAGTAGTAATGGAGAAGACAAATGTATCCATAAATAGTTCGGAAATCCTCATGCCGTTGCGTAACCCTATCAACAAAACGGAAAAACATAGAAATCTATATATTATACAAATAATTCATTTCAGTCGGAGATGACCATGCGTACATCAAGCCGAAGTGCACAGCAGATGCGCTCCGTCACCCTTACTAGAAATTATACAAAACATGCCGAAGGTTCTGTACTAGTAGAATTCGGTGAAACTAAGGTACTATGTACCGCTACAGTAGAAGAAGGTGTGCCACGTTTCCTAAAAGGTCATGCACGAGGATGGGTCACAGCCGAATATGGCATGCTACCTCGTTCTACACATAGCCGTGTTGCGCGTGAAGCTGCCAAAGGTAAACAAGGTGGGCGCACGTTGGAGATTCAGCGTTTGATTGCACGCTCGTTGCGTGCGGCTGTCAATCTCAAAGAGCTGGGGGAATATACTATCACGCTTGATTGCGATGTAATTCAGGCTGACGGCGGTACTCGTACCGCCTCTATTACTGGAGCATGCGTGGCGCTTGCTGATTCTCTGAACAAGCTGGTAGCGGATGGTAAGCTAAAATCCAATCCCATGAAAGGCATGGTAGCGGCAATCTCTGTTGGCATCGTCGAGGGCAAAGCGCTCTGTGATCTGGATTATGTGGAAGATTCCGCCGCTGAAATAGACATGAATGTAGTGATGCTCGAAGATGGCAAAATGATTGAAATTCAAGGTACTGCTGAAGGTGAGCCTTTCAGCCATGAGGAACTCATTGTACTACTCAAGCTGGCACGTGGCGGCATTGAAAAACTGATTCAGGTGCAACACGCAGCATTGAAAAATTAATTTAATAGGCGGTGTCTAAAGAGATGTTTTTCGTAATAAAGGATTATAAAAGATGAAAATTTGGCAGCGTCAGTTTATTGAATTTGCCTTAAGTAAACATGTGTTGAATTTCGGTGAGTTTATACTTAAATCTGGGCGTAAAAGCCCTTATTTTTTCAATACTGGTATGTTCAACAGCGGCAGAGATCTGGCGCTATTAGGACGTTTTTATGCACAGGCTCTAGTGGATAGTGATATTAATTTTAATATTCTATTTGGCATGGCATATAAAGGCATTCCGATTGCTACTACAACTGCGATAGCCTTAGCCGATTATCATGACCGAAACGTGCATTACTGCTTCAACCGCAAAGAAGAGAAAAATTACGGCGATGGTGGCTTGCTGGTGGGAAGTGCGCTAACTGGTCGTGTAATGCTAGTGGATGACGTTATTACATCAGGAAAGGCGATCCGGGAATCTATGAAAATCATTAACTCCAATAATGTTACGTTAGTGGGAGTGTTGATTTCGCTTGACCGCCAGGAGCGCAGTAACGGCAATATCTCAGCAATTCAGGAAATCGAACGAGAATATAAATGTCAAGTAACCGCCCTTATCACTCTGAAGGATTTAATTAGTTATCTAGAAGAGAAGACAGAAATGGCTTACCTCTTGGACAAAGTGCGCGCCTATCAGAAAGAATTTGGTATTTAAATCCGGCTATTCCCCTGTTGTTTAGGTAGAGGGAAGTGACTGTTTGGTTTATAGAGGAAAGCTAATAATTGCCTCCCTTGTGACGTTTCGTGCATATCCAAACCTTTCATAACTTTCTGTATACTGCATCCTACTCATTCTTCTCCCCTCGCTAACGCGAATTATCCTGAAGGACTGTACTTCACAATGCGCTAAAATAGATTACTGTAATTCCTACTTAAACATGGGATAATCCTCCTTACATTTAAATACTCCAGATGAAGTAATTAGAATATCATCAGCCATGAAAATTATAAGATATGAAGTTGTGGTTCTTTTCCTGTATTTTAAAAGATAATACTTAAAACGGAATTATTGACGTCCTGAATGACCGAAACCGCCTTCACCACGTGCACTGACATCAAAATCTTCCACCACATTAAATTGCGTTTGAACAATCAAAATGAAGATTAGCTGAGCCAGGCGATCACCTGGATGTAGCGTAAAACTCTGTTGACTACGGTTCCAGACCGATACTAGGAGCTGGCCTTGGTAGTCAGAATCAATTAAACCCACTAAATTCCCTAGTACGATACCATGTTTATGTCCTAGTCCAGAGCGCGGTAGGATAACTGCCGCAAGGTTGGGATCACCAATATGTATAGCGAGTCCGGTAGGTACCAAAGTGGTCATACCTGGTGTGATTTCCATTGCGTTGTCTAGGCAGGCTCGTAGATCGAGTCCGGCAGAACCGGAGGTCGCATAGCTGGGAAGGGGAAAAGCTGCGCCCACGCGTGCATCAAGAATTTTTACATCGATTTTTTTCATCATAAAGGCGGATAATCTCGTCCAATAAATGTTGGCTAAGGAGCGTCTTATCTCCAAGCGGTAAGTATTTTTCCCCTTCCTGCCAAAAAAGGTGAAGTGCATTGGTATTGCTGTTAAATCCCTGTCCAGCTTTTGCCACATTGTTAGCGCAGATCAAGTCCAGATTTTTGCGCACTAGTTTTTGTTGTGCGTATTCTTCCACATTCCGCGTTTCAGAGGCAAATCCAATCACATAAGGCCGGTTTTGCTTTAGCGACGCAACGCCCTCTAGGATATCCGGATTTTTCACCAGTTGCAGCGTGATAACATCATCTTCGCTGGTCTTTTTTATTTTTTCTTTAGCAACAGTTGCTGCCCGGTAATCTGCCACAGCAGCACTGCCAATAAAAATCTGTTGTTTAGTGACTGCAGCCATTACGACAGCTTCCATCTCTATTGCAGAAGTGATGTCAATTCGTTTCACTCCGTGCGGTGTAGGTAGGTTCACCGGACCAGTTACCAGCGTTACTTTAGCACCACGTTTTGCTGCTGCAGTGGCAATAGCAAAACCCATCTTACCAGAGCTGTGGTTGCTAATATAACGCACTGGGTCAAGAGCCTCATGTGTCGGACCAGCAGTAACCATAATCTTAATATTTTGTAGGTCGTTTACAAGAGACGCCCACTGTAGCGTATAATCAACAATCGTCAGTGGATCGAGCATTCGACCTGGGCCTACGTCTCCGCACACTTGGCTACCACTACCGGGTCCCCAAATAAGCATGCCGCGAGCCCTCAGCTGCTGTAAATTATGTTGGGTTACGGATGCTCTATACATCTGCTGGTTCATTGCTAGCACCACAGCAATGGGAGCAGTGGTAGAAAGACAAGATGTTGTCACTAGATCATTAGCTATACCAGCGTTAAGACGTGCGATCAGGTCCGCTGAAGCAGGTGCCAATATCACTAAATCCGCCCATTTTCCTAGTTCAATATGACTCATTGCTTGTTCAGAGGCAGGATCCAGTAAGTCTTCAAATACTGGATAACCGGAAACAGCCTGTAGAATTAGCGGCATGATAAAGGTTTTAGCGGCATGTGTCATCATCACACGGACTTCTGCGCCGTGTTCACGTAGGCGGCGTACAATCTCTGGTGTTTTATAAGCTGCGATGCTACCACTTATACCAAGCAGAATTTTTTTTCCGATTAATCCCATAACGCTGTTGGCCTCATTGTGATAGTGCCATTTCAAACGCGATAAACTGTATCATAAAAATAGTTTGATATCTCTTCACTACCTGCGTTTGTGCGTTATTGTGTGAGTCCATCAGAAAAAATTCTGATTAAATATATATTATTTAACTAAATATAATAAAAAACATCTTCAATGTATGACACTGAGGAGAAATTGCGGTTATTAGACATGACGGTGCCGCTCGAACGTTAAATTACTATCGATCTTTATGCACTATAATGGTTAGGCCACATATGATGAGGCCCGTATATCGGATCTGGTAGATAGATGTCCATTGTTTGATGCTTTGGATATTAGTTACAGTACAGTTGGTATATCTCTCTTTTGGAATGTAAAAGGTTTTAAAAGCTATCCATGTCAGGGGCATGGTAAGGGTTTTTTACGTTATTTTTGATATCTCTATATTGGGGCTTGAGCATTTGCACTCAGTAGTGTATACTACGCCTTTTCTGAGATTTTCAGACTTTAATAAGTTTAAATAGTATCTGTTTGGCTGGCAAGTAGATGATAATCCATCTAAGATTTATCTTTTAACGTCCGAGGGATTTAATTTTTAGGGAGTAGATATGTCACGAGTTTGCCAAGTAACGGGAAAACGTCCAGTAGCCGGTAACAATCGTTCACACGCAATGAATGCGACGAAACGCCGCTTCCTCCCAAATTTGCACTCACACCGTTTCTGGATTGAGAGCGAAAAACGCTTCATCACTCTACGTGTATCTGCTAAGGGTATGCGCGTTATCGATAAAAAGGGCATTGATATGGTGCTGACCGAAATCTTTGCTCGTGGTAAAAAGTACTAAGGAACTTAAATCATGGCTAAAGGTGCTCGTGATAAGATTAAGCTGGTTTCTTCTGCTGGTACAGGTCACTTTTATACTAGCACAAAGAATAAACGTACTAAACTTGAAAAGCTAGAACTAAAAAAATTCGATCCAGTTATACGTAAGCACGTGATCTACAAAGAAGTAAAAATGAAATAATGTTAACGGTTTGAGAGAAACCCGACTTTGGTCGGGTTTCTCTTTTTTACTGCTGTTTAAGGAGATAATATGCCAGAATTACCTGAGGTTGAAACTACTAGACGCGGAATTCAACCCCATCTAGTAGGGGAAACCATACTTTATGCTATAGTGCGTAACTCATGTTTACGCTGGTCTGTCTCACAGGAGATCTACAAGATTAGTAATCAGCCAGTGCTGAGTGTACAGCGCCGTGCCAAATATTTGTTGCTAGAGCTACTTTACGGCTGGATTATTATCCATCTTGGCATGTCAGGTAGTTTGCGCATCCTACCAAAAGAACAGCCTGCCGCGAAACATGATCACATTGATTTGGTTATTAGTAACGATAAGTTGCTACGCTATACCGATCCGCGCCGTTTTGGTGCTTGGCTATGGAGCACTAATCTTGCAAGTAGCAAAGTATTGGCACATCTGGGGCCTGAGCCTCTTAGCAATGATTTCAACTGGGACTATTTTTATGAAAAATCGCGTCATAAGCTCATCGTGGTTAAAAAGTTTCTGATGGACAACAAAGTGGTAGTTGGCATTGGTAATATCTACGCTAGTGAATCTCTATTTATTGCAGGGATCCTTCCCTATCGTCCGACGGGGAGTTTAAGTGAAGAGGAATCGCAATTATTGGTTGCTACCATTAAAGCTTTATTGATACGTTCAATAGAAAAAGGTGGCACAACTCTACGCGACTTTTTACAGAGTAATGGTAAACCTGGATTTTTTGCACAAGAGTTACAGGTTTACAGGCGGGCTGATGATCCTTGTTACTCCTGTGGTACGAAAATTATACACAGCAAACACGGTCAGCGTAGTACCTTCTGGTGCCCTAATTGTCAGCATTAATAAGACTCTAGCTTCTCCAATAAAGCTCGATGTACCGATTCTGAAAGAAATGCACTGACATCTCCGCCATGAGACGCTATCTCTTTCACTAGAGAAGAAGACACAAACGAAAGCTCTTCTGCTGGTATCATAAACACGATCTCCAACGTCGGTAAAAGATGGCGGTTAATGTGCGCCAGTTGCATTTCATATTCGAAATCGGAGTACGTACGAACGCCACGTACTAAAATGTTGGCTTGATGTGAGCAAGCGAAATTCGCTATTAAATCGCTAAATCCTATCACATCAACGTTCGGTAGATACTTCACCGCCTGATTAGCCAATTTAACACGTTCTTCTAAAGAAAACATTGTTTTTTTGCTCGGATTGGCGGCGATAGCTAAAACTATTTTCTCAAATATCTGAGCGGCACGAGTCACGATATTGAGGTGTCCAAGCGTAATAGGATCGAAAGTTCCCGGATAAATCGCTTTAGTGCTCATAAAGCATCTCTGTCCACTACATGATTTAGCGCCCACAGAGCAGAATATTTGTTAAAAGTATATTGTGCATTAACCATAGCTAAAATCCAACCTCGTTTACCGTCGAGAAAACCTGCACGTAACAGAAAAGTTTTTATAAATGCACCCATCATATGGGAAAACACAGAGAATAGGCTACAGTGCTTACCACGTTGATAGCGCTCCCTCGCCCAGGCAGCTGCATAAGATAACTGCTTTTGTTGAAAAAGCATCAGATCGTTACATGGTAAATGTTGCAGATCGCCTTTTAGCCTCACTATAGACACACCTTGAGTCTCCAATGATTCATGTACTAAGTTATCGTTATAGCCTAGTACCCTAGGATAGAGACGTATCACGCGATCCGGATACCAGCCGCTATGACGCATTAAATAGCCAAGAAAAAAATTTCTACGGTTCATACTATAGGCGATGGTCTCAGAAGGTGGCTGTCTTAAGATTGCCTCAATGCTAGCTCGTAGCTGCGGTGTAACACGTTCGTCTGAATCAATCATCAAAATCATATCGCCGCTGGAGTAGCGTTGTGCCTGCTGGCGTTGTTTACCGAAGCCTTCCCATACATCAGTATGAAATACCTGTGCTCCAGCCTGTAGAGCTATATCGACGGTATTATCGCTACTAACTGTATTTAGCATGATGATTTCATCTGCCCAACTAACCGAGTCGAGACAAGCTGGTAGTAATGTCTCTTCATTTTTAGCAATCATTACCACAGAAAGACGCTGGCGATTTGTCATTAATGGGCCCGTAGTGGTAAATGAGGTTCGAGTAACTGTAAAAGACTCTGTAGCGCTCCCTGATTTTGATAAAGTACTTCAACCGCATGACGGCCATAGTAAAGGCGGTAATCAGCATCTTGTAGAAGATTGGCAACTTCTTTTTCCAATGAAACGACATCGGTAACAGTAATCAATGCTTGAGCCTCCTGCAACTTTCCGCAAATATCTTTAAAATTTGATGTGTACGGACCCATTAGCACTGGAATAGCGTGTGCAGCAGGTTCTAAGGGATTGTGTCCCCCACGCTTAACTAGACTACCGCCAACAAAAGCGAGATCGGCAATACCATAAAGCAGCATCAGCTCCCCCATGGTGTCGCCGATGATGACTTGCGTTGAATGAGAGGGAATTTCACCGCTGCTACGCAGGATAAAACTGAAGTTATGTTGCTGAGTCAGGTCTCGTGCAGCTCTGAATCTTTCTGGATGGCGGGGTACTAGAATGAGGAGCAGATTTGGAAAGCTTTTTAGAAGACGGTGATGCACATCTAGAACTATTGCCTCTTCGCCTTCATGGGTACTTGTAGCAATCCATACCAAACGGCGTGGTGCCCACTGACGGCGTAGAGTTACTGCTCTAGAGGCCAGTTCAGGTGTCACGGAGATATCGAACTTCAAACTGCCGGTCACGGCTAGCTGTGACCGTTTCAGTCCTAAAGATAGGAAGCGGTCCCCATCTTCTGCATTCTGCGCGGCTATTAGGGTAATTCGTTGTAATAGATCGCTTATAAATTTGCCTAGCTTGCGATAGCCTTTAACAGAGTGTTCTGATAGACGTGCATTAGCGATTACTAGAGGAATTTGGCGTTGGTGAAGGATGCGAATAATATTGGGCCATAGCTCGGTTTCTATAATGATTACTAGGCGCGGATTTACGGTGTCAAGGAAACGATTGATGGCGCCAGGCAGATCATAAGGCAGATAAACATGGTGTACATCTTTGCCAAATGCTGATTGAGCACGCTCCGATCCAGTTGGAGTCATGGTGGTCACGGTAATTGGTAGAGTTGGATAACGGTAGCGTAGCGCTCGGACTAGCGGGATTGCTGCTAGTGTTTCGCCAACAGATACTGAATGCAGCACTATACGGTCCGGTTCTACTTTTCCAATACAGTAGCCATAGCGTTCTGCCCAACGCTTACGGTAAGCTGGAGCCTTACGGCCGCGTAACCAGAGACGTATCCAGATGAGTGGTTGAATAAGATAGAGCAAAACGGTATAGAGGGTTGTCATAGTTTATCTTTTCGACAAAAGAACTGATAATAAGCCGGTCTATGCCATCAGAAGTGCTCTCATCGCTTTGTCAGCGATGTAGTATGATCTCCTGATAAAGTGAGGTGAGCGATTGGGCCAGACGTTGAGGCACGTAGGGCTCGATTTTGCATCTTGCTGCTTTCCCTAAACTCGAATTGGCAGAAAGTGCAGGTATCGCCATGATAGCATGATTTAGTGTATTAATATCTAAAGCATCGCAGATAAATCCTTCCTGACCATCTGTAATAAATTCAGCACCACCGCAGCCGGTGCTTGTAATAACTGGTAAGCCGCAGGCCATTGCTTCTAGAACTGTATTGGGAAAGGGGTCATAAAGCGTTGGCAGTAATAGCGCATCTGCGGCGTGGTAGAATGGTTGTACATCTTGATGAACGCCAACAAAGCGTAGGCGATTTAGACAGTTCAGCTGATTTGCTAATTGCTGATAATACGCTACCTTTTTATCTTGACCAACGATAATTAAATAACGGTTGCTAGGTGCTAGAGCTTGGATTGCTGCTTGTAATCCTTTTCTCTTAAAGCCTGAACCGACATAAATTAGCACAGTGGCACTGTCTGGTAATTGTAGCCGCTGGCGCATCGCATAACGGTTTGCGTCGCTTGCAGGTCGGAAAAGTTGGGTATCAATCGTGTTATAAATGACGTGAATTTTACCTGCACTTAGTGAAAAACAGCGTAAGATATCACGTTTGACCATCTCTGAATTGCAGATTACCGCTCGCAGAGACGAATCATTGAACATTTCTTTTTCTGCTTGCAGTATATAGTGATGATAGGGGCTGAGCGTATCTCTCAGACGCTGCCACGGCGAAGCGATTCTCGCACGTTGTTCTAGCCAAACGTAATGTACGCCATCACCTGCACGAAAAATATCACATCCCATAATGCGTTCATGGCTTTGAACGATATCAAATCTCTCTTTTTTCCAGTAGTCACGTGCAGCACGAGCAAAGCCACGTTCACGCGAAAGGCGGCCTAGATTAGGTGGATTACAGATATGCACATGCCAATTATAATCGGCGGTACTCTGCCAACTGCGCGTAATGATGTTGAGATCTAATTGTGCGGTGCTGAGCGCTTTCAGCATATGCTCGATAAAGCGCTCAGCACCACCGTCAGATCGGTATTTTTGTCGGATAATTGCCACCCTTAATTTAGTCATTTAAGACTTTCTTTGCAATCTCTACTACATCTTTAACAGGAATAGCACTGAGATAACGCTGGCGAGTGTTGGTGTCAATACTATCAGGATCGGGCAAAGGACCATAATCGCCAGCCCAAATAACACGATTGTCCTCTCCTCCCCAGGGGCGCCAAAATTGGAGTTTAGTTGGACCAAGCAGCGCGATGCAGGGTATACCAAGTGCGGCACTCATATGCATCGGCGCAGAATCAACACCGATAAAGAGCCGTGCACGAATTATTAATGCTGCCAACTGTGGCAGCGAAAGCTGGCCTGCTAGTGATATCAGGTTTGGTGTGGTGCATAGCGATTGAATACGGGCAATCATTTCCAGCTCGTATCTTTCAGGCGCAGAAGTCAAGATTACCTTGCGTCCCGTGTGTGCCAGCTGATCGATAGTAGTAGCAACTTTCTCATCTTCCCAGCATTTAAACTCCCAACGCGCTGTGGGATGAAATATGATAAAATTTGACGTAACGCGCTGTTTCAATAGCAGTATATCGACCTTTTGTGCATCGGTTTCGCTGAAATGCATTGAGGGACGCGCGACGTTAGGCGAGATACCAAACGGTGCCAAAGCTGTCATGTTCTGCTCAACTGTGTGTAGATGTCGATGATTGTCAGTTGGCACTAAATAGTTATGGCAGAGTCGCCAGAAGATGCTTTTACGTTTATCAAAAGCAAATCCAATACGCAGTGACGCGCCACTAAATAGGGTGATCAGCGCGCTGCGCCACTGATCAGCAAGATTAACCACCACATCATAACAGCTAGCACGAACAGAGGCAAGTAGGGCATATTCGTAGCGTAGTTTGCGCCAGTGCCCTTCTTGTTTCCATGTACGATCGATTACGTGAAGACAGCGAATTGCTGGATGTGCTTCTAGAATTGGCCTTGTCTCTTTATAGAGTAGTACATCAATACTGGCATTGGGATAACGTTCGTGTAGCGAGTTGATTACCGGCGTAGTGAGTATCATATCACCGTGATGTCGTAGCTTAATTACAAAAATATTGTGTGGGGTAATATTTACCTGAGTCGATTTTACCATACACAATGACTTGTCATTTCTAATAATGAAAATTATAGGTTAAACTCCTCGTAGATTAAATCTGTCCTAACGTTTATTTCTCACGATAGTGCTTGTCCGCCTAAAACTACAGAGCATTGATATAATGATCTCTTTGGTGCCAAGCTCGACACAACACTATCTTTCCTTATCCATATTAGAGGCGTTATCAACAATCACTATTTCCAACTAAGTTACGATATCTTACCAGCAGTAATTGAATGAAGACTTAGAATATCTCACCTTGTATTTTACACAAGTACATTTTATCCTGAAAAATTTTTTAATGACTTTCCCCTTTTAACGTCAATTACACTAAAAGATGTTTATTTGATAAATTATTATATTTCAATAATATACATACATTTTGTGTAGTTATCAGGGGATATCTCTTGTTTTTTAGCCGGAAAGCTCAGAGAGAATTTTGAGTAAATTTAGTGTAATACTCCGTTAACGTGTGTCCCTGGAAACGCATGCTTACCCATTTGAATAGCACTTCAAGGTCATCATATAGGTGTTCAATATCTCGCTCATTTTTAAATGTTGGACTACCGTTAGGCATAAATTCTGATGAATGTAACATGAACTCAACATAATCATGGCCTTCCAGCAATGATTGTTCAATTACATGTTTCATGCTCTCCAAGTTACCACCGGAAGGACGCAGCCAGTAGACCGCTGGGCTGCGTTGCTTACCTTGCACCTTATAGATAACTTGCTTAAACTTATTCACTAAAGATGAATATTTATACTGGATGGTCATCGGTACTTCCAGTAGAGGAGAATCTCCCGGACAAGCTATATTGTTGGGATCTATAAAATAGGCGTGACGTGGGAAATGAGTATAGTCAGTGCCACTTCCTCCTTGCGGTGTACCTCGATCAAAACGCCAGTTGACGCGCGGTGTAACAGAGCAGTCAACTAGATAACCAAGTTTAATTAGCGCCTTAGCGTAGCGTTCATCAAAAGCCCAGCGACCTGAACGATGGCTACGCATTTTGATACAAAAGATTTCTTCCAGAAGGTTAGTCATAAAGGCGACTTTGGCGTATAGCACATCGTCAGGGTATTCAATTAAGTAAGGCTGCCAACGCCAGTCGTCGTCTGTTAATGGCGTCTGCGGTGGACTGTTCCAGGCATGTAAATGCATGCCTACTTCACCTTGATTACGGACGACAACGTCACTTGCAAATTCGACGTACGCTGGATCCATTGCCATTTCATAGTTAGTCAGTCAAGTTGGCTTCAGGCTAAAACGTTCACAAAGAGACTGAAACCGCGGGATAAACGCGGTGTTGCAAGTGGTAATGGTGCGATAACTATGCCAGAGGTTATCACCCTCAGTATCAATAGTGATAAGGAATGATGGTTTTGTCATAATGTCCTACCAAATATTTTAAAAAGGAGAACTATAGTTATGGTCTAATTTATAGACTGGTAACATTTCAATGTGATAATAGAACACCTAGTATAGGTTATATAGGAGTTCATGATTGTCCATTATTCTGAGTAAATAAGAAAATACTTTGTCAAAACGTATCTTAATGGTAATAGATGGGCTTCCAGGTGGAGGTGCCGAGAAAGTTGTAATAACCCTGGTGGCGGGTTTTCTTGCTGCCAAGCAGCGCGTTTCCCTTTTTTCACTGCAAAATATTTGTGAATATACGTTGCCTGAAGGAGTAGATTACCATGTAATTAAAGATTGTTGTCATAAACCCTGGCGCAAGCTAACGGAACTACGACGACGGGCAAGTCTTTTAAATAAGGTGATACAGGAAGCAGAGCGCCAGGGAGGTGAGTTTGATCTTATTGTTTCGCATTTGCATAAAACAGACCGTATTGTCAGACGAAGCACCGCGTTAAAAGCGAGCAAAACTTGGTTCTGCTTACACGGTGTTTTATCTGATTCTTATTTGGGGCATGGTAGCGTCCTGTTACGCTGGCTGAAGAAGAGAAAAATTCAGCGAATTTACCAGCAGCGTAATGTTATTGGTGTCTCTGCTTATGTATTGGAAGATTTACAGTCAGTATTTAACGTCATTCTACGCGGTAAAGCGGTGATCTCTAATCCATTTGATATTGCTGCCATCAAGAAGCAGGCGCAGGAGTCTATTACTATTCCTGCCAAAAAGTTTATTTTGCATGTTGGTCGTTTTCACGAAATAAAACGTCATGACCGTCTGCTTCAAGCATATGCACTTACAAATCTTACCATACCGTTGGTATTGTTGGGCAAAGGAAGCAAAGAAAAGACGGAGGCGTTGCGCGCTCAAGCTAGAGAGTTGGGTATTGAACAACGTGTTATCTTTCAGGGGTTCTCCGATAACCCCTATGCTTGGATGGCGTGTGCTAGCTTACTGGTGTTAAGTTCGGATAGTGAGGGCTTTGGTAATGTGCTGATTGAATCAATGCTGTGTGGCACACCGGTAGTTAGCACGAGATGTCCCGGAGGTCCGGTTACCTTATTACAGGGAGAACTGGCACGAGGCCTAGCAGATCTTAATGTTGCTTCCTTATCAAGGACTATACTAGAAATTTACCAACATCCACCTGATTTAACGCAAATTGATTTCTCAAATTTCGATACATCGGTAGCCTGTAAGTGCTATCTATCTCTAATATCAGAAAGTTATGAAGGCCATAGTAAAAAAGAAAAAAAGATCCCAAATTTGCTTGATACTTTTTTATCTTGTTGCTTTCGCAAACTACGGTGACGCTGCAGCGCGCTTTACTTTCTATTTTTGAATTGAGATGTAATGCAGATCCTGGTTTACTCATTCCTACCTTCTTCTTACCTAAATAACTAGATTGCTTTTTATCAAAAGTTATTTAAAAGTCATAGGCAGAAAAGCTGCTATTTTTAACAGATTTTAAGCATCTTACGATCCTGCATGGTGATACTACATAGTTACTTAAAAATCAACCTGATTCTAATAAAATTCTCATTGAAGTTTGTAGAGTATCCAATAATCAAATATATCCGCGTGCTCTGTTACTCTTCCAGTAACGAACTATGCGCACTATGCCAGACATCGCTCTCAGCCGACCTTGCGTTGCCCATACCGAGCTGTTCCATTACAGAACAGAGATTCTTCTCGTGCGTTACTATACTCAAGGGGCGCGTCATGCTAATTAGATACGTAGTGCAAAGCATAATTTATTATCATAGTGAATGCCCACATTAGCACTTCAACTTTATTAGCATGTGCTGATAAACATACGCTTAACCACATAATTAGAAGGAAAAATGTTTTACAGCGGACATATTGTCTTAGGTGAAATATACTTGCTTGTAATAGTATATGATAAAGTTCATCACATTTCTCATGTTCGTGTGTACTGCGCCAAAATAGCCCTCCGTTACCAGCGGATGAAATCATCCGCAAGCCAGTTTATTTTCTAATTCGTTGTTTATAATATGTGTTATATATTCTTGTTATTTTATCATAATTCATTTAACAGCATAGTACGCATCAGTTAGTTATATAAGCACCTCGTGTTGCATTGATCCGCTGACCTTGTGCACAAGGTGTATGATAGTGTTATTATGAGAGTTATTAACGCGTGAAGACGCCCGTTTCACATCAAAGTCAAAACACAGCATATGATTATTGTAACCGGTGGCGCAGGAATGATTGGTAGTAATATCGTCAAAAAACTTAATGAGCGCAGTATGAGCGATATTTTGGTAGTTGACAACTTAAAAAATGGTACTAAGTGCATCAATCTGGCTGATCTGAGTATCAGTGATTACATGGATAAAGAGTTTTTCTTCACCTATATAGCCGCAGGTAAAAATTTTAATTCGATTGAGGCAGTATTCCACGAAGGGGCCTGCACTGTTACTACCGAGTGGGATGGAAAGTACATGATGGATAACAACTATCATTACTCTAAGAACCTGATGCACTATTGTTTAGATCGCGAAATTCCTTTTCTATATGCTTCTTCGGCTGCCATCTATGGAGGAAACAGTGGCCATTTTATTGAAAAACGCAAATATGAACAACCTTTGAACATATATGGTTACTCCAAAATGCTATTTGATCACTACGTACGTCAGCTCCTGCCATTAGCGAAATCGCCGGTATGTGGTTTTCGCTACTTCAATGTTTACGGCCCACGTGAAGGACACAAAGGCAGCATGGCAAGCGTAGCGTTTCATCTTAACACACAAATTAACAATGGTGAGTATCCAGAACTGTTTGAAGGGAGCGATAGTTTCAAACGCGACTTTGTTCATGTTGACGACGTTGTAGCGGTGAATATGTGGTGTTGGGAAAATAATATTTTCGGTATCTATAATTGTGGCACTGGTCATGCTGAATCATTTCAAGAGGTCGCAGATACAGTACTGAAGTTTCACCAGAAAGGACAGATTAAATATATACCTTTACCTTTTAAACTAAAAGGCCGCTATCAGACTTATACCCAGGCCAACCTAACGCGCCTACGTGCGACTGGTTATGATAAACCCTTCAAAAAAGTGGCTCAGGGAGTAACTGAATATATGTCTTGGCTGAACTGCAATACATAAGGGAAGGAAGCGCTTACCGAAGATGAAAATTCTAGTTATTGGCCCATCATGGATTGGTGATATGGTAATGTCGCATAGTCTCTACCGCACCCTTAAATCTCAATATCCGGATGCTATCATTGACGTAATAGCTCCCGCGTGGTGCTGTTCGTTGCTTTCTCGCATGCAAGAAATCAACCAAGCGATAACGATGCATATAGGTCATGGTGCGCTCGCGATCGGCGAAAGATACCGACTTGGGAAAGCATTGCGAGTTAGCGGTTATGACCGCGCCTATGTGCTACCAAACTCCTTTAAGTCCGCGTTGGTACCTTTGTTTGCAGGGATTAAACGCCGTATTGGATGGTGCGGCGAGATGCGTTATGGCCTGCTTAATGACATACGTATGCTAGATAAAACCGCCTTTCCCTTGATGGTGGAGCGCTATGTCGCACTAGGTTACGATATTCCAGTAGCCTCAGCAAGACAATTACCTCAGCCACTGCTCTGGCCACAAATTCAAGTAGAAGAGCATGAGAAAATAAAAATTGCCTTCCAGTTTCATCTTTCAGTAAAGCGGCAGCTTATTGGTTTTTGTCCCGGCGCAGAGTTTGGAACTGCAAAGCAGTGGCCATACTATCATTATGCAATGTTGGCACACTACCTGATAGCTGAGGGCAAGCAAGTAGTGTTATTGGGTTCAACGAAAGATTGGCATTTAGGCAATGATATTATTGCAGCGCTGCCGAAAGAGGATTGCTCATATTGTCGTAACTTAGCTGGTGCGACACAGCTTGAACAGGTAGTTATCCTAATCGCACACTGTTACGGTATAGTTAGCAATGATTCCGGTCTCATGCATATTGCTGCTGCGCTTAATCGTCCTCTGGTAGCTCTATACGGGCCGAGTAGTCCCGAGTTTACGCCTCCGCTTTCCAGGCAAGTACGAATAATTCGCCTGATTTCCGGTTACCAAAAAATGCGTACAGGTGCTGTTGAAGGGGGATATCATCAGAGTCTAATCGATATCCAGCCCCAGCGCGTTTATCAAGAACTGAGCGAGTTACTATCCTAATGCATGTTTTGATTATTAAAATGTCGTCGATGGGCGATATTATTAATACTTTACCAGCCTTAACCGACGCCATGCAGGCAATCCCAGGTATTCGTTTTGACTGGGTAGTGGAGGAAAATTTTGTCCAAATTCCTTCCTGGCATCCAGGGGTAGATAAGGTGTTGCCTGTAGCAATTCGCCGCTGGCGTAAGCACTGGTTTGGCAGTAAGCAGCATGAAGAACGCGTACGTTTTAAATGTAATTTACAGTCACGTCAATATGATGCGGTAATTGATACTCAAGGATTAGTTAAAAGCGCTGCGCTAGTTACGCGTCTAGCTAGAGGAGTTAAGCACGGTCAGGACAGCAGCAGCGCGTGCGAGCCTTTCGCTAGCTGGTGGTATGATAAATGTCATGAAATTAACAAACAGCAACATGCCGTAGAACGCCAACGAGAGCTATGTGCTAAGAGTCTCGGTTATGAAAAGTCACCGATGAAAGGCAATTATGCTATCGCTGCGCATTTTCTACAAAACATCCCGCATGACTCTGCCCCTTATTTAGTATTTCTCCACGCTACGACGCGAGATAATAAACACTGGCCGGCTAGTTACTGGCGAGAACTTATTAGTCTATTGCAGCCCACTAAAGTCTGCATTAAATTACTTTGGAGTTCTGAGCATGAGTATCAGCGCGTACATTGGATAGCAGAAGGTTTTGATTATGTGGAAATACTCCCGCAATTGACGTTGAAAGAAGTTGCATACGTTCTGGGAGGCGCAAAAGCAGTAGTGTCAGTAGATACTGGGTTAAGCCATCTAGCAGCGGCACTAGATCGCCCAAATATCACGCTTTATGGGCCAACAGATCCAAAATTAATTGGTAGTTACGGGCAAAATCAACACATCATAAAAGCTAACAAAGGGAATATGGCTGCAATAGGCGCCAACGAGGTTTTAGCGAAACTCAAAGAGCTACTTTAAATGCGATCAATCTGGAAACAAATTTATCGTTACACGCATCCACGCTCTTATCGGCACAATGAAAACTTATGGCCGCACGTCAGAATAGGACGCGCACCGGAAGGACACATCAATTCATTAGACTGGAAAGGGCGAAAGATCGTTTTAGAAGATCTTTCGGCATTACACGCTAGCCATCAAGATTCCCTCGTAATTATTGCGACTGGGCCGTCGGTGAAGATTCTTGATCTTAAGAAGCTAGCGCATTTTAAAGCGCTGGGCGTCAATGGTGCTTATTATTTATGCGATAGTATTAAGTTTTATTATTACGTTATTATTGATCGAGATTTTGTAAAATATAGGCATGAAGTTGTTCACCGAATCATTCAAGATCAAAATTTGATACTCTTTATTACTATTCATTGTCTTAATGATATTTTCATTACAATGGGATGCGACACTATAAAATGTCGTATTACCATTGTAGAAGATATCAGATATAAGGTATTTCAAGCTCACGTTACACTTGCCAATTATGCTAAAAAAAGTCACTTGCTTTCTGGCATGAGTCTTGCTCCAGGAAATAATAATATCGGTTTTTGCCAAGATATTCGGCAAGGAGTAATTGATGCGGCTACAGTTTCTTACTGGGCTTTACAAATCGCCTATTATCTAGGCGCAAGAACTATCTTCATTGCTGGAGTTGATATGACTAATTTTTCTGCACCGCGTTTTTATGAAAATGAAACAGATATTATGCAAAATTCGCTAGAGTCGAGTTTTCAATCTCTGATTAAGCCCTCTTTTTTACATTCTAGTAGGATAATGCAGAAGGAAAATGTTGTGGTTTATAACTTGTCTCCGAATAGTGCTCTGGGGAGTGAAATTTTTAAAAAAATATTATTAAATGATACTTAATGTATATTACAAATAAAAAGTAAAAAGTGCTTTTCTTTCAAGAATTAAATTACTATTTTAAGATCGATGTTTATTTCTCATGGCAAAGATGATAATTTTTTATTTGTTGGTGTGTGTTTCTGGAGGAACAGCAAGTTCTTAAGGTGTTTATGAAATACCTTAAATTTATAGTTGACATTCATCAACTTTTTTAGTGTTGTATTCTAATGTGTTTTAGAACAATACAAAAAATATATTATATTTTATTTACAGTACAAATTCTGTATCGCTATTTTGTTCTAATAGCGACTGATCTTATAGAAAATAAGATTTGGTTGATACTGTTTTTATTGCTAATTTTTCATACGAACTTCACCTTATCCATTTGAAGTATTTTGCTTATCAAGGAGAATTCAGTGGAAAGGACGAAATAAAAACTATTTGCATATGATTGAGTTAAGTAATTTCGCACAATTAGAATTGTGATTTTATGTAAAAAAATACACATTCAATTTATCTACGAATGCTATATGTGTAGTGATTATCCGCTTTTTATTGCATCCTGATTACGACAGAAAATTTTCTTAAGGTCTGATAAATGCTTATTTAAGGAAATATATTATACAAGCTTCAATATTGAATGCTTCAATATTGAATGAAAGAGAAACTGTCAATTGAGATACGTATACCAGAGTGTTGATGAGATGTATATATCTTGTTTTTCTTTTATTTTTTACAGGGGATTTTAATGTTAGTTCGTCCAGAGATTTTAAGGTGTTATTAAAATTATTTAGGACATCCTTTTTCACACGTACAGCTTGTATTACATCTATGATGTAGAGTATCACAAGTATTGATTGATTTAGCGCTGCAGTAGCAGCTGCATCTGTGCGAACACTGATTCAGCACTTATCTTCCACAGTGGAAGGGATTTATCGTCATCTTCCTGTGTTTCAATACAGATGGTCTTATGTAGATGTAGATCCTGGTAAGGACCAGTGTGACGCGGATTAGCTCCTATATATAAGCTGATTGTCGGAGTTTGCACTGTAATAGCAATTTGTAGAGGACCAGTGTCACCAGTAATTAGTAACGTAAATGTGCCAATCTGCTGTATCAATTGAACTAGGCTGGTTTTGCCAACAAGAGAAATAACTTTTTTTTTCAACTCTTCCGGCAGAACTTTAAGAAAATCTTGTTCTAACTTTATATCCTTTTGAGTACCGGTTAGTATTATATCGGTATTTTTATCCGCAGCTAAAATTAACGTAGCCAACTCTATAAAACATTGGACTGGCCAACAGCGCTCTGGCTTAGATGCACCCATTTGAAAACCAATAAGACATTTATTAGTGGGTTTCGGTGGTATAGCAATATTAATGGGAAATTCCATTCGGATATCAGTCGTGTCACATCCTAGATACTCTATCATCCTTAATTTACGATGAATAATATGTGTATTTTCAGATTTTGAATAATGATCTAACCAACGGTTAAGGCTTGTTGGAGAATTAGCAAAATTATCGCGTACGATATAGGTAGAGCCGGATATCTTTGCACATAGTACGTCATAATAAATATTTGCATGCAGAATAAAGGTTATTTCTGGTTTAAATACCCATAATTTTTTCAAAATTTTGTGTATATTTTTTATTTTATTGTCCCATACTTCTACTTGGTAGAACCAGGTACTTCCCTTAACCAGAGTAATATTTTTCTGACTGGTGACAAAAAACACTTTTCCTTGGGGAAACCGTTTTTTTATTGCCTTAATAGCAGGTGTGTTAAATAACAGATCACCTAATGCTGTTGTAGAGTAGATAGCAATTCGTTTGAATTCAATATTTTTGGTCAAAACCGACTTGTTTCTTTGCCTGTTAAACAGTGAGTAGAGAGAGATAATCACGTTAATAAAAAATATCTTTCTTTTGGGGTTCATAAGGATCAAAGAATTTTTTTAAGGAAAAGGAAAGCGAACACTAAAATCAAAATAATATATTGTGTCCATAATAGCATATAAATCTTTTAAGGAAAAGTTATTCTGTTGGGAAATAATGTTCAAATCATAACTATTGACAAAGTATTATATGTACATAAAAAAAAGAGCAAGTATACTCAAAAGTCTCGTTTTTAGCTTGATTAGTGCAATCTAGGGTCCTTATAATCCATGCAAGAAATTATGCAATTTGCAAGTAGACATGCCATTCTCAGTGGGGTATGGGTAGTTTTATTCATGTTAACGATTGTAATTTCGTTTAAGAGGATCTTTTCTAAAGTAGAAGTTATCAGCTGTTGCAAAACAATTCACCTTATAAATAAGGTGAAAGCGGTAGTAGTGGACGTGAGGTCTTCCGAAGATTACCAAAAAGGGCACATCTTCGGTGCGTTAAACGTGGTAGAGGATGAAATCAAAAAAGGTAGATTTGGACCATTAGATAAGCATAAATTTCAGCCCATAATCGTAGTATGCGCAACTGGACAGAATGCAAGAACACTGGCTGAAAAACTGAGCGCAGACGGATTTAGTCAGGTAAATATATTGAAAGACGGCATCAGAGGCTGGAGTGGAGAAAACCTTCCACTGGTGCGTAGTAAATAACCAAATACTGAGGAAATTAATATGGCTAATATCGAAATTTACACTAAAAAGTACTGTCCTTTTTGTGACCAGGCAAAGGAGCTTTTAAATAAAAAAAGTGTAGTATTTCAAGAGATTCCTATTGATATAGACATGGAAAAAAGAGAAGAAATGATCCAACGTAGTGGGAGAACTACTGTGCCTCAAATTTTTATTAATGCTCAACATATCGGTGGCTGCGATGACCTTTATGACTTGGATGGTCGTGAAGGATTAGATCCGTTACTGGAGAAATGAGCAGGAGCAAAATTTCTATTCAAAGGACTCAGTCTGATGTTAGAATACGACACTAGCAAAATGCATTTTCAGATTCAACGCATTTATACCAAAGATGTTTCTTTTGAAGTTCCAAACGTGCCACAGATTTTTCAGCAAGAGTGGGAGCCAGAGGTAAAGTTGGATCTAGAGACCACATCATCACAACTTAATGACGAAGTTTTTGAAGTGGTATTGCGTGTTACTGTAATCGCTAGCGTTGGCGAAAAGATCGCTTTCTTATGTGAAGTTCAGCAAGCAGGTATCTTTACCATCAGCGGAATTGAAGTAACGCAGCGAGCACACTGCCTTGGCGCCTACTGCCCGAATATTTTGTTTCCGTATGTACGTGAATGCATCAATAATTTAGTATCTCGCGGGACTTTCCCTCAACTTAACTTGGCGCCAGTAAACTTTGATGCTCTGTTTTTGAATTGTCTGCATAAGCAAGACGAAAAGGCTAAAATACATCAGGAAGTCTGATGAGCACACATTTTTCAATTAGCGTCATCGGTGCTGGTTCGTATGGTACAGCTCTGGCTATTACATTAGCACGTAGTGGTAATCCCGTATTGTTATGGGGTCATAATCCCGAGCATATTGCTCAACTACAAGTAGAAAGATGTAATAGCGCTTTTCTCCCTGATGTGCCATTTCCAGATAATCTTGAGCTTGAGCCTAATTTAGGAAAAGTTGTTACTATCAGCCGCGATCTGTTGGTAGTAGTACCTAGCTATGTATTTGGAGAGGTGCTGGCGCAGATTAAGCCACATTTGCATTTGGCATCTCGCATCGTTTGGGCAACAAAAGGGCTGGAAAGAGAGACTGGACGGCTATTGCAAGATGTGGCGCGTGATATCTTAGGCGATAATATTCCACTTGCGGTAATTTCTGGTCCTACTTTTGCTAAAGAGCTGGCGGCGAGCCTTCCGACTGCAATTGCGCTAGCTTCGACTGATACAATTTTTGCTAAAGATTTACAGCAAACGCTGTACTGTGGCGAAAGTTTTCGCATTTATAATAACCCTGATTTTATTGGCGTACAGCTCGGCGGTGCAGTGAAGAACGTCATCGCTATAGGCGCTGGTATTTCCGATGGTATCGGTTTTGGCGCGAATGCTTGCACTGCGCTGATTACACGCGGTTTGGCAGAAATAAGCCGTCTTGGCACGGCGATGGGTGCTAATCCCACTACTTTTATGGGTATGGCTGGGTTAGGAGATCTTGTGCTGACTTGTACCGATAACCAGTCGCGCAATCGTCGTTTTGGTCTGATGTTAGGACAAGGCGAAGAGGTTATTAATGCGCAACGCATTATCGGTCAAGTTGTAGAAGGATATACAAACACTAAAGAAGTCAAGGTGCTATCTGATCGTATTGGTGTTGAAATGCCAATTACCGAGCAAATCTATCAGGTACTCTATTGTGCAAAACCGGCAAGAGAGGCAGCATGGAGCCTATTAGGACGTGCGAGAAAAGATGAAAACATCATAATCTAATTAAGAGATAGATAGAATCATTACTTGTAACGTTATTAAAGTCCTTTTTATTTTCAGGAGAAAATAAAAATGTTGTCTGATGAGTTAGAACTGGTCTGGAACAATATTACAGCGGAAGCACGCACCTTGGCCGATTGCGAACCGATGCTGGCCAGCTTTTATCATGCCACATTGTTGAAACACGAAAATCTCGGTAGCGCCCTGAGCTATATGCTGGCAAACAAGCTATCTAATTCGATCATGCCAGCTATTGCCATTCGTGAAATTGTTGAGGAAGCTTATCGTCAGGATCCCTCAATGATCCTTTCAGCTGCTCACGATATTCAGGCGGTGCGGCAGCGTGATCCAGCGGTAGATCAATATTCCACACCAATGCTTTACCTAAAAGGATTTCACGCTCTTCAGGCATATCGTATTGGCCATTGGTTGTGGAACGAGGGACGCCGTGCGTTAGCAATTTATTTACAAAACGAAATTTCTGTCTCGTTGGGCGTTGATATTCATCCTGCAGCGCGTATTGGCTATGGTATTCTTCTTGACCATGCAACTGGTATTGTTATCGGTGAAACCGCGGTAGTAGAAAACGATGTTTCTATCCTGCAATCAGTTACACTTGGTGGTACCGGTAAAACAAGTGGAGATCGCCATCCAAAAATTCGAGAAGGTGTTATGATAGGCGCCGGTGCTAAAATTCTCGGCAATATCAAAGTAGGGCGTGGCGCAAAAATTGGCGCTGGCTCTGTAGTATTAAAGCCCGTGCCGCCGCATACTACTGCAGCGGGAGTGCCAGCTCGTATTGTTGGAAAACCGGTAAGCGATAAACCCTCAATGGATATGGATCAGCACTTTAACGGAACTATACCGGGATTTGAATTTGGCGACGGGATCTAACCGCGAGCTCGCGAGCTTGCTTAATTGAGCTAGTGCTAATCTTTACATTACACTATCAAACTTATTTGTTGGATAAACTTTTATCATTAGTAGGATACATGAATTAGAAATAGACAGCAGAATTATTCTTGAAAATTTTGTGGCAAAAATTTCTTTTTTAGTAAATGTAACTAATTGGTTTAGCTGTTAGTTATGTGGAAATACTAAATGAGAGGTACATTTGTGTTGACCGAGCTTAGCGAGATACAAGTTCTTTTGAACTCCTTAACTAAGCTAGAGTGATATCAATTAAATATTTAATACAAAATAGTAGGTAAATATTAGCGTTAGGGTTTCTTATCTAAAATAAAGGGGTGTTTAAGTTTATCTATTTTAGAGAACGAGTGATAAAGAAATATCAAATTAATTATTAGTTGCTAGAAGAGTAAAGCATCAGCTAGTAAAGAATAGATTGCCAAAGAAATCTGTGGCTACTTGCCTTCGTACAACCGCGAGGCTGATGGATCACGATTTCGACAATGTCCCAATTAAGACTGGTACTGTAGATTGGCGGTCGTGTGCTTTATTGTTATGATAGAATCAGAATAATATTTGCTCGCAATGTTCAGAGATAACCTCTAGGCCATTTTCATTTACGCGTACTGCTAGTACCATAGCTATTTACTACAAAGCTAGTTCTGTAATACTGGTGATCAACACTCTTCTTCCAAAAGCTTGGACAGAGACAAAGGAGGTCTGTTTTTTTGTATTGTTGCTGCTGTTCTCTCCAGTGAAAGAGGCGTAAAACTATACGTGTATGAGTTATTATACTTGTGAACGTTAAACGAGTTAGATAAATAATCATAGGCACTTAGTTTAATGAACAAATACTCTATCGACCGCGCTGCCGGGTACATTTAACATAATGATTGGTATTTGATATTGATGGCGAAGCTCTTTTAGAGTATCAACACCGTTTGTTTTTTACATTATCACATCAAGTGACGGAAGATTGATGTGATTGATCGAATCATATAAAGTCTTTTAACTTATTTCTATTCAATAAATCTTTAAGAAGCAAAGTAAGTTCGCAGTTATCATCAACTAATTAAATTAAATTTAATTAGTTGAAAAAAATATTCACAGATGATACCAGAGTCCTGATGTGCACATATTTTATTCTTTAAATCATTACAGCAAATGCTTTTATTAATTCATTTAGTATTTGTATCCATCTTGGAAAAATTTTTCTGTAGCCGAATGCTAAACAATATATTAGTATTGCAAATCTCTTAGTGAAAGATGTAATATCTCGAACTTATAATCATATTTTTATGTAATTAATGAAAAGTAAAATAAGTATTGGTACGGGTGTGAACATAGAATCCTTTTTTAGTTTGCTAAAATAGCTATAAATATCATTCTTTCCAGATTCCGATTTGCCTACTTTTAGCATTGTTCACCTGTTTATCTATTCTAAATTAAATTTAAAGGAATAGAATTTTTAATTATTAGTTAATTTATTTAAAGTTATATATTATAATATATAATTTATTATTATCCTCCTAAGAGGAATTTATATCTAGGATATATTAAATATTTAATAAATAAAATAAATGAATTTAATTAACATTAACGGAATTAGTGAATATAAGACATCGTAGCGGTTCAGGAAAATTCGCGTAAAGGATCTGACAATAAGCAACAATGAGGTCAGAACAGCTACTACGGTGAACACAGTTTTTCCTGATCTTAAGAAACTATTGCTGTAATCATTATTATCGTACGTTTTTCAGCAGCGTTTATGCCTTTACTCACTGCATTTTATGATTAAGCTCAGTTTGTCGCAGCGGTAATAAATTTTGCTAACCTATGCTAAGGCAGACCAAAATCTAGACAGATACCTCTTCACTAGGTAATTCTTTAACATCTGTGAAAGTGCATAATCTATGCATCTCTCAAATTAAAAAATTATCACACCAGTCTTTTTATAAATTGGTACTAATTATTCATTAGATTTCTCTGTTCGATAATGCTAAGCGAACAGAGAAATTCACTTGATTTTTAGTTTTATCAAATCACCCTAACTATATTTAAAATAGTACGCTAACATTTTTGCAAAAAATTAGTGAAAACTTGCCTTACTTGAATCAATTCAGCAGTAGGCTTTTGTTATACTGCCTGCTAACGAGTTGCGCATAACGATATTCCGCTTAGTAGCAGCGCAATACAAGTAAGATTAATTTTTAGTTTTAATAAGCCCAGAGGTTGTCATGATCAAAAGAATTGGTGTATTAACTAGCGGAGGGGATGCCCCAGGCATGAACGCAGCCATCCGGGGTGTTGTGCGTTCAGCACTAAGCGAAGGACTAGAAGTGTGTGGTATCTATGACGGTTATCTAGGCTTATACGAAGACTGCATGAATAATCTCGACCGCTATAGCGTGTCAGACATGATTAACCGTGGTGGTACTTTCCTTGGTTCGGCACGTTTTCCTGAATTTTGCAATAATAATATTCGGCAAGTCGCGATTAAAAACATGAAAAAACGAAGTATTGATGCTTTGGTGGTAATTGGAGGTGACGGTTCCTATATGGGTGCAAAACGTCTGACAGAAATGGGATTCCCCTGTATTGGCTTGCCCGGCACTATTGACAACGATGTGGCAGGAACCGACTATACTATCGGTTACTTTACCGCGCTTGAAACTATAGTTGAGGCAATAGACAGGTTACGTGACACCTCCTCTTCACATCAGCGAATTTCTATTGTTGAGGTGATGGGCCGCTGTTGCGGCGATTTGACGCTGGCAGCTGCTATTGCAGGCGGTTGTGAATTTATAATGTTACCAGAAATTCCTTACACCCGAGAAGAATTAGTAGTGGAAATTAAAGCTGGTATTGCCAAGGGCAAAAAACATGCCATCGTAGCGATTACCGAGCATATCTGTGATATCTTCGCTTTGGCAAAATACATAGAATCAGAAACTAAACGCGAGACCCGTGCTACCGTACTTGGCCATATTCAGCGCGGGGGTGCTCCCTGTGCTTATGACCGTATTTTAGCATCACGTATGGGCGCCTACACTATCGAACTACTCCTGCAAGGTTATGGAGGTCGCTGCGTTGGCATCCAGAACGAGAAGATAGTACATCACGACATTATAGATGCCATCGAAAACATGAAGCGTCCATTGAAACGTGATTGGCTAGAAACTGCGAAAAAACTTTATTAATCCGATAAGATACCCACTCTTTGATTTCATCGGCGCTTCTTTGTTATAATTATTTCCGTTTTCAAATTATTTAGGTTACCGGCATGACAAAATTTTTACTGCTCTATAGATATGGATGGAGTTAGCTAAATTTGGAAGTAACATTGCCTCAATGACTTTCTTCACCATAATTGACGAATAAATAATATTCAAGATAAAATTTTTTATAATGAGTGTCGCTGTGCACTTAGTCTAAGTAGTAAGGTATTTGCCTGCTAGGCATTATTAGATAGCTCATTCCTTATCTTTATTTTTAGCGAAAAACAGTAATAATGCATTATAAGAAAGTGTCAGATAGAAACTGAAGCCAAATCAATTAAATGATGTGCAACTCTCTATAAGATATTTGATCTCAAAAGGAGTTATCTGTACTTAAATATTTTAACGAAACTTCTGCATTATTTTCTAAAAAATACCACAGTGTGAGTATCCGGTTTTTCTTAATTCTATATGCTTAATTTTATGTTGTTCCGAGTCTGCCTGCGGAGCAACAGGAGACATTATCACTCTATAAATAAAATCTGATTCTAGATAACTGATGATAGCCCTACTCAGATGCCCTTATTACGTTAATAAAACCTAACTTAAACAGTTTTTTTAATTGTGGAGCGGTAAAAACACTCCGCAGCACCGTCCACAGCTATTAAATTTTAGATTATGGATACGTATCTGTTTTTAGCTTGACATTATTTTTTTTGCTTCTGCCGCCGCCTTAACAATCATTGCGAATGTTTCCATCTTTAGAGAGGCATTGCCAACTAGAGCACCGTCAATATCTGGCTGTATGAAGAGTTCAGCGGCGTTTTTATCATTCACGGAGCCACCATACTGAATGATAATCCGTTCGGCGATATTGGCATTTTGCTTCGCAATATAATGACGAATGAATTTGTGTACTGCTTGTGCCTGTGCCGGGGTTGCTGATTTTCCAGTACCAATAGCCCAAATTGGCTCATAGGCTATAACAGAGCTGTTAAAAGCTTCTGCACCTTGGAACTCGAGCACTGCTTCTATCTGACGAGCGCATACTTCTTCCGTTTGGCGTGCTTCTCTTTCTTCTTTTGTCTCACCGATACAAAGTACTGGCACTAGCCCGGCCTCTTTTAGAACAGCAAATTTCTTAGCAATAACTTTGTCATTCTCTTTGTGGTAAATACGTCTTTCAGAATGACCGATAATGATGTATTTCACACCTATATCTTTTAGCATTTCTGCGGAGGTTTCACCAGTAAATGCGCCGGAAAGGTTCACATCGACGTTCTGAGCACCTAATAAAATATGACTACCGGATATTTCGTGGTTTGCTTGGTCAAGGTAGACAGTTGGCGGCGCGATCACTACGCGGCAATTCTTATTAATATTAGTTAGCGCTTTGCGTAGGTCTTTAATCCATTCAATTGTTACCTGCCTGCTACCATTTAGTTTCCAGTTACCTATAACCAATGGGTGTCGCATACTACCCTCCACGTCACGTGATTTATTAAAATACACTTCCAGTAGGTACTGTGTTTTGTCAGGCAGTATATACCCGTATTATATCAGTAGTATCATTTTCCATCCTTTTATTTCACTTATAGGAGTGTCGCTTTATTTTGATTATGTGCTTTCTTCTAACAAACAGCGATCTGCTGGTTAGATAAGTAGATTATGGAATTACTACATAATTTTGCAGACTTTCTGACCAGAGCAGCGTATGTTTATATGAAGTATATTCATGATCATCACCATTGTGCTATTGGGGAATTTAAAAGTGAGCACTTCTTAGCGACTATTGGAGTAAATTGAATCATATTGAATAACTTTTGGGTATTTTAGCAGGCGGATAAATACCGATAGAAATATTCTGTATTTTGCTATACGACTATTGCTATACCAATAGCGAGCACTATTAAGTTTCTACGCCGTAGGTAGTACAATTTTAACGTAAAAAATTACCAGTAGTTCTCACTAGTAATGTGTCCTGGTTTACGTTTTAGGTGTTTGCTCATGGCGCGCGTTTCTTTAAGTAATTGCTGAGTAACACGTACCATCTCTGGATTGCCGCACAGCATAATATGCCCTGATTTTGCTTCTATCTGCAACCCGACCGCACGTTCTAAAATACAGCTATTGATCAGGTCAGGCAAGCGTCCAGTCAAAGATCCCATTGCAGTTTCACGACTAACCACCGTCTGGATACGTAGTTTATCTTTATAAATTTGTTTCAGTGACTGCATCAACGGCAGATAGCTCAGATCAGACGCATAACGTACCGCATGTACTAGAACTATATGTTCAAAGCGATCCAATCCTTCTCCCTCTTGTAAAATAGAGAGGTAAGGCCCAATGGCAGTGCCAGTAGCTAGCATCCACAGGGTATTGCACATCGGGATCTCATCCAGCACGAAAAAACCAGATGCTTCTTTGTTTACCATGAGTCCGTCGCCTGGTTTAAGCGCCTGTAGACGAGAGCTGAGTTTACCTTTCGGCACTTTAACCAGATAAAACTCTAGTAACCGATTCGTGGGAGGGTTAACGTAAGAGTAAGCACGTTGCACGCGTTCTCCATCGATTTCTATCGCTAACTTAGTAAATTGACCGGCGGTAAATGGATTGATGAGCGCCTGAATTTTTAAGCTGAAGAGTGTGTCTGTCCAGTTTTTTATCTCCTTTACTTGAGCATCAACCCATGCACCCATAATTATTCCTCTGAACATGTATTTTCTAAACATAGGAACATCATCACGGCTGTACACCTTAGTATTCACCCGCGTACCTACGTTCAGGGCTTAATTAATAAATAAGGTGCACCCCTCTCCAAAAATAACGTTTACATGTCTTGAAAAGAGTCGTGTAAAAATTTAACATATTTAAGTTGTAGGATATTCGTATCCTACATAAGAGTCTTAATTTGTCAAATGATTATAATATTTCTCAAATTATTACCATAGGTCGTAATACCTAAATTTTATTTTTGCATTAACCTTATTGAGTAAAATAAGATTATTATAAAAATGGATAATCAACGCTATGTTGCTAGAGGTTAGGCAGGTGAGGGGAGACTATCTCTGTTTTGGCGGTTATTATAATGAATAATATAACTTACACTACGGAATCTTACGGTATTTGACTATGGCCATATATCATATATAGTGATATACGATACATCACGACTAGTCTATTTGTGTTCTCTCTCTCGATAACATTGTTGAGAGGCTAGCAATTCTTTCTGAGAAGAAATTGATTAACAGACATCTCTTGGGAATTGGATCTGGTCGTAAGTAAAGTGTTACTGCAATACGTTATATGCAGGCCTAATACTTTATTTTCTATATTGTTAGCCAAATCTTATCTCTAGTGAATAAATCAGCTTACCGCGCGTGTTTTTTTAACATGCAATGTTAATCGAGAATCTACGGTACTTAGTGTTGGAGAATCAGGGATTAATCATTAAGACGGATGTATTTAGAATACACTGTTCTAAATTATGCGAGGATACCCCAAATGAGTTTATATGTCTATTTGACCCGGACGATAGACAGTAGTTTGAAGTTGATTAATAATACCGATGGTGAAGATTTCTAATTCTGATGGCTATGGTATAAATGAAGGGTTATGTTTTTTAAAAAGTGCGGTCGGTTTTCTATTTTACTATTGCGATTTATGTGTACTGCGTGTATGACCTTCAGTACACAACAAGCTCAATACACTAATACACTAATACACTAATACACTAATACACTAATACACTAAAGAAGATTTCAATAAACACACAAAATTTAGACTCATAAGTAGTTATAGATTGAGCACCGTCTGTGGAATTAATGTTATCTCTAAAGATAAAGAAGGCAAAGAGCTTTAGGTCATAATTATTCGTTTTGTCAAATGTAAAATTAGTCAGCCGGTCCATAAGCTGTTAAGTATGGCCTCCCAGTAAGTTGATTAATAACATTGCCCACCAGGGGGAGGATCCACACGGTATCCCTATCTTGTGCTGATGTACAAGGGTCCATATGACGTTAAGAAGATATTTCTACATTAAGGTAGTAGAATTTATTTCTTGCCGTGTAATGGCTTTACAAAAATATGTTATAAATAAGTGTTATAAGTAGTAGTAAACCCTAGCAAAATAAACAGACTATTGAGTCTCAGTTAATTTCCAGATCTGCAAATTCCTATTGAATGAAAACAGTGCCTGTTAGTTTCATAGTAGCTATGCTCTCACGTTTCATAACGAAAAGATATCAATTATATTTCAATAAATTAAGTAACGCGCTAGCCTTTCTTTCAGTGTATTTATTGTCTAATTAATTATGATATTTTTTAGATTGAAGATAAAATCTATGGCTGTTTTGTTTGTGCTCCTTAATTAACCTTAATTAAAGGCACGAGCTTTATTGAGTATGCTAACGCAAAAATAAGCGTTTATGTGCCTTTTTTTGGATTGTCTCGCCAATCTATGTGGTGATTTTCTACAGCAAACACTCTAAATGGAGGTTCAGACAATTGAAGAGTATTGTGTCCTGGATTAGGCTGGGACGTAAGTAACGTACTAAGGCTGATATTATCCATGCCATGTGATAACTACACGAGGTTAGAGAAATATCATTTGAAGTATTATAAAAAATGGCAGCTAAACTACAGCAGATAGTTGATACTCTCACCTTTCTACATATAGAAAGTGAAGAAATAAATAATGAAAGTAAAATTGCAAAAAAAACGAACCAATAGCTACAAAATAATCAGCAGCTGCTACAACAGTACTTTTTTCTAATACTAAAAAATGTTATGATCATCCTCATATATGGAAAGCGGGAGGATATGCTCTCCCGCTTTAATTTTTGATGATATTACTTGATACTAAGTGGATCTTCAGAAAGGATGATACCGGTATTATCGGCGTAAAGATGATCTCCAGAGAAGAAAGTAACGCCGCCAAAGTTGACTCTCACATTACTCTCCCCTATTCCTGCACCTGCTGCACCTACTGGAATAGCGGCAATTGCCTGAATACCGATTTCTAGTCCCTCTAGATCCTCTACCTGACGTACGGAGCCATAAATCACTAGACCTTCCCACTCATTTTCCACCGCTAAACGAGCTAGATTTGCATCAACTAACGCACGTCGCATCGATCCACCACCGTCCACCACCAGCACGCGACCTTGGCCATTTTCTTCAAGCAAATCGTAAAGCAGTCCATTATCTTCAAAGCACTTAACTGTGGTTATCTGCCCACCAAATGAGATACGGTGGCCGAAGCTTAAAAAAAACGGCTCGACAACGTTCACTTCTTCATAGTAGATGTCGCAGAGTTCAGAAGTATCATATTTCATGTTAGTTTTATCTGTTTATCACAGGAATAGCAAGTATACTGTCAGTAACGTGTTCTCATCAAAATCATCAGAAGAAAGAAGGCGCTGCATATGTAGCATATAAATAAAAAAACACCTTTCATAAGCACATAAAAAATCTTATCACAGAATAAAACGACTCAGATCTTCGTCTGCCACCAGCTCATCTAGATGCTTGCTGACGTAGGCGGCATCAATGGTGATTGAATCACCTTGAAGGTCACTCGCATTATAGGAAATATCTTCCATCAGACGCTCTAGCACAGTATGTAGACGACGTGCACCAATATTTTCAGTGCTCTTATTCACCTGCCATGCTGCTTCTGCAATGCGACGGATACCGTCTTTGGTGAAATCAATATTAACACCCTCAGTACCCACCAACGCTTTATACTGTACGGTAATGGAAGCATTTGGTTCGATGAGAATACGTTCAAAGTCGTTCACAGTAAGCGCTTGTAATTCAACACGGATAGGTAAACGACCTTGTAGCTCAGGAATAAGATCCGAGGGGCTAGCAACTTGGAAAGCTCCAGAGGCGATAAATAATATATGGTCAGTTTTCACCATTCCATGTTTGGTGGAGACGGTACATCCCTCCACTAGCGGCAGCAGATCACGCTGTACGCCTTCACGCGAAACGTCTAGACCGGAAGACTGGCCACAGTGCTTACAAATTTTATCAATTTCATCAATAAAAACGATGCCATTTTGCTCTACTGCTTCTATCGCATGCTGTTTTAGCTCTTTCGGATTTACCAGCTTTGTTGCTTCTTCTTCGAGTAGCAGTTTCATTGCGTCCTTAATTTTCAGCTTGCGTGGCTTCTGCTTCTGGGCACTTAAATTCTGAAATATTGACTGAAGTTGATTAGTCAGCTCTTCCATGCCTGGCGGTGCCATGATCTCTACCCCGACTGGAGAAGCGGTGAGATCTATTTCAATCTCTTTATCGTCTAACTGTCCTTCGCGCAACTTCTTACGAAATAACTGACGTGCTGCAGAAGGCTCACTGCTGTGTTCTAGTTGGCCCCAGTTATTTTTAGCTGGAGGGATCAGAACATCTAAAAGGCGCTCTTCTGTCATTTCCTCAGCACGGTCCTTATTCTCTTCAATTGCTTGACTGCGCACCATTTTTACGGCTGTATCTGTTAGATCACGAATAATAGAGTCTACCTCTTTACCTACATAGCCGACTTCAGTGAATTTAGTAGCTTCTACCTTAATGAAGGGCGCGTTAGCAAGCTTCGCTAAACGCCGGGCAATTTCAGTTTTACCAACTCCGGTTGGACCAATCATAAGAATGTTTTTAGGAGTCACCTCATAGCGCAGTTCTTCATCGAGCTGCATACGACGCCAGCGGTTACGCAGTGCAATAGCGACCGCACGTTTTGCGCTCTCTTGGCCAATGATAAAGCGATTCAATTCGTTGACTATTTCGCGGGGAGTCATCTTAGACATGTTTAATCCTTACGCCCTGGACGGAAGTTCTTCGAAGTTAACATTGTGGTTAGTGTATATGCAAATGTCACCCGCGATGTTTAGTGACTTTGAGACGATCGCACGAGCACCTAGCTCAGTATTTTCTAGCAGCGCCCTAGCCGCTGCCTGAGCAAAGGGGCCTCCGGAACCAATAGCTATCAGATCATTTTCGGGCTGAATGACGTCGCCGTTGCCACTGATGATAAGTGAGGCACTTTCATCTGCAACGGCTAGTAGTGTTTCAAGCCGGCGTAACATACGATCTGTACGCCAATCTTTCGCCAATTCGACAGCAGCTTTCACCAGATGACCCTGATACATTTCCAATTTACGTTCGAAGAGTTCAAATAACGTGAAGGAATCTGCAGTACCACCAGCGAAACCAGCAATCACTTTATCATTGTCAAGACGACGCACCTTCTTAGCATTGCTTTTCATTACAGTATTACCAAGAGTAGCTTGGCCATCACCGCCGATAACGACTCGTCCATTACGTCGGACACTTACTATTGTTGTCACGCGCAGACCCCTTGTACAATTAAGATAAAGCGTCTTGTAGGAAGGTACGGTGCTTTATGTAAGCATATATGGGGCGAGTTTATCTGGTTTCAACCCCTGATGATCGGAGGAATATAGTTAAATAGCTGTTGTCGCACAACTTCCTCAAAATGCTGGCATCATTCATCATTACCGTGATTTTTTAAAAAGTAATTAATTAGTATGAGGTATCTTTAAATGATAGACCAAAACACATTCTTTCTTCTTAGAAAGACTTGAAAAATATTTCATTCATCATTTCTTATGAAAGTAGATTGCTGCTGCGTCTGCTTAGACTTATGATTAGTAGAACTTTTGGATCTATAACTGTTTTTCTCACTGTACTCAGATTTCTTGATTACAAGGTACTTTATTTAACTACTAACTGCACTGCGCACGTATATCTTTGGAGAACGTATATCTTTGGAGAAGAGCGTACTAATGAACTCTCCTTTTGCTGAAGGTTTTATAGGCATTAGCAATTAATGGTTCTCTAGCTCTTGAGAACTCTTTCAGTGCTCTTAGGACTGTAGCATACCATGACTACATAATCCGTGATCACTGCTAGCGTATCGTCTTTTTTATGATGTGGTAGAAAACACACGCTACACGCAAAGGTTACAAGTACTACAGCAGCATTCGGCCTTAGGTAGTAAGTATTGAAATAATAAAAATATTCGCTATTTCTTGGCTTATTTATGGCACTATCTTACTTAAGATAAGTGCGGCTACTTATCTAAAAGTAGAGTAGTCGAAGCGCTTTAAGTTGAATTAAAAATTCTACCGATCAATGGTTCCTATTAACATGATAGATTCATATCTTCAAAACAAATGATCGACACATTCTTCAATAAGTAGAAGCAAGATACTTACTTTAAATAGGGCGTCCTTTTACAGCAGTTACGTGTTCATCATGAAGAGATTTTATAAAAATCTACTAGCCATAGTAGCATCATGCCCTCCTAATTCAGATATGGCAAATTTGCATTACTGATTCGTCTGGGATGTCTAATCACTAGTGAGTACCGGATAGATATCTTATACAGTTAGCTTTCTATAGGGTCAACATCGAGCGTCCACATCACCTTGTGAGCGGCTGGCAATCTTTTAACTAGCGGTAGCGCGTTATTAAGGAACTGTTGTAGACGTTTACGCGAGGCATGCTGTACTAACAGCTGCCAACGCCAGAGTCCGCAGAGTTTCGGTTGCAAAGCCGGTACAGGACCCATGAGCCATACAGAGGTATCTTTTAAAGGGTTTGCTTCTAATAATTTACGTAACTGCTGTAAGAATTCAGCAGCCTGGTGGTTATCACGATCTTGAGCACGGAAGAGAGCGTGACTAGTCCAAGGCGGCAGCATCACTGACTGGCGTTCTAAAAGCGTCTGTTGGGCGAAAGCTAGATAGCCCTGATGTAGTAGCGTCTGCAATAAAGGATGTTCCGGATGATACGTTTGTAGAAGTACTTCACCTTGTTTACCTGCGCGGCCTGCACGACCTGCAACCTGTGTACAGAGCTGGGCAAACCGTTCAGCGGCGCGGAAATCGGTAGAAAAAAGCGCACTGTCTACATTTAGCATTGAGACTAATGTCACGTCACAAAAATGGTGGCCTTTTGCTAGCATTTGTGTACCCACTAGAATATGTGCGCCTCCGCGATGCACATTAGCTAAATGCTGTTCCAGCGCACCTTTACGGCTGGTAGTGTCTCGGTCAATACGCGAGACTGGGATACCTGAAAATAGAGTACAGAGATGTTGTTCCAGTTGCTCTGTGCCCACTCCCACCGGCAACAAGTGAGTCGAGCCGCAGTGTGAGCACTGATTCGACAATAGGCACTGGCTGTTGCAGTAGTGGCAGCGCAGCTGTCGCTGCTTCTTATGTAGAGTATAATAACGCTCGCAGCGCTGGCATTCTGCAACCCAGCCGCAGTCATGACACAGCAGTGCAGAAGAGTAGCCACGGCGGTTAAGAAACAAGAGTACTTGATTATCTGCCTGAAGGTGCTGGCGCATTTTGCTAATCAGTACAGGTGCCAGTCCCCCGATAAGCTGCTGCCCTTTAATATCTACCAACTGTTGCAGAGCTGGTTTTGCACTACCGGCGCGTCGAGTAAGATCGAGCTGGCGATATTTACCACGACGTACGTTGTGCAGCGTCTCTAACGCGGGCGTTGCCGAGCCCATCACAATGGGGATATTCTCTTCGCGTGCACGGAATACAGCAAGGTCACGCGCCTGATAACGCCAGCCCTCTTGCTGTTTATAGGAGCTGTCGTGCTCTTCATCAATGATAATTACGCCCGGCTGTAACAGCGGCGTAAAAAGTGCCGAACGCGTGCCTATAATAATAGCGCTTTCGCCTCGGCGTGCGCGTTGCCAAACGGCGAAACGTTCTTTATCATTTAGAGCGGAGTGCAGTACATCAACAGGAGCCTCAAAACGCTCTCGAAACCGCGCGGTAGTCTGCGGAGTTAAGCTTATTTCTGGTACTAGCACTAACGCCTGTTTGCCACGTGCCAATATATTCTCCAGAATACTGAGATAAACTTCGGTTTTACCTGATCCGGTAATGCCGGATAGCAGCCAAGCAGCATAACGTTCATCTTCGTTGCGGATTTTGCCTACTGCTATCGTCTGATCGGTGTTGAGCTTTAGCTGTGTACCTTTGATTATAAATCGCGTGCGCCAATCGCTCTGTTGCTGCGGTTGATGATATTCACGTAAATCACATAGTTTTTTGTTTCGTAGTACCTGTAAAACTGCGTTATTTAGATTCTTCTCTGCAACTTGATGGCGATATATTGGCTGATGACGTAGCACTGCAAGTGCCTGCTGCTGCTTTGGCGCGAATTTTAGACTTTCTAGTGTAGTTGTCTGGCCCTTCTTAGTAATAATCCACTGCCAAAGCGGCTTCTCTTGCGCTGGTTTTCCGTGACGGAGAAGTACCGGCAGAGCTTGCTTTAGTACCTCGCCAACGGGTAAATGATAGTAGCCGGCCGCCCAGTGAAGCAACCGCCATAATGGAGGAGGATAAAGCGATTTTGTATCCAGTACCTCGATAATTTGTTTGAGCTGAGTTTCCGGCAGGTCACTCCGTTCTTGAAAGCCTACTACAATTCCTATTATTTTACGTTTGCCGAATGGCACTCTGACGCGCCCGCCTATTACCGGCTGTGCCCCATGAGTATTCGGTGGCAAATAGTCAAAGAGACGTAGGATCGGAACGGGTAGGGCAACTTGAACGACAGACATTGCAATCCCTTTCCAATTTAATAACTCATCATAGACAACATCGATTCTACACTTTAACTTGACTACGTGTATCTCGCAAAGAATTTGCCAAAAATCATTATTTTCTGTAAAGTAATTTACTTTAGAGTGAGAAAAAACTCCTCAGAACTTTGACTAATGTTCAACCGTGTGGTGCTGTGCAAATTTCGAATTGGCATGGAGAACGGCACGGCCTTTTATGAGGTTACCCCATGAAAAAAGGTATTCACCCGAAATATGAAACTGTGACCATCACCTGCTTTTGCGGTAACGTGATCCATACTCGTTCTACCATAGCACATGATCTAAACCTAGACGTATGCGGCAAATGTCATCCTTTTTATACTGGTAAGCAGCGTGTTATTGACACTGGGGGTCGAGTTGAACGCTTTAATAAGCGTTTTGCCATTCAGAGCACTAAAAAATAAATTATATATAAATTCCTAGTTGATGCAGTTATAAGAAAAACCCAGTTGTAGCTGGGTTTTTCTTGACTAAATTTAGTAATCCCAAGTATCGGGGTCAATGCCTTTATCACGCATAATATTTTTTGCTTCTTCCGGGATTTCATCGCTTCGCTCTTTACGTAGATCAAAGTCGTCCGGTAGGGGTTGTCCGGTAAAAGCATGTAAAAAGGCTTCGCACAACAGTTCACTATTTGTGGCATGCCGTAGATTATTCACCTGACGACGGGTACGCTCGTCGGTTAAAATTTTCAGCACACTGAGCGGGATAGAAACTGTGATCTTTTTAACTTGCTCACTCTTCTTGCCGTGTTTAGCATAAGGGCTGATATATTCGCCGTTCCATTCGGCCATGGGTTACCTTACATCAATAAAAGTTAAACGTGGGGGGGAGGGAATTCTTGGATTATGCTCTATTTTAGCGTTCCTGACCTCTTAACTCTTGCGGGGGGGGAGTTCTTTTATTCTAGACAAAAATAAGGGAGCTAAACGCAAGCAATAAAGGGTATTTTTAGTAGTTACAGCTCTATATTCACTCTATATGCAAAGACATTTGGATGTCTAGATGTGTTGACGTCTAATTATAGAGTGTTATCCTGTTTCCTCTTTCATTATTCTCTTCAGGAATAGTAAGTACCATGACGCGTAAACAGGCAACTATTGCAGTTCACAGCGGTTTAAACGATGACGAACAATATGGCTGTGTTGTCCCGCCTATTTATCTTTCTAGCACCTATAATTTCCTTGATTTCAAACAACCTCGTATGCATGATTACTCCCGTCGTAGTAATCCAACACGCGATGCAGTTCAGCGCGTACTAGCGGAACTAGAAGGTGGAGCGGGAGCTATACTGACTAATACCGGTATGTCGGCAATCCATTTAGTGACAATGGTATTTCTAAAACCTGGTGATCTTCTAGTGGCTCCCCATGATTGCTATGGTGGGAGTTATCGCCTTTTTGAAAGTATGAATAAACGTGGTGCATGGCGCGTGAAATTCGTGGACCAAGGCAATTATGTAGAGTTGGAAGCAGCGCTAGCCGAACATCCGAAGTTAGTATTGCTAGAAAGCCCAAGCAATCCGCTATTGCGCGTGGTAGATATTGCCGTCATTTGCAATGCAGCTCGTAATGCAGGTGCAGTCAGTGTAGTTGATAATACCTTCTTGAGTCCAGTGCTACAAAATCCCCTAGCGCTGGGTGCTGATCTGGTGATCCATTCCTGTACTAAATACCTTAATGGTCATTCTGATGTGGTGGCAGGTGCTGTCATTGCCAAAGACCCGGATCTAGTAAAAGAACTTATGTGGTGGGCGAACAATATTGGTGTCACCGGCGCGGCTTTCGATAGTTATCTTCTATTGCGCGGCTTACGTACTCTAGCGCCTCGCATGGCAACGGCACAGTACAATGCATTGGCTATTGTGGAATATCTGCAGCAGCAGCCTCTGGTGAAAAAATTGTATCATCCCTCTCTTCCAGAAAATGTCGGACACGAATATGTGGCACGTCAACAGCGCGGTTTTGGCGCGATGCTAAGTTTTGAGCTCAATGGAGACGAAATGTTACTACGCTCTTTCCTGAAGGCTTTGCAATTTTTTACGCTGGCGGAGTCATTAGGCGGCGTTGAAAGCCTTATTTCCCATACCGCAACTATGACGCACGCAGGCATGTCTGAGGAAGCACGCGCAGCTGCAGGCATATCTGAAACTTTACTGCGTATCTCAGTAGGAATTGAAGATCATAAAGATTTAATAGCTGATCTAGATAATGCGTTCCGCACAGCATCCCGAGATTAAAACAATTCCTAATTCCTACAAGATTGCTTTAATGCTGCGCTTAATCAATGTTGTCAATATTAAATATGTTTAGTTCCTAAACCCTGCTACAAGTCGTATCTATTATCTAATGGGAAGCATTATGTGCTGTATCACAATTTTGCCAGAAATTAAATTATTAATTGTATTGGAAAAGCCAAATATTAATTCTTTGCACAAGGGTATAAGGATCTATGTTATTAAAACATCTATTGTATAATGCACATTGCATTTATCTGAGTAACTTTGTAGGTTCATAATATTTTCAAGGATCATTCAGTATATTCGCTGCTTTCTCACCCTCAATCAGTTTATCAGAAGTATGGATATACTCCTCCCTTTTCCATTCAATAATTTTGTAATTTTAATATCAGCACTAGCATACTATCTTACCTAGCGTTCCTAGATGTTTATCAGTTTAATGACAACGGTGCCTTTTGGGAATGTACTGATTCATTCAGATATAAAACACCATTTAACTCAATTGAAGGGAGCGGAACGTAGTAGTACGGAAGGAGATTGTGATGGGTGCTTACTTTCTCTAGTATGAATTTTTCTCATTTTCTTTGAAAATTTATCACAATATTGCCCGATTTTACAGTTGATACTTTGGCTGAATTCATTCATTTTAAACATCTGGACGTCTAAACGTATGGATGTTTTAGATAAAAATTAAACTCACTTTTTTGACGAGGTAATTAGGATGAGTTTCTTTCATACCAGCCAGCGAGAAAAGTTTAACCAGCATTTCTCGGATCTAAACGGAGAAATTAATGTATCATTCGAATTTTTCCCTCCCCGTACCAGCGAAATGGAGGAGGCGCTATGGTATTCTATTGAACGGCTAAGTAGCTTAAAACCAAGATTTGTCTCCGTAACCTACGGAGCTAATTCGGGTGAGCGAAGCCGTACCCATAGCATTATTGCAGATATTAAAAAACGGACTGGCATGGAAGCCGCACCGCACCTAACTTGTATTGATGCCTCATATGCAGAATTACGCACTGTAGCGGAATTATACTGGAACAGCGGTATTCGCCATATTGTAGCGTTGCGGGGAGACTTGCCTACAGGCATCAGCAAACCAGAAATGTATGCCTGCGATTTAGTTTCTTTACTAAAAACAGTAGGGGATTTCGATATTTCCGTAGCAGCCTATCCAGAAGTGCATCCTGAAGCAAAAAGCGCGCAATCCGATCTGATTAACCTAAAACGTAAAATTGATGCGGGCGCCAACCGTGCAATTACACAATTCTTCTTTGATGTGGAGAGTTATCTACGCTTCCGTGACCGCTGTGTAGCCACTAGTATTGATGTCGAGATTGTACCAGGTATTTTGCCAGTATCAAATTTCAGACAGCTAAAGTGTTTTGCCAATATGACTAACATACGCGTTCCGGGCTGGATGCATGCCATGTTTGAAGGGCTGGATGACGACCCGGAGACACGTAAAATAATTGGTGCCAATATTGCCATGGATATGGTGAAAATCCTGTCACGAGAAGGTGTAAAAGATTTCCATTTTTATACTCTGAACCGTGCGGAGATGAGCTATGCTATTTGCCATACGATAGGGGTGCGCCCCGTACTAGCAGCGTAATAAGTTGTTCAGAAAGTGTAAAGTTGTCCAGTAACCCCACACCAAATCAACCATACTCGATTTTTCCTCATATATAGATAAGGACTCGATGTGGTACTCACAAAACATCCCACGTCTATGCTTTCGGCATAGACTTACAGTGTATTTCTGGCATAATTCGATGCTCATTTACCATAACAAGGCTTAAATGATATCATGTTAGCTTAAAAATAAATTTTTGAACTGATGTGATTTCCTAATCAGGATGTGGATAATGTACTCCACATCATATTTTAGCCAACCAACACAAATATGAAATATATCATATATGTTCGCATTATAACGTATTTCATGGATTTTTTTAAAAGATTTTGCACGCAAGAATTCTTCAGTGTGAACACACACTGCTACGCTTCCTATAGGCAACGATAACTTCATGTCGATTACGTGAAGTTATCAATTATCTGAAGAATTAAATTCTCCTTTAGTGCTACTAAAAAATAAATGATAGATTGCGGTTAAGTAATATTGATATCTATAACTAAATATTATCGTGATACCTACCAAAGGTAAATAACATTTAGCATCCTAATGAAATTTACCTAATAATACGCGTTTTGATTGTGTAGAATAAGCGCCCAGCATTTTATCCTTCCTTTTGTTTATTATGCGACTGAGTGATTTTTTATGGTTTTAAACTTTAGCCAGCGATGCGTGGTTGAATTTGTTACAGGTCCATGTTTAGTGCTCGCCGGGGCTGGGTCTGGTAAAACTCGTGTTATCACAAACAAGATTGCCTATTTAATCCGTAAATGTGGTTATCAGGCGCGTCACATTGCAGCGGTAACTTTTACCAATAAAGCCTCGCGAGAGATGAAAGAACGTGTAGCACAGACTCTTGGACGTCAAGAGGCAAGCGGCTTGATGATTTCTACCTTTCATACACTAGGGTTGGAAATCATCAGACGTGAGTATGCAGCATTAGGTATTCAATCGAGTTTCTCGTTATTTGATGATACTGATCAGCTAGCACTACTGAAGGATTTAACGCAACCGTGGTTAAAAGAAGACAAAACATTGTTACAACAGCTGAGTACTACCATTTCCAACTGGAAAAACGATCTCATCGATCCGCTACGTGCCGCTGAGCAGGCGCGCAGCGAGCGTGACAATATTTTAGTACACTGCTATAGCTTATATAATAAGTATCTTAAGTCTTGTAATGTGCTAGATTTCGACGACCTTATCTTGCTACCAACATTATTGCTACAGCGGAACCAGAAAGTACGAGAACGCTGGCAGCAGCGTATTCGCTATCTTTTAGTAGATGAGTATCAGGACACAAATACAAATCAGTATGAGCTAATAAAACTGTTGGTAGGGGGAGGAAGAAGGTTCACTGTAGTAGGCGATGACGACCAGTCTATTTACTCTTGGCGTGGAGCACGTCCGCAAAATCTGGTACTGTTGAAAGAGGATTTCCCAACATTGGAAGTAATGAAGCTAGAACAGAACTACCGTTCGTCACAACGAATCCTGAAAGCAGCGAATATACTGATTGCTAATAACCCACATATTTTTGAAAAAAAACTTTTTTCCGAGTTAAGTCTTGGTAGTAAATTGAAAGTGCTAACTGCCAACCATGAGAATCATGAAGCAGAGCGTGTGACAGGCGAGCTGATCACTCACCGTTTCATCAATAAGACTCAGTATAAAGATTACGCTATTCTTTATCGAAGTAACCATCAATCACGAGCGTTTGAAAGACTACTAATACAAAACTGTATTCCCTACCACATTTCTGGTGGAAGCTCTTTTTTCTCTCGTCAGGAGATTAAGGATGTCTTGGCCTATCTACGCGTATTAATTAACCCGGATGATAATAGCGCGTTTCTTCGGATCGTTAATACACCACGTCGCCAGATCGGTTCTGCGACTCTACAAAAGCTAGGAGAGTGGGGTGCTCTATGCAATAAAAGCTTATTTAATGCTAGTTTAGATTTGAGAATCGGGCAGGCCATGAATGGTCGGGGTCTGGAACATCTACAGTGTTTTACTCATTGGTTGCATGAGATTGTGCAAATGGCTGAGCGTGAACCGATCAATGCGGTACACTTTCTAATTCGTGGCATCGAATATGAAAGCTGGCTATCTGAGACTTCTGTCAGCCCGAAATCAGCTGAAATGCGTATGAAAAATGTAAATACGTTATTGCAGTGGATGCAGGAGATGCTAGAAGGAAACGATCTTGATAAGCCAATGACGTTAGCGCAGGTGGTGACGCGTTTTACCCTACGTGACATGATGGAACGTGATAAAAGTAATGAGGAATTTGATCAGGTTCAGCTAATGACACTACACGCGTCGAAAGGATTGGAATTTCCTTACGTCTATCTAGTAGGCATAGAAGAAGGATTGTTGCCCCATCGTAACAGTATTGTTGAGAATAATGTCGAAGAGGAACGTCGACTAGCCTATGTTGGTATTACGCGTGCGAAGAAAGAGCTAACTTTTACACTGTGCCGCGAACGACGTCAGTATGGTACACTAGTGTGCATAAAACCGAGTCGTTTTTTGCTAGAGCTACCACAGGAAGATTTAATCTGGGAAACTGATCTCAAGGTTATCAGCGCAAATGAGAGTATGAAAACTGGGCAAATGCGGGTCGCAAGATTGAAGGAGATGTTAGAAAAAGCTAAAGGCGGCTGAAAATCCTTTTTTAGATAAAAAACTAGTTTATCTGCGTACATGGGATGAACTTTTAGCCATCTAAACAGTATGGTTAGACGTAATGCATCTTTTTCAGCCTGTAATCATGCCTCGATCAGGGCGTTATCGCGACTGAGCATTGATAAAATAATCGTCAGCCGCAGCAGACGATACAGACGTTCAAGAAAAGAGAGGTGGTACGGCAGTTTGCTGTGTCGTTAGCAGTAAATCAATGCTGCCGCTTTGGTTTTGTAACAAGTAGGCCAGGAGCTTTTTCTGACAGAGAGTAAAACCAGGTAAATCGAGGTGGCGAACTAGATATGCAGCGTGCTTCGGAGCTTGGTAAAAATTGATGCTGAGACCGATCTCATGTATTGAGATGGCACTCAGTAGTAAATCGCAACAGTGCTGCTCCAGTTTCCATGCGGCGCTTACTTGATGCGAGAAGCCTTTGGCCAGTTAGCATACATTTTGCCTGTTCTACATTGATGGAAAAAAGATGTACGTTCTATAATGTGTGACTCGAATATCTTGAACTACTGGAGATATGTAGCATGCTGTATATCAGTCCTTCATGTAGCTCGCTACCTGCCAAAGTCAGGTTTTCTATGCCAATTTTTTGAAATACAGCGACAAGAATTGAGAGACCGCTAGGAAAAAAATAGTGCACATTCCAGCGTTAATCCTTCCATTTTTAACTCTTCTAGCTTGCCGCATTGAATATCGCAGGTCACCAACTCGGTACTACCTCCGCCGATATCGACTACTAGGTACTTATCTGAGCCGTTAGTAATATGGGCAAAATCATGATAAATAAGACGTTCTTCTTCTGTACCGCTCATCACATTAATGGAGCAGCAGCCAAGGTTTGCTATGCTGTAAAAAGAAAGTCGTTTGCGTTAGCGGCAAGGCGTCGCGTGGCGGTAGCGACCACCCGAATTTGTTCGAAAGGAATATCCTGCATCAACAGAGATATGGTTATTGTTATCTAATCCTGCATCAACAGAGATATGGTTATTGTTATCTAATCCTGCAGCCAGACGTACCTGGCGCTTAATACGCGCGACAGTCTAGATACTCTTCTAGAAATTTTGCGTACTACCAACATATAGAAGCTGTTAGAACTCAGATCAACAGCAACATAAAGTGACGATGCTCCTAGCATGATATGGATTTAATCTGTATTTTTACTATTGTTGTTACCTTGTGCTTCACTGCGGCGATTTACATTGTTGCCAGAACGGCTGCTCGTTAGACGTTTTGATGGAAGCAGATTATTTATCAGAGCACCGATGTTGTATATTCCTTGTAGGAATATTGTGGCCGAACTACTTTTCAATCGCCGGTAGATTTATCACGTATTATTTGCAGGCCAAGCTAATGGGGTGTCCACTATAGGTTGCGTAACTGTTAGTTGAATGTAATGAACATAATCCTCTCGATCGTCAGGCAGATCATAGGTGAATACGTCCAGTCCAGTCACCGCTTGGAATATGTAGACCGAGAGCTGCTAAATCCGTAGTCATTCTGCTTTTAAGGTCATCCAAAATGCGTAAATGTTCCCTCTGTGTTACGTCTCCGATCAACAGGCGGACGGGCACCACCAGATGTTTGTAAATATCTAGATAACGATATTTGGTGTTAATAAATATTGAAGAGCCTGCAATAGACGAATTTTTCTTTATTTGACGGATAAAAAAACTCTTCTTTGAGTATGTTGACCTATTTTCTGCGCTGGCTAGATTTCAATGTATTTGGCATTGTTCATATATTTGAAAACTAGATCACGTACTTGCCACGAGAGCGTGGCGGAAAAGAGCATACTCAGACTCATGCTTTGTGGGCGGCATACGACGGAATAGCCAACGGATATTTTTAATCAAGCTAAGCTTAAACATATGATTGGATGCATCCAGTACTATAACTTGACTTGCTGTAAGGTTAATATGATTTTGTTTGGTATTGTCTATTACTAGATTTGTTGTGCCGAACAAAATATCGACACCTTCATCTAGTACTTTCACCTGCCTATCGTAACCGTCGCCACCATAGGCCAAACTGAGTTTCAGACCTGTGTCTTTTGCAAGAGGTTCAGCATCATTGTAGATCTGTATAGTCAGTTCGCGCTTCGGCGCCATAATTAAGGCACGAGGATGATTGGTTTAATAGCCTTCTTATTCTGTGAAGAGATAAGATGATGAAACATAAATTTCAGAAAAATCATTGTTTTTCTAGTATCATTTTGTGCCTTACCTGCGATATCACGTTCTTATAGAGTAAGAGGCAAATTTAATGCTTAAATAGAAGTGCAATCATGGAAGCTTTTTTCAATTGCTTTCACTACATGATGTTGCTGAGCGAAGTTAGAAAACTTCTCTTCAGTTAAGTGTGTTTTATTCATAGTGTGGTAGGATATCATTTTACTTTCGGTTTGCGAAAGCATATCCGATGAAATAATGTCACCTACATGGGTAAATTTTACTCAATTCACCAGGTATAATCTTGTGGGGTAATGCATGAGCAGCGATAAGATTATTCATCTCACTGATGAAAGTTTCGATGCAACCGTTTTGAAAGCAGAAGGCGTCACTCTAGTAGATTTCTGGGCTGAATGGTGTGGTCCTTGCAAAATGATCGCCCCTATTCTAGATGAAATTGCGGAAGAGTACTGCGGTAGGCTCACCATCGCCAAGATGAATATTGATAATAATCCGAGTACGGCACCGAAATATGGCATACGCGGCATCCCAACGCTGCTACTGTTCAAAAACGGTGTGGTAGCCGCTACAAAAGTCGGTGCGTTATCTAAATCGCAGCTAAAAGAGTTTATAAACAGTAATTTAGAATAATGAAAAAAACGTCCAGCAGTGGCAAATTTTTCCATTGCTAGACGTGCTTATTTTAGCGTGTTAAGTTACCGTAATAGCATCTGTCTTTACTTTTTAAGTTGTATATTACGCATTTCTTTTTAAGACCTGAAGTATGTTGTTCCTTTAAAACGGTGGTTTACGACTCTTGACGGTTATGGCACTAACTTTGTGTATCTCATTTTAACCAACTTTTGTTTCCAATTACCACAATCTAGTCATCTGGCAATCGATAATGAGCGTTGAGAATAGTTAAAAAAACTGTTAACAAATATGAACTATTAAGCCATACCATATCGGTCACGACCAACATCCATTTCAAGAACTACCCCGATTTTAAGAATCCATTAATATGAATCTTACCGAATTAAAGAATACGCCGGTTCTTGAGCTGATTACTCTCGGCGAAAATATGGGGATGGAAAGCCTGGCGCGTATGCGCAAACAGGATATAATTTTTGCCATCCTTAAACAGCATGCGAAAAGCGGCGAGGACATCTTTGGTGATGGTGTTCTAGAGATATTACAGGATGGATTTGGTTTCCTGCGTTCTGCAGACAGTTCCTATCTCGCCGGTCCTGACGATATCTACGTTTCTCCCAGCCAAATTCGTCGTTTTAATCTTCGCACTGGAGACACTATTTCAGGAAAAATTCGTCCTCCGAAAGAGGGTGAACGCTATTTTGCACTATTGAAAGTTAACGAGGTTAACTACGACAAACCTGAAAATGCTCGTAGTAAAATTTTGTTCGAAAATCTTACACCGTTACATGCCAATATACGTCTACGTATGGAGCGTGGAAACGGTTCAACGGAAGACTTAACTGCGCGTGTGTTAGATCTAGCTTCGCCAATAGGACGTGGTCAGCGTGGTCTGATCGTGGCGCCGCCAAAAGCAGGCAAGACTATACTCTTACAAAATATCGCTCTTGGCATGGCTTATAATCACCCAGAATGCGTGCTAATTGTGCTACTGATAGATGAGCGTCCGGAAGAAGTAACTGAAATGCAGCGTTTGGTTAAAGGAGAAGTAATTGCTTCAACATTTGATGAACCGGCATCGCGTCACGTCCAGGTTGCCGAGATGGTAATCGAGAAGGCAAAGCGTTTAGTTGAGCACAAAAAAGACGTTATTATCTTACTTGATTCTATTACTCGCTTGGCACGTGCCTATAACACCGTGGTACCAGCTTCCGGTAAGGTGCTGACTGGCGGGGTGGATGCTAATGCCCTTCATCGTCCAAAGCGCTTTTTCGGTGCTGCTCGTAATGTGGAAGAAGGCGGCAGTCTGACCATTGTAGCCACCGCGTTGATAGATACTGGTTCAAAAATGGACGAAGTGATCTACGAAGAGTTTAAAGGTACTGGTAACATGGAGCTGCATCTTTCACGTAAAATCGCTGAAAAACGCGTCTTCCCGGCAATTGACTATAACCGTTCAGGTACCCGTAAAGAAGAGCTGCTTACCTCTCAGGAAGAGTTGCAGAAAATGTGGATTTTGCGTAGAATTATCCACCCGATGGGTGAAATCGATGCAATGGAATTCCTTATCAATAAATTGGCAATGACTAAGACTAACGACGATTTTTTCGACATGATGAAACGTTCCTAATCCTGCCTAGACTAATAGAACTGGTGAAATTACTTTTTACTAAAATGGATAGGAAGTTATACTCTTCAACTGTATGGCCACTACTACCTATGTGATGATCACCGTTATGGTTCTAGATGAGCCGCTATAGTCAGAAAATACAGATTTAATGATTTAATACTCTTCGTATTCGCTGTTTAAACTGTTCCATGTAAAGTTCTTTAGCGGAATTTACGATTTTTTTAATGAGCCCCTTAAGTAAGTTCATATTGAATTTTTGTGTAGATTTAAAAGAGCTCTTCATACTTATTTTAAGAAAGAGAATAGGGTTTCGAGGCTGCATTTTTTGCCAAAATGCAAAAAAATAGTTTATATGATTTTTTTATCAAAAAAGTCTGGACAGCCTTCCCACAAATCCGTAGCATGCCCATGCTGCGCGCCCGTAGCTCAGCTGGATAGAGTGCTGCCCTCCGGAGGCAGAGGTCTCAGGTTCGAATCCTGTCGGGCGCATACTACTACGTTAGTGAACAGTGATACACCGTACGTGTACGCCACATGTCTTACTAATATCAAGAAGGTTGTGGTGGCTATAGCTCAGTTGGTAGAGCCCTGGATTGTGATTCCAGTTGTCGTGGGTTCAAGTCCCATTAGCCACCCCAAATTTAGTTAGGTATATGCGAAGGTGGCGGAATTGGTAGACGCGCTAGCTTCAGGTGTTAGTGTCTTACTGACATGAGGGTTCAAGTCCCTCTCTTCGCACTAGAAGAAATAGAAGAAATAAATACAACGGTTATCGGCGAGTAGCGCAGCTTGGTAGCGCAACTGGTTTGGGACCAGTGGGTCGGAGGTTCAAATCCTCTCTCGCCGATCATTTTATAAAACCGCTCGGAATATGTACGCGATCTACTGGCTTTCTTACTATTTTCCACGCTACTCCGTTGTTATATTCACATTCAAACGAACGGCTCCGATTGTGATGAAGCACCGCTTGCTCTGCTGATTAAGCAATCATATACATATCGCGCGGCGAAAAAGCAAAGGCACCACCATTATTGCCATCCATTGGCCTATGATCACCATAGTTACTTTTCTCTAAGAACAAAAATTATCAATTTCTCCTGATCACCGATTTAGTTTGAGGACTATACTTTCATAGTAGATCTTATTAACGGAGAATGGTGCACGTCATATGCTAATGACGCTGTGATCGTTGGTCTTTTCAAAAAACATGCGACCAGCTAATTTTATCAAGGAATAAGCCTATATAGCTTGCATAGGAAGAATTTATGTCTTCTGGGCATATGAGTTTTTCTCACGCAGTACTTCCCGCCCTTTCGCAATAGTAACCGCCTACTAAGTAGTCATATCACTTAGCGCTGCTTTTCCCAAGCTTAGAATAAGCTTGATATTTATTATTGCTGTCCTCTTCCTGCCTTAAGGAGTTTATCCCTTTACCTAGGTTTATTTAATAGAGTGACAACAGTGCAATGTACTGTTTACCATTCATTGGTGGTATTACCCTACTCTAACGGTAAGGGTATGATAGTGACAATTGATACCCATGCCTACTAGTATGAACCCGCCGATTTATTGTCTCATAGTGATGTTGAGTGAGATAAGTGCAAGTTGTCCAACGTTGACATAGTTCTTTCAACCTTGGCAAAAGTCCCTTGGCAAAAGTCTTTTCTTTCCATCATTTGTAGCATGAGCATATCCCATGATCAATTTCAACATAACGTGCGCAACAGCGCATCGTTATCTGCACCATTGGCTATTTGAATATCCTGCCAGCCTAGTTGATTGGCCAATATAGCCAAACGCTCGCTGACGACAACTATTCGACAGCGCAATAACCATTCTGTGCGATCGACTTCAGGAAATAAAAAAAACAATTGTTGTAGCATTGCACCACTGGTAATTACTAGTGTTTTAATGCCGTAGCTGCGCCAGCGATTACCCTCGATAACGCCATCATATAACTTCTGACAGTGTTGATAACATTGGCTGAATAAAACCTTCGCGCCGCGCTGGTTGAGCGTTTCAGCTAATACTTTACGTCCTTTATCGCTTCGTAGAATTAAAGCCTTTTTACCAGATATTTGTTGCAATGATGACAAACGGATGAGCTCTTCGCTAATTTCCTTTGTGCGTGGATAGTCTACATTATGACCACTAATTGTATGAAACGCCACTGCGGTTTTATAACCAATTGCGTAATACTTTATTTCCGCTGGCCAAGCTGTATTATAACGCTCCAAGACAGGATGAGCATAGTGAATCACCCTCTGAGAAAGTAAAAAGACTAAATCCCCTGTGCGCAGAGTAGCAAGCTGCTTCGGTAAGTTATTAAGGTCGCAGCCCGGAGCAAATTCGATTAACGGTAAACTCCAGGCCTCGTAGCCGAATTTGTGCAGCTGTGTTACCAGAGCGCTTCCTGCGGGTTCCGGACGAGTTACTAGAATAGTCATGTAAAAAGTTAACCTTGGTACACTTTAGTTAGAATTTCAAGCGCACCCCTATCAAGCAGTTCTTCCGCGAGAGAGATACCCATCCTCTCTGCTTCTGCATGCGAGCCACGACGTTCGCCACGTACCATCATGCTACCGTCCGGAACTCCGACTAGTCCACGCAGCCATAATTCGTTGCCTTCTAATCTTGCAAAACTGCCAATTGGCACCTGGCATCCGCCTTGGAGACGCGTGTTCATGGCTCGTTCCGCCTTAACGCACACGGCTGTATCATTATGGTTAAGCGCTTGTAATAAGTGAATCAATTTTCTGTCATTGAGACGACATTCAATGCCGATAGCTCCTTGGCCGACAGCAGGCAAGAAAATCTCCGGTGGTAACGGTTGACGAATACGAGATTCAAGAGCCAACCGTTTCAATCCGGCGGACGCCAGAATAATAGCGTCGTATTCCCCCGCATCGAGTTTTAAAAGACGTGTACCAACGTTACCACGCAGAGAGCGGATCACTAAGTCGTGGCGGCGTTCTTTAATCTGACTCTGGCGCCGCAGGCTAGAAGTCCCGACCACCGCGCCTGGCGGTAGTTCATCGAGTGATTTATAGTAGTTTGAGACAAAAGCATCGCAAGGATCTTCGCGCTTGCAAACAGTAACTAAACCTAAGCCTTTAGGAAACACTATAGGTACATCTTTCATGGAGTGGACAGCGAGATCAGCACGATTCTCTAGTATAGCCAATCCAAGCTCTTTGACGAAGAGCCCTTTCCCGCCTACTTTAGCTAGCGTTATATCAAGAATAACGTCTCCTTTGGTCACTATGGGGACTAACTCTATAGATATATTAGGATGAGCAGCTATCAGACGTTGCTGGACATAGCGCGCCTGCCAAAGTGCAAGGGGACTTTTTCTTGTAGCAATTCTGAAAATATTTTCTAACATTCTGTTAACTATTTTTTATCAGCTGCTAGACATCTTATCATTTTGTCAGCTGTTTTTTTAAAATTTACAGATTATTTATCTGGACCACTGGAAAGTTTTTTGGATTAAAACATGAAACGGATACAAGCGCATAAAAACACATTAATGTACTAACGTAGTATACGTTTCTTTACGGTCAATCTAATAGGTGTTAGATTGACCACGGTTCCAATAATAAACTGTCCAAACTTTTCCATTATTAAGCGGCAAGTATTAAAAATATGTTGCTTAAATCCTAGGACGATCAGGCGAAATGTTTTGTACTTTTACATTGAGACTCTAAAACAGAGACTGGATGCAATTAATCAGCTGCGTGTAGATCGAGCATTAGCTACGATGGGACCTGCTTTTCAGCAAGTATACGGCTTGCTGCCAACTTTATTACATTATCATCATCCTCTAATACCGGGTTACCTTGACGGTAATGTTCCTTGTGGTATTAGCTCTTTCACTCCTGAAAAAAATCATTTGCAGCTTCTACAAGAGCTATCAGGTAGTAGCGAACTGACGTTAGAAACATCGCGCATTATCGAGATGCCGATCACTGGCATCTATTCGATGGGTAGTACTTCATCGATTGGACAGAATAATATTTCAGATCTTGATATTTGGGTTTGTCATCAATCTTGGCTTGATTATGAAGAACGTTTAAATTTGCAGCGCAAATGCACACTACTGCAGAAATGGTGCATGTCAATTGGTGTAGAGATCAGTTTCTTTCTCATTGATGAGAACCGCTTCCGCCATCATGAAAGCGGCAGTGTAGGCTTAGAAGATTGTGGCTCGACACAGCATATCCTACTGCTTGATGAATTTTATCGCACCTCCGTTCGAATAGCAGGAAAACGTATCCTATGGCATATGGTGCCATGCCAAGAAGAGGATCACTATGATGATTATGTAATATCGCTTTATGCGCAGGGTGTGTTAACGCCTAATGAGTGGCTTGATTTAGGTGGGCTTGGCACTCTATCGGCAGAAGAATATTTCGGCGCGAGTTTGTGGCAACTCTATAAGAGCATTGATTCACCCTACAAAGCAGCTCTAAAAACTTTGCTACTTGAGGCCTACAGCTGGGAATATCCCAATACGAAGCTCCTGTCAATGGATATGAAACGACGTCTGCACGATGGAAAAATTGTTAGCTTCGGGCTTGATCCTTACTGCATGATGTTGGAACGTGTGACGCATTACCTTACTAGTATTGACGATCCAGCTCGTCTTGATTTGATGCGGCGCTGTTTCTACTTAAAAGTATGTGAGAAACTAAGCGGTGACAAAGACGGCAACCTTTCAAGTTGGCGACACGAGGTCCTGTTGCAATTAGTAAAAGATTGGGGTTGGAACGATGAAAAACTGTCTATTCTTGACAACCGTTACGGATGGAAAATAGAGAGCGTGCGGAAAGCGCACGATGAATTGCTGGATGCAATGATGCAGAGCTATCGCAACCTTCTCCTTTTTGCACGACGCAACAATTTAAAAGTGAGCGCAAGTCCACAGGATATCGGAGTAATAACGCGTAAACTATACGCTGCCTTTGAAGCTTTGCCGGGTAAGGTAACTCTGGTCAATCCACAGATATCGCCCGACCTTTCAGAAGATAATCTCACTTTTATTCATGTTTCTACGGATCGAGCTAACCGCGCAGGCTGGTATCTCTACAACCAGGCACCTGATATAACCTCGATTATCAGCCATCAGCCTCTGGAGTATAACCGTTACCTAAATAAGTTGGTGGCCTGGGCATGGTTTAATGGTCTTGTAACGAACAAGACTTGTCTGCACATAAAAGGCAATGAGATTTGTGATTTAGTACGTTTACAAGAATTGGTTAAAGATGTGTCATCCCATTTTCCACTGCGTGTGTCCGTACCGACGCCGAAAGCTCTCTATAGCCCGTGTGAAATTCGCCATCTAGCAATTATCGTCAACCTGGAGTATGATCAGACTTCGGTATTCCGTGATCAAGTAGTACATTTCGATTTTCGTAATCTTGACATCTTTAGTTTTGATCAGCGACAGTGCTTGATTAGTAGCATTGATCTGCTTTATCGAAACTCTTGGAACGAAATACATACTCTGCATTTTAGTGGTGAGCAAGCGATGATTAAAGCGCTTAAAACTATTTTGGGCAAAATGCATCGGGATGCTGCACCACCAGATTCGGTGGAAGTGTTTTGCTACAGCCAACATCTTCGTGGACTGATATGCATGCGCGTTCAGCAGTTAGTCTCTGAGTGTATCGAACTACGTCTTTCTAGCACGCATCGGGAGCCAGGGTGCTTTAAGGCACTACGTATCGCAGGCCAGACCTGGGGACTTTTTTTTGAGCGCATGAGCGTTTCAGTACAGAAGCTGGAAAATGCCGTGGAGTTTTACGGTGCCATCTCTAACAATAAACTGCATGGTTTGTCGATTAAGGTAGAATTAAATCAGTTGGCACTGCCGCCAGTAGTACATGGTTATGCCAGTGAAGGCATTATCCAGTTCTTTTTTGAAGATATCACCGACCAGCAGGTTTTCAACATCTATGTTTTAGATGAGACTAACCGAGTTGAGGTTTATCACCATTGTGAAGGTAGCAAAGAGGAACTGGTGCATGATGTCAGCCGTTTTTACTCTTCTTCACATAATCGATTTACCTACGTCTCCAATTTTATTAACTTTAATCTTCCTCAGTTCTACCAGATCGTCAATACTAGAGATCGCTTCCAAGTGATCCCATTCCGTAGCCATGCCCTAACCCCACCATGTGTGATGCATCGAAATAACGATAAAAGAGATTATCAACCGCGCTATCAAGTACACTAACTCTGCATTGGCCCTCACAGTGATTACTTTGATTCCATATTTAAGACCCATGGTAAATTATTAAGTTAAGAACAGATAGAACAAAACAATGAAGACAATTAAAAGACTGTTGGCAATAACGCTGGCGAGTTTGGCCGGGTGTGGACTTAAAGGACCACTTGACTTTCCGTCCGGAAACTACCAGCCAAAAACGCACAATTCACAACAAGCCGAGCAACAAAATCAGTACCAGCAACAACGCGTCATACAGGCAAATGCGCCTGTATTAGTGATAGGTAGAAATATTAATAACGTTAGCGTGTTAGTAGAGTAATTGTAATGGTGCGCCCGTCGGAACAAAAAATGCAGTTCTCTAAAATGCATAGTCTTGGTAACGACTTCATGGTTGTCGATGCTGTAACGCAAAACTTATTTTTTTCACCAGAGTTGATCCGACGGCTCGCGGACCGCCATTTAGGAATCGGTTTTGATCAACTTCTGCTTGTCGAGCCTCCTTACGATCCTGATATCGACTTTCACTATCGTATTTTTAACGCCGATGGTAGTGAAGTAGCACAGTGTGGTAATGGGGCACGCTGTTTTGCTCGTTTTGTTCGTATGAAAGGGCTTACTAATAAACGTAATATCCGTATTAGTACGCAAACAGGACACATAATTTTGAGCATTACTCCAGACGAGCTAGTGTGCGTTAATATGGGAGAACCCAATTTTGAGCCACAGCAGGTGCCTTTTCGTGTTAGTAAAGCAGAGAAATTATATATGCTGCGTACTACTGGACGGACCGTGATCTTCGGTGTGGTCTCGATTGGTAATCCGCATTGCGTGATTCGAGTGAAGAATGTGCAGACCGCAGAGGTTGAAACTCTCGGCCCTATTCTTGAGAGTCATGAACGTTTTCCGGAGCACGTCAACGTCGGATTTATGGAAATAGTGGCACTGGAGCATATCCGCTTACGCGTCTATGAGCGTGGTTCTGGAGAAACTCAGGCGTGTGGCAGCGGCGCTTGCGCTGCTGTAGCTTGTGGTATTCACCAGAACCTTTTGGCACCAAAGGTGCGCGTTGATATGACGGGCGGCACGTTATATGTTACATGGAAAGGGGCTGGTCAGCCACTATTTATGACTGGACCATCTACACACGTTTACGATGGATTGATTTATCTATGAAAAATCTCAAAGAGTTGGCTAAGAATATGATTCTCACTAGATGATTAAGCAATGAGCTCATATCTAAGTAAAATTCTAGCTTCTTTATTTGCAATCCTTAACAAGTTAAGAAATATTAATTCCGTATCTAATATATAAAAGTATTTCTCATGTAGTAACCGCGCAAGCGCAGTTATATAAAACTGCTTGAGGAGGTAGCATTAAAAAAAATAGTAGTAATGCGTAACTATAGAATGATAAAGCTGATGCACAGTGGTAGGTTCCGCTTGTAGTAAGACATTCAATAAGGAGAATACATGAGGTTTTATCGTCCTTTACGAGCCATTAAGGCGATTACTTTCGATCTTGACGATACACTTTACGATAACTCTCCAGTGATCCGTAAAACAACCGACGAATCACATGCTGCTCTACAATCTTACCATCCGGCGCTACGTGAGTTTACTATGCTGGATTATCAGATTCTTCGTGACGAACTTCTGTCGAGAGAGCCGGATATCTATCACGACGTATCGGAATGGCGTCGTCGTTCAGTAGAATTGGCCTTGCTTAACGTCGGTCTGTCGACACAGGAAGCGACGGCAGGTTCCGAGGAAATCATGAGCGTATTCCATCACTGGCGCAGTCAAGTTGAAATTCCGGAAGAGACACATCGAACGTTGCAGGCGCTCGTCAAAAAAGTACCTTTGGTAGCTATCACCAATGGCAATGCTCGCCCAGAAAAACTTGGTATCTCCGACTATTTTCAGTTCACGTTTCGTGCTGGTCCGCATGGGCGTGCAAAACCCTATAAGGATATGTACTATCTTGCCGCACAGATGCTCTCTATAGTACCTGAGTATATTCTACATGTAGGTGACGACTTAAGGACGGATGTAGCGGGCGCAGTGTGCTGCGGCATGCAAGCGTGCTGGATTAATCTACGTGGCGACAACCTGATGCATATTGATGAAGCACGCTTGCTGCCACACGTTGAAATTTCGAGACTGTTATCCCTGACCTTACTATTATAAATAGTTATAAATTTATACAAATAAAACTCGAATTAAGCGTTTTACCGTAAATCATAGTATTTTATTGTTCTTTTTTTGTTTATCTTGAATGAACGGTGATTATGGACTTTTTGCTCTGCTCAACTGTCTAAAAGATAAACAGCTCCAAGCCATGACGGCTCCTCGCAATACCATGCTAGTACTGGCTAGGCATAGATAGGCAGCGACAAAACACGTGTACTAATTAGCACACACGTTTTATAGTACATCGTATAGCTTGGTTGCTATCGTTAGAGCATTGCTCTTCTCCTTACTCAATTATAGCTGTGACCTGACCTGTACCAATAAAGCCGCTGAAGAGATATCCCAATCGTATTGAGTAACTAATTGGTAACAAAAAACAAAGCTGCATGTGGATTGGCACTTTACACAGCGTAGCACATCGCTTTTTACGTGCTAACTACTTGGATGTGGGCTTCTAAAAGGATTTTAAAATCCTCGATAGCGGGATCAATTACGTTTGCCAAAGTGTTTAATCAAAGCAATGAATCTAGATGACAAACAGTGGTCTGCTCTTCAGGGCATATTATGGGACATCAACTAGAAAAAGATAAAGGGTTACGACCACATAATATTGGAATATATGATAATTATGTTAAAAACCTTGGCTGTATATCTATTAAAAAATCTGCGATCGTGATGGACTGATAGATTTCGTAGAGTTGTTATTACGTGTCTAAGAACCTTGGTTACATAAGTCGCATATTTTTAGTCATTATCGCGAGCATTTCAATACTATCCTAGTAAATGAGTGTCAGGATACCAATAATATTGAGTATGGCTGGATCAGCATTTTGGTAGGTGACAACGAACGGGTTGTTATCATTGGTGAAGACGATTATTCTATCTACCATTGGCCTGGTGCAATGGTAGATAATATTCAACGTTTTTTGCAAGATTTTCCGAAGATGAAAATCATCTACCTTGAGTAAAATTATCGTTCCTTTCATAATATTTTAAAGTAGAATAATATTTTGATTAACAATAATAATTGTATTTTTTTTTAAAAAAATGTGGACTGTCGACGGCGATCCTATCTCAATTTATTGTGCCCTTAACGAACTGGAAGAATCACACTTTGTAGTTAACCGTATCAAAATTTGGTATGAGAAGGGCAATTTTCTGAGGATCACGCCATTCTCTGTAGTAGAGACACTCAATCACGTGTGTTGTAAAAGGCGTTGTGGAAGAGCAATTATGCTTTATCGTATTTATGGCTGCGTGCGTTTCTTCGAACGTCAGAAGATCAAAAATGTACTTGCCTATTTACCTTATGATAGCCAATCATAATAATGATGCAGCCTTCGAGCGTATGGTGAATCTCCCTGCACGAGGCTTCGGTGGACGTACATTAAATATGGTGCGGCAGGTAGCGCATGTGCGTCAGACGACGCTATGGCATGAGAGTTCTTGGCACTGCAGTACTTCTGTGAATGAGTAAATTCGCTTGCTAACAAAATCGCTGACATGCATTTACATGTTCAAACCACCGATAGCGTCATTAAAGATTCTAGCCTATGGGTTATGGATGAATAGGAAGAGGAAGAAAGGGGCAAAGGATGCATCTTCAAACCTTGAAGAACTGTTAACAGTGACGCGCCAGTTGCAATATAAAGATTAAGATAAAATTCAGGCTATGACAAGAATTTCTATTGCATATTGCATGTAGCTTTAGAAGTAGACGAATATCAGATGGGTAAATGGCATGATACAGTACAAATGATGACATTTATACTCGGCTAAAGTGCTAGAATTTAGTCAAGTTTTCATTGTTGGTATGTCATGGGGAATATCCCCAAGTAGGATGTCTCTCAATGAAATCTTTTGTCTGGAGGAAGAACAAAGTCTTGCCTATGGTTGTGTGGCACGTGCCATGCTGAAATTAACGCTGACCTACGCCAAGATGTGACGGATCTACGGTAAAGTAGTATGTATCACCTACCGTCACGCTTTATGAGTGAACTACCGGGAAAATGAATTGAAATGGAAAAAATGTCTCTATGTACCAGCTTCAATGAATTGGTTAGTCATTAGCGTATGGGAACTCTCTCAAAAAAAGATATCATGCTTACATCAGAGCAGCACGTAAGGCATGTGAAATTGGGTGAGGGCACTTTATCAATTTAGAAAACAGTAGCGACTTTAGCCGTGTGTAGGTGAAGTTTCAGTACCAAAGCATCAAGTAGTGAGTCGTTTCTTATGTGAAGCTGGAAACCAACCGTTTGGTCATCAGTTGACGACTTTTCCCTCTCAGCGTAACATGCACTCTCTAGATATCAAGAGAGTGATGATGCCTTGGATACATTTAGTCAATACTGGCCGTCACTTGATGACTAGGGATCACATCTAAGACTACTGCTTTTTGCTGGTAGCTTTATATGTTATCAGCGACCTATTTTCCCATCCCGTCGCACACACAAGTCAGTATTGATTCATCTTTTAACGGAGCGTTCCGTGTTGGGGCGGTTGCGTGCCTAAACGGCACCGAAGGCCGTTAGCTATAGGCCTTGTCCCATCTTTACAATAGGGAGTATTCTTATGCTGAGCGCTTTTAAACTGGATCACAGTCGCCTAACTCGTCTAGAGTTAGAAAATGAAGAAAACGACAAGCTCACTACCTCAGTGTGGGTTGACCTGGTCGAGCCAGAAGAAAATGAGCGAGTTCGTGTGCAGAGCGAGCTGGGCCAGAGCTTAGCAACGCGCCCGGAATTAGAAGATATTGAGGCGTCGGCACGTTTCTTTGAAGACGAAGACGGTCTACATATTCATTCTTTCTTTTTTTACGAAGATGCGGAGGATCATGCCGGTAACTCTACGGTGGCTTTTACCATCCGCGAAGGGCGTCTGTATACTTTGCGTGAGCGCGAACTGCCCGCGTTTCGTCTTTACCGAATGCGTGCCCGCAGCCAGACGTTGATTGACGGTAATGCCTTTGAGCTATTACTAGATCTATTTGAAACTAAAATTGAGCAGCTGGCGGATGAAATTGAAAACATCTACAGCGCCCTAGAAAAGCTAAGTCGCGTCATTATGGAAGGGCAGCAAGGAAAAGAGTATGATGAGGCACTGTCGCGTCTTGCTGAGTTAGAGGATGTTGGATGGAAGGTGCGCTTATGCCTGATGGATACACAGCGAGCACTTAACTTTTTAGTACGTAAGGCGCGGTTGCCAAATAACCAACTGAAACAAGCACGTGAGATCTTGCGTGACATCGAATCCCTGCTACCGCATAATGAATCGTTGTTCCAGAAGGTTAATTTTATGATGCAAGCTGCGATGGGTTTTATCAATATTGAACAGAACCGTATTATTAAGATATTCTCTGTAGTTTCGGTGGTGTTTCTGCCTCCGACGTTGGTGGCCTCAAGCTATGGCATGAACTTCGAATTTATGCCAGAACTGAAGTGGAGCTTGGGCTATCCAGCGGCGCTTAGTCTAATGCTACTCGCTGGTTTAGCACCATATCTCTACTTTAAGCGGAAGAATTGGCTGTAACTGTGTCGCATCTTATTATATTACTTAAAGTACTTTTGAGGAAAAAAGTACAAGGGGGGAATGGACCGAAGAAACAAGCATTGGCCGCGGCCAACGGAGCCATGTCACTACCACATCAGAAATCAATGCTATCAGTACAGTAACTACTGAATCCACCCAAGAATCATTACATTAGAGGGTGGATAAAATAATAAAAAACTGATATTAAAAAGACATAGCGGTGGTGTGTAGACCTCAAAGAATAGAGCGTATTCCTACCATTAGTTAACAGTTAATGGTTAGTGGCTAAGTGGGTTACAGCTTAGATAGATGAATAGCAAGCTTATAGATAACACCAAAAAATAGATCTTAGTTAGAAACTATATGTTATTTCTTACCCATATTTACAAGATATATATTGATTTAGTTCTTTATTACCTATAGTCCCTTTCAGTTCTTGTTGAGAGTAATGGATAGTTGTGGCTGACTCATATCACATAATCGTATTTATCATTCCATTACAATGCAGTAATACCGCCGTGTAAGGTCTTTTGTATCATTTTACTCACCAGTAAAATTTTATTGGAGCAGCTAATAAACAGCGAGCGTGCTTTTTAACTTATCCATTTTTAGGAACAGTGCCTGCTTAAAACGCATACCACAAACAAAGTATTTTTTACCCACTAGGCGACGGGGTTGCTGCTGAGACAGCAACATTGAATTAATTGAATTAGCGGTACGAAATATTGGTGAATTATATCTTTTCATTGATTCATGAGTCTCTCTTCCTAATGTCAAAAAGTATTTCTCATCTTCACTTTTTTGCGTGTAGCAAGGGTTTCTTTCCCTATATTTTCTACATCAACAAAAAAGAAAAATATTAGAGGTTCACGATACCCTTCAAATGTGCGGCATTATCCCTGTAGGTAGCATTAAGTATTTAAATTAGGAAGTTATAATTCTATACCTAAGTATTAATAGTGATAGAAAAGTGATGGAAAAAAGTTATTTATTAACTACAATCTTCGCCAAACACGAGTTAGTACTATGCTTCATGACTTCATACAACCTTGTAAAAATAGGAATAGAGCGATCATTTCTATAGTACATAATAAGGCATCGCTGGTACAGAAGGTATTGCGAGATACCTTCGGCTATCAGCAGTTTCGTACTGGACAGAAAATTATCATTGATGCGGCACTAAATGGGCGGGATTCTATAGTTGTTATGCCTAGCGGCGGTGGTAAATCGCTCTGTTATCAGATTCCGGCACTGGTACAAGATGGTCTAACTTTAGTGGTTTCACCACTTATTTCATTAATGAAAGATCAAGTAGACCAGTTGTTGACAAACAACATCGCGGCGAGGTGCCTTAATTCCTATATGTCACGGGATCAGCAGCAACAGGTGATGGAGGATTGTCGTGATGGCCGTGTAAAACTTCTCTATATTGCGCCTGAACGACTGATGATGGCCAATTTCCTTGCTAATCTGGTGCACTGGCAACCTAAAATGTTGGCGATTGATGAAGCGCACTGTATTTCACAGTGGGGCCATGATTTCCGTCCTGAATATGGCGCGCTAGGTCAGCTGCGTCAGTTTTTACCTCAGTTGCCCGTAATGGCTCTGACCGCCACTGCAGATGAAACTACGCGCGCTGATATTATACACATGTTGCATATGCAAGATCCTCTAATTCATATCAGTAGCTTTGACCGACCTAATATTTGCTATACTTTAGTAGAAAAATTTAAGCCGATTAAGCAATTACTGCGTTACGTTCAGGGGCAGCGCGGTAACAGTGGCATTATCTATTGTAATAGCCGCATTAAAGTTGAAGATATAACGTTGCGTCTACAAAGTAGTGGACTGATTGTCGGTGCCTACCATGCTGGCATAGATGGCAGACAGCGTGCTCGAGTACAAGAATCGTTTCATCGTGATGAAATACAAATAGTAGTGGCAACAGTAGCATTTGGCATGGGCATAAACAAGCGTAACGTACGTTTTGTAGTACACTATAACATTCCACGTAATATTGAGTCTTATTATCAGGAAACTGGCCGTGCCGGACGTGATGGCTTACCTGCGGAAGCGATGATGTTTTACGACCCTGCAGATATGGCGTGGTTACGCAAATATCTAGAAGAGAAGGCACCAGGGCCTCTACAGGATATCGAACGCTATAAACTTAATGCCATGGAGGAATTTGCTGAAACACAAACCTGTCGCCGATTGGTGCTGTTTAAGTATTTTGGTGAAGTCCTTCAGCAGCCATGTGGTCATTGCGACATTTGTCTTAATCCACCAAGGTGTTACGATGGTCTGGGCGAAGCGCAAAAGGCACTTTCTAGTATTTACCTTGTTGGACAGCGTTTCGGAATAGGTTATATAGTTGAGGTGTTGCGCGGAACTAAAAATCGGATTATCCAAGACCGAGGTCATGATAAACTGCGGGTTTATGGCATTGGCCGAGAGCAGAGCTACGAACACTGGGTTAGCGTGCTGCGTCAGCTAATTCAGCTTGGATTAGTAACGCAAAATATCGCTAAGCACTCTGCGTTACAGCTGACGGAAGCTGCTCGTCCGGTGCTTCGCGGCAAATTACCATTGATGCTGGTGGCATTACGCCCAATAAATACTAAGCAGTCGAAAAACAGTAGTGCTTTAAAGATTGACAGCACCAACTATGATAGAAACTGTTAGTCAAGTTACGCAAACTTCGTGAGGCAATTGCTCACAAGGAGAATATTTCACCTTACATGGTGTTTAATGATTCTACTCTAATCAAAATGACAGAGCAGATACTAATTATCTGAATCAGCAATGTTGTGAGTAAATGGCGTCTATCACCAAAAATTGGAGCGCTTTGGCAAATTTTTCTTAGGGATGCTAAGAGAGCATCATGATAATTCATAAAGGACAATACTCATACTATATTTCAACGATATCAATTTGAGTGAGTATGATGTGCTATATCACTTACAAAGGACAAATGTTCCCAAGTGTGCTGACATGCTAAGCGGATAAATGCTTGCAGCACTGGCTGATGCTGTTCTCCGTTGCGCACAGCAGCATAAAGACGGCCCCACAAGCCTTTACCCAGGGTTTTTGTGACAATTAACCCCTGTTTTTCAAAACTTTCCACTACCCAGTGCGGTAGTGCAGCGATACCCATCCGCGCCGATACCATTTGTATTAAGAGTAGCGTATTATCTACGCTTTTTAGCGCAGGATCTATACCAGCCGGTTGTAGAAAATAACGCCAAATATCAAGGCGCTGTCGCTGTACTGGGTATATCATCAGTACCTCTTCAGCCAAATCAGCTGGTGAAATATGTTCAATCTGCGCTAGCGGATGATCTGGTGCTAGTACTAGCCGGACCTCAAAGTCAAACATCGGTATGTAATGTAAACCGCTATGTGGCAGAATATCAGAAGTTAATACCATGTCCAGTTCACCCTGCTGAAGTGAGGGCTGCGGATCGAAAGTCAATCCTGATTTGAAATCTATTACCACCTGAGGCCAAGTCTGACGAAATGTATTCAGTGCTGGAGTAAGCCACTGAATACAGCTGTGACACTCAATGGCGATGCGTAGCGTCTTTTGGTGTGGCTCATGGCAAGTCTGAAGCGCCTGCTGTATCTGAGGCAGTACTTGCTCCGCCAATAAAAGAAAAATCTTACCTTGCGGTGTGAATCGTAGTGGATGGCTCTTGCGTACAAAGAGCCGGAATCCCAGACGTTGTTCTAGATCGTTAAATTGGTGAGACAAGGCAGATTGCGTTTGATGAAGCTGCGCAGCAGCAGCGGTAAGAGATCCAGTATTACACAGAGACTGTAGCGTCCGTAGGTGCTTAAGTTCGATCATGAGAATCCTTCACGTTAAGATTGAATAATTTACGCTTGATGGACATACAGTAATCGCAGAATATAGCAGTGTAAACATCTGGACGGCTAAACATTTTCGCCTGCTAGTCAAATTTTAAAAGAGATATCCTCGGGAGAATAGCAAATGACTATTGTGAACCATACGCTCGGCTTTCCCCGCGTTGGCCTACGTCGTGAACTGAAAAAAGCTCAGGAGGAGTACTGGGCGAACAATATTACTCAGGAGGAGTTACTGGCTGTAGGCAGAGAATTACGTGCTCGTCACTGGCAGCAACAGAAAGATGCAGGTGTGGACCTACTGCCAGTTGGTGATTTTGCTTGGTACGATCACGTTCTGACTACTAGCCTATTGCTAGGAAATTTACCAAGACGTCATCAAAATAAAGACAGTTCTGTCGATCTCGATACGTTATTTCGTATTAGTCGCGGCTGTTCATTGACAGGTGCACCAGCGGCTGCTGCGGAAATGACAAAATGGTTCAACACTAATTACCATTACATAGTTCCAGAATTTACTAAAGGTCAGAAATTTAAACTTACTTGGATGCAATTAATGGAAGAAGTGGACGAAGCATTGACGTTAGGGCATAAGGTGAAGCCAGTGTTGCTTGGTCCGGTAACTTATTTATGGTTAGGGAAAGTAAGGGGTGAGCAGTTTGACCGTCTAGAGTTGCTGAATAATATTATACCGGTTTATCAGCAGGTGCTTTCTGAGTTGCAGAAACGTGATATCGAGTGGGTACAGATTGATGAGCCAGCGCTGGCACTAGAGTTGCCGCAAGGGTGGCGTGATGCCTTTAAACCTGCATATCATGCCTTCCAGAGCAATATAAAACTGATGCTGACTACTTATTTTGATAGTATCAGCCAAAATCTCGACGTAATTCGCGAACTGACTGTGCATGGCCTACATGTAGATCTGGTGCATGGCCATGACGATATCGAGAAACTAAATCAGCAACTACCTCCGGAGTGGGTGTTATCGCTGGGTGTCATCAACGGTCGTAATATCTGGCGTGCTGATCTGAGTAGTTGGTTTGAGCGCTTACAGCCGCTAGTCGATAAGCGTAAGCAATTGTGGATTGGCTCATCATGTTCCCTGTTGCACAGCCCGATCGACTTAAGCGTTGAAACCTATATAGATGATGAAATAAAGAGTTGGTTTTCCTTTGCGCTGCAAAAATGTGCTGAGCTAAAGTTACTGAGTGATGCTCTCAATGAGAATAACGCAACTTCTCTAGAAGTTTGGAGCAAACCTATCCGTAATCGCGCTTATTCCAGCCGAGTGAATAACGCAGCGGTTAGCAAACGGTTGGCAGCGATCTCTGAACATGATATCCAACGTCGGAGTCCTTATACAGAACGTGCTAAGGCTCAGCGCCGTCGTTTTAATTTACCAGCTTGGCCAACAACAACAATCGGTTCTTTCCCACAGACTACTGAAATTCGCAGACTACGTCTCGACTTCAAAAAAGGTAATATTGATGACAATAGCTACCGCACCGGCATTGCTAAGCACATTAAACAAGCGATTATTGAGCAGGAACTTTTAGGTTTAGATGTATTAGTTCATGGCGAAGCTGAACGTAATGATATGGTGGAGTACTTTGGTGAAAACCTCGATGGCTTCGTTTTTACTCAAAATGGCTGGGTACAGAGCTACGGGTCGCGATGTGTCAAGCCACCAGTGATTATTGGCGATATCAGCCGTCCGCAACCAATTACCATAGAGTGGGCAAAGTATGCACAGTCTCTTACTAAAAAACCGGTAAAAGGAATGCTAACCGGTCCAGTAACTATTCTTTGTTGGTCATTTCCTCGTGAGGATATGTCGCGCGAAAGTATCGCGAAACAAATTGCACTGGCGTTGCGCGATGAAGTAGCAGATCTAGAAAAAGCCGGCATCGGTATTATCCAAATTGACGAACCGGCGCTGCGCGAAGGTCTTCCACTACACCAATCTGACTGGGAAGCATACCTAACTTGGGCAGTAGATGCATTCCGTCTGAACGCAGCCGTTGCAAAAGATGAAACCCAGATCCATAGTCATATGTGTTATTGCGAGTTCAATGACATTATGGAATCTATTGCAGCACTAGATGCGGATGTGATCACTATTGAGACCTCGCGTTCTAATATGGAACTACTGGAAGCTTTTAAAAAATTCCAATATCCGAATGAAGTAGGCCCAGGTGTCTATGATATTCACTCTCCAAACGTACCAAGCGTCGAATGGATGGAAAATTTATTGTGCAAAGCAGCACAAAGCATCCCGAAAGAGCGTCTTTGGGTAAATCCGGACTGTGGTCTGAAAACACGTAGCTGGATAGAAACTAGGCAAACGTTGGCCAACATGGTGAAAGCAGCGAAGAAACTCCGTAGTAAAATTACCTGAGTTCGCTATATATTTTTAATACTGGTCAACACGACACCTTTTTATCTCCATGTGAGGTAGTCGTATTCTTTTCCTTATCTTTACACTGAGGTTGTGCTTGTGTATTCAAGCTGTTTTTTTGGTGTATATTCTTATTGTGTCGGTCAGCTGCGTGCGAGGCCGACTATAAATTTAATAGTAAAGAATGTTTGTACCGTATTTTTTATTTTTTCTACCAGGATGGCAGGAAGTTAATTCTACTATAATCTATAGGTTATAAAGTGCATGAAAGACTGGAAGAGAATAAAGACCATTCAAAATTAATCTATCTTAATACTATCACTAAATTTTAGTGCACATGATTAGTATAAAGAGAGCTCTGAAAACTTGCTTATAGTAATAAGAGATATTTATCTTTAATGATGGTTATTGTTATGAATTTTATTTCTTAAATAGGTCTACGGATATCGTATCATAAGCGGATAAAATTGGATGTACACAGAAAATTATTCCGTGCTTTGTTTGAACGGTATTAGAGATCTTTTAAGTTCTAAATAGAGCGGCGTGGTGACGAATTATTTTCAATGGTTAGAAAGAACTTCTAAATATTAAAGTTTAAGTAGCGTACTATTTGTTATGACATTTTTCAGTCAGCCCTGTAATAAAGTAGAGGAAGACTTATTCAGAATATGTTTATGTATCTCTACAAAACCTAACTTATACATGGGTACGCTACTCTAGAGCTATGGTAGGTAGATACTTGAAAAGCTACGTTAAAAATTGCAGTGTCTAGCTTGATAAGATACGTACTACATTATAAGTAACTATATTAATTGTTTTAGCCAATTCATCAATCACACTGATGACTTATTTTTAGTGATACGGAAGCACGAAGTCACTGCAGTCGCAGTTCCTCTTAATTATATCCACTACATGCACAATTTTATAGCTAGTTATAGCAGAACCTAGAGCTTTACTGATTAGTACGACTTATTAATTATTAATATCATTCTTTATCCATCTTCAGCATGGTAGGTAAGACGATGTCAAAGAGAGGAAACGTAATCACTCCATTAAATTGACTGCAGGCAGCAAGTCATCATGTCTCTAATTCAAGTAAAAAGTACTCAGTAGAGTGCGCTGATGCTTTTTTGTTTTACATATACATTAAGAGAAGTCTGCCTCTAGGTAACAGTTCTGTAATTTTTTATCTAAGTGTAAAAAATCTATATATCCATATAGTGTAATTCTATCTTTTCCCAGCAACGTGCATCGTGAGGGTGTTATGTATTATCAGATTATTATCAACTCCTTTCTGGTGTTGGCCGGATTTAGTATTGGGTGGATTATGTCACTATTGCGCTCTAGCCATCAGACTGTTAGCTTTCTCACCGAGCGTCGTTTGCTTCAGGAAGTGCAGCAGCGCCAGCAAAAGCAGATTGAACAATTCCAGCAGCAGCAGCAGCAGCGTGACAAGGAGCTACGTCAGCTTCTCAACGAGCTGAGTAGTGCACAGGAACGGCTGACACAACTCGACTATTGGCGCGGAGAATGTGAAAAACTCAACTGTGAGCTGCGCAATCAGATAGAAGCAAACAGCATACAAGCAGCTAAGCTAAGTGAAGTTACTATCCGCTTTGAAGAGACGTGCTTCGCTGTCGAGGAGAAGCAGCGGTTACTCACAAACAGCGAAAAACTTTTAAGCACACAGTTCGAAAATCTAGCCAATCGTATCTTTGAAAACAGCGGACGCCGCATGGATGAACAGAACCGCCAAAGCCTCAGTAATTTGCTGACTCCATTGCGTGAGCAGCTTGAAGGTTTCAGTCATCAGGTGCAGTACAGCTTTAGTCAGGAGGCGCGAGAGCGACACACACTGGCACATGAAATCCGTCAGCTACAGAATCTGAACACGCAGATGGCACAGGAGACGATTAATCTAACTAAGGCCTTAAAAGGTGATAAAAAAATTCAGGGAAACTGGGGCGAATTAGTGCTAAACCGCGTTCTAGAAATTTCTGGACTACGCGAAGGATATGAGTATCAGATACAGGTAAGTTTACAATCGGAACAACAGGAGAGAATGCAACCAGATGTTATCGTACGTCTGCCGCAAGGCAAGGATGTGGTGTTAGACGCCAAGATGACACTGGTGGCCTATGAACGCTACTTTAATGCAGAAGATGAAGCTATGCGTAAGCAAGCACTTCAGGAACATATCGCTGCAGTACGTAGCCATATTCGTTTGCTAGCACGCAAAGATTATCAGCGACTAGTCGGGTTACGTTCACTCGATTATGTATTGATGTTTATCCCGGTTGAGCCGGCATTTCTTCTGGCTATCGACCGCCAGCCAGAGTTAATCAGTGAGGCATTACAGCAGAATATCATGTTGGTTAGTCCCACTACGCTGTTGGTGGCGTTGCGTACTATTAATAATCTCTGGCGCTATGAAAATCAAAGCCGTAATGCACAGCATATTGCTGAACATGCGGCTCGTCTGTACGATAAGATACGGCTGTTTGTCGACGATCTGAGTAGCATCGGCCTTAATCTGGATAAAGTGCAAAATAGTTACCATGGAGCAATGAAAAAGCTAGTGGAGGGACGTGGAAATTTAATTGCGCAGAGCGAGGCTTTTAAAGCCTTAGGTATTGAAGTAAAACGGTCAATTAATTCTCAGTTAGTTGAGCGAGCCATGCCGGAAACATGGGATGAAAAGGATAGACCAGGAGGTGTTACTGAAGCAATGGATTTATGAATAACCTGACAGTTGTACGCTTGATTATCCTGACTCTAATACAAGTAGATGAGTGTTATCTGTACAACAGTAGGTATTGCAAATAAGGTTACCTTAGTAGCAGTGGCATTTTATATGATGAACGCTCTAGTCCCACTTGAGATTTACCTTATCTGTAACATTTTACTATAGATAGTGGCAACATGTGCTACAGAGATCTCCTATTAGATCTGTTTATCAGCACTAGCTGATATTTGACCGCTAAGTTTTCCCCTCTACCATTATAACAGAGAATGTATGGTAGCAAGGTACTCATCGCGGAGGAACTATTTAAGACAGTGTATTGACTTGGAGAGTGGTGCTTCGCATTAGATGGTCTGTAAGTAGTTTGACACGATGGATTATCGCTTGATGCGTTAAATAATCATTCAGCATAACATAGTTGGAGGCGAAATGACGTTTAGTGAGATTCACCGTTTATATTTTATCATCAAAATCTTTTTGACCTATGGTCTTTATGAACTGATTCCCCCTATGCGTCTTACTTTTCCGATACGCCTCTGGCGTTTCACTGTCTTATGGATTCCTCACTGTCATCAACATAAAGATATTGGCGTTAGGATGCGTTTGGCAATAGAGCAGCTCGGTCCAGTCTGGATTAAGTTTGGTCAGATGCTTTCAACACGCCGTGATCTCTTTCCGCGAGTTATTGCTGATCAGCTGGCAATATTGCAAGATGGTGTTGCGCCATTTGATGGCGTGAAAGCTAAAAAGCAGATAGAAAAATCGATCGGCGGCCCAATTGAAACTTGGTTCAATGATTTCGATATCAAACCACTGGCATCTGCGTCAATTGCACAGGTGCATGCCGCATCTTTAAAAAGTAATAATAAAAAAGTGGTGATAAAGGTCATTCGTCCGGACATACTACCAGTCATTAGAATAGATATGAAGCTAATGTATCGTTTGGCTTGCTGGGTACCACGGTTCCTGCGGGAAGGACGGCGTCTACATTCAATGGAAGTAGTACGCGATTACGAAAAAACGTTAATCGATGAGCTAAATTTACTACGTGAAGCAGCTAATGCAATTCAATTGCGACGAAATTTTGCAGACAGTAATATTCTCTACGTGCCAGAAGTCTATTCAGAATACTGCAGCGAAACTATGCTAGTAATGGAGCGCATCTATGGTATTCCAATCTCTGATATGGCAACACTATCACATCACGGCGTCAATATGAAGCTGCTAGCTGAGCGCGGCGTACAAATTTTTTTTACTCAAGTGTTTCGAGATAGTTTCTTCCACGCTGACATGCATCCAGGTAATATCTTCGTCAGTTATGATCACCCGGAAGATCCGAAATATATCTCTATTGATTATGGCATTGTTGGTTCTTTGAATAAAAAAGATAAGCGCTATTTGGCTGAAAACTTTATTGCTTTCTTTAATCGCAATTATCGAAAAGTTGCTGAATTGCATGTCGATTCGGGATGGGTGCCACCAGATACTAGCGTTGAAGATTTTGAGTTCGCTATTCGTACTGTCTGCGAGCCCATTTTTGAGAAACCCTTAGCAGATATTTCATTCGGTCATGTATTATTAGATCTGTTTAGCACCGCACGCCGTTTCAATATGGAAGTGCAGCCTCAGCTAGTATTGTTGCAGAAAACACTACTTTGTATTGAAGGTATTAGCCGGCAGCTCTATCCACAACTCGACCTTTGGAAAACAGCGAAGCCATTTCTTGAAAACTGGATTAAGGACCAAATAGGGTTAACTGCAATGCTGCATTCTCTAAAAGAGCAAGCTTATTTCTGGGCAGAGAAATTTCCAGAGCTACCAGAACTTTTCTATGACATCATGCATCAGCATGAGCTTTTACATCATAGCGTTGATAAGCTAGTAGGCGACATACATGCTCAGCGTACACGACATTATAAAGCGAGCTATCTATTTGGAGTAGGCGCGATACTTCTATTAAGCGGTACAGCCTTGTTACTGAGCCGCCAAGACTGCTATTTTCTTCCATTTATATGGATAGTGACAGGTATCCTCATTTGGTTAATTGGCTGGCATAAAACAAATTAATTATCAGCTATTTTTTGTATTTAGGTAATAAATTAAGCTAAATACGGTGGTATCATAACTTTTAGGGAACATCGTGTCCCTTGATATAAATTTTTATAAAAATAGAGATTATATTTTATGAGTAGTATCAGTACTGATCAATTTTTAAACATTACCTTCATCTTTATATTTTTTAAGAATTAATAAGTTAAAAACTTTATATTCAAATCTTGATTTCTTCATCGAGTGAGTGCCTCATGAATCACAAGTTATAATGAAAAACATGATACGAAGAGCAGTACGTTAACTTGATCAACAAAATGATCAGGAGGTAGAGTAAATGTCGGCTAACATAAGAAAACAAAAACAACAAGAAGGTAAAGGTATAAGACGTGTTTGATATTAATTTTAGTGAATTGGTGTTGGTATTCGTGATTGGGCTAATTTTCCTTGGTCCGCAACGATTGCCGGTTGCAATAAAAACTGTATTAGGTTGGATTCGGGCGATACGCTCGCTAGCTGCCAACGTACAGCACGAGCTAGCTCAGGAACTGAAACTACAGGAATTGCAGGACAGCTTGAAAAAAGTAGAAGAAATGAGCTGTAGTACCACTACATCACCGGAGCTAAAAAAGTCTATGGAAGAGATGCGTAAAACTGCTGATTCGATGAAGCGCGCAGTTCAGCAAAGAATTGATATCGAAAAGGCTGAGTATGAATCTCATACAAGAGATACTCTGTGTCAACGCATGGCAGAACATGTAACACCGTTGACGACTCATGATATGAGCACTAGCGTTACCGCACAGTTACTTGAATCTACTGACAATATTATAAAATCTAAAATGAATTCGAAAAAGGAAGCACCAGTTGTTAACTCTGAACCAGCTGCGCTGCCCGGCATAACTATTTCTGTAAATGATGAACGATAATCATGGTGATCGAAGATACCCAATCGCTTATCAGTCATTTAATCGAATTACGAAAGCGCCTTCTGAACTGTATTATCGCAGTTTTTGTAATTTTCTTAGCGCTGATCTATTTTGCCAACGATATATATCATTTAGTTGCCGCACCAATGATTCTTCAAATGCCTGCAGGGGCAAGTATGATCGCTACTGACGTCGCTTCGCCATTTTTTACACCGATTAAGCTTACTATTATTGTTTCCATCTTTATTGCAGTACCGATAATCTTGTACCAGGTCTGGGCATTTGTTGCGCCAGCACTCTATCGTCACGAACGTAATCTGGTTATGCCGCTGCTCTTCTTCAGTACACTACTGTTCTACGTAGGAGTAGCTTTTGCCTATTTCATCATCTGCCCGCTAGCGTTCGGCTTCTTTGCTAAAATTGCGCCGCAGGGCGTGACTATTGCGACCGATATTACTCATTATCTCGACTTCATGATGACACTATTTATGGCGTTTGGTGTTTCTTTCGAAGTGCCGGTGGTGATTGTGTTGCTGTGCTGGAGCGGTATAACTACGCCGGAATATTTGAAAAAAAAACGTTCTTATATTCTGGTTGGCATGTTCATAATAGGAATGTTATTCACACCACCAGACGTTTTTTCACAAACTTTACTCGCTATTCCGATGTACTGCCTATTCGAAGTCGGAGTATTTTTTTCGCGTTACTACGTTAGTAGTGAGTCTAGTCAAAGAAAAAGTAAGGTACCACACCAAAATATCTAATGTTCTCAATACTTCTCACCGGATTATCCTTTGACACTAGTGCATTAAATGCTGCTGAAGAAAGTAAATATTATTTTTGTGAAGTGATATGCATTTCCAATAAATATCTCATAATTTAATGAAGACTATTTTTCTATATATCTTACCATAGCGGGCGGTATCCTCTGAGAGAAATAAGGAGAATGTTAAAAAGATTACTGCAATCGTGTATCGTGTTGATCGAATTCCTGAAGCCGCTTTTACTTTTTGTACGGTGAAATACTTAATATTAATGATGGACGAGTATGATAAAAATCCCTTTTAACTTACCTCGACACCGATGAAAAAAATTATTAAAATACACATTGGCGCATCTGATTTAGATCTCCATAATACCATGGCAGTGACAGATCGTATCTCGATAATTGCCGGATGATTGTTGAGGTACTGTATTGCGACGCTTGTTTGTGAGAAGAAAGTACACCATTAATTGTGTTGATTTCCGGTGGAACCGGCTTCTCCTGTTCTCGTTCGATATTGCTGACTTTCATGCCTTTCTCAATAGCCAAAAGAATATATTAGAATTTGCTCGGGTGATAGCGAACTACAGAATATTTAAGGTCTATTTGAATTCAACATACGAGCAGTGAATTACATTAATCTGAAAGTGATTCCTCTGCTTGAGGAGTTGGGAGATGGGTATAAGAGACATCCCGTACAGTAATAACTGCAGTAATAAAAGATGATATTACTCTAAAGGAGTATTATATCTGTATTGCCGGACGCCTTGAATTAGTAACCATTGTGCTCGATTGCTTCTGTATCAAGCGGGAAGAGTAAAAACCACAGACTTTTGTGACGCGTTTTATTTTATTTGAGGCAAGACATAATATGCTATTTTTTAACTGAACTAAGTACATTTTTAATTTTTACGATAGAAAATATCGAACTAGGTTGATCTCATCTTTAGAAAGTACGATATGTGCACCTTTCCGGGGTTTATAATTATAAGACTATTGAATGGCGAGCGGCTCATGGAACAAAAATTCTTTATAGGGGCGACTTTTTAGTATTTTTCTTAGCACCGGTCATTTAAGTCAAATAAAATTTCTGTTTATCAAAGATGATTTTAGGTGAAGCATTATAATATTGTGTTTTTTCAGCTAGGCTAAACGTTTTAAGTCAGTACATCATATGTTTTCTTAATTTTAGAGCGCCACTGTGTATGCTTTTGCAAACAAAAAACGTAGATAAATTCATTAAATACTTAAAGTAAATCTCTCAGAAAATGAGTTAAATACGATAGTATACCAGTGTCAGCTAAAGTGCACTTAAAATGGTCAAAAGCGGTTGTTCACTAGATATATAAACTGAGTTTACTAGTTTAGTAAGTTACTGCAGTGTATGAAATTTTCTTTACCAGCGTTAAGTGAAATATGAATTTTGATAGATTACTTTGATCTTTTTTAGTTATTAAATTTTTTAGCAAAATATTAAGTAATAGGAATTTCTTAGTGGTAAATAAAGTTCCGTCCATTTTCATCGATCGCGATGGCACTTTAAATGTTGATCGTGGTTACGTATACAAAATTGATAATTTTAAATTTATCGACGGTGCTATTGAAGCACTAAAAGAATTAAAAAAAATGGGGTTTGCTTTGGTGCTAGTGACCAATCAATCTGGTATTGGTAGGGGGATTTTCACAAAAGATCTATTTATGCAATTAACCGAATGGATGAATTACTCGTTGGCACAACATCATGTTGATTTTTACGGCATTTATTTTTGTCCGCATTTGCCGGATGCCAAAGTTAAAAAATATCGTCAAGCATGCGACTGCCGTAAACCGCAGCCGGGCATGCTACTTTCTGCACAGAAGAATCTTAATATTGATATAGCCGCTTCTTATATGATTGGTGACAAAACTGAGGATATGTTGGCTGGTAAAGCAGCAGGAGTAGGTACAAAAGTACTAGTACGCAGTGGTAAAATTGTTACATCGGAAGGAAAGGCTGTAGCTGACTGGGTTATTGATAGCCTGGCTGCACTACCGCGAGCCATCAGAAATCAATCAACATTTCGCTCTTTGCAAAAATAAGATGCGCCATACAAAATTTTAAAAAGCTCCTTTTTAAGAGAACTTCCTATAATGCATTTTTACTGACACTCGCGAAAGCTAACGGAGTATGATATTCAGGAGACTTAGCAGCTAAGTAACCCGGAGAAAATCTCTGAAAAAAGAGATTGACTCTGAAGAATAAAAGC
>NZ_SZZW01000005.1 GCF_009829915.1 Pantoea sp. Nvir | reverse complement strand
CGTTATTAGTCATAATCTTACGCGATATCGTGTTCGGTGGTGCGGTAGTTCAGTCGGTTAGAATACCGGCCTGTCACGCCGGGGGTCGCGGGTTCGAGTCCCGTCCGCACCGCCACCCTCCTTTATATGTACCCACTAAAAGGATAAGCCCTGGCTTATTGAAGTTAAGGCTTATCCTTTACATCAAGAAATTGAAATCCAAACTAAAAATCTTTATAAGTTACAACAGCTGCTAAAAACATTGAGTCAAAGAGTGCAAAAAAAAACTTATGCAGTGAGATATGTCGCTGGACAACCAGTAGAGCAAATCTTTCCACCGAGTGCGATGTATTATATTAATAGTTCTCCTCGTAGATTAGATCGGCAAGTGTATTAAAGTTGCGAAAAGCCGTTTCATCTTGGACTAATGTAACGGCATGACCACATTGTTCAAATAAAAACTGTATTACGCATCGATTTCCATGTTGCAAATAATGATCAAGTGGTTTTGCTAGACTGCGATGTAATAAAGCCTGCACAGGATGATCACGTTCTATTGAACGTGCCCAGACGGCAGGCGCTTCTTCTTTTTGTCTCCATAGCTGCTGTACGTAATCAATAGGTACAAATGGAGTATCGCAGGGACAGAAAGCCACCCACTCTGTTTTTGCTGTTAGTAGCCCGCTCAGCATCCCCGCTAACGGACCACGGTAATCTGGAAATGTATCATGAATCACTACATAACCACCTGACTGATATCTATCAAAATTACGATTAGCACTTATCATAATAATATTCACTTGCGGTTTTAGACGTTGCAAAACTAGCTGATAAAGAGGAATACCATGGAATGGTATTAGTCCCTTGTCTTGACCACCCATACGATACCCTTGTCCACCGGAGAGAATAATGCCGGTTATCGCTGTCATATCGATACCCTCTAGCGTACAACTTAAAATAAATATTATATTTTACAAAAATAAAAAAGATTATTTATTATTTGAGAAGATAATAGAGTTTTTTATATCCATAGCGGTGATGTATTATGTGAGAATAAAAAGATGAAGTATCATGCTATTATTTAACAGTCTTTATAAGGAACTAAAATATATTTTTTCTAAATTTCTAATATGATTAGGGAGATAATAGAGTATTCGATATATTACGTAGCCATTTCCTACAAGTTATTATTACTTATGCATATAATATGTCTATGCTTACGTCGTCCTAGTGTTATGGTAACCAGTCTAGCTATAAAATCGACTATCAATAGTACCTTATTTATAGTTTTATTGACATAATCAATAGCATCAAGTACAGCGATACCCTAAGTGTTTTGATGGTATTTAGATATAAATATACCTCATGTTATTAGCCGCTATATTAAGTCATATGATTTTAAGATGAATAGTAATGCCAGAAATCAATTAGTTCCCCGCGAAGTTTATTTTGTTTTATACCTAGATTTTTTTTATTTTTAAGGATCTACAGGATGACTGCTACAGTGTTAATAAATGAAGTGACTATGAGTTAAAAGTACTCTTCACTATGGGCATTAGTATCAGTTCCATCGATATTTCATATTTTTTATCTATTCGATTAGATAGTAAATATACAGTACCATTCTTCTTTACATGTTGTTGGAGATAGCTTTGCTGTTTGTTTTCTAGTATTATTATTTTTTTAATGTATGAGTAATAATCAAAAAATTGTTATCTTCTTCCTGCTCTCGTAGCAAAAATATTTGCTTACTATTATTTCCGTAGTTACTTGAACTATCTAAAAATTCACTCTAGGGATATTATATCAAGTATATTAGCGTGATTTAGTGATACCGAAACCCTCTTAACAAGATCAGAGGTAAATAATATCGCTTTATTCTTCATTTATGTTAATGGTTTAACAAAACGCGTAACTGTACTGATCTCCCTTGTTTATGATGCACCCTGCAAAATTAGAAACGGTCTTTCTTATTACGCAGAGCCGCAAAAATATCCCACATATACTTAACAGGTAGTTCTATATCTAAAGCTTTTCTCAAATCACTATATTGTGTGCGGAGGAATAAATTTATTTTACGTTCGTACGCTAATTTTGTCGGTACACTAATAAGATTTTTAGCACGTAATTTTTTAGTTTTTAGATATGCAGCCTTAATTTGTGAATCATAAGGCAGAATAGCTGATGCAAACTCTAAATTAGGTAAACTATATTCATGAGCACAACAAATTAGAGTATCATCAGGAAGACGGTTAATCTTTTGAAAAGATTTATACATTTGTTCAGCTGTGCCTTCAATAAGGCGCCCACATCCACCTGAAAACATCGTATCTCCACAGAAAAGATAAGGCGGACTGTAATATGAAATATGTTCTAAAGTATGGCCTGGAGTATGTAGAACACTAAAATTTAAGTCTAGGACAGATACAGTATCTTTTTCGCCGACAATGAGAGTCGCACCCTTATCTTTTGTTTCCTCAGGTCCATAAACTACCGTATCCGGAAACTTTTCAAGCAGTTTGTTAACACCATTAACATGATCATAATGATGATGTGTCAAAAAAATTGCAGCTAGTTTCCAGCCATTTGTATAGATTTTTTCCAGCACGGGTTGTGCTTCACCGGGATCAATAATTAAGCAATTACCTGTGTTGTCATTTAGTGTCCATATGTAATTATCCTGTAAGGAAGGAATGCTGTTAAGATTCATAATCACCTCTTGCAGGCTGTTAAAAGGAATATGTAAAAAGCATGAAGCCAGCAAAAGAAAGCCAAATTCTGGCTGTACCGCACTCATGGAGTAATATGCCATGGGGAGACTATTTCCGTGACGCATTGACTCAACAACTACAGCCTTTTCTTGTAAAGATTTATGGTTGTCATATGCTTAAGCTTGGAGAGCTTAGTACAGAAATCAATACTGAGCAGTGCGCTATTTCACATCAAGTAAATGTTGGCATAAACGGTAAGAGACTCCAGGTACTAGCGCAACCAACGCAGCTACCTTTTGAATCAAAATCTTTTGATGCTTGTTTATTAGCTCATACACTAACGTGGAGCCACGATCCGCATCGTGTTTTACGAGAAGTGGATCGCGTACTTATCGATGATGGTTGGATGATGATCAGTGGATTTCATCCCTTTTCTTTACTAGGTCTTGGCAAAGTAGTACCAGGGATACAGTGTAAAGCACCATGGAACGGAAGAATGTTCAGCCAGGTGCGCTTACTCGATTGGTTGCGTCTGCTCAACTATGAAGTGGTTTACCGGACGCGATTTCAGGTTGTGCCATGGTCCTGTCAGGACGGTAAAATTATCAACACTCATCTTCCTACGCTGGGTTGTTTGAATATTATCGTAGCGCGTAAACGCACTTTTCCGTTAATACCCACAAAAGTGAAGAAAGCTTTTACTAAAGTTCAGCTACGACCAGTGGTAAATGCTACGCGACAGTTTTTTGTTCATGAAGATAAGGATCAAGATTTAATCGAATAACCTATGTCTTCTAGTTGTGGACAAGCTGCAGCACTGCGTGCAAGTTCATCACAGCGTTCGTTTTCTGAGTGCCCTGAGTGGCCCTTTACCCATTCCCACTGGATTCCATGCACAGTGAGTGCGTTGTCAAGACGCTGCCAAAGATCAACGTTTTTTACGTTCTTCCGTTCAATGGTCCTCCACCCGCGTTTTTTCCAATTATGGATCCAGCTACTAATACCCTGATGCATATACTGGCTATCAGTACTTAGCACAATATGGCAAGGTTCTTTTAACGTTTCTAAGACTACAATAGCTGCCATTAGCTCCATACGGTTATTAGTAGTGAAACGATAACCAGCGCTAAATGATTTTTCATATTTCTCATAGCGCAAAATAGCCCCGTAGCCACCGGGACCAGGGTTGCCGAGGCAGGAACCATCAGTGAATATTTCTACTTGCTTACGCATTTATAGTAGACTCCCTTCTCATAAAATACTAAGTCTGACACAAAACAAATCATATGAGCACTGAAAATAACCTCCAAATCGTACTAGATACTGAAACCACTGGAATGAACATGATGGGTGTTCACTATGAAGGGCACCGTATTATTGAAATTGGTGCGGTTGAGATGGTAAATCGTCGCCCGACCGGTAATAACTTCCATGTATATCTACGGCCTAACCGGCTAGTGGAACCAGAAGCATTCGGTGTCCATGGTATTGCAGATGAGTTTCTAGCCGATAAACCAACGTTTGCTGAAATAGCGGACGAATTCCTTGAATATATTAGTGGAGCTGAACTCGTGATCCATAATGCCTCGTTTGATATTGGTTTTATGAATTATGAGTTTTCCATGCTGGAGCGCGGTATTGGGAGAACTGAAAATTTCTGCCATGTTACTGATAGCCTGGCTTTGGCACGCAAAATATTCCCTGGTAAACGAAATAGCTTAGATGTACTCTGTTCACGTTATAAGATAGATAGCAGCAAACGTACTCTGCACGGTGCATTGCTTGACGCAGAAATCCTAGCAGAAGTTTTCTTAGCGATGACGGGCGGTCAAACGGCACTTGCCTTTTCGATGGCAAGAGAAAATATCCAGCACACTAAAGGTGATAATATTCAACGCATTACGCATTATGCCTCTCCACTACGCGTAATATCTGCGACGGATGAAGAAATAATAGAGCATGAATTGAATCTGAATCTAGTGATGAAGAAAGGTGGTAGTTGTCTTTGGCGTAGCTAAACCGTAAAATTTTATGCCGTAAAAAGATTTGTAGTGGTAAGTTATTTAATAGCTCATTAGTTAATATACTACTGCTCCTCGTTCTCACGGGGAGCACAAAATAATAAGATGGTTTAGTCAACTAATTAGAATAACCTGATCTTATTTGCTAAAATTAGTATTTTATACCTCTTACGGTGAAAGTTTGTGTGTTAATTTCGCGCTCGGCGCGAGCTAAATAGCAATAGCACCCACCACTCACTACCGCACCAATAAACCAGCTGAAGTTAGCAACTTCATGCAGAAATGGCATAAAACTTATAATAAGGCCGATAGTGACAGATGGCAGTAATGCAGCAATCGCTTTTGGATTAAAACCTCCGCTATACCAATAACGTCCTTTTGGTGTAGAATCGAATAGATCGTCGATACTGACATAACCACGTTTGATAAAATAAAAATCTGCTAATAAGATGCTGAACAACGGCCCGATAAAGGCGCCTAGGACATCTAATGTATAGTGAATGAGTTCTGGTGACTGAAACAAATGCCAAGGGGTGATGAGCACTGAACCAACTGCTGCGATCATTCCGCCAGTCCGAAAACTAATTTTCTGAGGTGAGCAGTTAGAAAAATCAAATGCTGGTGATACAAAATTGGCCACAATATTGATACCGATTGTCGAAGTAATGATGGTCAATAACCCTATTGCTACAGCTAGATTATTACCGATCATACTAATAGTTTCGATCGGATCGGTGATCATTTTGCCGAACAGAGACTGAGTTCCTGAAACAATCACTATCGTTACTATTGAGAAAAGTAAAAAATTAAAAGGTAAACCCCAACGATTACCACGACGGATCTCACTCATACTTTTAACATAACGTGAAAAGTCTCCGAAATTAAGCAATGGTCCAGAGAAATAAGAGACTACTAGGGCGGTGGCAGTAATCATTTGCCAACTCTGTTCCCCTACAGTTAGAGACTTATTTGTTAGAGTAAAAGAAATAACATCAAGACCAGTGTTATATATAATCCAACTTGCCAGCGCTACCATTACCACATAAACGGCAGGGCCAGCGATATCAATAAAAAGCTTAATAGTGCTCATTCCGTGCCAGAACAATGTTCCCTGTAAAAACCATAATAAGATGAAACAATACCATCCAAGTTGTGATAGGCCGAGCCAAATGGCGTGCGTCATCGATATCAGCGATGGAAAAAATTTCAGCAACACAAGCATTAGCGCGTTGGCAGCCAAATAAGTTTGGATGCCATACCAAGTGAAAGCTATAAGCGCACGTATTACAGCTGGAATATTTGCACCAAAAACTCCAAATGCTTGTCTACAAATCACCGCATACGGTACACCCGCCATCTGACTCGGCTTTGCCACTAGATTTGCGCAAAGCTGTACTATACAAATCCCTGCCAGTAGACAAATTAGCACCTGCCAGCTCGCTAAACCAAGCGTAAAGAAGCTGGCAGCAACGACATAGCCACCGATGCTGTGCACATCCGACATCCAGAAAGAAAAGATGTTATACCATGTCCAGTTCTGATAGAGCGTCGGCGCAAGATCATCATTTGTCAGGCGTGGACAGTAGCAAGCACGGGTTTCAATGGTTAACTTAGAAGATCTTTTAAATTGGTTAGGCATGAAACCTTCTCCTCTTAACAAAATTTACGGTTCGTAGAGAGATTTCACTTACTGCAGGAATCAGGCCAGAATTAAAATTCTGTATACAAAAATATATAATCATGTACATATATACAGATATAAAATGATGTGAGGGATCCAGACAGAAGAAAGGCACATGGCCAGAACACAGACACTGATCTTAATGATCCAGATGAAATTATCTATAAGGCATTCGTTAATGAGGTTTCTTGTTGAACATCAGTTGCTACAAGGTAGTAAATTGCCAGAATAAGTATGAGCCAAGGTCTTCAGCATGCGTCGTACCTGTATCCGCAAAGCACTACAACGCTTCGCCAAGGTGCAGATGGTTATTCTTTTGCACAGACCTGGTGCACAGGGTTATCACTCATGTCATAGCCTATTGTAGAAGAAGTACGCGACAGACGCACGCATGAGGTGATTAAATACGCTAATTTATACGTCCTGTACCTAGAACATCTTTAGTCTCTATATTTGGTGGAGTTCACGCAGCAGTATCTCGGATATTTTGTAGAATTAACCCAACCGATGCAGCATCACTGAACCCATATTGTTTTTTTCAGCACGTACTTCGAACACAGTGGTAAATTTCTCAAGGCTATTTCCCCTTCATAGAGAGGTAATATCATGAGTTTAATTCAAGTGATCAACCCCAACACTAGCTTGGCGATGACCGAAATTATCGGTGCATCAGCACGTGCAGTCGCCGCTCCAGGCACTGAGATTATTGTTGTTCCATCATCCCAAGGCGTACCCTCTATTGAAGGCCACTTCGACGAAGTGATCGCCGCAGTTGTCGTGCTGGAACATGTGAAGCGTGGCAAGGAACAGGGTGTCTGCGGACATGTAATCGCCTGTTTTGGTGACCCTGGTCTGTTGGCTGCGCGCGAACTGGCAAGCGGACCAGTAATTGGCATCGCTGAGGCTGCAATGCATACCGCAACACTAGTAGCAACACGTTTTTCTATTGTGACTACTCTTCCTCGCACGTTGCTTATTGTACGGCATTTGCTGCAACAGTATGGGTTCATCCACCATTGTGCTGCGCTACATTCTATTGATTTACCTGTACTGGCACTAGAAGATAGTTCAGGCATCGCGCAGGAGAAAGTACGTCAGTGCTGCTTGCAGGCAAAAAATCAGGACGGTTGCGGTGCAATTATATTGGGCTGTGGAGGTATGGCTATGCTGGCGCCCGAATTAAGCCAAGATCTTGGAATACCGGTTATCGATGGAGTCAGCGCGGCGGTGAAGATAGTTGAAGCACTGGTATCGCTTGGCTTGGGCACCAGTAAACATGGAGATCTTGCATGGCCAATCACCAAACCTCTCTCAGGAATGTTTCAACATCTTGGCTAACGGAAATGTGTCTTAAGGTTACAGGAAGTTGTCAATGGATATTGCAGAAAAAACAAAGTACAGTTTCAATAAGAATTATCCACGCGATCTAAGGGGATATGGCGCTACGCCACCCCATGCATCCTGGCCAAATCAGGCACGAGTAGCAGTGCAATTCGTTCTCAACTATGAAGAGGGCGCGGAAAATAATGTGCTGCACGGTGATGCTGGCTCCGAACAGTTTCTATCTGACATTATTGGGGTAGACAGTTATCCCAATCGCCATATGTCGATGGAGTCCCTTTATGAATATGGTTCACGCGCTGGTTTTTGGCGTATTCATCGAGAATTTCAAAACCGTATGTTACCGCTGACAATTTTCGGTGTAGCAATGGCGCTAGCTCGAAACCCAGAAATTGTGGAGGCGATTAAACAGGCGGGCCACGACGTAGTAAGCCATGGCTGGCGCTGGATCCACTATCAGAAGATTGACGTAAAGACCGAGAAAAAACATATGCAGCAGGCAGTAGATATACTTACTGAACTGTTCGGTAAATCACCAACTGGTTGGTATACAGGGAGAGATAGTCCGAATACGCGACGCCTAGTGGTTGAGCAAGGTGGGTTCAGCTACGACAGCGACTATTATGGCGACGATCTCCCATTCTGGACTCATGTTACCTGCTATGATGGTACTACTGTAAAGCCACACTTAATCGTTCCCTACACACTGGACTGCAATGATATGCGCTTCGCTACACCTCAGGGATTTAACACTGCCGAACAATTTTTCACCTATTTGCAAGATACTTTTGATGTACTGTACGAAGAGGGAAAAACCCAGCCGAAGATGATGTCGGTTGGTATGCACTGTCGGTTGCTAGGAAGACCTGGAAAATTTAAAGCTTTACAAAAATTTCTCGATTATATTAATCACTACAATAACGTTTGGATCTGTACTCGTCAGCAAATTGCTGATCACTGGATTAACACGCATCCTGCACCACAAAGATAATATTTTCGACTATATCAGTTTGTTTACGCAACTACACTTAGGTCGCCAAGTATTAGATTATATCTGATAGAAGACTAGAACTTGCATCATGATAAATTAAAGTGTAATAATTTATTAAAAATAATTAATAATCAAATGAATAAAATAGTACTTATTGTGTCTCGCACTACGTGTTAATAAGTTATTAAATTAGCTATATCTCAATGAGATTACATTAATTTAATAAAAGCACGAATGGTACAGGATGTCTTCTACAATTTCTAATTTTTGTTACAGATAAAGAGCCGATTCTTCTATTGTGCTCATTTATAGATGTTCCTTTAAAATTATTATTTTTTAAAATAACGAAAAAGGAATCGCTTCAATGAGCAAACTATCCAGAAGGAATTTTATAACGTACGCGGCAGGAGGCACGGTGGCTCTGGCAGCAGGTCAGATTCATGCCCACGACTCCATCTCTTTCTGGCCCTCTGGTACTCCCTCTGGAGGCCGCGATCCTGGTCCGCATGATCCGATAAGAGAAGCGGAAAATCCTGATATTATTAACCCTCCTATAACAGACAGTGGTACCTTGCCTAATCTACGCTACTCCTTTAGCGATGCACACGTCCGCAAAGGCAGTGGCGGATGGACACGACAGGTGACTCAGCGTGAGTTAGGGATCGCTACTACTATCGCTGGCGTGAATATGCGACTGAATGCAGGAGGTATCCGAGAATTACACTGGCATAAAGAGGGCGAATGGGCATACATGACGTTCGGTAAAGCGCGCGTCACAGCATTTGATACAGAGGGTGGCTGGTTTATGGATGATGTCCAAATTGGTCATCTTTGGTATTTTCCACCTGGCATACCACATTCCATTCAGGGACTAGGGCCTGACGGCTGTGAGTTTCTGCTGGCTTTTGATGACGGTAATTTTGATGAGGACAGTACCTTTTTACTCTCTGACTGGTTTAAACATATCCCGTCAGATATTTTGGCTAAAAATTTTAGTATTCCTGTATCTGCCTTCGCAGTACTACCTTCACCACAGGAAGAATATATTTTCGCTGGTAGAGTACCAGGTAGTTTGGCATCTGAAGCAATACAAGGTGCACCAAAATCAAAAACGATTTTTACACATCACATGTTGGCGCAAGCGCCCATTAAAGCACCTGGTGGCACAGTAAGAATTACTGATTCCTCTAATTTTCCAGTATCGAAAACAATAGCAGCCGCTTTAGTAAAAATTATGCCGGGTGGATTACGGGAATTACATTGGCATCCTAATAATGATGAGTGGCAATATTATTTAGAAGGGGAGGGACGCATGGGCGTTTTTGCCTCGTCTGGCCAAGCTAGAACCTTCGATTACCGGGCGGGTGACGTTGGTTATGTACCTTTCGCTATGGGACACTACATTGAGAATACCGGGAAGACTCCGCTAAGTTTTCTTGAATTGTTTAAAAGCAACTATTATGCAGATATCTCACTTAACCAGTGGCTTGCTGGTACTCCTCGTAATCTAGTAACACAACACTTGGAGCTAGACGAGCAGTTTATAACAGCTTTATCGCTGAAAAAGAACCCTGTAATTAACTCACAATAAGGGCTGACGTAAGGTCAGCCCTTTGTTTTACACAAAAACTTTAAAATATGGGAGAAACTTGAAGCTATTTCACTAACTAATCAATTAGTGAGCATTGTTTATCATTATAATGGCGCATTGATATTGACTATTTTCAAAATGCGCTCATTAAGCTGACCTGCGCAGCGACAATTCGCCATCCGTCTGATAGTTTAACCCAAGTCTGTTGCTGGCGGCCAAGTTTTTTCGTGCTTTCATTTGTAAATTCAGTACTGCACACTGCGTACTCCTCGCCAAAAGTCGTGACAATACTATTGTGTAGTTTGCGTACCAGCCCGATGGATGGACGTTGGGTGCGAAAATTACGAATTGCTTCAATGCCGTACAAATTTTCATATATACCGAGCCGCACTGCTCGCTTATCGTGCCAGAACAGTGCATCCAAAGTGTCAATTGCATTACTTATTAGTGCATGCTCATAACAGTAAAAAACAGCGGTTACCTCTGCTACGACATGTGGCAGATTGATCTCTTCAGTTTTCATTCTGTTTTACCGAAACAAATTGGTGACAGTGTAACTCCTTGCTGCTCTAAATAAAAGGCAACGTTCAGAACGGCTGCTTCATTAAAGGGGGCAGCAATTAGCTGCAGCCCGATAGGCAGACCGCTTTTTGTCGCTAATGGCACGCTGCAAACCGGTAGTCCTAAAAAAGAAATTGGCTGTGTCAGCAGCCCCATGCTGGTACACGATGGCATATCCATGCTGTTAATACGGATGTTTTCTTGGCCTATCAATGGCGCGGTACAGGGCGTAGCCGGCGCTATCATTACATCGAAATGCTCAAATAGAGGCAGAACTTTTTTCTGAAAGTAGCGACGGAAGCGTTGTGCTTGCACATACCAGGTGGCGGGCAACATTGCACCCGCTAGTAGTCTTTCACGGGAGGTGGGTTCAAAGAGCTTCGGTGAAGTGCGAAGTGCACGCAGGTAATGGTTACCGCTTTCAGCAGCAGTTAGAATAAAAGCAGCGGAGCGCGCTAATTCCGCTTCTGGCAGCATTACTTCATCCTGGATATCGAGTGTACGCGTTACACGCATCAGTACGTCACGCGCGTCATCATCGCACCAGGTAGAGAAAAAACCACTTAGCAACGCGCAGCGTTGGCCTGTGTTTTTTAACCCAGTTAGAGTTGGATCACAAGGGTGATCCGCCTGAAACGCATCGTTGATATCTCGGCCCTGCAGAATGTCATACACTTGGGATAAATCCGTAACACAGCGCGCGAAGAAACCGATATGATCGAGACTAGGTACAAATGGATGGCTACCGCTACGGGAAAGACGGCCAAATGTCGGCTTCAGACCAAAGATACCACATAGAGATGCCGGTACTCGAATCGAGCCGTTAGTATCGGTGCCAAGAGAGAAGTGCACTAAGCCAGCTGCTACTGCAGCTGCAGAACCACCAGATGACCCCCCCGCTACGCGAGTTAAATCATGGGGGTTGCGTGTTGTGCCGAAGTGAGTGTTCTCTGTGGTAAAGCCGTACGCGTAGGCATCCATATTCAACATGCCAGAAAGTAGTGCACCAGCGTGACTAAGACGGTTCACTGCCCAGGCGTCCTTTTCTGCCGCCGGGCGATCCTGAAATAGTGCGGCACCAGCCAGTGTAGTATAACCTGCTACATCAAACAGGTTTTTTACCGCATAAGGGATACCTGCTAGCGGAGGTAGATTGTCTCCACGTCGTAGTTGTGCATCCACTTCATCGGCCTCGTATAGCATTCTTTTGGCAGTGATGTCGGTCCAAGCGTTAAGCACCTGTCGCTTTTTAATCCTTAGTAAAGTTTGCTGTGCTACCTCTCGAGCGCTGAAGTCACCGCACTTAAGAGCTTGTTGTAGAGACTGTATAGAAAATTGGCCGAAGTTCATGAGTGAAATACTCCTGCTACTTCTATCCTTTCGTCTAATGGAAACGCCATCAGCGGTCCCGCCAGAGCGGCGATACGTTCAAGCTGAATTAACAGTTCCGTCCTACGCGCTTCGTCTAGCTCTAGTGCTAGTATTTGTTCCATTTGGATTATGTATTGACTCCAGTTAATTATCTGTTGCATATTTTACTCCTATCAGAATCCACTTGCACTGCCGTTACTGCGCGGATCGTATGCACCTTCCAGCATACCATTGTTATGTCGCACAATAGCACCAGCGTGACCTACAATTTCACTGAAGTCTGGAAGCATCTCTACCTGATGTCCTAACTCGCGCAGTTTCATGACAGTATCCGGCGAAAAGCGGCACTCCAGCTTAAGTGAGTCGAAAGATTGTCCCCAAGTGCGTCCAAGTAGCCAACGTGGTGCGCTCACCGCCTGTTGTAAAGGCATGCCCTGCATAACGTAACGGATGAAAATTGCTGCTTGAGTTTGCGGCTGGCCATCACCACCCATCGAGCCATAGATTAGCGTACGGCCATCTTTAAGACGTGCAACGGCGGGATTAAGTGTATGGAATGGCTTTTTCCCCGGTGAAAGCGTCAGTAGATGATTCGGATTAAGGCTAAAGGCGGTGCCACGGTTCTGCCAAGTGATACCGGTGCCAGGGATCACCACTCCACTGCCAAACTCATGATATATGCTCTGTATAAAAGATACAGCGAGACCATTGTTATCCATCACACCCATCCATACTGTGTCTCCAATTCCTTGTCCGGAGGATTCCCAAGATGCCGCCTTTGTATCGCTGATTTGGCGTGCCATGGTTATTAAGTAATCTTGTGTTAAAAGCGACTGCGCTTCACAGTCCATATAACGCGGATCGGTAATATAACGATCGCGCAGTATGAAAGCTTTTTTTGTTGCCTCTACAATTCGATGTACCGTTTCTAGCTCGTTAGCCTGCATCATCGCCAGATGATCGGTAATACCGAGGATTGCCAGCGATACTATCCCCTGTGTTGGTGGCGTCATATTCCATAGGTCACCCTCGCTGTGTTCTACATGCAGTGGGATACAGCAACGTGCGCGCTGTTGCTGCAGATCCTCTAGAGTTAGTGGCATGCCAAGTGCTGACATCTCACGTGCCATATGCTTTCCCAGCATGCCACGATAGAAACTTTCAAGCCCCTGTTGGCTAAGTAGCCGGAGTGTTTGCGCTAATGCCGGCTGGATAAAACAGCTACCTTTGCGAGGCAACTCGCCCTCTGGTAGGAAAGTAGCGCTAAAACCGGGCTGATGTGCAAGCTCGTGATGTTTTGCGGCAGTAGCAATAGCCTGCGAAGCAGTTACAGGAATGCCGTCAGTGGCATATCGGATAGCATCACGTAGCAACCGTGCTAACGGTAGATTTACGCCGCCCAGCTTGTTGTCAGAGAGTGCCAGTGCCTCTTGCCAACCGCTTACTGTACCAGCGACTGTTAAAGCTGCTTTGGGACCGCGATAAGGAATAGCGTTTTCGCTATGATAAAAGTCCAGATGAGCCAGGGAACCTGCCGCGCCGCAGGCATCGATGGCGATCGGATCATCGTTGGGTGGCAGGATCAACCAAAAGCCATCGCCGCCCAGACCATTCATGTGGGGATAAACTACCGCAATAGTGGCGGCAGCTGCTACCATTGCTTCAATTGCGTTACCACGGTCACGGAGCACAGATATCGCGCTTTCACTCGCTAGGTGGTGCGGTGTAACCGCCATGGCTAACGGAGCCATACTGCTCTGAATCATATTAATGTTTATTATTGGTAGGGTGACAGAATACTTTTTAATGCAAAAGTCATTCCAGTTTTCTGCTATAGAGAGAAAAATTGAGAACTAAGATAACTATGATTGCTTTTTTTATCATGAAGTTTATAAATTGACGTATAGAACATGCTTTAAAAAGAAGACTGATAAGTCTTCTACCAGTCATTTTTACTTCAGGAGTGGAGCGTTAAAAATTTTACTATGGCCATCTAGATGGTCTAAATATAAGTATAATATCAAGCACTTACTTCTAAGTTCAGAGATGTTTATGGTGAATTTTAATAACATTCCAAAGAATAATAGCAAGCTTGTCAAATTGTGGAAAAAACATCAGCGTTGAAATTAATTAACGTCATTACTAACTTTTACTATACGACGTGCTATCTAGATGCCGTTAGTTTATTCACATGATCGCCTATCTTTATAAACAGGTGGACGAGGAAAAGTACCTCTAAGGAGTATTATTTTTTATATTTTGGATTCTTTTATTTTATATAGTGTGACACCCTTACTTACGTGGGTAAAATTTTTATATTTTTTATATCACCTAAAACACATCTTCTATCATATTAGATATTATGACGGACATATCAGCAACATTTGTTTAGCGATCATCATCAGCACGACGTTAAGTATTACAAATCTTATAGACCAACCGCTTCAGAAAGTTTTACATTACATTGCACATGATCCGTAATGTTCCTCTTTCAATGTTATAACTTTATTGTCGGTTTCACCTTGTTCAAATATGGTGGAAGATAATAGTGGGCAAGAGGTAATTGATGACTGTGCTTATTAACTTAATCACCTAGAGTAACCAGCATTTGCCTTAGAGTGATTTTTAGCTAAAACTCTATTTAGAATTGTACTATAAACGCACGTACAGCGATCGTGCCGTTTATGAGTTTGTTAGATAGGCGAAGGCACTGCGCTAGTTTTAATCATTCTCATTTCTGAATGAGCTACAGTAAGAACCCTTCTAAACAACATGACTTATAATCTAGATAAATATTATCCGCTGTTCCAATATAGAAATTACTGAACAAAACATTCTGTACCTCTGATTATCAATCAGGTATTGAGATATTTTATTAAAAAAATGCATTTTATTATATTGTACAAAGCGAATTTTATAAGGAAATTCATATGATGGGGAAGAATCAATATTTACAAATTAATCCGCCACAGCGCCTTCTGATGGGACCTGGACCTATTAACGTCGATCCGCGTGTACTACGTGCCATGTCAACACAGCTAATCGGTCAATATGATCCTGTGATGACACAATATATGAATGAGGTAATGGTGCTCTATCGCGATATTTTTCGTACTAAAAATCGCTGGACAATGCTAATAAACGGTACCTCACGCGCTGGGATTGAGGCGATTTTACTTTCTTCGATTCGTCCTGGTGATCGGGTACTAGTGCCGGTATTTGGTCGTTTCGGCTACTTAATTTGTGAAATTGCTCGCCGCTGTCGCGCAGAGGTACACATCATTAAAAGGCCATGGGGAGAAGTGTTTTCTTCTGATGAGGTGGAAGATGCTATTAAAATTGTTAGACCACGTCTGCTATTAACAGTACATGGGGATACCTCAACCACCATGCTGCAACCATTGGCAGAGTTGGGTGTCATTTGCAAAAAGTACAATGTGCTCTTCTACACTGATGCGACTGCGTCACTCGGAGGCAATGTTCTGGAGACTGACGGTTGGGGGTTGGACGCAGTATCAGCTGGGATGCAAAAATGTCTTGGTGGCCCGTCCGGTACTTCGCCCATCACCTTAAGTCCTACAATGGAATCAGCGATTCGTAAACGTCAATGCTTTGAAGAAGGTATACGCACCGTTGCGCATAAAGATGGGGATGAGGAGATGATATATTCTAATTATTTCGATCTTAGTATGATTATAAGTTATTGGGGTCCAGAGCGCCTCAATCATCATACCGAAGCTACTACTGCGCTGTTCGGTGCGCGTGAGTGCGCGCGCCTTATCATACAAGAGGGACTGGGTGATGGGATTGCACGTCACAAATTACACGGTAATGCATTGATGAGGGGCATCCAAGGCATAGGATTGGAGATTTTCGGTGATCTGCAACACAAGATGAACAACGTACTCGGCGTAGTCATTCCTAAAAGCATCAATGGAGATCAAGTACGAAAGTTAATGCTGGAGGATTTTGGTATTGAGATCGGCACCTCCTTTGGTCTTCTGCACGGTAAGGTATGGCGTATTGGTACTATGGGTTACAATGCGCGTAAAGATTGCGTAATGACTACTCTTGCAGCGCTTGAAGCAGTGCTATCGCACGTCGGCTTTCATGCGCCGCAAGGTGCCGCAATGCAGGCGGCGTGGGATTACTACGAGAGACAAAAGAATGATAATGAAAGCAGTTGAGGCGCGGAACGCCGCCGATCGCGTGATGGCGCGATGCGATGCATTGGCGACGATCAGTGCATCACCAAATAACTTGACACGCCTCTATCTTTCTCCGGAGCATTTACGTGCTAATGCACAGGTAGGTGAGTGGATGTTACAAGCAGGCATGCAAGTATGGCAAGATGAGGTAGGCAATATCTGCGGTCGTTATGAAGGACAGAGACCCAAGGCGCCTGCGCTGTTGCTTGGATCGCACTTAGATACGGTGCGCAATGCTGGACGCTATGACGGTGTACTGGGGGTGCTAACCGCAATTGAAATAGTACATTGGCTACATAAGAATCAGCAATGGTTACCTCTGGCCGTAGAAATTATCGGTTTCGGAGATGAAGAGGGCACTCGCTTTGGTATTACACTACTCGGCAGTCGGGGTATTACTGGGTGCTGGCCGGAAAGCTGGTTGACATATCCCGATAGCGACGGCATCACCGTTGCTCAGGCAATGGCGAATGTCGGTTTAGATGTCAAGGCGATTCCGCGCGCTGCGCGGAACTTAAAAGACATTGTTGCTTATATTGAACTACATATCGAACAGGGACCTTGCTTGGAGCAGGAAGGGCTAGCTCTGGGTGTAGTCACGGCTATCAACGGTGCGCGCCGCCTTAACTGCAGTTTTACTGGAGAAGCAGGCCACGCCGGTACAGTACCGATGACGCACCGTAAAGATGCGCTGATAGCGGCGGCAGAATGGATGTTTTTTATTGAAACTGCCACACGTCAGCATGATCCGCAAATGGTAGCAACAGTGGGTACTCTAAGTTGCGTACCAGGAGCGGTCAACGTTATTCCTGGCCTGGTAAACTTGTCTCTGGACGTGCGCGGCCCGAAGGATATGCCTTTGGAACTCCTGCTGTCGAGTTTGATAAGGCAAGGAGAAGCTATTGCGTTGCGCCGCTGTCTGCACTTTAAGGCAGACAAGTATTACCACATCTGCGCTACTACGTGCGATAGCACCCTACAGCAGGCATTGAGAAACGCAGTGGAAACAGTGCAGAGTCGTAGCTTTGCACTACCGAGCGGCGCAGGTCATGATGCCATTGCTATCGCTGAACGTTGGCCAGTTGGTATGTTGTTTGTACGTAATCATCGCGGTATTAGCCATCATCCTGCAGAAATGGTGATGACTGATGACATAGCACTAGCAGTGCGTGCATACCTTAATGCAGTGTGTCAATTGGCTCAGACGGTTTTATTATGAATTTTATCAAAATTACTGATCTGAGCGGCTAATGGCTGAGAATTGACGTATGGCAAAAAAAGCCATGCTGGCAATGAGCGATGAAATGTGTGTTTCCCTTTTTTAAAAATTTATTAATTATTTTTGATAAAGGCGTCATCTCAGCAAAAAGAGATGCTGGTGAATTTTATACATAGCACTGTACAAAATGAAGTCAGGGTTGTACAGTTTTTTTTGAGATCAATGGATTGAAAAAAAGAGAGTACAAATAGCAACGGTCGCGTCAAAGAGATGGCAAAACTGAAAACTACTGACATTAGTCCACTATTAATTAATGACGGAAATTGGCGATCATTATTTATCCATTGAACGATCGTGATGCATTCTGTATTTTTGCACTAATTTAACACATGACTATTTCTGCACTGAGTCCATCCGTATCTTCAAAACTCAGGAAGACTAGATAGTGCAATATTTTATATTTTTAACCTTTATATATGCTACTAAATTGGTGGATTTCTGCTGATGTGAGATCGTAAAGAATTCTAGTTATTACATCTAGCTAGCGAACTAATTCGTAAAAAGTGGCGGGCTTTATTATTCTCCCATGGCATAGTCATGGTGACTATGTATATGTGGATGTTGCTTTATATTTCCAATTTCTGATTTTGTACATTCATCACAAGAAAAGGTCTGAAGTGGTATATATAAATTAACTTAGAAATATATAATTTTACTAAAAATTTCTTTTTTAAATTATCTCTGTTCTGATCGTGAGTGTAATCATTTTTCAGCATGAGTACGGACACCGTTGACCTGATTATACATCCTGTCTATGCTCATATTCACAGTAGTTCATTCTTCATTGTGGATAGCACTCTTACTTAAACTTTGAATATAAATTCAAAGCAATCGTGGTCTGATTGTAAAGTATCTCTGTGTTCTAGCGGACTAAAAAATTAGTATAGGATTCAAGTCGCTTTAATGTATTCTGTCGTCCTATCCCTCTGACTGATAGAGACCTTGAATTTATGGTGCATATCAGCAATGTTTTGTGATGGAATAAATTATTAAATATTAAGTTAACTGTCATACAAGACGACTGATAATAAACAGAGAGCAAGTAGTGTTTGAGTACATCGACAAATTGCTTAGGCTGGTGGATGAGACAAATGAATTCAATTAACATGCACGCTCGTAAATAAACGAAACACTCTAGTTTTCTTCCACAGACTTTTTAATAACCTCTGTTCTTCTAGAATAATATTTCATGACATCAGCAGAAATAACTACTGAAATGGCATTTTCAAGAATATCTAAGGCAATACACAAAAATTAGAGATTATTCCAAATTGAAATTATATCATTTAAACGGGTATAATTTCTCTATGACTAATAAGGTAAATATCCTGATGTATCAAACCATAATTCGCTCTGAGCTGAACAAGTCAGTAGATACACTTAATGAATTCTTCAGCAACGAAGCAAATATTCATGCTATTCAGCGCGTAGCGGTATTGTTGGGTGATAGCTTTAAAGAAGGCAGAAAAGTGCTTTCCTGCGGTAATGGTGGTTCTCACTGCGACGCCATGCACTTTGCTCAAGAGCTAACCGGCAGATATCGCGAGAGCCGTCCGAGTTATCCGGCGGTTGCAATCTCTGATGTTAGCCACCTCTCCTGCGTCAGCAATGATTTTGGTTATCAATATGTTTTTTCACGCTATATCGAAGCATTAGGCCGTCCGGGAGACGTGTTATTGGGCCTCTCCACTTCCGGTAACTCGGATAATATCATTAAGGCGATCGAGGCGGCACGAGTACAAGGTATGAAGGTTATTACTTTGACAGGCAAGGACGGTGGTAAGATGGCGGGAATGGCTGATATTGAAATTCGCGTACCGCATTTCGGATATGCCGACCGTATTCAGGAGGTTCATATGAAAATACTTCATATTATGATACTGCTAATTGAAAAGGAAATGGTGAAGTGAATAAAGTTCTTATTTGCTTGGTAAATTCTCACTCTTTTTACTAAAAAATATTCGCCCTTTTTTACCCAGGAGCTTATAAGGATATAACTAAATGCATATGTAAAATATTCTTACTGGATCTATTACATTACAGAATTCTTATTTTTCTCCGGGATGGGCATGCTCAACAACGAGAAAACGTTCTGTTCAATTTTGAACTAATTGACAACGCTTATCTGTGCCTACCTGTATTGTGACTAACTGGTCGTAAAATAAGTTATAAGGCATATTTGTTCAATATCCTCCTATCGGATGGGCGTTATCTTATGTTAATCACATTCTGTTGTTCTAAGCTTTATACTAAAATGCTTATTAGAAGAGTATATCTGCTCTATCAAGATATAAATATTGATTTTTACAAAACATACTGTCAACGATCCAATGACAGTTATTGTCACTAATCTAAAATAAACATTAGCACTTTAGACACGATTCTAGTAAGTAGAAGTCTTTGATATAACTACTGTGCCAATAATAATTTAGAAACAGTGTGAGGATGGACAATTACTAGAGTGTTGTTCATCAAGCAGCAACTGCATGATGATATTTACCATCATCGTATCATAATACTTTTAGTTGCAACGTAGGTCAGACGTTGATATAAATTAAGTAGCGATGACTTTACGTGTTTCTTAATGACTCGGTCATTACAAACCAGGAAATTCAGATATTTATCTGCAGCTGTCTACTATGCAATACTGCGCTCACATAAGTAACTATCTGATTATACACAATTTTTTATGTCGTAATAATTTAATTACAGTTTGCCTGAGTTATCAGCTAGTAGCTAGTATCCTCATATCTAGTTAAAATGACTTCTTTTTATATTAAAAAAATCTCTTCAGAATTTTTAACGATATTTTGGTTCTAGCTAGTCACCGGAAAACAGTACATCTAATGGTCCGTTCCCAAGTACCCTCAAAAGAGGACGTAACTTAAGTTACATGAACTTATACTAAGCCTGTAAGGTACCAGGTTTTATAGTAGATTTATGAACTAATATCTTTTTATTTTGACTGTTTTTTTTAAATGTTGACTAAAAATAATTGCTACTTTTAACGTTTATTAAATATAATATATCATATAGAATATATCTATTCGAATTGTTAATAGTTTTCAACACGCCAATAGCGTGTCCCCTGGGAGGGGAGATGACGAATTTCGTAGCGAACTACGAGCCTAAAGCATCGACTTTGATCGAGAATACTTTACCTCCGAAAGCTATGTTAATAACATTTTGACAAAATAGTGTTAAGCCTTTTCTAAATGCTGATTTTGATTGCACTGGAATTTTCAAAAATTACTTGTAGCTGGTTGCTACTCTCCTTCTCCAGTAGCTCAGCCATATATCATCAAAAGCAAAGAAAGTGATGGAGTTATGGCTAATGATTCCTGTTATTAATTTTTATCTTTTTACAGGAATTCAGAAATTGTGGTTGAATAAGGCTGTGTTACTCTTTTTTGCAGCATTTGCAAAAAAGAGCCGATTTAATTGAAATTGCTGTTTGCTGTAACGTTAGGTGGGGTATTATCGTGGGTTATATCCTTTTATAGATTATCTCACCGCACTTTAATTACACTGTTCCCAATTTACCACCGAGAACTCTGCTGGTTAATGTATTCCACGGATTTATTATCAGCGCTGAGCTTGCATGGTTTATTAAATGTCCATAACTTGTTTCCTTTTGGAAACTGTTGATCACCGACGACTTCTTATACGGTGTATTAACTACTTTTCCAATCTTTTCAGCAGCAATTCTCATGTTGAGAGAATTAGGTGATCATTATATTTAATGGCGAACGTACTGAGGTACGTTACTGGTTCTTTTTTGATATTTTTTGCTGGTGGAGCACTGCTAAATTTAGTGTGGTAAAGAGAAAATATTAGGCCAAACGAATTCCGTATCTGTGCCTATGGTAATCGATGCTTACGTAATATTAAAAAGAGGCTGTTCATGACTCAACCCACATTCCTTAACTTGGTACTTTTAAGTGGTGAACCTGAAAAAAAAATACAGGCCGCACGTGAAGCAGGATTTGATCAAGTCGAAATTTGGCGTGAAGATGTTGATGCCTGTCAGGGTGGTGCCACACGGCTAGCGCAGCAGGGCTTAGGCTTCACAAACCTTCAGGTACTGCGTGATTTTACCGGTGCACCAAACAGTCTACGTTTGCAAAAACGGGACGAGTTACGACAGTTTATCCAAATGGCGGAAGCACTGGGTTGTAACACCATTCAGGCACCCGCAACCACGCGTGAAGACGCTATTGCGGCACAAATTGACGAAGATCTGTGCTGGATGGCCTCGGAAGCCGCGCGTTTTAATATGAGAATTATGTATGAGCCAATGGCATGGTGCAGCGTTGATAACACTCTGCCACTGGCGTGGGAACGCTTGAAACGGTTAGCACAACCTAACATCGGACTAGTAGTAGATCTCTTTCATATCTGCGTATTGGGTGGTGATGCTTCTCATCTTGAGAACATTCCCGCGGATCGGATTTATGAAGTTCAACTGTGTGATATGGCAGTTCAACCGTCGCCGTATGATAAAGATACGATAATTAATATTGCCAAACATCAACGTCAGTTACCGGGTACGGGAATTATTAATATCAGTAGTTTCGTTGAAAGATTAAAAAGCGTTGGCTATAAAGGACCAGTGGGTATTGAAGTTTTCAATGACGATTTGAAAAGCCAGCCACCATGTAAAGCAGCACGGGAGGCTTATGCCGCGCTACGGCGTTTCTGGTTTTAATTTTTTTAAAACACTATAAGTCATAATGCGGTAAAATTATCTGCGAAAATAAATAGCGCAGAACGTAAGTGATATATCTATGACTGCGGTGCTACGCGCGATTCGCCGTCTTTTCATAAAATTATCGCAGGCAGCTTGTAGCAGGTCATGGTAGTGGATCAGCAAGGCTAAGTATCTCGAATAAATGGGGATAATAAATTATTGAAGATACAAGCCCAGAAATAAAACGCTTTACTGAAAATTTAATATATGGCATGTGTTATTCATTTTTCTGGTTATTATATTCGATTGATAATTAGATTCTTGTGGGGTGACAGCATTAACTGTTGAGCTTTTTCACTGTCTCCTTAAAATTCCTTGGAATTAATAAACACAGTTTAATGTTGCTGCTGTTTATGCTGGGCATAGCTTGATGTTAACAATGATTATTTTAGGTCAATTAACTCACTAGTCCATATCTCTGGCTTTGGATGATCTGCAATGTTTGTTCTATGATTGCACTGGTATAGAAAATAATCGGTGATAAATGATAGAATCATAATTAGCGCTGGTCGCCTTTGTTCAAGTAAATACTCCTAGGTTTTGCTAAAAACTACAGTAGAAATTTAGTGAAGATACTTATTAAACTCATGATGAAATAAACGCTTGAGCTCTGCTGTCGGCGGTCTGTTTGCAATCTCGTACGACCTTATTGTGTAATGAGAAAGGTAAGTGCCGATTTAAAGAAATAACGTAAAAATTGCGCCTGTATATGATTATCATTAAGGTTGAATGATATTCTCTATCAAGTGGAAGCATAACATGCAGCTTACATTTCTTGGCACCGGAGGTGGTATGCCTAGCCTACAACGTAGTGTAAGTTCCCTTGCTTTGACTCACTCGCAGTGCGGTGACACTTGGCTGTTTGACTGCGGCGAAGGAACGTATCTCCAGTACATGCGCTCGTTGCTTAAACTAGGGCGTATTAGTAAAATTTTTATTACTCATCTGCATGGCGACCATATTTTCGGTTTACCCGGAATGATAACCAGTCGATCTATGGGCGGTATTATCCAGCCGCTGACCCTTTACGGACCAAAGGGCATTAAACTTTTTATGGATACAGCTTTATTGCTTAGTAGTTCCCATATTAACTATCCATTGGAGATTATTGAAATTGAAGCTGGTTTAGTGCTTAACGATAGAGCATTTCGCGTCAGCGCCTGGCCTTTAGTGCATTCGATACACTGTTTTGGTTATCGCATTGAGCAACATGATAAACCGGGTTTTCTAGACGCAGCACGTTTGCAAGAGGATGGTGTGCCACGTGGCCCCTGGTATAAACATTTAAAAGAAGGAGAAACGGTGACTCTTGAGGATGGTCGCGTGATAAAAGGTATGGATTATCTCGGTCCGGTAATCAAAGGCAAAACCCTTGCAATTTTTGGTGATACAGCGCCGACACCAATAGCGCTACAATTAGCGGCGAATGTTGATTTAATGGTTCATGAAGCAACACTGGAGGCCTCCTTGCAAGATAAGGCCAACAAACACGGCCACTCGACAACACTACAAGCAGTGCAAGTAGCAAAAGAGGCGGGGGTAAAGCGCATGATCGCCACTCATTTCAGTTCGCGTTATATGCTAAGTGATATGCCACGTTTACTGGAAGAATGCCGCTCAGTATTTCCCAACACCCAACTAGCATACGATCTTGCAGTGTTCACACTTTAACATTAGATAACTTAATCTGTTCCCATGAATTTATTTCAAGACTATAAAAGTGATCGCTACCGGCTAATGCTATGTAGTGCAAAAATATTTTTTTGCAAAATTTCATTTGCCCTGTATTACTTTACTGCACGTACTAGATGACAGTTCTTCAGCTGCTGAAACTGGTAGGATGTTCCATCCGAACACGTCTGTCCTATCTTTCAAACATTATTCTCAAAATTTTCGAAAAGGCGTATAAGCATAGCTTAGTAAGCTGTATTTTATCATCACATATCTGATATGATTGCAAATGTAAAAATTAAAACGACAGTTTAGCATAAAATTTAAATTCCGGGGTCGACGTGAAAATTTTTATAAAATTTCATTGCGTACTCATCTGAATTGTTTCTTTACCACTCTTAGCATAGCTGCCATTGATTTTCGCTACACTTAGCTTCCATGCTACCACTATTGCGTCGTAAGCGCTATGCTACACCCTATATCTGAATTAGGAATACGCTATGACTAATCCGTTACTCCGGTTTTTTACGCTTCCGCCTTTTTCCACTATTCAGCCTGAACATGTAGTTCCCGCCGTAACCGAGGCTCTAAATGAATGTCGCGCGGCGGTAAAAAAAGTAATGGCGAGTGGTCCGCCTTACACTTGGGATAATTTGGTACAGCCGCTTGCAGAAGTAGACGATCGTCTTGGGCGTATCTTTTCACCGGTAAGCCATCTTAATTCAGTAAAGAATAGCCCGGAGTTACGTCAAGCTTATGAAAAGACGCTGCCACTGCTCTCTGAATATAGTACTTGGATCTGTCAACATGAAGGACTATACCAAGCTTACCGCAACATGCAAGAGAACAAAACTTTTGACACGCTAGATATGGCTCAGAAAAAAGCAGTGAACAATGCAATTCTCAGTTTTGAACTTTCTGGCATTGGCCTTGATAAAGAAAAAAAGCAGCGATATGGCGAGATTGCTTTACGTCTTTCTGAGCTGAGTTCAGCATACAGCAATAACGTGTTAGACTCGACCATGGGTTGGACCAAATTAGTCACCGTGAAAAGTGTACTTTCAGGAATACCAGAAAGTGCGCTAGCTGTTGCTCGGGCGCAAGCTGAAGAAAAAGGGCAGAAAGGCTGGATGTTGACGCTCGATATTCCTAGTTATTTGCAGGTGATAACCTACTGTGACAACGCCGGATTACGTCAAGAGATGTACTATGCTTATTCAACGCGCGCTTCTGACCAAGGACCGAACGCCGGTAAATGGGATAACGGACCGATCATGGTGGAAGAACTATCACTGCGCCATGAATTAGCGCAGCTACTTGGCTTTGAATCTTATGCCGATAAATCTCTGGCTACCAAAATGGCCGAAAATCCAACTGAAGTGCTTGATTTTCTAAACGATCTAGTAAAACGAACCCGTCCGCAAGCAGAAGAAGAATTGATGCAGCTACGTGCGTTTGTCTATAAAGAATATGGCATTAAAGAACTAAATCCATGGGATCTTTCCTACTATAGCGAAAAGCAGAAGCAGCATCTCTATGCTATCAGCGACGAGCAGCTACGTCCCTACTTCACGGAAAGAAGTATTGTTAACGGCTTATTTGAATTAGTAAAGCGCATCTACGGTATTATCGTCAAAGAACGCACTGACGTAGATTTCTATCATCTTGACGTTCGCTTTTTCGACTTATTTGATGAGAACGGTGAACTACGTGGCAGCTTCTACCTTGATCTCTACGCACGTGAAAATAAACGCGGTGGGGCCTGGATGGATGACTGCGTCAGACAAATGCGGAAAGCTGACGGTACATTGCAAAAACCGGTCGCCTATCTTACCTGCAACTTCAATCGTCCGGTTAACGGTAGACCAGCATTATTTAACCATAACGAAGTTACTACCTTGTTCCACGAATTCGGCCATGGCCTGCATCATATGCTAACACGCATTGAGATCCCAGGTGTTTCAGGTATCTGCGGCGTGCCTTGGGATGCGGTAGAGTTGCCAAGTCAGTTTATGGAGAACTGGTGCTGGGAGCCGGATGTACTGGCTTTTATCTCTAGTCACTATAAAACTGGAGAAACGTTACCAAAAGCGCTGATTGATAAGATGATGATGGTGAAACACTACCAGTCTGCACTGTTTATCCAACGTCAGCTGGAATTAGGTTTATTTGATTTTCTCTTGCACACTCAGTTTGATCCGGGGAATAATGATCAAATACTTGAAACTGTGCGAAAAGTGAAGAATATAATTGTCCAAGTACCGAGCCCGGAATGGAGTCGGTTCCCGCACACCTTTAGCCATATTTTTGCAGGAAACTATGCGGCTGGCTATTACAGCTATCTATGGGCCAATGTGTTAGCGGCAGATGCTTATTCGCGTTTTAAAGAGGAGGGTATTTTTAACCGAGAGACTGGCCAGTCTTTCCTTGATAATATCCTGACGCGTGGCGGATCAGAAGAACCAATAGAGCTTTTCAGGCGTTTCCGAGGTCGTGAACCTCAGCTAGATGCGATGCTAGACCACTATGGTATCAAAGGATAAAGCAGTTAATAAACATTTCTTTGATTAATGAATTAAACCAGCCATTGGTGGATGGCACACTTTGTTTTTCTTTGTTGTTGCTCTAACACAGTTCATCTTTGAGCTAAAGGTGGATCACCAAATCTATATGCGTTAAAGACGATTGTCTGCGGATATGATGGACATACCTAGCCTCCTAATTTAAGAACTCTATGGTAGTTTTCTTGCTACTATAGAAGGGGTGTCAGTCTCTTTTTCGAAATTACGATTCAATCTCGTGCCAACGAAATAGATTTATGCACTTGTTAATGAATTTATATATCTGTAAGTGGTGCATAATTCCTTACTTCAGATCAAAGAAAATTCTTTTCTTGTAGCTTGGTTTTCTGCAAAAGCCTTTACGTAAATGGAGAATAGTATTCTCCTACTTATTGTAATTTTTAATCGCTGATTATTCTCCTAATTTTTAGGATGCAGATAGTTTTATATTAAAAATGTTTTTTACAAACTGTGGCCGTGAAAAAGATCAAATCCATTGCTCCTCCCTTATTTAGGGTGCTGACTGCTCAATTTTGTAAAAAATAAAAGAAAATTACAGAACATCTTATTCAGCGGTTTTTTTCTAATCGAGAATGGAGCATAGCTGTGCTACACCTGGCTCTGTGATCTCAGCCGGGAAGGGGCCGCATGATCAGTACTGTCCCGCTTTTTGGGAATTTATATATAGTATTTATTACTATAAATCTAGCACGCTATTTTTCTTCTTTGAAAACGCTACTGGCGGTGCGACGAGACTGGATCCGTTGCTTTATCAGCATGTCTATGGCTCAGAATTTTTTAGTTTGCATGGCCCAGAAATAAACAAGTACAGTTAGTAAGTTACATTTAGGGAAAAATTTACTGCGCACATTATAATCAAGAGTTCACTCGTCGACGCGAAAGAGTGCGTGGTCAATTTCTTTTAACTAAATTTTGTTCGGGTTAGTTCTCCTTAACATAATTTGTATGGCTATTTAGAACTAAAAATAAAACATTTTTCACTCGCATTATTTTTAATGCTGACTGCCTAATTGCACAAGATTAAGCGCCAGCCAGTAGAGGCAACCCGACAGTAAAATACATACTGGCAACGTGAAGACCCAAGCCATCGCGATATTTTTGATGGTACGGTTCTGTATCCCTCCATCTGCGAGCATGGTGCCCGCTACAGATGATGATAAGATATGGGTAGTAGATACTGGCATTCCGGTGTAACTGGCGATACCAATCGATACTGCCGCAATTAACTGTGCTGACATACCCTGCGCGTATGTCATGCCTTTTTTACCAATTTTTTCCCCAATAGTGGTCGCCACGCGTCGCCAGCCAATCATAGTACCGACACCAAGTGCTAATGCTACCGCCATAATGATCCAGATTGGTGCATACTCGATGGTACCCAGCAGATCGCCTTTTAGCTTGCTTAAGAAACGCTTATTATTAGTGTTGGTCTCCGGCAACTTAGCTGCTTTGTCCGCGGTATCAGCAATGCAGAGTAGAAGACGTCGCATTTTACTACGTTGCTCTAGAGTTAATTGAGCATAACTCTGTAGATTATTGTTTAGCAAACTTTGTGCATGCTGAATTGTTTGTAGTACACGAGCTTTGTCGCAGTGAAACTCGTGCGGACCAGAAGACGGTATCTCTTCTGGAGTTGGTAACCCAGGAGATGGCATCTGGATGATATGCATTAGCGTATCAGTATGTTGATGGTAGTATTGCTCAAGATGATTTACTGCATCTCGCGTCCGAGTGAGATCATAACCACTAGCATTCATATTTACCACAAATCCGGCTGGCGAAACACTAATCAGCACAAGCATAATAAGGCCAATACCTTTCTGTCCATCGTTCGCACCGTGCGAGTAGCTAACCCCTATAGCAGAGACAATAAGGGCAATGCGTGTCCAGAAGGGTGGCTTTTTTTTGCCATCCACTTTTTCACGGTCGGTCGGTGTCATATGGATGCGTGCACGTTTTTTGGTGCCGTTCCAGTAACGACACAACAAAAATATTAAAATATTCGCTGTCAATAGGCCAATAATAGGCGACAAAATCAGTGACAGGAAGATATTTATAATCTTAGGAATATTAAGAGAATCAATTACTGAGGTGCCAGTCATCAGTGCATTGGTAAGACCTATGCCGATGATAGCACCGATTAAAGTGTGTGAACTAGAGGTAGGCAAACCTAGATACCAAGTGCCGAGATTCCAGATAATCGCAGCTAATAGCATGGAAAAAACCATCGCTAAGCTGTGTGCCGAGCCAACATTAAGCAACAGATCTGTTGGAAGCATATGTACAATGGTGTAAGCGACGCTTAAGCCACCAAGAACCACGCCAAGGAAGTTGAACATTCCTGACATGACTACAGTAAGCTGGGCGCGCATGGCGCGTGTATAAATTACAGTCGCCACTGCGTTAGCCGTGTCATGAAAACCGTTGATTGCTTCATAAAACAATACAAATAGTAATGCAAGAACCAATAACAGACCAGTACTTAGGTTAAGACCAGCGAATAAATTTAGCATATATATTACGCCATTTTTGAATACATGAACGCGGCGCATTATCCGCGACAACACCCTTTGTAGGGAAGCAAAATATAGTCTTATTTTAAATTAAGGGTGTCGTGAACTATTTCAATTATGTTTAAATTAGTTTAAAATTAATTAGTTAAGTAATGGCATAATTATGAAGGATCCTTTATAATATCTGTGAGTCCCTGAAGCGCAGAAACGGCCGCCTGCATTTGATGGCTATCTATCGTACTCTGGAACGATACTAGCGTCGTCATCCGGTTAGTACGTTAGATGCCGTTGTTAGAAACAATTGCGGAAAGATACGTTTTGTACCCATTGCTTTCCAGAAAGCGACCTTGATTTATGGCTAGCTTACCAGATTTCTCTTATTAGAAATCTCACTCGTATGTTGGCCAGAAAAATAAAGACAACAATAGTAATTTTATTGCGATCTATCACCCCTATTAAAGCATGGCTTATTTTTTATCATATATTTTCTATCTATCTACGTGTGCTTTATAAAATTAGTAGATGAATAGCATACAGCTATATGATATGTCTATATCTGCATTAGAAAAAAATAATTAATTGGACTTCATATAGTATGAGATAGGATCATATGCGTAGCGGGTAGTGAAGATACAGGGTAACCTTGTTTATGAGCGTGGTATCAGTGAGGCTATTTCTAGCTTGTCAGAAGAAATTCTAGAACGGAGAGGTAAATAGCTCGCGATACAGCGTTCCACATACTACTTGTGGGGGGGATGTAAGTCAGCTTTTAGTAAAACATAGGGTAACCTCTACAAAGTAACGCTAGTGCAGAGGAAGGATGCTCGAATAAATATAGATGTGCTGGTATAGGAAAGTTATTAATGCCTCTACAACAACAAAATATTACACTTTTAGAGTATTTAAACAAGGAGCAAACATGTCTGAAAATATTCAGCATAAGCCGTTATTACCACCCGGCGGCAAAGATAACAAAGTACTATTACACTCTTGTTGCGCACCGTGCTCTAGCGAATTAATGGAGGCGATGCATGCTTCCGGAATCAATTATACAATTTTTTTCTACAACCCCAACATTCATCCCCTGAAGGAATATGAGCTGCGCAAACAGGAAAATATCCGTTTTGCAGAACGGTTCAATGTGCCTTTTATTGATGCAGACTACGATTATGACAATTGGTTTAAACGTACAAACGGTATGGAGTGGGAACCAGAACGCGGCACACGCTGCACCATTTGTTTTGATATGCGTTTCGAATATACTGCTCACTATGCTCATGAACATGGTTTCATGGTGATTACTAGTTCACTCGGCATTTCGCGCTGGAAGAATATGCAGCAGATTAATGATTGCGGGATGCGTGCCACATTGCGTTATCCTAATATGTTCTATTGGGACTTTAATTGGCGTAAAGGCGGTGGATCAGAACGTATGATTGCAATTAGCAAACGAGAGCGTTTTTATCAGCAAGAGTATTGTGGCTGTATTTACTCATTGCGCGATACCAATCGTCATCGAATAGCTAAAGGACGTGAACGTATTAAGATCGGTATGCAATATTATGCGCCGAAAGAATAAAAATAATAGTGAATTATTAAAAAAAAGTAAAAGGGGTACCATAGTCATTCTTTATTAATTCCCTTTGTAACGTGGTCTAAAGGAACCAATCTGTATTGAAGGTGCCGATGTTCAAGTGCACCAAAAAACTCTTACATCGCTGATGCTAGTTATAATCTGTTGGCTGGAGCAAATAAAAATTAATGTTTTCTGCGAGATGTTATCACTTTCTTAATGAATTGTTTTCTTACAAAGAATATAAAATTTAAGACGATGGGCTATAAGTTTGCATAAATCTAGAAAGGTTTACTTGCTTTTTTTAAAAAAAAGCATTTGCCATTATGGAGGTAGTTCTTGTAACATTTACCAATGTAGAAACTTGAAAAGTTTTTTCTTATAGTATAAGAAAATCCCGATGGACTTTATTATGGTAATTAATAAAATTCTCTACAATTTTATATATAGGATTATTCAATTTCTCAAACAGAGCATTAATATTTAAAATCATAACTAAGATGGACATTCATCTAATTATGAATAACTTTATTTCTTTATTATGTTATTTCTCAATAAACACACTATCATCAAGCGATGATAGCGTATTAATCTCTCTCTGTTCGTAATTTTGTAATGAATGTTTAGAAGATACAATGCTACTTCTTCTTATATAAAGAAGACTCCTATTACACGACACATCTTGTATTAAATATTAAACGTATCTCTCCTCTCTCCTAAAAGAGATATGCATGTAAAACCCGTGCGACATGCTAATTATCAAACCAAATTACTCCAGAAAGGAATCGAAGCAATTAATCCTACTTCAGAATAGTGTTTGAGACTTTTCAAGTTGCGTAGTGTATTTATACAATGGGTTGCACCTCATCATTTATTAGCATATTAGCAGGATGTTAAAGAACTCTAATTGAAGGATCTCGTAATTAATTACAACAGAATCTATAAAGGTCACAATCAACCTGTGCTCGTGTTAATGACTGCTTGTAGGTTATTAAAGCTAATTAAAAAACTTTTTGTTCTGCGAGATTAAGGGCAAAATAGCTGAAAATTAGGTCGGCACCCGCACGTTTAATCGAACCTAGACTTTCCAGCACTACATTAAGTTCATCAATTATACCTGCTTGAGCAGCGAATTTTATCATGGCGTATTCACCGCTTACTTGGTAAGCCGCTAGCGGCAGCTTAGTATTGTCGCGAATTTCGCGTAGTACGTCAAGGTATGGACCTGCCGGTTTTACCATCAGTGCATCTGCACCTTCAGTAGCATCGATCAACGACTCACGAATAGCTTCTCGGCGATTCATCGGATTTATCTGATACGTTTTGCGATCGCCTTTCAGGCTAGTACCAGTTGCTTCACGAAACGGACCGTAGAACGATGAAGCAAATTTAGTAGAATAGGACATAATGGAAGTTTGGATAAATCCTGCAGCATCAAGTGCTTTACGTATCATTACCACTTGGCCATCCATTGCTGCTGACGGTGCGATAAAGTCTGCGCCTGCTGCTGCTGCAACAACTGCCTGTTTACAAAGGTTTATTAATGTTGCGTCATTATCGACAACGTGATCGCATAGCACACCGCAGTGGCCATGGCTAGTATATTCACAGAAGCATGTATCAGACATGACGATTATTTCTGGCACAGTATTTTTACAGATACGCAACATGCGTGCTACCAACCCTTCTTCATTCCAAGTATCACTACCAGTGGCATCAGCATGATGAGAAATGCCAAATGTTATTACAGAGCGAATACCTGCTTTAGCTATACGTTCAATTTCATAGGCAAGACGTTTTTCCGGAATACGCATTACACCAGGCATTGCTTTAATCACTTTATAATCATCAACACCTTCCTCAACAAAAATCGGCAATACCAAATCATTCAGGCCAACAGAAGTTTCTTGAAAAAGTGAACGCATCGCCGAGCTGGATCGTAGTCTTCTTAGTCGCTGTGCAAGATAAAAATTAGACATGTCATTTTTACTTAGATGAAAAAATTAACGACAGAGTATACTCTGTTTACTATTTGAAAGATCTTATATTGCTGACAAAGAACTCGAAAATTGGAGTTTTTTACAAAGTACTAAGAACCAGTACAGACAAGGTGGTCCGATTCAAGTTTTAAAAAGAATTACTATTTGTTCAATTCATTTTCTCTTTCAAGAAAAAAGTCTCGGTAGCTCTTAGCTCCACTTTATCTATTTTTTGGTAGGAAGTTTGAATTACTTGTTTATACTGCATATAAGGGGAGCAATAGTTCAAAACAGGACCAGGATTGACTGCCTCTGTGAGTTACACATGCTCTAGATCTGTGTATTTAGATACATCATTAGATACATCATCTAACTGGCACAGCATCTCTGTTTTACTATTCGGTGGTGGTACTGGGTATGATGTTAAAATCAGTTCTTTATTTCCTATTTCATGTTTTTCACTTATTTTTTTCTTCCTTCTATAAAATGCTCTAAAATGTAAGAGTCATTGAAGATCTTAATGAAAGCCATTTAAGATCATGAGATTGCTAATTTATAAAACTTTTATGGATTTGATGCTGACATCATCGATCTGGTATGCGCTTTATTATGATAATTAATGATAATCTACTGATTATAATTCTATTTCATATCTGAGTGTGACATATATACTCCTGTTCACCTAAAGTTTATTTGATGGTTTAAAAAAATATGGATGTAGATAATGTGAGAATGATTCAATGCTATATAAGGAAAAATTAGGCCTGTAGTAGATGAATGCTATGATTAATCTGACGCTCAATTTCAACTGCTTTCCAGCTATTTAGTTGTGAAGAAAAGGGCTCAAAAGCATAGATACCTTTGTATCCGAGTACCTCCAGTCGCTTTATCTGTGCCACGCTGTTCAGTACATCTCTGTTACTTAGCATGACGCGCTCTTCATCGGTTAGTTTTGCAGTAGCACGAGTATCCTCTACACCAGAGATATGTACTAACCCAATCACATTAACATCGATTGCTGTTGAAAAATTCTGCTCAGCATTGTCATAGATATGGTGATGAAAGGTATCTATCACTAATTTAAAGGATGAGTGTGCTTCATTGATGAGCTGCTGAGTCTTCACTGCCGAGCGCATCGAGCTAGTCGGAAATCCTAGCGGTTCCACAAGGCCGTTTACCCCATACTGCGCAAAGCATATCTCTAGGGTTTTGATAGATGCCAACGTTTCTTCTGCCGTAATGTCAACGCCTTCATTTAACGGACACATTACTAATGCTTTAGCGTTAATAGCCTTTGCATCCTGTAGCAACCCCTCAGCTTTCTTCAGGACTGATTCATCCACGCGGTTAAAAGGATAGAGTGCATTGATGGTAATGACCTCTATGTTATATTTCGTAATGAGATCCTGCATTTGCTTATAAGTTAAATCATCGCACACTTTTCCGCTCCACATATCATTACGTAATTCTACTTTGTTCAAACCAATGCGCTGAACCAGCTGAAAAAACTCCTTAATTGAAAGAGTAGGGGCTATTTTACGGTTAATACAGAAACGGGTCAGGTCTATCGACATTCTGTGTCTCCTCCTGTCAGGATGTAAAATACTAATGGAAGTTAAGATTTTTTTTCAAAATTTTTTTTAAAAATCTATATTAGACTAATTAAATCTTTTAATTTCATATTTCATAGATTTTATCTAGAGCATATAAAAACAAACAAAACGTGAAACCATGTAAAAATAACTAGTAAAATTAGAATAAAAACAATTAGTTACTACATATCATATTCTAATATTATCTATCCATTTCTAACCTTTATTCATTTTTTCAGGTAGAAATATAAAATACATTTTGATAAAATTGAAATCTCTAAAAATTATATATGGAAAATATATTCCAAAATGATATTTTATGATGAGTTGTCGGTTTTCTAGAACATACGGCGTGAGAATTTACTGAGGCTCTACAGGGAACTTATATATTCAAAGAGGCTACAATATGCACATCATAGGAAACTTTATTGGCGGTCAGATAACCTACAGTGCTAGCAATGAAACTATCCCTGTTTATGACCCGGCAACTGGCACAGTAGTACGTGAGCTGACTCAGAGTACCAGCGAGGAAGTGGCTGAAGCAATTACAGTGGCACATGAAGCTTTATCAGCTTGGTCGAAGACATCGCCTTTACGCCGAGCCCGCGTTCTCTTTAACTTTAAAGAGCTGATTGAGCAATACCGCAATCCACTAGCTGAACTGATTATCTCGGAGCATGGAAAAGTCTGGTCAGATGCTCAGAGCGAGCTAACGCGTGGCCTAGAAGTAGTGGAGTTCTCCTGTGGTATACCGCATCTAATCAAAGGCGAATATTCAGCGAATGTAGGCCCAGGTATCGATAGCTACTCTCTAATGCAGCCAGTAGGTGTCGTGGCTGGGATTACGCCTTTTAACTTTCCGGCAATGGTACCGTTGTGGATGTTCCCGATTGCTTTAGCCTGCGGTAATACCTTTGTACTGAAGCCGTCCGCGCTTGATCCTTCAGAAGTAGTACGTATGGCAGAATTGCTGAAAGAAGCCGGGTTGCCAGATGGAGTGTTTAACGTAGTTCACTGCTCTAACGTAAATGCCGAGCAGCTTTATAAAGATCCGCGTATTGCCGCGGTTAGCTTTGTTGGATCCTCTAGTGTCGCCGAGTATATCTATAAAATAGCTAGTGCTCACGGTAAACGTGTGCAGGCGTTCGGTGCAGCGAAAAACCATGCTATCGTGATGCCAGACGCTGATCTCGAAGCCACCGTTAAAGCGATTATGGGCGGCGCATTTGGCTCAGCTGGTGAACGCTGTATGGCATTGCCGGTAGTAGTTGCAGTCGGAGAGGAAACTGCTGATAAGCTAATTACCCATCTCACTCCGCTGATCAAGAACCTGCGAGTTGGTCCAGGTATTCACAAAGACAGGGAAGAGAATGATATGGGGCCGGTAGTATCCACTGCACATCAAAAAAAGGTGCTGAGCTATATAGATAAAGGCGAGCAAGAGGGTGCTAAGCTAGTGGTTGATGGCCGCTGCAATTTCCAAATATTAGGTTTAAACTGTGAGGAAGGTTATTACGTCGGTGGTACGCTTTTCGATCACGTAACACCTGAGATGGTGATCTGGCGTGAAGAAATTTTTGGACCAGTGCTTAGCATCATGCGCACACCTGACTATGCTAGTGCTCTGCAGTTAGTGAACAGTCATGAGTTTGGCAACGGTAGTACCATCTTCACGCGCCAAGGTCACATTGCCCGCGAATTCGTACAGAACGTAGAGGCAGGTATGGTCGGAATTAACGTACCAGTACCGGTGCCAATGGCATTCCACAGCTTCGGAGGCTGGAAGCGTTCGGTATTTGGTGCTCTTAACATGCATGGTCCTGACGGCGTGCGTTTCTATACTCGCATGAAAACCGTTACGTCACGCTGGTCGAATGGCCAGCAAACTGACTCAGAATTTAGTATGCCTACGCTAGGCTAATGATATTACTTTATCTATCCTAGTGATTAGCTAGTGGGAGTGCTTTTGTAGCGTGTTGTTTTAAAAAAATGAGAAAATTGGGATGTCTTTTCTTTTAAAAACTCAGCAACCAGACAGTAATGGTCGTATCCAGCATGTAACTCCAGAAAACACAGGTTGGTTCTATGTCGGCTTTGATGCTTATCTGCTGAAGAAAAACGAAACCTTATGGTTAAGTAGCGCTGATAAAGAACTTTGCTTAGTGTTGGTGGCAGGATTCGCTTCGATAAAAACGCGTAACGCGGAATTTCTCAGTATTGGCAAGCGTATGTCACCATTTGAGCGCATTCCTCCTTATTCTGTTTATGTACCACACGACGATGAAGTAGAAGTGATTGCTAATAGTGAATTAGAACTGGCAGTATGCAACGCACCTAGCCAAGGTAGTTTACTAGCACGCTTGATCGAGCCCGCCGACGTCGGCGTTGAATATCGCGGCAAAGGGCACAATCAGCGTCTAGTGCACAATATCTTGCCGGACGACAAACCGGCCGATAGTCTACTAGTGGTTGAAGTCTATACTAATGAAGGAAACACCAGCTCTTATCCCAGTCATAAGCACGATCAGAAAAACAGCGACACGGAGACCTATCTTGAAGAGACCTATTATCACCGTTTCGATCCAGAAAAGGGTTTTGCAATGCAGCGTGTCTACACTGACGATCGTATGGTGGATGAGTGTATGGCGCCTTATAACCGTGACGTAGTCACCGTTCCACGCGGTTATCATCCAGTAGCAACAATAGCTGGCTATAATAATTACTACCTTAACGTAATGGCAGGTCCAGTGCGCTTGTGGAGATTTACCTGTGAAAAAGATCATATTTGGTTAAATAGCGATAACTATCCGTACGTTCGGTAATTGTAATATCTCAAAAAGAATCAAAAATTTATTTCAAAATTACCTTTTTATCCTTGATAAATTAAAGCTCAGCCTTTGTTAGCTTTGCAACGCCAGTGAAACTGCCAGTGTTTGTACTAGACAAAGAGATGCAACTTGAGATCGGAACCCGTTAATCTGAGCTTCACGTACTACGAAACAGACATCACTGAAAGCTGCCAACGGGCTGACTTGGCTATCGGTTATAGCGATCTGACGCGCACCGCGTTTTGCGCCCATCTCAACTAGTTCAATAGCTTCATGCGCATAAGGTGAGTAGCTAATGGCGGTAACTACATCTTCAGAGCTCACTAGGCTAAGCTGTTCGGTGAACATGCCACCCAAGCCGTCTATAAGAAATGCGCGTCGCTCAAGATGGCGTAGCGCATAAACTAGATAAGAGGCGATACTGAAAGAACGGCGGAGACCTATCACGTAGATGTTCTCAGCATTGTTAAGAAGATGAATTGCTTTATTAAGTTGGTGAGGATTAAGTTGTATCGCTAGCTGTCGTAATGAATGGCTATTAACCATAGTAAAGACATTCAAGATCTCCATAGGGCTTTCCGGTGAGACATCTGAATCATCGGTAGCTGTCTGGCGAAATAAGCGAGCTCGCTCGGTATAGTTAACAGTCTCCTCCATCAAGTGCTGACGGAAAACCTGTTTCATTTCGTTGAATCCGCTGAAACCGAATGCATTAGCAAAGCGAATTAAGGTTGAAGGTGGCACGTCAGCCTGCGCAGCGATGGAAGCAACAGTATCAAAGGAAATACTGTTGCTGTTATCAAGAATATAACGAGCGACCTGTTTTAATCGCTTACTTAATGTTTCATAGCGGCTACGAATATCATCTTGTAACAGAGAGAGTTGAGTAGAATTATTATGGATCATTTTATTGTTTGATTATCAAAAATAGAAATATGGCTGAATAATGTATTCTATACTACCAAATGAATAAGAAATTTCATTTCTTTACTCTGATTAAGAGTTTTCTTGTATTTATAAATAAATCCATATAAAATATGGAACCATGGATTTCGCAAAAATAAAAAGAAAATAACATTATTTTTTCAAAACAATCAGGAATACTTATAGACCAGCGTTCTCACGAATATATTTACGGGCTTTCACGGCATATTCAAATGGATTAGCCAACACTGGATCCTGCTCAGCTTCTACTACCATCCATCCTTGATAATTGTAATTCTTTAGTATTTGAAATACTGGATTAAAGTTGATTACGCCATCGCCCGGTACGGTAAAGGTACCTTTTTTCACCCCTTCAAAGAAACTTAGATGATTGTTGTGTACCTGCACTAAAACTTCGTCGCGCACATCTTTAAGATGGATATGGAAAATGCGACGTAAGTATTTTTTTAATACATTAAGCATTACCTGCTGAGATTTTTCAGAGTAGTAGAGATGACCGGTATCATAGAGCAAACCTACGCTATCTTTAGTTAACGTCATAAATTGGTCGATCTCTTCCACAGTTTGAATACCGGTACCCATATGGTGATGTAGCATAACACGCATTCCTTTCGCGTCAGCAATATCAGATAGTTCATTATAGCCTGCTGCCGTTAAGTGCCACTCTTCATTGGTGAAGATCGGCTTTTTTTCCAACACTGGCAGTGTGGTCCCTTGAATACTTTTGCTTTGTTCAGAACAACCGATTACACGTGCGCCTAGGGCGTACAAGAAATTCATATGATTAAGAAATGCATTAATAGTTTGAACTTTTTTACCTTCGGCAAAAAAAGTACTGAACCAGGCATTGCAAATCTCAATACCGCGAATATCGAGCATGTGTTTAAGGATTTCCGGATTTCTAGGATATTTACTTCCAACTTCGCTACCTGTAAAACCTGCCAACGCCATTTCACTTACTGTTTGTTGGAAAGTATTCTCTTTGCCTAGTTCTGGAATGTCGTCGTTAGTCCAGCCAATTGGCGAGATTGCTAGTTTTATGTTTTCTTTATTCATCTGTTTAGTCCTGAAAGGTCAGAGCAGTTAGAATTCGCTATATAAATAGAAACCCGCTTATTTCTTGGCGTAGAAAGCTGGGCACTGTGATATTTCAACAGGTTCTATAGCGCCGCTCTTTTGTGCCTTTAGGCATGTATCAGCGGCTACAGAGGCTGCGAAACCATCCCATGCTGAAGGTCCGGTAAGTTCACCACCTGCCTTTACATCGTTGATGAAGGTCTGTAGCTCAATATCGTAGGCTGCTGTAAAGCGATCTTTCCAGTTGGTCTGGATAGTGGTGTATATTTTTGCTTCACTACGTAATTGAACTGAGGCAGGTTCTGGCAGTTTTGCCGTACCAGTTTCACCTACCACTTCACACTGAATATCATAGCCATAGCTACAATTAACAAAGATCTCAACGTCGATTCGTACTCCTTTTTGCATTTCGAAAAGAACGATTTGAGGATCTTTTAATCTAGAATGTGATTTTGATGTTACTCGTGGAAAAATCACCTGTACGGTTTTATATTCGTCGTTGGTGAGCCACCTCAGCACGTCTAGTTCGTGAATAAGAGTATTTGTTATCGCCATATCAGTGGTGTAACTTTCTGGGACAGTTGGATTGCGATGAGCGCAGTGCAACATTAATAATTCACCAATGCTACCGTCGGTAATGATTTTTTTTAGAGCTCGATAGCCCGTATCATAAGGGCGCATAAAACCAACTTGCACTAAACGCTTTCCATGTTTTATTTCTGCGTTCACAACATGGCGACAGCCTTCTGCACTTATTCCGAGAGGTTTTTCGCAGAATACCGGTTTGCCTGCTTCGATCGCTGCTAGTGTGAATTCTTCATGCGTCTGGTCCCATGAAGTGACTATAATTGCATCGACTTCCGGCAATTGAATTACATGATGGCCGTCAGCATAGCTTTCCGCATCAATATTTAGATGTTGTAGTGTAGTACGAGCACCTTCGACGTTGATATCCGATACAGCCACAACTTTTGCCCCTTGCAGAACATTTTCGCAGCGACGAATATGCTCTTGACCGATTGCACCGGTACCGATAACGCCAATTTTTAAAGTCATACATATACCTATAGAATGTATATCAATGAAAAGATCGGGGGGGGTTTCTGGAAGAAATTAGTATTTACGTGCTTCATCGACATGCTTGTTAAGCTGTTCTGCCATTGCTTGAATGCGTTTAGATTTAGAAGTCTGCGCTACCCCAACGTGCCACCAGCTGCAATATTTATGCACCATGGTTTTTGGGAGCACTTTAATGTCGATAAGAGTTGAAATCGTCTGTTTCTGCACATCATCCAGTGCTGCCAGTAATTGCTCTAGCGTAGTGACACGATAGGATTTGCAACCATATCCTTTTGCAATAGAGGCAAAATCTACTGGAATGAACCCGCCTTCTAGCTTACCACTTTCCGAGTTACGGAAGCGGAACTCAGTGATAAAACTGTCCATGCCATGTTCCATCTGGAGGTTATTGATGCAACCATTGGTCATGTTGTCAAAAAGCACTACGTTGATCTTTGTATGTTCCTGAATCGAAGTAATTAGCTCAGAATGCAGCATCATAAAAGATCCATCTCCCACTAACGCATAAACTTCACGTTGCGGCTGCGCTAACTTTACTCCTAACGCGGCGTTGACTTCATAACCCATGCATGAATAGCCATACTCAACATGGTATGAATTGTAATCGCGGGTACGCCAGATACGTTGTAGATCACCTGGTAAACTGCCTGCTGCTGCTACAATCACTGCATCTTGCGGAAGATGATTGTTCAGAATTCCGAGTACTCGGCTCTGGGTGAGAACTGACTGAGTAAGAGTTTTAAATTCGGCAAATACCGAATTATAGTCGAGGTGGTCTGCAATCTCAGGAATAAATTCTTCTCCGGTATATTCGACCTGGTGAATACGCTGTATCTCCTTTAAAAGTTTGTTTTGTGCCTGTTCAATTTGATTGCCCCAATCGTTGCTATAGTTTTTAGCCGCTAGTCGGGCATCCAGTGCTATTAGTGCTTCGCGTGCATCTGCTAGCAACTGTATCCCGTCAAGCTTGTAACTATCGAAGTTGCTGACGTTAACGTTAAGAAAGTTGACATCAGGATTCTGGAAAATCCATTTTGAAGCAGTGGTAAAATCAGTATAGCGAGTGCCTATACCAATCACTAAATCCGCTTGTTTTGCTAATAGATTAGCGGCTAGGGACCCGGTTTCACCTACTCCGCCAACGTTCAGTGGATGATCGGAAGCAATAGTACCTTTGCCAGCTTGGGTTTCCGCAAAAGGAATCTGGTAATGTTCAGCGAATTGACGCAGTACTTCACCTGCTTCGGAATATTTCACGCCGCCACCCATCACGATCATGGGATTACGCTTTCGGCTAATTAGCATTAATGCGTCCTCAAGCTGCACTACGGTCGGTAGACGTCGATCAAGTCGGTGAACGCGTTTATGAAAAAAGTAATCTGGAAAATTCCAGGCTTCACCCTGTACATCCTGTGGTAGCGCAATAGTCACAGCTCCGGTTTCGGCAGGATCAGTAAGCACACGTAGTGCATTAATGCATGCAGTCATTAGTTGTTCGGGGCGGCTGACTCGATCCCAGTATTTACTTACTGCACGGAAAGCATCATTAGTGCTAACATTTAGATCATAACTTTGCTCGATTTGTTGCAAAACTGGGTCAGGTTGGCGAGTGGTAAAAATGTCGCCTGGCAACAGTAGTAAAGGTATACGATTAGTGGTCGCAGTAGCGGCTGCGGTAAGCATATTAGCAGCGCCAGGGCCGACTGAAGAGCTACAGGCAATAATTTGGCGTCGTAGAGATTGTTTAGCGAAGCCAATCGCAGCATGTGCCATACCCTGCTCATTACGACCCTGATAGATAATTAGATCACCACTATTTTGCTCTAGCGCTTGTCCCAAGCCTAGTACGTTACCGTGACCAAAAATGGCAAAGATGCCTTTTACAAATTTTTTTTCTACGCCGTCCACATTAATGTATTGATTATTAAGAAAAGTAACTAGTGCTTGCGCGGTAGTCATTTTAATTGTGCCCATATGCTATTCCTTATACATATACATGTTGTAATTTAATGGCAGGGTGATGATGTAGCGTACCGCGAAAAGTGACCACAATTAATTGAAAATCAATAAATTATAATTGAATTTTATTTTTCACTAAATTTCAGTAAAGAAAAATATTTTTTTGGTTAAACACGTAGTTTTTGAGATGCAACTTTATCATATTGAATGAATATGATTAATTTTAAAAAGTGATATACGAGATTTATCTTTCATGAATTTGAAATTCATATTTTATTTAATTTAGAATATTTATTTCCTATACTTGGAATAGTACTAGCCTAGAAAGAAAAAAGCCATACATACGTAAGATTATCGCTCTACTTACAAATATGTCTGCTTATTACAGAAGGAAACTATAGGTATGACTATACACAAGCAGCTTGATGTAATTTGTATTGGGCGCATTGCCGTTGACCTTTACGGTCAGCAAATTGGTGCACGGTTAGAAGATGTGAAAACTTTTTCTAAATATCTCGGTGGTTCCTCCGGCAACGTCGCTTATGGTACTGCTATTCAGGGTTTAAAGTCGGCAATGTTAGCGCGTGTGGGCGATGAGCATAACGGCCGCTTTTTACGTGAAGAGTTGAACCGAGTAGGATGTAATACCGATAGATTAATTACTGATAAGCAGCGCCTGACTGGACTAGTAATCTTAGGTATTAAGGATGAAGATACTTTTCCACTGATTTTCTATCGTGATAACTGTGCTGACATGGGGCTGGTACCAGAAGATATAGACGAAGACTTTATTATCTCTTCCCGTGCAATTGCGGTGACCGGTACACACCTTTCTCATCCACAAACCTGTGCGGCAGTCTTAAAAGCGCTGGATATCGCGAGCCGTAATGGCCTACGTAAGATACTGGATATTGATTATCGCCCGGTATTATGGGGCTTAACGACCTTAGGAGATGGAGCAACGCGTTTCATTAAATCAGATCAGGTGACGCAGCAATTGCAGAAAATAGTACATCATTTTGACCTGATAGTCGGAACAGAAGAGGAGTTTCATCTCGCGGGGGGTAGTACTAACACATTCACTGCGCTAAAGAATGTACGCCAGGCAACACTGGCGGCATTGGTGTGTAAACGCGGTCCGATAGGCTGTGCGGTGTTTGAAGGGAGAATCCCTAATTCTTGGGATAAAACTCGATTGTATAGAGGGGTGCAAGTAGAAGTATTAAATGTATTAGGTGCAGGAGATGCCTTTATGTCCGGCTTATTGCGGGGCTGGCTTAATAATGAAGGCTGGGAGCAGGCATGTAGTTACGCCAATGCTTGCGGTGCATTGGTAGTATCACGCCACGGCTGTGCACCTGCGATGCCGACCAAAGTAGAACTAGATTACTTCCTTAACCACTATAAGACAGTTAAAAGACTTGATTTTAATACACATCTTAATCATTTGCATCGTGTTACCACACGGAAACAGCAGTGGCTGGAACTGAATGTTTTCGCCTTTGATCATCGTAAACAGTTAGCCGAGATGGTACAAGAAGCATGTGTGGACGAGAGTAAAATTCCGGCACTGAAAATGTTATTGCTAAAGGCTGCGGAAGAAGTTGCACAAGATGCTGGACTAAACAGTAGAATAGGTATTCTTGCTGATACTACTTACGGGCAGAGAGCTTTGAATTCTATTACTGGGAAAGGATGGTGGATAGGCCGCCCAGTCGAGCAGCCTGGCTCACGTCCTCTGCGTCTTGAACATGGTAATATAGGTTCTCAACTTATCGATTGGCCTATTGAGCAAGTTGTGAAATGCCTGGTATTTTACCATCCGCAAGATAGCTTCGAGATGCGTAAAGAGCAGGATGCTCTTCTATTAGATATATGGAAGGGGTGTAATAAAAGTGGTCATGAATTTTTATTAGAGGTAATTCTACCGAAGAGCAATCCAGACCATAATGAAGTTTACTACCTGGAGATACTTCACCATTTCTATCAACTGGGCATCCGGCCAGATTGGTGGAAGTTACCACCTTTGTCAGCTGAGAGCTGGCAAGTAATCGGCAGTCTAATTGAACAACAGGATCCGTACTGTCGTGGTATTTTGCTACTAGGCTTAGATGCCTCAGAAGAGGAACTTAAAGATGGTTTTGTTGCTGCGGCCCAAGCGTTTTGGGTGAAAGGTTTTGCAGTAGGTAGAACTATTTTCGGTCATCCAGCCCGCCAATGGTTGCGGAACGAGTTAGACGATGGAGAACTGGTGGAAAAAGTGAAGTACAACTATTTACGGCTTATAGACTACTGGCGCGTTGCACGCAATTAAAGTATAAACAAAAACGGCAGGAATATTCCTGCCGTTTTTGTTTATACTTTAATTTTTTTAGATAAGCACTTTAGACCACACTATATATGGAGCTCTCTCTGCTCATACCTATAGTTAATCGTTTTCGTTTTGTATTTTCAGAACAGTGCGCTAGAATAAACTTCCCACCTTTTAATTGAGTAATTTATGAGTAATGATTTCTCTAGTGCCAATTATAAATTGGATGCATCAGGCTTGCGCTGTCCTGAACCAGTAATGATGGTGCGTCAAAAAATACGCAATATGCAGGTAGGTGAAACTTTACTAGTTATAACTGACGACCCGGCTACTACACGCGATATCCCCAGTTTTTGCCGCTTTATGGAGCATGGTTTACTAGCGCAACAGATCGAAACTCTGCCTTATCACTATTTAATTCATAAAGGCCTGATCTTCTAGATTACTATATTATATTATTCATTAACTTTCGAAATCACTGCGCTAACTAATATTCCAGATAGGTAAAAACGGTTATATCTATCACATAACCTATTCAATAAAAAAGTTTGATCACTGCAGTGAGTATTGTTTTAAGCAAAAATAGAAATCAGTAAGCTATGAGCATATTTAACACATAGCAGTACGCATAAAACAGCACAGCCTTTAATTAACTAAATCTTTTACTCTATTATATAGCATTACTTTAAAATACAATTTTTGTATAACATAACTAAAACCAAAGAGAACGGACAATCATAAAATGTCCCGCGAAGTAACAGACGGAAACAACAGCACTGTCAGCGCCAAAATGGTAACGATATTGACTGATAAACCAGATAATATTCGCTAAAAGCAGTAAACTACTACCCACTATAAGTGTAAAGTTCTCACTGTTGGGAAGAAAGAAATACCGTTCTGCGGCCACCCAAGTCATTACTAGAGTCATGCCGATTAGTGTGCAAATAGGCCATCGCAGCATTTCTAGTCTATTCCATATTATAGATATAGTAACTGTTCCTATAATAAACAACGTTAGCGAAATTGGCCAATAGAAAGTTATCGCCATATCGGCAATAAAGCGCATAGTGTAAAGTAAATATGCAAGGAAAAAGGCACTAATAGCATAAAACATTTGCTGTCGCGGAAGTGGCAGCAATAGCATCACGTCGCCAATCAACGTAACCAACAGCCCGGCTATAATTAAGTAATCGATAAGTTTGAGCATCGGTACTTGCCAGGCCCAACCGACCAGCAACAATAGCGTAATAGGTTTAAACAGCCACCGTTGCCACTGTGGACCACGATAGGTTGCATCAACATAGAGCCAGCCAGAGAAAAGTACAGCAAGAAATGACCAAAGCATCTCTTCTCCCTTAAAGACAATAATCCACCCAACACCAGGTTAGGTAACAGCCTCACAACGTGACAATCAGACGCACGCTTGGCTTATTTTGTCTATTTAATCTCAATAAGACAAAGAAGTACGACTACACTGCTACCACCTTTTCTTTAATTATACTTCGAACCATGATATTTATCAAGCAACTGCGTAAAACCACCGACAAGAAACCACCCCATTTACTTACACTTAACAATTAAATAATAAGTATTACTCCAATCTGGATAATTTATAAATCTTGCAAGAGGGTAAACTTCAATTGGAAAGGGAGAAAGCAAAGTGTAGAACATTTAAGAGAACGTGTGTTGAAGCAAGTATAACAGGTATAAATAGTATCTGACTAGATCTTTTCCCCATACTATTATTTTATAATAAATAAATCCAGCGTTAGTAAAGACACACCCGCCTATTACTCACTTCATGGCAGCTGCTCTCTACTCCATGCTTTAACTGCGTTTTCACATGAGATATAACTGCTTCAGTAACTTACTTTGCTCCTACATCCCTTTTGTAAAAAGGTGCATACTATAGGCATAAGGATCGTTAGCTAATACTGGCCAATTAATAAAAACGAGCACTGTTTAACGAGCAAAGAGGTAAAAAGAAACTTTAAAAAACACGTACAATATCCACACCTTCAAAAGGTTATGAAATTGGCAAGAATGACCAATATAATAAATAATTCAATATTTTTGCGGTGGTTAGCCGTGCTAACTAGCACTGTTTTATCTTTATGGTAACAGTAAAAAGCAAATAGGATGAAGCTATTTAGGAGTATAGTGATAGAATGGTAAAAGAGAAAAAATATAGCTTTTTTCCTTGGCTAAAATTTAAAAAAAAGGAAGGAGTACAACCGTTTAGTAAAACACATGAACGGCAGCTACAACAGGAAGAATCAACTTTATCACAAACGGATACTAAAAATGTGCATACTGGTAATATGACTGAACAGGTCACCAAGGAGCAGGCAACTCACCCAAAAATATTAATAGAAAATAAGAATCATCTAGATAGTGAAGAGCATTTGCTTGCCTTAAAGAGGTCTAGAGTACTGTCGAACGACGCATCTAAAGCGGTTGTTACTAAAAAAGAAGAAGATGTAAAGAACATTGGCTGTAATTCACAGTGCGCTGATGCAACAATTATTAAGCAGAAAAAGAAGTTCTTAGCTAAAGAAGGTTTTTTTACTCGCCTGCATCAAAGTTTGGCAAAAACCCGGGAGCACCTTGGCTCCGGTTTTATTCGCCTATTCCGTGACAAGACAATTAACGACAATCTGTTCGAGGAGCTGGAAGAGCAGCTACTAATGTCTGACGTGGGCGTAAAGACTACGCACTGCATTATTACCACTCTGGCCCAGCAAGCGAACCGTAGGCAACTGCGCGATGCTGAAGCCCTTTACGTCATGCTAAAAGCAGAAATGTCTAGTATTCTAGCGCAGGTTGATATACCGCTTGAAATCAACAACAGAACTCCATTCATTATTCTGATTGTAGGTGTAAACGGTGTTGGTAAAACTACTACTATAGGAAAATTGGCACGTCAATATCAGAAACAGGGTAAATCAGTGATGTTAGCAGCAGGAGATACCTTTCGCGCGGCTGCTGTCGAGCAACTTCAAGTGTGGGGAAGGCGTAATCATATCTCAGTATTAGCGGCACAACGTATCGGAGCGGATCCTGCTTCGGTAATATTTGATGCCATCCAGGTAGCAAAAACGCGCAGCATTGACGTTCTAATAGCAGATACGGCTGGGCGACTTCAGAATAAAATTCACTTAATGGAAGAGCTTAAAAAAATCATCCGGGTAATAAAAAAATTGGATGAGAATGCTCCTCACGAGGTGATGCTTACCATTGACGCAAGTACTGGCCAAAATGCCATCAGCCAAACTAAACTGTTTCATGAAGCTATTGGGGTCACTGGTATTGCGTTGACTAAGTTGGATAGTACCGCGAAAGGTGGTGTAGTCTTTTCTTTAGCTAATCAGTTTGCTATCCCCATTCGTTATATCGGTGTCGGGGAAGACATTGAAGATTTACGGCCGTTTAAGGCAAAGGATTTTATTGAGGCATTATTTGTCCGAGAGGACTAATTTAGAATGATTGCTGTTTTTTAATGCAAGATGAAGAAATAAACATCTTAGTGAACATTAGGAACTGCGCAGAGTATACGTCTTATGCTCTTACTAGATAAGATTTATTGATTGGTCATTCTACCTAAAAATTATTAATCTAAAGCTAATGTATAGTATCGAGCTGTCCAGAAGATAATTAAAGCTAATTAAAGCTGCTAGCTCAGAGTAGACACAGTATTTTTCGAATAAATCATAGTTCATTGATCCGTAGTCCGCTATTTTGCTTAGTTTGAACAAACTGAGTGGCAATTTTTATAATTAATTATAATATACTAGAGCACGCTAATTCGTGTGCATGATAATGCTTAATTATGAACGTCTGCATGCAATAATACTACGATATTCAATAAACGTAATATGAGCAGTACTGGTGCTGCCCTCCAGTCGATAAATAAATATAAAGTAACCAGGTTATTTCATTCGACTTTTAGTAGCATTCTCATGTAACGAGTGTTTTTGTTACTTATTACCGTAATTGTCGATCAGATAGCTGATTAGCAGTATGAATAGCTCAAGATTTATATATTTTACATGCCACTTAATGACTTCAATATTTTTTGTATACTACTCTATTCCATTACTAAAGAAGCGAGTGTAGAAAAACCTTTTCTTCTTATCTCATCATCTGTGTGTAAGATACTCACTGTTACAATTGAACTTGTGGATAACTTGGCTACTCTGTAGTATACATCGACTCCGAATTTTCTCAGATGTTTACTCCAATGAACGTCTGGTCAAAGGGAAGAAGCGGTAAATTACTGACCATTATTGTGAGGGTTTGAATGACCAAAGAAATGCAAATTTTAGCTATTGCTCCTCTTGGTAACCTGGAATCTTACGTTCGGGCTTCCGGTTTTTGGCCAATGTTATCGGCAGAAGAGGAAAAAGCGCTGGCTGAACGGCTACACTACCAGGGAGATCTGGATGCTGCTAAAACGCTTATCTTATCTCATCTGCGATTTGTAGTGCATATCGCTCGTAATTATTCTGGTTACGGCCTACCGCAAGCGGACCTTATTCAGGAAGGTAATATAGGACTGATGAAGGCGGTACGTCGCTTCAACCCTGAAGTGGGCGTGCGTCTAGTCTCTTTCGCAGTACACTGGATTAAGGCCGAGATTCATGAATATGTACTACGTAATTGGCGTATCGTAAAAGTTGCTACCACTAAAGCGCAACGTAGGCTGTTCTTTAACCTTCGTAAAGCCAAACAGCATTTAGGCTGGTTTAGCAAAGATGAGGTAGAAATGGTAGCACGTGAATTGGGCGTAAGTCGTAAAGACGTACGTGAAATGGAATCTCGTATGGCTGCACAGGATATGACGTTCGATATATCATCTAATGATGAAAGCAACGAAGGCAAAGCACTAGCGCCAATTCTCTATCTACAGGACAAAACCTCAGCTTTTGCCGATTACATTGAAGAGGATAACTGGGAATTACATGCTGCAGATAAGCTAAGTGATGCAATGCTGTGTCTTGATGAGCGCAGCCAGCATATCATTCGTGCCCGTTGGCTGGATGAAGAAAATAAAACCACTCTACAGGAGTTGGCGGATGAGTACGGCGTATCGGCTGAACGTGTACGACAATTAGAAAAAAACGCCATGAAAAAACTGCGGATGGCAATAGAATCATAAAAAGGAACTATGTGAATTAGTTTTTTCCTCTACATTTACCTAATTACTAGCCTGCACAAAAAAATCTTAGGTATGCACAACAAAAAGCAGCGCGGATCGCGCCATGATTCGCGCTGTCATGATTCAGTAAAGTCCATCAAGTGTGATTTTACGCACTTTCCTTCCCTACGTCTTTCAGCTTTATGGCGCACAATAGATGTATCACTGAAAAGTAGTACATGTTAAAGAAGGTAATACCTTTCTTAGGATTTTTCCAGATGAATAATTCCTTTTCAATCAGATTCATCTATTCTCATTGACTCAGTGACTAGATATTAGTATAGGTCATAATATTCCATCTAATTGATCTATTCAGAATAGCATTGATTTTTTAGGTGAAAAACAGAGTTTAATACCGTAATAATAGAGTGAAATAGTTAAAAAATCTGAAGAAGCAAGTAGTAAAAGAAAATACGAATGCGAAAATGATAGGATAGTCTGAATGAAAATTAGTAAAGGTCGCGCATTATACTAGCAGGTTACCTTGATGATGAGCTGCTCTACTTTACTGGTTGATAACATATTCGTTATTATCGCTACTGCGCAGGTAATTAAAGATATCACAGTCAAAGGCGGAGTGAATGGTAAAAGAATCGTTGTTATATAATATGCTAACACCAGAAATTTAAAAAGAAAATGGCAGTGGTGAATCAGATTGTTACCAAAGAAATTAAATAGTTGTAGGCTATTTCTTCTACCTAACTCTTATTCGATATCTACAACTACGAAGGCATATTAACGATGATCATTGAAAAAACAGCACTGGAGTTAATTTAGCTCGGTCATTATAAACTGCAGTGAAGCTAGGGGATTAGAAGGATTGGTACAAAAACCTGCAAGCTAAAGCGAAGAAGGCAATATAGTACTGTTAAAAAAAAGCATAACTATGGGCGCTGAAGATTTCTTTACATTAATGAAGTACCTGAACGAAAATTGGATTCCATGTACTATGCGATCCTCTTACTAGAAGAGAATGGACATATTATTCGCCAGGCGTACAAGGTATTCCTGAGTATACAAGCTTCGTAAGATCGCGGAGGACGTAGATAGTAATTCGTTCTCTAATATCGTGGTAGATGCCTTTAAAAGCACAGCTGTTGGCAACCACCTAAGAAAGAGGAGTCCGAAGCGATCACAAAAAAATTAAAGAAGGAAATGGTGCCCTCCGGTATTGTATTGCCACACTGACGCTTATCTACATAATTTTTAGTAGTTGTCCTGGCGTTAGTCGTAAGTCTCTCTAATATACTGGTTCTTGGATACAGCAGCTTATACGCTATCGGTGCTTACACTTTTGTACTATTAAATCATGATTATTTTAAGCAGGTTTTACACAGTACGGCATTATTATCAGTACCAAGTGCTGAAAGCGGTATCACGTATTCACCGTGATTAAAATAAATTTCGTGCCGGTAACAAAGCGGGGATTATCAATGCTGAGCAGCATTGTCTTATCTATCCCACTTTCGGTACTATTTCTGTAAGAGCATGTGAAGTGATGTAGCTTAAAATAACTACTTATACACATCAAAGGCGTCACAAGAAATATGATTTAATGCATAGATTATGCTGTCGTGTAGAGCAATTTTTTCATAAAAGATAGGTTATTAATTATAATCACTAATAAACATTGAATTATTGTTAGTATGTCCATGTTTATCATGGATATGAAAACAGACAAAAAAATACTATTTATAGTATTGCGGATTATAGCTTGAGATAAATTCGGATACCATCTAAAAACATCTGGGTTGCCAACATAATTAAAATCAACCCCATAAGACGTTCTAGCGCATTAACGCCTTTATCTCCCAGTAAGCGCAAAAAAAACCCTGACAAAAGCAGAATCGTCACTGTTACACTCCAAGCAATTAGCAGTGCTCCTATAAGATGACCCATCTGGTTAGGATATTGATGAGATAGTAACATTAACGTAGCAAGTAGTGAGGGACCAGCCACTAGAGGGATCGCCAACGGCACTAGGAAAGGCTCTTCGCCTACAGGTAACCCGCTTGTATTGCTTTCAACTGAAGGGAAAATCATATGGATAGCTATTAAAAATAGAATAACACCACCCGAAATCGATACCGTTTCAGTTCGTAGGTTAAGAACTGTTAGAATATGTTCGCCTGCGAACAGGAATAGTAGCATAAGTACTAACGCAATTAGTAGTTCGCGGATCAACACTATGTGCCGCCTCTTTGGCTCCAGATGTTTTAATATCGACATGAAAATTGGCAAGTTACCCAATGGATCCATAATAAGCAGCAATAAAATAGTAGCAGAAATTATTTCAGTCATCTGTTTTACATTATCCCTTACATCCAGTCACGGACTTGTTATTAGCTACACTGCTGAAAAAGTTAGCGCAATTGAATTAATTCACTTGCCATGAAAACTATATTTTGTAGAGTTGTTAGTCATAGGTAAATCCATTTATGACATAGAGCGGAGTTAAAATAGCATTCCGCTATTTTCTTCGGTAAGTAAGTTAGGGGTTATCGATGACTGAGACAGGTAGAAAATGAAGAATGTGGGTTTTATTGGGTGGCGCGGTATGGTCGGCTCCGTGCTAATGTCACGTATGAGTGAAGAGCGTGATTTCGATGTAATTAATCCAATTTTCTTTTCCACCTCTTCACTGGGACAGGAAGCCCCGGTGTTTGGTGGCAAGGTCACTGGTTTACTGCACGATGCTTTTGATATTGAGGTACTGACATCCCTTGATATCATTATGACCTGTCAAGGAGGTGACTACACTAGTGAAATCTATCCGAAGCTGCGCCAAAGCGGATGGCAGGGTTATTGGATTGATGCGGCTTCAACACTACGTATGAAAAATGAGGCAATTATAATTCTTGATCCAGTTAATTATCAGGTAATTCTCCAAGGGCTTGACAAAGGCATTAAAACATTTGTCGGTGGTAATTGTACTGTCAGTTTGATGTTGATGTCTCTAGCCGGACTATTCGCTGAAAATCTAGTGGAATGGGCATCAGTTGCCACCTACCAAGCTGCTTCTGGTGGAGGTGCTCGTCATATGTGTGAACTAATAACACAGATGGGGATGCTGTATAGTCAGGTTGAAATCTCGCTACAGAATCCAGCTTCAGCCATTCTTGATATCGAAAGCAAAGTTACTGAGCTGACACGTTCTGGAATATTGCCCGTCGATAATTTTGGTGTGCCTCTGGCAGGTAGCTTGATTCCGTGGATTGACAAGCAGCTTAAGAACGGCCAGACTCGTGAAGAATGGAAAGGACAGGCAGAAACCAACAAAATTCTTGGTGAGCAACACTCTATTCTAGTTGATGGCCTCTGCGTGCGCATTGGCGCTCTACGTTGCCATAGTCAAGCATTTACTCTTAAGCTGAAAAATGATGTGCCAATATTAGAAATCGAACAGTTGCTAGCTTCACATAATGCGTGGGTGAAGGTAGTGCCCAACGATCGTGAGCTAACCATGCGAGAATTAACACCTGTAGCAGTCACTGGGAAGTTAACTACGCCGATTGGTCGCTTACGCAAGCTTAATATGGGTCCAAAATACCTTTCTGCCTTCGCAGTTGGTGACCAGCTGCTCTGGGGTGCAGCAGAGCCGTTGCGCCGTATGTTGCGGTTACTAGTCGACTAAACGATGCTAGGAAAATCCTAGTCTTTTTACATTATTTTTAGCCAATGAGTCATGCTTTTAGATTTATACTATTTTCTGTTGATGTGGCGACTTATGGATACTGGGAGTATACCTCCAGGTTCTTAACTTCTTCACCATTTTTCGAGGCAATCGAACACAATTAGCTGTTTTTAAAGATTGAAGATTAATTCACTAATCTTAGTAGATTAGTGCTAATAATTACTAATACGGTAACTTTTTACCGTTACTATATGGATTGAGTAATATTAAACGGCCATTAGTTCTGTATTAAATAAATAACGTAACCTAACCGCTTTATAAAAGTTATACCAGCACTCCACCTAATTTAAATCTTTGCCAGTTCGTGACAATATATAATATGTACAGTAAGCTTGATTGCTAGTGGGTGTATTATCTGGTGGCATATCAATACTCGACCAGGAGTGAGTAGGTGAAGATTTGAGGAACTTACGTTGCGTACCTATGATGTGTGTGTACGCGATTGCGAATGAATCAATTAATACTTTGCTAAAGAGAGATAGTTGGTTAGTTTAGAAAAAGAACAATATTGAATATACCCGTCGCTGTCGTCGACTTGACGAATGCCTACATTAGTGGAGTCCTAGCGATAGTAATAAGCGCGATTTATATACCTATTCTCAGCGGTTTTAGAAGTAAATTCTCTCTAACTAAGAGAGACATTCGGTTTCTATCCTAATTAGGAGTTAGGATTACTAATATCAATGGCGGGTGAAGTAAACGTAGAACCGCTGGATTTATAATTGGGGAGGGATCGAGTATTTGTGAGCACACATCTACAGGGGATTAAACTGCTCTGAAATTTTTAGACAGACAAATAAAGCAGGTCTCGTGGTGGCCCGTGAGTGATAGTTAGACGATGATTCCACCTACTATTGGAATCAATAGTAGGAGTGTTCACCACGCTCGTGCTCAGTGAAATCATGTACGCCTTCGAGGTCCGGGAAAGCAGCAAGTAGTTCTTTCTCTATATTTTCTTTTAGCGTAAAGTCAATCATTGAACAACCATTACAGCCACCGCCAAATTTCAGGACAGCATAACCGTCATTGGTGATTTTTATCAAAGAAACATGACCGCCATGATTTGCCAACTGGGGATTAATCTGAGTTTGTAGCAGGTAGTCGACTCGCTCGACTAGTGGTGCTTCTTCAGAAATTTTACGTATTTTAGCGTTCGGAGCTTTTAGAGTCAATTGTGAACCAAGGTTATCTGTCACAAAACCTATCTCTGCATCTTTAAGATAGGGTGCACTTAGCTCGTCAACGTAAGCTGAAAAATTTTCAAACTTTAGCTCTACATCTGTACCTTCTACTGTATCCGGTGGGCAATAAGAGACACCGCACTCAGCATTGAGTGTACCTGGATTGATAACAAACACTCGAATTTGAGTGCCATCTTTCTTTTTTGACAACAGTTTTGCGAAGTGTTCCTGGGCAGGAACAGTAATTCGGATCATAGCAATTGCTCAATAATTGATACACAAATGATAATACTACTACGTCTGTAAATGGTAATCCAAAAGATCCCACACAGCCACTATTTTATGTTTCATTTACGCCCTTTTTTGTTCTAGTAAAATGCACCTTCTGATTTTCTTTCCTACAACATTCGCTATTGTCATGACATCGTCAACTAAGGGAGTTGGCATATTTCCAAAACCTATAATGCAAGGAAAAAGATACTGAGTGCTTCCCTGTACATGACACCGTAGTTAAAAGTTTCATAGTCTGAGCAAGTATGATAGCAATGGCTTTTTTTTATGCAGTAGCATACAGTCCACCAGAACTAGGCACATGAACTAATAAGTGTAGTGCTCTATACATCAGTTTCGCTTCACTCAAATCGCCAGAACTAAGTACTTATTAATTTATATAGTCCACAAAAAGCAAAGTGGCTTTGATATTTGTTAAAGTACGGGCCTCCCATTAACTATTTTTGCGGACATTAAGCTGAGAAGATGCAGTGTAAACAAAGTAACATTCTAATCCTTTTTATTTTATGGAAGTAACTATAATGACTGTGCTTTATTGGAATATCTGTGGAAAAGGTAATATGCCTCTTGTGTTACTTCATGGATGGGGAATGAATGCGGAAGTTTGGCAAGGCGTTGTCTCTCTACTCAGCCCGCATTTTTGCTTACATCTGGTCGATCTACCAGGGTATGGTCGCAGCCAGCAAGTCGGTGCGCTGTCGTTGGTAGAAACGGCACAGTACCTATTACCATACTTGCCTCCTCATGCGCTGTTACTAGGGTGGTCGTTGGGTGGGCTGGTTGCTACCGAGCTGGCCTTGTGCGCACCACAGCAGATAAGGGGACTAATTAGTGTGGCTTCTTCACCTTGTTTTACTGCCCGCAATACATGGCCAGGAATTAAGCCGAACACCTTAGAGATCTTCCGAACCCAGCTTAGTAACGATTTTTATCGTACTATTGAGCGCTTTTTGGTTCTACAAACTTTAGGAACTGATAGTGCGCGTGAGGATACCTGTATATTAAAAGAGGTGGTTAGGGTGCAACCAATGTTATCGGTTGAAGTGTTAGAGGGTGGGTTGGCCATCCTGCGCGATGTAGATTTACGTGATCGCCTGCCACAAATTACAGTGCCGTTTTTACGTCTTTATGGTGCACTGGATAGTCTAGTGCCACGCCGTATCGCTGCACAACTTGATGCCGTATTGACCACTTCGCCTCCTTCCATCATGATGGAGAAAGCCGCGCATGCACCATTTATTTCACATCCTGATGTTTTCGTGAAACATATTCTTAATTTTCACAAACAGTTGTGTAGTTAACTAATGAAAACTGATGATTTTTCATCGGCAATCACTTTTTTGGGAACTATCCCTGTTAATCATCTGTATTGTCTAGAAAATGCACAATAATTTCCCATTGCGATTAATTGTTTCCTTTTCTAATTACACATCAAGTGAGGTGTCCGTGATCGGTGATAGATGGCATGTTGATAGAGAAATAATTCTAGCCGAAATTACATACTGGTAATATTTCATCAAGATTTCTACATGATATAATGTATGGCCAAGTAGCTTAGCAATGTTATGCTACTCAACCCATAACATGGGAGGCTTGTGAGGAGTATAAAGAAAAGGGCATGAGAGGACTAAAAGGAAAAAATATTGGCATATTTTTAGCATAGAGATTAGAGATAGATTACTGCTCGTTATTGCTGGAAGACTACTTATTAAGTAGTACGGCCAGTATAGTATTTTACACGGTAGAGCGATATCTAGCATTTCTTTCTTTAAACTTTATTTGAAATATCTAATGCTAAAGGAGCAGATATGTATCAAATCATGGATATAAGTGTTTTTAAATTAAAGAGCTGAATTTATCAAAATTGGTACTAACCTTTCAGCACTTTACTAAACAGCAAAGTTTTTATGGTTTTTAATCCTCTAATGGTGTTAATTATATTCTTTCGGCTAAAACGATAGGTTCTTCGTCAGATCGTGCAGCTCCTGTTCGGTTGTTACAACATAACACCTTCATTATCAGATAAAATGCAGAGTACACGGCCGTTAAGGAAGATTAGCATGTCTGTAGTTAATGCGTAGAGAGCGCATCCTCATATGTTTATACAGTTTCAAGGTTTGGAGGCTTACTTTGAGTAACTGCCAACGGTTCTAAAGACATAGCCACTTTTATCGCATTAACTGCGACTGCTTGATGAATATTGATATTCAAAGATTTCGATCAATTCTAAGTGAATTGTTACTAACAGGGCATGAAGGTGATACGCAATAAAAAAATCTACTCATCGGGGAAATTCAAATTTCGTAAAAATTATACTTCATTAGTAAGAATGAAAATCAGATTGATGAACCATACTCCTCTGATAATCAATTTTTGTACTGTAATCTGCGGAGAATGTATCTATACAGTGTCGCGTAAGGAAGTGTTGGTTACTGCTCTCCTGTTAATCGGTATTCATGGAGAGCTACAAAAAATCTTGCTATGCTCGTGTATTTTGTTGTACCGATAATTGGCGTTATAGCTTTGTAACCTCTTATGAACAAAGGGTTCGGCCCTTAGATCACGTTATTTACATTATACAATTCAAGCTTACCTTTAGATTATCAAAGCATTAACAGTGATTAATCGAATGCTTATACATAATCATAATCTGAGGAAATCAGAAGACATAAACAGTATGAGGTGCATACAGTGTAAAACACTGCGGTAAACATAATTATTATTTCCCGTAAATAGAGAGTTAATGGAAGATTGAGGAGGGGAGGGGGGGGATTTTTATGCCACTTCTGTACTTGAATTTTATGCCACTTCTGTACTTGAAACGTAACTGATAATGTAACGCCGTGTAGAGCAGCATCATGCATGATGCGAACATTGACAGATAGTATTAAGAGTTATCAGTTGCAAGCGCTGCGTAGACCGTATTTAAATGAAGAATACCAGTGTATCTAGCGCCTAAGTAGAATAGTTTTCTATTATCCATCTTCTGTAACGTACCGGAAGCACTTAAAAATAGTATCGTGCATACTGTTTGCAGTATAAAAGAATTAAGAGTTACTGATTAATTTTTTGGATTTTATTTATATTGTCATTGATACGGCGCTTGTCTAATCGAATTATGCTTTAAGGAATGTAGATATTGGTATTATATACCTTGATCAAACGAGTGATCCTATATATTGCCACTCTTTGAAACGATAATAGTGAATAAGGCAAATTTTTAACAAAATTCTGTTCAGCGCAATGGTGCCTTTCTTTAGGAGAAGAACATGCAAGAGAATCATAAAATTCTGGTCGTTGATGATGATATGCGTTTGCGCGCGCTGTTAGAACGTTATCTCAACGAACAGGGTTTTCAGGTGCGCAGCGTAGCCAATGCTGAACAAATGGATCGTCTATTGACTCGTGAATCATTTCACCTGATGGTGCTGGATCTAATGCTACCAGGTGAGGATGGTTTGTCAATTTGTCGTCGACTGCGTAGCCAGAACAATTCAATGCTGATCATTATGGTTACAGCTAAAGGCGAAGAGGTAGATCGTATCGTTGGGTTGGAAATCGGAGCTGATGACTACATTCCAAAACCTTTTAACCCGCGCGAGCTGCTAGCTCGTATTCGCGCAGTTCTGCGTCGTCAAGCTAACGAGTTACCAGGAGCACCTACACAGGAAGAGGCAGTCATTACCTTCGGCAAGTTCATGCTCAGCCTGGGAACACGTGAAATGTTCTGTGAGAATGCGCCGATTCCACTGACTAGCGGCGAATTCGCCGTTTTAAAAACGTTGGTAAGCCACCCGTGTGAACCATTATCCCGCGATAAGTTGATGCACTTAGCACGCGGACGTGAATACAGCGCGATGGAACGTTCCATAGACGTGCAGATCTCACGCTTGCGTCGTATGATAGAAGAGGATCCAGCGCACCCGCGTTATATTCAGACAGTCTGGGGTTTAGGGTATGTCTTTGTTCCGGACGGTTCTAAAGCATGACGATGGCGCGACTGCGTTTATTATCTCTTAGTTCGTTTGCTCGCACCCTATTATTGACAATTACATTGATTTTTATCAGCTTAGTAACGACGTACTTAGTAGAGCCCAATTTTGATATGCTTCCTAGCCTTCAACAATTTAATAAATTACTAGCATACGAAGTAAGGATATTAATGACCGAACGGCTGCAGCTAGAAGACGGGACGCAACTAGAAATACCACCAGCCTTTCGCGGAAATATCTATCGAGAGCTTGGGATCTCGCTTTACACAAACGCCGCAGCCGAAGAGAGTGGTCTACTCTGGGCAAAGCACCATAAGTTTCTTAGTGAGCAGATGGAGCGCCAGTTGAGAGGATTCACCGACGCTCGAATCCAAGTCAATAAGAATTTGCCAGTAGTCTGGCTAAAAACTTGGATGTCACCAGATATCTGGGTACGAGTCCCTCTAAGTGAAATCTCTCAAAGAGATTTCTTTCCACTGTTCCGCTATACACTGTCTATCATGTTACTAGCGATTGGTAGTGCATGGCTTTTTATCCGTATCCAGAATAGGCCGTTAGTTGACTTGGAACATGCGGCATTACAGATCGGTAAAGGCGTCATTCCTCTACCGTTGCGTGAATATGGTAGTTTGGAAGTACGTTCAGTGACGCGTGCTTTTAACCAGATGGCTTGTGGCGTAAAGCAACTGATAGACGATCGTACGTTGCTAATGGCGGGCGTCAGTCATGACTTGCGCACGCCGCTGACGCGTATCCGCCTTGCTACAGAGATGATGTGCAAAGTAGATGACTATCTCACTGAATCAATTAACAAAGATATTGAAGAGTGCAATGCCATTATTGAACAGTGCCTCGACTATTTGCGTACCGGCCAGGAGATGCAAACTGAATGTGCTGATCTTAACAATGTTCTAGGTGAAGTGTTGGCTGCAGAAACCAGCTACGAATGCAAGATCGAAAACGCAATGATACCGGAAAAACTCATGCTGAATATTAATCCATTATTAATTAAACGCGCAGTAGTAAATCTGGTGGTGAATGCGGCGCGTTACGGAAATGGTTGGATCAAGGTAAGTAGCGGGCGCGAGCTCAATCGATTTTGGTTTCAAGTAGAAGATGATGGTACGAGTATCAAACCAGATGAGTTAGCCTGTCTTCTACGGCCTTTTGTGCGTGGTGATGGAGCAAGTAGCACCAGTAAAGGCACCGGTCTGGGACTCGCAATTGTGCTGCACATTATCAAAGCGCATCAGGGATCGCTGGATATTAGTAAGAGTGAGCGTGGTGGACTGCGTATTCGCGCCTGGTTACCTATGAATGAACAGCCAGCCCCGCCGGTTAATAGCAATATCCGAAATATCCGAAGCACAGATAACAACCCATAGGAATAATATGAGAAGCCGTAAGAGTTACAACGTTGGAACTGCTTTCATCAAAGCATCACAAACTGGATTATTGGTATACTTCTCAAAATTGATAATAAAAAGCTATACTAAATTACGTACGACTGCCTATAATTTCTTTTCATTTTCTTAACTAATGTGCCATTCTAAAATGGCCTTGATTATTATGCGCGTATCCTTAAGAGAAATACGTTTGACTCTACGGTTTCATCCGTTATTCAATAGATATACCTACGCGCTAGCTTTTTGCATACGTCTCATTAGCAATGCTGAATATTGTGTTGGATGCAACACGTTAAAAAGTAAAAAGATCGCCCTGAAGGCAGGCAGAGAAAGTTGGCATAGGAGCAATCACTCCGCGCTTGGTACCAGTGAGATTAGCAGTAAAATCTGAGAGAAGATAGTATTACATTTGTTTTAGTGTTAGGCATGACACTGGAGGCAATACGCCAAAAGGGCATCAGCAGAGGTCAGGAGAATAGCTTTCTTCGCATTGCCTGCTTTCGATATCGGACATGCGATATTATCAATATAATATTGATCGATAGGGTAGAAGAAGAATACTCGTGTATTTTCTATTTTGATGTCGTCATCGTAATTAACGCTGCCGTCTTTGTGTACTACTACGTTCTCCAGTAGAGCATGATGCGGCAGATGTTACGATAGATCTCTGGTTCTACATCCTCAGAGAGCTTGATCGTCTTGGTATAACAGTTGCCTTCAAAGTTGAAAATACCGTCATCGTCACCAATCAGCTGACGTTCTAAATCAGTAGAGAGAGTGGTCTTACCAGTTCAAGAGAGTCCGAAGAACACCTCAACATTACCTACTCTTGGACGAAATTAATTAAGCAGTGCATAGAAGCTTTCCTACATAGAAGTAGTAGATAGTTTATCACCACGAACAACCCCTTTTCATCTCGCCTACATATCAGGTGCCTTCGATAAGCTTTATTCTTTCAGTAAGGTTGAATGCCACAAAGGTTTCTAAGTGCAGCCCTTGTACATGCCGGTAGCATTTAATGCATTTCACTCCTTTCAGTACAATAAAATTGGTTTTAAAATCTTACAGTTCGCTCTTGTTTTGTTGAATAAACATGTTTGTAATAAAAAGTACTTGTTAAGTTACTGCAATTATAAAGTGTATACTGAAGCGTGAGTTTACATTGGTACCACAGAAAGCGTTCAATTAAGAATAAACGCGTGCCGAAGAGCTACTGAGTTACACAGGCTTTTAACCGCTGCCAGATTTATGGTGATAGAGGTTGGTTTTTGTTACCGGTTCTCCGATCGTTCCACTAAAGTGGTTCATGGGTAGTATCATCGAGCACTATATATTTATTTTTTGGTAGTCGGCCGGTAAAAATTCCGTCCGGTGTCGACTGCAAATGCACCCCTTTTCGTCAGAGTGCCGCGTTCATAAACTTCCAATTCGGGATGAAGAGTTCGTTCCTTCAGTAAAAAGTGTATCGAAATCGGGTTTATGGACTACTGTAGTAATGTTCTCGATACCTAAATTAATGAGATCTTGCTATGTAAGGATAGTAACTCGTATATTACAACTCCTCAAATTCAGGAGCGATATTGAATAAATATATTCAACTTTTTTTAACTTATTCAAAAAGTATTATTCATTAAAAACACGACTCTTAAGATGTGTTAAGGATTAAATAGTAAAAAGACTTTTTAAAAAAGTAAAAGTATGAATTTGAAAATGTGTTATTTCATTATTGTGTATTAAAAGTCTAGTTTAGAAGCAGGATATAGGCGATAGAGCTAAGTAGAAAATAAGCAATTCGTAATTACTATTGCTATCAATATAGTCATCTACGCTACATTAGTTCCTTATATCAATTGCTAGTATAATATTTTTGTTTATCAATGCTATCGTGATAATTGTTTATTATAGATGATTGAATGTTGTTCATGTTTTAGTTTAAAATGGCAATCAAATTCCCTAAAACGCTACATCTATATAGATGTACAAACTACTATCTATATTAAACATTGCTCTTTTAGTTTATTCTTAGTACTATCTTGAATAGTATTTTTTAGAAAGGGAGAAAACATAGTCTATGATGGGGAAATAAAAAATAAAATTTAACGTTAGTGACGATAAAATAAAGAGGATGATATCAATATTTAGTGATTAATAATATGATTAATATAGAAATGTATTTCGTCAATATCCTTGTCATTATATAATGATTTTGAGTGGCATAATTAATCGTTTAAAATACGCAATTCTATTAATACCAAATGGAGAAAGTTTCGTTTATCGGATCCTTTAGATGATATTAAAGTTAAATTAGGAATAATTTTTGATAAAATTTCTTAAAAAGAGCACACATTATATAGGTTAGAATTCATGAGTTCCCTTAACTATTTTACTCATAATTCAAAAAAAATTTTTTAAAAAAAATAAAGAGTGCTAAGCTCTGCTATTAACTTTAACGGGCATTATATATTTTAAATAAACTATCTACATTAATCAGCAAAAAATATAATTTTTTTAAAAATGCGTGTAAGTTTTGTTTGTATTTTAAATACAAAACTGTCAAACACATTAATTCTTTCTAACATTCTAAAAGAATGTATCTATATTAGCTAATTCATTTAATGAAGGTGCTCTGAATATAATCCTTTTTATAAAATTTAACTGGTAACTATTATTTAACTGTATACATTTCTACTACTTGCTATATATAGCATGGGTTTCTAACACCAAATTGATAAACTTATTCAACAAGAGCATATTTAATTGTTATACTTTCAAAGTAAGCCACGAGTTTAGTGTGAGTCGCCGTTTTTTCAGATATGGCTAGCATGTTCTCTTGCTTGACGAGAATCATCGGCAAGTTATTACTCAGTAAATTACTAAGCAGTAGAACGGCTAACTTATGCAGATAAGGACACAGTTACTAATATAGAGAGTTGTTGAAATATGGAATATATTTCTCGCTATTTAAAGTTAATATATTTTTAATAAAATAGCCGACGACACATGTATGGTTTATACCCATCTATGATTCTTTGATGCGATTGTAGGAACTTTTCAGTTCTACCATAATTTATAACGAGTCAACATTTCAGCTCGGTATAATTTTTGTGGATAATCGACTGTACTTTTTCTCAGTAATGCAAGGTGCACTTTTGATTCATCTTGATTCATCAAAAAGTAGCAGATGTAACATATGTGAAAATCGTAGATTGACAAGACGATATGATTCATAGAGAGCTTAACTAGATAGACTTCACTTCTCTGTATAGTAAGTCGCACGTAACATTTTTGTTACTATTTCTTTGTTTCATGATAACGCATTAAACGTGCTGTCGCACAATCTATTTCGATCAGCTAAGCTCGTTTATTCCTTGGCATCGCATAGCGCTGAAAGTCTGAGACTAATATGAAGAACTCGTTAAAAAAACCCAATATACTCCATATAGAAACGGTAGCACGATCTCAGTTGTTTACCGTTGAAGCGGTTGATCTTGCCTTTAGCAACGGCGTGAGACGCGTTTACGAGCGTATAAAACCATCTGAGCAGGAGGCAGTGATGGTTGTCCCAATTATTAATGAACATGTTGTGCTGATCCAAGAGTATGCAGTTGGGCTAGAAACCTATGAACTGGGTTTTCCAAAAGGATTAATAGATCCAAGTGAAAATGTTTTTGAGGCGGCAAATCGCGAACTGAAAGAAGAAGTGGGTTTCGGTGCAAAAAAACTGGAGTTTCTTAGTAAACTAACTATGGCACCTTCTTATTTTGCTAGTATGATGAATATTATACTAGCTGAAGGGCTATACCCTGAGCGATTGGAAGGTGATGAACCAGAGCCGCTGATCGAGAGAAGATGGCCTCTCAAAAACTTGATGGGACTGTTGCAAGCATCCGATTTTAGTGAGGCACGTAACGTCAGTGCTCTCTTCTTGGTACGTGAATGGCTAGTCCGTCAAGGCAGGATTAGCTACTAACAGTTAGTATACCGACTAATGTAAAAAGAAGCCAAAATCACTGTTCACTTTTTCTGCTTAGCGCTTTTACCGTAGAGCAGCTAAACCATCTTGGCTGAGATATCCAAAATATAAAATCGTTTCCACAAGCACGCTAGTGATCTTCTTACACTTTTCTAAGCTTAAAAACACCACTTTATGACTTTATCATAAACTTGCTACAGTATACCCTGGGGGGTAATTGATAAACAGTTTCTCTTTACAAACTCTTCAGACATACTATCCTCGCTGTGAAATTCAATTACATGTTTGCAGTCGCATGTTTTTTTAGCGTGTTTATATAACATAGCTACGACTCTGCAGATTATTAATTAAATCGTTAAGTATATAATCAATATTCCACTCCTTCACTTTTAAGAAAGTAGTTGGATAATTTTTTATAAGAGATATTGAATTATCAAAATGTTAACTTCTCGCTCTACTGGTAAAATTGCTCCGTAACTTACAGTAGTTGAATAAGATAACATGCTGCTAATTATACTAAAATTTAACTTTAACAAAAAGTAACGACAAGTCTTGAGTAATGAGGTAAGCATAATAACGGTAGTACTATGTACCAACAAAGCTATCACTATCCTGATTACTATACTATACCCACATAAGCACCACTTAAGGATATCGCATGCCGGTTAAAATTGCTGTATATGCACAGCTCGAACAGGTTGCATTCAGCAGTACTGACGTCTATAAGCAAAGAGATCTCTGCATGCACTCAGTATTAATTGCTAAAATTGTTAACGGAATCCGAGAAAATGTCATTTAGTATAAAAACATTAATTGATAGTCTTTAGTACTTTGCCATTGATTAGGTGATAAGTGACGTTTTTAAAAAAAACAATAGGGAAGAAACTTCCAGTGACAACTACGTTGACGAACGATAGAAATTATCATACAAGGTGTAAGATTGCAGAACGCGATACTTTATCCTAACGACGTATATTTTTAGGACCATCAGCCTCTTTTAAAAGAGATTGTGAAAAACACAGTGTTAATACTTAATTTTACTCGCTATAAAGCTAACTCCTATAAAAAATGGAGTTCTAGAGAGCAATTTATTTGGTTGCCAAACAACCCTAAGTACTGAGATAATTTTCCGTCCGATTTTTGCTAACGCTAATGAGGTCCAAGTTCCTGTCCCGCTGATAATAGCAATCTAGCTAAGTGCGGGGTATCATCAACGAATATTTAGTAATACCGATAAAATGGCAGACAAACGTAATATCTTTCTGGTTGGGCCGATGGGTGCTGGTAAAAGTACTATCGGTCGTCAGTTAGCCCAGCAACTTAATATGGAATTTTTTGATTCTGATCAGGAAATTGAACGACGTACCGGAGCCGACATAGGGTGGGTATTTGACGTCGAGGGCGAAGATGGATTTCGTGACCGTGAAGAAAAACTCATCAACGAGCTGACAGAAAAACATGGCATTGTCTTAGCAACCGGAGGTGGTTCCGTTAAATCCCGTGAAACACGCAATCGTCTCTCTGCTCGTGGAGTGGTAGTTTATCTCGAAACTACTATTGATAAACAGCTAGCGCGTACACAGCGTGATAAAAAGCGCCCGTTGCTGCAGGTTAATTCACCGCCACGTGAAGTGCTTGAAGCACTAGCCGTGGAGCGCAATCCTTTCTATGAAGAGATCGCCGACGTTATTATTCGCACAGACGATCAAAGTGCAAAAGTAGTGGCTAATCAAATTATTAATATGTTGGAAAATACCTAATCTAACATCTAAAGGCTTAGTAATAGGTGTAAGGAATGATGGAAAAGATTACTGTCTTACTAGGGGAGCGTAGCTATCCCATTACCATCGCCGCCGGATTATTGAAGGATCCGACTGCTTTTTGGCCGCTAAAAGCGGGCGAGAATGCGATGCTAGTCACTAATAAGACGCTGGATTTGCTCTATAGCGAAAGACTGTCAAATCTATTAACAGCAACGGGTGTTAAATTAGATCAGGTGATTTTGCCTGATGGAGAAAGGTACAAAACACTAGCAGTGATGGATGAAGTTTTTACCGCATTACTGCAGAAGTCACACGGACGCGACACTACACTTATTGCATTAGGTGGTGGAGTAATCGGTGATCTCACTGGTTTTGCAGCCGCTAGCTATCAGCGTGGTGTACGCTTAATACAAGTACCCACCACGCTATTGTCACAAGTTGATTCATCAGTAGGTGGTAAAACAGCTGTTAATCATCCGTTAGGGAAAAATATGATCGGTGCTTTTTACCAGCCCTCATCAGTGGTGATCGATACAGATTGTCTGTGTTCCTTACCGCCACGTGAATTGGCTTCAGGACTTGCGGAAGTAATTAAATACGGAGTTATTCTAGACGGCGCCTTTTTCAACTGGCTTGAAGAAAATCTTGATGAACTTCTGGCGCTCGATAGGAAGGCGATTGGTTGGTGTATCCGCCGTTGTTGCGAGCTTAAAGCGCAAGTTGTTGCTGCGGATGAGCATGAATATAGCCAGCGCTCGCTACTGAACTTAGGTCATACCTTTGGTCATGCCATTGAAGTACATATGGGGTATGGTAAGTGGTTACACGGCGAGGCAGTGGCGGTAGGTATGGTGATGGCAGCACGTACAGCGGAACGTCTGGGGCAGTTTTCTAACGCCGATACATGTCGTATCATAGAGTTGCTACGACGTGCTGGTCTGCCCGTGCAAGGCCCGAAAAGCATGGAAGATGAAGATTATCTGCTCAATATGTTACGAGATAAAAAGGTACTAGCAGGTAATTTGCGCCTAGTGCTCCCATTGGCATTAGGTCGTGCCGAAGTTCGCAGCAGCGTGACGCATGATATAATAATAGCTGCTATTAACGACTGTAAAAAAAACTGAAAACTTAATAAGTTATGTGGTAATAAAAAGCGGTGGTTTGAATGATAGTTGACTTTTAGTTAACAGCATTGGTGGTAACATCCCTGTTTCTACCATTAGCGTAGAACCAACCGTTACTAACAAAAGTACGGTACTCAATACCGCGATAGATAATTCGTGATTCTTCTAATAAGTGCAGCCAATACGTTTAGTGATATTTCCATACCTCTGCTCTACTCTATACTAACTATGCTAACTAACATAAGCCCTATTAATAATCTATACGTTAGCTATGTTATTCAGAGCATATAGGAAAGTATGATCGTTGCCTATTGTGATTTATATTATTATGCTGAGCAACAATAAAATATATTTTTATGATTTTCGAGAAAAAAATACTGCAAGATAACTATATTCTGTAGCTAATCAGTGCTCCTCTTTGTAAAAAGTATGAACAATTGGGAAAAAATCAAAATCTTTTTCTCTATTAAGAGTAGAACATTACTTATCATTACTTATAATGTCCAGCGATAATGCATGCGAATGAGCAAGTTCTACTTAACCTGAGAGAAAGGTTCCTAATCAGTTTCTATAGCCTTATTATCTGACAAAATAGATTTGCAAAATCTACTGATTAAGTTTTTAAATTATTTCTTTAACTGATTAAGAAAATTCTGCCCGGTAGTAACTCATGAACGGATGAACTGTTTCCAGCCCGTTGATAAGTGCTATACTGCTGTCTATTCACTACAGCTCCGTAATAAAATAACTAACCATGGCGGATGAAGAAAAATCGCGCTTTCTTGAAATGGGCAGGAGGTAAATATCCTCTGATGGAAGATATCCGTCGTCACTTACCTCAAGGCGAGTGCCTAATCGAGCCATTTGTTGGTGCAGGTTCTGTATTTCTCAACACTAATTATGAACGCAATTATTTAGCGGATATCAACAACGACTTGATCAATCTCTATAACATTGTTAAAAACTGTAGCAGGAAATTCATTCAGGATGCGCGTCGTCTTTTTTCGTCGGAAGGGAATACTTCAGAATGTTACTATTTGCGGCGAGTGACTTTTAATGCAAGTAGAGACATCTATGAGCGTGCGTTGTTATTTCTCTATCTGAACCGTCATGGTTACAATGGGTTATGTCGATATAATTTGCGTGGGGAGTTTAATGTACCATTTGGTAGCTATCGTAAACCCTATTTTCCTGAAGCCGAGTTACTGTGGTTTGCCGAGCGTGCGCAAAAGGCAACTTTTGTTTGTGAATCATACGATGTTACGCTAACAAATGCGCAGGAAGGCGCAGTTGTTTATTGTGATCCTCCTTATGCATCATTGTCGACAACGGCTAATTTTACTGCCTACCATACTCACAGATTTAGTCTACATGAACAAAAACATTTAGCAGAGTTAGCATCACAGCTGGCACTAAAGGAGCGTATTCCAGTCCTGATTTCTAATCAGGATAATGCTCTAACACGCCTCTGGTATCAGGACGCAATATTACACATAGTCAAAGCAAGGCGTTCTATCAGTAGGCATATAACAAGTCGTATATATGTTGATGAACTCCTGGCACTTTACTGCTAGTTTTTCTTTTTTAACTAGGTAAGATGTCAGCGGTAAGGCTGGCTCATACATAAATAACACCGAGCGCATCTGATGAAAAAATATTTGCTAGCACCTTCAATACTCGCAGCGGATTTTGCACGTCTTGGTGAAGATACTGAAAAAGCATTAGCTGCCGGTGGCGATGTGATACATTTTGATGTAATGGATAATCACTATGTTCCCAGTCTCACCGTGGGCCCAATGGTGTTAAAAGCACTGCGCGACTATGGGATTATCGCACCGATTGATGTACATTTAATGGTTAAGCCTGTAGATGCGCTGATTTCAGAATTCGCTAAAGCTGGTGCTAGTTATATCACATTCCATCCCGAAGCGAGTAAGCACGTTGATCGTACGCTGCAACTAATTAAAGATCATGGCTGCAAAGCAGGCATGGTTTTTAATCCTGCTACTCCGCTAAATCATCTCGATTATGTGATGGATAAACTCGACGTCATCCTAATTATGTCAGTCAATCCCGGTTTTGGCGGCCAGGCCTTTATTCCAGGGACGTTGGATAAGCTTCGTGAAGCGCGTAGGCGCATCGATAATAGAGGTCATAATATCCGTCTAGAAGTAGATGGTGGTATAAAAATCAATAATATCGCGCAGATCGCCAATGCAGGCGCGGACATGTTTGTCACTGGTTCGGCGATTTTTGACCATATAGATTATAAAAAAGTTATTGATGAGATGCGTCAAGAACTAAAGATGGTCAATGGATTATGTTGCTGATATTCTCATGTACAGGCCTTCAATACTGAAGTTACCTTGAGTGACAAGTATAGTATGTCAACGATTCTGGTCTAATCAATTGACTATATTCCTAGTAGTTCATTCTTTTTTCAAGTAGAAAAGACATTCAGTAGGTAGAGAATGGAGATTAGCACAAAAAAACGATACATATTATAAGGTTGTTTCATGTAGTTGCTCTGCATGAAGAAGGTATTTGACCTAGTTATTGGCGACTATAACGTTGCATGATGCAAAAAACTTTATTATCCGTAATTTTCTACTTTTCTATCTTTTCTTGTATATTATTACCGGAACATGCCGCTTTCGTCAGAGAGTTACGTAAGTCTACCTAAATAGACGATGTGCCGCACATCCCCATAATTTATCGGCTATAAATAAGGTACAGGTGAGGTCCGGTAGTAACTTAATTTGATTATAAACTATTTCATGAATTTTGCTCGTCTGTGGGCTACATTAATTAGGATTGCAGCATGAGAAAACCCATTGTTTTTAGCGGCGCACAACCATCAGGTGCACTTACCATCGGTAATTATATGGGTGCGCTGCGTCAGTGGGTTCAGATGCAGGACGATTTTCACTGTATTTACTGCATCGTTGATCTGCACGCTATTACCGTTCGTCAGGATCCAGCATCATTACGTAAGTCTACTCTTGATACATTGGCGCTTTATCTTGCGTGCGGAATTAATCCACACAAAAGCACCATCTTTGTACAGTCCCATGTGCCAGAACATGCCCAAATGAGCTGGATACTAAATTGCTACGCCTATTTTGGTGAGCTGAGTCGCATGACTCAGTTTAAAGATAAATCGGTACGCTACGAACAGAATATCAACATAGGTCTGTTTGCTTATCCGGTACTGATGGCGTCGGATATCTTGCTTTACCAGACCAATCAAGTGCCAATAGGTGAAGATCAAAAACAGCACCTTGAGCTAAGTTGCGATATCGCACGGCGTTTTAACGCACTTTACGGCAATATTTTCTGCGTGCCTAAACCCTTTATTCCCAAAGCGGGTGCACGCGTTATGTCGTTGCTGGAGCCAACTCGTAAGATGTCCAAGTCGGATAACAACCGTAATAATGTGATCGGTCTTCTGGAAGATATCAGCTCGGTGGTGAAGAAGATAAAACGTGCCGTAACCGATTCCGAGGATCCGCCAGTAGTGCGTTACAACGTGAAAGAGAAAGCTGGAGTGTCAAACCTTCTAGATATATTAGCAGGTGTAACTGGAAAAACCATTGCTGAGTTGGAATTAGAGTTCGAAGGCAGAATGTATAGCGACCTAAAAAACGCAGTGATCGATGCGGTATCTAGTATGCTGTCTGAGTTACAGGAACGTTACAACCTCTACCGTAACGACCAAGCTTTTCTTGAACAAATTATGCGTGACGGTGCACAAAAAGCACGTGTACGCGCACAGCAGACTCTGCAGAAGACCTATGAAGCAATCGGTTTCGTAAGCTCTAAAAATAAATGATGAATTAGGAGAGCATGAATCTTTTATTAAGAAAATTAGTGATACTGTAGATCATCATTAAGAATGGGGGGAGTATTTTCAATTGTGAGTGTGTCATTCTCAAGCAAAATTGGTAGACAAAACCATAAAGTCGACCTCATCCATCTTTATTATTTTAATAACGTTATGTTTTGGTATCTATGAAAGGCAGCGCAGCCGAGAAGATATACGGCTTATTATGAAAGAGAGAAAAACAGCTCTATCGGCCAATTTTTCTCAATTTTACTGATAATAATGCTTTCTTTACCTGTGTTTAGTGCGACTTAGGATATGCGATGTTGAGCAGAATTGTAAATATATAGTGGAGGGAACTCATAACTTTTCTCAAGTACCAACTTAAGGGTAAGAGTATGACTCTCTAAGTTTACAAAAAGTATGTACTAGTAAAAACAGTATTTTTTATTTCTATAAAATCCTTATAGTAAATTGTGATAATAGCAGCATCATGCTAAAGATGCAATCACTTACCTGTGTCCGGTAAGTGGGGGCTTCTATACTTAAATGCAAGATAGTGAATAATCATGATTGGGGAAAAAAGGAGTTTTTAATTGATAAATAATAGAGTGAAATTTTGCCATAGTCTAAATATTCACAGCTATTTAGCTACTGTGAGAGAACTTTTCTTCTGACTGGACTACCAATATCTAGAGTAAGATAAATATATACCTTACTCTTTAAAAAAGAAAAAATCGCAGCATACATGCTAAATCTTGTCATAACGCGCTATTCTTATCTATTTAAAATCACACGTTTTAAAAAAATAGTTAGAAGTTTAAGTTGACAAGCAAATGCGTAAGGTGGAGTTTATCATTTGGTGCATTGAGTCTTGTTATACAAGGACTCGAGCATTGCCACTATCTAGATATTTCTTAGTTAAGCTACATTTAATACATATAAAATTTAATATCATGAAAATGATATTAAATTTAAAAAAAAGGAATAATACGTTCAATCAACTCTAGAAGAGTCAGGATTGAATCCTGAGCGCCTAGATAGCATTTTTTTAAAAAAATGAGTTATTATATGCCCATTATTTATTGGTGTAGCACACACAACATTGGGGCGAAATAAAGTGAAGTGCTACTTGTGCAGTAATTTTATCTGTCAGACTGGCTATGCTGCTGCTAATCGACAACTACGACTCCTTTACTTGGAACCTTTATCAATATTTTCGTGAACTAGGCGCGCAGGTGCGCGTCGTGCGCAATGACGCCATTACTTTGGAAGAGATGGTAGTGCTACCGCTATCACATTTAGTGATTTCTCCAGGCCCCTGTACTCCTAATAAGTCAGGTATTTCCATAATGGCAATTCGTTATTTTGCCGGGCGTATCCCGGTGTTAGGTGTCTGCCTTGGTCATCAAGCAATCGCACAGGCTTACGGTGCGAAAGTAGGTCGTGCTCGTCAAGTAATGCATGGCAAGACCTCTTCTATAGTTCACAATAGCTGCGGCGTGTTTCGTAACCTCAATAATCCTCTAACGGTGACACGTTACCATTCTTTGATTGTGGCATGGAATTCTCTACCTGATGAGTTTGAAATCACTGCTTGGAGCTTGAATGCAGGTATCCCAGATGAGATTATGGGATTGCGCCATAAGAATTTAGGCATGGAAAGCGTACAGTTTCATCCGGAAAGCATTATGACCGAACAGGGACATAAGCTATTGCATAATTTTCTCGAATGCTGAAGTTGTGGCAATATGGAGTACAATGACGTAGAAAATATATAATAATGGCATATCGCCTTTTTATGAACTGTTATATTTCATGCTAATATAAATTGGAGAGTATTGATCTATTGAGCTCAATAGAAAATAAGAACTCTGTCAATTTTTCAGTCAAATTGTTGATGACAGCGTTAGGCCACAGCTAGTTATCTACTGGCACTACTTCATCATAACATCATCAATTATCTGACCTGATGCGACTTGACAGCAAATTTCTTTAAAACAACTTTAAGTTATCTTTACTATGTCTGTAAGCGCTATATCTATACACGAAAGGCAAAATAAGTAACACTGTTAAGAAAATATATTACTCTAAAGCTTACCTTAGAGCATATAAAAAATTCGAGATACGCAAAACTCTGGTACAACTCTGATTTATTAAAAACGCTAATGGCGTCAGTCAATTATTACGCCATTAGCGTGAATCAATCAACGAGTACCGTAAACAACAATAGTTTTACCATGTGCAGCAATTAGATTCTGATCTTCCAACATTTTTAAAATACGGCCCACAGTTTCACGTGAACAACCCACGATTTGGCCAATTTCCTGACGAGTAATTTTGATTTGCATACCGTCAGGATGTGTCATAGCGTCTGGCTGTTTCGCCAAGTTAAGCAAAGTTTGTGCGATACGTCCAGTAACGTCAAGGAAAGCTAATGTGCCGACTTTTTCTGACGTTACCTGAAGACGGCGCGCCATCTGTGAAGAGAGACGCATTAAAATATCTGGATTCACCTGAATAAGCTGACGGAATTTCTTGTAGGAAATTTCCGCTACTTCGCACGCAATTTTAGCGCGCACCCAAGCACTGCGTTCCTGACCTTCTTCAAATAGTCCAAGCTCGCCGATAAAATCACCTTCATTTAGGTAGGAAAGGATCATTTCTTTACCTTCTTCATCTTTGATTAGGACTGCAACGGATCCTTTCACAATGTAGTAAAGCGTTTCAGCTTTCTCACCTTGATGAATCAAGGTACTTTTGGATAGATATTTGTGAATATGACAATGGGACAGGAACCATTCAAGTGTAGGGTCTGTTTGCGGTTTGCCGAGAACCATTCGCTATTATCCTCTGTTGTAAGTCATGCCTCGTAATGCAGGGAAAGGTCCCTTGTCGAACGATCAATAATCTAAGCATTTTCAGTTAAGGAGATTATTGGGACTTATTTTGCGCTAGGTGCTTAATGCATACCGCTTTCGTCCTTATTAGAACGAAACTACTTTCAGCAATTCTTGTAGCATAGTTTTTCCTCTCTGTCTCGTATTGTCTAGTTTCAACCAAGGAAGATTATTTTAGATTGTTTTTACTGGGTCAGTGTATCTTTCGGCGCAAAACATGTGATGTAGAGAAACGTGAAAGTGGAATATGTTGAGGATTTTAACTTTATTGGAATCTCAGCGTCATGAATATCAATCTTTATTGCCGGTAATTCCAGCTCATACTGAACCTGATAGAGATATGATACTGTGCACTTTTCCTTGAGAGGTATTATTTGATTGTGGTGTTGTCAAAACATCAAGCTCATCCTTGATGGGTATCAACTCAAAGATTATTAATATTTAAAACCAAATATACTTAATCAAGTATAAAAAGATTAAAATAAGTCCATCACAACAAAACCTGCCGCTATAGCCAACAGGTAGAAAAGCCGATGATTACGAAATTATTGTTTAATAAAGAGAGATCGTAGCAGAGAATCGTGTCTCAAGTTATCAATAGTAGGGTCATAGTTAACAACCAATATAGTAAATAGAGACTATGGTGTAATGAAATTAATGTCTTTATCTTAAAAAAGAGTTAATTTGTTATTATATCTAAATAATTTCATATTATAAATATATGTCAGCTCCATTTCCTATTATAACTGTAATCTTCTATATTAGTGTTATGTATGTTGATCTGCTAGGAGATTTTCCAGAAAGTTAGGCTCATGTTAATGAGCGTTTGTATAACATAGGAAGAAAATTAGCAGTGAAATTTACGCGGCATAATATTGAAAGTTTCATGCAGCTCTGACCAAACTAGTACGACGTCACCGCATTCTAGTTGTTGACGCACATCTTTTACTTTTTCCGTCAAGTTCTGTTCGTGTTCACCGTAGTCAGTGCCTTCGCGCAACACAAAGTATTCTATCAAATTAGTGAGAGTATCAGGGTTAAGTCGCTGCCAAGGGATAATCATGATGTAACCCATTACGTATGGCTACTGTGCAGCATACTGATGTTAAAGCTGCAATTTTGTTGCATTTTAAAAATAAAAGTGGCACCAAAAACACAGTAGCTGCTACTTAGCATAAGTAGATGATTAATAAAGGTAAGAAAACTATCCAGCATATAGGATAATTTAGTTAAATATATAAGGATCGTCTTTCGGATGGATACTTAGCAAGTTTTTATTCATATTTTTAGCAGTTGGATGGAGCTCTAGTATGACGGTAAAATAGAGTTAGTTGTACGTATTCGAAGAATACTATGTCTACAGTCGTAACAATGGAATGGTTAAATTAGAACAAGCACCACCTAATCAACTGATCAAGCAGATTCCGATAATAAAAATTTGACAGGTCGTCTGCGCTAAATCCTCTAAAAGATGCGAGTACTCTTTAGGCGTTTCCTTCATCACCCAATATCGAAAACGTTTCAATGAGGTCGTGTGTGTCAGGTCAAAACTCAGAAAATTATAGGGCTATAAACCTTTCTACCGAAAAGGCACCTTCTCAATCCATTAATTATCGCATACTTTTCTTATAGGTAACAGTAGAACATCGTAATATGAGAACTTGAGATTTTATCTAGCCTGCACTGCTGTTGAATGATTCCGAATTTCAAAAACGCTTTTCATGTTCTCAGAACATATTTTTATTAAAAATAATTTTTAATTCCTTTATGAAATTTTCACCGAAAGTGAAACTACATCCATCATAAGACCTTGGTGGAGTACAACATCAATGAAAGAATATTATATCTTAGCTACAGTACTTTCGATAATGACTTTCCAGGCGCAAGCCTTCAATTTTACGGTAGCTTACCCTCCCTTTATAGAATCGGCTAACAAAGTAGTGCAAGCAGAAATACTTTTATTAAAAAGAGCGATACGCTTATTACATGACGTGTAGACCAGCTCTAGCCTGTTGGCTATAGCCTCCCGTGGCAGTAGTTGTTTACTAAAACTTTTAGTTAGCTTTGGGGCTAAATAACTAAATAAATTTAAAGAGTTATTAGTAAGCAATATTTTTTTCTTTAGACAAAGATATCTGATTGGAAAATACACCACTGTACCCTTTTTTAAAAAAACTGCTTATAGACTGATAGCAACTAGCCTGCTAAAGACGGAGAAGAACTAAGGGGACTAAATTCGACAGATTACCAGCGGAGTCAAGCATCATTTACCAGACAGCAAGAACAAAAAATATATTATTACTAATTATATAGGGCGACCACATCAGGCGCACTCTACCGAACATAATCGGATCAGATCCCGTTTTTAAAAACAATACAAAGTTGTATGCTGATTTAGATATTTGAATAGCTTAATGACCTCTTTATATCAGCATGAGCGCAATGAACGCAAAAGATTATAAAGAGGAGAAGAGTTTCGGGGCCTGATTTATTCGCAGTTTAGTTTTATCGTCAGTAACATCGTTCACCTACAGTCAGTGAATTCTGGCAACGGACTATGTCCTACTGGCAGGGATTGTAGTCATCACAGTACGGCGATAGATCTTACCTCAGAACTCGGGTTGCTCGCTCTATATACAGCGTAGCCTGACGCCCTGGAACGGAGAACAATGATGAACGAAAAAATCAACATCATCGCGCTCGGCCCTTATATCGGCGCGCAAGTTTCGAATCTTGATTTAACCCGGCCACTGAGTGCTACTCAGTTTGAGCAGCTATATCATGCACTGATGCGCCATCAGGTGCTGTTACTTTGCGATCAGGCGATAACACCACAGCAGCAACGCGCTCTTGCAGCGCGCTTCGGCGATTTGCATATACATCCAGTTTATCCTCATGCTGAGGACATAGAGGAAATTATTGTACTAGATACTCATCAGAATAATCCGCCAGATAATGATAATTGGCATACCGATGTTACCTTTATCAATACACCGCCTGCGATCGCGATTTTGGCATCAAAACTGCTACCTGAGTCAGGTGGCGATACATTGTGGGCAAGTAGTATCGCAGCGTACGAAACTTTGTCAGCGCCAATTAAAATCATGCTTGAAGGGCTGCACGCAGAGCATGATTTTAAAAAGTCCTTTCAGGAGTATAAATATCGCCGTACCGAAGAAGAGTATCAGCGTTGGCAACAAGCGGTAGAAAAGAATCCACCGGTACAACATCCAGTGATTCGTACTCATCCAGTGAGTGGACGTAAGGCGTTGTTCGTGAATGAGGGATTTACTACACGCATCGTGGAATTGAGTGAGCAAGAAAGCAATGCAGTACTGAATTTGCTCTATTCGCATATAACTAAGCCTGAGTTTCAGGTACGTTGGCGTTGGCATATAAATGACGTAGCAATTTGGGATAATCGTGTGACACAGCACTATGCAAATGCGGACTACTATCCGGCACGACGGGTGATGCATCGAGCCACAGTGCTAGGTGATGGGCCTTTCTAAAAGGTAGAATGTCCTGTGATTGGAATGGAAGAGACGTTGCTGCGTCATTTTATAATACGTCAATCAGTTAGCATGTCCATTATTTATGAGGGTGTCTATGCTGTTTTGCTTACTCCGATAGGAGAGTATGTCCTATAAAAGGGGGAAAAAAATAGTATGGAGGCGGATTATCGCCTCTATTTTCTTCTATGTACTAGATAATCTATATATCATTTTCCCGAAGCTGATTGATCATCTACTTGATGTTTATTACTCAGTGGAAATATCCTATTTACATAACTGATCTTATATTTTTTCCCTGAAAAACCATTAATTTTAACTCCATCACCCAATATGGAGAACATTACTAGTGTTGAGCAAGTAGAGATTCTGTCTTACCTTATCTTATTAGTCTCAGCATGCTTTTAAAAATTAATTTTACTGTTTCAGTAAGTACTACCTATGGGCATATTGATATTACATTTAGGCGGATGGTTTCATTAAGCAACAATAGGTTATAGCTCCTGTAGATCATCCTTAGTTTATTAATTAGTCGAATGCTCCATAAGAACAACATGCTGATATTCTCATCCTAAGAGTCACAACCTCTAAAAATAGTTATAAAGCCGCTATTTCACGAAATAGCTAAATTTGACTTTTATTACCTTCGACACTTTCTTTCCGTTACTTTATGTAATTTTTTAGCATGTTAGCAAATTTATTGGGTTCAATTTACCTTATATCGCTGCGCCCATCATGTTCACATCAACGTCGGATGTTTCTGCTTAAGTATTTTTCTTATTTTTATTTTGTCCTATCTCAAAACGTGATTAGGCTAACCAAATTCAGAGACTGAAAGCTAGGTTTACTTTATGATGTCTTAATCTTTCATCTTTTATTCTAACTTATGATTACTCAGGAACTTTGCTTCATATTTCAATTCATTCACACTGAGAATGATGTGGGTTAATTCTCTGTTTATTTCCACCAAAATAGACAGACGTTTACTATTTTACCTATTTAGGATTGAATTTGAAATAAAACACCACCATTTCTTATGAAAATTTCTAGTGCAAAAAGGTACGATGATGACTGGGTAATGACGTTATAGGAGTATTTTTCACTACAGTGTACAAGTATTATAGTGTAGGCTTTATTATGCAATAATTTCCGAGGTAAAGAGGCTTCGGTTTTGGAGAAAGGATGAAATCGCTATTTAAAGTCACAACGCTAGCTACCATAATTTCTATTATGCTACACGCGAAGCTTACAGCAGCGTCTACTGAATTGACTAGAGCATCAGATACAAAAGATACGGTGTCACAAATATCCAAAAATACTTTCTTCAAAAATGAAGACCAACAATCTGCTTACGCTTTGGGTGCATCACTAGCCCGATACATGAATAATTCTCTAGAAGAACAAAAGAAACTAGGCATTAAACTGGATAAACAGCAGTTACTTGAGGGCGTTCAAGATATGTTTGCAGGAAAGAGTAAACTTTCTGAACAGAGAATTGAGCAGATATTGCATGGCTTAGAAAGCCGTGTGAAAGGAGCCACACAGGAAAAAATGGAAAAAGAAGCGAAAGAAAATGCCGATAAGGGCATAGCTTTTGCTAACAAATTTGCTAAAGAGAGTGGTGTGAAAAAAACCGAATCTGGTCTGCTTTATAAAATAGAAAAAGAGGGCAGTGGAGACCCTCCGCAAGACGACACTACCGTAGTAGTGCACTACAAAGGCATGCTAATAAATGGAACCGAATTTGATAACTCTTATACACGCGGCCAGCCTCTTTCCTTGCATCTTCAAGGTATAATCCCGGGCTGGACCGAAGGTTTGAAACATGTAAAAAAAGGTGGGAAGATTAAATTGGTCATTCCGCCACAGCTTGCCTATGGCAAAAACAACGTACCTGGTATTCCGATTAATTCTACGTTAGTATTCGACATTGAACTACTCGACATTAAAACAAGTCCTAAAAAAGATGATAAAGCGCGAGCATTAGTTACTGAAATGAATAAATTTAAATAATTGAGTTATTGTCACTTTCTCTAAGTTGTCAAATTTTTGACATAAGAATGCGCTATTTTTTAAGATAGTACGTACCTATTGCTAGAATGATTTTCTAAGAAAGTTCCGTATGTAGCACTATATTTAGATAGGAACGTGATAGATCAATTTGGAAAAATATCTTCATTGGCACATTCTCCTTATTTCAGTATACTAAGAAAATTTAATTTTGAGTGACATTCGTTCGAGTGGGTAGGTTACGATTTTCCTAAACCCTCACCCTCTGTTATCTTAGTCGTTGACCCAGCAATTCTAATCGCATTGCGGTGTAAAGTTCTGAATCGTTCAGTGCCATACATCATTAAGGACATATATGTTGACCATAAAGCAAGTTTGCTTATTACCGATCTGGTTCTATGTACGATAGCATGACAAGTAAAGCACATGTAAAGTGGGTTATGGATTGGAGTTAGTCACTGTCGCTATTTGTAATCTACAATAGCAAATTATTGATTTAGATCTCATCAATGATCTTTAATTTATCACTCTGCCCCCCCTGGGAGGTGCCATTTTATTACCTGATACCGTCGAAATAAAATTAGTTCAATTTGAGTATGAACTTCCCACGTGAGATGCGAGTGTTTAAATTACCAGACAATGTCATTTAATTATTGATAATAATCAATTTATATCGTAATATTCGCTAATAGCATGATAAAAAATCTCGGATTATGCAAAATCTTTTGCGAACATGATTTTCTCAATATTAAAGATGCAATAAATCAGATTGTATATTGTCTTAGTATGTTTAGGTATGCTGTACTATCTTTAGATAAATATATAATCAATTTAAGAGCAGCAACTTTCAGAAGCGGGAGTACTGATGCGTTATATACTGCTGGTAACAGGTCCTGCTTATGGCACTCAACAGGCAAGCAGCGCACTACTCTTTGCTCGTGGGTTGTTTATTGTCGGGCATCATTTGCAAAGCGTTTTCTTTTATCGCGATGGTGTGCTTAACGCTAACGCCATGACAATACCGGCCTGCGACGAAACGGATATCGTTCGCTCTTGGCAAACACTGCATCAGGAGCAAGGTGTATCACTCAATATCTGCATTGCCGCGGCAATGCGTCGCGGCATCACTGATGTTCATGAAGCGGATCGTCTAGGATTGGTGGGTGGTAATCTACAGCCTGGTTTTGAACTCAGCAGCTTAGGGGCGCTAGCTGAAGCCGTACTCTATTGCGATCGTTTGGTTCAGTTTTAGTGAACCGCGTGGCATTTGTTTTTACCCACTCGCCGTACGGCAGCAGCGCAGGTCGTGAAGGATTAGACGCCGTGTTGGCAACTGCCGCGCTAAGCGAGTCGATCTGCCTCTTCTTTATTGGTGATGGAGTATTACAATTGATACCAGGTCAACAGCCTGAAATTATCTTAACTCGTAATCACGCCGCCACCTTTGGCGTCTTAGATCTATATAATATTGAACAATGCGTTATCAGTCGTGAAGCATTAAAAGAGCGCGGTTTGGCGGAAAGTAGCTCATACATTATAGATGTCAATATTCTAGATGCACCTGAGTTAATAGCGCAGCTTTCAACTTACAATCGGATCATTACTTTCTAATGAGCACGCTATGTTGCATCTCCTGATGTGTTCACCTTATTACAGCGACCTTAACAGCTTGCTGTTGATGCTGCATTCGGAAGACGATCTTATATTATTGCAAGACGGTGTTCTGGGCGCACTAGAAGGCAGCAGAACGCTGAACCTGCTACTAGCATCGCCTGCTACAGTATGGGTATTAGCCGAGGATGTAAAAGCACGTGGTCTTATTAGACAGATTGCAACCGAAATTACTCCAGTAGACTATCTTGGTTTCATTACGCTTACTGAAAAACATCAGCAGCAGATGACTTGGTAACGTCGTAAGTAGTTTGGTTATTTCTTGACACCCTATTGGCTCAGTCCTAGAATTCTGCGTCCTCGTAGTAGTATGGGGAGTTTTATTGCGTGTTTAAGAAGCAAAAGTAAATCCAGGAGCTATTCAATGGCAACAGTTAACCAGCTGGTTCGCAAACCACGTGTACACAAAGTTGTAAAAAGTAACGTACCTGCGTTGGAAGCTTGTCCTCAAAAACGTGGTGTTTGTACTCGTGTATATACTACCACACCGAAAAAACCAAATTCTGCACTACGTAAAGTTTGCCGTGTTCGTTTGACTAACGGTTTTGAAGTTACCTCTTATATTGGTGGTGAAGGGCATAATCTGCAGGAACATTCAGTAATCCTGATCCGTGGCGGTCGTGTTAAAGATCTCCCCGGCGTTCGTTACCACACTGTTCGCGGAGCTCTTGACTGCTCAGGTGTTAAAGACCGTAAGCAAGCTCGCTCTAAATATGGTGTAAAAAAACCAAAAAGTTAATGGTTCTCTGTTAAGTAAGGCCAAACTTTTTAACTTAAATATTAAACAAAACTCTATAGTTTTGGACAATCCTGAATTAATGACGGAGTATTTCTATGCCACGTCGTCACGTCATTGGACAGCGTAAAATTCTGCCTGATCCGAAGTTCGGATCAGAGCTCTTAGCTAAATTTATTAATATTTTAATGGTAGATGGCAAGAAATCTATTGCCGAATCAATTGTTTATAACGCGCTTGAAAGTCTGGCTCAGCGTTCTGGTAAAAGTGAGCTGGAATCTTTTGAAGTTGCCCTTGGAAACGTGCGTCCGATTGTTGAAGTTAAGTCACGTAGAGTAGGTGGTTCAACTTATCAGGTTCCAGTAGAAGTCCGTCCGGTTCGTCGTAATGCTCTGGCAATGCGTTGGATCGTAGAAGCTGCCCGCAAACGGGGCGATAAATCTATGGCTCTCCGCTTAGCTAATGAACTTTCTGACGCTGCAGAAAACAAAGGGACTGCAGTTAAGAAACGTGAAGACGTTCATCGTATAGCTGAAGCCAATAAGGCATTCGCTCACTATCGCTGGTAATCTCCGCGTAGTTGTTTTAAACCAGCGGGTGGGCAACGTGCTAAACCTGCTGCGTTCAACTAATTTTGAACGTTTGAGAATTAGAGGAACCAAATGGCTCGTACAACACCCATCGCGCATTATCGTAATATTGGGATCAGCGCGCACATCGACGCCGGTAAGACGACTACTACCGAGCGTATACTATTCTACACTGGTGTTAATCACAAAATTGGTGAAGTGCATGATGGTGCAGCAACCATGGACTGGATGGCACAAGAGCAGGAACGTGGTATTACTATCACTTCTGCAGCAACCACCGCATTTTGGTCTGGTATGGCTAAACAGTTTGAGCCACACCGTATCAATATAATCGATACTCCGGGGCACGTTGACTTTACCATAGAAGTAGAACGTTCTATGCGTGTGCTTGACGGTGCAATAATGGTTTACTGTGCCGTGGGTGGTGTCCAGCCGCAGTCTGAAACAGTATGGCGCCAAGCAAATAAATATAAAGTTCCGCGTATTGGGTTCGTTAATAAAATGGACCGTATGGGTGCGAATTTTCTAAAAGTTGTTAGCCAGCTTAAGCAGCGGTTAGGTGCGAACCCGGTTCCATTACAATTGGCAATTGGTGCTGAAGAAAATTTCACCGGAATTGTTGATTTAATCAAAATGAAAGCCATTAATTGGAATGACGCTGACCAGGGTACTACCTTCGTTTACGAAGATATCCCATCAGACATGCGGGATTTAGCTAAGGAGTGGCGTCAGAATCTAATCGAATCAGCAGCTGAAGCATCTGAAGAATTGATGGAGAAGTATTTAAGCAACGAAGAACTCACCGAAGAAGAGATTAAAAAAGCTCTGCGTCTGCGTGTGCTGAACAACGAAATCATTCTTGTAACTTGTGGTTCTGCGTTCAAGAACAAAGGTGTTCAAGCGATGTTAGATGCGGTAATTGAATACCTGCCAGCGCCAACTGATGTTCCTGCGATTAATGGTATCCTAGACGATGGTAAAGATACTCCAGCTGAGCGTCATGCTGAGGACGACGAACCGTTCTCTGCTCTAGCATTCAAAATTGCTAATGATCCATTCGTAGGAAACCTGACTTTTTTTCGCGTTTATTCTGGCGTAGTTAACTCAGGTGACACAGTTCTGAACTCAGTGAAATCTGCACGTGAGCGTTTCGGTCGTATCGTACAGATGCATGCAAATAAACGTGAAGAGATCAGTGAAGTGAGAGCAGGAGACATAGCTGCGGCGATTGGTCTAAAAGAAGTGATCACCGGTGATACTTTGTGTGATTTAAATAACCCTATCATCCTAGAACGTATGGAGTTTCCTGAACCGGTGATTTCTATTGCCGTTGAGCCGAAAACTAAAGCTGATCAGGAAAAAATGGGTCTTGCTCTAGGTCGTTTAGCTAAGGAAGATCCTTCATTCCGTGTATGGACTGACGAAGAATCTAATCAGACTATTATCGCTGGTATGGGGGAGTTGCACCTCGACATTATCGTTGATCGTATGAAACGTGAGTTTAATGTTGAAGCAAATGTAGGCAAACCACAGGTAGCTTACCGCGAAAAAATTCGATCTACTATCGTCAACATCGAAGGTAAACATGTCAAGCAATCTGGTGGTCGCGGTCAGTACGGTCATGTTATTATTGATATGTACCCACTAGAACCGGGTGTAAACCCGGCTGGTTATGAATTTGTCAACGATATTAAAGGTGGTGTAATTCCTGGTGAGTACATCCCTGCAATTGATAAAGGTATCCAGGAGCAGCTAAAATCTGGTCCGTTAGCAGGTTATCCGGTTGTTGATTTAGGTGTACGTTTACACTTTGGTTCTTACCACGACGTTGATTCCTCAGAACTGGCGTTTAAATTGGCCGCCGCTATTGCCTTTAAAGAGGGATTTAAAAGAGCGCAACCGGTACTGCTTGAACCTATCATGAGGGTCGAAGTGGAGACTCCGGAAGAAAACACTGGTGACGTTATCGGTGATTTAAGCCGTCGTCGTGGTATTTTGAAAGGGCAGGAGTCTAACGCGATCGGTGTTCAGCTCTATGCTGAAGTTCCATTGTCCGAAATGTTCGGATACGCGACTCAGTTGCGTTCTCTGACTAAAGGTAGAGCTTCTTATTGCATGGAGTTTCTGAAGTACGATGATGCACCGAACAACGTCGCCCAAGCCGTTATTGAATCCCGTGGCAAATAAAGCGACGGTTTTAAAATTGTGAACAGATGCTTGTACTAAACTGTAAAGGCATAACAATAAGGATTGATTACCATGGCGAAAGAGCAATTCCAACGAAATAAACTGCACGTAAATGTAGGAACCATCGGTCACGTTGATCATGGTAAAACCACTTTGACTGCAGCAATCACCACTGTTTTAGCTAAAACTTATGGTGGCCAGGCTCGTGCATTTGAGCAGATTGATAACGCTCCAGAAGAAAAAGCTCGGGGTATCACTATCAATACCTCTCATGTTGAGTACGAAACTTTAATCCGTCACTACGCACATGTTGATTGCCCAGGTCACGCCGATTATGTGAAAAACATGATTACCGGGGCTGCTCAAATGGATGGTGCGATCCTCGTTGTTGCTGCAACTGACGGACCAATGCCACAGACTCGTGAGCACATTTTGTTGGGTCGTCAAGTTGGTGTTCCTTACATTATTGTTTTTCTTAATAAGTGCGATATGGTTGATGATGAAGAATTGCTAGAATTAGTTGAGATGGAAGTACGTGACCTGTTGTCGCAGTACGATTTCTCAGGCGATTCTACTCCGATCGTGCGTGGTTCTGCGCTGAAAGCACTGGAAGGCGAAGCTGAATGGGAAGCAAAGATTATTGAGCTAGCTGGCTACCTAGATAATTATATTCCAGATCCAGTACGTGCTATTGATTTACCATTTCTTCTTCCTATTGAAGACGTATTCTCAATTTCTGGCCGCGGTACAGTTGTCACTGGTCGTGTTGAAAGCGGTATCGTGAAAGTGGGTGACGAAGTTGAAATTGTAGGCATCCAAGAGACTGCGAAATCAACCTGTACCGGCGTTGAAATGTTCCGTAAATTGTTGGATCAAGGTCAGGCTGGTGAAAATGTAGGTGTTTTGCTGCGTGGTATCAAGCGTGAAGAGATCCAGCGTGGCCAGGTACTAGCTAAGCCGGGATCAATTAAGCCACACACTAAATTTGTATCAGAAGTATATGTTCTGTCTAAAGAAGAGGGTGGGCGTCATACACCTTTCTTCAAAGGTTATCGTCCGCAGTTCTACTTCCGTACTACTGATGTGACTGGTAGTATTGAACTACCGGAAGGCGTTGAAATGGTAATGCCGGGCGATAACGTGAAAATGACCGTTACGCTTATCCACCCAATTGCAATGGACCAGGGATTACGTTTCGCAATTCGTGAAGGTGGCCGTACTGTAGGTGCTGGAGTTGTTACTGAAGTTATCGCTTAATAGCGATAGCAAGGTGGGCCTTTTTGTAAAATGGTCTACTGGACAGGGAAAAGAGCACCACAGTGCTCTTTTTATGTGCTGTTGTTACATAACACCTGGCTTATCAGTAATTTTCTCGATCATCATCATTGCTGGAGCAGGCACTATCAAATGTTATTTGATACCGAGTTACGTTCAAAAACTTATTCGATTAAGTCGCATTGCGGAACAACGTGGTTTTTGAATTATTGTGGCAGGTTGATTTATGCGTGCGAATAATGAAGCTCAAGGGAGCGTGCTTGGCTTAGAAATAATAAAGTGGTTCATTGTTGTCATATTAATATTAATAGCAATCATAGGAAATTATGTTTATCGCGATATAATGCTTCCATTACGAGTGCTAGGTGTGATAGTCCTCGTTACGGTTGCTGGCGGAGTTGTATTACTAACAACTAAAGGCAAAGCAATAGTGGCTTTTGTACGTGAAGCACGCACTGAAATACGTAAGGTCATTTGGCCGACGCGACAGGAAACGTTGCATACTACGTTAATTGTTGCCGCAGTTACCGCCATGATGTCATTAATTTTGTGGGGGCTAGATGGTATTCTGGTTCGTCTGGTATCATTTATCACTGGCCTGAGGTACTGAGATGTCTGAAGCTCCAAAAAAACGCTGGTATGTTGTGCAGGCGTTTTCCGGTTTTGAAGGCCGCGTGGCGCAGTCGCTGCGTGAGCACATCAAATTACACAATATAGAAGAGCTGTTCGGTGGCGTCATGGTTCCTACCGAAGAAGTGGTGGAGATCCGCAGCGGTCAACGTCGTAAAAGCGAGCGTAAATTCTTCCCTGGCTACGTGCTGGTGCAAATGGTCATGAATGATGCTAGTTGGCATCTTGTACGAAGTGTACCACGCGTGATGGGTTTCATTGGCGGCACCTCTGATCGTCCTGCGCCGATTAGCGATAAGGAAGTGGATGCAATTATGAATCGCTTACAACAGATAGGGGATAAGCCGCGTCCGAAAACACTGTTCGAACCTGGAGAACTGGTGCGAGTCAACGAGGGTCCGTTTGCCGATTTCAGCGGTGTAGTGGAAGAAGTGGATTATGAAAAGAGCCGCCTGAAAGTTTCAGTTTCTATCTTTGGCCGTGCAACACCGGTTGAACTAGATTTCAGTCAGGTGGAAAAAGGATAATCTTCTTGTTATATTTTAGCTCTTGTAGCTTTTATAAAATTTAACTACGAGACGAAATCTTTTTCTGTATCTATGCTATTTCGATAGCGTATGAAATGGCTATAGAGGCGGGGGAGCCTATTTTAGGCGTTATACCCAATTGAGGGAATATTATGGCTAAGAAAGTACAAGCCTATGTTAAGTTACAAGTTGCAGCGGGCATGGCTAATCCAAGTCCACCGGTAGGGCCGGCTCTAGGTCAACAAGGTGTTAACATTATGGAATTCTGTAAGGCATTCAATGCCAAGACTGAATCTCTAGAAAAAGGCCTGCCAATTCCAGTTGTGATCACTGTATACAGTGATCGTTCTTTCACCTTTATTACCAAAACACCACCAGCGGCAGTTTTATTGAAAAAAGCAGTAGGCATCAAATCTGGTTCTGGTAAACCAAATAAGGATAAAGTCGGTAAAGTATCTCTTGCTCAGGTACGGGAAATTGCAGAAACTAAAGCCGCGGATATGACTGGTGCTAATATAGAAGCAATGATTCGTTCTATCGAAGGTACTGCTCGTTCCATGGGCTTGTTGGTGGAGAACTAAGAATAAATGGCTAACCTAACTAAGCGCATGCATAGAATCCGTGACAGAGTTGATGCAAGAAAACAATATGAAATTAATAAAGCTGTTGTCTTATTGAAAGAACTAGCGACTGCTAAGTTTGTAGAAAGTGTAGATGTTGCAGTGAATTTAGGTATCGATGCACGCAAATCTGATCAGAATGTACGTGGTGCAATCGTATTACCACATGGTATTGGTCGTTTAGTACGTATAGTTGTCTTTACCCAAGGCGCAAATGCTGAAGCAGCTAAAGCAGCAGGCGCTAATCTGGTCGGTATGGATGATTTAGCTGAACAGATCAAAAAAGGCGAAATAAACTTTGATATCGTCATCGCATCTCCAGATGCAATGCACGTTGTTGGCCAACTCGGTAAAATTCTAGGTCCTCGTGGACTAATGCCAAATCCTAAATTTGGTACTGTAACACCGAACGTGGCTGAGGCAGTCAAAAACGCCCAATCTGGTCAGATTCGTTACCGTAACGATAAGAACGGAATTATCCACGCTACTATTGGTAAAGTGGACTTTAGTGATGACAAGTTAAAAGAAAACTTAGAATGTTTACTAGTTGCACTGAAAAAAGCGAAACCGACTCAGTCGAAGGGTGTTTATATTAAAAAAATCAGTCTATCTACTACAATGGGTGCTGGAATTTTCATCGACCCAGAGAGTCTAAATACTATAGTAAATTAATTGCTGCTTGAAACAGGGGAGAAATTCGCCTAAAATGCCACATCCGTTACTCTGGGAACCCAGAAGGCAATTTTATACCTCGCTGTTTTTGTGCTTTCCTCTTTGTAGTAGACAAAAGTGGTGGTGTTAATAGGTTGGACTAGGTTTTTTATAGCCTCCGTCCAAGATCATAGGTGCGGTAATATCTTCGGGTGTTGTGCTTAATCTCCCTCCCCTGCGTGCACGGTGACGGAGCTAAGAATTTGTCCTTGAATTGGATTCTTCTCACCGTATCATGTTTTAGCGCTTACTTGCCTTTAGGTCGGTTAGTTAAGTGAGCGCCGGGGAAATCCTTCTCCCACAAAAATTCAGGAACAAAGCTAATGGCATTAAATCTTCAAAACAAACAAGCAATTGTTGCTGAAGTCAGCGAAGTGGCCAAAGGCGCGCTTTCAGCTGTTGTTGCAGATTCTCGCGGCGTCACCGTTGATAAAATGACTGAATTACGTAAAGCAGGTCGTAAAGCTGGTGTTTATATTCGTGTTGTTCGTAACACACTGCTGCGCCGGGTCGTTGAGGGTACTCAGTTCGAGTGCTTAAAAGATACGTTTGTTGGTCCGACCTTAATTGCATATTCTATGGAGCATCCAGGTGCTGCTGCCCGTCTGTTTAAAGAATTCGCAAAAGCGAATGCAAGATTTGAGGTCAAGGCTGCAGCCTTTGAAGGTGAGTTGATCCTGGCGGCACAAATTGACCGTCTGGCAACTCTACCCACTTATGAAGAAGCATTGGCACGTCTGATGTTTACTATAAAAGAAGCCGCTGCGGGTAAACTGGTACGTACTTTAGCTGCTATTCGCGACGTAAAAGAAGCGGCTTAACACGCTAGATTCTCTTCTTCATACTTTAGCGCATAAACTTTTTCTGATTCTTAGGAACAATTGTCATGTCTATCACTAAAGATCAAATTTTAGAAGCTGTTGCTACTATGTCCGTAATGGAAGTAGTTGAACTGGTTTCTGCCATGGAAGAAAAATTCGGCGTTTCTGCCACTGCTGCGGCTGTAGCTGTTGCTGTTGACCCAGCTGAAGCTGTTGAAGAGAAAACTGAATTCAATGTCATTCTGAAATCTATTGGCGCAAACAAAGTTGCTGTCATCAAAGCAGTTCGCAGCGCCACTGGATTAGGGTTGAAAGAAGCCAAAGATTTAGTTGAAGCAACCGGCATGATTAAAGAAAGCATCAGTAAAGATGATGCTTTAGCTCTGGCAGCTTCTCTACAAGAAGCTGGCGCAGAAGTTGAAGTTAAGTAATAAAATCTTTTGGTTACAGCCTGGTTAAAATTAGGCTGGTGGCTGGTGATCAAAAAGTCACTGGCCTTTTTGCGCTCGGGAGCTTTGATGGAGTTTCGCACTGTTTGTCCATTGCTGCTCTTCAATATCTTTTTCTATCAACGAGTTAACATACTGTTTTCCTGTATGAGTTCCCTGCTTATGCAAATGCAAAGGCAATAAAATAATTTAAGAGTGATAGAAGAAAGATGTATTACATGTGGCTTTCCGCGTCTCATTAATTCAGCAAAATAGTGTTGCATGAACTGTCCTTCAGGACGGAGAGCGTGGGTCTGCTTGTCAGCTAGCTGAGGAACCCTATGGTTTACTCCTATACCGAGAAAAAACGTATTCGTAAGGATTTTGGTAAACGTCCACAAGTACTGGACATACCTTATCTTCTTTCTATCCAGCTTGATTCATTCCAGAAGTTTATCGAGCAAGATCCGGAAGGTCAGTATGGTCTGGAAGCTGCCTTCCGTTCCGTTTTTCCTATCCAGAGTTATAGTGGCAGCTCCGAGTTGCAATATGTCAGTTATCGTCTTGGCGAGCCTGTCTTTGATGTCAAAGAATGTCAAATTCGTGGTGTGACGTTCTCGGCTCCGCTGCGTGTTAAGTTGCGTTTAGTGATATATGAAAGAGAAGCACCAGAAGGCACCGTAAAGGATATTAAAGAGCAAGAAGTCTACATGGGAGAAATTCCGCTCATGACCGATAACGGTACCTTTATTATCAATGGTACCGAGCGTGTTATTGTTTCTCAGCTACATCGTAGTCCTGGTGTGTTCTTCGACAGCGATAAAGGTAAAACACATTCTTCGGGCAAAGTGCTTTATAATGCACGTATTATTCCTTATCGTGGTTCATGGCTAGATTTCGAATTTGATCCAAAAGACAACATATTCGTACGTATTGACCGGCGTCGTAAACTACCGGCTAGTATTATTTTACGTGCGCTGAATTTTACAACTGAACAGATCCTTGCGCTTTTCTTTGAAAAAGTGGTATTTGAGATCGGTAACAGTAAGCTACAGATGGAATTAGTGCCTGAGCGTTTACGCGGTGAAACTGCTTCTTTTGATATTGAAGCTAATGGCACATTATATGTTGAGAAAGGTCGACGTATTACTGTACGTCATATCCGTCAGCTAGGAAAAGATGGAATTCAGCATATTGAAGTTCCAGTCGAATACATAGTGGGTAAAGTAGTCGCGAAAGATTATATCAATGAGAGTACAGGGGAATTAATTGTTTCGGCTAACATGGAACTCTCAATGCATTTACTTACTAAATTAAGCCAAACAGGTCATACGCGTATAGAAACGTTGTTCACTAACGATCTTGATCATGGTCCTTATATCTCAGAGACTTTACGCGTCGATCCAACTAATGATCGACTGAGTGCGCTGGTTGAAATCTACCGTATGATGCGCCCTGGAGAGCCGCCAACGCGTGAAGCTGCCGAAAATTTATTCGAAAATTTATTCTTCTCTGAAGACCGTTATGATCTATCAGCGGTCGGGCGCATGAAGTTCAATCGGTCGCTGTTACGTAATGATATCGAAGGTTCAGGTATATTAAGCAAAGAAGATATCATTGACGTTATCAAGAAGCTAATTGATATTCGTAATGGTAAAGGTGAAGTTGATGATATCGACCACCTTGGCAATCGTCGTATTCGTTCTGTGGGTGAAATGGCAGAAAATCAGTTCCGTGTTGGCTTAGTTCGCGTTGAGCGTGCGGTTAAAGAGCGTCTATCGCTGGGTGATCTTGACACTTTGATGCCACAGGACATGATCAATGCTAAGCCAATTTCAGCGGCGGTGAAAGAATTTTTCGGTTCGAGCCAGCTCTCTCAGTTTATGGACCAGAATAATCCGCTCTCTGAAGTTACGCATAAACGTCGTATTTCTGCGCTTGGTCCAGGAGGACTAACGCGTGAGCGAGCTGGCTTTGAAGTTCGCGATGTGCACCCGACCCACTATGGTCGGGTATGTCCAATTGAAACCCCTGAAGGTCCGAATATCGGTCTAATAAATTCGCTTTCTGTATATGCACAAACTAACGAATACGGGTTCCTTGAAACCCCGTATCGTAGCGTCATTAAAGGGGTCGTTTCTGATGAAATTCATTATCTCTCTGCCATTGAAGAGGGTAACTATGTTATCGCACAAGCGAACGCTCAGTTGGATGAAGAAGGTTACCTAGTTGATGATCTTGTTACCTGCCGTAGCAAAGGTGAATCGAGCTTATTCAGCCGTGATCAGGTTGATTACATGGATGTGTCCACCCAGCAAGTTGTTTCCGTTGGTGCGTCGCTAATTCCATTCTTGGAGCACGATGATGCTAATCGCGCACTGATGGGGGCAAATATGCAACGTCAAGCTGTACCTACGCTGCGCGCTGACAAGCCATTAGTTGGTACTGGTATGGAGCGAGCGGTAGCGGTTGACTCTGGTGTTACTGTCGTTGCAAAACGTGGTGGTACCGTTCAGTACGTTGACGCCTCTCGTATCGTTATAAAAGTCAATGAAGAGGAAATGTATCTAGGGGAAGCTGGTATTGATATCTATAATTTGACTAAATACACTCGTTCTAACCAGAATACTTGCATCAATCAGATGCCGTGTGTGTCACTGAGTGAGTTAGTCGAGCGTGGTGACGTGTTAGCGGATGGTCCGTCAACCGATTTAGGCGAACTGGCTCTTGGTCAGAATATGCGCGTCGCGTTTATGCCATGGAACGGTTACAATTTTGAAGACTCTATCCTAGTTTCCGAGCGTGTGGTGCAGGAAGATCGTTTCACCACTATACATATTCAAGAATTGGCGTGTGTTTCTCGTGATACTAAACTGGGTCCAGAAGAGATCACGGCTGACATCCCAAACGTAGGTGAATCTGCACTCTCTAAATTAGATGAATCAGGTATTGTATACATTGGTGCAGAAGTTACCGGCGGCGATATTTTAGTGGGTAAGGTTACCCCGAAAGGGGAAACACAGCTAACACCGGAAGAGAAACTGTTGCGTGCTATCTTTGGTGAAAAAGCTTCTGATGTAAAAGATTCGTCACTACGCGTTCCTAACGGCGTTTCTGGTACGGTTATTGATGTACAGGTTTTTACACGTGATGGAGTAGAAAAAGACAAGCGTGCTCTGGAAATTGAAGAAATGCAATTAAAGCAGGCGAAAAAAGACTTGTCTGAAGAACTGCACATTCATGAAGCAGGCTTGTACAGTCGTATACGGGCAGTGCTGATGTCAGGTGGTGTTGAAGACGAAAAGTTAGAACAGTTGCCACGCGAGCGCTGGTTTGAGATGTGTTTGACTGATACAGAAAAGCAAAACACTTTGAAGCAGCTAGCCCAGCAGTATGATGAACTGAAGCATGAATTTGAGAAAAAGCTTGATGCTAAGCGTCATAAAATCACTCAGGGTGATGATTTAGCGCCAGGTGTACTAAAAATTGTTAAAGTTTATCTAGCAGTTAAACGTCAAATTCAGCCAGGTGACAAAATGGCGGGCCGTCACGGTAACAAAGGTGTTATATCCAAAATTAATCCAATTGAGGATATGCCTTACGATGAAAATGGCACGCCAGTTGACATTGTACTAAACCCGTTAGGCGTACCGTCGCGTATGAATATCGGTCAGATTTTGGAAACGCACCTTGGTATGGCTGCAAAAGGTATTGGTGACAAAATCAACGCTATGCTTAAGCATCAGGAAGACATTGTCAAACTACGCACATTTATTCAACGTGCTTACGATTTAGGGACGGACGTGCGTCAGCACGTTGACCTCAACACCTTCTCTGATGAAGAAGTTTTACGTTTAGCTGAGAATATGAAAAAAGGTATGCCGATTGCTACGCCAGTGTTTGACGGTGCAAAGGAAAGTGAAATCAAACAGTTGTTACAATTGGGTGATTTACCAACTTCCGGTCAGATTACGCTATTTGACGGCCGTACTGGTGAACAATTTGAGCGTCCGGTTACCGTTGGCTACATGTACATGCTTAAACTAAACCACTTAGTTGATGACAAGATGCATGCACGTTCCACCGGTTCTTATAGCCTAGTGACCCAGCAACCGTTGGGTGGTAAAGCACAGTTTGGTGGTCAGCGTTTCGGTGAAATGGAAGTGTGGGCACTAGAAGCATATGGTGCAGCATATACCCTGCAAGAAATGCTTACTGTTAAATCTGATGATGTGAATGGGCGTACAAAGATGTATAAGAATATCGTTGACGGCAACCATCAGATGGAACCAGGCATGCCAGAATCTTTTAACGTGCTGTTAAAAGAGATTCGATCGTTGGGCATCAACATCGAACTGGAAGATGAGTAAGCACTCGCAGTACTCGCTGGTTATAGGGGGATGTAGCCTGCGTTTACACGCCTCTAAAAGTTCTACTCTGATGGGAGCTAATTTGTGAAAGACTTACTTAAGTTTTTAAAAGCACAAACTAAAATCGAAGAGTTTGATGCGATTAAAATTGCGCTAGCTTCGCCAGACATGATCCGTTCTTGGTCTTTTGGTGAGGTGAAAAAACCAGAAACCATTAACTACCGTACCTTCAAGCCAGAGCGTGATGGTCTTTTCTGTGCTCGAATTTTTGGACCAGTAAAAGATTATGAGTGTTTGTGCGGTAAATATAAGCGCTTGAAGCACCGTGGCGTAATCTGTGAGAAGTGCGGTGTTGAAGTAACCCAAACTAAAGTGCGTCGTGAGCGTATGGGCCATATCGAGCTGGCTTCCCCGACTGCGCACATTTGGTTCTTAAAGTCTCTGCCATCTCGTATTGGCCTATTACTAGATATGCCATTACGCGATATCGAGCGAGTGCTTTACTTTGAATCTTACGTAGTTGTTGAGGGGGGGATGACCAACCTTGAAAAACGTCAGATTTTAACTGAAGAGCAATATCTTGACGCGTTGGAAGAATTTGGCGATGAGTTTAATGCCAAGATGGGTGCTGAAGCGATCCAGATACTGTTGAAAAAAATGGATTTAAAACAAGAGTGCGAGCAGCTACGTGAAGAACTGAATGAAACTAACTCTGAGACTAAGCGTAAAAAATTAACTAAGCGTATTAAGCTGCTGGAAGCGTTTATACAATCCGATAACAAGCCAGAATGGATGATTCTGAGCGTTTTACCAGTGTTACCACCGGATCTTCGTCCGCTAGTCCCACTGGATGGCGGTCGTTTCGCAACGTCTGATCTGAATGATCTTTATCGTCGTGTAATTAACCGTAATAACCGTTTGAAGCGTTTGCTCGATCTAGCTGCGCCGGATATCATTGTACGCAACGAAAAGCGTATGCTGCAGGAAGCAGTCGATGCCCTTTTAGATAACGGTCGTCGTGGTCGTGCGATTACAGGTTCCAATAAGAGACCTCTGAAGTCTTTGGCCGATATGATTAAAGGTAAGCAGGGTCGGTTCCGTCAGAACCTGCTCGGTAAGCGTGTTGATTATTCTGGTCGTTCAGTGATCACTGTAGGTCCATATTTAAGACTACATCAGTGCGGTCTACCGAAGAAAATGGCGCTCGAGTTGTTTAAACCATTTATCTATGGAAAATTGGAGCTACGCGGTCTAGCTACTACCATCAAAGCTGCTAAAAAAATGGTTGAGCGTGAAGAGGCAGTGGTATGGGACATACTTGATGATGTCATTCGCGAGCACCCGGTGCTACTGAACCGGGCGCCAACACTACACCGTTTGGGTATTCAGGCTTTTGAACCGGTTTTAATTGAAGGTAAAGCAATTCAGCTTCACCCCCTTGTATGTGCAGCTTATAACGCCGATTTTGACGGTGACCAAATGGCTGTTCACGTACCATTAACGTTAGAAGCACAATTAGAAGCTCGTGCGCTAATGATGTCGACCAATAATATTCTATCACCAGCGAACGGTGAACCTATCATTGTTCCGTCTCAAGATGTTGTGTTAGGGCTATACTATATGACCCGTGATAAAGTAAATGCCAGAGGAGAAGGCATGGTGCTCACAGGTCCTAAAGAGGCGGAACGTATTTATCGTGCAGGTTTGGCTGAGTTGCATGCACGAGTCAAGGTACGGATTACTGAATATAGTAAAAATGAACAAAATGAATTTGTTGCGAAAACTAGCTTGGTCGATACCACGATTGGTCGTGCGATACTATGGATGATAGTACCAAAAGGTTTACATTACTCTATAATCAATCAGGCGCTCGGTAAGAAAGCGATTTCTAAAATGCTGAATACCTGTTATCGTATTTTGGGTTTAAAGCCAACAGTTATTTTTGCTGACCAGATCATGTATACTGGTTTTGCCTATGCAGCGCGTTCTGGTGCATCTGTTGGTATTGATGATATGGTCATTCCCGCAAAGAAAATTGAGATCATTACTGAAGCAGAAGCAGAAGTAGCTGAGATTCAAGAGCAATTTCAGTCTGGTCTGGTTACCGCTGGTGAACGTTACAATAAAGTAATCGATATTTGGGCTGCTGCGAACGAGCGCGTAGCGAAAGCAATGATGGAGAACCTATCAACTGAGACCGTTATCAATCGTGAAGGTGAAAAAGAGAAACAAGTTTCTTTAAATAGCATATTTATGATGGCTGACTCTGGAGCTCGTGGTTCTGCAGCGCAGATTCGTCAGTTGGCGGGTATGCGTGGTTTAATGGCAAAACCAGATGGATCTATTATTGAAACCCCGATCACGGCTAATTTTCGTGAAGGTTTGAACGTACTCCAGTACTTCATATCGACCCACGGCGCACGTAAAGGTCTGGCCGATACTGCGCTAAAAACTGCTAATTCTGGTTATTTGACACGTCGTTTGGTTGATGTAGCTCAGGATTTAGTAGTTACGGAAGATGACTGTGGCACTTTTGAAGGTATCATGATGACGCCAGTTATAGAAGGTGGCGACGTTAAAGAGCCGTTGCGTGAGCGAGTATTGGGTCGTTTAACTGCAGAAGATGTGCTAAAACCGGGTACTTCTGATATTTTGGTTCAGCGTAACACGTTACTGGATGAGCACTGGTGTGATGTGGTTGAAGAGAACTCTGTCGACACTATTAAAGTTCGCTCTGTTGTAAACTGTGAAACCGATTTTGGTGTTTGTGCCCACTGTTATGGTAGAGATTTAGCGCGTGGTCATATTATTAATAAAGGTGAAGCAATTGGTGTTATTGCTGCACAGTCCATTGGTGAGCCGGGTACACAGCTAACTATGCGTACTTTTCACATAGGTGGTGCGGCATCGCGTGCAGCGGCTGAATCTAGTATTCAGGTGAAAAACAAAGGAACTATCAAACTTACCAACGCCAAGTCGGTAATTAACTCCGTAGGCAAGCTAGTTATTACTTCTCGTAATGTTGAATTGAAGATGATCGATGAGTTTGGGCGGACTAAAGAAAGTTACAAAGTTCCATACGGCGCAATTATGGCGAAAGGTGATGGAGAGCAGGTTGCTGCAGGAGAAACTGTAGCGAACTGGGATCCGCACACCATGCCAGTTATTACTGAAGTAAGCGGTTTTATTCGCTTTACTGATATGATTGACGGCCAGACTATCATACGCCAGACTGACGAATTGACCGGTCTATCTTCACTTGTGGTACTGGATACCGCTGAGCGTACATCGGGTGGTAAAGACCTGCGTCCAGCTTTAAAAATCGTTGATATAAATGGCGAAGATGTCTTAATTCCTGGAACTGATATGCCTGCTCAGTGTTTCTTGCCGGGCAAAGCAATCGTACAATTGGAAGATGGGGTGAAAATCAGCTCTGGTGATACCTTAGCACGTGTGCCTCAGGAATCTGGCGGTACCAAAGATATTACTGGTGGGTTACCACGCGTTGCTGACTTATTTGAAGCGCGTCGCCCGAAAGAGCCGGCAATTTTAGCGGAGATTAGTGGTATTATCTCTTTTGGTAAGGAGACAAAAGGGAAGCGTCGTTTGGTAATTACACCTGTTGGCGGTGGTGAGGAACCACCTTACGAAGAAATGGTTCCTAAATGGCGTCAGCTTAACGTGTTTGAAGGAGAGCGTGTAGAACGTGGTGACGTGATTTCTGATGGTCCAGAATCACCGCATGATATTCTACGCTTACGTGGAGTCCATGCTGTAACACGTTATATTGTGAATGAAGTACAGGATGTTTACCGTCTGCAGGGTGTTAAAATTAACGATAAACACATCGAAGTTATTATACGTCAGATGCTTCGTAAAGCGACTATCATTAATTCGGGCAATTCTGATTTCTTAGATGGCGAACAAGTAGAAGTCTCTCGTATAAAGATTTCTAACCGTGAGTTAGAGAGTAACGGTAAAGTAGGAGCTTCCTATGTGCAAGATCTGCTGGGTATCACCAAAGCATCGCTGGCAACTGAATCCTTTATATCTGCTGCCTCGTTTCAAGAGACTACCCGCGTCCTGACAGAGGCAGCGGTAGGAGGGAAGCGTGATGAATTGCGTGGCTTAAAAGAGAATGTGATCGTAGGTCGTTTAATTCCGGCTGGTACTGGTTACGCTTATCATCAGAATCGTATGCGCCACCGCCGCCGCCAAGGTGAAGTCCCAGTAGTGACGCAGGTTACTGCGGATGAAGCTTCTGCAAGTTTAGCTGAACTGTTGAATGCTGACCTCAATATTCGCCGAAGTCAGCGTTAATTGCTATTCAAGTCGTGATAAGAAACCCTCTTGAGCAGGGTTTCTTATAAGGATATATGCTGCTATTAATTTAATAGTAACGTATATGCACTTGAGATAATATCATTCCGTCGATCACATCATCTCAGATATCTGACAGATTCAAGGGAGATGTTGTATCTTTGATATAGAAGGCTCTATCTACTATAACCTTATTTAATTCTGCAGTAGCCTCCAAGGTGTCGTAGAAACGTTTTTATTACTAGTTTCTTACCATATTATAATTATATCAAGTAGGACATAACATCTTGTTCTTAAATACATAAATTGATTAATACTAACATTCCTTAACTACTATGAAAAAGTTTATCAAAAATATTTGTTTTTAACACGAATCACGGTGCGCTGTAACATCTTATTAAGAGCTAGCAATATATATTGATTAAGACTAGAATCTTACTATATTTTAACACGGTTGGTGACAGCATCGATACTGCTCATGAGCAGTATCATAAATTAGTCGCATATATAGCGTAGAATGCTAATTCTATTGATATAATCGAACTGTGAATTCTTCTAAATTTTGGAGTGCATCGCTATCTTTGGTAAGATATAACTCTTTACATTTATAGGTTACTTATGAAATAAGTATGAGGATCGAATTACGTAAGTAATAGAATCCATGTGTCTTAACCGAGAACTGAATAGATCTTATTTTAAATATCCATGGAATCTCGCTTTATTAGATACTATTTATGATACTTTATAATAAAGTTAATGTATCGTAATGTACGATATTTTCTCAATTATATTGATTGATTATACAGACTTACTCTGAAGTTCGACTAAATCTAATAATGTTTGTGTTGCAGAACGCCAGCACAATGCCTGAGTAATGGCACTAACAACAGCGATACCACCTACACCGGTCGCTAGTACTTCTGGAGCGCGGTCAATACTTATGCCACCGATCGCTACAGTAGGTATGTCCTGAAGCCTCGTCATATACCTTTGCAGTTTAATCAGTCCCTGTGGCGCTGATGACATTGCCTTAGTCTGTGTTGGAAAGATATGCCCTATTGCTATGTAAGAAGGATGTAAAGCCAATGCATAATCTAACTCGACTTCATTATGAGTTGAGATACCTAATCGTAATCCTGCTTTACAAATAGCATTTAAGTTTGCGGTATCTAAATCCTCCTGACCTAAATGCACACCATAAGCACGATACTTAATTGCGAGACGCCAGTAGTCATTAATAAAAAGGCGCGCACAGTAACGCTTTCCAAGTGCAATGGTCGCTGCTACTATCGGCTCTACTGCCTCGTCTTTTTGATCTTTGATGCGCAGCTGGATAGTACGTACTCCAGTCTCTAACAACAGCGTAATCCACTGCACGCTATCCACCACTGGATAGAGACCTAAACATGCCGCAGTAGTGGGAAAAGGGTTATTCATAGATTCTTCTCATTTATTATATCGGCCGAATTATAAAGTTCATCATCGCATCCTTGAAGATTTTCTGGTATATGAGTCATGCTCACCTTAGTGTGAGATTCTCTCTCCTCAAGTTGCTTTGCTGCATACTTACGTACTTCCTGAGTGATTTTCATAGAGCAAAATTTAGGGCCACACATTGAGCAAAAATGAGCACTTTTGGTCGCTGCTTCAGGCAACGTCTCATCATGGTAGGCTCGTGCGGTATAGGGATCGATCGCTAAATTAAATTGATCTTCCCAGCGGAATTCGAAACGTGCTTTTGACATAGCATTGTCCCGGATCTGCGCGCCAGGATGGCCTTTTGCGAGATCGGCCGCATGTGCAGCAATTTTATAAGTAATCAGACCTTGCTTAACGTCTTCTTTATTGGGTAAGCCGAGATGTTCTTTAGGAGTAACGTAACATAGCATGGCACAGCCAAACCAACCGATCATAGCGGCACCGATACCAGAAGTAAAATGGTCATATCCGGGTGCAATATCGGTAGTAAGAGGACCGAGCGTATAGAAAGGTGCTTCATGACAATAGGCTAGCTGCTTAGTTATATTGAGCTGAATCATCTGCATCGGTATATGCCCTGGACCTTCAACCATTACCTGTACATCATACTCCTGAGCAATTTTTGTGAGTTCTCCTAATGTATGCAGTTCAGCAAACTGTGCCTCATCATTAGCGTCTTGAATTGAGCCGGGACGTAGCCCATCACCTAGAGAGAGAGAGACATCATAAGTAGCGCAAATTTCGCAAATATCGTAAAAATGTTCATAGAGAAAGCTTTCACGATGATGAGATAAACACCATTTTGCCATAATAGACCCGCCGCGTGAGACAATGCCAGTCAGACGTTTTGCCGTCATTGACACATAGCGCAGCAGCACACCTGCATGAATAGTAAAATAATCAACGCCCTGCTCTGCTTGCTCCAGAATAGTATCGCGAAATACCTCCCAATTGAGTTTTTCGGCAACCCCGTTTACCTTCTCTAATGCCTGATAAATTGGTACAGTACCAATGGGAACTGGACTATTTCGCAGGATACATTCGCGTGTTTCGTGAATATAACGACCAGTAGAAAGATCCATTACAGTATCCGCGCCCCAGCGCGTTGCCCATACTAATTTTTCCACTTCTTCCTCAATAGAAGAAGTGATTGCCGAATTGCCAATATTAGCGTTAATTTTCACCAAGAAATTACGACCGATAATCATCGGTTCCGATTCAGGATGGTTAATATTGGAGGGAATAATGGCACGTCCAGCGGCCACTTCTTGACGCACAAACTCAGGAGTGATATTTTCCGGTATTTTTGCACCAAAGCTATGGCCAGGATGCTGTTTTCGAAGGACTTCACCGCAAATGCGGTCACGACCCATGTTTTCACGCACTGCGATAAACTCCATCTCTGGTGTAATGATTCCCCGCCTTGCGTAGTGGAGCTGAGTTATCCGATGTCCTGCTTTAGCGCGACGCAGCTGTGGCAAATAGTCTAAACGTAGATAATTGAGTCCGTCATTAGCTAACTGCTGAGTATAAAGCGGACTAATTCGTTTCAGTGTTTCGGTGTCATCGCGAGATACAATCCAGCCGGTACGTAAATTGGGCAGGCCGTGATGTACGTCGATTATGGCGTCAGGATCTCCATAAGGTCCTGAGGTATCGTAAACCGGTACTGCTTCATTTTCTTCATAGCACGGGTGTGCTTTACTGCCACCGACAAGAGTCGGATGGAGCTGAATTTCTCTCATCGGCACGCGGATATCGTCACGACTGCCATGAATCCAAATACGTTTTGAATGAGGAAAGGAGTTGCCGCTCTGTAGAGAGTTGATAAAAGATCGAGCTTGAGCGCGTTGCTCACGTCGTTGGGTTTTGTTAACAGACATAGCAATTTTCCTGTTAATGGGGAACGCTGCTTGCCGGAAGTTCATAAGGAGTAATAAAAGCGGCTGGTATAAAGTACCTACGCACTGATGATCTTTACTCTTCATTCCCTTTACAGATATTAAACTGATTAGTCTCTATAGAGACTAAATAAACGGTTGTGACCTTTAAGTAGATACTCCGACAAGCTTTCGTTTTACATTCTAAGCGTCTTGACTTGTTATTCCATGCCTAGAAAGTGTTTGTAATGGGTGCCTACAGTATAGATAGTAGGCTTCGTTGCTTGTAACTACCCGTACGCACTCTGTGTTTAAAAACGTAAAAATCCAGTATATTCTGTTCAAAAAAAATGGGTTTCCGACTTTTATATTCAAACTCCTATTAGGATAAAAGGGCTTTTGAAGAATCACAAGTAATTTACAAGGGCTTAAATTTAAGCTAATTGAGAAAATGAACTTTATCGGCCCTCACCGGGAAAATGAAACACTAATTTATTGCTTTAAGCCAGCTGAAAAGGAACTATTGACTATCTTATTTAGATGATCTTTACCAATTAGTTACTGGCACTTACTTGATAAATATGTAAATTACTCTGGTAAAGAGTATTTAACTCTATAAATGAGAAATGAAATCATCATTTTTTTTTGTGTTATGATAATTGAATATATTTGATCTATTATAAAATATCCGTTTTTGGGGACACCTCTATGGATGTTACTATCTGCGAATAGTATCCTGAATCTAGCTTACGTCAGTAAGCTCCTGCTATCCAACTATCACAATATCCTATCTCTATACCGTATTATTGAACTTTGTCAAATTAGGCGAGACTAGGCAGAGTGTATAGAGTTCTTCACGAGCACATCATTAAGGATGATGACATATGTATATTAAAAATTTTGCTACATCAATCCCCAAAAAACAGGGTGGGAAGATTAGTTTTCCAATTCGCTGATGATGTGATTTTATATACAGTAGTATATGATGAAACGATCTAAAAATCGATAATGATAAAAAGTGACTAGATATCTGTCCATCTTATCATGATGACTATCGTTATTATTGTTTTCGTAAATGTAGAGTACCGCATGAAGATATATGCACCGCCTACTGTACTATATTATGTTAAGAATTATTCAGCTCCATGTCTACAATTGAGAGATTCCTAATATGAGTACACTGAAGAACGATCGTTATCTACGCGCAATACTACATCAACCGGTAGATGTAACACCAGTATGGATGATGCGACAGGCTGGGCGTTACTTGCCAGAATATCAAGCGATGCGCGCACAGGCCGGTAATTTTATGTCTCTATACAAAAATGCCGAACTAGCTTGTGAAGTTACCTTGCAGCCGTTACGTCGTTATCCACTTGATGCGTTAATCGTCTTCAGCGATATTCTGACAATTCCTGATGCAATGGGTCTTGGGCTTTACTTCGAAGTAGGCGAAGGCCCACGTTTCATTAATCCAATTAATAGTATAGCCGATATTGATAGGTTGCCGGTGCCCGATCCAGAACAGGAACTTGGCTATGTAATGAACACGGTACGTAACATTTGCAAAAATCTACAAGGCCAAGTACCGCTGATAGGTTTTTCCGGAAGTCCATGGACGCTGGCAACTTATATGGTAGAAGGAGGTACTAGCAAGGCTTTGACTAAAATTAAAAAAATGATGTATACCATTCCAACTGCTCTACATACCATGCTTGATAAATTAGCGGATAGCGTTATTCTTTATCTTAATGCGCAAATCCACGCAGGTGCGCAGGCGGTAATGGTTTTTGACACTTGGGGCGGCATACTGACAGGTCGCGACTACCGCGAGTTTTCGCTCTTTTATATGCATAAAATTGTCGACAATGTTATGCATGAATATGCAGGTCGTCGTGTGCCCATTACTCTGTTTACAAAAGGCGGTGGACAGTGGCTAGAAGCGATGGCTTCAACTGGATGTGATGCTCTTGGTATCGACTGGACCACGGACATCGGTGATGCTCGTCGTCAAGTGGGTGATAAAGTTGCGCTTCAGGGTAATATGGATCCCTCTATACTTTATGCACCTGCGGCACGCATCGAGCAAGAAGTTGCTAGTATTATTGAAGGATTTGGTATAGGGAGTGGGCATGTTTTTAATTTAGGACATGGCATTCATCAGGACGTGCAACCAGAACATGTTGGTATGTTTGTCGAGGCAGTACACCGCCTCTCAGGACAATACCATAAAAGTCATTATGGGCATTATGGCATAATGTGAACGAAGCAACTGGCGTTCAGTGAAAAAAATAGTAAAGTAACATGCTGTTAACGTTTAAACTTCCATATTTTTTCAGCGTGACTGATTTTAAGTAGTGAAAGGTAACGTACGTGCTGCTTTATTTTATACGTACGATCTCTTAATTTTAAACTGATGGCGTATCGTTACTACTTTGCCTTTTTCTTTTTCTACATTAAATATTCCATTATTAATAATAGAATAGCTTTGAGAACCTATATCTGTTTTGTTGTGTCAACTATGATAAGTTAGAATAGTTGTAGTCTTTGATTGAATAGTTTTTGCATATGCTATGCTAGCGCATTTTCCCTATTTTCTTGAAATTTTATCAGTAGATAACATTCGCTACTTCAGATCTTTATATCTGTATCCTTAATGCTATCTAGGAAAGCCAGATTAAGAAATTTAAAATAATCATCTCTTCTAAATATATGCTAGATGTTCATGGTATCTCTTGAGAGTGATATCTACACATCCTTTAAGTAAGCACTGTACACTCTACTGCTTGATGAAACCTTTGAGTATATTAAAAATACCCCAGGCTAAATGAGAAATACATGATAAGTTTTTGCGTAAAAACCTCATCGCAGTTGATGAATAAGATAAGAAATGCACAGTCCTATTTTTTGACTGCTTACTGACATATCAAGAAAGGCAAATATCTATAACATTTATATAAATTTTGATAATAAGGTAGAAAGGCATGACTTAAGAAGAGAATTGATAAGCTTAGAGACTTCACACAAGCAACATGTCTGCATTACTTTGCACTGGCTGAAATTATGGCTATCGGTGCTTACAGATTAAAGATTAACGTAATGTAGCTTTCTCTCGTGTATTCCTTGCTTAGTAAGGACTAACTATAATTTAAGGATAACTTATGAATAAGTCTCAACTGGTTGATGTAATCTCGAAAAGAGCAAACTTGTCAAAAACCCATGCTAAAGTGGCTTTGGAATCTACCCTAGCTGCCATAACTCAGTCTCTAAAAGAGGGTGATACTGTACAATTAGTTGGTTTTGGTACTTTTAAAGTGAACCATAGGGCTGCACGTACTGGTCGTAACCCACAAACTGGAAAAAAGATTAAAATCTCTGCAGCAAATATACCAACATTCGTGGGCGGTAAAACTTTAAAAAATTCTGTCAAATAACCTTATGCTGTAGTAAGCATTTAGGGAGGGGATGATGAGTCTTTTTTTTTATTTTTAAGTACTATACACTAGAACAGCTCTCAAGAGCTTATTTTGCTATATTTTATCTTCTATTTACTATTGAAATATTATTTCACGTCCAATATACCCTCTCTCTTTATTTACTAAAAGGTACCTTATTGTGGTAGCGGTACGCATTTAATACAAGCATAGAAATAATACAAATTAAAGTTCCTAGCAATTAAGATACTATTTAACGGTAATACTTTAGAAACAAAGCAACCCAAGAGAGCCTGGATAGAAAAGAAATAGTTATATTAATGATAAGTAGTAAGGCTTACTACCCACCTTAAAGCGGTCAATAAGAGCACAGAGTGTGTTTATAAATATCAACACTTACCTTACCATTCTCACGCAGAGAGAAGAAAGGCAATACCAGTAATCTAGGTGAAAATAAAATTACTTCTGAAAAGGAGGGGAGGGAAATTTACAATAGCTAGCCTTTCCGCTTATTAAGTGCTGTAGATTCCGGTTTAATAACATAAAAGTGAAACTCCTATAGGGTTTTTGAACGGTAGTTCAAGTATTAACTTTATAAAACTGTTATGTGCTAATTTGGGGAGCGGCTGGTATTAACAACTGAAAAAGGAAGAATCCCAACGCTAAAAAAGTATGTATATTCCGCTTTTTTACTTGCGGTGAATAGCACGATAGCCTATATCTTGACGGCAAAAGCAACCATTCCAAGAAATATGTTGAGCTATTTCATAAGCACGTTTTTGTGCTGCTTCTACATCAGTTCCCAGCGCGGTTACGCAAAGGACGCGACCACCATCAGTTAGCACTACATCGTTCTCTAAACGTGTTTTACCATGAAATACTTTGGCATCTTCAAATTCTTCTTTCAGTGGCAAACCGTGGATCGGCATTCCGTTAACACATTCGTGAGCTGGATAGCCAAACGATGCTAGCACCACGCCCAGAGAAGACCGTGGGTCCCATTTAACATCCTTTCGATCCAGTGTTCCGTCGCAGGCCGCGATGCAGAGATCGACTAAATCAGACTGTAAGCGTAACATAATGGGCTGAGCTTCTGGATCACCGAAGCGGCAGTTGAATTCGAGTACTTTCGGCTGACCGAAGTGATCGATCATTAGACCAGCATAAAGAAAACCGGTATAAACATTACCTTCCATTGCCATACCTCGTACCGTCGGCCAGATAACTTGCTCCATTATGCGCTGGTGAATCTTATCCGTTACTACTGGTGTAGGAGAATAAGCACCCATACCCCCAGTGTTTGGGCCAGTATCACCATCACCGACACGCTTATGATCTTGACTGGTGGCCATCGATAGTACATTATTTTCACCGTCTACCATAACAATAAAACTAGCTTCTTCGCCATTAAGAAACTCTTCGATCACAATACGGTGACCTACGTCGCCAAACGCATTGCCAGCGAGCATATATTTTACAGCAGCTTCAGCTTCTTCGAAAGTCATAGCAATGATAACGCCTTTGCCCGTAGCCAGCCCATCAGCCTTGATGACAATGGGAGTACCTTTTTCGCGCAACCAAGATAATGCCACTTCAACATCGGTGAAAATACGATATTCCGCTGTCGGAATTTGGTGGCGTACAAGAAATTCTTTGGTAAAGGCTTTGGAGCCTTCTAACTGAGCAGCATTTTTGGTAGGTCCGAAAATCTTTAAACCAGCGGCACGAAACATATCAACTATACCAATAACTAGTGGTACTTCTGGTCCAACGATGGTTAAGTCGATAACTTCACGTTGAGCAAACATTAGCAGTGCAGGGATATCACTGACACTAATATTAATATTTTGCAATGAGGGCTCTAGCGCAGTACCACCATTACCAGGCGCAACGAACACAGTTTTCGCTAATGGAGACTGGGCGGCTTTCCAGGCAAGCGCGTGTTCACGACCGCCGTTACCTATTACTAAAATTTTCATTTTATCCCCTTCCTGAAGAATTAATGGCGGAAATGGCGCATATCAGTAAAGATCATGGCGAGATCGTGCTCATCCGCAGCGGCGATGACTTCACTATCACGGATAGAACCACCCGGCTGAATTACACAGGCTACTGCAACGGCCGCCGCAGTATCGATACCGTCGCGGAATGAAAAGAAGGCATCTGAAGCCATCACTGAACCTTTCAGTTCTAATCCTTCCTCAGCTGCTTTAATAATGGCAATCTTAGCGGAATAGACGCGACTCATCTGACCTGCGCCTATACCAAGCGTCATATTATCGCGCGCAAAGACAATGGCATTAGATTTCACAAATTTTGCTACTTTCCAACAAAATATTGCATCACGCAACTCTTGCGCACCAGGCTGACGCTTGCTAACAACGCGCAACTGATTAGTGTCCACCATACATAAATCACGATCCTGTACTAGCAGACCGTTAGTAACACGCTTAAAATCGAGCCCAATAAACCGTTCCTTCCATTTCCATTGGCCACACACTAGTATACGAACATTTTTTTTTGCCTCCATAATTTTTAGCGCCGTATTGCTAGCAGAAGGGACGATTATAACTTCAACAAACTGACGACTGATGATTGCCTGAGCGGTAGTTTCATCCAGTTCGCGATTAAAAGCGATAATACCGCCAAAGGCTGACGTTGGATCAGTTTTATAAGCACGTTCGTAAGCATCAAGAAGTGAAACGCCAATAGCAACACCGCAGGGATTCGCATGCTTCACAATCACACAGGCCGCTTCGCTAAACTCTTTGATACATTCTAGAGCCGCATCAGTGTCAGCAATATTGTTGTAAGATAACTCTTTACCTTGAACCTGCTTTGCGGTTGCTACCGAGACTTCCTGCTGCACATTCTCCTCTATGTAAAAAGCCGCATTCTGATGGCTGTTCTCTCCGTAGCGCATATCTTGCTTCTTAATGAAGTTTAAGTGTAACGCCTTTGGGAAACGACCATTAGATTGATTGCACTCGCCATGGTAGGTAGGAATCATTGAACTAAAATAGTTAGAAATCATACTGTCGTAGGCGGTAGAATATTCAAAAGCTTTAAGTGCGAGTTCGAAGCGTGTTTTCAAAGTTAGAGAATTTTCGTTAACATCCATTTCTGTTATAATTGCGTCGTAGTCGCTGCTTTTGATAACAATAGCCACATCTTTATAATTTTTAGCTGCCGCGCGCAGCATTGCCATACCGCCAATGTCAATATTTTCAATTGCATCTTCCATCGCACAGTCTTTACGGGTTATGATCTGGGCAAAAGGATAGAGGTTTACGACTACCATATCGATAGGCTCAATGGAATGTTTAGCCATAATTGCTTCATCCTGGCCGCGACGACCCAGGATACCGCTATGTACCTTTGGGTGCAGTGTTTTAACACGTCCATCCATTATTTCAGGAAACCCTGTATAATCAGATATTTCAGTAACTGTAAGACCTGTATTGAGAAGTAGACGAGCTGTTCCACCAGTAGAGAATAGTTTGACTCCACGTCTGGAGAGCTCTTGAGCAAATTCAATGATAACCGTTTTTTCCGAGACACTTAGCAGAGCGCGGCGTATAGTACGGCGTTGTTGCATGGTGGTCTTATCCTTCAATTTCTTCTTAAAAAATGATTAACACCAATATTAACGAGCTTTTTGCTTAAACCTTTCATAAAGAATTGCACGTCAGATTAGGTTGCTCTAAAGAAGGGCTATTCATAAGAATATGGGACATTGTAGCGAAAATATTTGTAAGTTGCTCGCAAATATTTCTCCAGATGCATACATTGTGAACAGTAGGGGATGATGCGCACTTTTGCCATAAATAAGAATGGGGAGTAATTATGTTATGAAGTTAGTGCTTATCTGCTAAAAAACTTCCTATAATGCATTTTTACTGACACTCGCGAAAGCTAACGGAGTATGATATTCAGGAGACTTAGCAGCTAAGTAACCCGGAGAAAATCTCTGAAAAAA
>NZ_SZZW01000004.1 GCF_009829915.1 Pantoea sp. Nvir | reverse complement strand
GCTTTTATTCTTCAGAGTCAATCTCTTTTTTCAGAGATTTTCTCCGGGTTACTTAGCTGCTAAGTCTCCTGAATATCATACTCCGTTAGCTTTCGCGAGTGTCAGTAAAAATGCATTATAGGAAGTTTTTTAGCAGATAAGCACTAACTTCAAAGTAATTTCTCAGTCCTATATTTTCATGATACTTCGCTGTTCACACTAATTTAATGGGTAATTGAACAAATTTTCTGGCGAAATGCTCAACTTGTTGCCAGTCGGTGTACTCCACTTCTTTTGTACTATCTGTTTCTCCACCCATAATGTACATAATTAGCTGAATCATGATACGATCGAACCAACGATATCGCGGGTAACGCAGCGCGCCAGCGAAGGCTTTACAATATTCAGGTTTCCAGGGCGATTGATATAAGAACTTACGTGTATAGATATTGGTTTGCGGAGAATTTTTGTTTAACTTACGAGCAGTTAAGTTCACGCAAAAGAACCCACCCACACGCTGTTGCAGTTCGCATAGATGCATTTTAACGAATTTGGACACCTCCGGATGGAGGTGTCCATAGCGAATTGATGCACCAATCAACACGCGATTGTATTGTTTCCAGTCAATCGATCCGGGATACAAAAGATTTAAGACATCACTTGATTGTTGTTCCTTTATCACACTAGCGACATACGAAGCAATTTTACGCGTTTGCCCATCGTAGCTGCAGAAAAGGATCAATACTTTCATTTTATATCCCATTTTATGTATTTTACTTAAAATTAAAAAGTGACTCTCAGAAAAGAAGTAAGGTAATTCTTACTTTGAAGATTCCAAAAAAATATTCTACTCTAGTAAAACTAATTTTAGTTGTGAGTGAGCTTGCTCAAATACAGTAGGAAACTATTTATTGATATTATCAAATGTTTGATATATAAAAGCATATCATGACAGTACATTTCAGTCACTATATCTAGCACAACTTTTTCGACAACATAAAGAGGGATCACTAACAGATGGATAATGTGCATACATTTTCAAATGTATTTAACGGTTCCTTGTATAAGCCAGTTATTAGATTATTTAAAGAATCTTAAAACTCATCAATTCATCCTAGCTACTACAGTCGTAAAACAACTGTCTAGACACTTTATAATATATAATTATGAGACAATACCAGCGTCGCATTTTAACTAGAGGCACTAGCTCCGGTAACTTTATTACACATAGGTCAAGTTAACTAATCTTTAGTTGAACTTAATCAAAAGTAATGACGCACATCAGGAACTTCTTCTTTCATTTACTGAAAGAAAACGGATGTCATATTTTCCATATTATGGATATACGTACCATTGCTTGAAATTAATACGCTATCCTAAATATTGTCTTCATTATTAATGATGACAATAATAGAAATCTATAAGATAATAAAAAGATTATACATCATATTTTTAGGTGGTTAGCACGGGTATACATAATATGCTTTCGAGTCCATCACGTTACTGTTAAACTTCTTTTAATAATTTTTTTTATTGATTTTGTGTTCAACTAGAATATTAATATGCGTACTACTCAATATCTACTCTCCACTCTGAAGGAAATCCCTTCCAACGCAGAGGTAATTAGCCACCAGTTAATGCTACGCGCCGGTATGATCCGTAAAATAGCTTCTGGTCTCTATATTTGGTTGCCAAATGGTCTACGCGTGCTAAAAAAAATCGAAAATATTATACGAGAGGAAATGAATCACTCTGGTGCTATTGAGATCTCTATGCCGATAGTACAGCCTGCTACTCTATGGCAAGTAAGTGGGCGTTGGGAAAAGTATGGCCAGGAGCTACTACGTATTACCGATCGCCATGAACGTCGATTCGTACTCGGCCCAACGCATGAAGAAGTAATTACCAATTTGATCCGTAATGAACTTAGCTCCTACAAGCAGCTGCCCCTGAATCTTTATCAGATTCAGACTAAATTCCGCGATGAAGTGCGCCCTCGTTTTGGAGTAATGCGTTCCCGTGAGTTTATAATGAAGGATGCGTACTCCTTCCATACTACACAAGAGTCACTGCAGGAAACCTACGAGGCAATGTATCGTGCCTACAGCAATATTTTTAGCCGTATGGGCCTCAATTTTCGTGCAGTTCAGGCAGATACCGGTTCTATAGGCGGCAAATTGTCGCACGAATTTCAAGTGTTAGCGCAGAGCGGTGAAGATGATGTAATCTTCTCTACAGAATCTCTATATGCCGCTAATATTGAAATAGCCGAAGCGATCCCACCAGCTGGCGGTCGTCCTAAGCCGACACAGAAATTAACACAAATCGATACACCGAACACCAAAACCATTACTGATCTAATTGAACAGTTTCAATTGCCGATTGAAAAAACCGTTAAAACAATAATAGTCAAAGCTAGTGACCAGAGTATGCATACACTGGTTGCACTACTGGTACGTGGCGATCACGAATTAAACGAAATCAAGGCTGCAAAAATCGGGATTGTTGCATCGCCGCTGACATTCGCTACTGAAGATGAAATTCGCACAGCGGTGGGTGCTAGTCCGGGTTCGCTTGGTCCGATTGGTCTAACTATACCGATTATTGCTGATCACAGTGTCGACAATATGAGTGACTTCAGTGCTGGTGCAAACATAGATGGCAAACACTACATTGGGATTAATTGGAAACGTGATCTACCTCAAGCGGTTGTGGCCGATATCCGTAATGTAGTAGAAGGTGACCCAAGCCCAGACGGTAGAGGAACATTACGGATAAAACGTGGTATCGAGGTGGGCCACATCTTTCAACTTGGCACTAAATACTCTAAAACGATGAAAGCTGCTGTTCAAAGCGAAGATGGCTGCAACAAAGTTATGACAATGGGGTGTTACGGTATCGGTATAACCCGTCTAGTGGCAGCGGCGATTGAACAGAACTACGATGATCGCGGTATTATTTGGCCAGTAGCGTTAGCTCCATTCGAAGTCGCTATCTTGCCGATAAATATGCATAAATCTTTTCGCGTTAGGGCGTTGGCAGAAGAACTTTATAATACCCTGCGTGATAAAGGCGTTGATATCATTCTTGATGATCGTGAAGAACGTTCGGGAGTGATGTTCGCTGACATGGATTTGATTGGTGTACCACACATCATCGTGCTCAGTGAGCGTAACCTACGAAACGAAAATGTAGAGTACAAAAAGCGTCGCACCGGTGAAAAAGAAATGATACCGCAGAAAGAAATTGTGAACTTTCTGTTAAACAACCTCAAGCAATAAATTCTCCTTCTTCACTATTTTCGAAGTATTTTCTACTTGAATTTAGTCGAGCTGCGTGATGTTTTAACTTTTAGTGCATTCTCCCTCCTTCGCTAAGTACTTCGGAGCTAGTGCGCTCTAGAGTTTTCTCTACTGAATCATCTCTTCAATTAATTTCATCGACTGTTCTGAATTGCCGTCTTGCCTTAACTACAGAATTTCAGTGTTTGCCTCTTGATGCAGTACTTCTGCGTTTTAACAGTTATACTATGCTTTCCGACATAATCAGCAGTTTGATACCTCAGTTTTAACAAAATCCACTTGTAAGTAATGTAGCAAAGACAAGAAGATATTAAATCGTATAGAGGATGAGGTACTGATTTTATTAGTACATGCTGCTCATTAGCATAGACTAACTATGTGCAGATAGTTATCAATATTCAGATTATTTTTTTATCTTTTTTATCAAAAAGGCAATACGAAATTTAACTATCTATAAAGCATAAATTTGTATTACTTATTCTTAACATATTTATTTAATTAACTTTGCGTATTATTAATAATATGGCGTCGATAGCGATTTTATTCATTTCGCTTCCCCCTGACATGATAGTGCTTTGCAATAACTAAAATTCAAGAAATTCCTGTGATGCAGTCCCTCAACAACTAGAGTATTTATACTCTGCTGAAGAGATGAATGTGTAAAATATTGTGATTTATTCAGCAATGATATGCTGAAATTGGCAAGGAGGATACATTAAGATATGTGTCAGACGTGACAGGTACATCCTAAAAGAATGCGATAATATTGCAGTAAATTCTGCGCTAAACTCTTCTGTCAGGGAGCAGGCATACTGTGGTGCTACAAACTTATTGGTGAGCGACTATGTTGAGGAACAATGAAGACTATAGACATATTAATTGTGATGACTACGACAACCTGGAACTCGCCTGTGCAAAACACTGGACGCTTGAGCTAACCCTAAAAAACGGGGAAGCGCTAAAAGCGAAAGCAACCGACATGATTTTACGTAAAAACGTTGAGTACCTGACTATCGATCTCTCTGGTGAAACACGCGAGTTACGTCTTGATCACATCGCTAGCTTCAGCCATCCTGAGCTAGGCACTGTTTTTGTTAGTGAAGAGTGACCTTTTAACGGGCAGGATACTCCTGCCCGTTTTCCCTAAAAAATAACAATGATTTTTTTAAAATTAAAATCAATCGTTAATCAACAATGGAAAATCATCTTTATTAAATTATTTTTAGTAAATTTTTACGAAAAATTAATAAATAAAGAAAAAATCAAGTAAAATCTTGTTCTTCACAAGAAGAATTAATTTTCTTAAATAACTGTCTTTTTTCTTTAAAGAAAGAGATCAGAAATGCTATCTTCATTAGTGTAGCTAAATATCTAGTAATCTAGATTCAGGTAATTAAGAAGAGTAAAAATATTTTTTAAATTTTAATAATTTTACTGTTAAAAGATGTCCTGCCTTTACAAGGAGGAGCAGCAAAGCTATTTTATTACATATTTAAATTTTACCTTCTCTAAAAGATTTTACCTTCTCTAAAAGAAAAGCAGGTAAGAAGATACTATTTAATTATAGTGCATATATTAGAATTCTGATTCCATTAGAAATAAATTCTATCAATAATTTTAAGAATTATTGATAATCCCGATTATCTAGCGCGATAATTTAAACTTAAACATAGATATGGCATAGAATATTAAATGATTGATAACTGATAAAACTATAATCATTATTAATATGACGATTCTCTTAGATACTGGGATAGATGAGCTAAAGGTCGCGGTTGTCTATAAAGATAGTAATGGCATAATAGATAGAAAAGTTACTTGCCTGTAGTTTTAATCAACTTAGAACCACTGCCATACAGCAATATACTAATATTAGTATTGTGAACATGTGTATACAATTTAATCCCGTATATTTGACTGATGTATCATTATTCTTCATCATCAATCTGTTACTAACATTATGTTCAATACAAGATTTTCTTTATAAAAAATTAGGAATAATATTACATTATTAGACTATATTTATATCTATTGGATGATAGAAAATCATTATAATGAACATACTTTCAAAACCAAATAATATTATTTACTAGTAAATATAAGAAAATTTTCGCTTTTAGATATTTTGATATATATTAATTTTATTATTAAATTACCTAAACAAATAAGTCCTCTGCAGAATCATGTTTTAAAAATTAAAAAACGGAATAAGGTATTATTAGCTCAGTAATTATCTTAAACCTGGAAAATATAAAGAAATAATTAAGTACAGACAATAAGTTTGTTTATCTAGAACTACACCAAGATAATAAATCCATAAACTATGGATACTATTTTGTAGATATGCCTAACAAATTCGCTAATAAGTCAGCACTATAAAAATATTCTTTATTTAAAAGAATAGTAAAATAGAAATACTGTAGTTACATTGAGCTAAATGTAACAAAAAAGGTCATTTTTGGTTTTTCCACAGAAGAACCACTTCCGTACCATAGTAGCAGTAATTCTGTTAACATTAATATTAATATAGAACAATATTAAATTATTTTATGTAATATTAATATTACTATCTAAAGTAATCTTATTTTTGCCAGATGACCTGCCAACCATTTTCATCAACGGCAGCACCCTGCCGAGTAATGAATAGGCCTGGTGCGCAAATAAGTGTTTGATTATAGAAGATCAGAGGAATACGTTCACGCTCCCAAGGAGGCACCGCAAGTTCCTGCCACAATTTCTTGAGCTTACGGCCACCAGCCCGACCTAATATATGAAAGTAGCCTTGTGCGTAAAAACGTATGCTAATTTGCTCATTAGGCTCAGGCTGCCGTAATTCAGAACACGTATTTTTTGCATGTAATACACCAAGCCCCTGAGGTAATTGTAATAAATCATCATAACAATCCCATAAAAGTTGCTGGTCGCGTAAAGAGGCGTGTACTGGTATCCAGTAAAGCATTCCACGATAGCGCCGTGCTTCTGCATGACCAAAGCGCAAGCGTGGCTGTGCCTCATCACAGCTTAGCATCACCTCACGGCGCAGACAAGTTAGCGCCGCGCGTGATGGCATAGGCGCATTTTGTTGAGCAATCCAGCGCCTCAATAGCGCATTAGCACGTGCTTCACTCATTTGTAAAAGTGGTGTAAAATTGAGACTACCGTTAGCATTCGTTAACTCAGCCAATTGCTCCGCAAGAAGCTCGTTCAGTAACTGCTCCTGCTCACCGCAAAGTTCCGCACTGCGCGAGCATGCCCTAGCGAAGTGCGGCCATCGTTCCATTAATTTAGGAAGCAAATGTTGGCGCAAAAAACTTCGATCATACCGGATTTCCTGATTGCTTTCATCTTCGATCCAACGAAGATGGTGTTGCCGCGCGTAAAATTCGAGTTGTTTGCGTGAATGGCTAAGCAGAGGACGCAGTAGTTGGTAGCCACCACGTACTAAACGAACCGGCATCGCCGCTAGGCCGGTAACGCCACTTCCACGTTTTAGCGCCAGAATCAAAGTTTCGCACTGATCATCAAGATGTTGCGCCGTCAGCAGTATTTCATACGGCTGCATTGCCGCTGTTAGCGCCCGATAACGTACGTTACGCGCTGCTCCCTCAATACCCTCCTTTCTGTGTGAATCAACGACTACGTGCAACACCTCGCAGCATAACTGCCACTCTTTACAAAGAGCAAGGCAATATGCTGCCCAACTATCGGCGTTAGGACTTAATCCATGGTGAACATGCAGCGCCCGTAAGCACGTTTGTGGATGCATCTGCCGCCAACGAACAAGCTGATGTAGTAAAACCGTAGAATCGAGACCGCCACTTAATGCAACAACCAGAGCGGCATCAGTGGGTAATAGAGAGGTAAGATGAGATAAAGACATAAGACATGCTTCAGCATTAGGAACGTCGTATAGGACCTATTATGAGCTATTTTACACCCAATACCACTTAAGTAACAAAGAATCCTCTCTAAAAAGAACTGCATTGCTTTTCTTTTTCACTAATCAATACGGAACAGCACGTACAAGGTACACCTTTCTGTATAGCACCACGCGATTAATTCCTATTTGATTAAACATTAAATATCAGGGGCTATAGGTTCTTTAGAATATCTTATATACTCTGCTCTGCTAAAGGCGATAATCTATAAAAGATAGATTGAGTTTACTGACTTTAAGCCTTTCATGAATCACTTATCCATCTGTATTTTCTCTAATTACGACTAATGCCTTAGCTATGCAACCTTGCAATAAGCTGTGTGTTCTAAAGTCACTACTTTTTCAACTAGAATATGTTGTTTTTAATACTCGTACAAGATAGTCACCCCTTTCCGTGAGCATTGCGCCTTGAATATTAGTTTCGAATCCTGGATAGCAGCGTCCAACGGTACAGAGCATTAGAAGAAAATCAAGCACTGTACGGCTCTCTTCAGTGATCATCTCACCTGGCATCACTAGTGGCACACCAGGCGGATAAGGTAGGATCATGTTGGCCGAAACGCGCCCAATCAATTGTCTAAGATCCACTGTTTCTATCTTGCCTTGTACTTGATTCTGTAACGCTTGGTGCGGCGTCATCTTCATCTCCGGCAATACCTCGAACGCTTTCAGCATAAGGTGTGATAAATCATACTTGCGGATTAGCTGGTGGATTCCATGCGCCAGTGTCTGGACATGCATATTATAATAGAAGTTAGGATATTTACTATAAAGATTCGGAAACATATTTTTCACATAAAGATTAAGATCGTAAGCACGCTTAAATTCCGTCAGGCAAAACACCAAACTCATTGCCTGGGTATCACCGATACCGATACTAAAAAGAAATAAGAGGTTATAAAACCCTATTTTTTCTATCACAATTCCGCGCTCTTCGAGAAATTTTGCTACTAGCGCAGCAGGAATGCCCTCTTCATCCATTTCGCCGAGATAGTGCATACCCGGTGTTAAAATAGTGACCTTAATAGGATCAAGATACATATGATTAGCATCCGCCTGAGTAAAGCCATGCCAATTCTCGCATCCTGGCTGAATCGGCCAGCATTCAGCTTTGGCTACATATTCAGGTTGCCAGATATCAAAAAACCAACCATCAGATGCTTCTCGTAATCTCTTGATTTCTTGACGAAAGTGCAGTGCATGTTCTATCGAGTGGTTGATCAACTGTTTACCTGGATTACCATGCAGCATAGCGGCAGCTATTTCAATTGACGACACAATTGCGTAATTAGGTGAAGTAGTAGTATGCATCATATAAATTTCGTTAAAGGTGTGCTCGTCGTAATCTCCTTTAATATGGATCAGTGAAGCTTGTGAGAAAGCAGCCAGTAGTTTGTGCGTTGACTGGGTTTCATAGATCACCTTACCGGGTGTACGCTCGCCACTCATTCCACTTTTCCCAGTATAAATTACATGGAAATTGGTATAGGGCACCCAAGCAGCGTCGAAATGGATTGAAGAGACATCTAAAGTTTGCTTGATGTACTGAGTGTTATATAATAGGCCATCATAAGTCGAATTAGTAATAACCGCATGGACTGGCCAACTAGCTCGTGCAGTGCTAATTACTTTTTTCTTGATATTTACGCGAGAAAATTCTCGTTTAGGTATGCCCCCTAGAATACCTAATGCATTGCGAGTTGGCTTCAGCCAGATCGGTATAATATCACTTATCATGAGTAAATGGGCTAGCGATTTATGACAATTGCGATCGATTAAAACCGTGCTACCAGCTGGTACGGCATACATGCCGATTATTTTATTTGAGGTCGACGTACCGTTGGTCACTATATAGCTCTGTTCTGCTCCAAAAGTTCTGGCGATGTACTTTTCAGCTTCCAAATGCGGTCCAGTATGATCGAGCAATGAACCGAGTTCCTTCACAGAAATTGAAATATCAGCCTTTAATGTGTTGGCACCGAAAAAATCATAGAAAAGACTCCCGACAGGGCTTTTCTTAAAGGCGGCGCCGCCCATATGACCTGGAGTAGAAAAAGTATATTTATCCTCTTTCACATACCTAAAAAGAGCTTTTGTAAGTGGCGGGGTTATATGATCGATGTAGTCATCAGTATACTTGCGGATATGCAAAGCAACATCCTCAGCCGAGTTCAGCTCATATTCGAAAAAATGCAATGTCATGTGCATGTCATTGACGCTCGCATTCAACTTCGAATAGGTTTTAATAAAGGCATAGAGAGGTAGGTACTCGTTAAGATGACTAATATCGGCGCAGAGTTTCAAGCTGTTATGCGTATCCCAATTAAAAATAACGCCACAAATACGTGGGTTATGTTCTATCAATTTTAGCAGATCTCCAATATTTTTTGGATAGATAAACTGAAAATCCTGCAAAGATAGCATCTTATGTAGATCATACTTCGGTTCTTCTTTATGCCAGATGTCGTATAATCTCATATTCGCGAGAATATTCAATTGCGCACCTCTCCTCTTTTTCATGTGCATTGACAACCCTATCTAAGGATAGGACAAGGATAGGATCATGCTATGATTGATATAGGAATTCTTTCTCGCTCTGTAAAAGAAAAATCAAGTGGACCAGATATCTTCGTTCCTTTGTTCATAATCCATTCAATATGCAATCAGATTACTATCAGGAGTACCCGTAGCTCATCAGACGTTTATAACGACGATTCAGTAGCTCTTCATTATTCAGCATGTCAAGCTCAGCAAGATCTATCAACAATTGCTTTTTCAATGATAGAGCCATATTCACCGGCTGGCGATGAGCACCACCCAGCGGTTCTGGGATAATAGAGTCGATCAGCTTCAGTTCTTTTAAACGATCAGCCGTAATTCCCATTGCTTCCGCCGCCAACGGTGCTTTATCCACGCTTTTCCACAGAATTGAGGCGCATCCTTCTGGAGATATGACCGAGTAAGTGCTATATTGCAGCATGTTCACTTTATCTCCGACGCCAATTGCTAGCGCACCGCCTGAACCACCTTCTCCGATCACTGTACAAATAACCGGAATTTTCAAACCTGACATCTCGCGTAAGTTGCGAGCAATCGCCTCCGACTGGCCACGTTCTTCTGCGCCTAGGCCAGGATACGCACCCGGCGTATCAATAAAAGTGATCAGCGGCATTTTAAAACGCTCAGCCATCAGCATCAAGCGTAGCGCTTTACGATAGCCTTCAGGGGCTGGCATACCAAAATTACGACGAATTTTCTCTTTTATTTCACGACCTTTTTGATGACCAATAACCATCATAGGGCGTCCATCTAAACGGGCAATACCACCAATAATCGCTTTATCATCAGCATAAGCTCGATCACCAGCCAGCTCGTCAAAATCACAAAAAACGTTACCAATATAATCCAGCGTATAAGGACGCAGCGGATGACGTGCTAGTTGTGCAATCTGCCATGCACCTAAATCGGCAAAGATTTTACGTGTTAATTCTACGCTTTTTCCGCGTAGACGCTGCACCTCTTCATCTAGATTAATTTTTTCATCATCATGATGGCCAATTGAGGTAAGTGAATCTATTTTTGCTTCAAGTTCAGCAATTGGCCGTTCAAAATCTAGGTAATTAAGGCTCATAATGTTCCTATTTCAGTCAAACTCTAATTTAACCTGCTCCAACCCTATCAACGAACGCAACTCTTTGAGTAAACAATCGTTAGGTGAAACCCGCCACGCTGCACCAAAGCATATCTTTACTTGTGCATCAACTTTTTGATAATAAAGATTCACAGGAATTGTCCCTGAGCGATGGTGCTCTAGATATTGACGGAGCTGGTTTAATAGTTGGTCATCAATTTGCCTGTCGGTCAGCGATATAGCAAGTCCACGCGCGTATTTTTCGCGTGCTTCATTAATGTCCATAATTTTGAGAGCTGTCATTTTAAGGCAGCTACTAAAGTCATCGAAATTGACCTGTCCGCTCACGATTAGAATACGATCTTTTTCTAAAAACTTTCTGTATTTTTCTAATACATCAGTAAATAATATCACTTCTAGCCGACCGGAACGGTCGTCTAAAGTACAGATACCAATTTGGCTTCCGCGCTTGGTGGCCATCACGCGCGCAGCGACTACTAGACCGGCAGCAACGGTAATTTCACCACGCTCTGTAGGATGAATATCCTTCAAACGCCTACCGTTCACATATCGCTCAATCTCTTTTAAATACTGATTAATAGGATGGCCAGTAAGGTAAAGGCCAAGAGTTTCACGTTCGCCATCAAGCTGTACCTGTTCCGTCCATGGCAATGCGCTAGCATAGGATTTCTCTACCTGTTCTGGCTCTTTAGTCAGTACACCAAACATATCGGCCTGGCCTATTAACTCTGCCTTAAAGTGCTGCTCTGCTGCTTTAAGAGCGTCACCAAGCGAACTCATCAGTGCCGCACGGTGCGGACCAAGACGATCAAAGGCGCCAGACATTATTAGCTTTTCCATCACACGGCGGTTGATCTTTTTAGTATCAGTACGCGCACAAAGATCGAATAACTCACGAAAGTAGCCGTTCTGGTTACGTGCCTGAATAATCGCCTCGATTGGTCCTTCACCGACACCTTTAATTGCTCCGATGCCATAAACAATCTCGCCGTTGTCGTTGACGTGGAACTGATAGAGTCCGGAGTTAATGTCAGGCGGTAGCACTTTCAGCCCCATACGCCAGCATTCATCCACCAGCCCCACCACCTTCTCAGTATTATCCATATCAGCGGTCATCACTGCTGCCATAAATTCAGCAGGATAGTGCGCTTTTAACCACAGTGTCTGGTAGGAAATTAGAGCATATGCAGCAGAATGCGATTTATTGAATCCATAGCCAGCAAACTTCTCAACTAAATCGAAGATTTTCATTGACAGTTCACCATCAATGCCCATCTTTTCTGCGCCCTTTTTAAACACTGAGCGTTGCTTCGCCATCTCTTCTGGTTTTTTCTTGCCCATAGCGCGCCGTAGTATGTCAGCGCCACCTAGCGTATATCCAGAAAGTACCTGGGCAATTTGCATTACCTGTTCTTGGTAAAGGATAATGCCGTAAGTAGGTTCAAGCACTATCTTCAAGCGTTCATGCTGCCACTGAATATCAGGATAGGAGATAACTTCACGACCGTGCTTACGGTCTATAAAGTTATCTACCATACCTGACTGTAGAGGACCAGGTCGGAATAGTGCTACCAAAGCGATCATATCTTCAAAGCAGTCAGGTTTCAGGCGTTTAATCAAATCTTTCATTCCGCGCGATTCAAGCTGAAATACTGCCGTAGTTTCTGCACGCTGCAGCATATCAAAACTTTTTTTATCATCTAGTGGAATGGCAGAGATGGCGATCGGAGGAAGACTCTGTTTCTCCCGACATAGATTGATCATCTTCAGTGCCCAATCAATGATACTGAGAGTACGCAAGCCTAAGAAATCAAACTTTACTAGTCCGACATCTTCTACATCATTCTTATCAAACTGTGTTACCGGATGATTACCATGCTCATCGCAGTAGAGAGGCGCGAAGTCAGTGATTTTAGTTGGGGCAATCACTACGCCACCTGCATGTTTACTGGCATTGCGCGTTACACCTTCCAGTTTATGTGCCATATCTATCAGCACTTTGACTTCTTCGTCCTTCTCGTACATTGCTAGTAGTTGTGGTTCGACAGTAAAAGCTTTTTTCAATGTCATGCCAGGATCATGCGGAATTAGCTTAGAGATACGATCAACAAAACCGTAGGAATGGTTTAGTACGCGGCCAACGTCGCGGATAACTGCCTTAGCTGCCATAGTCCCGAAGGTAATGATCTGCGCAACTGCTTCACGTCCATAAATTTCAGCAACATGGTCAATTACTTGATCGCGGTTCTCCATGCAGAAATCGATATCGAAATCAGGCATGGAAATGCGTTCCGGGTTAAGAAACCGTTCGAACAGTAGATCAAATGCCAGCGGATCAATATCAGTAATTTTCAGTGCGTAAGCGACTAATGAACCTGCACCAGATCCTCGTCCCGGCCCAACAGGAATGCCGTTATCTTTTGACCACTGTATAAATTCCATTACAATTAGGAAGTAACCTGGGAACCCCATCTGATTAATAACATTAAGTTCCTCTTCCAAACGTTTGTTATATTCTGGACGCTTCTGCGTACGTAATGTCAAATTAGAAAAAAGAAACTGAAGACGTTCTTCCAAGCCTTCGCGTGATTTCATTACTAAAAACTTTTCAACAGTCATGTGGCCAGTCGGGAACCGTGGCAGAAAGTACTGGCCAAGAGGTACTGTAACGTTACAACGCTTAGTAAGCTCTACGCTATTTTCCAGTGCTTCAGGGATATCCGAGAAAAGCTCACACATTTCCTCTTCGCTGCGCATATATTGCTGAGGACTGTAGTTTTGAGAACGTTTGGGATCGTCTAGTGTACATCCATCATGGATGGCCACCCGTATTTCATGTGCGTCAAAATCATCTTCATTAAGGAAGCAAACTTCGTTCGTAGCGACTACCGGCACTCCTTCAGTAACAGCTAACTCCACCGCAGCATGTAAGTAGGTTTCCTCGTTTACGCGACCAGTACGAGTTAATTCAAGGTAATAGCGATCATGAAAATGCTCTTGATAAAAACTTAAGCACTGAGCGACCAATGTACTATTTCCGCGTAGCAGGCTGCGTCCTACGTCGCCGCGACGTCCCCCAGAAAGCAGAATGAACCCTTCACCTAGTTCAGCTAGCCAGTTCCGATCAATAACCGGTCCAGCAATACCATACCCACGCTGGTAGGCACGCGAAATTAATAGAATCAGATTTTGATAGCCAATATTATTAGCCGCCAGTACCGTCAGTTGCGTTAGCTCATCGCTTATCAAATCGCTGGCAACGTTAAAGTCTGCGCCAATAATCGGTTTTATCCCAGCACTATGCGCACTACCATAAAAACGTATCAGACCGCATAGATTAGTAAAGTCCGTAAGAGCAATAGCCGGCATACCTAATGCAGACGCCTTTTTGACCAGAGGCCCAATTTTAGCCAGACCATCGACCATAGAGTAATCACTGTGGACACGCAGATGTATAAAACGGGGTTGGACCATGTTAGTTTCCAGGTAAAAAACAGCAGTGAATTACTGAAGCGTAGCTGGCTGACTAGCTGGCAATCCGTCGATTTTAGTGATAGCGTTATGCACCGGTGCAAAGCTGCGACGATGCCACGAAGTAGCGCCGTGTTGCATTAGTTTCTTTACATGTAGTGCGGTTGGATAGCCTTTGTGCTGCGCGAAGCAATACTCAGGAAAAAGCAGATCCAGCTCTGCCATTTCACGGTCTCTAGTTACTTTAGCTATAATCGATGCTGCGCTGATTTCAGCGACTAAGCTATCACCTTTTACCACTGCCTGCGACGGCATTGGTAGAGTGGGACAGCAACTGCCATCCACCAGTACGAAATCAGGTGTCAATGCTAAATTTGCTACCGCCCGTTGCATTGCTAACATAGTAGCACGCAGGATATTAAGGTTATCGATCTCTTCCGAGTCTGCCCGACCGATACTCCATAAAATAGCTTTATCTTTAATTTCTTTGAATAAAGATAGGCGCCGTTTTTCCGATAGTTTTTTCGAATCAGCCAGATTTTTGATTACATTAGAAGGATCGAGGATTACTGCCGATGTGATGACTGGGCCCACTAGGGCACCACGCCCTACCTCGTCAACACCAGCAATCAAGCAGCCATTAGGATAAAAAAAATTAGCCATTAGCAATCTCCAGTACGGCATCTGCCGCTTGCTCATCGGCATTACAACGAATCTGCTGATGCAATTCGCTGAAAACATTGAATAGTTCATCACGTGTCGGGCCATCATGCAATATTAGCTCCAGCGCCGCTGCCAATGCATGTGGCTCACAATCTTCCTGCAATAGCTCTTTTACTAGCTCTCGTCCTGCCAGTAAATTGGGGAGGGATATGTAAGGTGTTTTTACTAATCGTTTAGCGAGCCAGAAGGTAAAGGGCTTCATACGATAACCTACTACCATAGGACATTTTGCTAACATACACTCCAACGTAGCTGTACCCGCTGCTAAAATCGCAGCGTCACTTATAATAAGCGCCTCGCGACCTTTACCATCTAGCAGATGTATAGGAAGTTCAGGGGCGATTTTTTCTTTGATGTGTTTAAATTGTGCACGTCGTTTTTCATTGACAAGTGGTACTATAATCTCCAGGGACGGCCAACGAACACGTAGCAGCAGCGCCGTTTTTAAAAAGACTGGGCTAAGCAATTCTACTTCGGTATGACGACTGCCGGGCAACAGCGCAAGGCAAAGCGCCTGGTCGGAAATTCCTAGCTTGAAGCGCGTGGCCTGTTTATCAGGTTGTAACGGTATTGCATCGGCCATAGTGTGCCCTATAAAGCGGCAGGGTACATGAAAGCGATCATAGAAAGCTTTTTCAAACGGTAAAAAGGTGAGCACTAAATGAGTATTACGTCCAATTTTAAAGACACGCTTTTTGCGCCATGCCCAGATAGAGGGGCTAACATAGTGAATAGTGCGGATACCATTACGCTTTAGCCTCCCCTCCAAAATAATATTAAAGTCTGGCGCATCAATACCGACGAAAACATCTGGCCTGAGTTCAGTGAACCGCTGCGTCAGATCACAGCCGATTTTCACCAGGCGCGGTAATCGGCCTAGCACTTCTAATATACCTATAACTGATAGTTCTTCTATCTCATACCAAGTTTCGCAACCTTCTGCCTGCATACTCGGCCCAGAGACGCCAACAAATCTAGCGTCAGGATGACGGGTTTTTAATGCACGAATCAGTCCGGCACCAAGAATGTCACCGGAAGTTTCTCCAGCTACTATCGCTACAGTAAGAGGACGCACTGACATAAATTAACGAATTAGCCCGCGCGTAGAACGCGCAAAAAAGTCGTAGAATGGCTGCACTGAGCTATGTTTTTTCGCCAGTACTTTGATTTCCTGCTTTGCTTCCTCTAACATTTTATTACTGCGATAAAGTACCTTATAGGCATTGCGAATCGCATATAATGCTTCTTTGCTAAAGCCACACCGTTTTAGCCCTTCTATGTTGATACCAAAAGGTGTCGCGTGGTTGCCCTGAGCGATAATGTACGGTGGCACATCCTGCACTACCCCCGAACAACCGCCGATCATCACATGCGCACCTATAGTACACCACTGATGCACTGCTGTCATGCCACCTATAATTGCAAAGTCGTCTACGGTAACGTGACCTCCCAATGTAGCGTTATTGGCGCAGATGCAGCGGTTCCCAATCACACAGTCGTGCGCAATATGCACATTAACCATTAGTAAGTTATCGCTGCCAACTGTCGTAATACCACCGCCCTGCACGGTCCCTCGATGAATAGTTACACTTTCACGAATGCGGTTGCGATCGCCTACTTCAATGCGCGTTGATTCTCCAGAATATTTAAGATCTTGATTCACCTCACCAAGAGAAGCGAACTGATAAATCTGGTTATATTTCCCGATTCTCGAATGGCCGTTGATGACTACATGAGATTTTAGGACTGTACCTTCACCAATTTCTACATGTGCGCCAATAAAACAGAATGGACCAATTTGAACATTAGGACCAATAACCGCCCCATCTTCGATAATGGCACTAGGATGAATAGTAGCAATGGAATTAATCACACATTATGCCTCCCGGCTACGGGCACACATCATGATCGCTTCACAGACAATTCTTCCGTCAACGGTAGCTATGCCTTTAAAGCGCGTTAAACCTCGTCGGGTTTTCTCGAAAGTTACTTCCATGATCATTTGATCGCCCGGCACTACCGGGCGTTTGAAACGGGCTGCGTTGATACCAGCAAAATAATAAGTTTCGCCTATCTTCAATTTCCCAACGCTTTTAAATGCCAGGATACCTGTAGCTTGCGCCATCGCTTCGAGGATAAGAACGCCAGGAAAAATCGGTTTACCAGGGAAATGCCCCTGGAAAAACGGTTCGTTTACAGAGACGTTCTTTACTGCGCGAAGATATTTATGTTCTTCAAATTCCAGCACACGATCGACCAGCAAAAAAGGATAGCGGTGAGGCAGAAGCTCTAAAATTTCTTCAATTTTCAGAGCATGAGTTTCAGTAGTCAAAATACTCTTCCTATCCTAAAAATACGATGACATCAATAATACGGCCTGCATAGTATCAATACGATCCTCTGCAGGCCGAAATCTGTTCGATGGCGCCTAACTTCCTACTTAGAAATTTTTATTAGAGAGAAGTCACACATATATGAAATTTATTCGTCTTTGCTACTAATTTTTCGCTCTATGGCCTTTAAGCGCTTGCTCATATCATCAATGTGCATCACCAACGCTGCAGTTTTACGCCAAGTTTTGTTAGGTTGAAGCGGAATACCCGATGAGTATACTCCAGGCTCTGTGATAGGCCGCATAACCATACCCATGCCGGTAACAGTCACCTTATCACAAATTTCCATGTGACCGTTAATGACGCTAGCGCCACCAATAATACAGTATCGACCAATCTTCAAACTACCCGCCATAATTACACCACCTGCAACTGCAGTATTATCGCCAATGGCCACATTATGTGCAATTTGACACTGGTTATCTATGATAACACCATTGCCGATTAGAGTGTTATCCAACGCACCTCTATCAATGGTAGTACAGGATCCAATTTCTACGTGATCACCTATAATTACAGCGCCAAGCTGAGGGATTTTCACCCACTTACCATTATCGTTAGCATAGCCGAATCCGTCCGCACCAATCACCGTACCTGACTGAATCAAACAATTCCGACCAATTTCAATTTCATGGTAGATCGTGACATTGGCCCAGAGACGGCTGTTATTGCCGATTCGAGTTTTTTTACCGACAAAGCAGCCTGCACCAATCATTACGTTATCACCCAGTACAACATCAGATTCGATCACTGCATTGGCACCAATAGAGACATGCTGTCCCAGCACTGTACTAGGATGGATCACTGCACTGGGCGCAATGTTCTGCGCAGGCTGCGGTGTCGTATCCAACAACTGAGCCATGCGTGCATAGGTTAGATAAGGATTTTTCACCACTAGTACAGCTGTATGACACCACTTCATATCTGCTTCCGTCAATACCACAGCTGATGCCCGACACTGTAAAAGCTGCTCGCGGTAGCGACTGTTACTAAGAAACGTGATTTGGCCGGTTTGGGCAGATTGCATAGAAGCAATACTAGAGATGGCAATCTCACCATCTCCGTATAATTCTGCATCAAACTGTTGTGCCAAATCAGCCAATCGCATTAATGACATCAATTATTTAACCTGTTTCAATACATCAGCGGTAATATCTTTCGAATTAGATGCGTAAGCTACAGCAGTAGCGTCGATTACTACCTCATAACCCTGTTTTCTCGCTACTTTCCTTACGGCGTCCTGAATACGATTCATTATCTTATTACGTTCTTCTATTTGACGACGCCTGTTATCTTCTTCAAAAGCCTGAGCTTTAGAGGAAAAGGCTTCGCGCTGAGATATAATGTCTTTTTCCATACGACTACGCTCGTTGGCCTTTATAGCTGAATGATTGTGCTGCAGACGCCGCATTTTGGTTTGTAGATCTCGTTCCTGGATCTGTAGTTCAGTCGCACGTCCTTTGAATTCGTTTTCTAATTGTTTAGCAACAGTTGCACGTTGCGGTAACTGTTGAAAAATACTGGACATGTTGACTACTGCAATTTTGTCAGCAGCCTGAGTACCTGTAGAAACTGCTAAAGCAAGACTAAGGCATGAAGCACATAACAACTTTTTCATTATAAACTCCTTACCATCAATGTTTGTATCAACGACACAGTATTTACTAGAGAACACCATCATCTGCAGTTCGGTAAGAACATTTCAGATTGTGCTGCTGTGCTTGAAACCTTACCAAGTTTTGCCTATATAAAATTGAAACTGTTCTGATTTATCCCCTTCTGCTCTCTTGATTGGCTGTGCATAGGAGAAGATTAGCGGTCCCATTGGAGATATCCACTGTAGCGCAACACCAATCGAAACGCGTATATTGTTTGGATTGCTATAATCTGGGATACCAGCTGCAGAGGTTGCAATCGTATTTTGCCATTTGGTATCCCAAACAGTCCCGGCATCCACGAACAGCGAAGTACGCACTGAATGTGAATATTTATCGCTCAGGAACGGTGGAAAAGTAAGCAGTTCTAGGCTGGCAACCGCTACGGCATCTCCTCCTACCGCATCGCTTGACTTACATAAGAAGAGATCCTTATTGTTCTGAAAACATTTCGACAACGCAGTGTAATAATAAGCTGCTTTCGGACCGATAGTGTTGGATCGGAAGCCGCGTACTGTGCTGGTTCCACCTGCGTAAAAGTTCTCATAAAAAGGCATCTGTTTGCCACCTAGACCATCGCCATAACCAATTCGACCACGACCTAGCAGTACCCAAGAATGATCTTTTGTAAGCGATATATACTGATGGGTATCCAGCATTGCTCTATAGAAACTATTATCTGATCCTGGAATCGTGATTTTACTGCTTAGGTTAACCCAGTGACCCATATTAGGGAAGAAGGGGCGATCCAAGGTGCTATACGTCCACCCGTAGTTAAAGGTGGCATCATTTGTAAAGAATTTCCTTTCTTCTTTAAATTTCTCATTATTGTTAACGGATTCGAAGTAGCGGCGCATCGCCACCTGCGGCTTCATATTAGAGAGGCCATTATGCACGTAGCCTAACCCTAAACGCAGAGTATTATTTTCATTAATTGGAAAGCCTAACGTGCTATCCATTCCGTAACTCTCGTTAGAATAGTCGGATAGTTGCGCTTCATTTGCTTTAAATTTATTATAGAAAACGCGATTTCCAAAACTAACGCCGTGCACCGTCACGTATGGATCAGTTTCTGATAGCTCAACATAGGTCTGATAGTTGTTTCTGACGCCGGTGAGGCTTACCTTGTTGCCAGTACCTAACCAGTTATCCTGAGCTAAACCGATCTGAAAAGTGAGACCGCTTCCAGTACCATATCCCATGCCGAATTTAAGGTTGCCAGTATTGCGTTCTGTTACCTTGTAAATCACGTCAACTTGGTTGGACAATCCTGGCACTCGTTGGATGTCAACATCCACATTGTCAAAATAGCTGGTACGGTAAAGTCGGTTTTTACCTTTTTCTACTAAGTCGCTGCCCAGCCATGCACCTTCCATCTGACGCATCTCGCGACGCAGTACCGTGTCTTTCGAAATGTTATTCCCTTTAAAGCGCACTTTATGCACATAGTAGCGGTTGCCGGCATCTATGCTGATATGCAGATTTACAGTTTTCTTACTTATACTAACTTGCGGCCGTGTTATCACGCTTGGATAAATGTAACCATAGCGCCCCAGCAATTTCTTGATAGACTCTTCTATTTGACTTACTTTACTAGCGTTATAGAGTTTGCCCAATGGAATTTTTGTTAAACGCTTAATTTCTGCCAAGTGACCTGCCGTATTGCCATCGATAACAACTCCAGAAATTTTGTACTGTTCTCCCTCGAAAATACCTAGTGTAACATAGAGGCTTTTTTTATTAGGCTCTAAAGTAACCTGCGCCGAAGTGATGCTGAAACGAGCATAACCGCGATCAAGGTAGAAACTACGTAAGCGTTCAAGATCACCCACCAGTTTCTGCTTCTGATAATGACGATCACTTATCATATTCCACCATGGAACTTCATCACGTAACTGAAAGCGGGTGCGCAGTATTTGTGAACTAAAAGTTTCGTTACCAACAAAATTTATTTGCTGAATTTTGGCAGAAATACCTTCTGTAAATATCAGATTTAGCGCTACACGATTGCGCGGTAACGGTCTAACCTTCACTCTTACTTTAGTGGAATATTTACCCACGCTATAGTAGAAATCTTCAAGTCCTTTCTCAATTGAAGATAGCATGGTACGGTCGAGCACTTCGCCCACACGTACGCCGAAAACCTCAAGATTCTTCTTGAGGTTTTCTTTTTTTACTCCTCTATTGCCGGTAAATCTAATGCTGGCAATAGTAGGGCGTTCTTTAACTTGAACAATAAGCGTGTCATTATCGCGTAAGACTTGAACATCATCAAAGTTTCCGGTGGAAAATAACGAGAAAACAGTATCTTTAATATCCTCATTATTCACTTCATCACCAATCCTTACCGGCATGCTCAGCAGAATTGAGCCTATACTAACTCGCTGTAATCCTTTGAAATGAATATCTTTTATCACGAAATCATCTATTATGGAATCATCTGTACCATAAACAGTGGTGCTGCTAAAAAAAAGCAGCAAGGATATACACAACTTTTTTATCGCCATCGTCTATTACGCATTTTCCTAGCATATCCTGCGCCTGTGTTCTTTCCAACTATTACAGACGTGAAAAATCATTGAAAAGTGCAAGCCCCATTAATAACACCAGCAGTATTGAGCCAATACGATAACTGAAGTTTTGAACTCTCTCGGACACGGGCCCACCTTTCATCTTTTCTATCGCCAAAAAAAGCAAATGTCCACCATCTAACACAGGCAAAGGGAAAAGGTTAATAATTCCAAGGTTAACGCTAATCAACGCCAAAAACATCAAATAATAAATCATCCCGTATTCTGCAGATAATCCTGCACCTTGCGCAATTGAAATCGGACCGCTAAGGTTATTAATCTTTACATCACCGTTCATTAATTTATACAACATGGAAAGAGTTAATTTCATTAGTTGCCAAGTTTTTTGGCTAGCCTGACTAATAGCTGCAAATATGTCATACTGCTTTATTATTTTATATGCGTTCGGTAACGGTATAACATGCGGGACTACTCCTGCAAAACCTTCTAGCTTTGCGCCTAACCTAGCTTGAGGCGTTAAAGTTAAATGTAATACCTCACCGCTGCGATCAATTTCTAGATCCATATTTTTACCTGGATGATCCCGTACTTGTGTGACAAAAGTTTGCCATTGTGTTAAAAGCTGACCATCGACTTTAATGATCCTATCACCTGCTTGTAACCCAGCGACGCTTGCTGGCGAATTTTCCTGAACTTCAGTCAGTGTAGTTTCAATTTTAGGACCGTATGGTCGAATGCCAAGTGCTAGAATTGGATCTTCTTTGTCTAGATCGAAGACCCATTTCTGTAGGTCCACTTCCTTCTGCTGCGTCGTTTTTTCGCCAAAGTTAGAGATAGTCAGTACAGTGTGTGTAGCACCGATTTTGTTAATTAGCGCCATACGTACAGCATCCCAGTCAGCCGTTTCGATACCATCTACCGCTTTAAGTTCCATCCCGCTGATAATTTGCGCTTTCTCTGCCACAGAATCGTTCAAAATTTCTCCGACTACCGGTCTTATACCAGGTACGCCATAGAGAAAAACGATCCAGTAAGCAAATACAGCAAAAATAAAATTAGCAACGGGACCAGCGGCAATAATTGAAGCACGCTGCCAGACTGCTTTGTTGTTAAATGCTTGATGGCATATCTCAGGAGGAACATTTTGTGTTCGCTCGTCGAGCATTTTTACATATCCCCCAAGCGGGATCATCGCGATAACATATTTAGTGCCACGACGATCTCGGCAGTGCCAGATTGCCTTGCCAAACCCAATCGAAAAACCCTCTACACGCACACCGCAGCTACGTGCCACCAAAAAGTGTCCACACTCATGGACTGTAATCAGCACTCCAATAGCAATAATAAAGGCGACAAAACTCCACAGCATACTTAGCATCTACGCCTGTCCTCAGAGGGTATGGAACACTAGCAACAGTAAACAGGCAAAAACTGGTACCGCGGCAGTCAAACTGTCGATTCGATCTAGAATTCCGCCATGACCCGGAATCAAGTTACTACTGTCTTTAATTTTCGCTTCACGTTTAAACATACTTTCTGTCAGGTCGCCTAATACCGAAGAAAGCGGTGCTAATAAGGTGAAAACCATCAATGTCCTGGCAGAAATATTCAATGGCGTAAAGATGGTAAATAGCCAAGCTAACAGCACTGAGGAAGTAATACCTCCCCAAAAACCTTCCCAAGTTTTTCTTGGCGATACTTTTGGCGCTAATTTATGTTGCCCGAACAATTTACCAAATATGTAGGCTCCTGAATCTGTTCCCCAGACCATAAACATGATAAAAAGCAGCCACCATGAACCGATATAGTGATCTCTGTTGTAGCAATATTGACGGAGAGCTATCATCCCCCAAAAAAAAGGGGTAAGTGTGAGCATACCAAAACACAAGCGTAAAGAACGTGAATGGCGCCACAAGGATGCTGATTTTGGATAGGAGAGCACTAAGCATAGCGCCACCACCCACCATGCCAGCCAAATCAAGGGGGCAACCTTCATCAGATGTATGTCACGCTGGTCAAAGTGTAGAGTAAAGAGCATTGCTGTTAGCAGCAGACCGTACAATATAGGCAGTAAGATACGCTGCCGCGGTGCTATACCAGCTAGTTGGCCCCATTCCCATGCTCCCAGCATACAGATAATCATTATCGTAATCGCAAAACCAACAGGAGGTAACCAGAATAACCCCCCAATAACTAATGGTATTAGAATGAGTGCAACAATCAGACGAGACATTAACAAAGGTTACCCCACGTTTACTCAGACACCGCCTGGGGCGGTACCACCAAAACGACGTTCCCGAAGAGAAAATGCATTCAACGCACCTTTAAAAGCGTGTTCATTAAAATCAGGCCATAAAACGTCTGTAAAATACAACTCAGCATAGGCAATTTGCCACAACAGGAAGTTACTAATCCGATGTTCTCCCCCAGTTCTTATCACTAAATCCACTGGAACAAGTTCCTGTATGCAAAGATGCATAGATAGTATTTCTTCAGTGATCTTTTCTGGACGCAACAATCCGTTCTTAACTTGTTCTGCAAGTTTTTTAACTCCTTGAATAATATCCCAACGTCCTCCATAATTAGCAGCGATATTGAGAATGAGTCCACTATTTTGCTGAGTTAATTTCTCAACGTAACGAATACGCTCCTGAATAAGATTACTAAAACGGCTCATATCACCTATAATACGGACACGCACGTTATGTTCGTGTAGGCTTTTTATTCCGCTATCGAGAGCCCGAACGAATAGCCTCATCAGCGCCGTGATTTCTTGGGCTGGTCGACTCCAGTTTTCACTGCTAAAAGCGTAGAGAGTAAGTGCTTCAATATTATTGATAACTGCAAAACTGATAGAACGACGCACAGCCTTTATGCCTGCCTTATGGCCGGCAATACGCATTTTCCCCTGATTTTTAGCCCAACGACCGTTGCCATCCATAATAATGGCAATATGACGCGGCACAATTTCCTGCTGATTATTGTTCGTTCTATGTGTATTAGACAACATAATGCGTCATTAATTCCTATTATCAGAAATGCTTTAGTTTCTGAATATATTGCCTCGGTACCCACCTCGCCTTTCTCTTAAAAAGGCGAGGTGCATCGGAACGCAACCTAGTCATTATACAACGATTACTACATGAGAATAAATAGCTGCTTGAATTAACGCAATGTCACGAAACGTGGTAATGTCTCTGTTGCTTTGGTACGTGCGGCTTGGTCAATTTCCAATACGGCATCTACTGAATCTGGTTCGGGAAACGCTTGAGCCGATAGTATCTCACTGTTAAGAGCCGCGATGTCAGTAAATCGAATCTGTTTGTCTAAAAAGGCCGTCACCGCAACTTCATTGGCTGCACTGAGCGTAATAATTGCCGCTTGTCCTACCTCACACGCTTCAATAGCTAGTCTTAAGCAAGGATAGCGGACGAAGTCGGGTTCAGAGAAAGTAAGCGCAGACATACTGGTAAAGTCTAGCGGTGTTACACCAGCCGAAATACGCGCGGGCCAGGCCATGCAATGTGCAATAGGAGTGCGCATATCCGGTGAACCAAGCTGAGCCAATACACTGCCATCGCAGTAGCGCACCATGGAATGAATTATTGACTGCGGATGCAAGATCACCTCCATTTGTGTAGCAGTAGCGTTAAATAACCAACGCGCTTCAATATATTCGAGACCTTTATTCATCATAGTGGCCGAATCGACAGAGATTTTACTTCCCATCGACCAATTCGGATGCGCGCAAGCTTGATCGGGCGACATCTTCACTAGTTCTGCTAGAGGTATGTCGCGAAAAGGACCACCCGATCCTGTAAGAATAATAGACTCAATCCCATTTTTTCTAAGATCAGCGTATCCTAACTGATGCTGTATAGAAGCAGGTAAACTCTGAAAAATTGCATTGTGTTCGCTGTCCACAGGTAACAACTGAGCCGCATGATGGCGTGCCGCCTTCATAAATAAAAGACCACAGGTAACAAGGGATTCTTTATTGGCGAGTAACACACTTTTCCCAGCACGAATGGCAGCCATTGTCGGCAGCAAACCCGATGCGCCGACAATGGCTGCCATTACTTGATCGACCTCGCCAAGCGCTGCTAGCTCGCAGGCAGCTTGTAGCCCACAGAGTACTTCGGTTGATACGTTTAATGCTTTCAATTTTTCATGAAGCGACTGTGCGGATGCTTCATCCGCCATAGCCGCATAACGCGGTTGAAAAACCTGACACTGTTCCGCCATCAGCGAGACATTTTGCCCAGCGACCAGCGCAGTAATTTTATAAAGTTCAGGATTGGCGCGTACCACTGATAACGTGCTAGCGCCGATCGAACCAGTGGAACCCAGCAAAGTTAATCGCTTCATTAAGCTTTACCTTATAAAGTCTTCGAATTTATCCGTTTTCATGGAAGCATAATGTAAAACGCCGCTAGAGCTATATTCACAATGAACATAGCTCTGAACGGCGTTTTTATACCAGACCCCTTTAGGTAAAGAGAAAAACTAATAAGACTCAGAACTCCATCAACTCCCTCTCTTTTTCGGCCAGCAGCGAATCGATATTTTTGATGTCTGCATCGGTCATTTTCTGAATCTCTTCCTGAGTACGCCGCTCTTCATCCTCGCTGATATCTTTATTTTTCAATAAAACTTTTTTAACTTTGTCGTTGGCATCACGACGCACATTACGTACGGAAACACGACTTTGCTCAGCTTCTGCACGTACAATTTTAATCAAATCTTTACGGCGTTCCTCGGTTAAAATAGGCAGTAGAACATGGATATCGGTACCTGCTGACCTTGGGTGCAGGCTGAGATTGGAAGCCATAATAGCTTTTTCTACTGCTGTGACCATCGAGAGGTCGAACACGTTAATCTTCAACGTGCGGGAGTCTTCTACAGTCACAGAAGCGAGCTGACGCAGCGGTGTAGGTGTGCCGTAGTATTTAACGATAATACTGTCGAGAAGTGAAGGCGAAGCACGACCAGTGTGCACTTTACTAATACTGTTTTTAAATGCTTCGACGTATCTGTCCATACGTATTTTAGTATCTTTTTTGATTTTGTTAATCACGTTAAAACCCTTTGATGAGGTTTAACCTATCCCTTCCGACGATGACGAAAGGGTAACGCCGTTAAGTGATTAGCCTAAATAGTAAGAAAGTAGGTGGCACCTAACGCTCTAACATAAAATACACCTTATTTATCTTACCTTAAGTATTAATATGTAATAAGGGTACCTTCTTTTTCACCCATGATAATGCGACGTAATGCGCCAAGTTTATTCATATTAAATATACGGATCGGCAGCTGATGATCACGTGCTAGTGTAAAGGCTGTTAAATCCATTACTTTTAGATCTTTTTCCAAAACTTCATCATATGAGATTTGATTATACAACATTGCATCTGGTTTTTTAAGTGGATCGTCTGAGTAGACGCCGTCAACTTTGGTTGCTTTTAGCACTACGTCTGCTTTTATTTCAATCCCACGCAAGCATGCTGCCGAATCTGTAGTAAAGAATGGATTTCCAGTGCCGGCAGAGAAAATTACCACGCAGTTATTACGTAGTAGGCTTATCGCTTCAATCCAACTATAGTTGTCACACACGCCATTTAGGGAAATGGATGACATAAGGCGTACATTAACATAGGTACGGTGCAGCGCATCACGCATTGCTAAGCCATTCATCACGGTCGCTAACATGCCCATATGATCGCCTACAACACGATTCATACCTGCCATTGCCAAACCTGCGCCACGAAATAGGTTACCACCACCAATAACTACACCTACCTGAACACCCGACTCAACCAGTTCTTTTATCTCCTGCGCCATGCGATTAAGAACGCTTGCATTGATACCAAAACCTTCATCACCTTGTAGTGCTTCACCACTCAGTTTCAATAGTATACGTTGATATACAGGTTTTGCGTTTTTCGTCATGGTTCATTCTTCTTAAAAGACATAAAAGGAAGAAGGTACACTTGATTGATCATCCGCTGAGCACTCCTCAATTTACTACCGACATAAGACAAAATTATCTGCTGCGGCTAGCAGAATAAAAAGAACTGTTTTCTAGCGGTTATCTCACAACATTAAATCTGCTTAGACATGGCTGCTACTTCAGCTAGGAAATTACTTTCAATTTTCTGAATACCTTCACCCACTTCAAAGCGAACGAAATTAATGATTTCAGCCCCTTTTTCTTTAAGCACGAAGCCAACGGTATTGCTAGGGTCGATAACAAAAGCCTGACCAATCAACGACACTTCACCAGTGAATTTTTTCATCCGGCCTTCAACTATCTTCTCAGCAATCTCTTTCGTCTTCCCAGACTGCATCGCAATGTCAAGCTGAATTTGGTACTCTTTCTTAATTACATCAGCCGAAACATCTTCTGGCTTGATAAATTCCGGTTTGCTGGCGGCGATGTGCATAGCAATCTGTTTGACTAGCTTGTCATCCGCGCCTTTTGCAGAGATCAGTACGCCAATACGCGTACCGTGCAAATAAGTACCCAGCTGCTCGCCTTCCAACATAGAAAGACGACGAATATTAATATTCTCGCAGATTCTCGTGACTAGTGCTACACGCTCTTCTTCGAATTTTGCTTTTAGCAATTCAATATCGGTGATACATTCAGCAATTGCGACGTTTAATACTTTATCTGCAAATGTCTGAAAGTTAGCATCTTTCGCTACAAAGTCAGTCTCACAATTTATTTCTAAAATAACGCCATAGTTGCCGTCGATTTTAGTTTTTATTACACCGGCTGCCGCCACGTTAATAGATTTTTTCGCCGCTTTGATGACACCGCACTTACGCATGTCTTCAATCGCCAGCTCAATATCACCATTTGCTTTAGTAAGAGCTTTTTTACATTCCATCATGCCTGCACCAGTACGCTCGCGTAGTTCCTTTACCAGTACGGCGGTAATTTTAGTCATTCTAAAATCCTCAGTTCGTACTTTTATGTGCTCACGCACTAAGGGTCACCTTTTATGAAAAGGTTGTCTGTTTTACTTGCCTGAAACGCAGGGTAACAGTTTTATAACAAAAATAAAGGAGTAAAACCTACCTCTTAATAGATGATTACGTTTGCTGCCTCAAGGGGCTCCATTAAGAGTCTTTTAAAGAAGCTTCTTCAGCCGCCTGCTCAGCCAAACTCTGTGAACCACCTCCTTCACGAATGGCAGTGGCAACAGCAGTTAAATATAGACTAATAGCACGGATTGCATCGTCGTTACCGGGGATAACAAAGTTAACACCATCCGGATCAGAATTAGTATCAACTATAGCAAAGACTGGGATCCCTAAGTTATTGGCTTCCTTTATGGCGATGTTTTCGTGATCGGCACCGATCACGAACAGAGCGTCTGGTAACCCGGCCATATCTTTAATACCGCCTAGGCTGTTTTCCAACTTTCCCAGTTCGCGACCACGCATTAGCGCTTCTTTTTTGGTTAATTTGTCAAAAGTGCCATCCTGAGATTGAATCTCAAGTTCTTTTAGACGTTTAATTGACTGACGAACAGTTTTCCAATTAGTTAGCATACCACCGAGCCAACGGTGGTTTACGAAGAACTGATCGCAGCTGAGTGCAGCTTCTTTTATAGCTTCGCTAGCAGCACGCTTAGTACCGACGAACAGGATCTTGCCCTTACGGGAAGAAATTTTACTCAGCTCAGCCAGTGCGTTGTTAAACATGGGCACGGTTTTTTCAAGGTTTATAATATGAACTTTGTTACGTGAACCAAATATAAACAGCCTCATTTTAGGGTTCCAGTAACGGGTCTGATGACCAAAGTGAACACCGGCCTTAAGCATTTCACGCATGGAAATAATTGCCATTATTACCTCTAAGTTTAATATTGGGGTTGGGCCTCCATGTATCCCATACAACCGACCTCTTTTGAAGCACCCCGGTGTATGTGTCGATACATGTGTGTGTTGTTTATTTAGTACACATAAATTGTAAGTAACTGAGACGAATGAGCGTTCCGGTCCTAATCCTAATTTTCTTAATTAAGTTATGTTTCCTTTAATGTATTTCGTCCTACCTAACAAAGAACCGTCGACATGTTTTATATCACAAACCTCCCCGCTGAATCTAGAATTTGTTCAGCTCAAAGCAAAACGGCGCACGACTTATTTTTGAATACATAAGGATTAATCTAATGGCAATTTTAAATTGATTTTTATTAAAGAGAAAAAATGAATCTTTCAGGATGCTTGAGTACAAAAGTGGTGAGATATTGTGGTATACATCAAACTAGGTCTTTAAGTCGTTAAACAGTCCTTATCTACCATAATTACATTAATTCATACAACTTACTTCCCCCGCTTGCATAGACTACATGTCTTCCAGCAACCAGTCTGTAGCTTAGTCAATAAGTTAATATTCCTACTCATTAACATTAACTTACTATAGTTGAGGAACACTACAGCGACTCTCTAAAGAACTTTACTGACAGTAGAGCTCCTTATTCAGTATGGTCGTCGTCTTTTTCATATACGTAGAATAGTCTCTATTCTTTCTGTGCTTAGTGAAGTTGGACTATCCATCTGCATGAGCGGACTACTACGTTATTGAGAAATATATGCCCCCTTGACTTACTCAGCGGTAATTAAATAACGTTTGTAAATAGAGTTGAAAAAACTTGAATGAGTAACCGTTATAGTATCCGTTAATGTGAAAAATTATTAGAAGATGAAACAAAATCACACTATCGCAGTTTGTTTTTATAGTACCAGAATGTCATTGTGGTAACTGAGAAAACACATGCAGTCCTAACTCTGCGTAAAAACGAAATATCAATACTCTACTCATCAATTTTAAACAGTAATTTTTCTATAACATAAGAACTTATACCGTATTCTATATAGTGAAGAAAAAAGAGAAAAACAGTATGAGGGCGATTCTGACGGATAAGTCTATAAATAGCCTGAAAGGCTCCATAATTAATTATGGATAACACACACTTTATTTGCATAGATCTAGGAAATTAGAAAAATTTAAAGATTTTCCGTCAGCTATGGCCGCTGCCAACTACATCCTTCTCTCCAACGTTAACATCCTGATCATGAACTAAAATGTACTTTCTTAAGCCAATGCGGATTAATCTAGTAAAGTTAAGAATCTAGTGTAGTGTGCACACATTAGAAGAGTACCTGCTGGAGTGTCCTAAGCCATCTCACCACCGATACCAACCTCATCTAATCGCGTATTCTGACCTGTGACATTTTACTCTTCCTTAAGATGCAGAAAAACATCTTCAGTAAAGACTTCCTTCTATACCTATGCATCATAAACTTTTTGCATTGCTAAAATTAAAGAACAGTAAGTACATCGTAAGTAAGATTACAGGACTAGCTAGCTACAACCTTGATCCTAATATCAAGAACATTTCCGGCGTTTTGCGTGATATCCATACTCTGTAGTGTATAGCGCTCTGTCATTTCATCAACATCACAATGGATGAGATGGTTGTGGTCAGTTTATTAACTGAAACTGAGCGTGCCGAACTTAATAAGTGTCAAGTATTTATTCTGCGCGTCCGTTTCTCTTGCACCTGTCATAATCCGTGCTCGCTATGACAATCGGCTGTTGTTCGATCGTTAATTTAATATTGTACAATGCTCCCTTACAATTGGTTAACGAAATCAATTGGGGTGATCGACAAACGACAGACCTCGTCCATTGTACGACATTTTCTAAATTACGTGGTAAGATCCCGATCTGCTCGAGAAAAAACTTTTTAAACTAGAGACACACGCAATCCTACACATATATCATATGATACCGCACAACGAAAATAGCAGAAGGATCTATTAATATATAATAGCCCTATTTCATGATATCACTAAAGTCTAAAAAATCGATCACTTTATTCTAAGTGTACAAGAATCACTGAAGTATGATGGGCTGCGCGGTGTAAATTTGCGGAGGACGCATCTGATTGCTTAGTTATTAAGTCACTATCTCTGATAGTGGTCACCCCACAGTACCGAGATATTCAGGATCCCATCGTCATCTAACAGTTCGCTGAAGTGATGCAAAATAATACCCAACTGTGCTATTTAGTTTATCTAACCGTGACTGATCTCTGCGTGACTAATGGAAGACTATGAAATAGCCAAAAAAAACCTGCTACACGGACTTTTCTTTTTTTACTAAAAAACAACTGCGAGACGACATTCAGCATGGCACCCCTATCCATACGAACGCCTGTTCTATTACCGTTTTTACCAATACTATTAAACATGAAATAGTGTTAACAAGGCACAATCAAATAAGATTTAGAAGAATTATCACGACGTTTATTGTATATACAATAAACCTAACCAGCATGCTTGTTGAAGTACGATTGACGGAGATACTGTTGCCGGTCAGCCTACAGACGACACGCGGTTGCACCAAGATATTTATGGAATATCGACCATCCTTATTTTTCACCTCCATTGTAGGAAGGATAGATCGCCCTAACCTTAGGTTACATGTAGTTAAATTTTTTACCAGTCGAGACAGTATGGCGATGGACACTTTTATAGTGTTGGAGCTGAATGGTGGTCCTTTATTATTTTACACCAAGCTATGATAAAAGCCACGAGCTGAAAAAAGCAATTCTTAGACTAATTAGACTCCTTTGCGTACGTGTCTTATATCGGTAACACGCCGTCACTTCAACGTTGAGGCCGCAGTTAAATTCTTATCGATTTGTACCTACCGCTGTAGTTATCTGGAACTGATTGCGATCAATAGGCATGGGCTGTTAGCTCAGTTAGGCGAAGTCTTCACCAATATGGATGTCTTGTTGTAAAGTGCTCGTATTAGTAACATCGGTGAGCGCGTCAAGAATTTATTTATTCCATCCAACCTAGAGGCGCGTGCTGAATGTGAAAAGACATCAAGTGTTGCAACAACGGTTGACAGAAGCCCTTCATCCAAAGGATAAAGTGTGACTATAACCAGATTCGCTCTTTTATTATGTATGTAAGCACATGACCCGCTACGCATTAGCTAGATTAGGAAAAATTATGCAACAGTTACAGAACATTATTGAGGTAGCCTTCGAGCGGCGTACCGAGATTACTCAAGCAAACGTAGATATAGTTACCTCTGAAGCCATAAATGAAGTTATCTCCCTGTTAGATAGTGGCGCACTACGTGTTTCTGAAAAGATTGAAGGTCAATGGGTAATGTATCAGTGGCTGAAAAAGGCAGTTCTACTATCGTTCCGTATTAACGATAACCAAGTCATGGAAGGCGCAGAAACACGTTTTTATGACAAGGTGCCAATGAAGTTCGCTAGCTGGGATGACGCACGTTTTAAAAAAGAAGGGTTTCGGGTAGTTCCGCCAGCTGCTGTCAGGCAGGGAGCACACATAGCACATAACACTGTGTTGATGCCGTCATATGTTAATATTGGCGCTTATGTTGACGAAGGCAGTATGGTGGATACTTGGGCAACAGTTGGTTCTTGCGCACAAATTGGTAAAAACGTGCACCTCTCCGGAGGAGTTGGTATCGGTGGTGTGCTAGAGCCATTGCAAGCTAACCCGACCATTATTGAAGACAACTGCTTTATCGGTGCACGCTCTGAGATCGTCGAAGGCGTTATTGTGGAAGAAGGATCAGTGATCTCAATGGGTGTTTACATCGGCCAGAGTACCAAAATCTACGATCGTAGAACAGGCGAAGTACACTATGGCCGCATACCGGCAGGTTCTGTCGTTGTTTCCGGTACCCTACCTTCTGAAGATGGTAGATATAGCCTTTATTGTGCGGTTATTGTAAAGACAGTTGACGAGAAGACCCGTGCTAAAGTTGGTATTAATGAATTACTGCGTACCATCGATTAAGCTCTTCCAACGGGTCGTTGCGGCCCGGGATTTTTTATCTTTTTTATTCACTTGAATTTCGTAGAAAATCAACAGTTTTGGTTACTTTTCACCCTCTTCATGATCTTTGCTACTTACCGTCTATTATGTAGTAAGCAACTTATTTTTTTGTAAAACGACCTATAGATAAACACACACTGAGTTTTTTACTGGGAAAAATTATAGTGAATAATATTCAAATATTAAACATGTCAGTAAGACTAAATACATGAACTAAATTAAAAATTTACTAATATGAGTATAATGGAAGTTGATATAAAGAGTAAAATGTTCTCTGGCCTGTACCACTTCAAAAGTATAGCGCCGTAAAGAATAATGAACATAAACCTAGAAAAGATAAATCTTTAATAGACGCCAAGAATACGAATCTTAACGATTTTAGATAGCGACATAGCATCCTATCATCCAAAAACTGGAAGCTACCACCATCTTAAACTTCTACCGAGACCACACATAGACACTTGAGATCTCATAGTAAGTAGAATAGGACACATTTTGTGAGAGACTACTTCAAGGTTTTACTGTGGACAGAGGTAGTATCAGCTCCTCGCCTGGTCATATACTGCAGGGGCAGACAATCCGGACGCTACACAGCCATTATGAATTATAATCCACCTAATGCACCATACATTCTCACAAGAGCATTAGCGGAACGTCCTTCCGTAATGCTCCAATACCTCTGGCTTACTTGACTATAGTATTGCTACCTTGGATCCATCATATTAATATTAATTATTTATATCAATCACACCCTATATATAACGCATATAAAAAACTCAAAGAGTACCTTCTAGTGATCCTAATAGAAAATATCAATATAGCATATACTCTAAAGCACGATAATCAAATATCGTCTCACTCATCACAGGACTAACTGATAAATTACAAATTTTAAATTAATGGTCATATTTTTCTTTTGACGCTAATAAAAAAGTAGCCAACAAAGTACCGTAAATACTGGCATCACAGCGCTTAACGTTAGAGCCAGTACCGAAGGTTTAGTGTTGAAAATTTTACCAAGCTAACCAATATTGGTTACTATCTGCTCCCTCAGACCCAGGATAATAGCCTTTTAAGTCAAAATGCAATATTATGTTTTCACGCTATACACACTAGATTCTTATTGCTTAGATCTTCGTTGCTTTCAATACTGGTGCAGTATCTATACTATCCATAGTACTTACGGTACCTACTACGCCTACAGCAGTAGGTATTCGCGCTTTATCCTCACTTTGCTGCAACTCAACAGTCACGCTGATATGCTTTCCGTCTCGCAGGAGACCAAGCTGTATCTTGGTGCCAATCGGAAGCGAACTAATTTCAGCTCGCAAGGAAACTAAGCTGATTAGAGGCTTGTTGTTCATAGAGACTACTACATCACCTGCTTTAATTCCAGCTTTTGCCGCAGCAGAATTCTGTAGCACTTGGCTAACAAAGGCGCCACGGTGCGCATCCAACTGCATCACCTTCGCCACTTCTGAAGTGAGCTCGGTACCGAGGATACCCAATTCGCCGTGTTTCACCTGACCAAATTCTATTATCTGCCCAGTAAGATTTTTCACTATATTGCTAGGAATCGCAAAGCCGATACCGATATTACCGCCATCTGTAGCAAGGATTGCGGTATTAATACCAATCAGCTCACCGTTAAGATTGACCAGAGCACCACCAGAATTACCGTGGTTAATAGCAGCATCAGTCTGAATAAAATTTTCATATTTTTCAATATTTAAACCACTTCTTCCAAGTCCTGATACAATACCAGAGGTTACGGTTTCTCCAAGGCCATAAGGGTTACCGATAGCAACGGTATAATCACCGACTCGCAGATTGTCGGAATCAGCTATTTTAATCGCAGTCAGATTTTTCGCTTTGATGAGTTGGATTAATGCAATATCGTAATGCGGATCATTACCAATGACTTTACCTTCGTAGTGATGCCCATCACTCAGCTGAACTTGAATTTTGGTCGCGTGGTCAATAACATGGTTATTAGTCACTACATAGCCTTTCTCGGCATTAATTACTACACCAGAACCGAGCGCGCGAAATTTTTCTTGCCGGGTGTTGGTGTTTCCTCCGTAGCCACCGCCACCTGCACTGCCCTGACATATCGGTGAGTTCCGGAAAGGCGAATTTTCCTGACAGAAAGGTGAATGGTGACCAAAGAATTGCTGAAATTGTTGCGATAGGCGCGGCGTTTTTATTGTTATGCTGCCTTCAATACTGATACTGACAACTGAGGGTATAACTTTCTCAATCATCATCGACAAACCAGGTAGCTGCTGGTTTGCGGAAGAAGCGGATTCAGCTGCGAAACCGGCGGTAGAACCCAGTACTAAGCTAATACTGAGCGCCATTGTACTAAAAATTAAGGTGTTTTTTTTCATTTATATTAGCCTCATTTAAAAATTAACATCAGGCGCCTTTCTGTAGTGAGATGTAAGATTAATGGTTTAATCTGAAGTTCTAGAAAATTTTGCTTTAAAAATAACATTTACATGTTTTTTAAAACAAGTCGCGTTATTTCAGTAAGATAAGACTGCAGTATTCATCCCACTCATCGAGATACGTCATCCTGCTGATATGATACTGAATCAGGCAAAAACGATAATAAAGCTCCCATAACAAACACTGATATCTATTCTCTTCTACTAAAGAACATATTTTTTTGTGATAGGCATCTACGATGCTTTCTTGAGAACTTATGAAATAAGCGGGTTTCGATGGGAAAATACCACGTTCAATCCTTATTAATCAAATTAGTGTATCTGCCCAGTACGCTCTAAAAGTTTATTTGCAATAACATAAAGAACGATGACTTCTGCTTCTTCTTTTGAAAAAAACTTCCCCCAAACATTGCCGATCGTACCGTACGACTAAAAGTATTATTCTTTTTTATTACTCTGTACTTTTACGTAAATAGTTACAGAAAAAATCAATGTTAAATATTTTTTTAATGGCATCATAAGATCGGAGATACAGTAAAAACATCATCCGCGGTTTTCACACAATATAGGTCTGTAGAAACAGGTATGCTTTGCCATATTAATGGATGCGTACAATTCAGCAATATATTCCTGCTCGAAGAGATAAAATACGGTTTTTTCATCAGTGAACTGAATTAGTTGGGCTTTTCATATCGCACCACACCAGGCAGGTACAATGTCTTTTAAAATATAAGTGACTTGAGAATATCTGAGATTAGAGTGTAACAGTGTATGCACTATACGGACTGCTTTGGTATTTCCTTTAGAATAAAAGATTATTGTCGATCATATTGTTAAGCTGATTAAAATCAGTGTACTATTAATCCTTATTAATCTCTGTGACTAGGGGATTCATGAGTATCCAACAGAAGATGCACTTGAACCCAATCAGTAACTGCAGCTTTACCTAAATGAACAAAAAGCATATTGCCAACTGCATGAAGCATGACATGCTATCTCTACTAAGGTTTTAGAAGAACATTTTGCTTCATTTAGACGTAGATTACTTACTCTAGGCTACCCTTATTTTTTAAAGTTTGCAGGATCTCTTTAACAAAAGAGCGTCCTGTTTATTATCTTTCTAGCAAATGGTTCAGACGAAAGTACACTACAGCATTATGTCCCAGTGGGAAACCTGTGTTTTTTATATCTTGCGAACTATTGATGCCGAATTGATAATGCACAAGATCTTTCTTTAGAAAGAGATCATAATATGTATGATCCCTCCAGATTTTTGTGTGTATTATAGGGACAGATACAATTTATTTTTCCATGCAATTAATCGTCGTCATCCCTAACTAATTATTATTATTTCTTGTATTAATCCTTTGCCTGTCATGTAAGATTATCTCTTATTTTTTACGTTTAATTCCAGATATTAGTGAGATTCTTTTATGAAAGCAGGTATTATTGGCGCGATGGAGCAGGAGATTATCCTGCTGCGGGACAAAATAGAGAATCGTCAAACTTTAACACTAGCAGGCTGCGAGATTTACAACGGTACTCTTAACGGAATTGAAGTCTACCTGCTAAAATCAGGTATTGGTAAAATTTCAGCAGCGTTGGGTACAACACTGCTGCTACAGCTCTATAAACCTGACTTAGTTATCAACGTCGGGTCGGCAGGGGGGTTAACACCGCTGATGTCTGTTGGAGACATCGTGATTTCTGACAAAGTAAGTTATCACGATGCTGATGTAACTGCTTTTGGCTATAAGCCAGGATAGATGGCGGGATGCCCGGTGGCATTTACTGCTGATGCTCGGATGATAAAGGCTGCTGAAGCCTGCATCAGTGAATTGAATCTAAACGCGATACGTGGCCTAGTGGTAAGTGGTGACACATTTGTCAATGGTGCAGAGCGACTGGTACGAATCCACGCTATTTTTCCGCAAGCCATTGCCGTAGAGATGGAAGCAGCTGCTATCGGTCACGTTTGCTATAAGTTTAAGGTACCTTTTTTGGTGATACGTACTATTTCTGACGTTGCAGATAAAAAGTCACATCTAAGTTTTGGAGAGTTCCTGGGTATAACAGCACAGCAGTCATCTCTGATAGTGGAGAAACTACTTGAACGATTAGAACATGGCTAAATATTTCTAGCTAATGAGACTTAACGTGTTCGCTGTAGCAGCACAGCAGCATAAAAGACTATATCCCTACGATCAACAAAATCCAGAGTTGTTTTATGTGCTTCACACTATTTTTGACTATACCAGAATGAAATATAACCACATACTTTCTGATTACTCCGCCTAAGGTGCTCTTTACAACTAAATGGACTACAGGAACTATCAGTATTATCAGTATATTACATGAACTTTGTCTGTTCTATACTTTGGTGTGCAGACGTGCTTGACTCAAAGTATGTTAAAAAGGGATGAGATTAGGAAGGAAAATATTAGTGACAATCTTTGTCAAATACTGAAGGATGAGCCACAGCCGCAAGTTGTTTTTGCATTCGGATTAATGACGATAAAACGTGCTCCTTCCAAACCTTCTGTATAGTCTACTGAACCGCCTATTAAGTACTGTAAACTAATTGGATCAACCACTAGTGTCACGCCTTGCTTTTCAATAGTCATATCTCCGTCATTTATTTTGTCATCAAAGGTAAACCCATACTGGAAACCACTACAACCACCGCCTGTGATATAGACGCGCAGTTTCAGATTACGTTTTTCTTCTCTAGCAAGAAGATTCTTAGCTTTATGGGCCGCTGCATCTGTAAATTGTAACGGAAATGTTGTAATATTCTCGCTCATCTTAATACTCCATAAAAATCCAAACTAAAAGATAATTTTTATTGACTTATTATCTGCCAGCAAAATAGCATAATCAAGTTTCGCCATTCGTACTGCTTGCCCCCCTACATGCAGCTAAGCTAAATATAGCGAATCTGTTTTTAAGATTTCATCATGCTGTTATCTTCCCGTAGAATATAGAAAATTTTTCCCAAACTGCTGGAGACGATAAATGAGTAAGTCAGAAACCCTGTTCGCTGAAGCACAACGTCTAATTCCCGGTGGTATTAACTCACCGGTGCGTGCTTTTACCGGTGTAGGCGGGATACCTCTGTTTATTGAACGGGCCGATGGTGCGTATTTATATGATGCCGATGGCGAAACCTATATTGATTATGTCGGTTCATGGGGACCCATGGTGCTGGGCCATAATAACACCGAGATTCGCAATGCAGTGGTTGAAGCTACTGCGTACGGCTTGAGCTTTGGTGCACCCACTGAGATAGAAGTGAAAATGGCGCAGCTATTATGTGATTTAGTGCCTAGCATAGATATGGTTCGTGTAGTTAACTCCGGTACTGAAGCGACGATGAGTGCTATTCGCCTAGCACGCGGTTATAACCGCCGTGATAAAATCATTAAATTCGAAGGCTGCTATCACGGTCACGCTGACTGCCTATTAGTAAAAGCAGGGTCTAGCGTTCTAACGTTGGGTCAGCCAAACTCCCTTGGTGTACCGGCCGCTTTCGCTAAACATACTCTAATCTGCGTATATAACGATCTCGATTCTGTGCGCACTTCGCTAGAGCAGTACCCTGATTCTATTTCGTGTATTATAGTCGAGCCAATTGCAGGTAATATGAATTGTATTCTACCTCAGCCAGGGTTCCTGGCTGGCTTGCGTTCCCTGTGCGATGAGTTCGGCGTGCTACTGATTTTCGATGAGGTAATGACTGGATTTCGAGTAGCACTAGGTGGTGCGCAGGAATATTATAATATAACACCAGATCTGACCTGCCTCGGTAAGATTATCGGTGGCGGCATGCCGGTGGGTGCTTTTGGTGGTCGTAGAGAAATCATGGAAGAACTAGTACCCATTGGTTCTGTCTATCAGGCGGGTACTCTTTCAGGCAACCCGATTACCATGGCAGCAGGCGTTTCCTGTTTAACTCAAATGGCACACTCTGATATATATGAGAAGCTTACTAAGAGTACCGCACAACTAGCGCAGGGATTGATGATGATGGCGGCAATGGAAAATATTCCGCTGTTGGTAAATTATGTGAGCGGTATGTTTGGTATTTTATTTACTAAAGAAAATAGAGTGACCTGCTACACCGACGTAATGAAGTGCAATGTAAACCGCTTTAAAATTTTTTTTCACTTGATGCTACAAGAAGGTATATATCTTGCACCATCGGCCTTTGAAACGAACTTTATGTCTGTGGCGCACAGCGAAGAAGATATTGAGCATACCGTAGATGCTGCGCGCCGTTGCTTTGCAAAGCTGAAAGAAAAATAACATGTCAATTGTATTTTTAATAAAAATTTTCCAACGAGCGACATGACACGATTTTAGATAAGTGGGCTATCATATTTAGCAGTCTTCTGTGGAAAGACTTTTTTATTCTCAGTTTTGCTGCAATCTACCAGCAGGAACAGATCCGCGTTAAACAATCTTTCATTATAGTATGTTCAAAGTATTAACCTAACAAGCAAAAAAGACGATTATGATTTAACAGCCTGTAGAGGGCGAGCATACATTTGTAATCATTTTTTCTATCGCCAAACATATCCTTAATCCATCTTACGACATTGCCGCGATTTTTCTACTGCTGGCAGAGTGAGTTAGGGTCAAGTGACCAAACCGGCAGAGAGCGCCAGGTTTCACTACTTATACCACTACCATTACCACAAACAAAATTACCAGCAGAATTAATGTTCATCATAGTCACATCTTCCGGTGGTGTCAGTACCAGCGGTGTCGGTGCCTGATTATCTAGGTAGCGGCGATAGATCTGCATTGCGCCGCTTACACCGTAAAGTTCACTAGGCTGGTTATTATCTCGACCCACCCATGTTATGGCGACCTCTTTACCGTCAATACCGGCAAACCAGCTATCGACTAGATTATTGGTAGTTCCAGTTTTACCTGCTAGATGCGCTTTCGGATAACGCTTGCCCAGCGTGTATGCCGTACCGTGATCGGCTACTTGTTGCATGGTATAAAGCGTCAGGTAAGAAGCTTGCGCCGATGCTACACGCTGCGCTTGCGGATAGCTTTGGTAGATCAAAGTACCATCTTCACCGATAACTGAACGCACCACCGAGAGTGGAGCACGGTTACCGCCATTAGCGATAGACTGAAACGTTTGTGCTACTTCAATTGGAGTCAAGTTAAGTGCGCCAAGCAGCATCGAAGGTACTGGATTAAGCTGCTCTTTCGGTACACCTAACTTCGTCCAGGTATCTACTACTGAGTCTAATCCTAGGATCATGCCAAGATTCACAGTAGGTACATTCAGGGAGTTAGTAAATGCATCTACCAGCATAACCTTACCGCTAAAATGACGATCATCGTTCATTGGTTTCCAGATGGTGCCATTCGGCTGTTTCAGCATAATGGGCTCATCGGCAATCCAGCTATTGAGGCGATAATTATTCGGTTGACTGAGTGCAGTCAGGTAAGTTGCCGGTTTCGCTAGCGAGCCAATAGAGCGACGGGCCTGTAAGGCGCGGTTATAACCAGCAAATTGTGGATCAGCGCCACCTACTATAGCGCGCACTTCACCGCTAAAGCGGTCGACTACTACCATCGCAGTTTCAAGATCTTTGAGACCACGTTGCCTTTTTAAAGTTACAATGCCATTAATTACCGCTTTTTCCGCTGCATCCTGCGATATCGGATCGAGCGTGGTGAATATCCTTACACCGGAGAGATTTTTTACCTTATTGCCCAGTTTTGTCTGCAGCTCGCTACGCACCATCTGCATAAAAGCAGGTTGTGGAGTGATAACGCCATCTTTTGGCTGCACGCCAAGTGGCCGTACAGAAAGTACGTTATAGAGCTCTTGGTCAATAACTTTTTGCTGCTGTAACAATTTCAATACTAGATTACGCCTTGTAAGCGCTAGCTTAGGGTGATGCCATGGATTATACAGTGATGCACCCTTCACCATACCGACCAGCATTGCCTGCTGATCGAGGCTCGGCTCTTCGACCGGACGTCCAAAGTAATAGAGACTCGCTAAAGGGAACCCACGAATTTGGTCATTTCCTGCCTGACCGAAATAGACTTCATTTAGATAAAGCTCTAGGATACGATCCTTGCTGTAGCGCATATCCATAATAACCGCCATAAAAACTTCGCGTACTTTACGCCATAACGAGCGTTCATTGGTCAAGAAGAGGTTTTTCACTAGCTGTTGTGTTAGTGTACTGCCACCTTGTACTGCTTTACCTGCAGTTATATTGGCGAGTAAGGCACGGCCGATTGAATAAGGGCTGATACCGTCATGCTCGTAAAAATGGCGATCTTCGGTAGCGATCAGAGTGTCGATTAGCAGATCAGGGAACTCAGAGCGTGGTACGAATAAACGCTGTTCACCATTAGGTGACTGAAGCATGGTAATCAGGCGCGGATCGAGGATAAAAAAGCCAAAATCGCGACCTGAATCGAGGTTTTTAATCTTGCTCAGTTCATTGCCATTAAAAACCATCTGCACATGTACCTGGCTTTCCCTACCATCTGGGAAAAAAAATGGACGTCGTAAAAGAGAGATTGTTTTGCCTTTAATTGAAAATTCACCAGGACCTGCAATGCGCGAAACTTGACGATATTGCGTCCCTTTTAGCAGAGCTATCATCTCTTTTTTGCTATATGGCATACCTGGCTCTAAGCTAACTATACGCCCATATACAGCAGCAGGTAACTGCCACACTTTTCCGTCAATACGAGTGCGGATCTCAGAGTCAAGGTAGACACCCCAAGTAGCCGTTACTACAATAAACACGAAAAAAAACTTAATAAACCAGCCTAACCAATGGTTCTTACCGCGCGGTAGCCATTTTATTTTACTTTTATGTGGCACAGAAGCCATCTCATTAATATCTTTTAAAAAAATATCGTTATTGTAATCGTCTTTATCCTTGTAGCGACTCTGGCGTTTGGCGTTATTTGTTGACTTAGGCTGTTTTCTACGCCCGATGGGTTCACGATCATTCCCAGACATACTTTTATTCTCCAGACATTACTTCACTTAACTATCCGATACTCTAAATATTAAGTGTAGCGTCCATGTAGCTTCTCCTGCACCTAGAGCCGTCGTGCTAAGAAATGATAAACAAACTTATAATATTGAAATAGCCTTTATAAGAGAGACAACACAGCACCAACACCCAACAGTGCACACCCTACTTTAATAAAGGAATGTGCTTTATATTTCCGAACATCTTCTGTAATACGCACTGCCAGTGTACTCAGCTGAGTAAAAAACTGTACTCTTTACAAGCAGATTTTTCGTTGCAGATAGTAGCTAGATCCAGAGCAACCTTAATGTCCCTAGTGGGTACTAATCTTCTACTTTTTATCTAATATGATATAGGAAAATATCAGAGATCAAATAGTTAAGTGTGCGAAGTCAGCAACCATATCGTACATGCCCCATCCTTCTTAAATCGTAGTTTGGGTGCACTGGAACAAAGTGGTGTAGTAGCATCATTGAGAAGCTACGTCTGCAAAATGATCAATCAGTACGTTAAGCAGAAGTACTAGATAAGCCTGTAGGATACATTGGAAAAATTTATCAAATATTAAATATTTGTGTTTGGCCACCATGATTACAGCCGTGTTATTAGGATAACGTAGTTTTCCATGCACACGGTATGCTAATCGTGTTTTGGGATACTCATCAAGACCGTAAATTCACTGTTCAATGCCGTACTGCATAAGTGGGTCGCCATATTTACAGCTTACAAATATCCGTAGTTAATTACCTGAGATTGCCGCCTTGGGACCGTAACCTTTGCGGGTTCCTCAATTACTCTATTCATGGGGACCATAGTTAGCTCCTACCACTTACTTTGTTCGTCAAGGTGCAAAATCAAGCCATGCAGAACATTAACCAATGATACACTTAACAGCTTTCTTTAAGATCGAGCTAAACAACTAAGGCATTTAGAAAATTCCTAAAATAGTTAAACCATTCGTGTATCGATTATTTTCCTATTTTCATAGAGAATTATATCCATGATCAGAAATTTGGCGCCTAATCTCATTACAGTTAAGAGGCACTATGTGTTTTTAGCGCTTTGAAACCCATCTAACTTATTTTTTGATCTTCAATAATCCCATACATACCTGCAAGGAAAACTGACCATACATTGCGCCAATACTAGAATTATGACAGGATCGCATAAAAAGCAATACTGTCTTACAGTTCAACTTTAAGAGTATAAGCAACTACTTACATCAAAGGGAACTAATCTAAACCCAGATAGCTACTAGTGCTTCGTGAATATTCTGCTGTCTTATCTGTTTTATAAAGAGAGGAGCATTATGAGCCATCTAGCTACTTAGCTTGTTGAGCTGACGTGTAAATATCATACTAATAGAGTTGAATTAGCTTTCTAATTTAAGCATCCAGAGTCCCGTCCCTACCATATTAAAGATTAAATCCAAGTCCGTTCTCCTTGTTTATCAAGGGAAAAACTATTTGCGGATAATGTAACAATCTGAAACTAGATGTATCTATGCAAATTAAGCTCTCGTGACGTCTGTAGTGCAATTAAGCTATTTTTATTTACAATTTTGTACTCGGTAAAATGAGGATTTCTCTATTAGGTTAGTTACATCAACGCACTTTGCATATACTATCTTTTCCAGGTCTAGCAGAATAACATAAGATTTTAACGTATCACGTAGACTTCTTCCCGAGGGGGGGTGTCTATAAAAAGAAATCCAATTGCTACAACCTTTCAATATCTTTCACAAAAAAATGTGATAAAAGTGCGTTAATTGAAGTGTTAAAGAAGCTGTTTTTTATAGATTTGCCAAGGTGTGATCACGAATAATTGCTAACCTTGACTGCTTCTGCTATTTATAGCGGCCTATTTCCCCTCGAAGGGGGATCGATGTAATAAATCATGGGCGATGCAGCAAATCTTCCCAAGTAAAAAATATAGCATTATGGCTGCCCCCAAACGCCTAAAATTATAAACGCCGTTGCTGAAACATAAAATTATGCTGCGTGTTATCCAGGAGAAACAACATGCAAGAAGGGCAAAACCGTAAAACATCGTCCTTGAGTATTCTCGCCATCGCTGGAGTAGAGCCATATCAGGAAAAACCAAGTGAAGAATATATGAACGCAGACCAGCTACAACATTTTCGTAAGATTTTAGACGCTTGGCACAACCAGCTGTGTGATGAAGTCGATCGTACTGTCTCGTACATGCAAGATGAAGCAGCAAACTTCCCGGATCCAGTTGATCGCGCCACACAAGAGGAAGAGTTCAGCCTCGAACTACGTAATCGTGATCGCGAACGTAAGCTCATTAAGAAAATTGAAAAGACGTTGAAAAAAGTTGAAGAGGACGACTTTGGGTATTGTGAGTCCTGCGGTGTGGAGATTGGTATCCGTCGTCTGGAAGCGCGTCCGACCGCTGATCTCTGTATTGACTGCAAGACATTAGCTGAAATTCGCGAGAAACAAATGTCTGGCTGATGTGATTCTTCCTTGCAGTCATCACACAGCGGATAATACTATTATTCCGCTGTGTGGTGACTTATAACAGTATAGGTCTACACTTACCCTGCAACCAGGGTGTTAACTCTTTTTTTGCCGTTGAATTTTATTAGATTACTGGTGGCAAATTTTTGTCACTTTCTTAGAATCTGCGAACAAAACGATCTTTACGAGTAGAAGTTGTAAGCGTTGTGACACGCATGGCTCTTGGGGAAGAGCACCCAGATAAACTACTCCTGTACACACCGCAGCATCTGGCAGATTTCCTTAGCTTCTACTAAGGATATTACCGTGCTCTTCCTCTGAATCCGGAGAATGTAGAGCTACATTTACACGAGTACACAAAGAACCAGCCTTATATTTTCACAATCCCGGCTACGTACGAGGCATGTCGTATATTAACTGGTAGAGACATACGTAGCGTAAGGAAATACATAATATATATGTCGCCAATAAGACTATTTATCTGTAGAACTTAGTAGTAGTAAACTACTAATTATCAGGATAATAACAACGGTGTGCTACAGTACGGTAGGGTTACGTGCTACTAGCTAGTTCTACTTAGTCGGTGCCTGATTATTACTTCGTATTGTGCCGCTGGCGAATCGAATTAGAATGATATGCATTTATTGCCCGTAAGATACACGTACCTTCTTTTGCAGAAACTTTTGTACTTCATTAGCCAGTCCTTGCGAAATTTTAGCAAGTGAGGTGCTGGACAATGAAATACGGGAGAACCTACTGTACAACACACAGTATCACAGTGAAATATTACTTTAATTCTGCGTTAAAATCCTCTAAACACGGCAGATCAGATAACACCATTCCTAAATTGTTCTCAACAGGCTATGATTAGCCGCTAATTTGATTTACCCTACTTTACGTCGCTGTCGAGGTGTCCTATTTTTACCCGAGTTACTAATTTTTGCCGGAAAATCCTCACGCGTGATGAAGAGGCTTCCATTGAGCTTGAAGCTAGGCGTCACAAAATGACTATTATTCCTCGTGAGAGCCATAATATCTCACGCAAAGACATTAATAAAAATGCTCTTAAAGTACTCCATCACCTGAATAGAGCAGGCTATGAAGCTTATTTAGTGGGAGGTGGTGTGCGTGACTTATTACTAGGTAAAAAGCCTAAGGACTTCGATGTCACCACTAATGCAACACCGGAGCAGATGCGCAAATTATTCCGCAATTGTCGTCTTGTCGGGCGTCGCTTTCGCTTGGCACATGTAATATTTGGTCCAGAAGTAATCGAAGTAGCTACTTTCCGCGGACATCATCAAGTCGACGAAGATAACGTGGAAGATCACAATCTGTCACAACGCGCTCAAAATGGCATGCTGCTGCGCGATAACATCTTCGGCACGATAGAAGATGATGCACAACGCCGAGACCTCACTATCAACAGCCTGTATTTCAATGTGGCTGATTTTACGGTGCGTGACTATGTAGGAGGTCTTAAGGATTTACAACAAGGCATTATTCGCTTAATTGGAGACCCAGAAACGCGCTACCGTGAAGACCCGGTGCGTATGCTGCGTGTGGTACGCTTTGCCTCAAAATTGCAGATGTCAATAGCAGCAGAGACAGCCAAGCCGATTCCACACCTTGCTATATTGTTACGCGATATTCCGCCGGCACGCCTCTTTGAAGAAGCTCTAAAGCTGCTGCAAGCAGGTTACGGTTACAATACCTACCTTAAGTTGCGAGAGCTTCAGCTGTTCCAGCCGCTATTCCCCACTATTACGCGCAACTTTACCAAAAATAGCGATAGCCCTATGGAACGCATGGTGGCTCAGGTATTGAAGAATACTGATAACCGTATCTATAATGATATGCGCATTAATCCGGCTTTTCTGTTTGCGGCGATGTTTTGGTATCCACAGCTCGAGGCAGCTCAGGAGAGTGGCCTAACTTATCACGATGCTTTTGCGATGACTATGAACGATACGCTGGATGAAGCCTGTCGCGCACTCGCGATTCCAAAACGTATTACTACTTTGATTCGCGATATCTGGCAGTTACAGTTGCGGCTGTCGCGCCGCCACGGTAAACGAGCATGGAAACTAATGGAACATCCAAAATTTCGTGCTGCTTACGATCTTTTAGCACTACGTGCCGAAGTAGAAAATAACCCAGAACTAATTCGTCTCAGCCACTGGTGGTGTGAATTCCAGGTCTCTGCACTGACGCATCAAAAAATTATGATTAATGCTTTAAACGAAGATTTAGTGCCGGTGTCACACCGCAAAACGCGAAGAACGCGCCGTAGTTCAGCCTCGCCGCGCCAAGATAGTCAGAGCGCCTCATGACCCGTGTCTATCTTGCACTCGGTAGCAACCTAGCCGATCCGCTGTATCAGGTCAATACAGCACTGATGGCATTAGATGAGTTACCTAATACAATACGTGTCGCTACTTCTTCGTTTTATCGCACACGGCCTTATGGACCAATAGATCAGCCGGATTACCTAAACGCAGTAGTTGCGCTAGATACGCAACTTACACCTGAAACATTGCTCAATCATATTCAATGTATCGAATTAAATCATGGCCGTATACGCAAGGCAGAGCGTTGGGCGCCGCGTACTCTGGATATTGATATACTGCTTTTCGGCCAGCTTTGCATCAGTACACCGCGCCTGATTGTACCACACTATGATATTTGCAATCGTCCCTTTGTATTGGTACCATTACTAGAAATCACACCTGATGTAACTCTACCTGACAATCGTTCGTTGCGCAGCTTTCTTACTAACCTGGAAGTGAATAATATCCAGCGCTGGGAAATATTAATGCCACATAGTTTCATATATGAAACATTTGTCTCTTAACCACTATCCAGTACACTGCGCCTACTTAAATATCTAAAATACCCGAGTTAAAAACGCAATGAAATCTACCACTATTTCTCATTTACATCAGTGGAAAGCCAGCGGATATAAATTTGCTACCCTGACTGCTTATGATTTCAGTTTTGCACGTCTCTTTGCCAATGAAGGCATCCGTGTCATGTTAATTGGCGATTCATTAGGCATGACTATTCAGGGTCATAAATCAACGTTGCAGGTTACAGTTACTGATATCGCCTACCATACCGCCGCTGTACGCCGCGGTGCACCGCAGGCACTATTGATGGCCGATCTGCCCTTTATGAGTTACGCTACCCCGGAGCAGACATTTGAAAGTGCTGCGCAGCTGATGCGTGCCGGCGCCAACATGGTAAAATTGGAGGGAGGTGAATGGTTAGCGGAAACCATACGTATGCTGACAGAACGCGCGGTACCAGTATGTGGTCACCTTGGCTTAACGCCACAGTCAGTGAATATTTTCGGAGGCTATAAAGTACAGGGACGCGATGAGGCAGCAACTGAGAGACTACTGGCCGATGCATTGGTACTGGAAGCTTCAGGAGCACAGCTGATCGTACTAGAGTGCGTACCAGTGTCACTGGCACTGCGTATCACTCAGGCACTGAAAATTCCAGTAATCGGTATCGGTGCAGGCAATGTAACCGACGGTCAGATTCTGGTAATGTACGACGCCTTTGGGATTACTAGCGGACATATTCCAAAATTTGCAAAAAACTTTCTTGAGCAGACAGGCAATATAAACTCTGCTATTCGTCACTATATCGCTGAAGTAGAAACGGGAACCTATCCTGCAAATGAGCATAGTTTCCAATAATTTAGAGCTTTTTTACTATGTTAATCATTGAAACATTACAGATGCTGTACTGTGAAAGGCATTATTGGCATCAGGAAGGGAAAAGCATCGCTCTAATACCTACTATGGGAAACTTACATGCCGGTCACTTACGCTTGGTAGAAGAAGCGCGTAAGCGCGCCGATATTGTAGTATTTTCCATTTTCGTTAATCCAATGCAATTTGAGCGCGCAGACGATCTAGCGCGTTATCCACGTACTCTGAAGGAAGATTGCGAAAAGCTTTATCACTGTAGTGTTGACGTAGTGTTCGCACCATCGTCTACGGAGTTGTATCCACAGGGAATGGAGAACCAGACCTTCGTCGAAGTACCTGGCCTATCGTCGCTACTGGAAGGTGCAAGCCGTCCAGGTCATTTTCGCGGTGTGACCACCATCTTAAGTAAGCTGTTTAATTTGGTACAACCCGATATCTCTTGTTTTGGCGAGAAGGATTTTCAGCAATTGGCGATTGTGCGCAAAATGGTGTTGGATATGAACTTTAATATCGAGATTGTCGGCGTTCCGACGGTGCGTGACAAAGATGGTTTGGCTCTTAGCTCTCGTAATGGCTACCTCAGCAAAAAAGAGCGCATGCTAGCTCCAGTTCTATCTCAGGTCATGAATAGTATGGCGAGCCGCCTTACCAATGGCGAGCGCCATATTAAAGAGATTATCGATACTGCTGAACTTGAACTTAGTATAAAAGGATTGAGTCCAGACCGACTCGCTATCTGTGATGCAAATACTCTGAATTCTCTGACGATAGAGAGCCAGAACGCAGTGATTTTAATGTCCGCATGGCTGGGTAATACACGTCTTATTGATAATAAACAGGTTAACCTTAATCAGTAAGGTTGTTTTCGGGAAAAATAAAAACAGATTCTAGATATAATTCTTAAAGTATTTAAAAAACACAGCTGCACTACATGCAAATAACATATGCTAACTCAAACTATGAAGTTTTCTGTGCACAATTAATTAGCATTTTCTCGACTCCTCCTCTCCTCTATCTGTCTCCCAATTTTCCAGACAGTGCATAGAGAGAGTATGGTTTTTACAAATTTTGACATTTAGCGCATTAAAGGATGTAGGTCACTTACCCTACTACTTATTTTAACAGTGTACAAAATTACTGGATTTGGACTTTTAGATCGATTCCTTGCAAGCACCTACATAACTAATTAAAATTGGTTCTAATCAGCTATGCAAAATAGTTGAGAATAAGTCTCAATCCATATTCTGTGTTCATATCAGAGTATTCTGCTGATACAGCTACCTACTCTTTGGCTAAAGTAATTTAGTCGTTGCTGCGATATTTCTATTTAAAATGAAGTATCCTATATGTAGAAATATTCCTCTTGCATTCGTACTTTTTAATTTTTAGAAAATATGACTAGATAGTGGGCCTAAGAAGATTGGATTTGGTGAATTTTTAGGAATCAAGTAGCACGACCTTACCGATATAAGGTAGATGACGATAGCACTGGGTGTAATCAATGCCAAAACCGACCACGAACTCGTCAGGAATTGAAAACCCCACATAGTCCACTTTTACGTCTACTTCACGACGTGAAGGCTTGTCGAGTAGTGTACAGATGGCAAGAGATTGAGGTGAACGCAGGCACAGGATCTCTTGAACTTTACTGAGCGTATTGCCTGAGTCGATTATATCTTCGACAATCAACACATCTTTGCCACAGATGTCTTCGTCAAGATCCTTTCTAATTTTCACATCACGGGAGCTAGACATGCTACTACCATAGCTAGAAGTAATCATAAAATCAATTTTATGCGGAACCGCGACTGATCTGCAGAGATCAGCCATAAAGATAAAAGAGCCGCGTAACAGCCCGACCAGAACAATCTCGCTACCGCTGTTGCAATAGCGAGCAGAGATCTCTTTGCCTAATCTGGCAATACGGGCCGCAATCACCTCTTCAGAAATCATCACTTCAACATTATATTTCAAAATTTGCAAATTTATTTAATCTTAAGGATATTCATCATCATTTGATGAATATGGGTAATTTACTAACGTCGTTAGCTAGTAACGAACCGTGTGAATATAATGACTAGATTCAGCGACATTAAGTACCGGAGGTACTGATTCTCTTTCACTTAGCTTCTCTTTTTTTATAGATAAAAATAACATTGGGGATTACACTCGCCCAGATATGAAAGCTTTCATAAAAATCACTTTAGTAAAAAGTTTATATTAACGATAGCAAATTGTATACCTAATCTTTTAACTTGTATTAATTTTAATATATATAATATTTTCATAAGCTATATACATACTGTAAGTAAATTTTAATATAGATATCTTTTGTCAAAGATACCATTAAGAAATGAGGAAAACCTTTTTGTTATGAAAAAATCACGGCACAAGATTATAAGATTAACTGTTATATACTATATTTATGAAAAATATTACCATATCCTGAATTGATTACGGATAGAAAAAGTTCTCAAGGGAAGTTCTGAAATTATTATAAGCAGTGAATACTCTTGATTATATTAATTTCCACACGTCGCTCGATATATACATATTGTCATAATATTTAGGATTTCTTGAGTTTTACACTAGTGTAGGCACACTGTTTTAATAATTTTACCTTATAAGGTAAGGTGTTGCTAGTAAATTAGCTTTTTTATACCTATTCTTTCTTGGGACAAGAAAGATTTCCATAGAGTGACTTTAGCATCAAATGCACTCTTACCACAATCGCCTCAACTGCCTACTACATGTAAGAGATTTTCCTAGTACCAGAAGAGGGTAGGATTAGAAATAACGGCGATTCTATGAAAAGATATCTCGATTAGAGTAGCACATGCGTTTGGTACTAAAGCACAATAAGAAGAAGTGTCTAATAAAAACCAATAATATGTTCTATTTAAGAAATGATCTACAAAAATATATTTTATTTATATGAATCAGTCAGCTTACAACTTTATTGTTCTTCTTATAGAAGAAGTAATTTTAATGCAATGATTCTCTTTTAAAAAAAGATACTTAGCTTAACAGTATTCAAGCGATCGGAATTCTGAAAATCACTATGCTATCATGACTGAATTATTTATGATCGAGAATGCTCATAAATAAAGGTATTAAGATTCTGCTAGTTACAAAATTACTATACTGCTCCTTGACTAGATTTACCATACACATTTGAAGAGTAGAAGAGCTGCCTAGTCTCACCTTATGTTAGTTTACTTAAAGAAAAATTGCGGTTACGAGGATCCACCTAATGTGAAAATTCATAAAATATTAGCATTTTTACCTAGGAAAAACTTTAAGATTTAAACAAATATACCAGCTAAAATATGAAAGCGCTTAGCGAAGCGAGATATGAAAAAGAATAATATTTCCTTGAAAGCGACAAAAAAATGTAAGGTTATGGGCATAACTCTAGCATTCTGTTTATTTTTTTAAATAAAACGCTCGTCCTGTTTAAATATAAAGAGCAAGCATAGTAAGAAAAATTGGTAACCAGTTAAACATTATCCCAAATGAAAGCATTACCAATGCTAGTTCTATTAGAGGGTAATTTTCCATCCTAATTATAAAAATCAATCGTCCAGACTACACTAAAAGAGAAAATTTTTGCACTAAATTATATTAGTTACCTAGAGCTACCAGGCATAAGTGTCATTTCATCATTTTGCAATATGCAAAATGATTCGATTTTAGTTAATAATCAAAAAGAATTAATTTTCTTAGCAAGAAAATTAAAAACTATCTTTGTAGATGAATCGCTCTTTATTATTATGAGAAATAATCAGAATATTTAGATTCTCTGCTGCCATTATATTGGAACCTTTTATTAGAAAATAATATATTTAGTTAATTAATGAAGTAAAGAAACTTAGAAAGTAAGATTTTCTGTTTATTTTTAATAAAAAAATAGTTAATTAATAAAATAAATTACTTATTCCGAGTGTAACTGAAAAAACGTTGTGTCCTGCAATTCAGGGAAAAATGCCACCTTGGCAACTCTTTATAAACAAAGAAATAAACTTATCTCTTCTTTGCTTTAGGGTTTGGTAGATCGGTAATGCTACCTTCAAAAATTTCAGCTGCCAGGCCAATTGACTCGTGCAGAGTTGGATGTGCGTGGATAGTCAACATAATATCTTCCGCATCACAGCCCATTTCAATTGCTAGGCCGATTTCACCCAGCAGTTCCCCACCATTGGTACCGACGACCGCTCCACCAATAAGGCGATTAGTATCCTGGTCAAAAATTAATTTGGTCAAACCGTCAGCACAGTCAGAAGCAATAGCACGACCGGAAGCTGCCCACGGAAAGGTAGACACCCTGTACTTAATGCCTTTCTCTTTCGCTTTTTTTTCGGTTAGGCCAACCCACGCTACTTCTGGCTCGGTATAGGCGATAGATGGGATTACTTTTGGATCAAAATAGTGCTTCATACCAGAGATGACTTCAGCTGCAACATGGCCTTGATGTACTCCTTTGTGCGCTAGCATCGGCTGACCCACTATATCTCCTATAGCATAGATATGTGAAACGTTAGTACGCATCTGTTTATCGACGTGGATAAATCCTCGCTCGTCCACTTCCACTCCAGCTTTACCAGCATCTAGATTTTTACCGTTAGGTACACGCCCAACAGCCACTAGAACAGCGTCATAACGCTGCGGCTCAGTCAGTTTTTCTTTACATTCCATCTTAACGTAGATACCGTCGTTCTTTGCTTCAACTGCTATAATTTTGGTTTCCAGGATTAATTTGAACTGCTTCGTAATGCTCTTGGTGAAGACTTTTACCACATCTTCATCAGCCGCTGGAATGACCTGATTAAACATTTCAATAACATCAATCTGTGCACCTAATGCATGGTAAACAGTGCCCATCTCTAAACCAATGATACCACCGCCCATGACCAACATACGTTTCGGCACTTCTTTCAACTTTAGTGCATCTGTAGAATCCCATACACGAGGATCGTTATGTGGAATAAACGGTAGTTTAATTGGATAAGAACCAGCTGCGATAATTGCATTGTCAAAGTCAATTGTTATTGGACAATCTTCCCCTTCTACGATTAAAGTGTTTACACTGGTAAATTTTCCTAAACCATTAATTAATTTAACTTTACGTAATGTTGCCATTCCCTTAAGACCGTTGGTCAATTGAGTGATAATTCTCTCTTTCCAAATACGGATTTGATTGATATCTATAGATTGTTGACCAACCATAATACCATGTTCTGCAAGGGATTGTGCCTCTTTAATTACTTTTGAGACGTGCAATAATGCTTTTGATGGAATACAGCCTACGTTCAAACAGACGCCACCCAAATTACTGTAACGCTCTACCAGCACGGTTTCCAGACCTAGATCAGCACAACGGAAAGCTGCAGAGTAACCTGCAGGACCTGCCCCAAGTACCACGACTTGAGTTTTAATCTTTTTAATCATTATAACCTCATAATTATGATTTGGTATCTATCAGTAAACCAAACTTAGCTCATTTTATAACACTATTTTATGGTTTATTTTAAGTAAGTTGTAGAGAATTAGATAGGGTATCAAAAACTGATTGCTCTAGGTATCTCTGACGAAACAGGCTCATAATATCCTTGACTCCACTGGGATATTTTCACCACAGAATTTTACAGAATGCTTGATAAACTGCAAACTAAGGTACCAGAAATCATTTATAGCAACGCCGGGTTTTGCCGGCATTGCTTAGCTTAGTAATTAAAGCACGAGACGGCGAATATCAGATAACAAGTTGCCGATGAGAGTAATGAAACGTGCTCCATCAGCGCCATCTATCACTCGGTGGTCGAAGGAAAGAGAGAACGGCATCATTAGACGTGGCAAAAACTCTTTACCATTCCAGACTGGCTCTATTACTGCCTTAGATACTCCTAGGATAGCCACTTCCGGCGCGTTGACGATTGGCGTAAAGTGCGTAGTACCTAAACCACCAAGACTAGAAATGGTAAAATTGCCACCCTGCATATCGCTAGTAGTCAACTTGCCACTACGTGCTTTCTTCAAGGTTGCCATCAGCTCTTGAGAAAGCTCAGTAATGCTTCTTTTATTTACATCTTTAAAAACAGGAACTACCAAGCCGTTCGTTGTATCAACCGCTACACCGATATTAATATATTTTTTTAGCGTCAATCTTTGTCCATCTTCAGATAGAGAGCTATTGAAACGCGGCATCTTCTCTAGTGAAAAAGAGACGGCTTTCATAATAAATACTAATAATGTATACTTCACGTCTAGTTTACAATTTTCCGCTTCGGTGTTTTGTTTCTTACGAAACGCTTCTAAATCAGTAATATCAGTTTTATCGAAATGAGTAACATGTGGGATCATAGCCCAGTTACGACTTAGGTTAGCACCAGAGATTTTCTGTATGCGGCCTAGTTCTACTTCTTCTAATTCTCCAAACTGAATAAAATTTACCTTAGGCCACAGAGGAAAAGTAAGAATGCTTCCGCCACTAGTAGTTGTAATCGGTGCTTCAGTGCATTTCATTGCATCTTTTACATAGTTCTGAACATCTTCTCTTAAGATGCGACCTTTACGCCCAGTGCCTTTAATTTTCGCTAAGTTAACGCCGAACTCACGTGCTAGACGTCTGATAACGGATGTTGCATGCACGTAAGCATCATTCTCGACAAAGCGGTTTTTTATTTCAGTTTTAACTAGAGTATGTACAGGCTCCTTTTCTTGCCTCGGATCTTTAGATTGAGCTGTATTTTCAACGTCGAAGATCATGATCGGAGAACCAGTACTGACTTTATCTCCCGTAGAGACTCTTAACTCTCTTACTATACCCGCAAACGGCGCAGGAACTTCTATCGAAGCTTTATCGCCTTCTATCACCATTAGCGCTTGCTCGGGTTTAACTTTGTCACCAACCTTAACCAAGAATTCAGTAACTTCCATTTCTCTGTCACCGATATCCGGTAAGTTGACTGTTTTTACGGAAGTAATAACCTCCTTTACGGCAGTTATTGCTTCTTTCAGTACTGGCTGAACGATAGTAGGATTTATCGCATCTTCTACTTTGAATAGCATAATTAATGAGCCAGTTTTAACTTCGTCGCCAATCGAAATTTTAATCTCTTTAACTACACCAGCCTGTGGCGAGGGCACCTCCATGGAAGCTTTGTCGCCTTCTACAGTAATTAGAGACTGCTCAGCTTCTACCTTGTCACCAACCTTAACCAATATCTCAGTAACTTCAACTTTATCAGACCCGATATCTGGTACCTTAATTTCAGTAACCATTACTCTCTTACCCCTTAAGCCCGCCGCGGATTAACTTTATCGGCATCGATGTCGAATTTAGATATTGCATCAGCTACTACTTTCTTATCGATCTTATTAAGTTTAGCCAGAGCGCCTAGCGCAGCGACTACTACATAGGAGGCATCTACTTCAAAGTGGTGACGTAAGTTTTCTCGGCTGTCAGAACAGCCAAAACCGTCAGTACCTAATACTCTGTAATCACTGGCCGGAATATAGCTGCGAACTTGCTCAGCAAACAGCTTCATGTAGTCGGTAGATGCTATCGCAGGAGCGTCATTCATCACCTTAGCAATATAAGGCACGCACTCTTCTTCTGTTGGATGCAACATATTCCAGCGCTCGCAATCCTGACCATCTCTCGCTAGCTCAGTGAATGAGGTAACACTATACACATCGGAGCCGATACTGAAATCTTTTGCTAAGATCTGCGCCGCGTCACGTACGTGACGTAGGATAGAGCCTGATCCCAGCAGCTGTACCTTATTACTTTTGCTACCTTCTACAGTTTCCAGCTTATAAATGCCCTTACGAATACCCTCTTCAGAGCCTGCTGGCATTGCCGGCATATGGTAGTTTTCATTCAGTGTAGTAATGTAATAGTAAATATTCTCCTGTGCTTCTCCGTACATACGCACTAGACCGTCATGCATGATAACCGCTACTTCGTATGCATACGCCGGATCATAAGAGATACAGTTTGGGATGGTCAGCGACTGAATATGGCTTTGACCATCTTCGTGCTGTAAACCTTCACCGTTCAGTGTGGTGCGACCAGAAGTACCGCCAACCAAGAATCCGCGTGCTTGTTGATCGCCTGCTAACCACATTAGGTCGCCAATACGCTGAAAACCAAACATAGAGTAGTAGATGTAGAATGGGATCATCGGTAGGTTACTAGTACTGTAAGAGGTTGCTGCAGCTAACCAAGATGAACCTGCACCCAACTCGTTGATTCCTTCCTGTAGAATCTGGCCTTTTTCGTATTCTTTATAATAAGCAACTTGCTCACGGTCCTGAGGCGTATACTGCTGGCCGTTGGGACTATAGATGCCAATCTGACGGAACAGACCCTCCATACCAAAGGTACGAGCTTCATCTGCGAGGATAGGAACAAGACGATCTTTGATAGACTTGTTCTTAAGCATTATGTTCAAAACGCGCACGAAAGCGATTGTGGTTGAAATTTCTTTACTCTGTTCTGCCAGTAGCGATTTAAAGTCTTCTAGCTTTGGAATTTCTAGCTTTTCAGTGAATTTCGACTGACGGGTCGGCAGATAACCACCGAGCTTTTCTCGCTGTGTATGCAGGTAATTGTATTCTTCGGAACCTTTCTCTAAAATGACATAAGGTAGTTTTTCTAGTATGTCATCGGAAACTGGTACATTGAAGCGATTCCGGATATATTGAATACCATCCATATTCATCTTCTTGACTTGATGCGCAATATTTTTTCCTTCCGCAGTGTCGCCCATACCATAACCTTTAATGGTATGAGCCAAAATTACCGTCGGCTGACCTTTAGTGTCTTGTGCTTTCCTTAGTGCAGCATAAATTTTTTTCGGATCGTGACCGCCGCGATTAAGGGCGAAGATTTCTTCATCTGACCAATCTTTGACTAAGTCTGCTGTTTCTCGATATTTACCGAAAAAATGCTCCCTTACATAAGCACCATCACGAGATTTAAAGGTCTGATAGTCTCCGTCGACGGTTTCGTTCATTAGCTGGATCAGCTTACTACTGGTATCTTTCTTTAGCAGTGAGTCCCAACGCCCTCCCCAGATTACTTTGATTACATTCCAGCCAGCACCAGAAAAAATTCCTTCTAATTCATTTATAATCTTGCCATTTCCTGTCACTGGTCCATCTAAACGCTGTAAATTACAGTTGATGATGAACACTAGGTTATCCAGTTTTTCACGGGTTGCAATAGTGATCGCTCCTTTGGATTCTGGCTCGTCCATTTCTCCATCCCCCAGGAAAGCATAAACGGTCTGTTCAGAAGTATCTTTTAATCCGCGGTATTTAAGATATTTTAAAAATTTTGCTTGATAGATGGCGTTTAAGGGACCAAGGCCCATAGAAACGGTCGGAAATTGCCAGAAATCAGGCATTAGTTTCGGGTGCGGATAGGACGAAAGACCATTGCCGTGAACTTCTTGACGAAAGTTGTTCATCTGTTCTTCAGTGAGACGTCCTTCAAGGAAGGCACGTGAATAAATACCTGGTGATATGTGACCTTGGAAGTAAACTAGATCACCTCCATCTTTATCGTTGGGTGCCCGGAAAAAATGGTTAAAGCATACTTCATAAATAGTCGCAGAGGACTGAAATGAAGAAAGATGACCCCCTAGCTCCAAATTTTTTTTTGAAGCGCGTAATACTGACATGATGGCATTCCAACGAATTGCGGAACGGATACGACTTTCTAGCTTCATGTTACCTGGATACTCTGGTTCCTCCTCAACATCAATAGAATTGATATAATTGCTGACAACGTTGTTACCGCCTGATAAAATCTTGATCCCGCTTTTACGGGCTGCGCTCAACACCTGATCAATCAGATATCGCGCACGCTCAACACCTTCTTCACGAATGACCGATTCAAGCGCCTGCAGCCAGTCACGAGTTTCGAGCGGGTCCACGTCATTTTGTAAACGTTCTGGCATGGGGGGTATTCCTCATTTTTTTATCTAAATCGTGGAATTCTCTGAAACCTGTTCCCTGTACCCTATCTTACTTATCGAAGCAAAAGAGATAAGATCGTCTAAGATATCCGCGTGTTATTCTTTTGTGCTGTGTGTTACGTTTCATTAACGTTGCCATAAGTAACTTAGTAGGAATTCACGAATAATCTACTCTCATGTCTGTCGGCAATATTTCGATGCATAAGGTTAAATAAGAAGCCAAAGTCTCATGCGTTTGTTCAGTATTAATGATCACAATTGCCTCGAAAATACTAGTGTAGTAACTGTGATTTTTGCCTTTCTATAATTGAGAAAGGCAAAAATCTATATAAGTCAGGATCACTTCTAGCGTATGGTGCGCTTATAACAGATCAAATTGAGATTCTGGAACTTAATAATTATACTGACAAACGGATAGTCCTAGCCCTAACCTTGACAAGGATGATACTTAAACGAAATCTCCCCGTCCTAATTGCTCAGCAGTAAACATCTTGCTTAAAAAATTTTATACATTCACACAGTGCAGAATGTAAGACATGAAATTGGTCGGCAAATTTATGCTCCGGAAGAAGAGGTGTTCTTGAAAAGAAACGCATCTTCCCTTTCATGAAAAAAGATTTAAGATGTTAATCAATTACAGCAGGAAAGCTTAAATTTACAAATTTTACTCAGGTAAGCACTTTTCCTTTCTTAAATATCAGTTAGTAAGATACTATCCAGTGTAAATTAGTGATAGTAATTCTAAAAAATTGGTCCTAAAAGTAACAAAATACTCACTTTATGTCTATATGACAGCAATAACAATTGATACCAAACAAAATTCTTTAAATTATTAATTTAATTATAAAAAATTCTATCTTAAATGCTTTTTTTTAAACCCTACAGATTTTGTTAAATATTATCTTATGCAGCGTTAGGCACTTAACTATTTTTGTGTAGCACATGACTTATTAAAGTGAATGTATTATTAATTACATCTTCTTAAATAACTTAAAATTTCTTGCATAATGTCATTTTAGTTTTCCATTATTTAAAGTGTTAGAGATCTTTGCATCATTCTATTTAATTGTTTCTGGATGCTATGGAGAAGTCAAGAAGTCCTATTAAAGGTAACCATCAGTAGCCTTTAAAGGCACATGGTAGTTTTTAATCGAATGATTTTGAAAAAATTATGACATCAATCTATGATGTTTGCATTCTGCGGTGATTAAATAATCCGTTACGATTAAATCAAAAATAGACAATTCAGAGCAAAGTATTTCCATAACGAGGTTCTCCTACCTGCCTATTATTATGCCTCACAACAATTTACGAACGCATTTGTTTTACAGTAATTACAAATAATTATTTGAAAATTGATCTTCGATCAATATCGAAAAAACATTAACTGAATACAGGCAAAATTATATTTTGATGCTCACTTTTTAGCTGTAAAGTTTTATTTACATAGTCTTCACCATGTATTACTTTACCTAAATAGTCTAAAATAAAGAGAATGAAAAAATAGGTAAAAATAAGCCAGTTGCCGCAGGGGTCGTTAGATTGACACACTAGCGTCTTCTAGACAAAACAGTATAAGTAATCGATTTAACTCCTATGCACAAAGTCAGCTGATCAACATCTACAAACTATTGAATAGCATACCTTAATAAAGGCGCTTAATTGTTGGAAACTTGATTAAAATAAGGATCTGCTAATTGATTAATATTAGTCAACCACTATCATTCTACATATATACTGTTTTCCTTTAACAAGGACCAAGTAAAGCTGGCATTATTTGGTCGCGCCTTTTGTTATCTCATGCCACCGTATAGATAATACAATACAGTAAAATTAAGAACATTAAACATACAATACAACTTCTGCTGTTGAGACAGAATAAATTGGAATTATTTTGACAACCTCATCGTTTTTATGATTATGGGGAGTAATAGTACTATGATCAGCCGTCATTACGATGCAGCTAACCGTCTCAAAGTGCTGATAGCACGCATTGAAGAAGATATCCCTGCTACAGTTATACGCGCATTACAGGAAGATTTAGGGGGCGGCGAAATTAATGTTGATCGTGATATCACCGCACAGTTACTTTCAGAAGCTACCCAAGCGTACGCACAGGTCATCACCCGTGAAGCAGGTATTTTTTGTGGTAAACGCTGGGTGGAAGAAGTATTTAACCAACTTGGCACTCACATCATCTTGAGCTGGCAGGTGGAAGATTGCGACAGCATTATACCTGATCAATTGCTGTTCACTCTGAATGGTCCTGCTCGTTGCTTGCTTACCGCGGAACGTACAGTTTTAAATTTCATCCAAATGCTTTCAGGAGTAGCAACAGAGACAAATCGATATGTGAAGCTACTTAAAGGTAGCAAAACTCAGCTTCTAGATACTCGTAAAACACTACCAGGACTGCGCACGGCTTTAAAATATGCCGTATTGTGCGGTGGTGGCGTAAATCACCGTCTTGATCTCTCCGACGCCTTTTTAATCAAAGAAAACCATATTATTGCAAGTGGTTCTATCAAGCAAGCGGTGGAAAAAGCGTCCTGGCTACATCCAAACGTACCGATTGAAGTAGAAGTTGAATCGCTGGTAGAACTGGAACAAGCGCTAGCGGTGGGTGCCGACATTATTATGCTGGATAATTTTACGTTCGACGAGATACGTACCGCCGTAGCATATACTGAGGGACGAGCACAACTTGAAGTCTCTGGCAACGTTACAGAAGTGACATTGCCGCAAATTGCACAGTCCGGCGTTGATTATGTTTCTGTCGGCGCTCTCACTAAAAACATTTGCGCACTCGACATCTCAATGCGCTTTATTACCAAACTATAATCCTCGATAGCCGTACAGTGGTATACAGCGTTTTATGAGTTACGTTGGTATGAATTTTTTCTTTCACTGAAACTATAATAGTTATTACATATTCTTATTAAGAATAAATGGACTTGTTATTGGTTTTACTTCCTTATATTTTTACTTCATCATTTTTGTTAGAGCATGATGATATCATAGATAAAATATCAGGTATTTTTATTTTAAAATTAATTAGTATGTTGAAACTCGTGCGGAGATAATCTGTATCCTCACTCACAGCGATCAATTTAACAAAGTACCATGCTGACGAAGAAAAGGAATCATACAAGCAGCTTGTGAGATTTATCTTTATTAGCGCTTAGCATGATTAAGCTGACATATTAGAAAAGCGTAAACACACTTACAGTTAAACTAATATTAGTATCATAAGAAGTGTCGTTTTTGCAGTATATGCATTGCATTCAGGCAGTAGTGAAAAGTTAAAACAGCTGTTTTTTTTCTTTTCACCTCACTCAGCTGGTGGAAGTAGAATACACCAGTAAAATACTGGATGTGTTGTATCCTCTTCTGCTCATTCATCCTACTAGGGTAAAAGCTACCTAATAAACTCTAATTCCAGTCACCTGCTCACACCAAAAAGTGTGATATTCTTTACACTTTACAACTACCTTAGTGCGTTAAATCAACTAAAAATAAACGTTATCATTGATCTTAAATGTATTACTCAATCTAAATCGATTGCTCAATATTACGCGTCCTGCGATACCAATTTTTACCTAATTATACTAGGTAAGATCTATATATAGAACGGTATAGATTAGTAATCTAGTGTTATCAACAACATTTTATATCAACTTGATAGCGAAGAAATTAATACAGCTACGGCAGATGATAATATCCAATACCTGCTGGACTTGGCGGTGTAATTGATTATAACGTGGCACTGGTATTCGTTATTCTTACCCGGGCCGTCCGCACAGATAATAGTGCAGTTTCTTCCTGAGATTTTTGGGTTTGGTAGATATAGTGCAGAAACCAGTATTTAAAATTTAGATATTCATCCTGTATACTTATTAGTACACTCAACTACCGTATATCAATGGGGATAACCAATATCAATTTTTACGCGTGTATATGCATGCACTAAATCAGTTTTATACCAACCTGTCTCGAAGAAAACTTGTGTATAGCATACGCTTAACATAATAAAAGTGCACCATTCAACATGAAAAAGGATTTCAATGTCTAAAGAATATTTTTGGAGAAAAAAATATCTTTAAACCCTATTCAAATATTCTTTTATCACGTATAAAAACGCGCACTAATTAATTGTGCCTAAAAAAATTTAGGTAATGTTTACGGTTTTATTGCACTGCATAATGATACTTAACATTTACCTTACGATAGTACTGCAAATGTAGCTTTATTTAAGCTACAATTATTCAAGCTGAAGTCTGATAAATTTGTCTGAGAATTTTTATTGTGAGCATACACAATTCGGCTCCCTCCGGTGTAACTAAGAGGGTGATATACCCCTATACTGTGGCGTTGACCGGTGGAATCGGTAGCGGGAAAAGCACGATTGCTAAGGCTTTCGAGTCTTTGGGTGTGCCTCTTATCGATGCAGATATTATTGCGCGTAAAATAGTTAAACCTGGATCATCAACACTGCAAAGGATCACAAAACGTTATGGCAACTTCATTCTGACCGATCAAGGTTTCCTGAATCGAGGACGAATGAGAGAGATGATTTTTAATCAACCTGAAGAAAAAGCTTGGTTGGATACCTTGCTTCATCCTCTGATTCACGCTTGTACGCAGCAACTCAAAGCGTTGATAAAAGCACCCTATGTTCTATGGGTTGTGCCGCTGTTGGTAGAGAATAAACTTCAGTGCCAAGCTGATCGCGTGCTAGTAATCGACGTAGACGAAATTACACAGATTACGCGCACCATACAACGCGATATCATCGATCTTCAGCAGGCTAAAAATATTTTAGCTGCTCAGGCGACGCGCGATGCGCGTCTAGCTGTAGCTGACGATGTCATTAATAACATCGGCGAGCTCAATAAAGCACTGTCACAGGTTGCCGAACTGCATCAGCGCTATTTGGCACTGGCGGCGGGTGACTTAACAGGATTAACGCCATGAGTACAGTCGTTTTATTTGAACACCCTCTAAATGAAAAAATGCGCACTTGGCTTCGCTTTGAGTTTCTGATCCAACAGCTACACGAAACCATGCGCATTACCCATACAGGCGCCGCACTGAATTTTTTCCGTATCATGAGCGAACTGTTAGATATTTTCGAGCGTGGTGATATGCGTACTGATCTCATAAAGGAGATAGAACGCCAGCAACAAAAACTGCGCTCCTGGGCTGATGTACCCGGTGTTAATGTCGCAGTAGTCGATGCACTACACGAAAAGCTAAGAACACAGACCGTTCATCTTAATAGAGCACCACGTATGGGTCGTCAACTACGTGAAGATCGACTTATCTCTTCAGTACGCCAAAGACTTAATATTCCAGGAGGATGCTGTAGTTTTGATTTACCTGGACTTCATATCTGGTTGCATCAGCCCCAGGAAGTGCGAGATCGACAGGTTACGACTTGGCTAGAAACACTAGAACCGCTAAATCAGAGTCTGGCAATAATCCTAGACCTGATTCGTCAGTCAGGTACGTTTCGCCATCAGACAAGCTTGAATGGTTTTTATCAGGACAATGTAGAGGACGCAGATTTGTTACGGTTACAACTACATCTGGAAGATGCGCTTTATCCTCAAGTTTCCGGCCATAAGAGTCGTTATGCGATCCGTTTTCTGCCACTCTACAACGAATGTGGCGAAGTGCAAGTCCCTATGCAACTTAATTTTGAATTAGCATGTTGTTAGAGGTAGTGATGCAAAATGAATTTTTGACTGTTCCGTGTCCACGCTGCTATAAAAATGTGATTTGGAATGAGTTTATTCCATGGCGGCCATTTTGTAGCAAACGCTGTCAGCTAATCGATTTGGGCGAATGGGTGATAGAAGATAAGCGTATTTTCAGCAAATGCGATAAAATTAACAGTGACGATTAGGGTAGAGAGCATGAGACTAATATCAGCCAGCTTCATACATACCTAACTCTAAAGGCTGACTTGTAATCAAATCTGCTATCAAAGTGAATTTGATAGATGTGGGGTTTTGCGCTACTCAGTACTAGAGATAGTGTGGTGCTGTCTCTCATTCCAACGCTTTGATTTTTTAACTTTTCACTAAAAAAACTTAGCCAGATGCACAGCAACGCACAGATCTTCAAGATATACGCTTGTGGTAATTTCCGACCTCAATACTCTACATGGAAACTTCTCATGTATTTAACTATAGTTACAAACCCGCCTGTTGTTCAGCTAGCCAAGAAGGTCTATTATTTGGTGTTATAGGTAATGGCAACCACCTGAAAACACACTTCGTGAAATTTTATGTCCAACAAGTTGTGTAACTTACACTAATCTCTAAAAAAGCATGCTTTCTTAAGGATTGCTTAACCCATGGAATTTAAAGTTATTTTTCCTAGGTATCTGTCATCCCAGTCTCCCATGACACTGTTTATATTTTTTGCCAGAGCTACACGGACAAGGTTCGTTACGTCCTACTTTATGATCTCCGTTTTGTACTACCAGCAAATCTACTGGAGTTTCATCGTTAATGTGATTAAGTTGCCGTTGCGCCAGATCTAGATACTGAGTATCGGTGGTGATATACTGCTGCTTCATTGCTTTTATCTCTTGCGGAACACGTACTTGAACTTTATTCAGGGTGCTCACTACTTCATACTTTAGATATTCTAGCATAGTTGCAAACATAGAAAATGATTCCCGCTTATACTCCTGTTTCGGATCTTTCTGCGCATAGCCGCGTAGTTGGATACCTTGACGTAGGTAGTCCATAGCTGCCAGATGTTCTTTCCACAATGAATCTAGTGTCTGTAGCATTACGCCTTTTTCCAATTTGCGCATCATTTCAGCACCAATAATCTCTTCTTTGCTGTCGTATTTTTCACGTGCGCGTGTCATGATGCGATCGTATATCGTCTCTTCAGAAAGAGAAGGCTCCTTATTCAGCCACTCAGCGATTGGTAAATCAAGATAGAGGTCTTTACGTAGACGCTCTTCCAAACCTGCTATGTCCCATATTTCTTCTAGAGAGTGAGGTGGAATATAGTGATTGATGGTTGCTTTGAATACGTCCTCGCGAATGCTATTGATGGTTTCGCTCACGTCGGAAACATTAAGCAGTTCGTTACGCTGATTGTAAATGACACGACGCTGATCGTTCGCGACGTCGTCATACTCCAGTAATTGCTTACGAATATCAAAGTTACGGCTTTCTACCTTACGCTGCGCATTAGCGATTGCTTTAGTTACCCAAGGATGCTCGATGGCTTCGCCAGGCTTCATACCTAATTTACGCATCATATTAGAGACGCGGTCTGAGGTAAAGATACGCATTAGCGCATCTTCCATTGACAGATAGAAACGAGAAGAACCAGCATCGCCCTGACGCCCAGCGCGGCCACGTAGCTGGTTGTCAATCCGACGAGATTCATGGCGTTCGGTACCGATAATATGAAGACCGCCTGCGTTTAATACCGTATTATAACGTACCTGCCACGCATTTTTAATCGCTTCAATTTGCTTTTCAGTTGGTTCTATTAACTTAGCAACTTCTGCATGCCAGCTGCCACCTAGCACAATATCGGTACCACGGCCTGCCATATTGGTAGCGATGGTGACTGTACCGGGCTGACCAGCTTGCGCTATAATATCTGCTTCACGAGCGTGGAACTTAGCGTTTAACACATTGTGTTTGATTCCTACACGCGTTAACTCTTTAGAGACTACTTCCGATTTCTCTATAGAAATAGTACCTACTAGAACCGGCTGACCTTTTGCAATACGCTTACGAATATCTTCAATAATCGCGTCAATCTTCTCTTTTTCTGTCATATAAACCAGATCGGGCAGATCTTGACGCACCATCGGACGGTTGGTAGGTACCACAATAGTATCGCGCTTATAGATAAGGTTGAACTCAAACGCTTCAGTATCTGCTGTACCGGTCATACCGGCCAGCTTCTCATAAAGACGGAAGTAGTTTTGAAAGGTAATAGAAGCTAGCGTTTGGTTCTCATTCTGAATCTCCACGCCCTCTTTTGCTTCCACCGCCTGGTGTAAACCATCAGACCAGCGACGACCGTGCATAGTACGTCCAGTGTGCTCGTCAACGATGACCACCTCGCCATCTTTCACAATATAGTCTACGTCACGCATAAAGAGCGCATGAGCACGTAAAGCCGCAGTAACGTGATGCATTAAAATGATGTTATTTGTTGAGTATAGTAATGCATCATGATCCATAATGCCTTTGCTAACTAGCAACTCTTCTAATTTAACTAGACCACGCTCGGTCATATGTACCTGACGTGTTTTTTCATCAACCCAGAAATCTCCTTTACCCTGAAATGTGTCAGAATCTTCTTTCTCTTGACGTGCTAGATTTGGAATAATGTCATTGACCTTCAAATAGAGCTCAGAACTATCCTCAGCTGGCCCAGAAATAATCAGCGGCGTACGTGCTTCATCAATTAATATAGAGTCTACTTCATCTATCAGAGCATAGTGTAACTTGCGCTGTACACGCGCTTCCGGGCTAAAAGCCATGTTATCACGTAGATAGTCAAAACCATATTCATTGTTAGTACCATAGGTAATATCCGATGCGTAGGCTGCACGTTTTGCCGCAGATGACATACCCTGTAGATTAATGCCAACACTCAGACCAAGGAATTCAAATAGCGGGCGGTTGTTTTCTGCATCACGTTGCGCCAAATAGTCATTAACGGTCACGACGTGCACTCCTTTGCCAGTCAAAGCATTCAGATAGGCCGGTAGCGTCGCAGTCAGAGTTTTACCTTCACCAGTACGCATTTCTGCAATACAGCAATCATTGAGCACCATGCCGCCGATCAACTGTACATCAAAGTGGCGCATACCAAAAACGCGTTTACTTGCTTCGCGTACGGTAGCAAAAGCTTCCGAAATTAGGCTTTCTAGCGATTCTCCCTTTTGTAACCGTTCGCGAAACTCGTGGCTTTTTGTCTTCAGATCTTTGTCTGAGAGTTTCTCAAAATCCACTTCCATTTTATTAATAACGTCTACAGTTTTACGCATACGGCGTAAAGTACGATCGTTACTGCTGCCAAATAATTTTGTTAATAACTTGATTAACATGAAAAAAATCTCAATTCAACCGCCTCTTGGTTACTGGGATAATGGAAAAGGTATTTAAAAAAGTATTTCGGACAAGTTCGTACCTGGTCCAACTCGGTCTGTATGGGTTTTACTACTCCGATCAAGCAGTAATAAAAGTACGATAACGTGAATGTAAAGGCGGATGATAAAGGTGCAAAAAGCATACTGATACCAATAATCAATAGTAAAAATAGGAAGGCATATTGTTTTTTTTGCCTACACAGTAGATGATCAAAATGTGCAGCATTATCGGTAAATAAGCCACTGGAAGTTGATTTAGATGAAGTGCTGGGCTTGAGTAAGCCTCGTGCACAAACGGGCAAGCTGAAGCTGGACCCCACTATCCCCCCCAGGAGATGAATCCAGAAACAGCGCCTGCCTACTTGTTGCCAGCGTAAAAAAAATCCGATCACAAATATTCCGTTGCGAATCAACAATCGCATTTTTGTTAGTGGGTTACCACCTATCACGAGATAAGATACTCATCTTTTTAAAAGTGCCTGCACGATATTAGCATCAATGTAGAGTTGCCACATCAGTGTATTTAATGTATCTAAGGCAGCTTTAAGCTAAAATTTGAGCATTTATCTAGTATTTCAACAGCATTGTATCTTTTGTTACGATACATTGTGTGGATTTTCAATCCTTTAAAAGGATATAATAAGAAACAGCCAGTGCCGCTGAACGGGTAGGTATCGTCAGCATACCCAGCCATTTAATAATATTCCAGGTCCATTAAGCCAAAACCAGATTTGGCGTCTTGAATGTCAGTGGCAGCTCAGCTTCGTCTTCGAAGGTGGCCCATTCCCAAGCTTCATCCTTAGCCAAAACTGACTGCAGCAGCTTATTATTTAATGCATGACCTGCTTTAAACGCGGTAAATGCACCAATAATATTGTGTCCGCACATAAACAGATCACCGATCGCGTCGAGCATTTTATGACGAACAAATTCATCTTCAAAACGCAAGCCTTCTTCGTTCAACACGCGGAAATCATCAAGGCCAATAGCACAATCCAGACTACCGCCCAAGCATAAACCTTGAGATTGCAGGTATTCGATTTCACGCATAAAGCCAAATGTACGGGCACGACTAATTTGACGCACAAAGGATTCGGCAGAAAAGTTCAGCTGATAACGCTGAGAGCTGGAATCAATCGCCGGATGATCGAAATCAATAATAAAATCAAGAGAAAAGCCGTTATATGGTTTAATCTCTGCCCACTTTTCCCCATCTTCTACACGAACTGCTTGCTTAACGCGCACAAATTTTTTCACGCTATTAAGTTGTTCAACTCCCGCATCCATTAGAAGATAGATAAAAGGTGCACCGCTGCCGTCCATAATAGGAACTTCGGGTGCATTAACTTCAACAATAACGTTGTCGATTCCTAAGCCAGCTAGAGCGGCATTCAAATGCTCAACTGTTGAAATACGTACACCTTCATCATTCACCAGACATGTACTCAGCATGGTGTCGCGCACATACTTTGCATCAGCCGGAAACTCAACCGGTAGATTCAAATCAGTACGACGATAGATGACCCCGGTATTTGCCTGTGCAGGGCGTAATGTTAGCGTAACTTTTTTACCGGTATGTAACCCTACACCGGTCGCCTGAACAATACGTTTTAATGTCCTTTGTTTGATCATCGTATTATCTCGCAATATCACCCATCCGACCGCTAGTATACTTTACCGACGGGAGGACAATTTAGCACAAAGAGCGAAGAATTCTAATCCTCAGGTAATTCTTAATCAGCTTGCTTACGCAAAAATGCTGGAATATCAAGGTAATCAGCAGGCTCTTTATTCGACTGCACGTTCTGATTATTTACCACCTTAGGCGATGGAGTTTGCTCCTTTGGCAGTGGCAGCATACCATGCTGTTGGTAGGGGTGGTCTACAACAGACTGGCAGGAAGGCTTATTAGTTACCATTGTCATTTCTGGTCTATTATCCATACCGATACCGGTTGCTACCACGGTAACGCGCAGTTCGTCGTTCATCTCTGGATGTAGAGAAGTACCGATCACTACAGTCGCGTTGTCGGAAGCAAAAGTGCGTATTGTGTTACCTACGGTTTCGAATTCATCTAAACGCAAATCAAATCCCGCAGTAATATTGACAAGTACGCCACGTGCTCCAGAAAGATCAATATCTTCTAGAAGAGGACTTGAAATTGCTATTTCTGCTGATTCTTCTGCGCGGTCTTCACCACAGGCGACGCCAGAACCCATCATGGCATATCCCATTTCGGACATAACGGCACGCACATCAGCAAAGTCGACGTTCATCAGTCCTGGGCGGGTAATAAGCTCAGCTATGCCCTGTACCGCGCCTTTTAATACATCATTCGCCGCGCCGAAGGCATCAAGCAGAGAGATACCGCGGCCAAGCACTTTAAGCAATTTATCGTTAGGAATAGTAATCAGCGAGTCTACATGCTTCGATAGCTCAGCAATGCCTTGTTCAGCAAACGCCATACGCTTTTTACCTTCGAAATCAAATGGTTTAGTCACTACGGCGACTGTTAAAATGCTCAAGTCTTTAGCTATTTCTGCTACTACTGGCGCAGCGCCGGTACCAGTACCGCCGCCCATACCAGCAGCAATAAACACCATATCTGATCCCTCTAGAGCAGAACATAGTGCTTCGCGATCCTCTTCTGCGGATGTACGACCTACTTCCGGATTTGCACCTGCGCCCAACCCTTTGGTAATACTAGTACCGATCTGGATAGTTTGACCAACAGCTGTTTTACGTAAAGCCTGTGCATCGGTGTTTACAGCAAAAAACTCCACACCTTCGATACGTTCACGTACCATGTGCTCTACAGCGTTACCACCTCCGCCACCGACGCCGATGACTTTAATCACCGCCTCATTGGTTAATTTCATCGGTTCAACCATGATTTTTCTCCGTTATGTGCCTATTAACTGGAGACCATAAATAATAATGTCAGAATAGTCTCCTTTCAAAAATTAAAATTCTTTTTTCAACCAGCTATTGATTCTCTTGAACCAGTTTCCTACTGATGTGCGGTTCCCTGTTGCTATATTTCTATTCATATGCATACGAGACTCCCTGCCATAATGTAGCAACCCAACTGCAGTTGAGTAATAAGGTTTCTGAGCGTCATCGATCAATCCCGTAATATTCATCGGGTACCCAATACGCACCTGTGTGTAAAATACACGTTGCGCACAGTCAACTAGTCCTTCAATCTGTGCTGCACCGCCAGTTAATACCACCCCCGCTGCTAGATAGCGCTTGACACTCTGCTGACATAATTGTCCCTGTAGCTGCTGAATCTCATCATTGACTAGGTTCAGCAATTCGGTGTAACGTGGCTCGATCACTTCGGCCAACATCTGTCGTTGCAAACTGCGTATGGGACGTCCGCCTATGCTAGGTATTTCGATAGTGTCACCTTTGCTAACTAGCGAACCTAGCGCACAGCCATAGCGTATTTTAACAGCTTCTGCATCTGTCTGTGGTGTTCCGAAAGCATAAGCGATATCACTAGTCACCACATTCCCCGCATAAGGGATAACTTTAGTATGGCGAAGTGCACCACCTGTATAGACTGTAATATCCATTGTACCGCCACCAACGTCGATAACACATACTCCGATCTCACGTTCATCCTCTGTTAGTACAGCGAAGCTAGACGCTAGGCCGGCAAAAATCAGTTGATCGACTTTTACTCCACAAAGTTCAACAGCTTTAACGATATTTTTTACCATATCATTATGACATGTAATCAGATGGACTTTTGCCTTCATACGAACGCCAGTCAATCCAACCGGATTCTTAATGCCTTCCTGATCATCGATAGCGTATTCTTGAGGAATAACATGCAGGATGCGGTGCTCATCACGCACACGTACTGACTTCGCAGTGTGTACAACATTTTCTACATCATCTTTAGTCACTTCTTCTTCGCAAATCGGTACTATCCCTATTTCATTCTGACAGCTGATATGTTTGCCTGATAACGCAAGGTAAACGGATGAAATTCGGCAATTCGCCATAATTTCGGCTTGATTAATAGCACATTGCACGCACTTCACCACCGACTCCAGATCATTAACACCACCTTTGTCCATACCACGAGACGGGTAACTGCCCACCCCAATAATGTTGACCATACCATCGGGCAGAACTTCCCCAACCAAGGCGGCGACCTTCACAGTGCCCACTTCAAGTCCTACTATCAGTTTTGTGTCCGTTGCCTTGATCATTTATTAGCCTGTGCCTAATTCTATTACTAATTACTATCCTGCAGCTCCACAGGTTCTACAGGTACTGGAATCCAGCCCACGGCTGCTCCAGATGCGTATCGCAAATCAACATAACTGAGACGTTTGTGATCGTTCTTCCCCTGCTGCTGTAACACTGAATAAATTTCAGTAAATCGTTTCAGACGTTTCATAGTCTCGTCACGCCCTAGCTCTATACGTATATCGTCACTGGTGACTAATTGCCATGACCTCCGCGCTGTCATCGATGCTACCTTTAGGATAAGCTTATTAGCTTTTAGCAAGTTGTTCATACTGTGGTAACCTACCAACACCTCTTTCTCGCTCCCTTCTGGGCCGTATAGCATCGGCATGGTCTCTTTACTGAAATGGCGGACGGGCACGCTGAAGGAAATACCCTCTGAATCTACCATATGCAAATCATTCCAACGTGCCATCGGCACATACTCTACCAAATGGATCTTCAGTTTGTCCGGCCACTGTTTGCGCACGCTAACCTGTTTAATCCACGGGAGCCTTTTAATCTGTTTCTGGATAACATTTATATCCTGTGATATAAATGTTCCCGGTGTACCTGATGCCAAAATAGCTTGGCGAATATCATTGTCAGTGGTGTAATGGGTTTCACAAGTCACTATCAGCCGTGAATCAGGTAGCCGTAATAAGTTGTTCATCCACTTTAGTATTAGCAGTCCACTAAAAATCATGATCCCGATTACTATCAGTAAAAAAAAGATGTCAAAGAGCTTTGTTCCATTGTTACGTTGTTTTCTCTCCTGCTCCTGAGATTCGGTGTGCCTTACGTTCAGTGCCGCTTGTGACATATCAGTTAGCCAGCTCCAGAATATACTTTATTAAACAGGAGATGCTTATCATATCTTCCATAGCGACTGTTAGCACAGAGCTATGACTAGTCATGATTGGTACCTCTACCTCAGGTAGCTGAAAATTACCTCTACTGCCCGGTATCGTACTTAAGCTTCTCCACATGCTACCGCTCAGCACGCGCCATACTTTCGTCACCAGCTGCAGATTCACTGCCAGAGCTGTGTTTAATTCAGTTATGAACAAATACTCCGTATAATCAGATATATATAGCTCCATAGTTGTATAACTAGCTATTAATTTAAATAATTATCAACATTAGACTCTACTTTCCTATGTTGTGAACTGTGTACTCTACACAACAAAGAAAAACTTCGATGAAAAGGTTTTTCATATGACTGGATGCTATATTCAGCGCTGCTCAGCAGCGAATCGAACTTAAAACTAACACTAAAGCGTGAGTATTTACCGCTAGACTCAAAGTAGAGTAGCAATTTGAGACGCTCCATGGGGTCACAAATTTTCGCCTTTAGATCTACCTGGTATAATTGAATCAACATCCAGGAAAAATTCCCATAAAGCAAACCATACTCTCGTCAAATAGGCTCGCTGCGTAGCTTCCTTATGATGATAGCTGACGTCATCGCCTACAGATAGCAGCAGCATCATTAAAAACCTATTTTTTCAGTATCATCAGTGCAAAAATATTGCATTTTGCTAATGTATTACTCTTGAAGACAGTGATTTTATCAATCATGACACTCTTTCCTCTATTTTACACTCAAACTGCAATTTACACTCCACCAGCTTACGTGCCACTTTACTGATGTTGCCAGCTCCCTGTACCAAAATTAGATCGTTGCCGGACAGTAAAGGTATCAATATTTCAGGTAGCGCATCATGCTCAGGCACCAGCACCGGATCTACCTGGCCGTGTTCGCGAATAGAACGGCACAGTGCTAGGCTATCTGCACCTGGAATCGGTCGCTCACCCGCGCAATAGACATCTAGCATTAATAACACGTCGACTTGTCCTAGTACGTTAGTAAAATCATCAAAAAGATCGCGAGTACGTGTATAACGATGTGGTTGAAAAATCATTAACAACTTTTTATCAGGCCATCCCGCACGTGCTGTCTTAATAGTAGCATCCACTTCGGTGGGATGATGGCCATAGTCATCTACTAAAATTGCTTTTCCTTCATTGCCATTTATTAAAGCTGTCGAAAATTCACCTAGCACGTCAAAACGACGCCCCGTGCCCTGGAAGTTTTCTAAAGCATGGAGTATCGCCCTATCATCAATTCCCTCTTCACTCGCTACCGCGACCGCTGCCGTAGCATTTAGTGCATTATGACGGCCCGGTGCGTTTAAAGTTATCTGTAGGGGTGGCTTGTTATGACGTACCAACCTAAAGCGTCCGAGTGCACCGCTCTGCTTATAGTGCTCAATGCGAACGTCAGCGTCTTCACTGAAACCGTAAGTTGTGATCTGACGCCCAATATGAGAGATGAGACTGCGGATCACTACATCGTCAATACACATCACTGCACGCCCATAGAACGGAAGGTTATGTAAAAAATTAATAAAAGTCTCCTTCAGGTTTGCGAAATCGCCCTGATAAGTATCCATATGGTCGGCTTCAATATTAGTCACGACTGCCACCATCGGCTGCAAATGTAGAAAAGAGGCGTCGCTCTCATCCGCTTCTACAATTAAGTAGCGGCTGCTGCCCAGACGCGCGTGCGTACCTGCAGCTTTAACTAGTCCGCCATTGATGAAAGTAGGATCTAGGCCTCCTTCAGCGTAAATACTTGATACCAAGGCAGTTGTGGTAGTTTTACCGTGCGTTCCAGCAATGGCGATCCCATAACGAAAACGCATCAGTTCCGCCAGCATCTCTGCGCGACGAATCACCGGAATACGCTGTTTAAACGCTGCAACCAGCTCGGGGTTATCCTGCATTACCGCACTGGAAACTACTACCACGCTGGCATTAGTTACGTTTTCCGGGCTATGGTTAAAATAGATCGTAGCACCTATAGACGCCAGATGCTGGGTCACCGCATTCTGTACCAGATCAGAACCACTAATATGGTAACCCTCATTTGCTAGCACCTCCGCGATACCCCCCATACCTGCACCGCCAATGCCGACGAAATGAATATGACGAACGCAACGCATCTCCGGTACAATTGAACGAAGTGCTGTTAGTTGTTTTGTATTCATTACTCTTAGTTACCTATTATCCTACGCTATACCTTTGCTAGCCTTTACCAACAAAGGTATAGTGATTTGTCACTTTGCAACGCGTGCTACTTCTAGAGCAACCCGTTCGGTTGCATCGAGAATAGCCTCCTGACGGGCTTTTACAGCCATATTAAATAGGATGGAACGGTCCCAGCGGGACAAAGTTTTCGATATAGCATCAGCGGTAAATTGCGATTGCTCAAAAATTTTAGCTGCTCCTGCTTTTTCCAGCGGCAGAGCATTCCAGTATTGCTGACGATCTTTGTGTTGAAACGGCACGAAAATTGCCGGTAATCCAGCGGCAGCAATTTCACTGACAGTTAGCGCACCAGATCGACAAACCACTATATCGGCCCAAGCGTAAGCAGCCGCCATATCACTAATAAATTCCGTTACCTTATGTTGAGGCTGACCCACCTTCTGATATGACTTAAGCACATCTAGTCGAGCACCGTTACCAGTCTGGTGCCATAGTATAATACTGTCTTGCAGCGCTGCTGCAACCTGCGGCAGCGTCTGATTTAGCACATGTGCGCCTTGGCTTCCTCCTACCACTAGCACACGTATCGGACCACTGCGGTTCGCGAAGCGCTGATCAGGAGGTAAAAGCCTTAGCACGTTAGGGCGTACCGGATTACCCACTACGTCTGCGTACGGAAACGCGCCTGGAAAAGCCTGCAACACTTTACTTGCAATATTCTCTAAGCATTTATTAGTAAACCCGGCAATTCTATTCTGTTCATGCAGTACTACGGGAACGCCGCAGCTCCAAGCCGCCAAGCAACCGGGTCCTGAAACATACCCGCCCATACCCAGCACAACATCAGGTTTCCACGCCCGTACAATGGTACGTGCTTGATACAATGCATTGAAAATTTGCATCGATGCTAACAACAGTGCTTTTAAGCCTTTATCTCGCAACCCATTGATGTGAATAAATTCTATATCAATAGCATGTTTTGGTACTAAATCTGCTTCCATCCTATCAATAGTACCAAGCCAGCGAACCTGCCACCCCTGCTCCATTAAATGATGAGCAACGGTTAGACCGGGGAACACATGACCACCCGTTCCTCCCGCCATCACCATCAAACGTTTTCCACTCATCAGGTACCTCGTGTAAACGCCTGCGCTTTGGTTAAGCGCGTCTCATAATCAATACGTAGTAAAAATACAATGGCAGTCGACATAATTAGTAGACTAGAGCCGCCGTAACTGACTAACGGCAGTGTTAGTCCTTTCGTTGGCAATATACCAGCTGCCGCACCGACGTTAACTAACGCCTGAAAACTGAACCATACTCCAATTGAACAAGCCAAAAAACCAGAAAAACACTGATGGATCTCTAGGGCTCGGCGGCCAATCGACATAGCACGAAAAGAAATGAAAAATACCATCAGTAAAGATATAACTACACCTATATACCCTAGTTCTTCACCAATGATAGAGAAAATAAAATCGGTATGCGCTTCCGGAAGATATTCTAATTTTTGTACTGAGTTTCCAAGCCCCTGACCCCAGAACGCACCACGTCCCAAAGCCATCAGTGATTGTGTCAACTGATAGCCACTACCGAAGGGATCTTCCCAAGGATTCCAGAAGGAGGTCACGCGGCGCATGCGGTAAGGTTCAGCAATAATCAGTAGTATTACCGCAAAAATGCCAGAGCCGATAATAGCTAAAAATTTCCACAATTTCGCCCCTGCTAAAAAAAGCATTGCTAGAGTTGTAACGAACAGAACTATTACAGTACCGAGATCTGGCTGTGCCAGCAGTAGTACTGCCATTACTACCATTACTCCCATTGGTTTACAAAAACCCCATAAATTATTGCGCACTTCTTCTACTTTACGCACTAGATAGTTAGCGAGATAACAGAATAGTGATAATTTTGATAGTTCAGCAGGCTGAATACTAAAAGGGCCGCAAGAGATCCAACGAGATGCACCGTTAATTGAACTACCGACCACCAGAACAATAAATAACATCACTATCGAAACTACTAGCATTGCATTACTGTGGCACTGCCAAAAATACATTGGCACGCGCAGTGTTACCGAGGCAATTCCAAGACCCATCAAGATATAAAAAGCATCACGCTTGGCAAAGTAAAAGGGATCATCATTCCAGTGCTGTCCTACTGGCATCGATGCTGAAGTCACCATTACGAAGCCTATGATCGCCAATCCAAAAGTCAACCATAATAAAGTACGGTCATAGAGAACTAGAACTGAGTCATCACTTTTACAGGCTCTTGTTACCCAGTCTTTTAGACGGATGCCAAGAAAAGTAAACAGATTGATAAGAAGTCTGACTTTAGAAATACACATTAGCCTAACTCCTTTGCCAATTGCGCGAAGCATTCACCACGTTGTTCAAAATTAAGGAATTGGTCAAGACTAGCACAGGCAGAAGACAGTAATACTATATCTCCAGGCTGAACCTGCAGTGCAATTAGAACCATTGCCTCCTTCATTGTCTCAGTTCGTACAGCATGGTTATCCGTACGCAATGCAGCCAGCACGTTACCATCTCGGCCAAAGCAGTAAAGGCGAACCTTTTCATCCTGCACATAGCGTGCCAAAGGTGAAAAATCGGCAGATTTCCCATCGCCGCCTAGTAGTAGCCACAAGTTACCTTTTACCTCTAAGGCGTTTAGTGCCGCTTGAGTACTACCGACGTTGGTAGCTTTCGAATCGTTGATCCAGCGCACGCCGTTAGATTCATAAACTAGCTGGAAGCGATGTGCTAATCCATTAAAATTAGAAAGCACCGCTAAGCTAGAAGCGCGCGGTAGAGCGACGGCATCTGCTAACGCTAGAGCCGCCAGCGCATTGGTATAGTTATGCTGGCCGATCAATTTCATATCCTTGGTATTCAGAACTTTTTCACCATTCACGTATAGACAGGTCGTGCCCTGCTCGCTATTGAGAGAATAGTCTGCGCACTTGATGCCAAAACTAATACAGCGCGTATCCATACCTTGTACTGGCATAGTTCTTGCGTCATCAGCATTCACAACACAGACCTGTGCATTTTCATAGATACGCAGTTTCGCAGCACGATATTGTTGTATGCCAAGAGGATAACGATCCATATGATCTGCAGTGACGTTGAGAATAGTGGCAGCTGCAGCTTTCAGGCTAAAAGTAATTTCCAGCTGAAAGCTGGAAAGCTCTAGCACATAAAGCTGTGAAGGCAATTTCAGCACCCTTAGTGCTGGCAGGCCTATATTGCCGCATACGTTAACTTGCCAGCCAGCATCACGCGCCATTTCACCTAGTAGCGTAGTTACCGTACTTTTACCATTCGAGCCAGTAATTGCTATAATCGGAACCTGTACTTCACGGCAAAAAAGCTCAATATCTCCAATTATTTCAATACCTTCTTGTGCAGCTTGATTTAATGCCGGATGAACTAGCGCGATACCAGGACTAGCTACAATAAGATCTGCCGTACGAAGCCAAGCTTTGTTAAGCCCCCCGGTATAATGCTCAATCTGCTGAGGTAACTTATCGAGTCCCGGAGGCAATATTCGAGTATCCATCACACGCGGCGTCACACCTTGAGATAAAAAAAAATCAACGCAAGAAAGTCCAGTCACGCCCATCCCTATAATAATAATTTTTCTATCTCGATAGTCAGCCATGATTAACGTACCTTTAGTGTAGCTAGGCCAATTAGTACAAGAATCAGCGAAATTATCCAGAAGCGCACGATAACCCGTGGCTCTGGCCAGCCTTTCAATTCATAGTGATGGTGGATTGGTGCCATACGAAAAATACGTTGACCGCGCAATTTGAACGATCCCACCTGCAGAATGACCGAGAGTGTTTCCACCACAAACACTCCGCCCATAATTACTAGTAAAAACTCCTGACACAGTAGGACTGCGAGAGTACCGAGTGTACCGCCTAGAGCTAACGCTCCTACGTCGCCCATAAAAACCTGTGCCGGATAAGTGTTGAACCATAAAAATCCGAGTCCTGCACCAACAATAGCGGTACACACTATTACTAGCTCACCTGCGTAACGCAGATAAGGAATATGCAGATACTCAGCAAATTTAACATTACCGGTCGCCCAGGCCACGAAGGCAAAGCCTGCCGCCACGAAGACAATCGGCATAATTGCTAAGCCATCCAGCCCGTCGGTAAGGTTAACAGCGTTGCTAGTACCAACGATAACGAAGTAAACTACTACCACATAGAAGCAATCCAGTTGAGGCATGATATCTTTGAAAAAAGGCACTACCAACTGAGTCGCAGGTGTGTCTTTACTAGTAAGATAAAGGCCGAATGCTACACTCAGCGAAATTACTGACATCCAGAAATATTTCCAACAGATGATTAGCCCCTTGGTGTCCTTACGCACTACCTTTCGATAGTCATCAACGAAGCCGATAATGCCGAAGCCTACCAACACAATAAGTACCCACCAAACATATGGGTTTAAGGGATAAGCCCACATCAGTACTGAGATGATAATCGAGGTTAGAATCATAATTCCGCCCATGGTTGGCGTACCGCGTTTACTGAAATGCGATTCCGGACCATCGTTACGCACTACCTGACTAATTTGTAATTTTTGCAGCCAGGCGATCAAATGTGGACCCATCCACAGGGAAATAAAGAGTGAGGTCAGTAGGCTAACAATGGCACGAAAAGTGAGATATAAAAAGATGTTGAAACCAGAATTTAGAGATATCAGATGTTCGGCCAGCCAGACTAACATATTCCCATCTCCTGTAAGTTCTGTACAACATGCTCCATGGCGGCACTACGTGAACCTTTAATTAAAACGGTTAATTCCCTATGTTCGGACAATAGCTTCCGTAAACGTTTAGTCAAAGCGGTTTTATTATCGAAATGTTCGCCAACCTCGCTGCTTTCGCTAATAATGGCACTACAGGTGCCAACGCTCAGAACGCGATCAACGCCTGCGGCTTTTACTGTTAACCCAACTTTACGGTGGCATTGTTCTGTTTCCTCTCCTAGCTCCGCCATGTCACCTACTACCAGTACGCGATATCCAGGCATATTACTTAACACCTGTGCGGCAACTATCATCGACCCAAGATTAGCATTATAGCTATCATCAAGTATCAGCTGATGCTTGGAGAGACGAATTGGAAAAAGGCGGCCAGGCATGGCCTGCAATTTTTGTAAGCCACTCTGCACATCGCTAAGCGAGGCATCAACTGACAACGCTAATGCAGCCGCTGCGAGTGCATTGGCAACATTATGAATACCAAGTAACGGCAGCTTAACCACGATATCCCCACAAGGAGTATGCATAGTAAAGTATGTACTATTAGTGCTAATAGCAATATCACGCGCAGTAAAATCACTATCGGCAGCCTGAGGTGAGAAACTCCATACTCTTTTATTATGCAAGTATTTTTGCCAACTGAGCCGATCGTTACTATCTGTATTGAAGATTGCGGTACCATCTGCCAACAGACCTTTAAAAATCTCTCCTTTCTCCTTTGCTACTCCCGCTAATGAACCAAATCCTTCCAAATGAGCAGCAGCTAAGTTATTCACCAACGCGCTCTCGGGACGCACCAAGTCAGTGATATAAGAGATTTCTCCTGGGTGATTCGCTCCAAGTTCAATAACCGCATACTGATGCTCCTTTGTCAGGCGCAGCAGCGTTATTGGCACTCCAAAATCATTATTTAGGTTACCAGAGGTATAGAGTGTTTCGCCGCACTGACGCAGGATAGCGGCAGTCATCTCTTTAACAGAAGTTTTACCAGACGAACCGGTAAGTGCTATAAAGCGAGCTTTTGAGTTCTGGCGTACCCAAGCAGCTAGCTTGCCTAACGCAATGCGCGTATCAGCAACTACTACCTGGGGGACAGAAACTGGTAAATATTTATTAACTAATAATGCCTTCACACCTCTTGCAATAGAGTCAAGAGCAAAGGTATGTGCGTCAAAGTGCTTGCCAATTAGCGCTATAAACAGGCTGTCCTGCGTCACTTGACGCGTATCGGTAGTGACATGAGTCAGGGTTAGATTACTGCCGTAAAGATCACCACCGCTGATTTCAGCTAAGGTTTTTAGGGAAACAGGGATCATTTTGCTACTCCTAACAACGCTGCAACTGTGGCGCGATCTGAATAATTCAGCCTAAAATTTTCTACGATTTGATACTCTTCATGACCTTTACCCGCCGCTAGCACAATATCGTCTGACTGTGCCTGCAAAATAGCGTTAGTAAGCGCTTGCATGCGACTGGCGATAACGCTCACACGATGTGGCTCAAGAAGCCCAGTTAAAATATCATTAAAAATAGCTTGGTGATCTTCGTTACGAGGATTATCATTAGTAATAATCACCATGTCTGCGAACTGCTCGGCGATAGCTCCCATTAACGGACGTTTGCCTTTATCGCGATCACCACCGCAACCAAATACACACCATAGCTTGCCCTTACAATGTAGACGTAAGGCTCCCAATGCTTTTTCTAGTGCATCTGGTGTATGGGCATAATCCACTACAACTGTCGGTTTGCCTGGGACACTAAACACCTCCATACGCCCGCATATCGGCTGCAGCTGTGGTGCTGTTTGCACTAGACTGGTGAGCGGATAATCAAGTGTTCGTAACGTAGCAAAAGCTAGTAGAAGGTTACTGATGTTAAACGAGCCCATCAGACGACTATTAATTTCACCTGCTCCCCAGCTTGAATTGAAGTAAATATACGCGCCGTTGTCATGATAAGTTATCTTATTGGCACTTACCCAGCGACCGCGATATCCTAATGGGAGATTATTCTTGATGGTGACAGCAACGACATTTGGTAAGGTCATCACCCAACGGCGGCCTACTGCATCATCAGCATTGATGATCATTTCACCCACACGATGCCTGGTAAACAGCAGCTTCTTAGCCGATTCATAAGCCTGCATATCACCGTGATAATCAAGATGATCGCGACTCAGGTTGGTAAATACGGCAGCAGAAAATGGTAGTGCCACAACACGATGTTGTACCAAGCCGTGCGAGGAAACCTCCATTGCAGTCAGCTTAGCTCCCTGCTGTAATAGTCTATGCAACACATGTTGAACTTCAACAGCTGAACTCGTTGTATTCTCTGTTTCAGTCAATTGTCCTAGCAAACCGTTGCCAACGGTGCCCATTATCGCGCTGGTGTCGCCTAGTTTTTGAACCCATTGCGCCAGCAGCTGCGTAGTAGTGGTTTTGCCGTTAGTACCGGTAACACCAACTATTTTTTGATTTTCCCCTGGCTGACCATAAAAGCGACCTGCCAATGCTGAAAGACGTTGCTGGAGCTGTTCTAGATAAATAACAGGTACGCCATTTATTTCACGGATATCTCCATCCATAGCTGCACCTTCTGCTTCCGCGATCACGGCAAATACACCTCGTGCGATCGCTTGTGGAATAAAATGCCTTCCGTCAGCACGATGTCCTGTAACAGCTATAAATACGTCACCAGTCGCTGATTTGCGACTGTCGAGTGTCATATTTTTCAAGGGAAGCGCCGGTGCGTTTGGCACCCATATGCTCAATAAATCTCGTAGATTACGATCTGACATTCGTGTTTTTATTTCTATGAGTTGCTAGTTTATTTTTATCACTAGGCAACAATGCATCCGGGCTAATGTTCATCGAACGTAAAACACCTCCCATAATAGTACTGAACACTGGGGCAGAAACTGTACCGCCATAATACTTACCGGCCTTTGGATCGTTGATTACAACTACCAAAGCGAAACGAGGATGACTGGCAGGCGCAATGCCTGCGGTGTAGGCAATATATCTATTGATATAACGGCCTTTCGGTCCGACTTTTTTTGCTGTCCCTGTTTTAATTGCAATGCGATAGCCTTTAATCGCTGCTTTAACGCCTCCGCCGCCTGGTAATGCCACACTTTCCATCATATGAATCACAGTTTTTACAAAAGATTCTGGGAAAATATGTTCACCTGCCACCGAGGGATAAGTCTTGGTGATCGACAGCGGTCGATAGATACCGTAGCTGCCGATAGTCGCATAAACACGCACTAACTGTAACGGCGTTACCATTAACCCGTAGCCGAAAGAAAAGGTAGCCCTCTCTATGTCAGACCACCGTTGTTTTTGAGGGTATAAACCACTACTTTCACCAACCAATCCTAAATTAGTTGGCTTACCCAAACCAAAACGCACATAAGTTTCTAATAGAGCTGAAGGTGGCATTGCTAATGCTAGACGTGAAACCCCAACGTTACTAGACTTCTGTAAAATCTCTGTAAGTGTTAATTTATTATAACGTACTACATCCTTGATTCTATATCCATTGACACGATAGGGCACAGTATTGAGTACACTATTTTCCCGTACGATACCGCGCTGAAGTGCTGTCATTACCACCATCGGCTTCACGGTAGAACCAGGTTCGAAAACGTCTGTAATGGCGCGATTACGCATCGTCTCTTTCGGCGTATTACTGAGGTTGTTGGGGTTGTAAGCTGGGCTATTTGCCATAGCGAGCACCTCGCCAGTCTTGATATCCACCAGCACAGCAGACCCAGATTCAGCTTTATTGAACTCAACGGCGTTACTAAGTTTTTGATAGACAAGTGTCTGTAAGTGTTCGTCTATGCTAAGAGTAAGATTATGCGCTGCGCGGCTATCTACTACGGAGACATCTTCAATCACGCAGCCATAGCGATCTTTCCGGACTGTACGTTCACCAGGTACACCAGTCAGCCATTTATCAAAACTTTTTTCGATACCTTCAATGCCTTGTCCATCAATATTAGTAAAACCAATTAAGTGAGAAGTCGCCTGAGCGGCTGGATAATAGCGGCGCGACTCTTCACGTAGATGTATGCCAGGTAGCTTTAAATTTTTAATATAATTACTGATCTCAGGACTAACTTGTCGCGCAAGGTAAATAAAGCGCCCTGTACCTTTAGATTTAATATTAGCTTTAACGCGCGTTGTCAGCTGATCAAACGAAATAGATAGTGCATCAGAAAGTGCTTTCCAGCGGTTGTCGAAAGTAACACCGCCTGCGTTATATAGATCATATAGCTCTTGAGGATCGGCCCAAATAGCATTAACCGGCACGCTGACGGCCAGGGGGCGACCGGCACGATCGCTGATCATACCTCGTACGGTGGGAATTGCTTGCACACGCAAGGAGCGTAGATCGCCTTCTTTAACCAGGTTGTCGGGACTGATAACTTGTAGCCAAGCAATACGCGATAGTAGACCACATAACGACATTAAGATACAGCTACAAATTAATTTAAAACGCCAGCTTATAAGGCTGGCTTTATTTTTTCTTTTTCTCAATTTTGGCCTTAGCATTTTACTTACGCCGCTCATGGCGATTTAGTATTTCTTCTTTCTGTATTAAAATGTTTTCCTGTGAGGGATCGACAGGCTGTAGCTGTAGCTTCTCGGTAGCGAAATGCTCTACCCAACTGTGATTGCCAAGAGCATTTTCTTCAAGTATCAGATTACGCCATTCAATGTCTAGCGCGTCACATTCTAAAATCAGTCTTTCATACTGCGCGGTTAACAGACGTGTTTCATGAGTTATGGTCACAACTATGACGGCCGAAACCAAAACCACAATCAGTAAAATTACTGGAATTTTGCCATATCGCAACAGATCGCCACCAATTAAACATGGCAAGCTATGAATTCTATTACCAATCATGCGGTAGTTTTCTCTGCAATGCGCAAGACTGAGCTGCGCGCGCGCGGATTATTGACCACTGCAGCCTCGTCCGGCATTATCTTGCTAAGTAGTTTCAACTGACATCCCCCTAGCGCCGAAATTTGCATATCGGTTATTGGTAAACCCGCCGGTACCTGTGGTCCTTGACTCTTATCGCGCATAAAATGCTTTACTAATCGATCTTCCAAAGAATGGAAACTGATAACGGATAATCGTCCATTTGGTGCCAAAATCTTTAATGTGCTCTTTAGCACGGTTTTAAGCTCTTCTAACTCACTGTTTATCCAGATACGAATCGCTTGAAAGCTACGTGTTGCCGGATGTTTAAATTTATCTTTTACTGGCATTGCCGCTGTAATAACCTCAGCTAGCTCTTTAGTACGCGTCATTGGTTTTTTGCAGTTACGCTCAAAAATGGCGTGGGCAATACGTTTGGCAAAACGCTCTTCACCATAAGTTTTTAGCACGCAAGCTATATCTGTTTTTCTTGCATGCATCAGCCATTCAGCGGCGGAAGACCCTTGCGTTGGATCCATACGCATATCTAGAGGCCCGTCGCGCATAAAGGAGAAGCCACGTTTAGCATCGTCCAGCTGTAGCCTTGACACGCCTAGATCTAGCAAGATACCGTCAATCTTTCCACTTAGTTCCAGTGCGTTAACATGATCGGACAAGGAAGAGAAAGTATCATGCACAATGGAAAAACGGGTATCCTTAATTTCAAAGGCAGTAGCAACGGCTTGTGGGTCGCGATCGATGGCGATCAGCCTTCCATGAGTACCCAGATGAGACAAAATCAAACGTGAATGTCCGCCACTACCAAAGGTACCATCGATGTAAATGCCATCTTTTCTGATATTGAGACCGCTAACTGCTTCATATAGTAGCACTGTGTTATGTTTAAATTTTTTCTGCATAGAGATAGACAAGCCTCGCATCTGTTCAGAGAAACACTCATCAGTTGATGGTTCCGCGTTAATATTCTTGACCTGTTAATAACTAGTTTCTTCATGCTACGGTTTGAATTTATTGAATTAGCTGAGTTTTACTTCTTTCATTAGGTAAATATTAAAGAAGGGTAAACTACCCATACCCTCTGGTACTTACTGGAATAACACAGCAGGATACTGAGCAAAATTCTAAATAGTTCATGCTAAATAAGCGAATAAGATAACCTTTTTTATGATTACTTAATATGGACAGTGCAAAAAACAGCTGATGAAGGACGCTTGTACATATCATCCTGGTCTTGAGATGTTCACTCCATCAGCATATTATACGTGACAACTCTTTGATATGGCTAGGATATTGAAGATAATCAACTTTGCTTCACTCAACATGATAGTTGTTCTTTCCTCAACTACCTAACTTTTATACATTATCCCACCTTTGTTTCCACATCATAAGTTTATGGAGGCGATGAAATCATTGTCAAGCAAAAGGACGGTGGGAATATAACTATTCACGGTAGCTAGTTTTACTAACTGAAAACCCGCTAATAATTATGGAAAAATTTAATTTTAAAAATTGATATGATAAATAATGAAAGAAAAACGATAATATATAAAAATTATCAAAAATAGTTGAAACAATTAATGTTAATATTTTCTACTTTCTTTTATGAGACAAGAGCCGTATTTGATCACATATATAAACGAAAGATATTCGTTACACGTGTAAAGTAAATAAGAATAGAATATGTTTAGACAAACGGGGTTAAGAAAAATGACTGATACCGAAAATTTATTCGGTAATGTGTGGTGGTTTGTCAACTTGAAAAATTTAATGAATATTAGTATGACTATTTAATATTCGAATGGGCTGGTTGGGGATTCTCATTAGTCCTAGTTGCTGTTTTACTGCTCATCTAACGAAGCCAGAACTAGCTTACACATTAATCTTTAAGATATGGCTCAAACAGCTTCTAGCTGCGGTCTATTCAAAACTGTTGCAATACTGTTGCAATAAATTAAATAAGTCAACAAGGTGCGGACCTCAACCAGCATAATTAGAAGAGATGTTCTGTTCTACTTAGTAGTAACGTTGAACTATAAAAGACGATAGCTATGCCCACTTCCACTGCTATCATCTGTTAGTTTTCAAATTGACACGATACTGCCGCACTTTTCATTAACGACGCAACCACTGGCATGCAATGCTCTATATGTCAACCATGCACTTGATTTCATATAATTATTTCACACAACTCTATACTTTACGATAACCTAGGTTGTTACAGTAATAACCAATAGCAGAACATGATCTGAGTAGCTTTTTTACTACATTTATTTTCGACCACAACCTAAAAAACTAGAATTATCCTAGTGTAAAAATGATGAGTGGCCGTAATTAACGCATGATACGATCGCCGCGAGAGACGCCTACGATGCCAGAGCGCGCTACCTCTAAAATTTCTGCAACTTCACGCACAGTTTTAAGAAAGGCATCGAGCTTGTAGCTAGTGCCAGCTAATTGAACCGTGTACAGCATCGGAGTTACATCGATAATCTGCCCGCGAAATATCTCAGCGCTACGCTTCACTTCTTCACGCCCATAACTACTAATTGCCTGCAGCTTTACCAGCATAATCTCACGCTCAACATAAGTGCTCTGTCCTAGTTCGCTGACACGTAGTACGTCAACCAGCTTATGCAGTTGTTTTTCAATCTGTTCTAGCACTTTTTCGTCGCCTACGGTCTGAATCGTCATACGTGACAGAGTCGGATCATCCGTTGGCGCTACCGTCAGGCTTTCGATATTGTATCCGCGCTGGGAAAAAAGGCCTACTACACGGGATAAGGCGCCAGATTCGTTCTCCAGAAGAACCGATAAAATACGACGCATAATTAAGTTCTCTCCGTTTTACTCAGCCACATTTCATCCATTGAACCTCCGCGGATCTGCATCGGATACACATGCTCGCCACTATCAACAGTGACATCGACGAAGACCAAATGACCTTTAGCAAGGGTATCGAGCGCCTGCTGCAACTTCTCTTCTAGCTCAAAGGGATGCTCAATGGCAATACCGACATGACCATAAGCCTCAGCCAATTGCACAAAATTAGGTAATGACTCCATATAAGACTGCGAATGACGACCTGAATAAATAATATCCTGCCACTGTTTTACCATTCCGAGGAACCGGTTATTAAGGTTCAGCACCAGCACCGGAAGATCGTACTGTAGTGCAGTAGAAAGCTCCTGAATATTCATTTGAATACTGCCATCACCGGTTATGCAGATAACCGTTTCATTAGGAAGCGCCATCTTTACTCCTAATGCGGCCGGCAAACCAAAGCCCATAGTACCGAGACCACCAGAGTTAATCCAGCGTCGCGGCTTGTCAAAAGGATAGTAAAGTGCTGCAAACATCTGATGTTGACCGACGTCCGAGGTAACATAAGCATCACCATTAGTCAGACGCCAAATTGTCTCGATAACTGCCTGAGGTTTAATAGCTTTGCTAGTGTGATCGAATGCTAGGCATTTACGACTTCGCCAACCTTCAATGCTCTTCCACCAGTCACGCAACCCATTGAGTTTTTGTTTTGTTTCGCTCTGCGCCAGCAACTCAAGCATCTGCTGCAAAGTTTGTTTTGCATCGCCTACAATAGGAATATCAGCTACCACAGTTTTCGAGATTGATGTCGGATCTATGTCGATATGTAGTATCGTTGCATGTGGACAATATTTATCTAAATTATTGGTAGTACGATCGTCAAATCGTACTCCCACGGCGAAAATCAGATCGGCATAATGCATAGCCATATTGGCTTCATAGGTACCATGCATGCCAAGCATACCCATCGATTGGTGATGTGTACCTGGAAACGCACCTAACCCCATTAGCGATGTAGTGACCGGAATATTAAGTGTCTCTGCTAGATGCCGCAGTTCTGCCTCGCATGCTGAGGTAATGGCACCGCCACCAGCGTAAATCACCGGTTTATGCGCAGTAAGCAAAGTATTTAAGGCGCGTTTAATCTGTCCTTTATGCCCTTGAATCTTAGGATTGTAGGATCGCATGCTAACTGCGTCCGGATAGACGTAGGGCAACTTATTGGATAAGCTAAGAATATCTTTTGGCAAATCGATGACAATTGGCCCAGGACGACCACTAGATGCCAACCAGAAGGCTTTTTTCAGAACGATCGGAATTTCTTCGGTGTTTTTCACCAAAAAACTGTGTTTGACCACAGGACGAGAAATTCCTACCATATCGCACTCCTGAAAAGCATCGTATCCAATCAACGAAGAAGGTACCTGACCCGACAGGACTACTATTGGAATCGAATCCATATAGGCAGTGGCGATACCAGTTATCGCATTTGTTGCGCCGGGACCGGATGTTACCAGTACTACGCCGACTTCACCCGTTGCACGCGCTAAGCCATCTGCCATATGCACGGCGCCCTGCTCGTGACGCACAAGTACGTGATCGATGCCGCCTACAGTTTGCAACGCATCATAAATATCCAGTACCGCGCCGCCCGGATAACCGAATACTTGTTTTACGCCCTGATCGATCAATGAACGGATGATCATTTCTGCTCCTGATAACATCTCCATTTTTTGCCTCCAAGCTTAGGAACTCAATCCACGACTATCGCTGTTTCAGCGTGCCACTGGCTCCTGCTTCATATTTCACCAGTCAAGATCAAAAATTTATGTCTATGTGCAGATAAAAGAAATAATTTCCGTCATCAAGATATATAAAATCTGATTGGTTGATTTTTTTAAGAGTTGGTTAATTACCATAACTGTAGAAAACTACATAGGCAAACGTTAGATTTGCCGTTTATCATTCAATCCGGCTTTGAAGCTTCTACGTAATGAGTGAGCCGTGTGAGAAATGATCTCATAAACTTTGATTTAACTAGAAGAAAATATTGAGGAAGTAAAAATTTTTAGCGGTTTATAAGAAATCATTAAAAATTAATCTATTTCTTTTTCACCTTTCTATTCCTTAGATAGAAATTCAATAGAAAAGATCTATAATAAATAAAGAAAAATATTCCTATCTTCAAAACTTAAGACTCTTAAAATTATCTGAATAAATAAGTTGTTGCTAAGCTAGTTTATTCCATAGTAAATTACTCTAAAGTTGTTTAAATAAAAGAATTTTTTAAAAGTCATGGAAAATATTCTTCTAAATTATGGTTGACATCCCATTTTTATTCCAGTACCAATATGAACATAGCAAAATTAAAGAGGTTCAAATCCATGTTGCATTTATTCCACGTGATCGATCTGCTATTTGTTAATTTATTTAGTTTATGTGGATCGGCTCATGGGCAGAATTAAACACTGATTTGAACCTGCTGGAAATAAAAAAAACCCGTGTCTGGCGCGGGTTTTTTTATGCTCGTTACATAGCGCTGTTAACGCACAAGAAGGATGAATAAGATGAGCCAGCAAGTTATGATTTTCGATACTACTCTGCGTGATGGTGAACAAGCGTTACAGGCCAGTCTAAGCGTAAAAGAAAAATTGCAGATTGCACTTGCACTGGAGCGCATGGGAGTTGATGTGATGGAAGTCGGTTTTCCAATCTCTTCTCCCGGAGACTTTGAATCTGTACAAACGATTGCTCGTACCATTAAAAAAAGCCGTGTCTGCGGGCTGGCACGTTGCGTTGAAAAAGATATTCATGCCGCTTATGAAGCTCTTCGTGTGGCAGACGACTACCGTATCCACATTTTTATCGCAACGTCGCCTATTCATATCGCCACTAAATTGCGTAGTACTCTACCAGACGTAATCGAGCGTATAGTATATATGGTGAAGTACGCGCGCAATTATACCAATGATATCGAGTTCTCCTGCGAAGATGGAGGACGCACACCGATTGACGATCTATACCGCGTAGTGGAAGCGGCGATTAACGCGGGCGCTACTACCATCAATATTCCTGATACCGTGGGTTATACCTTGCCAGGTGAATACTCTAACATCATTAGTCAGATTATTAATCATGTGCCCTATATCGATAAAGCTATCCTATCTGTTCATACCCATAATGATTTAGGCATGGCGACTGCTAATGCATTAGTTGCCATACAAGCAGGCGCACGTCAGGTCGAAGGCACAATGAACGGGTTGGGCGAGCGCGCCGGCAACTGTGCACTGGAAGAGGTCATTATGGCAATTAAAACTCGTCAACAGATCTTAAACGTGCACACCGATATCAATCATCATGTAATCTATCGCACCAGCCAAATTGTAAGCCAGATTTGTAATATGCCAATCCCAGCGAATAAAGCCGTAGTTGGTTCCAATGCCTTTACGCACTCATCAGGCATCCATCAAGACGGCGTGTTGAAAAACCGCGAAAACTACGAAATTCTAACACCGGAGTCTATCGGCCTGCACACAATACATTTGAACTTAACCTCTCGTTCTGGCCGTGCAGCGGTGAAATATCGTATGGAAGAAATGGGCTATAAAAAAAGTGATTACAATTTAGACTTACTGTATGACGCTTTCCTAAAGTTAGCCGATAAGAAAGGCCAAATATTTGATTATGACTTGGAAGCACTAGCCTTTATTAATAAACAAAATGAAGAACCAGAATATTTCCAGCTGAACGAGTTCAACGTACATACCGGTTCTAGCGTAACGGCGACTGCATCGGTGCAATTGTACTGTGGTGGTAATATTAAATCAGACGCTGCTACTGGCAATGGCCCGGTTGACGCGCTTTATCAAACTATTACTCGTATCACAGGTTTTGAAGCTGATTTGATCAACTACAAGTTGACTGCGAAAGGCCATGGAGAGAATGCGCTAGGTCAAGTAGATATAGTAGTGAACTACAACGACCGTAAATTTCATGGCGTTGGTCTAGCGACTGATATCATCGAGTCTTCTGCCACAGCGATGGTTAACGCCCTAAATAATATCTGGCGCGCCAAAGAAGTTGAGAAAGAATTGCAGCGCAAATTTCAAAAGGACACAGTGTCATGAGATCGAAATCTTCCCATATCGCAGTATTACCTGGCGACGGTATAGGCCCTGAAGTCATGGTACAAGCCCTAAAGGTGTTGGAAGCTATTCGTAAACGATTTGATATGCGCATTACCACTAGTGAATATAACGTTGGCGGCATTGCCATCGAGCGTCACGGCGAACCGTTGCCACTTTCTACCATTGAAGGATGTGAGCAAGCCGACGCAATCTTGTTTGGCTCAGTTGGTGGCCCAAGGTGGGAGAATCTACCTTCTGCCTCTCAGCCGGAGAGCGGTGCACTGCTGCGACTGCGAAAACATTTTAAATTATTTAGTAACTTACGTCCAGCTGTGCTATATCAAGGTCTGGAATCGTTTTGCCCATTACGTGCAGATATTGCAGCTAAAGGTTTTGATATTTTGTGCGTGCGAGAGCTGACAAGTGGCATTTATTTCGGTCAGCCGAAAGGACGCGAAGGCAGCGGAACGCATGAACGCGCCTTTGACACCGAAGTTTATCACCGTTTTGAAATTGAACGCATTGCCCGAGTTGCTTTTGAAGCAGCGCGTAAACGTCGCAATAAAGTTACTTCTATAGACAAAGCTAATGTGCTTCAAACCTCAGTTATGTGGCGCGAAATTGTAAATGAAGTGGCAAAAAATTATCCGGATGTACACCTAAGCCATATGTACATTGACAATGCTACCATGCAATTGATTAAGGATCCATTACAGTTCGACGTGCTACTTTGCTCTAACTTGTTTGGCGACATTATATCTGATGAATGCGCGATAATCGCTGGCTCAATTGGAATGTTACCGTCGGCCAGCCTCAATGAAGAGAGTTTTGGTTTATACGAATCGGCGGGTGGTTCTGCACCAGATATCGCCGGACAGAATATTGCCAACCCGGTAGCTCAGATCTTATCACTTTCACTACTACTACGTTATAGCCTGAATGCGGATGCCGCTGCTTACAGTATCGAGAGTGCTATCAGTCATGTGCTAGAGGCAGGCTATCGCACTAGAGATTTAGCTGGCAACAGCCCCTCCGTCACAACGGATGAAATGGGCAATATCATTGCCTGCTGTATCGCTGAGGGAATATAAAGTAATGAAAAATTTATACCAAAAATTGTTTGATTCACACGTCATTTATGAAACGCCAAATGAAATGCCTCTGTTATATATCGATCGTCACCTAATCCATGAAGTGACATCGCCACAGGCCTTTGATAGTTTGCGTCTGCACAACCGTAAAGTACGTCAGCCATCGAAAACATTCGCTACTATGGATCACAATGTTTCGACCCAGACTAAAGATATCAACGCCTCCGGCGAGTTGGCGCGTATTCAGATGCAGAAGCTTATGAAGAACTGCGCCGATTTTGGCGTGCAGCTCTACGATCTAACCCACCCCTTGCAAGGCATAGTGCACGTTATCGGACCTGAGCAAGGTATAACATTACCTGGTATGACCATTGTTTGTGGCGATTCACATACCACCACGCACGGTGCATTCGGTGCACTAGCTTTTGGTATAGGGACCTCCGAAGTTGAACATGTGTTCTCTACACAGACTTTAAAGCAGGGGCGTGCCAAGAGCATGAAAATAGAAGTACTAGGGAATGCTGCACCAGGTATTACCGCCAAAGATATTGTGCTAGCGCTTATTGGAAAGACTGGCAATGCTGGTGGTACTAGCCATGTCGTGGAGTTTTGTGGCTCAGCCATACAAGCACTAAGTATGGAGGGGCGCATGACGCTGTGCAATATGGCGATTGAGATGGGCGCTAAAGCGGGCCTGGTAGCGCCCGACGATACTACTTTAAACTACTTAAAAGGCCGTCCGTTCGCACCGCGAGATAAAGAATGGAAGGAGGCTGTAGAATACTGGCGTACCCTAAAATCTGACGAAGGAGCGCAGTATGACACCGTCATAACCCTAAACGCCGCCAATATTGCACCTCAGGTAACCTGGGGGACAAACCCGAGTCAAGTTATCGCTGTAGATCAATTAATTCCTAACCCTCGCTCCTTCCCCGATCCAATTAAGCGCAACTCTGCTGAAAAAGCTCTATCTTACATGGATTTGAAGCCTGGCATCCGTTTGACTGACGTGACAATCGATAAGGTGTTTATCGGTTCCTGTACTAATTCGCGTATTGAAGATTTGCGTGATGCGGCGGCTATTGCTAAAGGTCGTAAAGTTGCACCAGGTGTCTTCGCGATGGTAGTACCGGGCTCTGGACCAGTAAAAGCACAGGCAGAAGCAGAAGGTTTGGACAAAATTTTCCTCGAAGCAGGTTTTGAATGGCGTTTACCTGGTTGCTCTATGTGTCTAGCGATGAATAACGACCGTTTGAATCCTGGCGAGCGCTGTGCCTCAACCAGCAACCGTAATTTTGAAGGTCGTCAGGGCCGCGGTGGACGCACGCATCTGGTCAGTCCAGCAATGGCCGCAGCGGCAGCTGTTTCTGGCCATTTTGCAGATATACGTGATCTAACATAACAGGAGATTAGTCATGACGAATAAATTTACTCATCATAACGGCATTGTCGTTCCACTAGACGTGGCGAACGTTGACACCGACGCCATCATTCCCAAGCAGTTTTTGCAGAAGGTGACTCGCACCGGCTTTGGTATGCACCTATTTCACGACTGGCGTTTTGAAGATGACGCCGGTACAGTACCAACCCCTAGTTTTATACTAAATAAATCGGAATTTCAGGGTGCCAGTATTCTGCTCGCGCGTGAAAACTTTGGTTGTGGCTCTTCACGTGAACATGCACTGTGGGCGCTGACTGATTTTGGCTTTCGTGTAGTAATTGCGCCGAGTTTCGCAGATATCTTTTATGGCAATAGCTTTAGCAACCAACTTCTTCCGGTTCGTCTCTGCACCGAGCAGGTTGAAGAGATGTTTAAGCTGGTCGATGCTCACCCTGGCATCCGTTTTACCGTTGACCTTAAAGCGCAGATGGTGGATGCAGGCAATAAAGTTTACTCTTTTGATATCGACAACCTTCACCGTCACTGCATGCTGAACGGTCTTGATAACATAAGTCTGACACTACAACATGAGGCTGCTATTTTTAATTATGAACAGAACCAGCCTGCGTTTTTGAATTAAGTGAATAGAATGGAAGAATAGAAAAACCAGAGAGTCCATGATAGCACTTGCCACAGAATGCTATTCCGCAACACGCTCAATAACTTCTCAAAAACATGAAAGGTAACTCATAGTGTCCCTGTGTGAAAATGCGATCTATAAATAGCGGTATTAAATAAAGGGCTATAAAGTGTACCCATGCAGCATCTTAATTTTCCTTGAAAGAGAAATACAGTGTTTCAGGATATGAACCTTATATCTTATAAGAGTAGACACTGATTAGGTCAACGCGCACTGGTGCGAAGGGAGTATCATCACCGATAGTTGAGTAATATGAAGTAAGCTAGCTGGCTACTGAATATACTATCCCTTCTCCTCATATTTACGTATTAGTAATTATATACATGTGTGGCTGCGGTATTCTTCCTCCCCATTTTTTTATCAATTAAGAAGAAAAAAATAGAAATATGCGCACATCATGGTGGTAAATAAGCCCCGCTATCTGTCGTTAGTTCCCGATCTTCGTCTTGTGGAAAACATAAAAAGACAGTCGCGTATTCGCGGAACGTAAAAAAGCTATGAACGTATAGTGGCATATCGGCAGAATATCCACTCTTTTATCCTCTGCCGATATGCCACTAGTTGATCAGCTGTCTCAAGCAGTGGTTGTACGTGCGTGGTGCGCCGAGGTAAATCTAATTTAGACGACTGCTCTGTTCTGGAGCAGTCGTCCTTTAAGAACTAATTTATTAGAAATATACACATACACTCATTCACCCAGTAATTTCTCAATAACTTTTATCCACTAGAATAGAAACTGTTTAATTCGCCATGCGCGTGGCTGATAATTCCACTACTATACCTGTTACTTATCCCAGGATCTAACATCAATGTCAATATACAGAATTTATCATTATCGCAAAACTGAACAGTATATTAATTTCCTACTCAAATTGGCATTATGCCAATTTTCATGGAATTCTCGATACAACGTATGAAAAAACTTATAACTACCATATTGGTTAGCGTAGCGATTTCCAGTCAGTCTGTTCTAGCGGACGATCTTATGTCGCAGTGTATGTTTGGAGTACCACGGTTCAACCGACCACTGGTTACTGACCAGACAAATGAGTGGCCTGTCACGATCCACTCTGATACAGCTAAGTCAAAATATCCTGACTACACGGTATTTACAGGAAATGTAGATATTCAGCAGGGGGATAGCCTCCTGCATTCGGATGAAATACAGCTACATCAGCGACAACAGCAAGGGCAAAAGACACTAATTCGTACCATCGACGCGATGGGGAATGTTCTCTATGCCGATAATAATATTGTTCTCAAAGGTCAGAAAGCTTGGTCAAATCTGAACAACAAAGATATCAACGTCTGGAATGGCAATTATCAGATGGTAGGTCGCCATGGATATGGCACCGCTGATTTGATAAAACAGCGCAATAATAACCGCTACACCATCCTTGAAAACGGTAGCTTCACCTCCTGTCTACCTGAAGACAATAATTGGAATATAGTAGGCTCTAAGGTAATCGAAGATCGTGAGGAAGAGGTGGTAAAGATCTGGAATGCTCGCTTTAAATTGCATTCAGTACCGATTTTCTACACCCCCTATTTACAGTTACCGATTGGAAATCGTCGACGTTCTGGGTTCCTAATACCGCACGTGAATTATGGTAGCAGTAAAGGTTATGAGTTTGTGCTGCCCTACTATTGGAATATCGAATCACGGGCAGACGCCACAATTATACCACACTATATGTCAAAACGTGGCATTCAACTAGAAAATGAATTCCGATATCTGACTCACTTCGGCGCAGGCTTGATGGAATTTGATTATCTTCCATCAGACGATCAGTATCACAAAAATAAAGCAAGACGCGGCATCGGGACAGATGAGAGCGATGACCGCTGGTTTTTTTACTGGCAGCACAATGGCGTATATAATGAGCATTGGCGCTTAAACACTGATTACAGTAGGGTGAGCGACCCTTACTACTTCAACGATCTTAATTCGAAATATTACAGCTCAGCTAACGGCTATACAACGCAGAAATTCAGTATCGGTTATGCTGCCGCAAACTGGGATGCTACCCTCTTTAGTAGGGATTTTCAAGTATTTAGAGATACGAGCAAATATAATATTTATCGCGCACAACCACAGCTTGAATTAAATTTCTACCAGAAGGGTATTGGTCCTTTTGACGGGCGCATTTATGCGCAAGCAGTGAAGTTTACTAACATTAATAAGAAGAAATATGAAGCAATACGCTTACATATAGAACCAACGCTTGATTTACCGCTCTCTAACAACTGGGCCAACCTAGATGCTCAATTTAAATTTTTCGCAACGTACTACCATCAAAACTCTCTGGATTACTATAACGCTATTGGGGGGGGGGGTATTGAAAACAATGAAAGTAGGAAATTGAAGAGCTCTGTAACCCGTACTATACCGCAATTGAAGATCAATGGGAGTCTGTTTTTTGACCGCAGCATGGACTGGAATGCAGGTTACACTCAGACTTTAGAACCACGCGTTCAGTATCTTTATACTGCCTATCGTAACCAGAGCAATATCTATCCTTACGACTCAACACTGTTGCAGACTGACTATACGAGCCTATTTAGAGACCGGCGCACCTATAGCGGATTAGATCGTATTGCATCTGCCAATGAAGTAGCTATGGGCGTTACCACACGTATTTATGATCAAGATATGTTTGAACGCATTAATTTTTCAATTGGTCAAATATATTCATTGACCCCTTCACGTACCGGTGTCAATCAGACTAAAAGAGAAAACAAGGGTATAGGCAGCCTAATGTGGGCCGGCGACACCTATTGGAAATTTAACAATAGTTGGGGTATGCATGGCGAACTACAATATGATTCTCGTTTTGAGAACATCTCGCACGGCAATGCTGTACTGGAGTACCGTCGTGATCCAGATCGTATTTTACAATTGAACTATCGCTATGGTAACCCCGAATATATGTCTACCTTACTTAACGACTCCTTGCTCACGAACAACCCAATATATGAAAAAGGAATTTCACAAGTAGGCGGCACAGCTAGTTGGCCGATTGTAGATAACTGGTCAATGGTGGGAGCGTATTATTATGATACGCGCAATAGCAAATTAACTTCTCAGCTTATTGGTCTTCAATATAGCTCTTGCTGCTACGCTTTACGCATTGGCTACGAACGCAAGATTAATGGTTGGGAAAACAACGACAGTAAGTATGACAACCAAATCTCATTTAATATTGAGCTGCGTGGTTTAACCACTGGTTATGGGTCAGGTATCGACCAAATGCTGAATAACAGCATCATCCCTTACCAACGTGCCTTCTGATATTGTGATATCTAATTGATTATTACCGCAATGCAGAAACAAAAATGGGAAAATTATGAAGAATTGGATAACGCTGATTCTAGGTGTTATGGTAATTGTCAATGCTGCGTTCTCAGCACCACAATTGGTTGATAAAGTAGCTGCTATTGTGAACGATAGCATCATTCTGGAAAGTGAAATAGAGCATATACTACACCTTGTAAGGATACAATCGCGATATGCTGGCCAACAATTGCCGGATGAAAAAATATTACGTCAAGAAGTACTTGAAAAGCAGATTATGGACAACATAATTTTACAGATGGGTGAAAGAGCAGGCCTACAGATCAGCAATCAGCAACTTGACCAAGCGATCACAATGATTGCTATGAATAATCACATAAATATTGAACAGCTGCGTAGTAGCTTAGCCTATTCCGGTATAAATTATAGAGAGTATCGAATGCAAATTCGTAAGGAGATCTTGATAGCCAGAGTACGCGACGACGCAGTGCGTCGTCGCTTTAATATCCTTCCACACGAAGTAAATATGCTCGCCCGGCAGATAGGCGAAGAAAATAACCAGGATACCGAGCTAAATGTCAGACAAATTTTTCTGCCTCTGCCGGAAAATGTGTCACAGCAGCAAATAGAAGATCAGGCAATACTAGCTAAACAGTTAATAACCGACCTAAAAAGAGGTATGGATTTTGATAAGTTAGTGGTTATTCACTCCCTTAGTCCAATATCGATAAGAAATAGTAATATGGGATGGGAAAAACTTGAAGATTTCCCAACCATTTTTATAGATGCGCTGTCAACCGCTAAGAAAGGCGATATCATCGGACCAATCTATTCCAGATTCGGTTTGTATATTCTAAAGGTTAATGACTTAAAAGTTGCGAGTAAAAAATTTGCAAAAACCGAATGGCGTGCACGCCATATTATGCTGAAGTTGTCTCCAGTTATACCCAGAGCCCAAGCGAAGATAAAACTAGAAAACATTGCCTCTGATATTCGCAGCCGCAAGATCACTTTCGTAGCTGCTGCGAAAAAGTTCTCTGAAGATCCACAGTCTGCTCAATACGGTGGTGACCTAGGCTGGTTCTCACCGCAAGATCTTGACCCTGTTTTCTACGAGACCTTGCTGCATTTGCAGAAAGGTCAGGTCAGCCAGATATTTTATTCCTCTATTGGCTGTCATATTATTCAACTTCTCGATGTGCGTCAAATAGATCAAAGGGATGAGGAGCAGAGGGAGAACGCTTATCGCATGCTATTCAACCGCAAATTTAACGAAGAATCGCAGTCTTGGATGCAGGAACAACTTTCTGAATCTTATATAAAGATTCTGTCCCACAATGATCAGTAACTTGCGTATTGTCATTACGCCCGGTGAACCTGCCGGGATTGGTCCAGATCTTACTATTCAGATGTCCCAGCAGAGCTGGCCTTTTGAACTAGTAGTATGTGCGTCGCCGCAAGTGATGCATAAACGCGCCTCTCTCTTAGGTGTGCTACTAACTCTGAAAGAATATCAGCCCGATGTTACAGCGCAGCCACAGCAAGCAGGTACATTGACCATTCTTCCTATTAAGACCGCACAGCCAGTGACCCCAGGCGTTCTTGAAACAGCTAATAGTCCCTATGTACTCGCAACTTTAGCACGTGCTTGCGACGGCTGCCTTAACGGCGAATTCGCAGCCTTGATCACAGGTCCAGTTCATAAAGGTATAATAAACGATGCGGGCATCCATTTTACCGGACATACCGAGTTTTTCGCAAATCGTGCAGGTAGTCATCGCGTGGTGATGATGCTAGCAACGGAAGAGCTGCGTGTAGCACTGGCGACAACGCATCTGCCATTAAAAGATGTTTCTTCAGCCATTACACAAAATAGTCTGCAGGATATAATTATTATTCTGCATCGTAATCTACAGCAAAAGTTTGCTATCCCACAACCACATATTTTAATTTGCGGGCTTAATCCCCACGCGGGTGAAGGAGGGCATATGGGGCGTGAAGAAATTGACATTATTATTCCAGTGTTGAATATGCTTCGTCAACAAGGTATTCAACTAACCGGTCCGCTTCCTGCAGATACCCTTTTTCAGCCAAAATATTTACAGCATGCTGATGCAGTGCTGGCAATGTATCATGATCAGGGTTTACCAGTGTTAAAATTTCAAGGATTTGGTAATGCAGTAAATCTCACACTTGGCCTGCCATTTATTCGTACATCCGTTGACCACGGCACTGCACTAGAACTAGCCGGCTTAGGTCAAGCAAAAGCGTCCAGTTTTATTGCGGCGCTTAATTTTGCCATCACTATGATCAAGAGCAGTAATGAATAATCGTGTTCATCAAGGATACTATGCTCGTAAACGTTTTGGGCAGAATTTCCTGAAAGATAATAATGTTATAGAAAATATTGTCACCGCTATACACGCACAATGTAGCGAAGAGCTGGTCGAAATAGGTCCGGGCCTTGGTGCTCTGACCGAGCCTATCAGCCAATATCTTGACACTTTAACAGTAATCGAACTAGATCGTGACTTAGCCACGCGTCTACAAAAACATCCTTTCCTCAGTGCTAAGCTGACCATCTACCAGCAGGATGCAATGACTTTTGATTTTTCTCTTTTGGCGCAGCAAAAAGGCCAGCGGCTGCGAGTGTTTGGCAACCTACCATACAATATTGCGACACCGCTAATGTTTCACCTTTTCAGCTATACTAGCTCCGTTAAAGATATGCATTTCATGCTACAGAAGGAGGTAGCTAACCGTCTTATCGCTAAACCAGGCAGCAAAGCCTACGGCCGCCTTAGCGTGATGGCGCAATATTATTGCCGAGTAATCCCGGTTCTTGAAGTACCGTCGTACGCTTTTACGCCTCCGCCTAAAGTTGAGTCGGTAGTAGTACGTTTAGTTCCTTTTGTTGAACTACCGTATCCGGTGATTGATACGTACATCCTAAGCAACATCACTATCGAAGCTTTTAGTAAGCGCCGTAAGACATTACGCAATAGTCTTGGGCATCTTTTTTCTCTCGACACGCTAGACGTGCTAGGTATTGATGCAAGATTACGAGCGGAAAATGTCACGGTGGCACAATATTGCCAGTTAGCCAACTGGTTGAAGATGCATCAAAATAAATATTGGGAGTAATACATGAGTGAGTCGGCCCGGATCTCTATTCAGGCACAAAGCCTCTATATTGCGTCTCAATCCTCGCCAGAGGAGGAACGCTATGTATTTGCCTACACAATGACTATCCGCAATCTAGGCCGGAACGCAGTTCAATTAAAGGGACGTTACTGGATAATCACTAATGGCAATGGACGAGAAACCGAAGTTCAAAGCGAAGGAGTCGTAGGAAAACAACCGGTCATTGCACCGGGTAGTGAGTTTCAGTATACTAGTGGTGCAGTTATCGAAACACCGATAGGCACTATGCAAGGTCATTATGTAATGCAGGATGAAGAAGGCAAAACTTTCCACGTCGACATTCCTGTTTTCCGCCTTGCATTAGAAACCCATATACACTAATTTCGTGATTTTTTATATAGATATATGCTGGTTTTTTATTTAGGATGATTTTCATGAGTACGTATCTAGTTGGAGATATCCACGGCTGTTATGATGAACTACGAGCCTTATTGAAGCAAGTAGAATTTACGCCTAAACAGGATACGTTATGGCTTACTGGCGATCTAGTGGCACGTGGTCCAAGGTCGCTTGAGGTGTTGCGCTATATAAGATCACTAGGCTCAAGCGTGCGCATGGTACTAGGCAATCACGATTTGCATCTGTTGGCGGTATTTGCCGGTATTAGTAGCAATACCTTGAAGGATCGCCTGAGAGCGCTGCTGCAAGCAGAAGAAGCAAATCAATTAATTGACTGGCTACGTTGCCAACCTTTACTGCAGGTGGATAAAGAGAAAAAGTTAGTAATGACGCATGCTGGCATTACGCCACAGTGGGATCTTGAAACAGCTAAAGCTTGTGCGTATGAGCTTGAGTCAGTCCTTGCAAGTGATCGCTATCCGATATTTCTAGATGCAATGTATGGAGATATGCCAAATCATTGGACACCGGAGCTTAAGGGTTTATCACGACTGCGCTTCATCGCTACTGCCCTGACACGCATGCGTTTCTGTTTTCCCAATGGACAACTCGATATGCACCTGAAGGAAGCACCCAATTTCGCGGTGCCGCCACTAAGGCCATGGTTCGCAATTCCTAGCAAGTTGCCTAACGGTTACACCCAGATTTTTGGTCACTGGGCTTCTTTGGAAGGCAAAGGCACACCGCAAAGTATTATCGGGTTAGACACCGGCTGTTGCTGGGGTGGTGTATTAACATTATTGCACTGGGAAGGCCAACGTTATTACACTCAGGCCTCTAACTGCCATCAGATGAAGGATATCGTTCCAATGAAATATTCTTTTTAGGAAACGCGCTGAAAAAGAACTTTGTCTCTGACAAAGTCAACGCTTAACAGCGTTCAAGAATTTCGAAACGGTAGCTGTAAGAATTCTGCTCGTCTACATTATGCAACTCGCTAAAGGTTGAGTGCCACTCTTCTAGTTTATAATGAGGAAATTGCGTATCTCCTTCCACTTCTACATTAATATGGGTAAGGTATAGGCGGTGAGATTGCTTAATCATCTGCTCATATATCCGTCCTCCACCAATTACCATAATCTCCGTTACGTTGCCTACTTCTTTAATTGCCTTATCCAGCGATGTCATCCAAGTGACGCCTTCCGCGATACCTGGCTGGTGGCTAACCACAATATTGAGCCTCCCAGGAAGCGGGCGACCAATAGATTCAAAGGTTACACGACCCATAATTACAGGCTTATTTAATGTGTTACGTTTAAACCATGCTAAATCTGCCGGTAATTTCCACGGTATGGTACCTCTTATACCAATAACTCGTTCCGCTGCTAGTGCCGCGATCAAACTAATCATGTTAAAAAACTCACAGATAAGAAATTGGCTTATTTTACTTAAGTAAAGGCGATTTATTCTTTCGCCAAAACCGGATAAATATAAAAATTTTAACTTCTATATACCATATTTTACTATTGAGTGTTATTAAACTGCTATTTGCTATTGCTTGGATTACCTTTTCATGACAATGCCACTGCACTTCAGTCAGTAATTACGTTCAAACAATGAACGGAGAAAGAGTCATTAGCTCTATTATCAATACTAAACCTAAACCAAAGATAAACACGGGAAAATTTCTATTTTTAATATTATTTATTAACCTGAAATATTCTTTATAAAAAATCGACTGAATAATTGTTGGTCTAATGTAGTTAAACCCTTAACTCTTAATTAATGCGTGCATCTCTTGGACAGAAATAATTTTTTCCGTTGGGTCGGCATTCAGCGACAACGCAGTAGCAAAACCTCCGTTTAGAGTAGTATCATAGTGTACTTTGTACTGTAGCGCGCTATGACGAATTATGTATGAATCTTCAATCGCCTGACGCCCCGCAGTAGTATTGACGATATAGGCGTACTCACCATTTTTTAGACGATCCTGAATATGCGGACTTCCTTCGTGTACTTTATTCACTAGACGTGGATTAATACCAGCTTCACTTAGTACAACTGCAGTGCCGTGCGTAGCGTCCAGCTCAAAACCAACTTTCAATAGCTTTGCCGCTAGATCTACGATACGCTTCTTGTCGCCTTCACGTACAGACAGTAGGGCACGCCCGCTTTTCTTCATATTGCTCTGTGCAGCCAGCATAGCTTTTGAGAACGCTTCAGCAAAGGTACGACCGATGCCCATCACTTCGCCGGTAGAACGCATTTCCGGTCCAAGAATTGGATCAACACCTTGGAATTTCTTGAACGGCAGTACTACCTCTTTAACTGAATAGTAAGGCGGAATCACTTCTTTAGTTATACCCTGCTTTGCTAGGGTTTTGCCCGTGATTACACGTGCTGCTACTTTCGCTAATGGTACGCCGGTGGCTTTAGAGACGAAAGGCACAGTACGTGCGACACGAGGGTTAACCTCAATTAGATATACCTCATTGTCCTTCACTGCGAACTGCACATTCATTAAGCCATGTACTTTGAGTTCAAAGGCCAATTTTTCCACTTGCTGGCGCATCACGTTCTGAATATCCTGGTTCAACGTATAGGCTGGCAGTGAACAGGCAGAGTCGCCAGAATGCACACCTGCCTGCTCGATGTGTTCCATGATGCCGCCAATCAGTACATGCTCACCATCACAGATTGCATCGACATCTACTTCTACTGCATCATCCAAAAAGCCGTCTAGTAGAACCGGCGCATCATTAGAGACAGAAACGGCGTTATGAAAGTAGCACTTCAAATCGATCTCATCATAGATGATTTCCATTGCACGACCGCCTAGTACATAAGAAGGACGTACTACCAACGGATAACCGATTCGAGCTGCTTTTTCAACTGCTTGCTCAAATGTGGTCACTGTAGCATTAGAAGGTTGCTTCAAATTCAGGTGCTCAACAACCTTTTGAAAACGTTCGCGGTCTTCTGCTCGATCAATAGCATCTGGACTGGTGCCAATTATTGGTACTCCAGCCGCTTCCAGCGCCCGCGCCAGTTTCAGAGGAGTTTGGCCACCATACTGCACGATCACGCCTTTTGGCTTTTCAATTCGCACAATTTCCAGCACATCCTCTAAAGTGATCGGTTCAAAGTAGAGACGGTCAGAGATGTCGTAGTCAGTAGAGAGAGTTTCAGGGTTGCAGTTTACCATAATAGTTTCAAAACCATCTTCACGTAGTGCCAACGCAGCATGAACACAGCAGTAATCGAACTCAATACCTTGTCCAATACGGTTTGGTCCACCTCCCAGCACTATAATTTTTTCGCGATCATGGTTTGGGTTAGACTCGCACTCATCTTCATAGGTAGAGTACATATAGGCAGTATTAGTAGCAAACTCGGCAGCGCAGGTATCAACACGCTTATATACTGGATGCAGGTTGTACTGCTCGCGCAACTTACGAATCTCACCTTCAGTAATTCCCGCTAGCGCTGCTAGACGCGCATCAGCAAAACCTTTACGCTTTAGCACACGTAGAAAATGTCGACTCAGGCTATTAACCCCTTTAGATAAAACACATTCTTCCAGACGTACCAGTTCTTCAATCTGGACTAAGAACCACCGGTCGATTTTGGTGAGGTTATAAATAGTATCCACGGACATGCCCGCACGGAACGCATCGGTAATGTACCAGATACGCTCGGCACCGGCATATTTTAACTCACGGCGGATGTACATTAGAACATCAGTGTCGTCAAGAGAAACTTTTGGATCAAATCCGGTTGCACCTACTTCTAAGCTGCGCAAGGCTTTTTGTATTGATTCTTGGAAAGTACGACCAATTGCCATAACCTCACCCATTGATTTCATCTGGGTAGTTAGACGGTCGTTAGCACCAGCGAACTTTTCAAAGTTAAAGCGTGGTATTTTAGTAACTACGTAGTCGATAGAAGGCTCAAACGATGCTGGGGTCAGGCCGCAGGTGATATCATTCATCAGCTCATCAAGCGTAAAGCCGACAGCCAGCTTAGCTGCCACCTTAGCGATTGGAAACCCAGTTGCTTTAGACGCAAGCGCAGAAGAGCGCGATACACGCGGATTCATCTCAATAACAATCAGGCGTCCATTATCTGGATTGACCGCAAACTGCACATTAGAACCACCTGTTTCCAATCCTATCTCACGCAGCACCGCTAGTGAAGCGTTACGCATGATCTGATACTCTTTATCGGTTAGAGTCTGCGCTGGTGCCACAGTGATAGAGTCTCCGGTATGAATGCCCATGGAATCGAAATTCTCGATAGAGCAAACTACGATGCAATTATCATTCTTATCACGCACCACCTCCATTTCATACTCTTTCCAGCCAATCAGTGATTCGTCAATAAGTAGCTCATTAGTTGGTGATTGATCTAAGCCCAGTACGCAAATCTCTTCAAAATCTTCTCGATTATAGGCGATACCTCCTCCGGTTCCGCCCATGGTGAATGAAGGACGAATGATACATGGGAAACCAACCTCTTCGGTAACTTGCAGCGCTTCTTCTATGGTATGAGCGATGCCTGAACGCGCGGTTTCCAGGCCAATAGCTTTCATTGCCTTATCGAAGTGCTGACGATCTTCTGCCTTATTAATAGCGTCTGCCGTGGCACCAATCATTTCGACGCCGAACTCTTCTAGCACACCCCGACGCTCCAACTCTAACGCACAATTTAGTGCTGTCTGCCCCCCCATGGTCGGCAACACTGCATCCGGGCGCTCTTTTTTAATAATTTTGCATACTATTTCCCAGCAGATAGGCTCAATGTAAGTAGCATCTGCCATCTCCGGATCTGTCATAATGGTCGCTGGATTAGAATTAACCAAAATAACACGGTACCCTTCTTCACGTAGTGCTTTACATGCTTGCGCACCGGAATAATCAAATTCACAAGCCTGACCAATAACAATCGGGCCAGCCCCCAATATAAGGATGGATTTTATATCTATACGTTTCGGCATTTTAGGATTCCTGATTACCTAGCTTTTGAACGGTAGGCTTCGATCAGTTTAATAAAGTGGTCAAACAGTGGTGCTGCATCATATGGTCCTGGACTCGCTTCTGGATGTCCTTGGAAGCTAAACGCAGGTTTATCGGTACGGTGAATGCCCTGTACAGTTTTGTCAAACAGTGAAACGTGCGTCACACGTAGATTAGAAGGCAAGTGGGAGTCATCAACTGCGAAACCATGGTTTTGTGTTGTGATTATAATATGATTATTGGTTATATCTTGTACCGGATGGTTACTGCCGTGATGACCGAGCTTCATTTTTATAGTTTTTGCCCCACTCGCCAGTGCTAGCAGCTGGTGGCCGAAACAAATACCAAACATGGGAATGTCAGTTTTGAGAAAATTCTTAATTGCTGTTATAGCATAGTAGCATGGCTCCGGATCTCCTGGCCCATTAGAAAGAAAAATACCGTCCGGATTAAGTTTTAACACCTCATGTGCAGGGGTCTTCGCCGGCATTACTGTCAGGCGACAGCCACGATCCACTAACATACGAAATATATTAAATTTAACACCATAATCATAGGCCACGACATGATAAGGGAGCGCATCAGCGCGCTGTCGTTCTCCCAGTAACCCATATTTTAGATTCCAGGAGCCTTGCAACCAGATGTAAGGTTCTTTTGTTGTAATTTTTTCTACTAAATCTATTCCTTTTAGACCAGGAAAGGACTGCGCTTTCCGTAGCGCCTTCTCTTCGTCTATGTTATCGCCAGCTATGATACAGCCATTCTGTGCCCCTTTATCACGCAATAAACGTGTCAACTTTCGCGTGTCTATATCAGCGATAGCTACGATATTGTTGCGCTGAAGATAAGCCGACAAACTCTCGTTGCTACGAAAGTTACTGGCAATAAGAGGTAAATCACGGATAACTAACCCTCGTGCATGAATTTGGGCTGATTCTGCATCGTCAGCGTTAGTGCCAACATTTCCGATATGGGGGTAAGTGAGGGTAACTAATTGATGGGAATAGGAAGGATCAGTAAGAATTTCTTGATAACCGGTCATTGACGTATTAAAAACAACCTCCCCCACGGCCGATCCCGTTACCCCAATGGCCCGACCGTGAAATTGGGTTCCGTCTTCCAGAACCAAGAGTGCTGACTTAATCAAAACATCCTCCAGGTGATAAACAGTCAGAACATGTGCATATTAACTCAATAATTAAGCCATGAATCTAAGTAAAATCACCATAATAGTAGATTCTCGTTAAATTGAGACCATTCTAATGAGTAGCCTATTGATTGTCTACAATCCGAGCTATTTTTTGCCTTTGCTGATCTTAGAAGAAAAATCTCGGCAAATTGCGAAAATATGATCAATTTATAAGTCAATGAATACTAAAAAGCTAAACTTATGACAGATTAATTATACGTAGAAAGTAAAGGAAAATTTCTCGACAAGATTTTCAGAGATGACCGCATTAAGTGATTCACTTGATATTTTTTAAATTACAGCAACCACTATATAATTATGTTTCGTAATATTCACAACATGGATAAATCCAACACATCATGCATATCGTAAATTCCGGATTTTTTGTCCTTTAACCACAAAGCTGCCTTAACTGCACCTTTCGCAAAGATCATGCGACTGGATGCTTTATGAGTAATCTCTACACGTTCGCCAATATCAGCAAACATAGCTGTGTGATCACCAATAATATCGCCAGCACGTACTGTGGCAAAACCAATAGTTTGGGGCTTGCGCTCGCCGGTATAATCTTTACGCGCATAGATAACATGCTCATCGAAATTCCAGCTCATAGCGTCAGCAATAGCTTCCCCCATTGCCAGTGCAGTACCTGACGGGGCATCGACTTTATGACGATGATGAGCTTCAACAATCTCTATGTCTGCATAGTCGCCCATTACTTTCGCCGTCTTCTCTATCAACTTAAGTACCAAATTAATACCAACACTGAAATTTGCAGAGAAGACGATACCTATATCAGCGGCAGCTGCCTGAATTGCCGCTTTACCTCCTTTATCAAAGCCGGTAGTACCAATTACCATCGCTTTTTTGTATTCACGACATAAACCCAAATAGTATAAAGTGCCTTCAGGACGTGTAAAGTCCACTAGTACATCGAAATCATTCATCACGCTCTGTAAATTATCAGTAATGATGACACCGTTTTTACACAGCCCTGTCACTTCACCTACATCTCTGCCCACAAAAGAGGATCCTAAGCGTACTAATGCTGCGCTGATCTCAACGCCCTCAGCCTGCTGCGTCGCTTCAATTAAATTACGTCCCATACTTCCTAACGTACCTGCAATGGCAATTCGATAATTTTCCATATTTATTTATTCCTAATGCAAATAATGCATATTAGTGCAATCAGTATAATGTTCAGTTAATAACCAAGCTATTGCTAATCCGAGATAATTAGAATTATAAATTAAGCATCTCCAAATTATGGGTAAAGATAATCTTACCCTACTGTAAAATATGCACATCAACACGTAATTCTTTGGGAACTTCAAACACAATCTTTTTTTCTTTACGTCCGGTCATCTCAATTATGGTTTTACCACCTAGCTTACACAAACGTTGGATAACCTGTTGCACTAGAATCTCCGGGGCTGATGCGCCTGCGGTGACGCCAGTACACACAACCCCTTTGACCCAACTTTCTTGGATATCGTCTGCTGAATCAATCAGCTTTACCAATTTGCCAGCTTGATGCGCAAGTTCTGCTAGACGATTAGAATTAGACGAGTTATTCGAACCCACCACCAGTACTAGCTCTGCAGTGCGTGCTAATACGCTTACTGCTTCCTGACGATTAGTGGTAGCGTAGCATATATCCTCCTTACGTGGACCTATAATACCCGGGAACCGTATACGGAGTGCATCAATAATCCCAGAAGTATGGCCTACCGACAGCGTAGTCTGCGTCATAAAACAGAGATTCCTCTCATCCTTTATCTGGAGCTTAAATACATCCTCAAGCGATTCCACTAGATATATACCTCCATTGGGATTGCTGTACTGGCCCATTGTGCCCTCTACTTCTGGATGTCCTCCATGACCTATAAGGATCGCCTCTACTCCTTTACGACTAGCGCGTGCAACTTCCATATGAACTTTCGTTACCAGTGGGCAAGTAGCATCAAACAACATGGTAAGATTACGCGCTTTAGCTTGGGTACGTACTACCTGTGACACACCATGCGCAGAGAAAATTAGGACAGCATTATCTGGAACTTCGCTAATTTCTTCGATAAAAATTGCGCCTCGCTCGTGCAGACTATTCACTACATAGCGGTTATGCACTACTTCGTGACGAACGTAGACCGGAGCTCCATACATATTTAACGCACCCTCCACAATACTAATGGCGCGATTGACTCCAGCGCAAAACCCGCGCGGATTAGCTAGCAGAATGTACATTATTTGCCTCTATGACCCGGTGAATCTTTACTATGCTAAGTTCAAAATGAACCTAACATGCCATTGTGCTCTATAAAACTTGTCATCACTTTTTCCTGTGTTTCTTGTTTGCTAGATAGACTAAACAACCATCCAACACCACTAACGTAGTCCCGATACAAATTCCGCAGTCAGCGATATTGAAGGTTGCGAAATGCCAATCACCAACATAGAAATCAATAAAGTCGAAAACAAATCCATGATAAGCACGATCAAACAGATTGCCTGCGGAGCCACCGATGATCAGCGCGTAGGCAATATTAGTGATTTTTTGGCTAGCGCAGTTGCGATACATGATAACCAATAGCGCTACTATGATAGAGATGGCAACACCCGTAAAGAACCAGCGCTGCCAACCGCTTTTATTCGCCAGGAAGCTGAACGCCGCACCATAGTTGCGTGTATAAAAGAAATTAAGGAACAACATTATTGGCTGCGTTTCATACAACATCATGTGATGCATTACCCACTGTTTACTGGAAATATCCATCAGGATAACTACCAACACCAGCCATATCCACCTTAACCCAGTTGAGAGAATAGGTTTACACATTAAGCAAATTTACGCTCTTCGCCACTACCAGCCAAGTTGTTGTAACAACGACCGCACACAGCTATATGTTCCACGTTCTGTCCGACATCCTTAGTGTAGTGCCAGCAACGTGGGCATTTATCACCTTCTGCTTTACTCAGCGCAATTTTTAAACCTTGCACCAATTCGCTCTGCTGAGCTACATCACTAGCAAGCGCGTAGTCTGCCACTATTGCATTTGAGGTAAGTAGCACAAAACGCAGCTCACTGCCCAGTGCCTGTAACTTAGATAAGAGTGGCACATCTGCATAAAGTGTGACGCTAACTTCTAGCGCTCCTCCGATGCGTTTATCAGCTCGCACCCTCTCGATCGCTTTGTTGACCTCACCGCGTACCTTCATCAGCTCCGTCCAGTAGGCGTTGTTAAGCGCTTCGTTATGTGACAGGCCAAACAGTCCTTGATACCATTCTTCTGTAAAAATATACTGAGAGCGGTTGCCTGGTAGATAGCCCCATATTTCATCTGAAGTAAGAGACATGATCGGTGCGATCCAGCGCACTAATGCCTCAATAATATGCCACAGTGCGGTTTGGCAGCTACGACGTGCTAAGCTGTCTTGCTTCACGGTGTACTGACGATCCTTGATAATATCAAGATAAAAAGAGCCCATCTCTATTGAGCAGAATTGCATCAGACGTTGAATAACTTCATGAAAATTATATTTGGTATAGGAAGCGATGATATCCTTCTGAGCGGACTGCGCACAGCCCACCGCCCAGCGATCTAGCACAACCATCTCTTCCGGTTTAACAGCATTAGCTTGGGGATTGAAGCCTTTAAGGTTCGCTAGTAGGAACCGTGCGGTATTACGGATGCGACGATATACATCAGCAGAACTTTTCAAGATCCTCTCAGAGACTGCCATCTCGCCGGAATAATCGGTAGAGGCAACCCATAACCGCAGAATATCAGCACCTAGTTTGTTTATTATATCCTGAGGGGATATGGTATTACCCACTGACTTAGACATCTTATGGCCTTGACCATCTACGATAAAACCATGTGTTAGGACTTGGCGGTAAGGTGCTTTTCCTGTCATTGCCGTGGAGATCATTAGTGATGACATAAACCAACCGCGATGCTGGTCAGAGCCTTCTAGATACATATCTGCAGAATGACCGCTAAATTCTGGACGTGTGTTAACGACTGAGTAACTGGTAGATCCGGAATCGAACCAAACGTCTAAAGTATCCAGCACCTTTACGTAATTGTCAGCATCATGTCCCAGTAGATCACGGGGATCTAGATCCCACCACGCTTGAATACCATTCTGCTCAATGCACTGGGCAACTTTTTCTATCAATAATAGAGTATTAGGATGTAGCTCTTCCGTATCTTTATGTACAAAGAGAGCCATCGGAATACCCCAAGTACGCTGACGAGAAATACACCAATCTGGACGATTCTCGACCATAGCCTTGATACGCGCACGGCCCCAATCTGGGATCCACTGCACTTTTTTGATTTCTTGCAGCGACTGAGTGCGTAGTCCGTTCTGATCCATACCAATAAACCACTGGGGAGTAGCGCGGAATATAATTGGCGTTTTATGGCGCCAGCAATGCGGATAACTGTGTAACATGCTTTCCATATGTAGTAGTGCTCCCTTATCTTTCAGAAGTTGCACAATAACGTCATTAGCTTTAAAAACATTCAGGCCATCCAACGTAGGATATGTGCCCGGAAGATATGTACCATCCGGACCGACTATATTTGCTATTTCAATGGCATATTTCTTGCCGACAACATAGTCGTGCGTACCGTGCCCGGGAGCGGTATGTACAACACCAGTACCAGAATCAAGCATAACGTGCTCGCTTAGCACCACCGGTGACGCTATATTCACTAGGAAAGGATGCTGGAAGGTAAGACGTTCCAACATCGCGCCTTTGCATTCCCCGAGTACCTTCCACTTCATGACACCTATGCGCTTCATTAGATTACCCAATAGAGCTTTTGCAAGGATCAGCGCACGGCCGTCGATCTGGACAAGTTGATAATCAAACTCTGGATGTAATGAGATCGCGCGGTTAGCAGGTATGGTCCAAGGCGTGGTAGTCCAAATGACTAATGAGATCGGACCGTTGACAGATACGCAGCCGAATTTAGCGAGCACTGCGTTGGAATCAACTGTGGTGAAGATCACGTCGATAGAAGGAGAAATTTTATCAAAGTACTCAACTTCAGCTTCCGCTAACGCTGAACGGCAGTCAAGACACCAGTGCACTGGTTTTACTCCTTTATGGAGATGACCATTACCGATAATTTTGCCAAATGCTCGTATAATATTGGCTTCTGTCTGGAAGTTCATCGTCATATAGGGATGTTGCCAGTCTCCCAGTACACCGAGACGGATAAAGTCCGCTTTTTGCTTTCCTATTTGCTCGGTAACATATTTACGGCAAGCTGCTCTGAACTCTGATGCAGTCACTTTTTCACCTGGCTTGCCGATCATCTGTTCAACTTTGTACTCAATTGGTAGCCCATGACAGTCCCAACCTGGAACGTAAGGAGAATCAAATCCTGCCATACCTTTTGACTTAATGATAATGTCTTTTAAAATCTTGTTAACTGCGTGACCAATATGAATATTGCCGTTTGCATAGGGAGGACCATCATGTAAAATAAAAGTTTTCTTTCCTTTTTTAGCCTTGCGTATGATGTCGTATAGGTTATCATCATACCAACGTTGTAGTATTCCCAGCTCGCGGATAGGAAGGTCGCCACGCATCGAAAATTTTGTTTCTGGCAAATTTAGGGTGGATTTATAATTATGCATAAGAGTATATTTACCTTACTTTTTTTAGTATTAAAGCCCAAAAAAGCCTCGAGCTATTATCACGTCTTTCGCAATTTGTTCTTTCAAAGCTTCTAGCGATGAAAAGCACTGCTCATCCCGTATCTTATGCTTTAGCACTACATTAATACGCTTTCCATATAGATGCATATTGATATCAAGTAGGTGAACTTCAAGCTGTTGGCGTATTCCTCTTACCGTCGGCCGGTTACCTATATTGGCGATACCTGGAATCGGCCTTGACTCTAGGCCAAGTACTTCTACTATATAAACACCTTTCATCGGCGAGACAATGCGGTGTAAGAGAAGATTTGCGGTGGGGAAACCAATAGTGCGTCCTATCGCATCACCATAAACAACTCGTCCAGAAATACTAAAAGGATGACCCAGTAGAGTTTGTGCCAACGATAAATCATTATTAGCCAGTGCCTGACGAACAGCTGTGCTACTAATACGCCTGCCACCGTTGCAGAAAGTTTCTGTGCTAACTACGTCAAAGCCATATTTAGCACCGGCCCTCCGTAATAACAAGAAATCTCCCTGACGACCAGCACCAAAGCGGAAATCATCGCCAACAGCCAAATATTTAACACTGAGCTTCTTTACTAGAAGCTCAGTGATAAAATCCTGTACCGACTGCGTCGCAAAGCCACGATCAAAGCGCACGCAAAGCACGTAGTCAACTCTAGCTTCTGATAAATATTTAAGTTTTTCCCTTAATCTTGTCAGACGTGCAGGTGCATTATTTCTAGCAAATAGCTCTAGCGGCTGTGGTTCAAACAACATCACCATAACCGGAAGCTGGCGTTTATTTCCCTCTTTGCATAGTCGTGACATTAACGCTTGATGACCACGATGTACGCCGTCAAAGTTACCAATCGTCAAGACGCAACCCTGATGCTGCTCGTTCAGATTATGAATACCACGGATAAACTTCATGGCTGACCCAACCCGGTGGAAATCGACTAATTATATCCTTGAAACTGGCGAAGGTTAACCAGTGAGTGGTACCTTTCTGAAGCATGAAACGCCATTGTCCCGAACCTGGCACATGTAATACGCTTATGTAAAAATTTTATTATGAAAAGGTGTATTAAAAGAGGAGAACCTGGTAGGATCTAGCGGTTTTAGGATGGTGATGCTTTTACATAAATATTTTGACAAAAAAACAGATCGAAAGGCGTAGTCCTCAGCCTTTACTTTGTCAGTGTAGAATACAACTAGGAGTTAACACTTGGCTAATATTAAATCAGCTAAGAAACGTGCTATAACATCTGAAAAACGTCGTAAGCATAATGCAAGCCGTCGTTCTATGATGCGGACATTAGTTAAGAATGTGTACTCCGCGATTGCGTCTGAAGATAAAACTGCTGCAGAGAACGCATTCAACAAAATGCAACCTATTGTAGATCGTCAAGCCGCTAGAGGCCTTATTCACAAGAATAAAGCAGCACGATACAAAGCCAATCTTTTTGCTCAGATCAAAAAGATGACGTAAACACACACTAATGCCGTTTTTCAATAAAACGGCATTTTACCAGTTCTTCTCTTTACTAGTTCTTCTGATTTTATGCAGTAGGGTCCCCTATGAAAACTAGATAGTGCGCTACGCTCTATCATTTGCTCGAACATGCGTGAAAAAACTATCTTTACCCAACAGACATACATATATTTATGCGCAGCATGTTGTATTATTTTCAATAACTTCGCTGCGCACGTTAAAATAGTTAAATGGACTATCCCATCAAAGCAGCTGCAACGAACAGCACTACACCGGCTCATAGCATCTATGCATAGTGCTATCTAATATTTGTGCCATCTTTCTAAGTAATTAATACTCCCCAGCAAACAGCTTTGGGACGATAACTGCAGTAGTTTACAACACTTTCATGGAAAATCAAGGAACAAGAATATGCAGTAATTAACGGGTTAAATCGTCAAAAAACTTCTTCACACCATCGAAAAAGCTCTTAGAACGTGGACTATTATGCTCACCAGTTGGTCCGCCGAAACTTTCCCCAAGATCATGCAATAGTTTTTTTTGTTTTTCATTCAAATTAACAGGTGTTTCAACTACTACACGGCATAGTAGATCACCAACCGTACCTCCACGTACAGATCGTACGCCTTTGCCACGCATACGGAATAACTTGTCCGTCTGAGTTTCAGAAGGAACTTTCAGCTTCACGCGTCCATCCAGTGTAGGAACTTCAATCTCGCCTCCTAGAGCCGCCATAGCGAAGTTAATTGGTACTTCGCAGTAGAGATTATTATCTTCTCTCTTGAAGATCGGGTGTTGCTTCACTGATACTTGAACATAAAGATCCCCAGCGGGAGCGCCCTGCGCACCTGCTTCTCCTTCACCACTGAGACGGATACGGTCTCCCATATCCACACCTGAAGGAATTTTTACTGATAAAACTTTTGATTTTTCAATGCGGCCTCTGCCATGACAGGCGTTGCAAGGATCTTTAATCACAGAGCCACGACCCTGACAGGTCGGACATGTCTGTTGCACGGTAAAAAAGCCCTGACGCATCTGTACCTGACCTGTGCCATGGCAAGTTGGACAGTTTTGTGACTGTGTACCCGTTTTTGCGCCGCTGCCGTGACAGATATCGCACTCCTGCAACGTCGGAATACGTATCTCTTTAGTTACACCACGCACTGCTTCTTTTAGAGTTAACTCCATGTTGTAGCATAAATCGGAGCCGCGTGCAGCGCGTTGACGACGACCGCCACCAAAAATGTCACCAAAGACATCACCAAAAATATCGCTGAAATTTGCACCGCCGCCAAATCCACTACCCATATCGCCTTGTTCAAACGCTGCATGGCCGTATTGATCGTACGCCGTACGTTTCTGTGGATCAGTTAAGATCTCATAAGCTTCTTTAACCTCTTTAAATTTGGCTTCAGCCTTTTTGTTATCCGGATTGCGATCTGGGTGATACTTCATTGCCAGGCGCTTATACGCCTTTTTAATTTCACGTTCGTCTGCGGATTTAGAGATGCCTAGAATCTCGTAGTAGTCACTTTTCGCCATTTTTAACCCTTCACATGCTCGCACGGGCGTAGAGAATTTCCTACACCCGTGCTGGTTTCAACAGCTGTCAGGCCAACCGTTGTGCCCGGTTATGGGCAATTATTTTTTGTTGTCCTTCACTTCTTCGAATTCAGCGTCAACCACATTATCATCTTTTTTCGTAGAACTGTCGCCTACATTCACGTCAGCTGCCTGCGCTCGCTGCTGTGCTGCTTCAATAAGCTTGCCAGAAACCTGCATCAGTAACTGTATCTTATCATCTATAACCTGTTTCTCTTCACCTTTTAACGCAGCTTCAAGCTCGCTTAGTGCTGATTCGATAGGCGCTTTATCTTCCGTAGAAAGTTTATCACCATCTTCTTCTAACTGCTTACGAGTACTATGTGCGACCTGGTCGCCGTGGTTACGCGTCTGTACTAGTTCTTCAAACTTGCGGTCCGATTCAGCATTTGCTTCTGCATCGCGAACCATTTTTTCGATTTCTCCCTCATTCAGGCCAGAAGAAGCTTTGATGGTTATCTTCTGCTCTTTTCCACTGTTTTTGTCCTTTGCAGAGACATGTAGAATACCGTCCGCATCAATATCGAAGGTCACTTCAATTTGCGGCATACCGCGCGGCGCTGACTGAATACCATCTAGATTAAATTGACCAAGCGATTTGTTATCATTAGCACGCTTACGCTCACCTTGTAGCACATGAATAGTCACGGCGGATTGATTATCTTCCGCAGTCGAGAAGACTTGGCTATGTTTGGTTGGGATAGTGGTATTCTTGCTAATCAGTGAAGTCATTACGCCACCCATAGTTTCGATACCCAGAGACAGCGGTGTCACGTCTAGCAGCAGTACGTCCTTTACATCCCCTGCTAATACACCACCTTGAACTGCGGCGCCCACAGCAACTGCTTCATCTGGGTTCACGTCTTTACGTGGCTCTTTACCGAAAAATTCAGCTACCTTAGCCTGCACCATCGGCATACGCGTCTGACCACCGACTAAGATTACATCATTGATATTGGAAACAGACAGTCCTGCATCTTGCAGTGCCACTTTTAAAGGCTCGATAGAACGGCTAACTAAATCCCCCACTAGCGACTCCAACTTCGCGCGAGTCACTTTAATATTTAAGTGTTTTGGACCACTTGCATCTGCCGTAATATATGGCAAATTAATATCACTCTGCTGTGCAGAAGAAAGCTCAATTTTTGCCTTCTCTGAAGCTTCTTTTAGACGCTGCATTGCTAGCGGATCGTTGTGTAGATCGATACCTTGATCTTTCTTAAATTCTGCTACTAAATGGTTAATTAAACGACTGTCGAAATCTTCGCCACCCAAGTGGGTATCACCATTGGTAGCTAGAACTTCAAACGTTTTTTCACCGTCCACATCGTCTATTTCGATAATAGAGATGTCGAAAGTACCACCTCCCAAATCATAGACTGCAATGGTGCGGTTGCCCTTGCCTTTATCCATACCGTAAGCTAGCGCCGCAGCGGTTGGTTCATTGATAATACGTTTCACTTCTAGGCCAGCGATACGCCCCGCATCTTTGGTCGCCTGACGCTGAGCATCATTGAAGTAGGCTGGCACGGTTATGACCGCTTCGGTCACTGGTTCACCGAGATAATCTTCAGCGGTCTTCTTCATTTTTTTCAGCACCTCTGCAGAGATCTGTGGAGGAGCCATCTTTTGGCCTTTTACTTCCAGCCAAGCATCGCCGTTTTCAGAAGAGGTGATTTTGTACGGCATAATTTTAATATCGCGCTGTACTTCTTCATCCTTGAAACGACGGCCGATCAGGCGTTTAATCGCGAACAATGTGTTCTGCGGGTTAGTGACCGCCTGACGTTTAGCCGGTTGACCGACCAGAGTTTCTCCATCCTGCGTGTAAGCAATAATTGAGGGAGTCGTACGGTCGCCCTCAGCATTCTCCAGTACGCGCGCTTTAGCCCCATCCATGATCGCAACACAAGAGTTGGTTGTCCCTAGGTCAATACCAATAATCTTACCCATCTAAACGTCTCCTAGTTAATTTGGGTTGTGAACCTTTTGTACAGGCGCTTTTTACTAACCTAAATACTATTAGTTTATTTTTTACCGCGCTCACAACACTCGATGATAATTAGATGGGGACGCTTCAAAGCGCATCAAGGGTTAAAAGGAAAATTTTTTCCGAATATCAATAGTTGAAGAGTCAACCAAAATCGGACTCACTTTTTAAGTAAAAAAGAAATTATAAAAAAACGATTTGACAAAAGCAGTTTTGATTCAGTGCCCTGTGCATATATCAATCTACCAATAACAGAACTAATAATATAGTATCTTATTTATACTGGATGCCATATCCACAAAAAGATTCCTTGCTAGCACTGGCATCAATCTCTATTAAATTAGATTTATAATTAATAGCGCATTACATTTTATATATCTTTAACAATGAAAATAAGTAAATATATTATGAGGCCATATCCATATTTATGGATCTCACATAGATACTATCCCTGCATAGGAATAAACATTAGCCTTCCCTATGGATAACATAAATGGATATGCACAACACTTTTGATTATCTGAGAAATAAGATTCATTCAACTAGGTTTGTATAGATAAAAAATATTTTAACATCGAAAGTTTTGTGCGATTTTTCTAACCTAGAAGGGCGGTTGGGGGGGGGAATGGTGCTAGGTTTACTTGTGGAGCTTAGTATACTAAGCATACGATACGATTAGATTATCATCACCTACCTCTCTTATCAAATCATGTCCAATCCGTTACACATAGCGTATTTTAATACCTTACGCTGTGTTTTTGCATTTGCTACAAACCAGGCATTTTCTGCATCCAGAAGAGCTATCAGAACAATGCCGATGATCGCACATTATTATTTTCGCTTCTAATTTTATTGATGCAGATAGTCGAAAATGTTGGATAGAAGATAAAATCTACTGACAATCACAGTGAAAAAAATTAAAGCAACTACAATCAGAGTGAGAAAATTCTAAGGTATTATAGAGATCGTCACGCGATAGAATTTTATCATTCTTACTCCTTTTACAGGTGAAGAATTCCATATATGCATAATCTTAAGAAGATCCTGGATATTACAATCTTAGATCATGCATCATATCTGTTTAGGACGAAAAGATTCTACAATTTTACAATGAGTCTCAACATAAGGACCATCAAGAAGCTGTAAACAATAAGGTACAGCAGAAAAAATACCCGGTACTCGTATCTTGCCTGCGGTATCTCTTAATCCTTCTAGTGTCTCTTTAAGAGACTTTGGCTGTCCAGGTAAATTAAGTACCAGCGACTGTTTACGAATCACACCTACTTGACGCGATAGAATGGCGGTGGGTACGAATTGTAAGCTAATCTGGCGCATCTGCTCACCGAAGCCAGGCATCTCTCGATCAGCGACCGCCAGCGTAGCATCTGGCGTAACGTCGCGCCGCGTAGGACCAGTGCCCCCAGTAGTGAGTACTAGCTGGCAAAAATAATCATCGACTAGTTCACAGATTGCGTGTTCAATTAGCTTTTGCTCATCCGGTACTAAACGCGTTTCGGTAGTAAAAGGGGTAATTAGCGCTCTACTTAGCCAAGCTTCCAAAGTAGGGATACCCTGATCCCTATAAATGCCATTCGAAGCTCTATCGGAAACAGAAATTAGGCCAATGCATAAAGTATTCATAAATTATTTACCTAAAATTATTTACCTAAATGAAACCCAATTCGGTGAAACAAAAAAGAATAGTAAAAGAATGATAGAAAATCAGGCAAGGAAAAAACCATGATAGCCTGTCTACTAAGGTCGCTAGTTATAGTAGATTAGTAATTAATCTTTCGAGATTACGTTTATTTAAAAGCAAATTGATTAGTTTAGATGTTAAGAAAATTATTATTTTTAATAGAGGTAGAACACGATGATAAGCCTAAGAATGCATTGCATAAAGATTATGCTGTTCATTTTAAATGATAACATATTTAAAGATTTTCAGAAGCAGCCTTCAATGATACAGGTTTCAATTTTACTTTGTGGCACCTGTGTATAATACCCTGCCAGGGAACCTATTTTAATTTCTTTAAAATACTTACTCACGGAATCATTGAATACAATTAGACACAGAGCAATGATATGTTTATTACCCTAACATCGGATAAATACTGCAGATAGATTCATCCTATGCATCTAAAAAATACTTGATTAAATTAGTTTTTTCAATGAGCAAACAGATCATTAAAAATAAATTGATTCCAAAGAAAAAATTGTGTTGTCTCATAAATCGTTAAGTAACTAAGTAACGTAGCATTACTTTATAGATCAATAAGGTGTAAAATATCTCGTGTAGATGATTACTTCTAACAACATGATGTGCAAGCCACCAGCAATATCATAATCATCTTTAAATATTATGAGAATAATAAAGATTAAGAAAGGCTTTAGAAGGGTTAAGTGACCTCTCTGTAGACAAACTCAATGCGTCACCCCCATCACATACTAAAATGACGCTTGAGTCCTCAAGCGAGTAGGATAAAATTTGAACAGTAGCACTATGGAAATACACTGTATCCGCGCAGATCCCACTCAAGATTTCAGCAGAAACTCGCGTAGCGATGCGAAATCGGCGTTCATGTGATAGGATAATAGCGGTAGATCAGTGCGGTCTGCTAGTGCTTTAGGTAAAGGCAGCGTCTGTTGCAGAATCTCTTCTACGCTCACCTTAAATTTTGCTGGATGCGCCGTGCAGAGGAAAAGACCAAACTCTCCTTCCTCTAGTTGATCACTCAGTAGACGATAGGCAATGGCTGCGTGCGGCTCAGAAATATAATCAATCTTCGCTAACTCGCAGATCGTGGAGCACGTCATTTCGTCACTTACTGAGCCGTAGGCAAGATCAGTTAAATGCCACGTTTTACGGCGAAACAATTCTTCCACACGCGGCCAGTTGTTTGGCTGACTGACATCCATTGCGTTCGATAACGTGGCCACCGTAGCATTGGGTGTCCAGCTACCTCCCTGTAAAAAGCGCGGTACGGTATCATTAGCGTTAGTAGCGGCGATAAAGCGCTTAATCGGAAGGCCAAGTGACTTAGCAAGTAGGCCCGCAGTGAGATTACCAAAATTACCGCTAGGCACTGATACTACTAGCTGATTACGCTTCTTTTGAGGTAACTGTGAAATGGCTTCAAAATAGTAGCAAATCTGTGCCAGTAGACGGCTGATATTGATTGAATTAGCGGAGTTTAGACTAATTGCTTTTTTCAGTATTTCATCATTAAAAGCCTGTTTTACCAATACCTGGCAGGTATCAAAATCAGCATCTATGGCGATGGTTTCAATGTTGCCGCCCAGCGTACAGAAAAGCTTCTCCTGCAACAGACTGATTTTCCCCTCCGGATAGAGGATGACAACACGCATATTTTTCATACCATAAAAAGCATGTGCTACTGCAGCGCCAGTATCGCCAGAGGTTGCGGTTAAAATAGTAATCTGCTCATCATCTGCTCCTGATAAATACGATAGCATCTGTGCCATAAACCGGCCGCCAAAATCTTTAAACGCTAGTGTTGGACCGTGAAAGAGTTCAAGGCAGGCGATATTATCACTGATTTGTACTACCGGTACGGAAAATGAAAAAGCGTTTTTCACATTCTCAGACAGCTGCTGCAGCGCGATTTCATCGCCGATATATGCAGAGAGTATTTTAATACTGCGGCTGAGAAAATCCATTTCTAATATTGCGTCGATATCGGTTAACTCGAATTCAGGCAATTCAAGAGGAAAGAACAGCCCTTGCTGTGATCCCAGGCCCTGTTTTACAGCCTGTGAAAAACTGACCTGCTCTTTATGATCTTTAAGGTTGTAGAGTTTCATGCCTTCCTTATCCCATTTTACATGCACCAGCCGTATCAAGACGGCAAATATGGACGAAGCCTTCATCATTTTGCAGATAGTGCTGGCTGAGCCAGCTAGCCATTCGCTGAGCAGTTTCCATTTGATTGCAAACAGCAAAAAGTGTGGGGCCGGATCCGGAAATTCCACAGGCCAATGCACCAATATCGGCAGTAGCATTGCGTGCCTCTGCAAAGCCCGGCAGCAATTTTGTACGATAAGGTTCGGCAATTACATCCTGCATCAGTGTAGCGGCAAGCAAAGGCTGGCAAGTATGGCAGGCGTGAATAAAACCTGCCATCAGACGCCCATGTTTAATCGCATCTTCCCTGCTATATTGCGAGGGCAAAATAGCGCGCGCTTCGGCGGTAGAGACTTTGATGCCGGGATAAGCTATAACCCACAGCCAGTCGTCAAATCCCGGCACTGACTGACTAATTATACCATCCTCCTCCAAAATTATCTGGATTCCACCGAAGAAACACGGGGCAACATTGTCATAATGTACACTGCCAGAAATACGGCCTTCCAGCTCACCCATTAGCGTCAGCAGTTGGATGTCATTGAGTGGTCTGTTGCAAAATTCATTCATTGCCATCAAGCCCCCAACTACCGAACATGCACTGGATCCGAGTCCGGAACCAATGGGCATATTCTTTTCCAGTGTCATTGCCACCTGCACTTTTTTACCGCTTGCTTCGCAGAAGCGCTGCCAACATTGATAGACGATATTTTCCTTAGGATCATCGGGTAACTTACTGACAAAGCGTCCGCTATTATATAATGAAAAGTGTTGTGCCGCTTCTACCGTCACGCAGTCACCCAGTAGCGTGCCATCTACCGGCAACACTGCCGCACCCAGTACGTCAAAGCCGACGCTAACGTTGCCAATTGAGGCAGGTGCATAAATTTTCACCATCATCAAACTCCCAACTTCCACGACAGGGTACGCAGCAGATCAGCAAAAACACCTGCTGCCGTCACATCATTTCCCGCGCCATATCCGCGCAGCACTAGAGGAATTGGCTGATAATAGCGGCTGTAAAACGCTAAAGCATTTTCGCCATTCTTTACTTTATAGAGTGGATCATTGCTATCTACTGCTTCGATCTTCACTTTGCAAATACCACCCTCTTCGATAATTCCGACGAAGCGTAATACTTTACCTTCATTGCGTGCTTTGGCAACTCGCGTGGTAAACAACTTATCTAGATCTGGCAGACACTTCATAAACTCATCAACATTAGTAATAGCATTAAAACTAGCCGGTAGCAGTGGTTCAATATCAATGTCATTCAGCTCTAGTTTGTACCCTGCTTCACGTGCTAAAATCAAAATTTTACGAGCAACATCTATTCCAGATAGATCTTCACGTGGATCAGGTTCGGTAAAACCCATCTCGCATGCCATTTTCGTTGCTTCAGACAGCAAAATCCCTTCATCTAGCTTGCCAAAGATAAAAGAGAGCGATCCTGAAAGGATGCCTGAGAATTTAATCAGCTCGTCACCAGCGTGTAATAGGTTTTGTAGATTTTCAATTACAGGTAGGCCTGCACCCACATTAGTGTCGTAAAGAAATTTTCGACGTGCTTTTGCCGCAGCTGTACGTATCTGTTGATAGTAGTCCCAAGATGAGGTATTCGCCTTTTTATTCGGTGTCACTACATGGAACCCGTCAGAAAGGAAATCGGCGTACTGATCAGCTACCGTTTGACTGGAAGTACAGTCAACAATTACTGGATTAAGTAGATGGTAATCTTTCACTAAACGGCTCAGGTAACCAAGATTAAATTTATCTTTGGCATCTGCCAGTGCTCCCTTCCAGTTACTTAAGTCAATACCGTGCACGTTAGTCAATATTGCGCGCGAATTCGCGATACCGCATACACGTAAATCAATATGCTTGCGCTTTAACCATCGCTGCTGGCGTTGCAGCTGACTTAACAAAGCACTACCAACACCACCGACCCCGACCACAAAAACTTCAATCACCTGATCTGTATCAAAAAGCATCTGGTGTACTACACGTACTCCAGTTATAACATCAGTATTGCTAACTACTACGGAGATAGAACGCTCTGACGAACACTGTGCGATGGCTATGATATTGATATGAGCGCGTGCCAGCGCCGAGAATAATTTAGAAGAAATGCCATACTGAGTACGCATGCCATCACCAACCACAGAGATCACTGCTAGCTGCTCTGTTACCTCTAATACATCGAGCAAGTTATCCTTTATTTCCATATAGAACTCCTCTTCCAGAACGAGACGTACTCTCTCCTGTTCACTCTGTGGTACACAAAAGCTGATGCTATATTCGGAAGAAGACTGCGTAATCAATACGACCGAAATACCGGTACGAGACATGGCAGAAAAGACGCGCGCAGCCATCCCAACCATTCCCTTCATACCAGGACCAGAAATGTTGAACATCACCATGTTATTTAAATTGGTGATACCTTTAACTGGATTCTCATTATTCTCTCCTTCGCCGCATATCAGTGTCCCGGGCGCCTGGGGATTAGCTGTATTTTTGATCAAGCACGGGATCTGGAATTGTGCAATAGGCGCGATGGTGCGTGGGTGTAGTACCTTAGCACCGAAGTAGGAGAGTTCCATCGCTTCCTGATAAGACATAGACTTTAACAACCGTGCGTCAGGAACTTGACACGGATCGCAGGTATATATACCATCTACGTCGGTCCAGATCTCACAACAATCGGCATTTAGGCAGGCAGCCAACACCGCGGCAGAGTAGTCAGAACCATTGCGGCCCAATACTACAAGTTCACCGTGCTTATTTCCGGCGATCAAACCTGCCATAAGGATCATATTTTGTGGCGGGATCTGAATATCAAAGATACGTCGTTTTGATTCAGCAATATCAACGCTAGATTCAAGATAGTGGCCTACAGCTAGCAACTTCTTTACAGGATCGATAACCGTTACCTCATGACCACGCACCAACAGTAGCGCTTTCATGATAGTAACAGAGAGCTTTTCGCCGCAACAGATGATAGCGGCATTAATGCTATCAGGACACTGCCCTAGCAGTTTAATACCGTGCATCACCTTTTTTAAGTGTGAGAACTCTAAATCGACTCGCAGCTTTTGCTCTTCATAATCAAATCCTGGCTGTATTTTTGCAAGCCCCTTTAACAACTCGTTAAATATGTACTCAGCATTTTTAATATTTGGAAAAGCATTCTGTCCTCTGATAGTCTTTTCAATCATCTCTACAAGATGGTTAGTAATTTTCGCGGGTGCAGAGAGCACAGTGGCAACCTGTCCCTGCTGTACATTGCTTTCCATAATATCAGCAACACGAAGAAAGCATTCCGCATTTTCTACTGATGTCCCGCCGAATTTCAGCACTCGCATGTTAAAGCTTCTCCTGAAATTTATGCCGAAAAAAAGCCCGCATTTCTAACATTGCGGGCTTTTCCCTATTTTTACTGTACGTACCAGCCCGTGTCCCTACCTTGTTTTAATCGTGGCGGTAACAACGGCAATTCTTAGGCTGGTTAAGTTATACATTAAAATTTTTTCTATCTATCCTATAGAAATATCTATTTTCTAGACATAAAGCAAAGTGCAACTTAAGTCAACACACTTATCTAACCTACATTTTTTACCACTGCTCATTTATGCAGTTAATATCAAAAAATAGTATACAGTTAGTTGATAACTATATACTTTCTTTATATCTAGATTTTCTGCAAAAAATAAATTTTTCAGGAAAATTTATCTATGAGTTTTTTTATATCCTTTTGCCCTTGAAGAATCTGGTACAGCATAGCATAGTGCTATTATGCTGTACCGTGTTAACTGATATGCTGGTCAATCGGTTTATCAATTATCATTGAAATGATGCCTACTTTTAGTTGCTTCAAATAGCTATTCAAAGGTCTGATATATTCAAGTCAGTGTAGAAAGCGTATGAATTACCTGAAAAATTTGAGTCATAGGTATATCACTATGAAAATGTTAGTTAGATGTCGACCTATTACATCATTAAGAGAGCCTACTGTTCTCAAGATTAAAAATAATATCATACGTAATCTAATAACACATGTTGGGATGAAAGCTAAAACAGAAATAAAATAGAAAATAAAACCTACTTATTTTTCAATAAAAATTAATAAATATTAATTTAACTTTATTTAAATAGGATTATATACCTTAATACTATATAAAATATTTACCAGGAGATTCTCTTCTGGAAAAGGTCATTCTCATGACTTACTTTTCTTTCATTTATTATGTTTTAGATTTATTAGAAAATTTTAGGTAAAAAACATAAAATTGCCCATAGTGTTCAAATGAATTCATTTTTATTCCAAGAATGATGTTTGATTGGATATCAATATATATGAATCTATCGTTCAACTGCCCGTTGCTTACGTTTAATCTAGAAATAAGCACTTGAGATGCTGATATTTTGCACAGATCGCGATGAAGATAAAGTGGATGAAATTATTGGTCTACAGATTGAATCGGAGAATTGATAGTATCACTAATCTATTTATCATATATAAGTTGAACACCGGTGTTGAACTTTTTGTTCAGCACCGAGAATATAATGATAATCCTCATTCACATTCTAGGGAATGAATATCAACAACCGTATACTGTGCATTTTTAGCAGACATATAAAAAACTGTCGTGCAGCGAATTCTGTGTCACTCCTTTCTGTTTTAGAAGATGAATGGATACGACTAAAGCCATATAATCACACCTTCGAAAGTAGTAGTACTCCGCAAAGAAAATTACCGCTTCCTCGGCAATCTAGGAAATAATTAAAAAATATAAAGACTTATGAGCTTTTTTATTCTCGCCAAGGCATGATTGGGACCGCACTCAACGCATTTTTCGGCGAGCCTTCGATGACTCTATCAGAGTAACTCAAATAGATTAGTGCATTACGCTTCTGATCGAAAAAGCGTACAACTTGCAGTTTTTTAAATACTAATGAGGTGCGTTTCTTGAATACTACCTCACCCTGCGCTTTACCTTTAGAAATGGTGTTGCTGAGTTCGACGGGGCCAATCTGTTGGCATGAAAGCGCCATATCAGAAGTATCTTCCGCTAGCCCCAAGCCACCCTTAATTCCACCGGTTTTTGCACGACTAATATAGCAAGTTACATTTTTTACATCTGGGTCATCGAATGCTTCGACCACGATTTTATGATCGGGTCCAAATAACTTAAATACCGTATCTACTGAGCCAATTTCCTCAGATATTGCCGGAGCTACTAATAGTAGCATAAAGAGTGAAACTGAAAAAAAGCGATATATTGTCATAGTGTTACCATTGCAAAGGTAATAAAAGAGCAGCATATAACATAATGGTAATCGTCCGCGTTAACTAAATCAAATCCTCCTAACCTTGCGTTAATATAGCATGATTTTCCAAAGAAACTGCCCGCCCCCTTACGGTGCAGTCAGTGCTATTCTTATTCGGATACCGTATTAGCCGTGTCTCAGAGAGTATAAGGATGTTTTATGGACCAATCCAGTTTTTTCGAGAAAGGTGGGTTATTCTCAATGGTATCTAAAAAATATATTTAAGAATGTAACGGGCCATAAGATAGGCACCTATATTCGTATTCGTCGCCTATAAAAAGCGGAGATAGCGCTGCGCCTCACTAGTTGTCCAATTCTAGCTGGAGATGCCTTGCAGTACTGATTTGATTCTCAGTATATCTAAATTCATGGGTGCCTTTAGAAAGCAGTTTAACAGGACTATCTCCTGCTACATAGTATTATTACCACTCATCAGACTGGAACTCGTTCGATACTAGGCCCCAAATTATCTTTGAAAACAATAATATGAAACACTTGTCATTTGTTACGCTGCTGGAAACATTGCTGGTAAGTCAAACATAAATATATCACTCTAGTCTAGAGCAAATTTCCAGCCACCGTAATAGAAGGATTATACATTTTTGCAAACAATTTTTACTAGAAATAGACATTGTTCCTCCAGAAAATCTATGGCCTGCACCAGGTAGGGTTAAGGTTATAGTCAGTAAAGGGACGATGAGCAGGATTTGCTACACCTGCGTCGTGACGTCGATAAAGATGTTAACATGTACTCCGGATAAATTGTGATCCTTGAAGCGGGAGGGTATGTAAAGTTCATTTACAATGGAGTTAGCAATGAGTGTCAAGAATTTATCCTGTTTCTCCATAGCACATTTATGACAAATCTAGGACTTATACGCCGTTATGGCCAAAATATTGAGCAATTTTATTTACAAGCACACAGGTAATAAGGGCAGCGAGCTACCAAAAGAAATTCACTGAGAATATCTGATTCCGATACGCCCATAACTACTGGAAAAACAATCATACTATTATTAAACGGTATTTTAAATCAGTACTGTAGAGTTTATTTAAACTAGGGACGTTCAATAGGCGGAGTCAAATCTGATTCGGCTTGTAACAATAAACTAAGCGATACCAAGATGTTTCACATGCTCACTTACTTATTTAATGGGCGTGTTACTCTATTTATTTCAATGTCTTGTCTATTAAAAGGAATGCTTTTCAATTAAGTAAGATAGATGAGATGAAGCAGTGCTATCAATGTGTCCCTCCCCAGGGGAAAGTTGGATGAGCTACAACATTTACCTTAAATACTTATTTTTAAGGACTACTCTTTTGCTTATCTACTTGATTAACTTTACTTGTAGCGCATCCCAAGTGTTCTTCTAACCAGCATTGCAGTTCATAAGGCGCTTCTTTCAAGCTGTTTGAACCCCGTGTAATAGTCGCAATACCTACTCCTAGTTCGTTCTTAAGCTCGCGCTGGCTCATTACACCACTCATTAATTCCTCTACAATACGCAAGCGCGTACCAATCGCTTCGCGCTCATCTGGCGTTAGCATCAACTGTAATAGATGTAGGGCTAAATTATCAGCATAGGCCTGTTTCATTAGGGCAATAAAACGTTGCCAATTTTCTTCAGAAAAAGAGTGTTGCAACAATTTAATAGGAAATTGATTCATCATTATGCTTCCGTACTCACTAACGAGTACGGAAGCATACCACAACCAGTAACCACAATTCTACTTGCTATTCGATAAGAATCTTTACAGTGTGCTGAGAAAGCAGTACGTCGTAGGGGGAACATGTTCTGCACCAGTTAGCTGTGAGTTTTAGAAAAAGAATCTTAATCAAGATACGCATGTCAAGTTTATAAACTTATTATATTTTATATATATGCGTGTATATTATAACCGATCACTTTATAATTAAGACATTAATTTAGGCCAGCAAATAAGATTATGAATCCCGGGATTTCACTCCCTAGCCAAAATGGTTTACAGAGTAATGTATTTCCGTGCAAATTGCTCTGAAATATATTTTCCCCATAGCATTAAAATAATAAAAACGCCTGTCTCACCTCTGAGGTAAGACTTTTTCTGTAGATTAGGTTAATTTCATGATCCCATTTTAATTAATTACAAAATTCCCCAAAATATCGGTTCCCATAAGTACTTTATTTCTGAGTTAGAACTACTATGTATGCCAGCTTGCTTCCATCAATCAGTGCTGAATATTTCATTTATAATAGATATACTAATATTATTAATTAATCCTAATCAGTGAGGGTTCTAAAAAAACCTAATTCAGCCACAACTTCCATGATAACCCTATCTGTAATAAGTCCGTACACCAATACGTTGAAAAATTTGTCGACTTAAGTACGGTGAGTATTTTTTAAAAAATTTTATTGATTCTAATACACTATTCCACAAAATATAATCTATTGAAAATACTTATATCTAAGTATTGTTTTAAATAAATTCATTGTTGAATGGTTTTTAAAACATATGACACTGTCATAAATTGTGTTTTACGACAACTGCTTTGTACATAAAAGACGTTAATTGTATCAATAATGCACAACAAAATTTGTGTGCATAATTCTAAACTTAACCGATGACGTTATTTTATATAACTTATCAAAGATGAGGAACTAAACCAAGTACATTTATGAAAAAATGCTAACACGTTATCTTCCGACATCCAAACATTTTAAATATATCAATAAGTATTCCAATAATAGAGAACTCGTCATGAATTAATATGCTCTATGTAAAAAAAGCACTTACCTGACCTTAGGCTAGCACATTCTCATATACATCCTCCCCCAATACATTTATACATCTATACATCTGCTAGAAAGAAAGTTGTCATACATATACCGATTAGATAAGATTCTTAATCTTTATGTTCAATCTTTCCGTTCAGAAGTTCCTTAACCAACTCAACGCAACGTAAAAACAGTATGTCATAATTATCCTCTCGCATATGGACGAAATTAACATTATTCTTTTGCAGCATTGTTATAAGTATCGACTGAAACTGGCAACAATCTACTGAGCTACCACCTGGGTTGTACAAGCCATCTCCCGCCCAAGGTACGTTATTCTCAAGCAAAATCACTAAATCAAAATGATATTCGTCGATCAAGGCTTGTAAAAAAGGATGTTCGCAGGTTTCATGCTTTAGGCAAAACGCCTGAATGGTAATAAAGTCCGTGTCGATAAAAGTGACTTTATTGGCATATTTTACGGCAAAGTCAATATACTGCGCCTGACCAAGAGCGATCTTATCATAATCTGAATATTGCAACGCGATTTCATCGCCTCCAAGATGAGAAAAAACGTAGTCACATCTATACTCCCAGGCACTAGTAGTATTAAAAATGTTAGCTAGCTTATTGACTAATGTTGATTTACCGCTAGATTCTCCACCGAGAATGGCAACAGTACGTACGAAAAAGGGCTTTACTTCGGTGGGAATAAATTCCCAGTAACGGAACGGATCTTGACGAATCAGAGTACCGCTAATATTCATAAAAGAACGTACTGGATCTACCAGCATAGTATTAATTCCTAGATGCTGTTGGTACATCTCGGCGTCCGCAATTTCACTAGTATAGACGTAGTTAGGAGTTATACCTTTCTCTCTGAGAAAGGTTTTTACTCCTTTACTCCAGATATGCCAGCCATACGGATATGGCTCAATTCCCTCTTCATTAAATGAATAAATAATAATATTTTTCTGATACTTAAAAGTTTGTAATAACCAGCGCAACCGATCACCGACAGTCGGCTGCTGTGACATGGCACTGTTCTCAAACAACTCACGGTCACGCAACTCGTCGTGTCCCATGATGATGTGCAGCTCATCCATCTGGCTACAGGCGCGCTGGATTAGATAAATATGACCAGTATGCAGTGGATAAAATTTACCGAAAACTACTCCAACGGTTTTATCACCGCGTAAAAACTCAAGACCTAAAAAACGATGCAACGCTTCTAATTTTTGCACACTGGGACTTTTAATTTTAGCGTCAAGCAACTTGCTTAAATATCCCTTGGTCATGCAACTGGCATCCGCTACCTGTTGCAATGTATGCCCCTGCTGGCGAATTGCTGTTTTCAGATAATCGAACGACCTCATGGTGTCTCCGCGTGTATTAAAGTAGTGGCAATTTCATCTATACTAAACCCTTAAAATTCATCCAATGTCGCCAGCGCGTCGACTAGTCTTTTTACACCATAAATTTTCATACCATCTATAGTTTTCTTCGGTGTATTCCCTACTGGGACGATGGCACGTTTGAAGCCGTGCTTGGCTGCTTCGACAATACGCTCTTGACCGCTCGGTACTGGTCGGATCTCGCCTGCTAGCCCCACTTCGCCAAATATTACTAAATCATGCGGCAAAGGATAGGCACGTAGGCTTGACACCATCGCCAGTAATAGCGCAAGATCGGCGCTAGTCTCAGTGACCTTCACACCACCGACCACATTGACGAAAACATCTTGCTCAGACATCTGAAGACCACCGTGACGGTGCAACACTGCTAGCAGAATTGCTAATCGATTCTGCTCTAGCCCCACCGCAACACGACGTGGGTTACCTGTTATCGAGTGATCCACTAGAGCCTGAATTTCTACCAGTAACGGACGCGTACCTTCCCACAAAACCATCACAGAACTGCCGGCAGTAAGCTCGTCGCCACGCGATAGAAAGATCGCCGATGGATTATTGACTTCACGCATACCCTGTGCAGTCATGGCAAATATACCAATCTCGTTCACCGTCCCGAAACGATTTTTATGGCTACGCAATGTACGGAAGCGTGAATCAGCGTCACCTTCCAGTAATAGTGAACAATCAATACAGTGCTCCAGCACTTTGGGACCTGCCAATAAGCCATCTTTAGTGACATGACCCACCATAACAATCACCACACCATATTTTTTTGCGAAGCGTGTCAGATAAGAGGCAGTTTCACGAACCTGTGCTACGCTACCAGGCGAAGACTGGATATCCGCCATATACATAACCTGGATAGAATCGATCACTATCAGCTTTGGCTGATAGTGTTCTGCGAGAAAGCAGATCTGCTCAATACTGGTTTCGGATAACATATTGAGGTCTTCACTCAGCAGACCGATACGGTGTGCGCGCATTGCCACCTGTTGCAGTGACTCTTCGCCGGTAACGTAGAGAGTGTTCATCTCCTGAGCTAGTCGGCATATCACCTGCAGCAGCAGCGTTGATTTACCTGCACCAGGGTTACCGCCTATCAGTATGGCGCTACCCGGCACTACACCTCCTCCTAATACTCGATCAAACTCTTGAAATCCACTAGAAAAACGTGGCATCATTTCTATGCTAATTTCTGAAAGTTTCTGTACTGGACTAGTACCTCTGGCACTACCAGCATATCCACCACGCATGCGCTCATTTTGAACCGCAGTCAGAGGTGATGATGTAACACGTATTTCAGTGATGACATTCCAAGAGTGGCAGGCGCTACATCTCCCTTGCCAGCGTGGATAGTCTAACCCGCATTCGTTACAAACGAAGGCGCGTTTTGCCGATTTGACCAATTAGTCCCCTTACTTAGTACGCTTTTAGTGAATCAGGCTACTACTGAGGATACAAAAAACCCCCATCAGATCGGCATGCTGAATAGTCACTGCTGTCTTCTTGTTTACTATGGGTGTACCATGATATGCTATACCCAGCATTGAGGCCTTTATCATTGGTAGATCATTAGCACCGTCGCCGATAGCGACGGTTTGTCCCGGCAATATATCAAAATAATGTACCAATTCCTTCAAAGTATCAGCTTTACATTGCGCGTCGACAATCCGACCCAGGACTTCACCGGTCATCTTACCATCGTGTATCTCAAGTTCATTAGCGATGACATAGTCTAGATGTAACTTGTCACGTAAGTATTCGGTAAAATAAGTAAAACCGCCGGAAACTATTGCTATTTTCCAGTTTAAAGCCTGCATCTTGTGTACTAGTTTGGTTAGCCCCGGCATCAACTGCAGTTCCTCACGCACCTGTTTTAGAATATTGATGCCTGTGCCTTTCAGTATTGCCACGCGCTGACGTAGGCTGGTGGTGAAGTCCAATTCGCCTCGCATTGCCCGCTCAGTGACTTTTACTATCAACTTTTCTTTACCTGCTAGTTTGGCGATCTCATCTATGCACTCCACCTGAATTGCAGTAGAATCCATGTCCATCACTAGTAGTCCTGGTGTATTTAAATTAGGAATATTGCACAATGGTGCGACATCAAAGCCGTTTTCATGCGCCAATTTCGTAGCATGCAGCGGAAGTGAACCTGTTAAACGCACCATTTGATACTCATCGATATGCCAAGCACTGATGATTACCATAGTAGTGCCTAGCTGATTCTGGTAATCATTAATTTGCTGTTTATTTAGCCCGCGCCCATACAGTAGCCATTCTTTCTGTTCATCACAATAATTCATCGGCATCACTTTTTCGCAGCTCATGGGAAAAAATAGGCCCGGCCATCTAGAAAGTCCAGCGCGCAAATCGTACCAAGTAAGAATATTCAGCATTAGAACTCCTACAGGGGGAACAAAAAATTATCTGAAAAGCTAATTTGTCTATAGCACTTCTGCTAACTGAAGCTTTTATTTGTTATAATAATATCATTGTATATTGCTGTTAATATCTAAATCTAAAGAATACTGGGATGTAACTTATATAAAACAAGGACTGTCCTTATCTTGCTGCAATTTTATTAATCATCCCATTGAAGAATGGTGACCTTCAACACCAGTACGATAATATACTTAGAGATGACCATTAGAATAGAAAAGTAGTGAAGGAATCCCTCCCTTGCTCTTTAAATACACGGCTACTGCAGAATATTAAAACTATTGTGGTGTTAATCTTAAAGGTTAACCGTAATACAGAATGGGCTATTCTGCTCTTAACTCACAAGAATTATTTATTACCCAATAAATGCCATCACTATCAGTCATTCGATATATCTCGTAACATCTAAAACGACGAAAAAGTTAAAATAAAAAGTTATGTAATCCTAGTCTTCAATATTAAAATTTTTTTAAAAAACTACAATGTCAGTGCCATGATAATGGCATCTTCATATCCGGTAGCAGTCGGATAGTAGTTAAGACGACGGCTGATCTGGTGGAAATGAAGCTGTTCGTACAACGCGATAGCAGGATAATTTAAAGCACGTACTTCCAGCCAGAGTATTATTATCTCGCGCTTCTCTAGCTCCCTGATGAGGTTATTCAATAGCTGACGGCCATATCCACAACGCTGGTAGGAGGGATCGACGGCAATATTGAACAGAGTCGCCTCATCTAGCACTACCTGAGTAATAGCTAATGCAGCCATTACTCCGTTAACGTCAAGACGATAATTCAGAAAACGCTTACCCTGATTGCTAGCAAACATCTGCTCGTTCCAACAAGGAAAAGCATGGCTGCGGCACTCAATGGCAAAAGCCTGAGCAGAGTCCTCAGCTTTGAGGAAAGAGATCGCTATCATATTTACACATCTGTTGCCAGAGCATTCGTTTAGCTCTAGCGTTACTAAGAAGTTCACCGAAAGAAGATGAGTATAGTATGACTCCTTTGAAAGGATGCGGATGATCGTTGACACCTATCAACCAGCCGGTGCAATTGAGAGACTTGGGCAGCATTGGCAGCTGATCGGGCATCAATGTTATCACCTGCGCTAATTGTACACTAAGGACACGCAGTACATCACCTACCAACGGTTCGTTTAACCCAAAGAACACGTTAGAAACAATAATCAGCTTTGTACCTGGTAATATCAACTTCGTCGCGATTTCACCTTGTAGCAAGTGCGGACGTCGTAAGTGATACTGCGTTATTCCCATCTGCTGTAAGAGCCAGGCACGACTGGATGTCATACTCTATCCTTCATTTGCTACTAAAAAACAATGTGATTCTAGAAAATCACTAGACATATCGATCTGATAGGAATTTATCACGTCTGATAGTACGTTACGCAGCACTATCAATGCTATGAGCTATAATAGTATATTATTCATTACCGTGTTTCTATTGATAGACAATACAAAAACTACAGTTCAGTGCGGATGGAGACCGTCTAATTGTCCGCGCATACCAACCAGAGGTATTCTTTTTGGCATTAGCGAAACCTGCAAGGAAGGATGTAATGTTGACTAAAAGTAAAGTATAGTTTTTGTAATTATCGTTGGCTATATATTTTGAGTTGTTAATCATCTGAACCCCTTTCGATGAATCCAGTATTCACACTAGTAACATAGACTGTGCAATAATTACTCTGTCTAATCATTGTTTCAGATGCTACATAATTTGGTTTCTCTTATTAAAAGACAAGACCCTCAGCGAATTCATAATACTGAATCTGCCAAGTAACTTGTTGGATATCTTCTCTACTTGAAGAAATACCAGAAAAACCTTACCCATACAGCAAGCACTGACTAATGCATGTAGTCAATCTAGGGTTCCAAATCTTTTCAATTCTATCTAGTAAATATTTATGTAGATCACTAAATTCATACGTAGTATATTATGTGACATATATATGTGTGAAAAGGGACAAGATACACATACTAAAAGACGTGCATACGTTGGTATTAAGATCAATCCCATGAGATGGGGCATATGATCAGCGATGTGTCTCCATGCAGGATAATGAACATACTAAATTTTAGGCACCATATTTTATATGATTATTTCCACTAAAAATCGTAGGGAGTATCATCCATAGTGCCATGTGTATTAATCCTTAGTATTAGTACATGTGCGAACTAGAGACGCAAGCCCATTTTTTTAATACGGCGGCTTCGATACAGAGCCTGAAATTTCAATGCCGCGAGTTTCGCGCCCAAAAGCAACAAACAAACAGATAAGCACCGCCACCGTTCCAGCAACAATAGCCATTCCAAGGCCATAATTGCCGTTATAAGCCTCAGCAATGCGTGATTGCAACATAGTATTTACCGAAGCGATTACGTTACCTAACTGGTAGACAAAGCCTGGAAGTACTGCCCGCGCGTTAGCGGGAACCAGTTCAGTGAGATAAGTAGGCACCACTCCCCACGCGCCCTGTACCATAAATTGCATCAGAAAAGCACTTAATCCGATCACCCAGAAACTGCTAGAAAAAGCCCAGAGAGGTAAAACTAACAATGAAAGAAGTGAAGCCAGTATAATCGCTTTCCTCCGCCCTATATGCTCGGACAATGCACCAAAGAAAATCCCACCTAATATCGCAGCAATATTATAGCTAATTGCGATAAGGCTAACGGTGTGCGAATCAAACTGGTGCTGCAGCTTTAAGAAAGTAGGATAAAGATCTTGGGTTCCATGACTAAAGAAATTAAAGCAGGCCATGAGCAGCACCATATAAATACTCAGCTTCCAATACTGACGAATTATCAACAACAGTCCCTTGCTCTTCTGATGCTTCCGCGCAGCCAGCCAGACTGGCGATTCCGGTACCTTAAAGTATATAAACGGCAGTAGCAAAATTGGCAGTGCACCAATCATAAACATGCCGCGCCATCCCACCATGTCAAAAAATAGCCCAAAAGTGATCGACGCCAGCAAATAGCCACAGGGATAGCCTCCCTGAAAGATCCCGGACATTATCCCACGCGACCGGTCAGGAATAGTCTCCATTACTAGCAACGACGCAACACCCCAAATACCCCCCATCGCAATGCCATAAAACATGCGAAAAGCGAGAAATGTAACGAAGTTTGGCGACCAGGCGGAGAGCAATTCAAATAGTGAAAATATTACTATGTTGAGCATCAGAATGGGTCTACGGCCATATTTTTCTGCTAGTCTACCAAATAGAAGCGCTCCGATTGGGCGTACTACTAGTGTCAACATAATGGCGATTGACATATCATAAACAGCGTTATGAAAGTATTGCGCGAGATCACTTAAAACAAACACCAAAATAAAGAAATCAAATGCGTCTAAAGTCCAGCTGGCAAAGCTGCCAAATGCTACATTCTTTTGGGTCGGAGTCCAGTTAAGCATAAATATATCCTGTCTGTGCTATTCAGAAAATCGTCCAAAAAGGGATGGAAAGTTGATGTCGTTATGAAATAGGAAATCAACCTGACGATTCGGCAACCCAGAAATCATTTCCAACTCATACTGACTGCCCCGTTTATCAACCTACATCACTACGAAACACGATGTATCCATGATCTGATTTGGTAACACCTGCAACATACTATTTAAGTAACGAGTCGAACAGACAAATACTACCACCTAGTCTCGCTGGCATCACGTGCTTTATTCTACTGGACCCAAGCGGTTATTGTTAATATAGTCATCTTTGTAGATTAAATTGTGTCACTTGACTAGCGGCACTTTAAAGCTTTTAAGTTCCCTTAGAAATGGGAAGGCTGTAAGCTAAAGGGTAAGAGACTAATTGCCACCGTCACAATACCCACTAGATAACCGGAACCTCAATCATCAAATTAAGGTTGTTGATCAAATTCAACACGAGCGAATGCTTCAAGCAGCATTCATCATCGATAGACCAAATTCATGACGAGCAACACAATATCTAGACCGATTCGTACAACTAAACCACAGGGGTGTCATCACCACGAATGCAAGACTGTCTTATTTAATTTACTATTACTACCTTTGCTACATATACAACATATTCAAATGGTTAAGCATAAAAAACATTGAGGCTAAAATTTGTCACATCCCTTGCCTCTCCGTTTAGAGGGTATTAACAGAGCCTAAAATCAGCATTGAAGCAAACTTCTCATATCCATCTCCCTTTTTCTTTTGTCAATAAGTTTTGTGGATATATGAATATTGACCAATGAAGAAACAATTTAAAATTAAGAAATCTGACAACTTAGAGTACAGATCAAAGATCTTCTTGTCTTTAACGATATTTATCACTGGCCGCGTTTAACAGAAATAACTAAAAGATTTCGTAATTTTTTTACATTTTTCTTCTGAACATTATCACTACTTTAATAGTGATACCTATATTCATAGATAAAATCAACGAGCCCTCATTTTAAATAGAGTCCATAATACTGCAAAAAACAAGGTAACCCCACTTTATATCTTAAAATTTAAATTTAATTATTTAACGAAAGAAAGATAATCGCGCTAGACCTATGCATGTGTATTTCAAGTTACAGACTATACTTTGTATAGCTGGGCACCCGCAAGGATGGAAGTATGATTATCAATTTACGTTAAGTTAGATTTATAATCGGAATGCAAATTATCTAATGAGTGCTGTTTTTTAGAGATCATTATAGTGGTTTTTTTACCGGAGCTTCGATATTAGCAATTCGTGAAAGCGCCCGGAAAACTATTTAGTTAGAGTTCTAAATAACGCCATGATCTCACCTCAGAATTTTTAAAAAAGTATCTAATTAACCCGTTTATTAAATGTTAATAATATTAAAGAATTAAAAAAACTGTCCTTCTACTTAGAGTTTATAAAAAATCACATTAGTAATCGCTTATCAGAAGATAAGCAGTAGCATCTGTTTATGCTGTTTGTTACTTTTCTCACAAAATCAATTCTTAAAAAAGATTAATATACTAGATTAGATATGTTGGTTCTATGAATGTCAAAAGTTAATGAACATTAATCTGAATGTTTCTTACTTGGTGAAATATCTGCTTAGTCATACATTATAGAATAATGCTAATTGTATTGCAAAGCACCGCACTAAGATCTTGTATCTTGTGACTACTGTGTACCTGCATAGATAGTCAAGATAACTTACTAAGGAAAGATGCTCATTTTATCTCTTAACCCTACAATAGGCGTTAATGATCAGGATAATTCTATCCTGAATAAGAATTAATAAAGATGGTAATTTTTTATAAAAAACCCCGGCAATCCGGGGGTTTTTTATTTTTATATTGAATACTGTGTTACATGTTTTCAGCCCTGCAGCCGTGCGATACACTTCATATCGCTCATGTAGCCACGTAGCTTGCGGCCGACAATCTCGATTGGATGCTTATAAATTGCTTCGTTAATGTCGCGCAGCTGTGCGTTATCAATCTGTGTGCTCTCAACAATCGCATTTCCTAAATCACCCGGCTGCAGCATGGCCATAAACTCTTTAAGCAAAGGTACTGCAGTAAATGAAAAAAGATAGTTGCCATATTCAGCAGTATCAGAAATAACTAAATTCATTTCATATAAACGTTTACGGGCAATGGTGTTGGCGATCAACGGTAGCTCATGTAAAGATTCATAATAAGCTGATTCTTCAATAATGCCTACGGCAACCATAGTTTCAAAAGCTAACTCAACTCCTGCTTTCACCATCGCGACCAACAGAACGCCTTTATTATAGTACTCATGCTCTTTAATTTTGCCTTCATATTGCGGGGCGGTTTCAAAAGCGGTTTTACCACTATATTCACGCCAAGTAAGCAATTTTTTATCGTTATTAGCCCAATCAGCCATCATTCTTGAAGAAAAATCTCCAGAAATAATATCATCCATATGTTTTTGGAACAATGGTGTTAAAATTTCTTTTAACTGCTCTGATAAGGCGTAAGCGCGTAGTTTAGCAGGGTTTGAGAGGCGATCCATCATTAACGTAATCCCACCAAATTTTAGAGATTCAGTAATGGTTTCCCAACCAAATTGGATTAATTTTCCGATATAACCCACGTCATGACCTTCCTCAACTAGCTTATTAAAGCAAAGAAGAGAACCGGCTTGTAACATACCGCACAAAACAGTTTGCTCGCCCATAAGGTCTGATTTTACTTCTGCAACAAAAGAGGATTCTATTACACCTGCGCGGTTACCACCGATTGCTGTAGCCCAGGCTTTAGCAATTGCCATGCCTTCACCTTGCGGATCATTTTCTGGATGCACAGCGATTAGGGTGGGTACACCAAAACCACGTTTATACTCTTCGCGTACTTCTGTGCCTGGGCATTTTGGTGCTACCATTACTACGGTGATGTCTTTACGAATTGTTTCTCCCACTTCAACGATATTAAAGCCGTGTGAGTAACCTAGGGCAGCACCGGTTTTCATAAGCGGCTGTACGGCTTTCACAACAGCGGAGTGTTGTTTATCCGGGGTCAAATTAACTACTAAGTCTGCTTGCGGAATTATCTCTTTGTAGGTACCTACTTTAAAACCCTTTTCAGTGGCTTTGTACCAAGAGGACCGTTTCTCAGCAATGGCTTCATCACGAAGTGCGTAAGAGATGTTTAAGCCAGAATCACGCATGTTCAGGCCCTGATTGAGACCTTGAGCACCACAACCCACGATGACCACTTTTTTTCCTTTCAGAAAATTGATGCTGTCGACAAATTCATCACGCGCCATGAAGCGACATTTGCCTAACTGCGCTAACTGATTGCGCAGATTCAATTTGTTAAAGTAGTTAGTCATGGGTACTCCGATCATGTTTTATATTTGCTGTTGTTAGGTAACAACCCTGTCAGCAGCGCCGTGAATAACACCATCATATGCCAGGAAATATATTGCTTAAATTGATATATTAACAATATTGACTTGCAAATTTTGCAAGATTACTTTAAAAGTAAAATATATGAATTTACGAGATCTAAAGTTGTTTCTTCATTTAGCAGAGAGTTGTCACTTTGGACGCACCGCGCGTACCATGCATGTCAGTCCATCTACGCTCTCTCGTCAGATCCAACGCCTTGAAGAAGATTTGGGACACACCCTCTTCTTACGTGATAACCGCACTGTTGGACTCACTGATGCAGGCGAGCAACTGCGACAGTTTGCACAGCAGACGCTGTTGCAGTATCAGCAATTGCGCCATGTAATGGATCTTAATACCCCATCACTAAACGGCGAACTACGTTTGTTCTGTTCAGTAACTGCTTCTTATAATAATTTACCACCGCTCCTAGATCGGTTTTACACTGATTATCCACAAGTAGAGATCAAACTCACTACCGGCAACGTCGCCGACGCCATTAAGATAGTACAATATGGAGCAGCAGATCTAGCGATTACCGTCAGGCCCGAGTTACTACGTCCCAGCATTATTTTTACTCCACTAGGACTAATACCGCTAGTGCTAATCGCTCCAGCACTGCCCTGTCCAGTACGTAGTCAAGCGATACAAAAGTCGCCTAACTGGGACCAGATCCCATTCATCATGCCAGAACAGGGGCCCGCGCGCCGCAGCATCGATCTGTGGTTTAGGCGCTATCGCATCTCTAATCCGCTGATTTATTCTACTGTTTCTTCTGGGCATGAAGCAATTGTATCCATGGTAGCGCTTGGCTGTGGTATTGCAATGTTGCCGGACGTAGTGTTAGAAAATAGCCCGGAGTCAATGCGTAATCGCGTGCTGAAGCTAGAAAATGTAGAGTCGGCGACCCCACTAGAGTTGGGAGTTTGTGTACAAAAAAAGCGGCTCTCTGAGCCGCTTATTCATGCCTTTTGGCATTTGTTATTATGACTACTAACCCGCCCTGCAAGAAAGAAACGGAACGCTGGATTATTTCCCTCATCATGAAAATCATAACCTAGAGCGGTTAAATGAGATTCAAAACCCTGCTCATTATCGTTTATCTCAAAAGCCGCTAGCACACGGCCATAATCGGTACCGTGGCTACGATAGTGAAAAAGCGAGATATTCCAGTATGGACCGAGGGTTTGTAGAAATTTTAACAGCGCGCCAGGCGCCTCTGGAAATTCAAAACTAAATAAACGTTCACACAACAGTTTTAAGGGACGTCCTCCTACCATATAGCGTATGTGCAGTTTTGCCATTTCGTCATCCGATAGATCCACTACCTGATAACCACCCTGTACAAGCTGGGTAATGATCTCCATACGTTCCTCTAGCCCGTGCGTTAAACAAACTCCAACAAAAATGCATGCGTTATCGGCATCGGCATAACGATAGTTAAATTCAGTAACTGAACGTCCGCCCAGCGTATGGCAAAACTTTAGAAAACTTCCCTTTTGTTCGGGGATCGTTACAGCGAGTAATGCCTCACGTTGCTCACCTAGTTCACAGCGCTCGGAGACATAGCGTAAGGCATGAAAATTAACATTCGCGCCCGAAAGAATGTGAGCTAGACGCTCACCTTTAATATCTTCCTGCTGGATATATTTCTTCATACCAGCCAATGCTAGCGCACCTGATGGCTCTGCCACCGCTCGTACATCCTCGAAAAGATCTTTCATCGCTGCACAGATAGCGTCGCTATCCACAGTGATAATATCATCAAGATATTCTTTACAAATTCGAAAAGTTTCGCTACCAATGCGCTTTACCGCGACACCTTCGGCAAAGAGCCCGACACGTAGCAGATCTACTGGTTCTCCAGCATTTAGTGCCGCCTTTAAGCAAGCAGAATCTTCCGATTCCACTGCAATTATTTTAATCTGTGGCATTAACTGTTTGATCAATACTGCTATACCGGCCACGAGGCCACCTCCGCCAACTGGCACAAAGACACGATCAAGATGCGCGTCTTGCTGCAGCAATTCTAGCCCTAGTGTACCCTGCCCTGCAATTACAGCCGGATGGTCAAACGGCGGAATGAAGGTATATCCTTTTTGCTCCGCTAGCTCAATTGCTTTAGCTTTCGCCTCGTCAAAGTTGGCTCCATACATGTAAACCTTACCGCCAAATGAGCGTACTGCATCAACCTTGATTTCTGACGTAGGCAACGGCATTACAATCAAAGATTTGATGTTGAGCCGACTAGCAGAAAGAGCAACTCCTTGTGCGTGATTTCCGGCTGATGCCGTTATTACACCTTGCATTTTCTGCTTTTCGTTCAATCCAAAAATCATTGTATAAGCACCACGTAGCTTAAAACTATGTACTGGCTGTTGATCTTCACGTTTTACTAAAATTATATTGTCAAAACGCGTGGAAATTTTTTCCATTTTTTGCAATGGTGTCACCTGTGCAATTTCATATACCGGTGCACGCAGCACTGCACGTAAATATTCCGCACCATCAAGCGATGAGGGTAGAAATTGTTGATACTCTAACATTAGTTAGCCTCCCAACTTACTCTTATCTCGCACAGCACCTTTATCAGCACTGGTGGCAAAGTATGCGTAGGCACGCAACGCAAATGAAACTTGACGCACACGGCTGTGCGGCGTATAAGCTTCATCGCCACGCGCTTCTTCTTCTGTACGACGTGCATGTAGTTCGCTGTCCAGCAACGCCACACTAATACTACGGTTCGGAATATTGATATCTATGATATCGCCATCTTTTACCAGCGCGATCGTGCCTTTGCTAGCTGCTTCCGGTGAGGCATGACCAATTGACAGACCTGAGGTACCCCCAGAGAAACGACCATCTGTAATCAACGCACAACTTTTACCGAGGCCCATAGATTTTAAATAGGTGGTAGGGTAGAGCATTTCTTGCATACCTGGTCCACCTTTCGGCCCTTCATAACGGATTACTACCACATCACCCGCGACCACTTTACCGTCGAGAATTGCTTTAACTGCATCTTCCTGGCTTTCGTAGACTTTAGCTGTGCCTTGAAAAACTAGGATATTTTTATCCACGCCAGCAGTTTTTACAATGCAGCCATATTCAGCCAAGTTGCCGTAGAGCACTGCCAAGCCACCATCCTGCGAGAAGGCATGCTCGCATGTGCGAATACATCCCTCCTGACGATCCTCATCCAACGTATCCCAGCGACAATTTTGAGAAAAAGCCTGAGTAGTACGGATACCTGCTGGTCCGGCGCGGAACATAATTTTTACCTTTTCGTTTTGAGTGAGCATAATATCGTAGCGATCTAGCATTTCGCGCAGACTCATACAAAACACGTTGCGTACCTCAGTATGCAACAGACCGGCACGGTCCAACTCACCAAGAATACCGATAACGCCACCTGCACGATGTACGTCTTCCATATGATATTTTTCTGTACTAGGAGCAACTTTACACAAATGTGGCACTTTTCGTGATAGGCGGTCGATATCAGAGATGCTGAAGTCGACTTCTCCTTCCTGTGCAGCAGCGAGTAAGTGCAAAACGGTATTAGTAGAACCTCCCATGGCAATATCTAACATCATAGCGTTTTCAAATGCAGCTTTATTAACAATATTACGTGGTAGAACGCTCTCATCATCTTGATCGTAGTATCGTTTTGTTAGATTAACAACGCATTTACCTGCTTTGATAAAAAGCGCTTTGCGATCGGCGTGTGTTGCTAGTAAAGAGCCGTTACCGGGAGGTGACAATCCTAGTGCTTCAATCAGGCAGTTCATTGAGTTAGCAGTAAACATGCCAGAACAAGAACCACAAGTTGGACACGCAGAACGTTCAATTTGCATACTATCGGAATCACTGACATTAGGGTTAACGCCTTGCATCATCGCATCTACCAGATCAAGTTTGATAATCTGGTCAGAGAGTTTAGTTTTTCCTGCTTCCATTGGACCACCGGAAACAAAAATTACTGGAATATTGAGGCGTAGCGAAGCCATTAACATGCCTGGAGTAATTTTATCGCAATTAGAGATACAAACCATGGCGTCAGCACAGTGCGCGTTAATCATGTATTCTACTGAGTCGGCAATCAACTCGCGAGACGGCAGTGAATAGAGCATGCCACTATGGCCCATAGCGATACCATCATCTACTGCAATGGTATTGAACTCTTTAGCCACACCACCTTCTGCTTCGATTTGCTGGGCAATAAGTTTTCCAATGTCGCGCAAATGGACATGCCCTGGAACGAATTGAGTGAATGAATTGACTACGGCGATAATTGGTTTTCCAAAATCATCATTAGTCATTCCTGTCGCGCGCCACAAGGCACGAGCACCCGCCATATTACGGCCATGGGTGGTAGTAGTAGAACGGTACTTAGGCATGCTCTTTTTGCTCCAATCTGAAAAATAACACGGGACCGTTACGTTTGAATTAATTTTTTATTATGTATTTATTTGATCTAACTAGCTGCATTTGTCTTCAGTTTTACAAAGTTCACCAACACTGAATACTAGCGCGCAGATAGAGCAAATTGCGCAATAATACTTGCTTGTGCACCTCAGCCCAAATCATTTGCCAGTTTAATAATGCCGTCTCAAGTGAAATGACCAGCACTACAATAAAAGTAAAAGGCAGAGTAAACAAAATACCGTCTTTTACTTTAAACAAATTTTCGCCAACATCTTCAGAGATGTAACTGTTAGTTTCCAAGGTAATATCTTCCTGATAGCAGTTGTATTGTGCTTAGCTGCCCACTAATAAAGATGGCTTATTGCTTTAGCTGCGGTGAACAAAGTGTTTGGGACTACACAATTCCAAAATAAGACTATTTCAGTAATTCTATTTTCTAGAGTGTCATCTCTTAAATACGCGCCCTATGCAAAAGCGATAATAGTCGCATATGTGATGTAGACATCTATCTACTGGAGTTACACTCAGACCAACATTCTCTACGAACGCTAGCAAACGGATGTAGGGACTTTGCAGACCATTATCTTATCGCACAGAACCTCATGGGTCGCGAGCATTAATTTGTCGAAGCTATATGTGCACAGGGAAAAATAAATTTTAGCAAAGTCGTAGAGATGCTACATGTGTTCCCAGTGATAGCACACTACTAGACGTTTGTGATAATCATCATAAAGAATTACCTTAAATACGGAGTATTATAATGCAGTGTGTAAGACATAATATTCACCTTTTCTTGTTTTCATTCTTACTTATTTATTTATTTTTACAACTAAACGCAAATTTGTGACTCTGCATATTAGAAACATATATATGCATGGTGTATATCTAAAAATACTAAATGCTCATTAATGAAATTTTCTCTATGATTATAATAGGTACCAAATGGGAAAAAGTTCTCGTGCTCATCGGACACAACCTATAGATATAGGGAGTCTGAACCGTCTCTATTCAATAGGACAGAAACTACACCTCAACCTTATCCCATGGAATAATGCTCTGTTTTAGAATATAAAAAACGTTAAGTGGCTTCAGAAATTAGGGGGGTATGTATTATAATGATCCGTGATGTAGTAACCATCAAAAGAGAGCTACCAATGATACCAATTATGAGATACGAAACTATACCAAGCTGCTAATTGGCTAATAGCAACTTTTAAGATATATGGTATAAATTTCTCATAATAAAGAGATTATGAGATTACTTCCGTACTTTATCTCTAATTTAAATTGATATATTTAGCATATATAGGCGGATTCTGCTTTAGATCCTCCTGTAGCGAAATTAAGTGCAATTAACTTATTTAGTCTAACCTGATCGGTATTCATACGTTACCGTATCAGTGTGTCAGTTACTGTTTGGTGAAAACTAAAGGAGCACAACTTCCAATTCCTTCAATCACCCTATGTATTTAATCCATAAACCGTATTTCCTATAAAACTGAAAAATTAATTCTACTACCGAACCTTGCTCATGATGACACAATTAGAAAATCACACGTCGCTATTTACTTTCAATTCAGTTTAAAACTTTCTTTTTCTAGATGATTACCACAATGTAACTTTAAAGTTCTAAGCTAATTCCAGGTATTGCTCAAATGAGACGAGGTAGTAATTTTCTTGTACCTGCACGAAAATCACTTATCTAGCAAGCTTCTACTGTTTTTCCGTAACAACCCTAGCCTGCCTTAGCATTATCAATGCCAGTATGATCTCTGGTTACCCCAATAGAAGTTGCACTTGAACGAATTTCCTGATCGTTTCACTCTATTGATTGTACTGTTTTTAACTATATATAGAATGTCAACATACCCTAGTTGTTCGGCTTACACGATTTCTAATCTAGCTAGCTAATAGAATACTTTATGTACTTCGTGTCCTTATTCGCGGAAAGTAGTGAGATTATTACACTAGTAATCAACTGATACTTGCTTATCATCGCCCTTTAAAATATAGCCAGAATGTATTACGACATCCTACTTAATCATCGGTTTCGCTGTAATCTTCAAAGTTATCCATCTGAGGTTTACCACCTGAAAGAGTGTGAAACCTTTTAGGACACTTAATACGAGCAGTATATTTTGCCCACACTCGCTCAGCTTCAGTTTGGGGCTCACGAAGCCCACGACATACTTCTAAAAACAAGCATTCTTCATCAGTTACCGGTTCTCTCTTCTCTGAGTCCAGCTCATTAAAAGCAAAACCATAACGTTCTAGAAGTTGGGCCTCTTTAATTGTGAAATCACCATGCCGTGAAAACCCACGGGGATAATGTTTATTATCAAAAAAACGATTTGTAGTTGAGAAGCTTTTTGCCATCTTAGGGTACTCCTAATTCTCTTAGGACAGGCTTATTAGTGGCGCGGAGTATTAGATAGGCTTGACAATGTGTACAACAAAACATTTAAATCTGTGTGAGAAATATTTTTTAGGAGGAAGCTGTGGATACGGAATTACTGAAAACCTTTCTAGAAGTAAGCAGAACTCGTCATTTTGGTCGGGCTGCAGAATCACTCTATCTCACACAGTCTGCCGTCAGTTTTCGCATCCGTCAGATAGAAAATCAGTTAGGCGTTAATCTTTTCACTCGTCATCGTAACAATATAAGACTAACTTCTGCAGGCGAACGACTGCTACCCTATGCGGAAAGTCTGATGAGCACATGGATGATAGCAAAAAAAGAAGTTTTGCATACACAGCAGCATCATGAAATCTCAATAGGTGCCAGTGCTTCACTATGGGAAGCTTATCTGACACCGTGGTTACAAACTCTATATGGGAACAAAAAAAATCTGTATCTTGAAGCACGCGTATCCCAGCGCCATCTGCTTGTTAAGCAGCTCCATGAGAGGCAGCTCGATCTGTTACTCACGACGGAACCCTCTAAAATGGATGAATTAATTAGCCAACAGGTTGGTCATATCTCTCTTGCTCTTTTTCGAGCAAGTAAAATAGACAACCGAGAAAAATATGATTATATTAAGTTAGAATGGGGTGCTGACTTTCAACAACATGAAAGCTATCTTTTTGGCAATGGTGATGTACCATTGCTAACAACAACTTCAGCTCATGTAACACGGGAGCTTATTTATACGACTAGTGCATGCGCTTTCCTACCTGATTTTTGGAAAAATATATACAAAGACCTGATAACTGTCCCAAATACACCAATTGTAGTCCGTCCTTTATACGCAGTATGGTTACAAAATAGCGATCAGCAAGCATCTATACAGCAAATTCTTAATTTTCCTATTCTAGAGCGGCTGTGTTAAAAAACTTGAGGAACGACTGACTCTGTCAGTCGTTTTATCAAGGTGTTTTTCTAATAGGGGCAGGGGCGGAGGGACTTGAACCCCCAACACCCGGTTTTGGAGACCGGTGCTCGACCAATTGAACTACGCCCCTATAAAGGAGGGTGGCGGTGCGGACGGGACTCGAACCCGCGACCCCCGGCGTGACAGGCCGGTATTCTAACCGACTGAACTACCGCACCACCGAACACGATATCGCGTAAGATTATGACTAATAACG
>NZ_SZZW01000003.1 GCF_009829915.1 Pantoea sp. Nvir | reverse complement strand
TGCGATTTTGCAGACCGGCCGAACAGTGTTCCAGAGGATGAGTGCTTTTGAAGGCATTAATTCGGATATTTTCGTTTAGAGAGCTATTAATATTTAATAGCGAGCAGTGAATTATTATTCGAAACTTTCCATCTGGAAGAGATTACAAATATTTATATGTGAAGTTTTTGCACCATTTCTTCAAAATCTAGTGAACATTTGATACTATCTGGTGGTAATAGATTAGTGAACTCATTGTTAAAAAGTTGCAACAGCACCCTGAATGGTGGCTGGTAATTAAGAAGCAGCTGCCATAGCTGGATGAGTGACGGCGATATGCGTACTATTTCAATTAAGAGATAGTTACGGTGGATAGCGAGATGTCACTGATACGTGTACTGCGTCTCTTTCGTTACCGCATGTTAGTGCAAATTGCTTGGATTCAGTGTTTTTCACCACACTAGAAGACGATTACCAAGAACAGAGTTGTGAATGGAAACGTTACTCGATATTAAATTATGTTTGATGGGCAACGACGCTCAGGATCTCCGGAGGCAATAGATATATCTAATGCCGAGTCTGTTCATCTATACTGCCATTATATCGATTTTAGCTCGATTCAGGTACTACAGAATACGAGCACGGCGAAGTACAGCGGTGCTCACTGGGTAAAAAAATCAAACTTGGAACAGCCGTAGCGATATGAAAAACCTACATTTTCTACGCTGTCTAGAAAATCTACTACAAGGTATTGGCAACGAACAGATTTAGAAGATGCCAAGAAGTGATACAGTATACTGTATTGGGCTTCTTGTATGAGTAATGGTGTGAGTTCGGAAAGTTGGACCATTTTTAATAACGTGGCTTGAGAATCATATGGCATCAGTGCACGTTATTTTTAACGAACTGATCAGCCGAGAAATTCCGTTAATTAGACACTAGCCTAAGTGAGGCGAGTTCAGAGGCATGTGGTACGAATAGAGGAACTGGCACTTTTATCACCACAGTATCACCACAGTTAATTAATAAGCAGCGGCAGATATTAAAATGAGTTCTAGCGGATTTTCAACACGATATCAATTTCCGCGCCAGCGGTCCGCGAGGACGACTAGTGATAATTAGCTGATGCCGTTGCTGATGAGTGAAGTATGCTTTCGTGATGATATCTTAGTGATCTTTAGTCGTCTTGTTCCTCTACTGCTAGGTCTACTAAAATGTAATATTTATCTTGAACTGCTTATTAAATATCACGAAGCACTGCATCATTTGATCCGTATGTGTATAGCGATCATCAAATGATCGCCAATCAGTTGGATAACTATCCGATAATACCGGATAAGTTACTCGATACCACCATTTTCTATCAACCCCCTGTTATTGACGCTTATAGTAACGAGTTGTGCCAGTATTTAATACGTCTTCCCTTTGATGATGATGAGCAACAACTTGAAATATCTATCGTGTTAATTCAAACAAACGCAGCTACTGCGAATTACGACGGCAGATATTGTGAGCATCTTACCACCGGTAATGGAAATAAGCGATCACTTAACTTGGCTGACGGAAATAATTATCGAATCAGTCGTTCAACACTCATAGCGTATGATGCTACAACGTTACGGACGGCCAGGACATCTGTAAGAGAAGGTAGAAAACAGTTTCTTGGTATTGGGCTATGGTAAGATAGGTGCCTGGGAGTTAGGCTATAGCTCTGATCTCGATCTTATATTTTTACATGACTGTCCAGTAGATTTAGTACCTGACGGCAAGCGTAGCATTGACGGTCGTCGGTTTTATCTTCGTCTAGCATAGTACATTGTATAGCTTTTTAATACATGTACTGTGTCAGGTGTGCTTTATAAAGTAGATGCAGCAGCAGGATACGGCTTTCTGGAGAAACCGGCATGCTCGTCACCACTTTTGACTCCTTTAAAATTATCAGTGCCATGAAGCTTGGACCTAGGAACATGAAACGTTGGTTCACGCCTGTGTAGTATTTGGTGATGAGGATTTAGTCAGTCTTTTCAATACCATTCGCCGTAAATTATTAGTATGCCTCGAGCGACGGGAGTATTGTAAAAAAATGTACGCGCAATGCGAGAGAAAATGCGTGTGTATCTAGGCAAAAGACATAAAGGGAGTTAGGACATTAAAATGGACGAAGGCGGTATTACTGATATTGCATTGATCGCACAATATCTTGTCTTGCGTTATGTTGATGAACAACTTGAACTGACATGCTGCTCGTATAATGTGCGTATTTTCAAGTTAGTAGCTCGCTATGCTATGATAAAATGTTTCAACTAGAAGCACAGGATTTGGTACGTGCCTATGTCGTGCTACGTGATAAGTTGCATTATCTGGTATTGAAGGGACTTCCTAGCTACGTCACACCGGAAATTTTTTCTGCAGAAAGAACGCGTAACAGTTGTATCAAGCTGGCAGCATTGGTTGGTTGGTTGGTATCTTCGCTATCTCTTGAACTGTCTGTCCATAGAATGGATTATATTGATGTTATTATCTACGCAGTATTTTTTTACTACAGTCTGGAGTCTCTGGTATGAAAATTACCTTGCCTGCGTTCGACCAGGCTTCGGTGCTAGTTGTAGGTGATGTGATGTTAGATCGCTATTGGTATGGTCCAACTAACCGTATCTCTCCTGAAGCATCAGTACCGATAGTGAAAGTGGATACTATCGAAGAGCGTCCGGGTGGAGCAGCAAACGTAGCGATGAATATCGCATCATTGGGTGTATCTTGCCGGCTTATCGGATTAACTGGCGAAGATGAAGTAGCGCGTGTGCTGTGCGAAATGTTGAAAAAAGTTAATGTCCAGTGTGACTTTATTACGGTTAAAACTCATCCTACTATCACTAAGCTGCGTGTGTTATCGCGTAACCAACAGCTAATTCGTCTTGATTTTGAAGAGGATTTTAAACAAGTTAATCGAGAAGCAATTCATCAACTCCTATCTCAATCACTGGAAAGGACAGGCGTATTAGTGTTTTCTGACTATGCGAAAGGTGCGCTCTCCAGCGTGCAGACTATGATTCGTTTGGCATGTGAGGCTAAGGTGCCCGTGTTAGTCGATCCTAAAGGCACTGACTTTGAGCGTTATCGTGGCGCAACTCTACTAACACCAAATATTTGGGAGCTCGAAGCAGTGGTGGGAAAATGCAAAAACGAAGAGGAGATTGTGAGTCGCGGTATGCATCTGATGACTAATTATGAATTTTCAGCATTGCTTATAACGCGTTCTGAAAATGGCATGACGCTGCTTCAGTCTGGCAAAGTACCGCTGCATCTACCAACACAAGCACAGGAAGTCTTTGATGTGACTGGCGCAGGTGATACTGTGATTGGTGTTTTGGCTGCTGCACTAGCTGCTAGCTCTTCATTCGAGGAGGCCTGCTTTATGGCAAATGCTGCCGCGGGTATAGTGGTAGGTAAACTAGGAACATCTACTGTTAGTACGGTTGAGCTGGAGAGTGCAATTCATGGGCGTTCGGACGAAGGTTTTGGTATTATGAATGAAGGGCAATTGAAAATCGCTGTAGAGAAGGCACGTCAGCGAGGCGAAAAAATAGTAATGACAAATGGTGTTTTTGATATCTTACATGCAGGACATGTCTCTTACTTAGCTAACGCGAGCAAGATGGGAGATCGTCTGATCGTAGCGGTTAATAGTGATTCTTCAACAAAGCGTCTAAAGGGATGCGGCCGTCCGATTAATACGCTAGTGAATCGTATGATCGTTTTAGGTGCTCTGGAAGCAGTAGATTGGGTAGTTAAATTCGAAGAAGACACGCCACAGCGTATTATCTCAGTTATTCTGCCCGATCTTCTTGTAAAAGGCGGCGATTACAAACCGGAAGAAATTCAGGGTAGTACAGAAGTACTTGCACATGGTGGTGATGTGCAAATACTTAACTTTAAAGACGGAATTTCTACCACAAATATTCTTAAAAAGATCCGCGGCGAATAGCTATAATATCGGGCGATTGTGACTTGCTGGTATCAGCACGGACCTGACCAGTAACTACGGCAGGGGCCGGTGTAGACGGCAGCCGGCCTTCTAGATGCGCAAGGCGTTGCTCTACTGCTTCTAGTTTTTCACGAGTGTGTAGTAAAACCTGTGTTTGCACGTCAAACTCCTCGCGATTCACTAAATTCATACCAATCAGCTGAGCTTGAATACCTTGGCGGATTTTCTTTTCGATATCATCGCTAAATTCACGAATTCCTTTCGGCATTGCCTCCTGCAATTGCCGCGCAATTTGTGCAATTTTTTTCGTATCAATCATTATCATTTCCTGATTTTGAATTACTGATGACAACAGGGTACTACACCCTAATAGGGTGTAGTACCCTCATAATGATGATGTAGTATCATTTTTAAAACAAAAGGTTACACTCAAAATCGGCGTAATATAAGAGGTAAAAACATGTGGGAATTATTAACGACTCACTTACGCCAATAACATAACATAGCATGGGGACAAATAAAAAAAAGGTATCTTTGCACGCTTTACTGACCAACATCCTTCATGATATAAAATAATCTTGTTTTTAATCAACTAATCTTTTTACCAAAGCTTCGAAGACAACCTAAAGTATAAAAGAATTGGTGGTTTTTTGATTGCCAGACCCGTAGATGAGCGCTATAGTTGGTTAAATTATTCTCAGGGCGGGGCGAAACTCCCCACCGGCGGTAAATCAGCAATAGCTGCAAGCCCGCGAGCGCTTCCCGGTAATAGGAAGGTCAGCAGATCCGGTGTAATTCCGGAGCCGACGGTTAGAGTCCGGATGGGAGAGGGTAACGGCATCTGCCGGGCTACGCCTGCTTTGCGTTATTACCATGTTCTTATTAGGCATTACTCCTAAGCTCGCCCTGATTCTGGTAGCTCATATATTTTATAAGGCTTTTATTACCATGAATCAGACTCTTCTTTCTGAATTTGGCACACCGGAACAGCGTGTAGAACGTGCTGTTTTTGCTCTCCGCAGGGGACATGGAGTCATGGTGCTCGACGATGAAAATCGAGAAAATGAAGGGGATATAATTTTTGCTGCGGAAACTATGACTGTAGAGCAGATGGCACTGACGATTCGCCACGGTAGTGGTATTGTCTGTCTCTGCATTACTGAAGAGCGCCGTCAACAACTCGCGCTACCGATGATGGTAGAAAACAATACTAGCGCCTACGGCACTGGTTTTACAGTAACAATTGAAGCTGCCGAAGGTGTCACTACAGGGGTATCGGCTAAAGATCGTATAACCACCATTCGTGCGGCAATTGCTAATAATGCTGAGCCCAAAGATCTCAATCGCCCGGGTCACGTATTCCCGCTGTTAGCACGCGATGGTGGTGTATTAACGCGCAGTGGACACACTGAAGCTACTATTGATCTAGTTACACTGGCAGGCTTTAAGCCTGCCGGTGTGCTTTGCGAACTGACCAATGACGACGGCAGTATGGCACACACACTGGAAACCATTATTTTCGCTAAAGTAAACAATATGCCAGTCGTTACAATTGAAGATTTAGTGATATATAATCGTAGTTCACACGAAAACAACAGGCCTGCTGAACTGATTGACTGGTAAACAAGAAACATGTTACATATTAAGCCATTTATTGTTAGTTAACATTTAATAACATCAGTCGTCCAATCATATCAGTGCCAGGGTTGTTTCTATTAATTTTATGCCGTGTTGTAAGCTCTAACTTGGAGGAACGATAAAAGTCTACGAAACATGAAGTGATTTTTGGTAAAATAATCTCTTCGAAATTGTTGAACTACTACTTAGTAGTGTTAATCTTTCTTATTCACTGTTGTAGTATAGAGAAAAAGCAAGTTTATACTTAGGCCTTCCGTTCATAATTGGTACGAGGTGTTTTCCACGCCCTTATATGTCTATTTTAACCTTGCATACGGATAAAGATGGAATAACTTGGGGAAGCGAAAGAGATAGAGGATCATCGTACCATTTATAACTCTAACGATTTTTCGTAAGTGTTATTCGACACTTAGTGTTCCGCGCTGAATTTGTCTACTTGAATTTCGCTTTATTTTGGATACAGACTATTTCTCATAACTTATGGGGTACTATAAAAATATACTTTATGTACTCTATGATATACTAGAGAGTAGCTTATGCAGGTATGATGTAGAAAGCGTATATCCTTTAAACAAAGCAAGAAACTGTTCATCTACTACGAAGGTAGTATCTATGGGTTGCCAAACAAAACTAGTAAAAGATGTTCTCAGATACTAGCTTGTGAGGGTATGTGTAAGGATAGCCCTGTAAACTATCAAAGCATCAGCACGATTCACTGGTTAGAGCATCGTGTATCATAATAAAAGTGGTTGAGTCTAGCTTCCGGGTAATTTTTGCCTATGCTCTAGTACATCTGCTGGATATACATAAAGAGGACCAACGCTGGTTACTGTATACAACAGGATAATAAAATCTATTAAAGCCAAGAAAATTTCATAAATTATCAGTAATAATCCTTAATTTAGTTGATTATAACGTATGTCTCATTAAATCACTTATTAGCAGTGGACGAGAACTGATGTACGAGGCACATCGATACCGGTGATACCTCAATATCACAAAAATTGCTTCTCTACATTAGTAGATCACCTTATGTATTGGTTACCAATTGCACCGGCGTTAAAAACTTTGTCTAAGGTTCCTGTAAGGAAAGTCTTTTAGTTTTGTAAACTTACCAACAAAGCAGCTTCCCGCCATCCCATAGAATGGCTATTGAGAACTATTGTCGATACTCATAATACTCTTAGGCGTCATGGAGTTACTGATGAGGTAGGTATTTCATTTCTAACCTTATTGTTCAGCACCTGCTGTATATGCCCATTTAGCGTACCAATAGAATAATTCACTTTCGTTATTACTAATAGAAGCATCTATATTATTTTAGTATAAAAGCATACTTTAACGCTATCATAGCTTGCTTATGACATATCTTTCGATATGTGCTAAGCGCAATTATATGAATTAGTAGAATTTTCTAGAGCTGATAGAATTGAACTACGTTGTAGACAGCTGGCTAAGTAACTGGCAGTTATTTAGCCAGCTGTCTACAACGTCCTACCTTTAGTAGTTGACACTATAATAGTGCGCTTTGTCTACATTTGATATTGTCAAGCACGATTTTACTATTGTATCACGATAATATACAAAGCTTGCAGTGCCTTAAAATAAAGTCAAAAAGGTATTAGATATTATTAGGAAAGCCAACGATACCGCTATCCATGCATTAGATAGCAGGCAATTCTTCTAGAGGCCAACGGGGCCGTACGTTGATTGCTAATTCACCTCGAGCACCACCTTTTAGGCGAGCCATGCCTGCATAGGCGATCATGGCTCCGTTGTCAGTACAAAACTCCGGGCGTGCATAGAATACTTTACTGCTGCGTTCTTGCATCATCCGTGATATACACTCGCGCAATTTGAAATTAGCGCTCACTCCGCCTGCAACTACTAATCGTTTAAGGCCCGTTTGTTCTAGTGCACGTTTACATTTAATCATTAGAGTATCTACTAATGCATCCTCAAAAGCTCTTGCAATATCAGCGAGAGTCTGAGCGTCATCTGCATTTTCACGAATAGTTTTAGCTGCAAAAGTTTTCAGACCTGCAAAACTAAAGTCTAATCCTGGACGATCGATCATTGGACGTGGAAATGTGAAACGCCCGGTAATACCTTGTTGCGCTATTTTTGATAGCATTGAACCACCTGGATAGTCTAAACCTAGAAGATTGGCAGTTTTATCGAAAGCTTCTCCTGCCGCGTCATCAATAGACTCACCCAATAGTATATATTTGCCAATTCCAGTAGCGCTAAGTAGCTGGGTATGACCTCCCGATACTAGCAGCACCACAAAAGGAAACTCCGGTGGCTCTTTTTCTAGCATAGGTGTGAGTAGATGACCTTCCATATGATGTACAGGAATGGCGGGTACTTTCCACGCAAATGCGAGCGCACGACCTATAGTGGCCCCAACCAGAAGGGCACTAACCAACCCTGGACCTGCGGTATAAGCGACTGCATCGATTTTGTGCTGCAAATGCATATCAGTTTCTTTTAGTGCCTTCTGGATTAAAGGAACGGTATTTCGCACGTGATCACGTGCCGCTAGTTCCGGCACCACACCTCCATAATCAGCATGCAATTTTATTTGGCTATAAAGTTGATTAGATAGTAAGCCTGCTTCATCATCATATACTGCGATACCTGTTTCATCGCAGGATGTTTCAATTCCAAGGACTCGCATAACGCCTATTGACTGATTATTATTTCATGAGTTGCATTTTAGCATAGCACTAATTTTCGTGTTGATTCTTTTTGTCTAAAAAAAATAATTGTGCAACACATAAAGATTATGCTACTCTTTCCTAATTGTGAAAAATCAAACAACATCTTTGTGAGCAGCAAAACTTTTTTTGCTAGCTCTTAATTTTCCATACTGTTGTTTTATAAACTGAGCTATATTAGAATGCCGTTTCACCAGAAGTGAACGTCTGGCAGTAAGATAAGCAACAAACCCAGAATTCTATCAAGATAACAAGAGAAGATTTATACATGCCGGTAATTAAAGTACGTGAAAATGAACCGTTCGATGTAGCACTACGGCGCTTTAAGCGCTCCTGTGAGAAAGCGGGCGTTTTGGCTGAGGTGCGTCGTCGTGAATTTTACGAAAAACCTACCACAGAACGTAAGCGTGCTAAAGCTTCTGCAGTTAAAAGGCACACTAAGAAACTGGCCCGTGAAAACGCACGCCGTACTAGGTTGTATTAAGTTTTCCATAGCCATTTACTACTAACACAGCTAGAGTTAGCTAGCTATAATGGGTACTACGTCCTTAGTAAGAGGCCAAGGACTGATGTTGTTTTCACTCTAAAAATGGGAGTCTATGGCTGGAAAAATTCCACGCATGTTCATTAAAAGCCTGGTTGCTCGCACAGACATCGTGGATCTTATTAGTACCCGCGTTAAGCTAAGGAAACAGGGTAAGAATTATCATGCGTGTTGTCCCTTTCACAGTGAAAAATCTCCGTCCTTTACGGTAAGCGCCGAAAAGCAGTTCTATCATTGTTTTGGCTGTGGTGCCCACGGTAATGCCATCGATTTCTTAATGAAATACGACCGACTCGAATTTATTGAAAGCATCGAAGAGCTAGCTGTACAAAATGGCTTAGAAGTGCCTTATGAATTAAGTAGCGAACTAAACCAGCTGGAGTACTACAAACGCCACAGTCTATATCAGCTGATGGAGAACGTCAAGAATTTTTATCAACAAAATCTAAAGAAGCCTCAGTCGCAGGAGGCACGTGACTATCTTAGCATTCGGGGCTTGAACTCCGAGATAATTGAGCGTTTTGCTATAGGTTTTGCACCAGCAGGCTGGGATAATGTAGTAAAGCATTTTGGTGGAAATCCAGAGGATCGGGCTTCCCTAATGGAAGCCGGTATTTTAGTTTCTAATAATAAAGATCGCACCTATGATCGTTTCCGCGCTCGTATCATGTTTCCTATCCGTGATAAAAGGGGACGTGTAGTTGGTTTCGGCGGACGTATTCTAGGCAGCGGTATGCCGAAGTATTTAAATTCCCCGGAAACTCCGATTTTTCACAAAGGTCGCCAACTTTATGGTCTTTATGAAGCTCAAAAGAGTTATTCTCAGCTTGTACGTCTGTTGCTAGTGGAAGGTTACATGGATGTAGTAGCACTAGCACAGTTTGGTATTGATTATGCAGTAGCTTCATTAGGCACTTCGACTACGGCTGAGCATATTCAGCTTTTATTTCGCAGCACTAATACCGTAATTTGCTGCTATGATAGCGATCTCCCCGGTCGATATGCTGCTTGGCGTGCTCTAAAAACCGCATTACCTTATATGAATGACGGACGTCGGTTATGCTTTATGTTTTTGCCTGACGGCGAAGATCCAGACACCATGGTACGTAAAAAAGGAAAAGCTGTATTTGAAGAGCTAATTAAGCAGGCGATACCTTTTACCTCTTTTATATTTGATGCATTGTTGCCACAAGTGGATCTGAGTACTTGCGACGGTAAAGCTCGCCTCAGTAAGCTGGTGCTACCCCTGATTAACCAGATTCCAGGTGTAATATTGCGCATATATATGCGTCAGGAACTGGGTAATAAAATTGGTATTCTTGACGATCACCAATTAGAAAAATTGATACCGAATCAATCTATTAGCAGTGAAGGGCAGTGGATAGCTCCGACGTTAAAGCATACCAATATACAGGTATTGACGGCACTACTGGTACAGAATCCACAGCTTTCGAATTTGGTGCCGATGTTTAATGGGCTTTCGGAGGTAAAAATGGCGGGGTTGCCATTATTTGTTGAGTTAATCGGCCATTGCAATAAGGATCCTGGATTGACTACCGGACAGATACTAGAGTTATATCGTGAAACAAATTTCAGTCAGGTGCTTGAAACTTTAGCCACATGGAACCACATGATAGTGGATGAGGAAATTGAAGCGGTGTTTCACGACTCGTTAGCAAGTATTTATAACTTCGCACTTGAACAGCATCTAGAAGAGCTGGTCGCACGAGATCGCGTTCATGGTTTGAGTACCGAAGAACGTCGAGAATTCTGGAGATTAAGTCAAAAGTTAGCGAAAAATAGAATTTTGACAGGTTCAAACCACCCTTAAAGCATGCTTTAAGGGTGGTTTGAACCTGTCCATTTCTAGTACGCATCGCAGAAAACTAGAGCTTTACAATGAGATAAAGTAAAAAGGGAACATAAAGCTCAGAGTGCAAAAGCTAAGGAAGCTCAACCCTAAAAAAACTCAATCGGCTTAAGTGCTGATATGTAATGGGCAAAAGTCCTAGCCGCGATGAAGGCAGCGGCAAAAATATAAAACCTTCACTGTTCTTGTTGGCTTGTTGCCGACCGACACTCATCTATTAACAGAAGTGTGGATACCGTCTTATGGAGCAAAACTCGCAGTCACAGCTTAAGCTACTTGTCACTCATGGTAAGGAGCAAGGCTATCTGACCTATGCTGAGGTCAATGACCATCTGCCGGAAGATATCGTCGACTCTGATCAGATCGAAGACATCATCCAGATGATTAATGATATGGGGATTCAAGTAGTGGAAGAAGCCCCTGATGCTGATGATTTAATGCTAAACGAAAATAGTGCTGATACAGATGAAGATGCTGTAGAAGCAGCTGCTCAGGTATTATCTAGTGTAGAATCTGAAATTGGTCGTACTACTGATCCAGTACGAATGTACATGCGCGAAATGGGTACCGTTGATTTGTTAACGCGTGAAGGTGAGATAGATATTGCCAAGCGTATTGAGGAGGGTATCAACCAAGTACAGTGTTCTGTTGCGGAATACCCAGAGGCTATTACCTATCTACTCGACCAATATGATAAAGTTGAAGCCAGTGAATTTCGCTTATCTGATTTAATCACTGGTTTTGTAGACCCAAACGCCGAACAAGATTACTCACCTACGCCTCCTCACGTTCGCTCGGGGTTATCTGAAGAGCACCATGATGATAACGAAGATGAAGATGATAACTCCGAAGATGACAATTCTATCGATCCAGAGCTGGCTCGAGAAAAATTCGTCGAATTACGCAAACAGTATGAAACTACTCGGAATGTCATCAAAACCAAAGGTCGCAGCCATTCTAATGCGATTACAGAGATTCAAAATCTTTCTGACGTTTTTAAGCAGTTTCGCTTAGTACCGAAGCAGTTCGACTATTTAGTAAACAATATGAGAGAAATGATGGAGCGCGTGCGCACACAGGAGCGTATTATTATGAAGCTGTGTGTTGAACGATGCAAAATGCCGAAGCAAAATTTCATTATGTTGTTTACTGGCAGTGAAACCAGTAAAAATTGGTTTAAAACCGCTTTGAACATGAATAGACTCTGGTCAGAGAAGTTGAAAGCGGTTGAAGAAGATGTGATGCGTTGCTTACAGAAGTTACATCAAATTGAAGAAGAAACCGGCCTAACTATCGGGCAAGCGAAAGATATCAATCGTCGCATGTCTATCGGTGAAGCTAAAGCACGCCGCGCAAAGAAAGAGATGGTAGAAGCTAACTTACGTCTAGTGATTTCAATCGCGAAAAAATATACCAACCGTGGTCTGCAATTTCTTGACTTGATTCAGGAAGGCAATATCGGTCTGATGAAAGCAGTTGATAAATTTGAATATCGTCGTGGATACAAGTTCTCAACCTATGCAACATGGTGGATTCGTCAGGCTATAACCCGCTCTATAGCCGATCAAGCACGTACAATTCGTATTCCGGTACATATGATTGAAACTATTAATAAGCTTAATCGTATCTCTCGGCAGATGCTACAGGAGATGGGCCGTGAACCAACACCGGAAGAACTAGCTGAGCGTATGTTTATGCCAGAAGATAAAATTCGTAAGGTGCTTAAAATTGCGAAAGAACCGATATCTATGGAAACGCCAATCGGTGACGACGAAGATTCTCATTTAGGCGATTTTATCGAAGATACTACTCTAGAGCTTCCACTGGATTCTGCAACTTCCGAAAGCTTACGTTCAGCAACGCATACTGTCCTGGCGGGACTTACCGTGCGTGAAGCAAAAGTTCTGCGAATGCGTTTTGGGATCGATATGAATACTGACCATACTCTAGAAGAAGTAGGTAAACAGTTCGACGTGACGCGTGAGCGTATTCGTCAGATTGAGGCTAAGGCGCTGCGTAAGCTGCGTCACCCAAGTCGTTCAGAGGTACTACGTAGCTTCTTGGATGATTGACCTGCCTTACACTAAAAAGCCCGGAACTCCGGGCTTTTTAGTGTAAGGCAGGTCAAATAATATATAAAGTAACCTGCTTACTACCTTTAATTGTTTTTTAAAAAAAATCAACATAGGATAGAACGTATATCGTAAGTACCTCGAAAAATTCTCGCTTTTTTTGCTGTATTAGCAGCTTAATCATATAACAGCAAATTACTATATGCCGCCCACAGAGGCTGGCCTATCTATTATGTTTAAAGTAATTCATTGTTACTGTAATATCTGAAATTTACGGGATATAAAAACTACTAGTACCCAATGATTTATATTGTATGTCTCACATGTAGCACTCCACATTTAGCTAATGTGCAGTTAAAAACAACACTTAAACAAATTTTATTTTGTCAATTCATTTTATCAGGAACTAAGAAAACTTATTAGTTTTTCATGAAAAGTAAGTTGAATTTAATTACACAGTAACAGAAATTTCTCCTATAAAAAATTATAATATTGCTGATAAGCTTCAAGCTTTCATCCAGTAAAATAAGTATGACAATTAAGTAAAATGGCATTTATACAGAACTAAACTTTTAATACCACGAAGATACCTTTATACTTTATTATAAAATATGGTTAAATACTTGTTTAAAGACCTTGATGTAGCACATTCATTACCTAGTAATATTCCAGAGTATTTTTTAACAAAAAAGAAAAATGCTATAACAAACTTGCCGAAAATTTCAATGGGCAACACACCGACTGATACGTCGCTTATATTCTATGTCAGCTCTACATATAAAGCTCTCGATCTTTGTAACATTAACTACATCAAAATTATAGAGTGATAAAATTTATCAGCTTAATTATAAGCTAACTATTAGCGTTCCACAGATAAGCAATTTCTAACAAATACTAGATTACAAATTATTCACTCTATTTGACATGGAACTAAAACAAGACAATATTATTAATATCAATGCAATGACTACAATAATAAACTGTTCTTGAAACATTCATACTCTGCCTGTTCCTGTTTAAAATAAATCGCCCACATCTGGGACAACGCAAGAAGGGATAGGTCTTCTTGCTAAGAAGAAAAAATTTCTGGATATTAATATTGGACGCATCCAAACAACATTAACCTTCATCATTAAGTCAGTTAGGAGTGTATTGTTAGCATTATTTAGAATTTAAGATTCAAAAGTACGATTCAAATCATATTATGATAATTTGTAAATTCATATGAAGATCTATTTACGCGCTTTCTTTCAGAGAATGAAGAAAATTGGGTAGTTTTTTAAGAAAAATTTAGTATTTAGGGGGAAGAGTGCTAGATCTCCCTAAAAAGATATATTATAATTCGCGACCGACTGGCCCCTTAGCTCAGTGGTTAGAGCAGGCGACTCATAATCGCTTGGTCGCTGGTTCAAACCCAGCAGGGGCCATCGGATATTTTATTTTTCTTATAGAAAAGAAACTAAAATAGGACGCCTTAGTTAAAAAAAACTAATCTAATTTGTGTTAAAAACTGCTAATACTAAAGTTTCCAACAGAAACATGCTCACGTAGCTAAATTTACCATACCTAAATCGAATTTTTACATCACATTAATGAAAATCATACAATGTCAGTACTGATACCTTATTTTACGGTAGTAAATTTCTCACTACTGTGCTTCATTAAGTCTGATTATTTTCTTAAGCAAGACAGTTATAGGGCTATGTGATCCTATGAGATCTTCAATATTTTCCTGGTAAATTGTAATGACAAAACTGCGAGTAGGTATTGTGTTTGGCGGTAAATCGGTCGAACATGAAGTCTCATTACAGTCAGCAAAAAATATCTTGGCTGCTATCGATAAAACGCGTTTTGAACCGGTACTATTAGGAATAGATAAACAAGGAAAGTGGCATCTTAATAACTCTTCCAACTTCTTAGCTAATGCAAAAAATCCAACACTTATAGCCCTTAACTATTCTGGAGAAATCTTAGCACTAGTGCCAGGGGATACGCAGAACCAGGTAATCGCCCGCTATAATGGCCGTCCTCTAGCGCAGCTTGATGTAATTTTTCCTGTTGCGCACGGAACATTCGGTGAAGACGGATCATTACAGGGTCTATTACGCATGACTACACTACCCTTTGTTGGTTCTGGGGTACTCAGTTCAGCAGTTAGTATGGATAAACATTTTACTAAATGTCTGCTACGTGATGCTGGATTACAGCTTGCACCCTGGATTAGCGTAACAAAAAAAAAACGATCGCTTATTAAAGCATATGAGGTAATTGCACACTTAGGTTTACCGCTTTTTATTAAACCAGCAAATCAGGGATCTTCAGTAGGTATTAGCAAAGTTGATAAATTGGAGGCGTTTGAACATGCGCTCGATCTCGCTTTTACCTTTGACCACAAAGTACTTATTGAGAAATGTATCACAGGCCGTGAAATCGAGTGTGCAATACTAGGCAATGATGAGCCATATGCAAGCCCATGCGGAGAAGTAATAGTACACGATACCTTTTACAATTACGAAACTAAATATATTAGTAAAACTGGCGCGAAGATACAGGTACCGGCGGTCATTGATTCTCAAACCAGCGATCTCATCCGCACTATAGCAATAAAGGCTTTCCAAAAGCTAGAATGCAGTGGTATGGCACGCGTTGACTTCTTTCTAACCGAAGCAAACAAGATTTTTGTCAACGAAATAAATACATTGCCTGGATTTACCGATATCAGCATGTATCCCAAGCTATGGGAGGCCGGGGGGATCAGTTGTTGCAACCTTATTACCCGGCTGATAGAGCTAGCATTAGAGAGTCATCAGCAAAAAATGCAATTAAAAAGTAGCATTTAAAAATGGTGTAACGTGGCAATGTAGGAAAGTCTCAAGTTAACATAAGACTTCCAAACAGAAGGAAGGGCCTGATGTTGTCTCACTTCAAAAAGCTCCTTTTCCAAGTATTTATATAACCTAGAACACTATAGCTACTAGGCAGAAAATCTTGCTTAAGGAGCACATTGATACAAAGAGCGTATTGTATCCATGTTAATCTAAAAAGATTAGAGGGTTTAATAACAATAAAAGTGAAGTACAAAATCTATCAAGATAGCGCCAAGAAACAACAATTATTATTGTAATGAATATTAATAAGATCTTATAAACTTAGCTAAATAATAGTTAATAAACTTAATATTTTTAATTAATGAAACTATCTATACAATAGCAGCGCCACAGATAATAAGACGAGTTAAAAATTTAGATTATCTGCCCCTATCAATCAATCATATTGCCGACCAGCAGTATTCCTCGACACGCTATGTGACTTGCGTATTAGATGTCTTGTAAAAATATTCACTACAACCTACTTACCCATATCGTGGCAAAGTTGGTATAGAAACAACTTATACTAGTCAGTATGGGAAAGGGATTTAAGGTGACTCTCTTAAACGTCCTAGAAAATAGAAATAGGCAAGGACAGCACCAAATATTTCACTAAACTGCTGAAATTATTTCAAAGCTATTATCATCAACCGTTGACTAAGTTGTGTTACCTAATATCAACTAAAAAACTCTAAATGATATTTTCAGAAAAATTTAACAAATTAACAGCAGCATCGCGGTAATATTTGACATGACATCCCTAGGATAAAAAGGTAAAGTTTTGAAATGAAATTTCATGCCCATATACGTTCCACCCTACTTGATGCGCTAAAGTGGGTAGAATATGCTTTCCAGACCACAGGTGAGAAGCCGCCCGCAGGAGCCTTTTACGGCCTGCAACGACATAGTCCGATAGTGGTATATGACGACGACGCTAATACACTACCTAAAAGTCGTGAATCAGACGGCATCATTGGGCTGTGCATTCGGCCGGTGGCGGTCTACACAGCTGATTGTTTACCGGTTTTAATCGCTGATACGCAGCATCAACATGTAGCAGCAGTACATGTAGGTCTACAAGGTGCGCTAGAGGGTGTCCTAGATCGTACTGTTGAACGACTTTGCATAGAAGGAGCTTCACCAATGCATCTCCACATCGCCATCGGCCCGGCAATCGCTCCGTGTTGTTATGAAATAAGCGCAAAAAAACTGGCACAAATAACTCATATGATGCCAATTTTGCTAAAGCATTGTTGCTGGCATTATAAGCAACCGTATAATCCGCTCGCTGTGAGGGCTCAGGCACATGCTACGCAAAACAGCATATGGTTTGATCTCCCGCAAATGGCAACAGAGATACTGAAACAAGTGGGAGTGAGATCTACAAATATTGAAAATATTGGCTTATGCACCTATTGTATGGCAGAAATTGGATCGAGCTACCGGCGCAATACCCACTTTAACAACGGCTACCAATCATTCTATTCATGGATACGCCGTTGCAACGCATGAACCTTGCTTTTTGATGAATCTCATAATACTGTTCAATGTTTTTAACATATTATTTTTTATAGAAAATTTATCTAACAATCTATCTATGGTGAGTGATGTGCTGGTGAACGATCATTACCCTTTTTCTTTTATTATTCTCCCCTCTGAGCTGGGCGTTATTTAACTGTGTTCACCTGTTCTGAATACTATTTGTAAGAACATACTCATGATATGTATGTATCTTCTCTATTCTTCAAAGAACAAAAAAGTAAAGTTGATTGTGGTTACTAACATCCCACTAAACACATAAGGAATGGCAATAGTAGAATTACATGACACTCGATTCTTGTTTTAAGAAAGTGGATAGCATTACCGATTACTGATGTCGTGTATGCACAGAAGATGGAAAAATCTATACACCGGCCGTTAAAGCTACTAAAAATAGTTATTCAGACAAATAAGCCAGTCGCAGCAGACAATCCCGTAAAAAACTATCACTGATTTTGCTAGTTGACACCGTAGTTAAGCTACAGCGATGTGGAAATCATAGTTTTACTACAGGCTATTCGATTAAAGATTTTTAAGCGGCTTTGAATAAGTTATTAATTACAAAGCAAAGGTACTCATGGTAATCGCTCTTTCACTCACGCAAACGTCCTCGACCCTAGTATATACTTTATTACGATGAATATAAATGCAGTATGCAGATAATCCGAAATCTAATTCTGTGCTATGTAGTCGGACATTTGCCAAAGTTCTGTATCAGCTTGCTTTACAAGTAATATAATGTTTTCTAGTGACAGCTGTTTTTTTCTTTTTTCACAGCAGGAAACACTATGCAGACTGTAGGAACGCCTTTTCTTTGGGGCAGCTTTACGATGGTGGTGCTTACCATGCTGATAATTGATCTTTTTTTACGGGGAAGAGAGCACGGGACACAAACTATAAGTTTTAAACAATCTACGATTTGGTCACTGATTTGGGTATCAGTCACTCTGCTATTTAGCGGCGTATTCTGGTGGTATACTGAAAGCAAAGTTGGGTACTCAATCGCAACAACGCAAACTCTGGCATTTTTAACCGGCTATATTTTGGAAAAAGCGCTAGCAGTAGATAACGTCTTTGTCTGGTTAATGTTTTTTAATTACTTTTCTATTCCTGCCTCTCTACAGCGGCGTGTGCTTATTTATGGTGTACTAGGCGCTATAGTACTCCGTACTATCATGATTTTGGCAGGAAACTGGCTAGTAATGCGGTTCAGCTGGATCTTATATCTGTTTGGTATGTTCTTATTGCTAACCGGCCTGAAAATGATTTTTAATAAAGAAAAACATAAAAAGAAAATGGGTTACAAAATAGTAGTAAGCTGGCTGAGTAAGCATCTGAATATCACCAATACCTTAGAAGGAGAAAATTTTTTCATCCTTAAAAACGGTGTTATTTTTGCTACTCCACTGTTCTTAGTATTAGTTATAATAGAGCTAAGTGACGTTATTTTCGCACTTGATAGCATTCCAGCTATTTTTGCCGTAACTACCAATTCCTTTATAGTATTGACTTCTAATCTGTTCGCCATTCTTGGTCTACGCGCCATGTATTTTTTGCTTGCCAACGTTGCTGAGCGTTTCTTCATGCTTAAATATGGACTAGCTATCGTACTAGTCTTTATCGGCATTAAGATGCTAATCGCCAAAATTTATCATATTCCTGTAGCAATTTCATTAAGTATAGTGAGCACTATACTTAGTTCAACTATATTTATCAACGCGTGGGTAAATCAGAAGAACAACAAGAAATAACTCAAAATAGTTAGCAACATGAGAGAAGAGAAAAGACAATAATGACAGTCATCGTCCAATTCTTTCTTCGAAAATACAGTTAAGAGGCAATAGTTAAATATCAGTTTTTTAAAAAACCCAGCATGATTAAATGTCACTTAATACCACTTCCTGGATCTAACTTTCCATTTACTAAATTGTATAATATTAATTTTTTCTAATAAAAATTTATTTAAAATTTGACTTGGTATGATAAAGTACAGTACGTTATTATTATTAATAATAATAACATTCACTATCTAAAAAATCTAACTATAATTAGAAGGAGTTTTTCATGTAGTAAAATGAGTTTTTAACAGTTCTTTTTTTGTGAAATGATCCAATAAGTTAAATTCGCTCTTTATGCTAAAGAGCTGGACACGAGTTCATGTTTAGTATAATATGCGAAACTATGCTAAATTTTATTACAAAAGCCCCACTTTATAAAAAGTAAATACATCAGATTTAAAAGGCTATGTTAGTATATATTAGTTTAGTAATATATGGTCTACACTGTATTATCTCACCTTTAATACCGTTACCTCTTTGAGGTAATTGTAAACCACATATTACACCCGACAGTACTACCATGGCAAGCCAATTCACTTACTTTGTCATGATACAGTTATGCTAGATTTATTAAAATACTAAAGTTAGCCATGAGATATTTAACATACTAGACTTTTATGGACTAAACAGTGTTGCATAATCAACCAGTATTCAAACTTAGGAAAAAAAGTGAATCTCCGTAGAAAGAACGATACTCAAATATTTATCACTACATACTAACAATATTACTGTCTTCTCACATGAAGGAGAAATTCTCCTAATTTAGCAAAAGCATCAACATTTCTCTTTAATGATGCTAGTCTTAAAGCGGTATGATAATTTATTTAAGAATTTAATATATGAGAAAACATTATAGAAATGACTGAATGAATCTCTCTGACTTTTCAATAGTTCTATGAGTCATTGGAGAATATTTTTATTATGTAGATAACCCAGTCTGTACTTGTATTCTTTACAGTCTATTACTTATAATTCTTCCAGAATAATTACTGGATACTGTATCTAGTATTGCTGTATACTTTATGGTATAGGGAGGGGAGCTATAAAATCCTCTCTGATTAGACCTGAAAAAAGGGATATTACAAATTACTTAATTCTCCTATTTGTGAGAATGACTCGCTGCTCTCGCACAGCGACCGGTTCCTAAATTAGGGTATACTAATCAATAAAGATAATAGAAGTTTTCTACTAAACCATCTTGGTTCTTACTATTGGAGACAGCCTTAGGTACTAATTATCAGCTAAGGCATATTTGTTAGCGAGTTGCTGCTTAATACTTTAGCTTCTCCGGTCTGAGCAATACTCGCTGATAATTTTTTTACTGACGTTAAACCTATAATATAGGTCCGTATTTTTGCAGTGCTCGACTTTACGCTTGATAAAACATCAATCTTCCACCACTACAAAAAGAAAAATTACTGACGTTCTGCCTCATAATGCTGGTAAGCAGTATATAAGATTATAACTGGCATTACGGCGATTGAACTAAGCAAATCGGAATAGAAAATTATAAACATTTATAACATCAGACTCTATCTTATTATCAGCATAATGAGAATGATTCATTTTCAAAGTCAAGAGCAACGCTTTCTGCTGCCGGATGGTTTTGTGGTTATTAGATATCTAGATTCTGCATATGCATCCACTAAATCACTAAAAATCTCCTAATTTTCTCTTGCTGTCTCACTAAGAAGAGATAATTGCGGAGATTTTGTATCTCCACGGTTTTTGAACTTTTGGCGAGTGCTGTCTATGCTTTACAGGGAGATCATTATTAGTCACGTGGAATATGAAATCGTTTAGTTATGCGGTTACAGTAGATCAGAATTAGAGAAGAGAAGATAATTATAATTATATTTCAATAAATTCTTGATGTTGTAATTTTTTCTTTTAAAGAATCTAACGTTATGGGGGGATGATTCTATCATTAAAAATATCAGAATCGTTTTCATGCAGTTGAGATGATAAATAGAATGAAACCCAGTGATGCACCGATATAATAGATCGAACCTTAATTAACTAAGGTGATAATTGTACTCAGATAGCAACATGAGTAGTCTGTCTGTAGGTAAATTATCAAGAGTTTTTTAAAGGTGTCAAAAAAAAGTATCGAACACAAGTTGACAACATAAGCTTCAATAGAGTAACAACAGGAGAAAATTTGCCATATACCGCTATAAAATAAAACGGGAAGAGCACGCTAATAGCTAAACAAGTTACTAAGTGCGAAGCTTTATTAATCCACACTCATACATTACTAAATTTAAAAGGAACATGACATGTCTAAAGGCACTTCATCAGAAAATTTGCGTACTGAGTTAAAAAATCTGGCGGACACCTTAGAAGAGGTGCTAAATAGCACTGCAGACAAATCTAAAAGCGAATTGGATAGGCTACGTCAGAAAGCGCGAGTTGTTTTGGATACTTCACGTGAACGCCTAAGCGATTCAAGCGAATACTTGGCACAAACAACGCGTGAAGTGGCACAGAAAGCGGATAGTTACGTACGTGAAAATCCTTGGCATGGCGTTGGTATCGGCGCAGCTATGGGAGTGGTTATTGGCATTTTGATTTCACAACGTTAATTATGGCGCACTCACGGCAGAGATACGGCCCAGGTAAAGGGGTTTTCAACATCGGCCAACGCATTATTACCATACTAGTTAGTATGCTTGAGACGCGTATACGTCTTGCAGTGATCGAGCTGCAAGCCGAAAAATTTAATTTAATCCAACTATTACTAATTTCTGGCTTAACAGTCCTTTTTACTGCCTTCAGTATGATGAGTTTGATTGTGCTGATTATATGGGCTATTGACCCGCAGTATCGTCTGATGGCAATTTGCATCATTACAGGAATTTTCTTTTTACTAGCAATAATTTTTGGATTGTGGAGCCTACGTAAATCACATCGTTCCACGCTATTACGCCATACGCTCCAAGAGCTAGAAATTGACCGTCAGTTGCTAGAGGCATCACATGACGATAAGTAAACAGAAACATGACAAACAACAGATCCAGTTGCTGTTAGATACAGTACGGCAGCAGAGACTGGATCTCAGTGCCAGCTGTCATGATTTTTTACAGAGAACGGCGCAGTATGATCGCTGCTGGCTGACTTTCCTTAACATGAAGCGTTATCTGACGATCTGGTTGATACTTAGTCCGAATAGATTTCTTCGACTGATTAAGCGCGGCTTTGGTGTATGGAGCACTTGGCGCATGTTGAAAAAGGTTCTGCAGCAACGCTAATTACTTTCTCTTCAGCCGGTGAAACCCACCGGCTCTAGCTTCCGTTCAGATTTCCTGAAAAGATCTATAGAGTACCTTAGCTTCTACCTACCTTTCCCCTATGTGCTATCAATTTAACAAATATCAAGATAGTATTTTGTTTACTAACATTAAAAACTAGTATTTACCCCTGCCATTATTCTAGTTAGAATAATTAAGCATAAAGATTTTAATATACTCGTTTGCTCTTAGCACCTATTCTATTCCCTTACGGAGAGATACTATTTTCTAGTTTATGACGATTTTGTGCAAGAAAGGGCATTTCTAACAACTATACTATTAGATAGTAATCATAGACACTTAAGATTCAGGATATAAATACATTTGTGGTAGCAAAAAAAGGAGAGGCAGATTTTTTAGCATATTAAAAACAATAATCGGGGGATCCTATCAGGAGATTTAAATTTAAAGGATTAGGGAAAACTTTAATAATATTTATGTATTCTTCCCTCCCTCAGCCTCGCGATGAGAGCTAAAAACCCGCTTCAATGATCATATTCCAAACACTTTTTTTTGCTAATTCGTACCGGCTATCCCTACTACTATAAAGTAGGAAAGCAACCTAGTATTGTTGCATAATCATAACTCAATTTTTATAGCTCGGCTGAAAGAAACCTACTCTCTTACCAGTTTCTACAGGCTTTTTACATAATGAAAAAAGAAACTGACCTATAAGCCGGGTTCTGTCTTGGACAGTCATTCATCTAGGCCAGCAATCGCTCACTGGCTCAAGCAACCTACCCGAGTTCAGTACGGGCCGTACTATGCGAACCCCTATTTGGCCTTGCTCCAGGTGGAGTTTACCGTGCCACGAACTGTTACCAGCCGCGCGGTGCGCTCTTACCGCACCCTTTCACCCTTGCCTGATAATTCCATACACAATATCAATGGATCAACTGGCGGTTTACTTTCTGTTGCACTAGTCGTAGGCTCACGCCCCCCAGGTGTTACCTGGCACCTTGCCCTATGGAGCCCGGACTTTCCTCCCCCCTGTCTGTCTTCTTAGAGAAATCTTAGAGAAAAAGACAAAGCGGCGACTGTCTGGTCAGCTTCAATTCTCAATAATAGAATATTATCTTTTATTTGTCACGCTTCTTGATGGTCGATGGCATAGCGATAGAGCACCCTTTTCTTGATACCATAAATATCTGCCGTTAGAGATGCCGCTTTTTTTAATGGTAGCTCTTTTTGAAGTAGTGCCAACGTACGCAATGCATCGGCAGGCAGTGCTTTTTTGTCCGCCCTATAACCTGCGACAACTAAGACCATCTCGCCTTTACGGCGATTCTCATCTTCTTTAATCCACGCTAGCAGATCATTCACCGGTGCACCATAAATCGATTCCCAAGTCTTACTTAGCTCGCGCGCCAGCACCACATACCGCCTACCACCCAATTCACTTGCTATATCCTGCAGACTATCGAGCAAACGATGAGTTGATTCGTAAAAGATAAGAGTACGCGGCTCCTGCGCTAGTACGTGTAAAGTATCACAACGTGCCTTAGTTCTAGCGGGTAAAAAACCTTCGTAACAAAAACTATTAGTTGGTAATCCAGAAGCGCTTAATGCTGTCACAGCAGCGCACGGACCAGGCAGCGGCACAATACGGATGCCCGCTTTGCGACAGCGACGCACTAGATGATAACCCGGATCATTAATTAGCGGCGTGCCGGCATCAGACACTAGCGCGATACTCTGCCTTTCCTGTAACTTTGTCAGCAGTAGCTCCGTCTTCTGCTGCTCATTATGAGCATGAAGTGCGAAAAGATGCGCAGTAATCGAGAAATGTTGTAACAATAATCTGGTATGCCTGGTATCTTCTGCTGCTATTAAATCAACGCCCGAAAGCACTGTTAAAGCTCGCTGTGTAATATCACCTAAATTACCAATCGGAGTTGGAACGATATAGAGTGTACCGGCAAAACTCTCTTCTTGAACTAGTGCTTTCATTTTTTTATCCAAATCACAAATTTAATAATCATTTTGAAAAAAATTACTGGCAATAATATTTTTCCTTTGAAAAATCGTGCGTTCTAAAGTGACAACTTTGTTCGCGTACTTTGCGATGGTTAACTTTTCTGTTTTGTCAAGGTTCAGCTCTGTAAGTCTCAAACATCAATGTTCCAGAATGTATGACTAATAAATTGGGCTTGACACCTGTAAAAGTACAATAAAGCTGCTACGATAATATGCTATTAATAGCAGTTCCTTGTTATCTGTGGCCTATAAAAATAATAAAAAAGTAAAATTTACATAAATTGAACAGCAGATTAGCTCAACAAATTATCCAATTAACTCAGCGACACGGCTTAAATTTTATTTCCTATTTAAACAACTACAACATGACGGGCGAATCTAGCTACTAAATAAAGTTAATCTATTTATCATTAAGATTGAAAAGGATTTTCACATACGCTAAGTATTATATGTGAGGTGCGCAATACTCTTTAATCAATACTAACTAAAATTTACGATACTAATTAAGTTGATTTAGTCGGTATCAGAAAGAAGGTAGTAGGATGTCGCCATATTATGGTGGTATCTATGTTGTAAGAGAGAACTGAGAAGGCAATTGCTAATAGTAGACGCTTATGGCTTTCTGGCCTTCGTTGACTTTTAATAAACCTTAGCGGATTTACTTTTTCTTTTAGAGAAGAAGCGTAATATTACATCGCATATATAAGATCAAAGACAATATCAGCCTCTGCTGATACACAGCAACAATGATGTTAGTTCAGCATTATCTTTCGATACAGCAGAAAATTAGCAGAAGCCGAGCAAGTTGATAATCATCATACCTACTGTCTGTATAATTTTTATACGGTCTGATTTTACACCAGATCGAGTACTTGCACCAAACTTAAATGGAGCTCGATTTTTATCAAGATATGAGAATGAACTGAAGTGCATCTATATTTCCATACTCTTCTAGTACGCAATTCAGCACTAATACAGTACAGTATAGAGGGAGTGAATATGAACTATGTAGATGATGTCAGATAGTTTTAAGCAGGTACTTTACCCATTTCTTTTTTTACCCTAGACGGCAACACTAGTAAACTGAACGTAGAGTAGTATTGTGTGATCAATAGAGATTCTGATGGAGCCAGTTAGTCAGGACAAGAGTGTTCCCACCTTCTGAAAGACAACATTAACATGCCGTAGTAGCTCCCAATACCTTTAAATTAAGATGTATGGATAAAAACCTAGGTGGTTGTGTGCAGGACAGAATTAAAGAGTATTTTACTGAAAGTATTCAAACACAGATTGCTGCTGCAGAAGTGCTACCGGATGCCATTTCCCGAGCTGTCATGATGTTGGTACAGTGCCTGCTAAATAATAGTAAAATCCTTAGCTGTGGCAATGGCACCTCAGCGGCGAATTCGCAACACTTTGTTGCCAGCATGATCAATCGTTTTGAAACTGAGCGACCTAGCTTACCTGCGCTGGCACTCAGCTCAGACAACATAATACTAACGGCAATTGGCAATGATCGTCAGTATGACGAAATTTATGCTAAACAGGTACGAGCACTAGGTCAGGCTGGTGACGTTCTGCTGGCAATTTCTACCTGTGGAAATTCGCCTGATATTGTTAAGGCAGTGGAAGCGGCCGTTACCCATGATATGACTATTATTGCGCTTACCGGCTACGATGGAGGGAAGCTAGCCGGTCTTCTGGGTTTACACGATGTAGAAATTCGAATACCTTCGTACCGTAGCGCACGTATTCAGGAGCTGCATATGCTTACTCTTAACTGTCTATGCGCTCTAATTGATAGAACTATTTTTCCTCACTGAATAATTGAAGAAGCATATATGAAGGAATTGAATACTATTGCAATGTTATTAACTACCGCGCTATTGCACGGCTGTGCCGCCGTCGTTACCGCCGGTGGCACAGCCGTGGCTACAAAAACCGCTATCGATCCCCGTACATTCATTACACAAATCAAAGATAATACTCTAGAACTACGAATCAGAAATACTCTGGCAAGAGATCAGCAGATTAAAACCAACTCACGCATTATCACTACCGTCTATCAAGGAAAAGTGCTATTAACCGGCCAAGCGCTATCGCAAAAGATTGTGAACCGCGCCAAAGAAGTGACTTTACACGTAAAAGGTTCCACTGATGTCTATAACGAAATTAGAATTAGCAAAAAAATAAATTTATGTACTGCATCATCTGATGCTTGGATAACTACTAGAATTCAATCCCAGTTACTAGGTAGTAATCAAGTAAAATTATCTAACGTAAAAATCATTACAGAAAACGGTGAAGTTTTTCTTTTAGGTTTAGTCACTAAAAAAGAAGCAACAGCAGCTGCGGATATAGCTAGCAGAGTCAACAACGTAAAACATGTTACCACTGCTTTTACACTACTAAAGTAAATAAATATTTTATACGTATAAATTGGCATTTTCTATCATTTAGAATACCATATAACATTACTAATACCTAATACCTAATACCTAATACCTAATACCTAATATCTGACTATGTCTCAGATTTCACCCAAACAAATATATAACTATAAGTAATTTTTATAAAAAAAGCAGCTAAAGTGCTGCTTTTTAGAAACTGAGGTTAATTTATTATTGTCCAGCTATCTTCATATCAGGCAATAACACCGAACCACATTGTATATTACTGCGTGTTTCAATATCGTTACCTACTGCAACGATATTACGCCATATCTGCTTGAGATTACCAGCAATAGTAATCCCACTTACAGGATACTGAATCTCACCATTTTCTACCCAAAAGCCAGCAGCACCACGTGAATAATCTCCAGTAATGATATTTACGCCCTGCCCCATTAGTTCAGTTACCACTAAGCCACGATCCATTTGTTTCAATAAATCTTTAAAATTTAATCCCTGACCATCTATAAGCCAGTTATAAATACCACCCGCATGACCAGTACTTTTTAACCCTAGCTTTCGTGCCGAATAGGTGGTGAGTAACCAGGTTTGCAATATACCATTTAAGATAATATCACGTGCCTGGGTACGTACTCCTTCACTATCAAAAGGCACCGATGCTAAACCTTTATTTAAATGTGGTTGCTCCTGAATAGTAAGCCATTCAGGCATAATTTGCTGGCCTAATGAGTTAAGTAAAAAAGTAGATTTATGATAAACACTACTGCCACTAATAGCGCCGACTAAATGTCCAAAAAAACCAGTGGCTACTTCCGATGCTAAAATAACTGGTGCTGTCATGGTAGAAAGTCTACGAGGTGACAAGCGTGCTAATACGCGGCGAGCACACTCTTTACCGACACATTCTGGACTCTTTAGATCCTCAAAAGCACGACCAATTGTATAGGCATAATCGCGCTCCATATTACCGTCCTGAGTAGCGATCACGCTACTTAATAAAGAATGTCTACTAGAACAATAGCTACGCATCATGCCATGACTATTGCCAAATACCTTTATGCCGACATGGCTGTTGAAGCTTCCCCCTTCAGTATTTGTGATACGATGATCGGCTTGTAATGCAGCCTGCTCTGCTTGTGCGGCAATTCTAATTGCTAGATCAGCATTAATTTCCCAAGGATGATAAAGATCGAGATCAGGTGCGTCAAAAGCGAGCAAATCAGCATCTGCCGGCGCAGAATAAGGATCAACTGAAGTATAACGTGCGATATCTACTGCTGCCTGTAAGGTACGTTTAATCGCTTTTATAGTAACATCGGTAGAAGAGGCACTGCCTTTACGATTCTCGTGATAAACAGTAATGCACAGTGCGCCGTCGCTATTGAACTCGATGTTCTCCACTTCACCATAACGAGTACTTACACTTATTCCTATGGTTTTAGTCACTGCCACTTCCACACCATCGGTAATAACTTTTGCTAAATCTAGTACTTGAGAAACTGCCTGTTCTAATAGTTGTCGCTGTTCTGAGACCTGAATAGATAAGTTCATAGTCCTACCATCTAGTATTATGATAAAAGTTTTAAGTCTATCAGAATTAGAGAATAATTTCGCAATTACCCAATAAACTAGTAGGAATACGCTTTTTTTAAGAAATCATTGAAAATCAATAAACAGCCTCATAAGTAGCCACAAGATATTCTAAATAATTAAAAGAAGAGATGATGGATAAGTAAAATCTCAATTAAACGCACCTGTAAAGAGCTGAAAGGCTTAGGCGTTAAACTTATTTAAACTAAATATAAATACTATAAAGAAGCTTACTATAAGAACTGCTGTCCGATATTAACGCTAATAAACTTAAGCAAAATGTATTAAGAAAGAAGGTCAATACTATCAGCTATAGATAATCAGTTATTGCTTTGCAATTGAGGCTCAAGTCAATAAGCCAGGCGTTTGATAAGATCAAGAATCGTTACAACTATCAAATATCAAATTACGTCATTCTATAACATACGAATACTGTACGATTACTTAATTGAGTAGATCAGTGAAGCATTGAACAAGGCAAGAGCGCTCCATACTCATATTCAACACCAACATCTATGATGATAAGCTCCACAATACACAAAAGAAAATAAAAATAGTGTAAAAATCTAATAGAATCAATCATTCTTTTTTATAAAAGACCTGTATTTTATAAGTTACCTAAAAGATAAAATTATATTAAATCTAAAAAAATACTTATGTTGAGCTCAAAACCTGTCGAATATTGTAAATATAGTAGAACTGTACTCTTGTTTGATAATCTTTAATGGGTAATGACCTAAATGTCGCTAATTTTAAACTTTACGTCAATGCCTACAAAACTTATGATAATAATCAACTTTAAGAGTTACTGCCCTCAGTAAAAGAATAATAAATAGTTAATTCTGTAATTTTCCTCAAAGGGATAGACTAGCGTTCATTGGTACTATGAATAAATGTTAGCAATCTTTTTACATTTTGTTTCATCGGTGTTTTAATAAAGAATTTCCACGTAACCTCTAAAAAACGTAATAATCTTTTATTATAGCATTACTATCTACATAAATATTAATAATAAACTACGTGTGCTCTGTAATAAGTGTACACCATGGATGTTCTTCGTTGAACACACAGACGAAAAATAAAGTAATAGCACGAAACATCTCCTTCATATAAGGAGATATTACCCTATAATAGCACTGTTCCCTTTTTCTAAAGGGAATTCACGTTAGAAGAACTCAAGTATTTTCTATATAAACATCCTCAACAGCAGCTCATTAAATATAAACTTTAAAGTAAAATACGGTGATCATGCTTTTACTTTTTGTAATGCCATTTTAAAATGAAACCAGTAAAGCTGCTAAGTGTTATAAACTGGTCAATCGAGTTGATACATGTGATTCTTGTGAATCTTTTCAGAATGTTGTTAGAAACACGTAGTATTAATATTAGTTAATACGCAATAATTCTAATTACTAATGGGGTTATTAATTATTACAGCAATTGATATCGTCTTCTTTTTTAGAGTACTGGATCTAACCAATATTTGCTACGGAAAATCACTGCTCTGTTTCTCGCATCAAAATAAAGTAACACGAAATATCTTCTAAAAGATGAAAATTAGCATACTTTTAGAGTTAGTTAGGTATAATAGCTAATACCTACCTTATAATTAATTTAAGGACTCCTATGAGTTTCAACCAAGTGCTGGCAGGTAAAAAACTGCCAGAAGATATATATGTTATTATTGAAATTCCAGCTAACGCTCAACCAATCAAATACGAAATTGACAAAAATTCTGGAGCTCTATTCGTAGACCGTTTCATCCCTACAGCGATGTTCTATCCATGTAACTATGGCTATATCAACAACACGCTAGCACTAGATGGTGATCCGGTTGATGCTCTGGTCCCAACACCGTATCCGCTGCAGCCTGGCTCTGTTATCCGATGTCGTCCAGTTGGAGTACTAAAAATGGTCGACGAGTCTGGAGAAGACGCCAAATTATTAGCGGTACCGCACACTAAGCTAACTAAAGACTACGATCACATCAAAGAAATAAGCGATCTGCCAGAATTGCTGCGCGCTCAGATCACCCACTTCTTTGAGCACTATAAAAATTTGGAAAAAGGTAAATGGGTCAAAATTAAAGGCTGGAATGATGCTAAAGCTGCTCAATCTGAAATCATTACTGCCTTTGCGCGTGCGCAAAAACAGTAATGATTATGCCGATACTCTTGAGCGAGTGTCTTCTAAGCAATGTATAATAACGCATTTTGCTCTATCTAGAAAACAATCAAGATAATGACCTTACTTGTTTAGCGTACCATCGTAATATCACTGATGCTATAAACCTCACAATAGAAAGTTTTTTCGCGTATCATAGGGCCTGGGCCATTACCCAGGCTGTATATATAGTTTATATACCCCACCCCTTCAACTGACATCTTTCCCTAGCTATCGACAATCCCCTATAAAGTAGGCTATTTCTCTCCTCCATTGTGACCTGCCCTAAGTAATTATTTACTTTTTAGAATTCAAACTGATAGAGCAAATCCAGCACTTGATTGACACTAGATGAAAACTCCAAATAGAGTTTAGGCATTAAGCGATAACGCAAAGTTAAAGTTGCCAATGAATCAAAAATGCCAATACTATATTTTAATTGTAAACCCTGAAATATATAGCCGCTGACCTGCACTTGTTGATTATCACCCACGCCGGTAGTGTCGACTACAAGATTACTGACACCAAACATTTCTCCAATTTTACCTATAACATGTCCACTTTGTGCAATACCCAGCGCGATCAAAGATGATGTTAACACACTGTTGTCGCTATCGCTGCTAAGTCCTTGTCCACGTAGCAAATAAGAAAAAGCTTCCTGCTGTGGCATCGCCGGTTCAGAGAACACTTCTGCCTGCGGTTCATCAGCTAAGCCGGTAATACGCAGGCCAGCATTTACATTATTTTCAGTGGTTTCTGGATTACGAATAGCTTCTATATTGATATAGGGCTGATCCGGTAACCCAGAGAACTGTAGTTCCCCTTTGCGTACAATCAGATCTTGACCGTATGCACGAAAGCGGCCCGACGGAATGTTAATCTGTCCGTTTAAGCCGAACCCGGTCTTATCCTGTACTATTTTTAAATCACCGTTAAGTTTTGCTCTCAATCCAAAGGCAGAAAGTCGTACATCATTTCCAATATGGATCAATAAGTTGCTATTAATCGGAATCGAAGCAGTTTTTGGTCGGAGGGGCTGGAAGTTTGTATCTAGCAACACTTCATCTGACGAAACACCCACAGAGTTCTTCGGCAAGTCATGTACAGTAATACGTGCCCAAGGAACATCAATTGTACCATCTAGATTAAATGTCTTTGGCGTCGCCTTGAACACTAGTCTCGGTGAGACATCTATATGTACCATCGGTGGTGCGATGATACGTACACGGCTTCCCTGTGCGGTAATATACGCGTGCCACTTGTCAAATTTGCTCCAGTTTACATTACCGTTAAGATTAATATTTCCCTGCGCGGTTTGAACTAAACCTTTGACCGTTGAGCTCATTCCGTTGAACACCATGTTCAGATTAGCACTGGTTAAATCGATCAACATGAAGTTACTGTGAACATCGACTCCTTGCAAAGCAAGTTTGCCAAAAATTTGTGGATGTTTAACACTACCTCCTAAATAAAGGTTGCCGTTAAGTTTACCCTCGATATGTGCGCCTTGCATTAGTCCTTGATTCAGCATTGCCAAAGAGATATTACGGATATTAATATTACCGCCCAACACACGGCGATTTTGCGGATCTTTGATCTGTACGCTACCGTCGCACTGGCCGTTCTTAGAGATGCGAATAAGCCAGTCAAAATTCGTCTGGCCATCGCGCAAACCCACATTGAAATTTAAATTATTAAAGTAGATGGACTTTGTATTGCCCTGTATAGCCTGCCTTACCTTAACACCACTTCCTTTAAGCAAAATATTACCGGTCGGCATCGTACCAGTCGATGTCCAATTGATAATCGATTCACCGCTAAACATACCAGTAATCTGGGTTTTTTGAATAGGAAGAAATGGCTTAAGCATCGCCAAGTCGAAATGGTGAAACTTGACGTACAGATGTCCGCCTCTTGGCCCGACTTCTACTTGATTATGCACGCAGAATTGTGCATTGGAGTTTTCCCAGCAGTGCGGGGTAATAGTTACGGTCTGCTTTGCATTGAGATAATCAATAGCTAGCGTATGTATTAGACGCCATTTCCCAACTGGAGTAGCGATGTGCGTGTTGTTAAGCATACCTCTCCAACGTTGATTATGGCGCTCGAAGCTACCGTCAACCACAAGCTGACCAGAAATAGGCTCGCCATATACCATAAATTTTAGTTGATGCGCTTTTTCGTTACCTCCGGCGGTTAACTGCATCATCTTGATATGAAGCGTATCTTGCTTAAAGTGCTTAACACATAGTTGGACCTTCCCTACAAGCTGGTCGCTGGAATGTATGTCACCACTTAATTCAATACTACGCATTCTTATCTGCTGCCAACGAAGGTTAGTGGCATGAAGATATGCCCGCAACTGGAGATCTTGAGGTGTGCCACGTAATTTGATGATGCCTTTTGCCATGCCTCCCAGACCAGGCAAAGTATTATTCAGATGGGTAGCGTCGATATTTGCATCCAAATTAAGGCGGTTTCCTAGTGTGCCTTTTACATTCAGTTCATTGAATCCAAAATTAATTTTAATACCGGGAATATCCCATTGTTTATAACCGTTACCCTTCAACGCACCTTCAACATTCAAAATGTTTTGTTTAATTTTACCCTTAAGCTGCAGCTGTGGTACATTGATCTGCCAGATGCTACCACCGTAGAAGCTGCCATATGTGGTCATTTTACCATCCAACTGCACTGGCCAGTTAGGACATTGCCGTGCGGTATTAATACCGGAGAGCATCAGTATGCTGCGCCAGCTGATTGTTTTACTCCAATCCACTAGAGCTATAAGATCAACATTGCCCTGCAACATACTAATGTGCAACTTGTTGATATTGAAGTGCTTAACGTTACCTTCGCCATCTAGAGCGATAATTGCAGGTAAAACTCTGTTGCCTTTGACTGCCGTATGTAATGACATTACATAGTGTGTGGCTTTACCTTTAAATTGGTAGTTGAAATTATCTGCATGATATTGCAGCGCACCATGAAATGGCCAACGCAATTGCCGGCTAGTAAGCTGCAGTGAAAGAGGTAAACCAGTAACCGATAACTGAGTGGCGGCTTTGAGATGCACGTTTACCGGACCAGTAAAGTCTAACCCTACCCTTAATTCGTTACATATGGCACCACTCAGATCCAGTATTATTTTTTCGCCTTTCATCGGAAAAACATTAGACATACTGTTAATTGTTAAATTGACTGGCCAGTTATCTGCAAGCGTTACCTCACCACTAGCATGAAGTTTTCCAAGGTTAGAATCGATATCTAAGGTCTGCAGCTGCAGTTTATGATCAACGTTCTTCGCTTTGAGCAAAAAGCGATTCACCGCAATGTTAATATCACCAGTTAGGCATAGCTGTTCGCCAACCATTTCTTGCATATCAATATCAAGCGGTAAATTAAAATCGTGTAGATCCGGCAGCAGAGGTTTAGAAAAAATTGCCTGCAGGGTTTCTCCCAGAGATTTTTCATCGTCTCGTGGATATTGCACCTTTGGTTGCATTACCCCTTTATTTACTACTTTTGGAAGCGCGACGAGTAGGCTATGGGTATGAGTGGCATTAAACGTCAATACTCGATTCTGCCACTGCAGTCCAGTGGTCAAATCGAGTAACGAGATAGTGGTCTCATCAATTTTTACATTAATGTTATGTAGGGCGAGGTGGCTGAGGATAATCGGATAAGAGGTATGAAAAGTACCTTTACTACTCTCCTGTTCAGGTAAAGAGATTTCCTGAGCAGTTGTGATCTTTTTGCTGTTGACCACCACTTTTACGTCTTTCAGCATACTATCGCTAATACAGAATGACGAATGTATCAGGCAATTTAGATTGACAGCCAAATAAAAAGTGTTAACATCGACGCTAACACCAGGTATTTCATAGTGAAGACCACTTATAGTCAGATTACGCCAGCCGCCTTCTACCTGCTTAATTGATAAGCCTGGTACCCAGCTTACCGCTCCATTCAGGATAAGGTGCAGACCTGGTGTAGTGCTAATAAAAAATACCACTCCACAAAGTAGCAGTAGAAAAACTAAAAGGCTAATTAGAACTTTTTTCCACAGCTTCATAGCTCAGGCCCCAGTCCGATATAAACTTGCAAACTATAATTCTTGCCATTGCCAATTGGGCTAGAAATATCCAGTTTTATCGGCCCGACCGGCGATACCCAGCGTAAACCAAAACCAGCACCGGTTTTAAAATTGCTCTGCTTGATGTCGTTAACTGCTATGCCTGAATCGATAAATACTGCTCCCCACCATTTATCAAATATATTTTGTTGATACTCTAAAGATCCGATAAACAGTTTTGAAGCTCCAGTTAGCTTGCCGTTTTCATCATGCGGTGATATATTTTTGTATTTATAGCCGCGAATGCTACGATCTCCCCCTGCAAAGAAACGGAGATCAGAAGGAACTTTCTCGAAATCGTTGGTGCCAATCCAGCCGAAATTACCGCGTAACACGAAACGGTGTTTTTCTGCTACCGTGCGGATCCAAACGTGCTGTGCCTGGAAAATAAGGAAATCAATATTTGATCCCCAAGTAGTGTCAGAGACATATAACCAATAGTGCTGTGAATCACCCCATGTTGGCATCAATCCCCCGCGTGAACGTGTACGGTTAAGAAGGATGCCTGGATAAAGCAGCATGGAGTTGTTGGTAACACTACCCTGGGTAAAATAGTCACAGCTCCAGCGTAGGTTGATCCCATTCTGCCAGCCACTACTATTTTCCCAGTAACGTGACACACCAAACATAGTAGTATCGGAATGAGTATCATTTAGATCAGTGCGCTTCAGGCCTCCAGAGAAAAGGTAATACTGTTCCAGCGGATTTTTTAATAACGGTATTCTATATCTAAGATCGAGCTGCTGCTCTGGTGTGGAGAGGTAGGTGCTAGCCACTAAGCTATGCCCCATATCGTTTACCCAAGGCTTTTTCCAAATTATTTTAAGGCGTGGGCCAACACCGGTGGAGTAACCAACACCAGTTTCTACAGTATTTTTAGTACGAGGTGATACCATCGTGTTTAGTGGCAAGATTTTAGTTTTTTGCCCTATCTTAAATTCTGGTGTGATCACTACGGAGTTAAACCATCCGGTAGCAGAGAGCCTACGATTCAACTCGGCTAAATTTTTCGCACTGTAGTATTCGCCTTTTTTAAAAGGCACGAGTTTCTCCAGATATTCCTTACGGATATGCAATCCAGAAAAGTTGACTTCTCCGAAACGGTAACGCTGGCCACTATCGTAGTCGATATCCCAAAAAGCTTCGTGCCGCTCGATTGAAACACCAAGCTGGCTTTTTTTAAAATTACCGTCGAAGTAGCCATTACGTAGCGCAAGTTTAGTAAAGCCGCTTTTAAATTTGTTATACTCGGCGTGGATAAGCTGGCGCCCTACTATCGGCGTGCCCTTTTTTACCCAATCGTGATAGTCAGGATCGTACAAAGCATCGCCTTTAAGCAAAATACTGCTACCTACTATTTTTACCGGTTCACCCAGTTTCACATGTGCGATTAGCACTGTTCTTCCGTCCTGCAACTCAGTAGAACGCAATTCAAAAGTGATATTGGGATCATAATAACCGAGTGTCTTTAACTCTTGCTGTATCGCCTCTGAGACGCGTGTACGAAACCAACTATCGTTGTACACTTTATTTGTAGCAATATTTGTAGCAATAGTGGAGAGACGTTCACACAAATTTTTGTTAAGATCTCCCGGTAAGCCTTCTACCTGAAGGGGTATTCTCGCTGCTTCTACGACCGGTAAAGTAATCAGTAAACAGGCTATCAAAAAGATGTGAATTCTTGGCACGCGCACTCCTATCATGCCTATCCCTATTTTATAGGGAGTTATATATATCTGGATGAGAATATAACACGGTACTTTTAACATGATAGCCGTAGAAAGCAGACTATGGCTTAGGAACAAACATCATTTAAGATAAATAATACCCCATTTAATAAATAATCTGACCGATGCACTTGTTGTACAGTAGATATGTCCAATTGTATCGAACTGGACTATGCAGAAAAACACGTTACAGAGAATGTCTCAGGCACTATCTTTATATTCAAATCGGCTCAAGCACAGCTTAATGTACAATTCTGCCCCAGATGTGGCATAAATATTTTTGGCCTGTATAACATAGACAGAAAAATGAATATAAGCAGTACGTGCTTTTGTAAGCTTTTAAAGCCAAAAATAATAAATTGATAATCTTTTAGAAAAGAAGGCGATATCAACTTCTCAGTATTTACTGAAGATGGAAGAAACGCCACGGTACTTTCTTCACCGTGGTGCTTGGACTAAATAAGGTCGCCATTCTCGGCGGTATAATCGGAGACGCAGCTTTCTCTTCTACCTTTAGTAGCTTTTTAGCGAATTAATCGACGTACCAGTTCTTGCCGAGCAGCTTAGCTTTGTTTGTTCCTTTTCTGCCGTTACTAATGTATTTATTTTATTTGATGATCTGATATTCAAACCTGTCGTCATGATCGCATCTGAGGTAATTGCGCTACACATTATCAAACCTATACTCTTCTACCTACTAGTATAGAACCCTGCAGTCTGGTTATTTAACCGGTTAGCAAACGTCTTGTTTCACACTTTTAAGTTACTATGGTGCGCAAAGATCAAATTATTTCTGACGATATTTACGCGGTGGTGGAAACTGGAGCACTAGCTGGTGTATTGCGTGAACAAGAGTACGAACTGATTAAGAACGTTTTCGATGTTAAATAGCATATTGTGCCCTCTTCCATGATTTCGCGAGGAAACGTCATCTAGTTTGAGCTACGGGAACAAGAAAACATCTTGAAAATGCAAACTGCTGCTGCGCTTACTCAACAATCAGAGATAGCGCTGCACAGCGGTTTACAAATCCCCATTCCGCCGATCTTGCTGGATACGTTGACCCTCTCAGAACCTCTAGAAAGCTTTAAAACTGCAAGCGAAGACTTGGTGCAGTGACCATGAGAATGTGCGTTAGTATGAGGAATTATCACATTAAATGATGTTATGAATACTTTAATGGATAATCTAATGGTCAAGGGTTAGAAGAGCAAATGATGGCACGAGATGAGAACTCTTGGTGAATAGAGGCCGGCACGTCGATTAATGACGTCATATGTGTGTTAGATAGCGAAGAATTTTCGTAATCTGGCAATTATGAAAACATTGGTGGGTTTATGATGTATATTTTGCAGAAAATCCTGAAGCGTAGCGATTTCGTCAAATTTGCTGGCTATACTTTTGAAGTAATTTGCTGGCTATACTTTTGAAGTAAACGATATCGACAGTGATCTTATATATCAACTACTGGTTACAATAATCAACGATCAGTAGTCAGCTGTGCCAATATAGTAAAACCTACAAAAACTAAAGTAGAAAAGCAGAGAACCGTGTACTGGTAAAAAGGGCGGACAAATTGAATCAAAGTACCACATGACTTAGGACTAGGTAACACAGCCAATCAGCTTAGTTTTATTAGGACAAACTATTATCTAATGCTGTCAAAACAGTGAAACGCGAAACCCGGGATTAAGAAAGGATTCACGTGGTGCATAATCAAGTGGTTTACCTTGCCAGTCGCGGACGTATGCACCAGCTGCAATAGCAACGGCATGTCCTGCACCGGTATCCCAGATATTAGTCTGACCAAAACGAGGGTAAAGTTGAGCTTTTCCTTCTGCCACTAAGCAAAATTTTAGCGACGAGCCAATGGCAATAGTTTGATGCTCGCCAAGCTGTTTAAGATACTGTTTAAGTTCATCATCGGCGTGTGAACGGCTGACTACGACCAGTGGTGGCCGCGCATTACATGCATGAATCCGTACTTTATGACCATCTTTTTCTTTCCAGGCTTTGCTCTCTGTAGCGGAATAAAGCACATCCAACGCAGGTGCATATACTACACCCAATACCGGGTTGCCTTGATTAATTAGCACGATATTGATGGTAAACTCGTCATTGCCCTTGATAAACTCTTTAGTACCATCAAGTGGATCAACCAACCAGTAGCTCTGCCACTGCTGACGCTCGCTCCACGTGGGAGGATCCTCCTCCGACAGCACTGGTACTTCTGGTATTAATTTCCTCAAACCTTGCAGAATTATATTGTGTGCGGCAATGTCTGCTATAGTCACCGGAGAGTTGTCAGTTTTACGAGAAATGTCTAACATAGATTCTTTTTTATACATAAGCATAATCGCGTTACCAGCCTCACGTGCTAACTGACAGATTTTTTCTAACATTTTTACCTCCTTATCAGTAACAGCCACATTAATATGTTTTATACCACATAAATAAAATTTAGCAGTTACTGCTATTTTTCCCCCAGACCCTGTACGCTTATATAAAAATATTTAATAAAATAAATATTTTATATACATAATATACACTTATATTAATTTGGTTTCGGCGGTTGCAAAACGAGAAAAATTAAATCTATCAAATAATATTTTTTATATTAATTTTTGAATATTATCGTTTTGTAGTAAAAGTATAAATGGTTAAGCACATCTTATTTTACGATTTTAACGATGCAACTTTTAATCATCTTATAGCACCTGTTGCTACCATCGTCTTAGATTTTTTATGTATATCTTACTGAAGACATAATTAATCTGCACAGCAATATGATGAACTTTAATTACTACAAATATACACGAATGATAAATTTAGATTAGTACCCACCAACGTATTTAATCCATTCCTGAGCGGAAGGAATGGTAAAACAGTACCGATACTGAAACAAGATTATACATAGCAGTGCATTCGGCAACCATTATAACGAGAAAAAGCTTACAAGTAGAAAGAAGTCCGCCTTACTAATAAGGCGCTTAACAGGTTCTATAATATTGCCAATCTAGGTACTGATGATTTTAACTATGCAATATATACTAAAAAGTGGCCTTATCAGCTTCGTGCCATTCTACATAACAGTGTAACACAAAGTTACTCTGCAGAGTAAGAGTATAAAAGAATTTCTCCAGTGACTAGTAGAAGATGTTAAAACATTAGATACAAAGCTATTTTTGGAAGTCAACTTCAGTATAGCCTTATCTTTACATATCTTAATTAAAGTGATGTATTACAATACATATATTTTGCCACTTAACTTTCTTAAAGTTTTACTCTGCCTTCTATATCCGTTAATTCAGTGGGTACATACCGTTAAACTGCTAACTGATACTTCGTGTTAATCCAGAATACCCGAATTTGAAAGTAATATATGCTAAAGTATTAGCATATTTATTTATGATATAAAATTTATAGAAGTTAATCTCCTATCTGCTAAAAGCGCCTTATTAGCTCTATTAGCTTCAGCAACCGAGTAGCAAAGAAATACATGACTACAGCGTGTGTTGAAAAGCAGTGGAAGAGATTGGTAATTATGGGGTTATTAGATTCGAGCGATATGTTACAAAATTATTAATTTTTATGTATTAATTACTATTTACTTTCGTAAATTCCACAAAATTTTACATGTCTGATTAGAAATTTATTATGAATCAATCAAGCTATAACGCAGATGCTATTGAGATTCTGACTGGCCTTGAACCAATTCGCCGTCGTCCTGGTATGTATACTGATACAACACTTCCTAATCATATGGGTCAAGAAGTTATTGATAATAGCATCGATGAAGTACTAGCGGGCTATGCGAAACATGTTGAGGTCATTCTGCATGCAGATCAGTCCTTGGAAGTAATTGACGACGGACGCGGTATCCCTGTAGATATCCATCCGGGAGAAGGTCTGCCTGCGGTCGAATTGATTCTTTGTCGTCTACATACTGGTGGTAAATTTTCCAACAGAAATTACCAGTTTTCTGGTGGCCTGCACGGCGTCGGCATTTCTGTGGTAAACGCGCTATCGAAACGCCTTGAAGTCACAGTACGCCGCAATGGGGAAGTATATGATCTCTTATTCGAGAATGGGAAAAAGATACAGAAAATGACTAAAACTGGCACGGTGGCTAAACGTAATACTGGCACGCGGGTGCAGTTCTGGCCTAATGAAAGTTTTTTTGATAATCCGCTCTTTTCCGTTCATCGTTTAACCCATTTGCTAAAAGCTAAAGCAGTGCTTTGTCCTGGTGTCAAGATCCTTTTTAAGGACAAAATCAACAATACTGAACGGTACTGGTGTTATAAAAATGGACTATCTGAATACTTGTGCGAAGCGGTAAATGGTCGATTGACACTGCCGAAAAAACCTTTTGTCGGCAGCTTTTCCAGCAAGATTGAAGCGATTGACTGGGTTCTGCTATGGCTACCCGAAGGTGGAGAGCTAGTGACCGAAAGCTACGTTAACTTGATTCCAACCATGCAGGGTGGTACGCACGTCAACGGTCTGCGCCAGGGGCTACTTGATGCCATGCGCGAGTTTTGTGAATACCGTAATATCCTACCGCGAGGTGTAAAGCTGGCGACGGAAGATATCTGGAGTCGCTGCTCTTATGTGCTTTCAGTGAAAATGCAAGATCCACAGTTTGCTGGCCAGACCAAAGAGCGCCTCTCATCGCGCCAGTGCACTGCCTTAGTCTCAACGGTAGTAAAAAAGTCATTTAGTTTCTGGCTTAACCAGAATATTCAATTAGCGGAACAGCTAGCAGAGTTAGTAATTAATAGTGCGCAGCAACGTGTGCGCGCTGCGAAAAAAGTAGTGCGTAAAAAGCTCACTAGCGGTCCGGCGTTGCCAGGTAAACTGGCAGACTGCACTGCTCAGGATCTAAATAAAACTGAGCTATTTCTCGTAGAAGGAGATTCGGCAGGGGGATCTGTTAAACAAGCACGGACCCGAGAATATCAGGCAATCATGCCTCTAAAGGGCAAAATTCTCAATACTTGGGAAATTTCTTCCGATGAAGTACTAGCGTCACAGGAAGTACATGATATATCTGTGGCAATCGGCATTGATCCTACTAGTAAAGACCTTAGCCATCTACGTTATGGCAAGATCTGCATACTCGCCGATGCAGACTCAGACGGTTTGCATATCGCTACACTACTGTGTGCGCTCTTTATGAAGCACTTTAGACCTTTAGTTAAAGGCGGCCACGTCTATGTGGCAATGCCACCGCTTTACCGTATCGATCTCGGTAAAGAGGTTCATTACGCGCTTGATGAGAGTGAAAAAGAAAAAGTTCTATATCAGCTCAAGCGCAAGAAAGGCAAGCCGCATGTACAGCGTTTTAAAGGTTTAGGCGAAATGAACCCGCTACAGTTACGAGAAACTACGCTTGACCCAAATACACGTCGTCTAGTGCAGTTAACGGTAGGAGAAGAGGATATTGAGAAGACACTTCGCGTAATGGATATGCTTTTGGCTAAAAAGAGATCTTCAGATCGCCGTCACTGGCTGCAGGAAAAAGGCGATATGGCCAACATTGAAGTGTAATGATTACCACACTACATACACGCATTATTTAGGGCTAGAGCGCTGATTAGCATATTATCCGTACAGGATGAGTAGATAATAATAAGAAACATTACTTTAGAGATTTGTGTATGCTCATTTCGACTACAGCGCTATGGTTCGATATTGCATTTGCTGAGCTGTCTAAGAAATCAAACTAATACAAGCTTGACCTCGTGTTCTAAACAGACTGGCAGAAAGCCTTAAAGTGTTTTTTCGTACTGTGTACCATACAGTACTTCCACTTTCATCAAAGACAGGTCGCTTTTTCTACCTGTGAGAACTAATTCTCTCATACTAATTGAGAATAGCCTAGTGTGCCTGTTTTGTTTGTTGGTCACCGCGTACTACTCCAAAGAAGTACGGCGGACTATATATTTTTGAGGTCCTGTGCACAACATGAAGATGGAATATTGCCCATTTAGCCGACCTATCGTTCGTTATAAGCGGAGTAATCATACGCTAACTTATGCTAGCTGGACAATGGTATAGCGCAAATGACAGATTTTCACACATAACTTTCTCATTAATAACTTGTGAAAATAGAGATGATTACAATGACCTAAGAAATCGATCGTCCGTGTATTTTTTTATTACCTGATTTATCGCAATGCGAATCTGATAGCAGCGTTATATGTATTTCTAATTTGCTTCTTCACAAGTAATGTTTGCAGTAGAGTATAATGTTGTTCTGTAATTTTTTACCAGCTTTTTCATGTTTACTATATTATTTTAGATTTTTTACAATACGATTTTTAATAAACCGCCCCCTATTCCACCATTATGTGCCACAAAGTAAGGATGAGAGTTTAATGAGTGAATTACTGCAGGATAGTGCAGAAGAGCGTATTGCCCTGCACAAATTTACAGAAAATGCGTACCTAAATTATTCCATGTATGTCATTATGGACCGCGCGTTACCTTATATCGGCGATGGGCTCAAGCCAGTGCAACGCCGGATTGTGTACGCTATGTCGGAACTTGGCCTTAACGCTACTGCAAAATTTAAAAAATCTGCGCGAACCGTGGGCGATGTATTAGGGAAATATCATCCGCACGGTGACATAGCCTGCTATGAAGCAATGGTATTAATGGCGCAGCCTTTCTCATACCGTTATCCACTGGTGGACGGACAGGGAAACTGGGGAGCCTCAGATAATCCGAAATCATTCGCAGCAATGCGTTATACCGAATCACGCCTTTCTAAATATTCTGAAATATTACTCAGTGAGTTGGGTCAGGGCACAGCGGATTTTGTGCCTAACTTTGACGGTACGCTTCAGGAGCCAAAGATACTACCAGCACAGCTTCCTAATATTCTGCTAAATAGTACTACTGGCATTGCAGTTGGCATGGCAACCGATATTCCTCCTCACAACCTACGTGAGGTAACACAAGCACTTATTGCCTTGATCGATAAATCAAATACTACTCTTGATGTGTTACTGGATATAGTACGGGGACCGGATTTCCCGACTGAAGCAGAAATCATCACTTCGCGTAATGAAATCCACAAAATTTATCAAAATGGACGTGGCTCTATTCGACAGCGTGCTGTCTGGAAGAAAGAGAACGACCAAGCAGTGATTACCGCACTACCTTATCAGGTTTCCGGTGCACGAGTGCTGGAGCAGATCGCTGCTCAGATGCACAATAAAAAGCTGCCTATGGTGGCAGATCTCCGCGACGAGTCTGATCATAAAAATTCTATACGTCTAGTGATTGTGCTACGCGATAAGTTCTCAGATGTTAATAAGTTAATGTACTATTTATTCGCTACCACCGATCTAGAGAAAAGCTATCGTGTTAATCTAAACATGATCGGCCTAGACAACCGTCCGGCCGTAAAAAATTTACATGAAATCCTATCAGAGTGGCTGGTATTTCGCAGAGATACTGTGAAACGTCGGCTTAATCATCGCCTTGAGTGCGTGCTGCTCCGTCTCTACATTCTTGAAGGCTTGCTGGTTGCTATTCTTAACATTAATGAGGTAATCCATATCATTCGTAGTGAAGATCAACCAAAGTCGGTGCTAATCTCACGTTTCAGGATCGATGAAACCCAAGTGGAAGCGATTTTAGAACTAAAACTACGTAACTTGGCAAAATTAGAAGATATAAAGATCCGCGGCGAGCAAATTAATCTAGGAAAAGAACGCGATAGGATTCAGGCAACTCTCTCCTCCGAACGCAAGATAAATATGCTGTTAAAAAAAGAACTACAGGCTGCTGCTTTTACCTATGGTGACGATCGCCGTTCACCTCTAAACGAACACGAAGAAGTTAAAGCGCTGAGCGAAAATGAGCTGGTGACCTCAGAGTCGGTCACCATCGTGCTATCAAAGATGGGTTGGGTACGTAGTGCTAAGGGGCACGATGTCGATCCGACAGTACTGAGCTATAAGGAGGGCGACAGTTATTTAGTAGCGGCACGTGGCGAGAGTAATCAGCCGGTCGTTTTTATCGACTCTATAGGTCGTAGTTATACACTGAATCCTAACTCTCTGCCACCAGTGCGAGGATATGGTGAGCCGCTGAGCGGCAAATTGTCTTTGCTGCCTGGCACAGTGGTGGAACAAGTATTGATGGCGGCGAGAGATAATAAATTGCTCATTGCCTCTGACGCCGGTTATGGCTTTATTTGCATCTTTGCTAATTTATTGTCTCGCAACCGCTTTGGTAAAACGTTGCTGACGCTACCAGATAAAGCGCGTGTAATGCCTTTATTGGCAATACATCATGAAAATGACATGCTGCTGGCGATCACTAAGGCAGGACGTATGTTGATCTTCCCAGTAGACGAGCTACCGCAGATGTCAAAAGGTAAGGGTAAAAAAATTATTTCTATTCCAGCGGCATCTTTGGTGGACGGTAGTGATAAACTATTGTGGCTGATGATTTTACCGCAGCACAGTATAATTACGCTCTATGCTGGCAAGCGCAAGCTAGTATTGAACAACGAAGACTTGCAAAAATTCCGTGCTGCCCGTGGACACTGCGGGAAATTGTTGCCGCACGGTCTACAATGCATCAAAAAAGTAAAACTGGACACTCCAAGCTCGTGCTATTACCAATAGAGGTAAATTCCCAGAAACAAGGCGCATCTAATCTTTTCTATCGAGCTATAATGAGAAATATATGATATTGATGTTTCGTGCTATTTTTGTTGTTGTCTACTCTATTGTAATTTGTGTTTTTGGTAGCATCTGGTGTCTTTTTTCACCTCGTGATCCGCGACACGTTGCAACTTTTGGTCATTTGTTTGGGCGTCTCTCTTGGGTATTCGGCATTAAGGTAGAGCTGCGTAAGCCAAAAAATGCAGATAAATACGGCAACGCTATCTATATAGCTAATCACCAGAACAACTACGATATGATCACAGTAGCAAATATCGTTCAAGCGAGGACAGTGACAGTCGGAAAAAAAAGTATACTCTGGATCCCTTTTTTCGGTCTACTTTATTGGTTGACCGGCAATTTACTCATAGATCGCAATAACGGAACGAAAGCTTATAGTACTATCAGTCAGCTCATTGACCAGTTTAAAAAAAGAGATATTGCGTTTTGGATGTTCCCAGAAGGGACTCGTAGCCGTGGTAGAGGTATTCTACCTTTTAAACCAGGTGCTTTCCACGCTGCCGTGGCGGCAGGAGTGCCTGTCATCCCTGTAGTAGTTTCTAATACACATGGCAAAATCAACCTCAACCGCTTGAAAAATGGTCTTGTGATTGTCGAAATGCTTCCTCCGGTTGACACTAGTAAATATACTATGCAGTCAATACGCAATCTGATGACTCACTGCCGTACTTTGATGATGGAGAAATTAAACATACTTAATATAGAAGTTGAAATACGAGAAAAGAGCAGCAAACTTTAATTGAACTTTTCCTAGATGCTATTAATTCGATGACGCATGCACATGGCTTTAACAGATTTTTTTCTTCGATAAAATCTTTTTTATAAAAGTGACTTACAAAGCAAAATCTATAAAATAATCGCCTGAATAATTTTTTATCTATGAACAGGATGCAATACCGGTATCAAGAATATGCTTGCTCAATACCCCCTATTAAATATTTTTGCTAACTGATAACTATCCTCTTACTATTATTTAATTATATCCAGCCAGTTATCAGGGTATTGATGCTGTCTTTGATTGTAGTCACATAGCCCTTCTTGCTGTATTTTGATTAATTGTACGGAGGTCCTAATTGACAAGTTTTAAGACGGCGAGGCATCGATATAAAAATATAAACGATGTCGGATAAAAATGTTGACTGGTTTAAGCTATGTGCGCATGTGGATGGATTCGCCATCTGTTAATCAATAAATTTCAGATGTAGGTGCTAGTAGATTAGATCTCGTAAGTACGGATGAAGTGCTAAGGCTATAAGAGTTTTGAAGAGCTTCGTCTTATTCGGTAAAGTACAGGTAAGGTATACTTAAATACACTTTTTAAAAGTTACAAGGGGGATGAAGATTAAGTAACAAACAGGATCTTTTTTCAGTTGTTGGTACCTATTCCCACCACTGATTTTGGAACGTTTTGCTTATTTTATTTCTCTTTTGGTAGTGAATTTTCATTATCTTAGTCTACTTATTTCCTTCTTTACTTTTATGTTTTAGAAGAATATGTTTAGTGTATGAAGCATATTCTTCTAAAACCAGCAAATTAATCATAATTTCAAATAAAATAAGTAGTAAGTAAAAGGATAAACCACTTTGTTAAGTGGTAAACGTTAGCTTAATGCTAACCGTGTTACTGCCATAGAGTAAAAAAAGTTAAGCTGGAGGATAAATATCTTGTATGTTCCTGACAGGTGATATTGCTAGATTTCATGAACTATTAATTAAAAATAACTATGATAACGAATAGGGATTCTTAGACATAAAAAAATTTTCTGTATCTATTCAGCGCGCCTCTATACCAGTACTAGTGAATGTCTCAGCAGGTAACAGCTAGATTATTTATACGTTATACATAATATTGAAATCATTATTTATATAACTCAACGTTATACATTGGGGCAGAAGTAGATATCGGAGTCTTAACGCTTCACGCAACTGTAATATAATCCGCAAAATTTGTTATTTCAGGATTTATAGAACTATCTTGCGGTTATATCAGTTTACGGTTATGAAGACGGACTGAAACTATCATTCCGTTGAGGGAATATAATTAATCGCATGCATGTTAGATGAATGATCTCTAAAAAACTTATATTCATACATCGTTTTACTAGGCTCGCTTCTACCTCCGTTTTTTCCAGATCACTGTAATACTACCTAATAAACCTATTAATAGTAAAATAATAGGCAGTAACATCAGAATAGTCATCATCTGATCTTCATGGCGTTTGATAAAGGGTACCTGATTGATGCCGTAGCCCAATACCACCAAAATCACTACCCAAAGTAGCGCACTAAGCCAGTTCAGCAATTGAAACCGGTTGTTTTGTAGTCCAGAAATACCCGCTATAGTAGGCAGAATAGTGCGAACGAATGCGAGAAAACGTCCTACCAACAATGCTACTAGGCCATGACGCCTAAAGAGTTGCCACGCGCGTTGATGATATTGAGCCGGTAGATTTATCAACCAGCTTTTTACCAGATTTGTATTACCAAGCCAACGTCCCTGAAGATAGCTTAGCCAGCATCCAAGGCTGGCAGCAGTAGTGAGGATAATCATAGTCGGGATGAAATCCATCACACCTTTAGAGATCATAGCGCCCGCCAGTAGAAGCAAACTGTCTCCCGGTAAAAATGCAGCAGGAAGTAATCCGTTTTCTAGAAATAGAGTTAGAAACATCGCGCTATAGACTACCCAAACTAAATTTGGATCTGCCAATGCGGTAAAATCCTGATTCCAGAGAGCGCAAACCATCTTATGTAAAACACTCATCTACGATCCTATATAAGTACAAGGAATTTATTAGCTTTAATCCGCTCTCAAAATTTGAGCGGCGGTCGGTCACCCATTCTACTGTTAAGTGCATATTTAAATTATTCCTGCGTAATGCGTTCAAAACCTGCTGTTAAATCAGCAATTAGGTCCTCAACGTGTTCTAAACCAATATGTAGACGTACTAAAGTTCCCTTAAAATCTATCATTCTGCCTGATGGACGACTCCCTACCATTTCTTCTGGTTGAGTCGCCAGAATCAGCGATTCATAACCGCCCCATGAGTAGGCAATGCTAAAATATTGGAAGTAATCGAGATACAACGCCATTTTTTTGGCGCTCAGTTTTTCATGTAAAATAAAAGAAAAAAGGCCACTACTGCCGCTGAAATCACGTTTCCAGAAGGTATGTCCTTTGCTTTGCGGCAGAGCCGGATGGTTGACGCGTGCTACTTCCGGACGTGTTGTTAGCCACTCAGCTACATGGAGCGCGCTCGCTTCGTGTTGGCGTAGGCGTATGGCGAGGGTGCGCAGACCACGACTAGCCATGTAAGCACTATCAGCATCTATCGTCTGACCCATCATATAAGAGTTCTCACGAAGTTGATCCCAGCAGCGAGTGTTTGCCACAGCCGTTCCGATCATTACGTCGCTGTGGCCAATAAGATATTTAGTACCCGCTTGAATTGAAATATCTATGTCGTACGATAGCGCATTAAATAAAATACCTGCTGCCCAAGTATTATCCATTATGATTACTACTTCAGGTGCTTTTTCGCGTACTGCCGTAACGATTGCAGGAATATCTTGCACTTCCATGGTAATAGAGGCTGGAGACTCCAAAAATACCACACGGGTTTCCGGACGCACTAGCGTACCAATTTCGCTACTAATAGTGTGATCGTAGAAAGTGATTGTAACGCCAAATTTGCCTAATATTTTGGTACAGAAATCCTGGGTCGGCCCATAGGCTGCGTTGCACATTAGCACATGATCGCCTGCTTTGATGAAAGAAAGAATAGCATTAGCTATTGCCGCAACACCGCAGGGATAGAGAACACAACCTGCCCCACCTTCCAGTTCACTCATTGCTTCCTGTAGTGAGAAGTGGGTCAGAGTACCGCGACGACCATAAAAAAGTTCACCTTTTGTACGCCCTAATGTAGCTTTTTTTTTATCGATGAGAGTATTAAAAATTAGGGAAGAAGCACGTTGAATAACGCTGTTGACGGCGCCATGAGTATACCGGTTACTGCGTCCCGCATTGACTAATGTGGTGTCTATTTTTTTTGTTTTCATAAATATCCTGACCTACCGCTTGCTTCCAGGTTTTTACATTACCATAAATGACGATGAGGTTTTACTCAAAACACTGAGATAAAAAGTTCGCTTTGTGGTAGGCGGGCCTGAGATAGCTACGCGCGACATGCAGTTTGTGGTAAAGGCGCAAAGATGTAATGAAAAAATAAAACGATAGGTTAATTTTTATTAATTAATTTAATTTTTATATAAAAATATATAATTTATAATATATTCTATATTAACTAATAAACAAAGCAAGATTGTATCTTGCTATCTGTTATCGCGTAGCTATAAGGTGTAATTTATTAACTGAAGGGCTTTAACTTCTTACATGCATCTCTATAAACCTCCTGATCGATATCTATTATTATGTGTACATTTCGTTATTCAAAATGTGCACATAACAAACAAATTTTCTTAGAGGTTTCCACCGGCGTATGCAAGTAGTTATGCTATTTCAGCTTTCACAAAAGCTAGACGAGCGTAGTCATCGCTAATGTAGAATATGCATTCTCGACCACTATTTTTGGTGAAATTACGTTATGCTTGGTGTTTTTACCAGCCAGATTTTCAGAAATATAATTACTTTGCAGAGTCCTCTTTATGAGGATTATTGCTTCAATGAGAAGAATTTCACCTATGTCTAATTTTTTGCAAGAGGTGGTGCGTCGCCGCACCTTTGCAATTATTTCGCACCCCGATGCTGGTAAAACTACCATAACTGAAAAATTGCTATTATTCGGACAAGCAATTCACACTGCCGGTACGGTAAAAGGTCGCGGCTCTAACCAATACGCTAAATCCGACTGGATGGAAATGGAAAAGAAGCGCGGTGTCTCGATAACTACCTCTGTCATGCAGTTCCCCTATCGAGAAGTGTTAATTAACCTGCTCGATACTCCAGGTCACGAGGATTTCTCAGAAGATACCTACCGTACTTTGACGGCGGTAGACTGCTGTCTGATGGTAATTGATGCGGCAAAAGGCGTTGAGGCTCGGACTCGGAAGTTGATGGAAGTTACACGTCTACGGGATACGCCTCTGTTGACCTTTATGAATAAGCTCGATCGGGATATTCGGGATCCTATAGATTTGCTAGATGAAGTAGAGAGTGAACTGAAGATCTCCTGTGCTCCTATTACTTGGCCTATCGGTTGTGGAAAAATGCTTAAAGGCGTCTATCATCTTTATAACGACGAAATCTATCTCTATCGTTCCGGACAGGGCCATACAATTCAGAAAGTGCGCACTGTCAAGGGACTAAATAACCCTAAGTTAGATACTATAGTCAGCGAAGAGCTAGCAGTACAACTGCGCGATGAACTAGAGTTGGTTAAAGGCGCTTCGCACGAATTCAATAAAGAATTATTTTTAAAAGGCAAAATTACACCAGTATTTTTTGGGACTGCGCTAGGTAACTTTGGCATCGATCATATGCTCGATGGTCTAGTCTTTTGGGCACCTGCACCGATGCCGCGTGCTACCGATGTACGTACAGTAACTGCACAGGAAGAGAAGTTCAGTGGCTTTGTGTTCAAAATTCAAGCTAACATGGACCCAAAACACAGGGACCGTGTTGCTTTTGTGCGCATTGTTTCAGGTAAATATGAAAAAGGTATGAAACTGCATCAGGTACGAACTGGCAAAAAAATAGTAATCTCCGATGCATTAACCTTTATGGCTGGTGACCGCTCGTACGTGGAAAAGGCCTGGCCAGGCGATATAATTGGTCTATACAACCACGGAACTATTCAGATCGGCGATACCTTTACACAAGGTGAAAATATGAAGTTCACTGGCATCCCAAACTTTGCTCCAGAGATGTTCCGCCGTATTCGCTTGTGTGATCCACTTAAGCAGAAACAGTTATTGAAAGGATTATTACAACTGTCGGAAGAAGGAGCAGTACAGGTGTTTCGCCCACTCAAAAACAACGACCTAATTGTAGGTGCAGTGGGGGAGTTACAGTTTGACGTTGTAGTAGCACGTTTGGCAAGCGAATACAATATTGAGGCAATTTATGAAACAATAAATGTATCTACAGCGCGATGGGTTGAGTGCAACGATACTAAGAAGTTTGACGAATTCCGGCGTAAAAATGAAGCTAACCTAGCATTAGACAGCAGTAATAATTTGACCTACATTGCACCGATGATGATGCATTTAAATATAATCCAGGAGCGCTATCCTCAGATAATTTTTCGTAAAACTCGTGAACATTAAACTTGTCCTTCTAATAAAGTTATCTATCCTGAAATAGCCCTCTTTTTGTCTGTTTAGATTTTTAACATTTTATTTTTACTTAACTAGGAAGCCATCAACTAGTTATTCAAGCAAAATACGTAACACTGACTATTATTATTTTGTCGGTTTGCAAAAAGGAGTAGTTTTCCCCTACATCCTAACTTACACAGGCGTGCCATTTTCTGCTGTTATTTTCTTCGTATGCACGCTGGTGGGTAAGCTGACTAAAAGGAGGAAGAGATTGATGAATAAGACTAAGATTATTGGAACATTAATGACTGTAGTGGTGGTTAGCAGCACACTGTTAAATAATAAAGCTTTGGCCGTAGACTCGTTGTCACAGCAAGCCCGTCAAAGCGCTAACAACTTTGGTAAAAAAATTAATGGTTCAATGAAAAAAATAGACGGTTTTATGGATGATAGTGTAGTCACTGCAAAAGTTAAAGCAGCTCTGTTGTATGCCAAAAAAATAAATAGCACAAATATTTCCGTAAATACGAATAATGGCGTAGTAACTCTCAGTGGTTTTGTTACTTCGAAGGATCAAATTAAAAAAGTGATCGCAGTTGTGCAAAAAATAGAAGGCGTGCAATCCGTCAGCGATAAATTGCACGTTAAAGAAAGTAATTTACAAAGTTTGAAAAGATATCCCCGTGGGGATACAGTAATAACTAGGGAAATTAAAGCTCAGTTTTTAGCTGACAATATCATTACGTCCCATAACATTACGGTTAAAACTATCAACGGCATTGTGAAACTTTCAGGTACAGTTGCGACCAAAACTCAATCGGATCATGCTGAAAGTATCGCAAAAGAGATTGAAGGCGTTAAAAGCGTAGAGAATAATTTAACCATACGGTCTTAATGTTACGACTTGGCAGGCCACATTATACCTGATTGACATAAAAAACTAAATTGCTAAGAAATAAGGAGTTAGATTTCACTATAGTTATAGTAAGGAGATACTTATGTTTCGTTGGGGAATTATTTTTTTGGTAATTGCATTGATCGCAGCGGCTTTAGGATTTAGTGGCCTCGCCGGTACAGCAGCATGGTCAGCTAAGGTTGTTTTTGTCGTCGGTATTATTATGTTCCTCATAAGTTTGTTTAGCGGCCGCAAATAAATTTGATTATGAGCATATCGGCATCCAGAGTATAACCAAGCGCCTAAATCCCTAGGCACCACTTAGTAGACCGTATGAGAAGTCATATCACACCATCCCTATGTTGATGATGGAATGACCAGCAGGCAGGCCAGCAGGCAGGATTTAGCCTGCAAGTTCTGTTTTCATTCTGTATCTCATTAATCTTTTTATCGTCATTAATTGGCCGTTGGTAGTTATAATAGTACCAAATCTCTAGTAACTATTGGAGTAGCGATACAAACGTGCATATTAAATAAATTTATTCATTTAGAGAAATTTATTTCGGGGAATAGATAGTAGTGCACGCTCTGCTCTGGAGTACAACATGAGTGCTAGCTAATCCTTAATACATAACTAGATATACATTGGAATTGGATAGCCGTTTATTTATAACTCTTACAACAAGATGTTAGTCCTGTATGATTCTAAATTCAATAACAGGCGAGGATGATGTGACTTCATCACGTATATATTCGTCATGTACTACACTTCATCCCCTTTTGAAGGCATAAGCCGCATGCTCTCTTCTGTTTCAACAAACACGAAATAATTAAATAAAAATAATCTCAGATTGAGTTATTTTAATTAACATTAAACAATAGTTTTAAACTAGATCATTATGGTTAAAAAAATGACTGATATTAAAAATATTATTATAGTTTTTACGTCCTGAACTTTTTCTGTTTGTAGGGCTCAGTCCTTCTTGTAACTTACCGTATAGAATTATATTAACCATATAGAAATAATTAACGCTGTGTTTTCGTTGTTGATTATATACAAATATATAGTGTTATAGAGAGCAACGAGGTCATAAATGTTCGGATTAGACGCTTTTCACTTGGCTAGGATACAGTTCGCTTTTACTGTCTCCTTTCACATAATTTTCCCAGCTATTACCATCGGTCTTGCCAGTTTTTTAGCAGTTCTTGAGGGTATGTGGCTAAAAAGCCGTGACGAAACTTATCGCGACCTCTATCTCTTCTGGTCCAAGGTATTTGCTGTTAACTTTGGTATGGGCGTAGTATCCGGTTTGGTAATGGCATACCAGTTCGGCACTAACTGGAGTGGATTCTCTCAATTCGCAGGCAGTATCACCGGCCCTCTCCTTACCTATGAGGTGCTAACTGCCTTCTTTCTTGAAGCAGGATTTCTCGGCGTAATGCTATTTGGCTGGAACCGTGTCGGTCCTGGCTTGCATTTTTTAGCTACTTGTATGGTGGCGCTAGGTACACTCATCTCTACCTTTTGGATTATTGCCTCCAATAGCTGGATGCATACACCGCAAGGCTATCTTATCCAAAACGGCATTATGGTACCTGAAGATTGGTTGAAAATAATTTTTAATCCATCGTTCCCGTACCGTCTGTTCCATATGTCAGTAGCAGCATTTCTTTCCAGCGCATTTTTTGTCGGGGCGTCTGGTGCATGGCATTTGCTACGCGGCAACAATAACCGTGCTATCCGTACGATGTTTTCTATGGCACTCTGGATGGCGATAGTTGTATCCCCAATTCAGGCGATTATAGGTGATCTTCATGGGCTAAATACTTTACAGTATCAGCCGGCGAAGATTGTTGCGATTGAAGGACACTGGGAAAATTTACCTGGTAAAGCAACACCTCTAATTCTATTCGGAATTCCTGACATGAATGAGGAGCGTACTAAATACGCTCTGGAAATTCCTTACCTTGGCAGCTTGCTATTGAACCACAGTTTGGACAAACAGTTGATGACGTTGAAAAGCTTCCCGAAAGAAGATCGTCCTAATTCGCTGATTATTTTCTGGTCATTCCGCATAATGGTGGTTATGGGATTGCTAATGATTACGCTTGGCTTGGTCAGTCTGTGGCTACGTTATAAAGGTCGTATCTATCAATCACGTCCATTTTTATGGTTTACTCTGTTGATGGGACCTTCTGGGCTGATTGCGTTGTTAGCAGGCTGGTTTACCACTGAGATTGGTCGTCAGCCTTGGGTAATTTACGGAGTGCAACGCACTATTGATGCAGTATCAGGCCGCAATACTCTTCACATGAGCGTTAGCCTAGTAGCCTTTATCCTTGTTTACTCTGCAGTATTTGGCGTGGGTTGCATCTATATGATTCGTCTAGTTCAGAAAGGGCCGATTACAGGCGAAGGTAAAGATGTGCGTTATGGTGGTCCAGGTCATAGTAAAACCCCAGCTCGTCCACTATCTGCAGCATATGGAAGCCTGAACGATCTGCACGAGGAGGGGGAAACAGAATGATTGATCTTTCCATTATCTGGTTTGCGATTATTGTTTTTGCTACCTTGATGTATATAGTTATGGATGGTTTTGATCTCGGTATCGGGTCGCTGTTCTTTTTTAACAAAGATCCGATCGAACGTAACGTGATGGTTAACACCGTAGCACCGGTATGGGACGGTAATGAAACATGGTTAGTTCTAGGAGGAGCAAGCTTGTATGGGGCGTTTCCCCTTGCTTACTCTGTCGTTGCTGATGCTCTCTCGATTCCGTTGACAGCGATGCTGATTGGTCTAATCTTCCGTGGTGTAGCTTTTGAGTTTCGCTTTAAAGCAACGGAAACGCATCGTCCATTCTGGGACAAGTCCTTTATGGCAGGTTCCATCCTCGCAGCCTTTAGCCAGGGAGTCGTAGTTGGAGCGATGATAGATGGTATTCCTGTGATAGACCGTCACTTTAGTGGATCCGTAATGGACTGGCTGGCGCCTTTCCCACTTTTTTGTGGAGTAAGTTTAATAATCGCTTACACATTGCTAGGTTGTACTTGGCTTACTATGAAAACTGATGATGACCTGCATCGGAAAATGTCTGCGTTGGTAACACCGTTGGTGATTGCACTGTTGGTGGTAATTGGCATTATTAGTCTCTGGACACCGTTCAGTCATGAAGCTATCCGGCACCGTTGGTTTAGTTTTCCAAATTTGTTCTGGTTTCTACCAGTCCCAGTTCTAGTGCTACTTTGTTCATGGGGTATTATTCGTACAACCAAGTGCAAAGCGCATTACTTACCGTTCCTGTTAACTCTAGCACTAATTTTCTTAGGATTTTCCGGTCTTGGCATCAGCGTGTGGCCAAATATTGTGCCCCCTTCCATCACTATCTGGCAAGCAGCTGCTCCAGCAATTAGCCAGGTCTTTATGCTAATAGGTAGTCTACTAATTATTCCAATTATCCTTGGCTATACTTTCTGGAGTTACTATGTGTTCCGAGGAAAAATAAAAATGGAAGAAGGATACCATTGATATGCAATATTCAAAATGAGATGGAAAATGTTGAAAACCAAAATCAAAATAGATCTACATTGTGGAAACGTATTCTATGGTTAGTGTTGATCTATGGAGCAAGTGTGTTGGCACTTGGTATCGTGGCTAGTTTGTTACGTATAATGATGACTGCAGCTGGCATGAAAATCCACTAATGCTTTTAATTCTAGAAAAGTCGTAGAGGTTTTGACAAATGGATATTACGAACTGGAAAGAAAATCATTCTGCGGTAATTGGTATGGGTTCTGGAGCGAATATTAAAAATTAAATAAGTGATTACGAAGAGAATAAAAATTGATGTTACAGCATAATAGGACGTCCGGTCTGCTCCCATCAATGAAGTTAGTATGTTATATTGTGCTGGGTGGACAACAATCATAGTGCTTCGGCTACAGATAGCTACTCTTAGTGCCGGTCAGCAGTTACTGGTACAACTCTCGAGTTGTCGTACATTATTTTCAGCGCCATCACAATAATTTTACCTTTATTTGTAGTATGTATGCGTATGCTAAACATAGCAAGCAACCTTAATTAATCCGGCACAGAAGAGGGGGGGTCTCTCCTGTGCCGGATTAATGTGTTTTTTCGAATCCTCTATTTAGGTAACAGTCGGAACTGTTTTTAAAGGCTCACTCTTTTGTCAATGAAAAATAGAAGAGAATAAAAGACGTGCATGATTAAATCAACACCTTTAATCCGCCAAAATTAGTACATAATTACGCTTTTATGGAATATATCAATTACATCTTTGTATTTTAATGTAAAGCAAGTAATTTTATTTACTTTCGTATACTATTCTTCATAGAAGTTTTTTCTTACTTTTAAAAAGTAGAATAATTCTAATGTTAAATGGACAATGTATTAAATATGGCTAATTTTACAAGTAGATAATGATACAATTCAGTCTACTTTTTATGCCAATAAGAAGTGGAGTTTCTCCATGTTTTTTTACCTAAAAACTGCTCAATATTAATTTCATTACTGCATCCCCATTCTAAGAGGATGCGATTAATAGGCTTGTTTTGCTTTATTTATTAAGAAAACATTTATATTTGAAATAATAATACAAAACGCATGAAACTTAGCTCTCTATTTGGTGTACTTTAAGAACAAACTGATATAATACTAATTATATAGTAAGACCTTAGTCTCTACTAATACTACATCTGAAGTTATTTTTTGGAGACAGCATGCCTTAATGCAAGGATAGCAAGTTTTAGCAGGATGCTTTAACAGAAGCTGTTTCATTTTTTGACTTGAAAACATAAAATGTCATGATTTAGCTGTACCATACGTAGGAAAGATGGCAGCTCGCCAACTTTAGTATTCCTTGTAAGACTGTTTACTAAAGAACAGTGTTATCTTGGTCTAGAGAAATACTACTTACTGACAAAACACCCACAAATATCCAGATAAATAATCTAGTATAGGTGTTGACTCAATTTAAGTAGTATGTAAAAAAATATCCGCGATACCTTTAAATTATTTTTAATGATTTAAAGATGTTCCACTGAGTTAATGCCGAGGTTAATATAAAGATGGGGCTGGCTGTCACCAGAAGGTTTATAATTTATATGTATTCATAAGCTATAAAATTTCCCCCTCTATAATTTAAAAAGTAACTGTTAGCGCTAGCGGAATTCTGTAGGAGCTAACAAGCCCCTTGCCTAATAATTTAGGCGTTAGTATCTTACTAACTAGCTGTAAGTGCGCCTCTTTGGCTCCAGATGTTCATAAAACAAAACATACAGATTTATTATTGTATTAATTAATACATAATTATTACAGTCCGAGTATACCGCAACTATCGCATGCTTCTATAAAAAACTTTTTCTATAATTTCTTCATTATTTTATTAACAGAAAGAATAAAAATTCATATGTGGCTGTTGGTTCACGGCAAGGTATTAGCCATCAGCTCTTGCTAGGAAAATATCAAAGTCAAAGTCTAGATTAAAACTTGTCAGGTTGCCTAATGTAATACACCCGCGATATAGTTCGGTAACTACCAAATTAATTGCGTACATTAAATAAATTGCCTATTAGTATCGATGGTAACTATGTTGTACCATGCTTACTTTATATAAATAGCGCCGTGATTCTACAGAAGGATGCCTTGTCATTAGAATGTTATAAACTTGGCTGGGCGACATATTATTAATTACATTAAAAGCACGATCTCTATAGCTGGAGAAGACACGTAGCACACTGCCCGCACCACTATTGTAAGCAGTAATAACTGCATAACGGCGCGATAAAGGATCATGGATGCCACCCAAATAACTTTTTTGCAACAGAGAAAGGTAGGCGGTTCCAGTGTCTATATTGTTCTCTGGGTCGAGTAAATAGTTACGACTTGGCTTGCCCCACTTGCCCTTCATACGAAATACATCGACACCTGCTGTGTGCTGTACTACCTGCATCAGGCCAAGCGCATCAGAATGGCTTACCGCATAAGGATTAAAGCTTGATTCAGTCTGCATGATCGCAAGAATCAGAGACACATCAACATCATACACACCAGCGGCTTTATGCACCATAGGTAGGAACTTATGTGCACGTTTATCAAGATGATTAGGCACCATCAGCATAGTCACTGAATAAATTACATGTAGGTCGGAGACGCGACATTGCAATTTATGTTGTAGGAGATAATCGGCAAAATTACTTGCACGGCCCTGCCAGCGAATAGGCTGGTTAGTATTGTCCAGTACCTGACCATAGAGTAATGGCTCTTTACTAATCACGTTATTATTAGAATCGGAATAAAGGTTAATATCGAGGGAATCGTCACCAACCAGCAGTGTGGCAATGATAGCTTGTCTAAGGTGAGCTATTGGATTAGTAGCGGAAATTGTCTCGATAGTAATGTTACCGTTTTTAAAATTAATGTGACTACGGGTATAATAGTTGTCGCTGTATTTAACATAATCCTTTGGTCCAGCAACTAGGACCTCATTGGTACCCCAAGTATGCTCGATGTTGTGAGCATACTGGCCCATTAAAATATCAAAACTATTGGTATCTTTAATCCATTCTTTTTGGTATTGCGAAGATTTTTTACTTGAGCAGGAAACCAAAAGCGGAGCGATCACCAACAGTGCACATAATATCTTCTTCATTGTAAATGCGTGGTAAAAGCCTGCTTAACCCGGAAGAGAGGGACCTAAGTTCTAAGGTACCATAAAATTATGCTTCTGGTGGCGTGTAGCCTTTTGTATGAACCTCTTTGCCTTCAAACAGGAAATTTATCATTGCCTGCTCGAGAACCTTACGGTCTTCTGGATTAGTCATGTTGAGTTTCTTCTCGTTAATTAACATGGTCTGTTTTACCATCCACATCTTACTGGCTTCCTTAGATATTTCGTTATATATGCGCTTTCCTAGTTCGCCTGGGTATAGCTGAAAATCCTGACCTTCAGCATCGCGCTGTAGATAAGTGCAAAAAATAATGCGACTCATCACTTTTCCTCTTTAATTTTATAGGGGTACAAGGCCAATTTTTTGTAGAGAACGCAACTTGTATAAAATTCGTTGAATCGGAACTGCAAGCCCTACTGAATGTTAGCCCAGCCAAGTTATACAAAAGACAAGTAGGTTCTTCCATCATTTGGCCCGGCAGATAACAATAATACTTAAATTGGTACAATATCTAGATGAAAATGACTGAAGGTATGGTGAAATGCATTTAATATCTCAGTTTTGTATGAATACCACTCGCATGTAGCCAGTTGTGTATCACCTTATTCGGTAATGAACCGCAAAAAACATAATAGTCTACACTATAACCCTGCTGGTAACCTCTATTCTAACCAGACGGTTTCCCCCCCATCCTGTAACAACAAAAATAAGATGTAATGAACTAGCAACGCCTTGTGAGTTTTTTGCCGTAATAACTTGTCTAACCTTAGTTAAGGTAAGCATAATAGCTCTTATTTAGTAGGCAAATTTAGCATTTTTCAAGTGACGCTACAGCTACATTGCCTCCTTATAGGAGGAAATGTAGCATAAGGCCCTTAATTAAAATAAGGGATCAATTTAACCTGAATCTTTTGTATCATCACTTTAGAGACTCAAACATTGTCAGGTGATTTTGCTTGCTACCATAGTAGGCTTTTGCGTCTAAGTTATTGGTACCATTCTAACATCTGCTGCATATGAAGGAAATTTCTACTCATTGCTTTATACTTAGTAAGTCTTTCTTCATTATATAGGTTAAATTATCAATTTAAACATGATTTCAATGCTTATTTTTATTTATAAATTTACATTATATTCCTACCTTTAAATAGAGATATATCATGATTAATAACGTTATCACCTCGGAATTTGATAATAATGGGTTGCCATTACGCCGTATTCGTAGTTTTGTACGTCGCCAGAGGCGGTTGACGAAAAGGCAACAGCTGGCGCTCGATAAATACTGGCCAGAGATGGGCATAGAATTTCAACCTGAAATACTCGATATGACGCGCCTTTTTAGACGCAATAAGCCGGTTGTACTAGAGATTGGCTTTGGCATGGGCGATTCACTTGTAACTATGGCACAGAATAATCCCCAGCAAAACTTCTTTGGTATTGAAGTGCATGCTCCTGGAGTGGGCTCTTGCCTCGCTTCGGCTAAAGAGAAGGGTGTAGAGAATTTACGTTTGATATATCATGACGCAGTAGAAGTCTTTGAGAAGATGATATCGGATAATTCGTTAAGTGTAGTGCAGCTCTTCTTTCCGGATCCTTGGCACAAAGCTCGCCATAATAAACGCCGTATTGTACAGGTGCCGTTCGCCAAGATGGTAATGCATAAGCTAAAGATAGGAGGAGTATTCCACATAGCAACCGATTGGGAAATCTACGCTAAACATATGTTGGAAGTAATGAATAATATTGACGGCTATAAAAATAATTCGAAAAAACAGGAATATATAACGTATCCTCAGGTACGACCAGTAACAAAATTTGAGCAGCGTGGACAGCAACTAGGCCATGGAATTTGGGACTTAATTTTTGAAAGAGTGAAATAATACTTACACAAAGTAGTAGGTATTGTGGTATTGAAGATGAATTTTTAGTAAAAGAATCCCATTAACGGCGTTAATAAATAACCCTATCCTTAAGCAATCTTAAGGGAAATTAAAAATGATTAATTCATAGAAAGATATTATCAAGTCGCAATAAAATTTAAAAAATTTTACTTTGAAAATTATCTGAAGGACTCTGTACGAGAGCGAGTAATATACTACTAACTTAAGTAGTATATCTTAATCATAAAAAAAATCATCCTCTTACAAATTGACCGTGCCAAACTTCTTTTTATATAGAAAACTTGAATTTTACAAGGATATCATCCGTGTGCAGGCTTTTAATATCTTGCACGACTACTCTTCTGATAGGAAAAATTCCAACAAAGAATTCAAAAATAATCTGCCTTTATCGGTGATCTTCCAGTGCGTTTCACTTTCAACTACGTATCCAGCGGTTATTGCCTTATCCATCTGCGATTGAATTGTCTGTTTGTGTAGGCCAGTATAGTGAGTAAATTCTTCGTGCGGAACATCTTCAAATAGGCGGAAGCGGTTCATAAAATACTCGAATGGCTTCTCCGCATCCAAAATCTCATACTGTTTGTCCTGATAGCGACCTTGCATAAAACTATGTGGATGTAGCGTTTTGACAGTACGTACGATAAGTCCATTCATCTGAGTCAGCTTACCGTGTGCACCGCACCCAATGCCAAGATAGTCTCCAAAACGCCAGTAATTAAGATTATGCTCGCAGCGGTAGCCTGGTTTTGCATAGGATGAGATTTCATACTGCTGATAGCCAGCAGTAGTAAGAAGGTTATCACCTTGCTTAAAGATATCCCATAACGTATCATCGTGTGGTAGTATCGGTGGTTGAGAGCTAAACAGTGTATTGGGTTCAATGGTCAGTTGATACCAAGAAAGATGTGGTGCATTAAGCATAATAGCCTGATGAAGGTCGTTTAGCGCTTCCTCCAGCGACTGCTTTGGTAGGCCATGCATTAAATCGAGATTAAAGCTACGTAGCTGCATTCTATCTGCAAGATATGCAGCATGTTTTGCCTCTTTTACGCTATGAATACGCCCTAATATCGCTAGCTTTTGTGGACTAAAGCTCTGCACTCCAATAGAGATACGGTTAATCCCTGCCTGTTGATATGCGCTAAAGCGCTTAGCTTCTACAGTGCTCGGGTTAGCTTCTATGGTGATTTCTGCATCGGCCGCCAGCGGCACCCTCGCCCGAGTACCTTCCATTAGTATATGTATTGAGTCGCTATTCATTATACTAGGTGTCCCACCTCCAATAAAAATAGTACGTACTTCGCGACCGTTTGTTAGCAGTAAATCGTTTTCCAGATCTCGTAGTAGGTGTTGTACATATTCAATATGAGGCACCTCGTCTTTTAACACATGGGAATTGAAGTCGCAGTAGGGACACTTTTTGACGCACCACGGAATGTGGATATAAAGGCTTAGCGGCGGTAAATTATACATTGCACATTACTTCTAGCAGAATTATCAATGCGTTCTTATGATGATAAAAAACATTGTGTTTTGATTATGATCAATTTAGCAGCGGTTGTGCCTAGCTTAGTTAGTACTTAGAAAACAAGATTGTAGCTAAAGAAGGATTTAGAGGCGAAGATGCGACTTATGCCATCTGCACAAGTGCCATAAAAATGCTAGAGATGTCGGATTTTTCACATAGTGTGGGACTACTAACTAACATATATTAGAAATATTCTTGATGATCGCCATCCAGAAATTTTTCTGGCATTTTCATGTTTTAATTTTCTCAAAACTATCTTGTACCCTAATTAATTATCTAGTGTTACACATCATGCTTATCTCCATAAGGATGTTTCTAGCCATCTCTGAAGAATCTAGTTTTCTGCATTTATAGTATACTCTCATAATGGTAATTTTCATAAAGGTTAGTCTAGTATTTTATTGACTCCATTCCTAGTGCGGGTTTAGCTACGATATCGAAATTGAATTAAAGGTGGTAACTATCTCCATTAATTCATGTAATTTACTGGAATTTCCAGTAGCGTAATTTTTTATATAATAGTATCAGTGTTTTTTTAAAGCAGATACCAGAGGCTTGGGAATAAGTCCATGCCGAGAAAATTTAGGGCATAAAGTATTAGAATTACAATCATAGCGGAAAAATCGATACCGCTTATTACAGGCAGGATGTGGCGAATCGGTGCCATTAGCGGCTCAGTTAGCTGAATTAGTATATAATCCAAAGGGCTACGTCCTGAGCTAATCCAGCTCATTAGTGAACGAATAATTATGACCCAAAATACCAAATAACCAGTAGACTTTAGCAGAGCTAGTAGCCCTACCAGAAAGTTTGTAGCGTCCATTGAAAAGACGCCTACATGCATTAGTAGCAAAATTGGATATTTCAGAGTTGCTAGCATAAATGCCAGAAACAGCGAAGCGCTATCAATCGAACCGATATCTGGGATAATACGGTGTAGTGACTTGATAATCGGTTGTGTAATTTGGAGTACGAAATGCAAAAATGGATTATAAAAATCACAACGCAAATACTTCATCCAAACACGCAACAATAGCATCATCATGTACAGGTCGATTAATGTGTTGACTAAAAACGTCAATGTGAACATTAGGTTCCCTCAATCATTATTGAGTATTGGATACATAGTCCCGCACGCCAAAAACTGCGGTGCCAATACGTAGCATTGTACTACCTGCAGTAATAGCCGCCTCCATATCCTTACTCATTCCCAAAGAGAGCGTATCAACTTCAGGATAGTATTGCTTTAAATGATGAAAGGTGTTAGTCGTCATCTGACACGCCTCCAGCTGAAGCTGATAGTCATCCTCAGGAGCTGGGATAGCCATCAATCCCCTCAGATGCAATCGTGGCAATTCTGAAACTTTCTGCGCCAATATATGTAAAGCATCTAACATGATTCCAGATTTACTATTTTCATTACTAATATTTATTTGAATCAATACATTTAGCGGCGGTAGAATAATTGGGCGCTGATCACTAAGGCGTTGAGCAATCTTTTGACTGTCAACGGTATGGCACCAATTAAAGTGTTCTGCTACTAGACGGCTTTTATTAGCTTGTAACGGTCCGATGAAGTGCCACTGTATACCAGGAAGTGTGGTCAGAGCTGTAATCTTTGCGACTCCTTCTTGTACGTAATTTTCACCGAATGCGAGTTGTCCGGTAGCTATAGCTTCTTTGATTGCGCCTGTAGGTTTACTTTTACTTACTGCAACTAGTGTGATTTCTTCGGGATCGCGTCCGCATTGCTTTGCAGCAAGGTAGATTCGTTGACGTATTTTCTGTAAGTTATGCTGGATTGAACTCATAGTCACAAAATTATTAATTGATATAGAAGAAATTGTGGTACCTTTTATTGTAAAATAAAGCACCGTTTTTATACGCTTCAAATTTATATAATGGAGCGATTATGCTGTATTGGGTTAAGACACCCGAATTATCTGGATCGGCGCACTACCGTTATAGCAATACACTATTCACCAAACATTAACTATTACTGGGAGCAGGCTATTTTTTAATATTACTATGTTGCACAAATATAGCGTGTAATAGACAATAGCACATTATTTATTGATTGGCCGTAATTAGACTAATGCACATACATATGCAGTTGGCACATGGTTATGAAAGAATGTTTATGCGTACAGCATAAGTGTTCGACTAACGATCTTTGAAGGGGTTTTTTTTAGAGTAGGGTGGAACACTAGAAAGTATTATGTTAATTGCAGTGAATTTCAGTACTGCAGTAAGCGCACTGACATACATAGAACTCCATTCCATAACAGAAATATCAATTTATTTCTAGCCAATCTTGCAAAATAATAGCAGCCGCATGAGAATCTACCGAGTATTTATTCAGCGCACGGTATCCACCGCGTTCAAATAGGCAGTAGCGTGCTTCGACAGTGCTAAGACGCTCGTCCTGTAGCTCGACGCGAATATCGAAGCGATCATGTAGACATCTAGCAAACTTACGTACACGAGAAGTGAGGTATTGCTCAGATCCATCCATATTAAGCGGAAGGCCTACCACGAGGTAATCGGGCTGCCACTCTTTTAATAACTTCTCTATCTGCATCCAGTCAGGAGTACCGTCTTGTGCTTTCAAAGCGTTAAGAGGGCGAACATTACCGGTAAACAGCTGACCGACTGCAATGCCGATATTTTTAGTCCCGAAATCAAAGCATAAAAGGATTTTTGTCGACATCAAGCGTGCCCAGCATTACTGGTAATGCTATGGATATCAATGCCTATACCGCGCGCTGCTTCACGCCAGCGTTCAGCAATCGGCGTTTGAAATAAAACATTACTATCAGCGGGCGTGGTAAGCCAGGCGTTCTCCATGAGTTCAGCCTCTAGCTGATCTTTCTTCCAGGCACAGTAGCCTAGTGCAACTAGTACATGCTCAGGCCGCGAAGCGGTACCGAGCGATTCCAGTACGTCGCGTGAAGTAGTAATCACTGTGGTATCAGAAATACGGATGCTGGATGAGAAGGTACGTTGTGCGGAATGAAGGATAAAACCACGATCCTCAGCTAAAGGCCCCCCGATAAATATCGGTTTATCCAAAGAAATCGTAGAGTCACGCCCACCGGTATTAATTTTCATTTTTTTTAAAATGTCTTCAACTGTTAGATTTTCTAGCGGTTTATTAATAATTAAACCCATCGAGCCCTCTTCATTGTGCTCGCAAATATAAACCACAGAACGCCTAAAAAAAAGATCTTCTAGCGAAGGCATGGCGATTAAAAAATGATGTTGTAGATTTATTCTCATTCGATGTACCAAAAAAGGACGAGCGCAGAGTGAATATGCTGCTTTAGGTTGGCCACGACGGATCCCAGCTCCAGGGTTAAGCTCATCCTAGACGTTTTTCAATAGCGTCCATCAACATACCTGTGATGGAGATCGGGAATGCAGCTTCGATTTCACATACACATGTGGGGCTGGTGACGTTTACTTCAGTAAGTTTATCACCAATTATATCCAAGCCTACAAAAATCAATCCTTTTGATTTTAGTGTTGGACTTATGCGACGTGCCAAATCCCAGTCGCTTTTGCTTAATGGACGTGCCTCTCCGTGACCACCTACGGCGAGGTTGCTGCGAGTTTCCCCTCTCTGAGGGATGCGGGTTAGACAATAAGGAACCGGTTCACCATCGACTACCAGAACACGTTTGTCACCTTCTTTAATCTCTGGCAGATAATTTTGCGCCATACAGAAACATGAACTATAGTGGGTCATTAACTCTGTAATCACACCAAAATTATGGTCATCCTGCTTTACACGGAAAATAGACGCGCCACCCATACTATCTAGCGGTTTTATAATAATATCGCCATGTTTTTGCCAAAATGCGTACAGTTTTTCTTTACTGCAAGTTACTAATGTATTCGGTGTAAATTCGGGAAACCAGGCAGTATAGAGTTTCTCGTTACAGTCACGTAAACTTTGCGGCTTATTAATGATTAATGTACCTTGTGCTTCTGCGCGCTCTAAGATGTAGGTGATGTAGATAAACTCGGTATTGAACGGCGGATCCTTACGCATCAGGATTACATTGAGATCGGCTAGCATGATATCTTGCTCTCTGCCAAATTCATACCATTTTTTAAAGTTCCGCTCAACATGCATCAAACGAGTACGAGCATGTGAAACACCGCAGCAAATAGAAAGATCGGTCATTTCCATATAGTGAATTTCATAACCACGGCGCTGTGCTTCTAGCAACATGGCGAAGCTGGTATCTTTTTTAATGTTAATGGACGCTATAGGATCCATAACGATGCCAATTTTAATCATTGTTCTTCCTTAGAAACACGGTCTTTACTATTTCCATAAGGTCATGGTCGCTGACTTTAGTTAAAATGCTTAATTCTAGAATTATGTATTAATTCTAGAATCATGTATTATAAAGTACTTTTCAGTTAAATTCATAGTATATGGTTAAGAACATATTAGGTGTAGGCAAAGTCTACCAATAATCTTTTAATAGTTTTTAGCATCTGTCTTTACTTTGCATTGTCTTAAATTGGGTGAGATGTAAAAAAAGATGGAACTCGCGATTGTCAGACCGATGTTCAGGAAGCTTATTATTTTTTTGATACATCTTTCTATCATCAAAAATGATCCTGTTGCAAAAGTTACTTTATCGTTCTTATAAAGTTCCAGACTCTACAGTTATCACACGCACAGTACGTAGCTAATCTTATTAAGACGTTTTTATCCTACTTATCTATGATTGCTACTTATCTACTACCTAATAGTTCAGAATAATATGTGATACGAACTTTTATACATCTCCTGAAATCTAAGAACGGAAAAATTGTAGAAAAGATATTTTCACTCATTAATTTTAACACTAACAAACCTGCTGCATAATACAAGGATTATGATTACCTTACACACAAGTTAAGGTGGTGTTGGTTCGCACCCCAGTAGAATATGTGGACTGGGATTACTCGCTACAGGATGTTTTTAACATGCTTATTTTTAATCTGTTTTTATGCTAAATCTAGCATAATATTGATTTATATTGCATAATTTTAAATTATGCTCGATAAATAAAAAATTAAAAAATGGTGGTAGTGAGAATGCAGATTCATTAAGAGATGCATTTCAGCTAAAGAAAGTTAGAGAACAGTTATTAACTGATAACAGGTTTTTGCAAGTCACGTAAAGATACTCATCTTTACTACATCACTCACAGTGATGTGATATCATGCGTTAAGTAGTATTGCTACTAATATTAGGCGATGGTAGGGAGTGTTGGTGCACGCTTGGGGGTATCAATTTAATTGATATAGTGATGTGTATTATAAAAATATTTTCAATGATTTATAATAAAAAAGCACCGCATCAAAAGTAAAGTACACTTCTATTTCTCTAGAAATAATGCTGCTAGAGTGTTACAGTTTTATGATTGGCAAGTTTTAAAGAATAGCACTATGAGTATTATATTAGAGGGACACCTGCAAAAAAAACAACGACAATAGAAAATATCTCCCTATGTTGGAATCCATGAGTGATATAGAAAGAGAATAAAGAGAATACAGTCCAATATAAAGGTGGGCTTTACAGCCCCGCCTTCGTGTTATAGCGCAGGAATGTTAATCTTGAGAGCCGATATCACGCAGTTTTTTACCGGACATCAAGTTACGCTCGATATGTTCCAAAGAAACATTTTTTGTCTCCGGGATCAGTAGCACCGTCAGCAGAATAAATAAGACGTTCAGCAGCGCATAGAACCAGAAAGTTAGGGCATTGCCCATCGTATTCAGCATGGTAAGGAAAGTTGCACCGACGATCATATTAGCAATCCAGTTGGTAGTAGTAGATACGGTAATTCCAAAATCACGGCCTTTTAACGGCTGTATCTCTGAGCAAAGTACCCAGATAAGTGGGCCAGCACTCATAGCGAAGCCAAGGATAAATATCAGCAGCATAGCGATAGAAAAATACTGCTCTTCTTGTGAATGGATACCGGTATGTAGCATAGTACCAAGGACTACCATGCCGAATGCCATCACTAAAAATCCTAGTATTAGCGTTGGTTTACGTCCCCAGCGGTCTACCAATCCTATAGCAATAAAAGTGGCCAGAACGTTGACCATGCCTACAATAACCGTACCCCACATCTGTTCATTACTATTAGAGAAACCGGCGATTTCAAAGATTTTCGGTGCATAATACATGATGACGTTCATGCCAGTGAACTGTTGCATTACCTGTAATAGTACACCTAGGAACACAGTGCGCCGAAAATTGCTATTACTCTGAAAAAGCTGCCAGCCAGACTGTTTAATTTTCAGGCTCTCACGTATCTCTTCCAGCTCGCGTTTTGCCTGCTCGCTAGTATCTCGTAGGCGATCTAGCACATGCTGAGCGTCGCGGAAGTAACCTCTAGTTGCTAGCCAACGTGGGCTATTGGGCAAAAAAATCACGCCTAACAGCAATAATACTGCAGGGATAGTAATGATACCGAGCATCCAGCGCCAGTTACCTGATTCGCTAAAAGCGGTGTCGGATAGATAAGCAACAAAAATACCGATAGTAATCATTAACTGATAGAGCGAAATCATACTACCACGGATATTCTCAGGAGCTATTTCAGATAGATATAGAGGAGCAGTATAAGATGTAATTCCTACGGCCAGTCCTAGCACCACCCGTGCAACGATAAGAATTTCTGGGTTAGGCACCACAGCAGACCAAAGTGAGCCTATAATAAATAGAATTGCTCCTGCTGTTAGACTCTGTTTACGGCCAAGATGGGACGACATCCAGCCAGAGCTGATAGCGCCGACGGACGCTCCAAACATCATTGAGCTAACAATCCATTCTTGCTGGTGTGCAGTCGCATTGAAATTTTTTGTAATAAACGGCAGCGCGCCTGCGATAACACCGATATCAAGTCCAAATAATAGGCCGGCAAGGGCCGCAAGAAAACAGACAAGAAAGGTCATCACCTTATTTGACGTTCTGCTTTTATGAGCATTACTGGGCATTATACCTCCGATTTTTCATGATTACTTTTTGAATGTTAAAAAAACTTTTCCCATGAAAAAGTGATGTAGATCACGCAAATGTAATCGGTTACACACTTTTTTATAATAAAATTCGACATTCTCAGCAAGAGAATATTAAATGTATAGATAGAGTAAAATTTTGATAAACTTCTAACATTTCATCAAATATCATCTATTAGAGCACGATAAAACAACTATTTTAAGAAAAAAATAAAAGTCATTAAATACTAACTATAAGATAAAAAAGATTTTTAATTTGTAATCGGTAACACCAATTTTTGGTAACCCATAGAAATGTCTTTAAGAAAAGAAAAAGTTTTGAATGCAAAGAAAAAAGATAAATAAATAAAGAAAATATAAAAAACGAAAATTATTCTTTAATTAAGTGAATAGTGCATCCAGTAAATTAAATTTACAGACCAGCTGCTTCGCGTAACTGGACAGCTTTATCGGTTTTTTCCCAAGGAAAGTGTTCACGCCCAAAATGACCGTAAGCGGCGGTTTCTTTATAGATTGGTTGCAATAAATCCAGCATTCTAATTAGTCCATAAGGGCGCAGATCAAAAAATTCGCGCATTAGAAAGGTTAACCGCTCAACTAATATTTTCTCAGTACCAAAGGTTTCTACCATAATAGAGGTTGGTTCTGCTACGCCAATAGCATAAGAAACCTGAATTTCACAGCGATCGGCCAGACCAGCTGCAACGATGTTTTTTGCCACATAGCGCGCTGCATAGGCAGCAGAACGATCGACTTTTGATGGATCTTTACCGGAGAAAGCACCACCACCGTGACGCGCCAAACCACCATAGGTATCAACAATTATTTTACGTCCGGTCAGACCGCAGTCACCCATGGGACCACCGATAACGAAGCGTCCAGTTGGGTTGATGTGATATTTAGTACTGGCACTGATCCATTTGCTTGGTAGGACCGGTTTGATGATCTCTTCCATTACTGCTTCGCGTAAGGTATGTTGGTCAACATCTTCCGAGTGCTGAGTTGAGAGTACTACAGCGTCGATACCAATAATTTTACCGTGGTCATACTGGAAAGTAATCTGACTTTTTGCATCTGGACGTAACCATGGCAATATGCCGTTTTTACGTACTTCAGACTGACGTTGCATTAGACGGTGAGAATAGGTCACTGGAGCTGGCATTAATACGTTAGTTTCATTGGTGGCATAGCCAAACATCATGCCTTGATCACCTGCACCTTGATCCAGCGGATCAGTACGGTCAACACCCTGTTTGATATCTGGTGATTGTTTCCCTATAGCACTTAATACAGCACAAGAGTTGGCGTCAAAGCCCATATCAGAGTGAATATAACCGATTTCACGTACGGTATTGCGAGTAATTTCTTCGATATCGACCCAGGCGCTAGTCGTGATCTCGCCCCCCACTAACACCATACCAGTTTTTACGTAAGTTTCGCAGGCCACGCGCGCTTCGAGATCCTGTTCTAGGATAGCGTCTAGCACGGCATCGGAAATCTGGTCGGCAATTTTATCAGGGTGTCCTTCTGATACGGACTCGGACGTAAAAAGGTGTTTAGCCATTCTGTTCCTTACTTTGCAAATGGTTTAAATGCGACAGCATAGTCTAAGTCAAGTTAACCTATTTGATGCTCCTTCAGGCGAAACCGCGAGCAATTTAATCAGTGTTAGAGTCTCGGAGGTATTACCTGAATATTAACTATTTTAGACGGAAAACCATCTGGACGGCTATTTTAGGTTAAGAAATGAATGAGAAATACCAACCATTTTTCTATTTTTACATTTTTGAAAACATGCTGTAAACCCTAGCAAAAAAACGTGGTTTAAAAGCATGAAAATTCAAGGGACATTATTCCCTAATTTTAATATCAGATAAACTGGACTACATGCTTATATGGCAGATTTCTAATAAAAAAAACATGCATTTCATAAACAAAAAAATAAATACTTGAAATATCTGACAACAAACAGGTTCGTTACATATCGAATAGAGTAAGCACCGCTTAATACAGGAAATTGACATGAATAACTATAATAGGAGCAAAATTCTGTAAGAGAATAACGTTACTTCATAGAACAAAACCACTGCGACACCAACGAAATTGGCAACATTAGCGATGGATATATTCACCACATCCTACAGCACCGTCCGTCCGTACTAAATAAACAAAATATTTAAAATTTCACTATCATGAGAGTAGTATTACTGCGTCTCCTAAAACCGTAGGGCTTTATAAAACCGTTTCAAAAAAATGATGGTGTGTTAGAAGAAGTTAGAAAAGAATTCTATTATTCCTTCTTATGCCTAAAAGATTACGAACATATACTTTTGATACCACCTAACTAGCAGGAGCCATCATAAATATTTATTTATTTATTGATCATCGGTTGGACATCTTATCTCCAACAGAATAGAAACTGAATTGGGGAGTACATTGGCATATGTGGAATAGAGAAAACTCAAAATCCATGTGGGTTCCATCAGATCTATTGATTTGATTTACGAATGGAATACCGGTTATTGCTGATGACTTTTTCTAAATATTTAGCCTTAATATTAACAACGTTAATGCGCAAGGACAGGTGTGGTTAATTGAAAAAATTTTAAAGCAAGAAGGAGATGCAGCGCATCCTAATTTCTTTTACTTGAAAATATCTAGGTAGTAATAGTACTTACTATGATGAAAGTATCATATAGATCTAATAAGTCAGATTATATATGATCTCAATCATTTTAATTGATTTTTTTAGCTGGATATTGTTGTTCTTGAGCTTTTTCATGCATATTTCTGGCAGGGCGCACGAAAATATTCTGTACAAAGCAGGATGAAAAGTTCAAGTTAGCGTGTTCTTTAGCAAGAAGTGGCAAAAGAAAAATGACCATTCGGGTAGGGATAAATGGCTTTGGCCGGATTGGGCGCAATGTATTGCGTGCACTCTATGAAACTGGACGTCGCGATGAAATCACCGTTGCAGCGATTAATGAACTGGCAGAATCACCTTGCATGGCACATCTGCTTAAATATGATACCAGTCATGGTCGCTTTGCCTTTAATGTAGGGCAAGAGCGCGATCTATTGTGGGTAGGAGAAGATATAATTCGTCTCCTGCATCATACTGACATTTTGTCACTACCCTGGCGAGAGCTTGATACTGATGTCGTGCTAGATTGCACGGGTATTTATGGCAGCCGCGAGGACGGTGAAGCGCATCTAGCAGCAGGAGCTAAAAAAGTGCTCTTTTCTCATCCTGGTACCAATGATCTTGATGCCACAGTTGTATTCGGCGTTAATGAACAAGACCTTAAAAAGACTGACTGCATCGTCTCCAACGCCTCCTGTACTACTAACTGTATTATACCAGTAATAAAACTAATAGATGATGCTTTCGGCATAGAGTTGGGAACTGTGACGACAATTCACTCGGCGATGAACGATCAGCAAGTAATCGACAACCATCATAGCGATCTACGTCGTACACGCGCAGCCAGTCAGTCGATTATTCCAGTTGACACTAAGCTGGCTGCTGGGATTAACCGTATTTTCCCGAAATTTAATGATCGCTTCCAAGCTATTGCAGTACGCGTACCCACTATTAATGTTACTGCCATTGATCTCAGTGTTTCCGTATATGAGGCAGTAGGCATTTACGAGGTTAATTCGCTGCTACAAAACGCATCAGAAGAGGCATTCTATGGTATAGTGGACTATACAGAATTACCGTTAGTATCGGTGGATTTTAACCATGACACACACAGTGCCATTGTAGATGGAACGCAAACACGAGTCAGTGGTCAACACTTAATTAAGATACTAGTATGGTGTGACAACGAATGGGGCTTTGCTAACCGAATGCTAGATACAACATTAGCAATGGCTGCAAGCGGGTTTAGGTAAGGCGGCGCGGTTTACGCTTGTCAAAAATTATGAGAATTAACAAGAGGGTTCACCATGTCTGTAATTAAAATGTCCGATTTGGACTTAACGGGTAAGCGTATTCTGATCCGAGCTGATTTTAATGTACCATTAAAAGAAGGGAAAATCATGTCGGAAGCGCGTATCTTAGCTTCTCTTCCTACGCTCGAATCTGCGTTGAAACAAGGTGCAAAAGTGATGGTCACCTCTCACCTAGGTCGCCCAATTGAAGGTGAATACAACGAAAAATTCTCGCTGTTACCTGTCGTTAACTGTTTAAAAAACACACTAGAATTGAATGGTATTAAAGTTACTTTAGCAAAAAATTACCTCGATGGCGTCGATGTCGGTGCTGGTGAACTGGTAGTACTAGAAAATGTGCGCTTTAATAAGGGTGAAAAGAAAGACGATGAAGTTCTAGCAAAAAAATATGCTGCTTTGTGTGATATCTTCGTAATGGACGCCTTCGGTACTGCACATCGCGCAGAGGCGTCTACACACGGCGTTCTCAAATTCGCCTCAATCGCCTGTGCAGGTCCTTTACTTTTGGCAGAGTTAGAAGCGCTAAGTAAAGTGATGAGCAATCCGGAAAGACCGCTGTTAGCTGTGGTAGGCGGTTCAAAAGTTTCAACTAAATTCGACGTACTACAGTCGTTAGTCAAAATCGCAGATACAGTAATCGTTGGAGGCGGTATTGCCAATACCTTTATAGCAATTGACAATAAAGTCGGTAAATCTCTATATGAACCAGACTTCGTCGAAGCAGCGAAAGACCTACGTGATCAGTATGGAATTCCAGTTCCATCTGATTTACGCGTTGGTACTGAATTCTCTGAAACTGCCCCCGCAATTATGAAAAAAAAATCGGCAGTTGCCGATAACGAAGAGATCATGGATCTAGGTGATGAAACGTTACATAAGGTAGAAAAGCTGCTAAAAGAAGCAAAGACCATTCTATGGAATGGTCCAGTGGGCGTGTTCGAGTTCCCGAATTTCCGTAAAGGTACTGAGATTGTTGCTAACGCGATAGCCGACAGTGAAGCTTTCTCTGTAGCTGGGGGGGGTGATACGCTAGCAGCTATCGACCTATTTAACATTAAAGATAAAATCTCTTATATTTCTACCGGCGGTGGTGCGTTTCTTAAGTTCATAGAAGGTAAGAAACTTCCTGCAGTTGAGATATTAGAAAATCGAGCGAAGCAGTAATCTTTTTTTGAAGGAACACGTCTATCGGCCATTTGCCTAGAGTTCTTGCTTTTTGGGATTTTAAAGCTCTGTCTCTAATGCAGATGGTCGGTTAAGCAACAGGACACAACCATGTCTAAGATTTTAGATTTAGTTAAACCAGGCATTGTCACTAACGATGACATTCAAAAGGTATTTCAAGTAGCAAAAGATAATAAATTTGCACTACCGGCAGTAAACTGCGTTGGTACCGACTCTATCAATGCTGTACTTGAAGCAGCTGCGAAAGCGAAAGCACCAGTTGTCGTCCAATTTTCTAACGGCGGCTCTGAATTTATCGCAGGTAAAGGGTTCAAAACTAACAAGACTCAAGGAGCAGCGGTTTTCGGAGCTATTTCAGGCGCATATCATGTTCATCTAATGGCTGAACAGTATGGAGTGCCAGTTATTTTACATACCGACCACTGCACGAAGAAACTACTGCCGTGGATTGATGGCCTGCTGGATGCAGGCGAAGAATATTTCAAGAAAGCTGGGAAACCTCTTTTCTCTTCCCATATGATCGATCTCTCTAAAGAGTCTTTAGAAGAGAATATCAAAATTTGTAGCAAATACCTAGCGCGTATGGAGGAGCTAGGTATGACGCTAGAGATAGAGCTGGGTATAACAGGCGGTGAAGAAGATGGTATAGATAATAGCCATGCTGACTCTTCGGCATTTTATAGCCAACCGGAAGAAGTAGATTATGCTTATACTGAACTAAGCAAAATTAGCAAAAGTTTTACTATCGCTGCTTCTTTCGGTAATGTGCACGGCGTCTATAAGCAGGGTAATATTAAGCTAGTGCCAACTATTTTACGTGATTCGCAGAAATATGTATGTAAAAAACATGGTTTACCTCCTAACTCACTAAACTTTGTTTTCCACGGAGGTTCCGGTTCTTCTGCTGCTGAAATCGAAGAATCGATAAAATATGGCGTTATCAAAATGAATGTCGATACCGATGCACAATGGGCAACTTGGGCAGGAATCATGCAGTACTACAAAAAGAATAAAGAGTATCTACAAGGCCAGCTTGGCAATCCACATGGTTCAGACATCCCAAACAAAAAATATTATGATCCGCGTATCTGGTTGAGAGCTGCACAATCCTCTATGGTTATGCGCCTTGAGCAGACTTTTAAAGAACTTAATGCCATTGATCGTCTATAAATAAAGTTATCTTCCCCATTGGTTAGCTGATCGCGCTAATCAAAGAACGTAGCTTGGAGTAGCTTTTATCGTCTTGATAACATCAGAGCTACAATAATGGACTATATTTGCTAGTTTTGTGTCTGCTAAAGCACATTGTGTCTCAATCTGTTAGTGAGGGCGGTAGTACATTGGATGTGGATTATCGTTAGCCGAAATTGGCGCTGAAAGTATAAAAATACAACTAATTTTCATTGCTAAACGTAACTAAAAAATCATAAAAACATAAAATGTTAGAATGGGAGAAGCTACTCGGTACGAGTACTATTTTGATTAAATCATTAAAGATATTAAAAATATTAAAGATATCAAAAAATAGAGTGACTATTATGAGTTATGAATCAAATATCTGCTTTTCAGCAAAAGAATGGTATTGAATAAAAAAATATGAATATTTTCTCCCCTTTGCTCATTGGAAATGAGCTAAAATATGACCTCTCCCAAAGAGAGGTTAATCATCTGTGTTACAGCGTAATCGTGTGGTGATGGTATCGGGTGAGTGTTATTCAGTGAATACTGAATAACATTTATTTTTGGAAAATAATTTTAAAAGCAAGTTACATAAAATAAGTTTAGTGAATCTAGTAAAATATTCAGAAAATGGGATATGCTTAGGCGCGTGTTTTGTTTTTTAGAGCAATAGACTGCTAAGCATTGTTCTCAAAAAGCTGCTGTATCCTGTTCCTTTGGCCATCTTGGGTATCACAGAAAGAAGGGCTGTGAGCAATTAGTCTTTCGATGAGTTAGCGTATTAAGCTACTTTCTGTAACAAAGTCCTATGAGTAGATCATACTACTTTAAATGAAGTAGTTTTCCGCTTGCCAGTTTGTATTTAGTCTACGGATACGGAATTGTCCAGCAAGTTGAACCATGTCGTTAAGTTGCACAAAAACTTCTAATAAATTAACAATATGGTAGAGGTAGTTCACTCCACCAGATGATAGATCAAAATTTTGATATTAGAAAACCTAATGCATATTGCTGAGATGTGCAAAAGCGACTACGGGGGGGGGTTGTAAAGCTCGAGCGTGCCGAGCTGATTGACAAGGCATAGTTTGAGGTGCACCGGTAAGTACGCTAGTACAGTTTTTGAAGCAAGGAATAGATAAGAAAATCTTTCTAGAGTCTAGAAGTTCACTGCTAGTGATAATAGCAGTGGAGTGGTACGATGTTCTTATCTCTCAACTACTCCTTTTCTCTATCAGCTCATTGTGTGTAACAGTGCTAATCGCTTCTGGCCTTACTGGCTCGCAAGGTGGTACATGCACACTTGATTACATATTTACGGCTAACCAAACAATTTTCTACCTGCTTGATACGTTATCATATGCAGACTCAATAATAATGTATACTGCCTATGCAGTCCGAGCTTAAAACTACGTTTATTGATCACCATCCAGTACCTGAAGGGTTAGTAATTTTGACGTTTTATTTTTGTTCCTCCCTTTGCAGGTAACGGGGAGTGAGCTGCTATGCCAAGAAAATTTTTTGATATGATAAACAGTAATTTTGGTATTTAAAGTACCTTAGAGGTCCTTTCTTTGAGATTGCTTCTAAGCTTCTAAAGCGATCTTTTTTGATAAAAGAGCCTCTTGTATTCATTAAGTATTGTTTTATGCTACTCTCATTTTCTTTAACCTATAGATTTAACCATGCCATGACACAAGATGAACTGAAAAAAGTCGTAGGCCTAGCTGCACTGCAATACGTACAACCTGATACCGTAGTTGGTATTGGCACAGGATCTACTGTTATGCACTTTATAGATGCCCTTGCTACGGTGAAACATCTAATTAAAGGTGCGGTCTCCAGTTCAGAAGCTTCAACCCTAAGATTGAAAAATCTTGGTATCACAATATTCGATCTCAATGAGATCGATACTTTGTCGATTTATGTGGACGGTGCGGATGAGATCAATCCTCATATGCAGATGATTAAAGGTGGCGGCGCAGCTCTAACACGTGAGAAGATCGTCGCAGCTGTTGCAGAAAAGTTCATCTGCATCGCTGACTCTTCAAAAGAAGTTGATATGTTAGGGAGTTTTCCACTTCCGATAGAAGTAATCTCAATGGCGCGCACTTATGTTGCTCGTGAATTAGTCAAGCTTGGTGGTATGCCAAAGTATCGCCAGCACGTTGTTACTGATAACGGAAATATTATTCTCGATGTACATAATTTGCGTATTGTTGACCCAATTACAATGGAAAAAACTATCAATGCGCTGCCAGGCGTGGTGACAGTAGGACTATTCGCTATGCGTGGCGCGGATATAGCTCTAATAGGCATGGCTGATGGCATGGTGAAAATTATGAAAAAATGATTTTTATAGCACGTTAAAGCTTTTTAGGTTATGTGTTATCTGTTATTTTTTTTCTATGCGTTTCGTGGATTATTCAACGCTAGATTTTTTGTGAACTATCCTTTTTGCAGGTATATATGTATCAATAACTGGATAATAAATTATATTGCAGCGAAAGAATTTTTTGATATTTTGATAGGTAGGAATGGGCTTATGGCAGGTATTGTTCAAATCACCATAGGGTTAGGGAAATGGCAAAGCTATCTCTGGAAAAAGGCAAAATTAAATTCTTACTGGTAGAAGGTGTACATCAAAGCGCATTGGAAAATCTATACGCATCAGGTTATACCAACATTGAATTTTATAAAGGCGCATTGAATGCAGAATTATTGAAATCTTCTATCCGTGATGCTCACTTTATTGGTATTCGTTCCCGCACTCAACTAACAAAAGCAATTCTCTCCTACGCAGAAAAACTGATAGCTGTGGGATGTTTTTGCATTGGCACCAATCAGGTCGATCTTAATGAGGCAGCAACACGCGGCATTCCAGTTTTCAATGCTCCGTTTTCTAATACACGTTCAGTTGCCGAGTTAGTTATCGGTGAAATGTTGATGATGTTGCGTGGTATTCCAGAAGCAAATGCAAAATTACATCGCGGTGTCTGGAATAAAAATTCTGTAGCCTCTTTCGAGGCACGCAGCAAAAATCTCGGCATTATTGGCTACGGCCATATTGGCATGCAACTTGGTATACTAGCCGAAAGTTTGGGTATGCATGTTTTTTTCTATGATATTGAAAATAAGCTACCGTTGGGCAATGCCATGCAAGTAAGGAATCTTGCCGATCTACTGAATATGAGCGATGTAGTAAGCCTGCACGTACCAGAAAACCATTCAACACAGAATATGATTAGCGTACAAGAACTAATGCAAATGAAAGAAGGAGCCTTGTTGATTAATGCTTCACGTGGCACTGTCTTGGATATTCTAGCACTTTGCAATGCATTGAAGAATAAACACCTTGCTGGCGCAGCAATTGATGTTTTCCCGATTGAGCCAGCTACTAACAGCGACCCTTTTAATTCACCGTTGTGCGAATTCGATAACGTAATTCTGACACCGCACATTGGTGGTTCAACACAGGAAGCACAGGAAAATATCGGTATTGAAGTAGCAGGTAAACTAGCCAAATACTCTGATAACGGTTCTACACTCTCTGCAGTCAACTTCCCAGAAGTATCGTTACCGATACACGGTACTAATACTAGCCGTTTGCTACATATTCATGGAAACCGTCCGGGCGTACTAACGGCAATTAACCAAATTTTTACAGAGCAAGATATTAACATCGCTGCGCAGTTCCTTCAAACTTCGTCGTTAATAGGTTATGTGGTAATTGATATTGATGCACCGAAGGATTTAGCAGATAAAGCTCTGCAGCTCATAAAGATGATTCCGGGAACGATTCGCGCTCGGTTGTTATACTGACATCTCTATTTTTTAAAAAAATAGGAAGCTGTTAGTTCGCTCTCAACATATTTTTATTAAAATTAGACTTTGTTGCAGGTAAGCTGTGTTAGTAAAAGTTCATCTGCTATGATGTCTTTAACATCCGCTATTACCATCATCAATGTCGGTCCTGATAATCTTTATCATTCCCATTGCCATAACTGCGATGGTGTTAACACTACAGGCAAGGCAATGTCCCATTGCATAACAGGCAATTTCTCTACCTTCTGAAAGTCATGCGCCACACCAATAGGTAAAAAACCTTGCTGTCTCCAATTTTGTAATGCGCGATCGTAAAATCCACCCCCCATGCCAAGCCTTTGCCCTCTATTATCAAATGCTACCAGTGGTACTATCATCACATCCAACCTATCTAATGTAATTATCTGACGGACATCTAGTGGCGGTTCCGGAATATTTAATTTATTTAGGACCAAAGGTGTTTGAGGGGTATAACTTAGAAAAAGTAGATGACCTGCTGCAAAGGGGTGTAGGACTGGTAGGTAAATTTGTTTTTTCTGTTTCCAGAATTTAGCGCTTAATAAGAGGGTATTAATCTCACCGTCCACTGGAATAAATAGAGCGATATGGACCGCGCTAGCAATTCCCTCAAAACTAACTGCGCGTTCTGTTAGCATATCCGCTGCCCGTTGCTGTTGTTCTTCCGTCAGGGAACGTCGCAGATTTCGCAAGTGCTGACGAATAAAATTTCGTTGCTCGAGTAGTAGAACGTGAGACATATGAACTTTACCGATAGCTCCTAATTATATCACTCAGAACGTAAAATAAATGCAAAATTATAAGGAGGTACGCGTTGCCACCGTAATCAATCCACCAACCTTCTTAGGTGAACCGAATAGAGTAGACCACATTTTGTCGATATAAAATATTAGTTTTAATTCAGAAAACATGTCCCCCTTCTCTACTATTCTAATAAAAATTTATTGCACTATTAATGTAATATGTACAATACAAAGTAATATTCAGACTTCTTACCCAGAAATTTAGTGATGCACTATTGCTCTGCAATATCCTCTCCGACAGTCTGCTACAATAGACATTATTCTATGTTATTAACATAGTCATGTATTTTCACTTTTCCTTGCTCTAATTCATGGAAGATATTTAACATAGTAATGAATACTATTTACAAGCATTCATTGAGTTTACTTATAGTCATCTTTGATCTATTTTTTCGTTCAGAAGGGAAATACACTTTTAATAAAAAAACCGAAAAATTGTATATCTACCGGTATATGCAGATATACTTTACTTTTCTACTGATTACTGTGCCCACAACTCACCATCTTGTGCTCCATACATATCGAGTTATGGCATCTATAACTATATAGATACGAAAATAATGAAGAATTATTCTTCTGAAAACCTTGGGTAATTATTAGTTGTTTAATAAGCACTTATTCTTTCAATAACGAATTATCTGATGTGTTCAAAGAACATCACTGCTGATTATAATGCGCTGAATTTTCTTTATCGCAATTAAAGTTAGAACTAACACTAATTGAATTAAATAGCCTGATCAGTGGCATTCCCCATACATATAGAATCCGAAAAATAAAGGATTTTTGTGTCAGCCAATACTACTCGATGATAAGCATATTAGTGTATTTGACGGTGCGGTACGATGTGATGTGTAGGCTTAGTGAATAATGTATTCTCTTTAGCCTATGCTATAAAAGATAGCAATCTAAAGCAATACCGTTAAAGGCGGTAATTGAACATGTGATTGTATCATGACAGATTCCATGTGTTCGCTACTGACTACCTACGCAGTATAGAAGCTAATTCTATATTAAACTATGTATTTTGTTGCACGCAGAAGTGCTAGTTCTTACGAAGAGGTATAAACGTGATTTCTCTGAACTCTTTCCAGCATCGGCGGCAGAGACTGTTAACGAAAATGGTTCCGAGCAGTGCCGCCCTGATTTTTGCCACACCGTTAGTGACGCATAGCAGCTATAGTGAATACCTTTTTCGTCAGAACAGCAACTTCTGGTATTTTACCGGCTTCAACGAGCCACAGGCGCTACTGGTACTGATTAAAAGCGACGATACTCATAATCACAGCGTATTATTTAACCAAGCACGAAATCTCACTACAGAAATATGGTTAGGCAGGCGGTTAGGTCAGGATGCAGCACCTGAAAAATTATGTGTAAACCGTTCACTACCTTGGGACGATATAGCCCAGCAACTGCATCAGTTGCTTAATGGACTCAACGTGATTTACCACGCACAGGGTGAATATATGGAAGCAGATAAATTAGTATTCACCGCACTGGATAAGCTACGTCGTGGTTCCTTCCAAAACCTTAGCGCGCCTGCTATCCTTATAGACTGGCGTCCTTGGGTATATGAAATGCGCTTGTTCAAGGAACCTGAAGAGATCGAGCTTCTGCGCCACGCTGGCAGAATTAGCGCGCTGGCTCATACGCGTGCTATGGAAACTTGTCGACCTGGCCTATTTGAATACAATCTTGAAGGAGAAATTCATTACATCTTTAACCGTAATGGGGCACGGTTTTCTTCTTATAACACTATTGTCGGTTCCGGTAAAAACGGCTGTATTTTACACTATACTGATAATAAGAGCGAACTTCAGAATGGAGATCTAGTGCTAATCGATGCTGGTTGTCAATTCCACGGTTATGCTGGAGATGTTACTCGCACCTTTCCGGTTAATGGCAAATTTAGTGCCCCGCAGCGAGCTATTTACGACATCGTGCTTGCTTCTCTCTATAAGGCGCTCTCTCTCTTTCGGCCCGGTATAAGTATCCGTCAGGTTAATGAAGAAGTCGTACGTGTCATGGTCAGTGGAATGTTAAATATAGGCATTTTATTTGGTGAAATTGAGGCCTTAATTGAGGAAAACGCGCACTGTCATTTTTTTATGCATAGCCTAAGCCACTGGTTAGGGTTGGATGTACATGACGTCGGTCATTATGGTACCCCTTTGCGCGACCGTGTTCTTGAATGCGGCATGGTATTAACCGTTGAGCCTGGACTCTACATTACAGAGGATGCTGATGTTCCCTTAGAATATCGCGGTATTGGTATTCGCATAGAAGATGACATTCTAATCACTGCAACAGGTAATGAAAACCTTACCGACAGCGTAGTAAAAGACGCTGATGCCATTGAATCTCTGATGGCGGCGGCGCGTTAAGTGTGAGTATTATCATTTTTTGCCCAGAGACCCACTATGATTGGTATTGTGCTTTAAAAAACACTTCTAAACTATAAACCATGGCAATTAAAGTTTATTTCAGCGAATAAGTGTGATATTTCCGTATCTGCAATAAAACTTCACAGTATGATGATCGAGTAATATAATTACTTATTTGCATATACTACTCGCTCTGAAGTGCAGTGCATTGCAGATGCTAATATCCTTACCATTCGCAGACATCTTTAAATAGATGTGCAATGACTTGGTGCATTATATAAATTTTTATGAATATATAATGTATATATTACTCTTCCAGTAGTAACAAATTTTGTCTCAAATATTACACCTAGTTGAATAAAGAAATTATGATATAAGACTCAAGCATATACATTACCTGAAACTATGTGGTAATTCACCATCCTTATACTACCAGTGTATAAAGTAGAATGAATATTCATATTTTAATTGTATGATATAAGTTTGTTTTAACAAGTTTTTAATGTTGCTAGTAAGCAGGGATTATAAGCTTTTGGATGATGCGATAATGAAAAATTAATTAGTTACTTAGGCCCTTTCTTTTCTGATGAGTTTTCTAAAATAGTATCAGTCATAGATTTAGCTGGCTGTTACTACTGGATCTATCTTATATAGTAGATCTAGGTTTAACCTCCTAGCAGAGCTGTTTCTATAACATACGGTATCTTTTCCAGTATTTACTTAATATCATTTCCTATTCAGTTCAGAATATTTCATATCATACTAATAGTATGAACTTTTTATTGAGCTAGACAGTAATATCCCTACCATCATCAATATGATTTGTCTTTATCTTTTTCGAGATTCACGAAAAGAGGTTATGAAATAGAATTAGTCCTCTAGTAAATAGTGCAATGGTTGGATATTTAGGTGGCCACCATCATCGCCTTCAACACGTAGTACGCTATTTGACTCTAGATCGTTTTTCATCACTGCTTGAACCCATATAGTGCCATTTTCAAGCTGAATGGAAGCCAGTACCGTTCCAGTGCAGCGCCATCGCTCACCTATCTGTATCTCTAAAGAATCACTCGGTGCTGGTAGCCGGTTTGCATGTCCTGCTAACCAGTAAAGAGCACGCTTATTTGTGCCTCTAAATTTCGCTCGAGCGACCATTTCCTGTCCGGTATAGCAGCCTTTTTTAAAGCTGATGGCGTCCAGCTCTTGCAAGCTAGCAGCTTGCGGGATTAGCTGTGCGGAGGTCTCGAGTTCGATAACTGGAATACCTGCCTCAATATCTAGCGCTAACCATTGTATGCTGTTATTAAGTTGAGCACAGTCCAGATGTTGCTTTAATGCCTGCGCCTGTGTTTCGTTTGTTATAATTAAAAAACGCTCGGAGGGTTTTGGGAACCATAGTAAGGTACTGTCCTCCTGCTGTACTACTGGGGTGTTATTGTTCGGCAATATCTCAAAAAAGCTACTTAATGCAGCACCTGTCTGAAAACCAGCCACGCCTAGTAGCACCGCTTCATCGTCTGGTGTAAGTGTTACTTTGGAAAATACTGCGTATTTTTTTAATTGAGTTAGCTGTATTTCTCGTAGCTTGCGTCGCAGAAGATAAGAGTAACCGTCACCGCGATGAAACAGACGAATAGTGCTCCACATCTTACCGTTCGAGTTACAGTGTGCCGCCAACTTATGTTGATCAGCGCTTAACTCGATGACGTCTAGAGTGAGTTGTCCCTGAAGATAAGCCATACTATCAGGACCCTTCACCGACACAAGTGCCCAGTCATTGAGTGACATAAGGGTTAATGGCAGAAGAGAAGCGGCCATAGGCGGTCTAGAAGGTAAGTTAAAAATAGGCATTGGCTATCCTTATTTTAAAGTTAATTCTTCATACCATGTTATGCCACACCGGCTTTGTACAATATATCACAGATATGTAGCCATCAATCGTGAATTCACACCACGTTAACCAACTGTTGGAAGCTTGTGTATTGCCTTTGTATAGCCTGAGTGACATATTTATGTAGATGTGATACAGTCAAAGCATATTGGGGGTACTATTTTAATGTAAGAAAGTATTAAAGATGCATATTTATGATAAATCACGTATTTACTGGGCGTGTCGTCGCGGCATGTTGGAGCTGGATGTTGCTATCATGCCGTTCTTTAAATATGAATATGACACCCTAAGTGACACTGAAAAAAAGGCTTTTGTGGGACTACTTAAAAGTGATGATCCGGATATTTTTTATTGGATAATGAATTATGGGGCACCAGCCGACCCAGACCTAAAACACATCGTCACTCTAATTCAACAGAGTCACCATGAACGTGGTCCCGTGGCGCAGTAACAATAGTAATAGATCAGGTTGGTAGGCCGATGTCGTTAAAAACACTGCGGGAACAGATATTTTGTATTGGTTCAGTTGGTGATCCTGAGTAAATATGCTACAGAAATAATACAGCAATATATGCTTGCTCCTGCAGGAGTCTAGTTTTGATATTCGCTCAGCTGTGAGACACAAATTTTATACTGCAAATGATTTATATAATAAAGGATTATATATCTATTCCGTGAACTATTACGGCTTGACTATGAAAGACTTTAGAATGCCTGAGGGATTTATTGTAAGTGTAAGGTAAAGTAGATAAGGAGCTAATAATTATTTTAAGCAAAGAGTCTTTTGATTGTCTGAAGCAACACTATTTTCACTAACTTGAAAGACGCGGTGCATAGCAGATGATGTGCCGAGTATCTATTGTAAAATAAATCTTGAGCAGTAGTACAAGCTCTGAGTATTTTACGCTATTCAACGCACACTGTTAATCCTGGCTGATTAGCATGATCATTTTATGTAACCAGGTAATGCAGAAACTAAAATAAAAGATGTTCAACCAGCATAAGTGTAGTGGACTCATAGCTAGTGATTCAATCAGTTGAACTACGGCAGCGTGATATCCGCGGCCAGGATTACCTACCGGCGGATCTTCCACCGTTGCTTAAAAAAATCTATCTACATCGCGGCGTATGTAGTGCGGCTGAGCTAGAACGCAGCGTAAGGCATCTATTGCCTTTTACCACGCTTAAGGGACTGGATAAGGCGGTGGAGTTACTGCACAAAGCTCTGATTAACGGTCAACGCATTATGGTCATAGGTGATTTTGACGTCGACGGTGCGGCTAGTATCGCGCTGACGGTGCTAGCGCTACGTAGCATGGGTGGACATAACGTGCAACATTTAGTGCCTAACCGCTTTGAAGATGGCTACGGCCTAAGTCCAAAAGTAGTTGAGTACTCGCATGTCCGTGGCACGCAGCTTATACTGACAGTAGATAACGGCATCTCTTCACACGGTGGCGTAGAGTGCGCACATCGGTACGGTATCCCGGTGCTGATCACCGATCACCATCTGCCAGGCGAAACCCTCCCTGAAGCTGAAGTAATTGTTAATCCTAACCTCAACGACTGTGCATTTCCTTCTCGCACGCTGGCAGGTGTTGGAGTCGCTTTTTACGTGATGATGGCACTGCGCGCTCATTTACGTAAGTTAAATTGGTTTGATACAAAGCTCGCAGAGCCGAATTTAGCAGAATTGTTGGATTTAGTCGCTCTCGGTACCGTCGCAGACTTAGTACCGTTAGACTTTAATAATCGAATTCTAGTATGGCAGGGAATAAATCGTATTCGAGCTAATAAATGTCGCCCTGGTATCCGTGCGTTGATAGAGATTGCCAATCGAGATATGAGTCACTTAGTGGCAAATGATCTTACCTTTGGTATTGGACCTCGACTAAATGCGGCAGGACGACTTAATGATATGTCAGCCGGTGTGGCGCTATTGTTAACTGAGGATATAGAGCATGCGCGTATGCTAGCCCTTGAGTTGAATATGCTGAATCAGAAGCGCAAAGAGATTGAGCAAAACATGCAAAGCGAAGCACTGTCGCTTTTTATGAAATTGACGCATCAGCAGACCGACCTGCCGCTAGGTTTAGCCTTTTACCATCCTACATGGCATCAGGGCGTTATCGGTATTCTGGCCGCCCGACTGAAAGAGTATTTTTATCGTCCAGTAATCGCTTTTGCGCCAGCGGGCGATGGCATGTTAAAAGGCTCAGGTCGTTCTATTCCACGCTTACATCTTTACAACGCACTGGAGAAGCTAAAGAGACTCTATCCTGGATTAATATCAAAATTTGGCGGCCACGCTATGGCAGCAGGTTTATTACTAAAGGAAGTGCACTTTGAAGAGTTTCGTCAACGATTCGCTGAATTAATGGGGCAGTGGTTAAACAAGGAGCTTTTGCAGCATGTCATCTGGTCAGATGGTACGCTGCAACCGAATGACTTCAACATACAGACCGCTGAGCTGTTACGTGAAGCTGGACCCTGGGGTAAGTCATTTCCTGAACCTATATTTAACGGAAAATTCAAACTTTTACGACAAATTTTGATTGGTGAGCGTCATTTGAAGATGATAATAGAACCGCTTGGAGGTGGCCCATTGCTTAACGGTATTGCTTTTAATATCGACACGGGTTTATGGCCTGATAAAAGTGTGCAACAAATACAATTAGCCTTTAAGCTGGATATTAATGAATTTCATGGTAACCGATCATTGCAGTTAAGAATTGAACATATCTGGCCGCTAAATTAATCGTGCTTAACAGCTCAGCCTTCATAACTCGACTGTTAAGCACGATTAATTTTTATACTAGAGTACGATTATGGTGTAACTTTTGCTAGAATAATTAAGTTCAAGTACCGGATCTAAGTTATTTCCGAAACCGCTCATCTTCTTAGCAGTTACAAGAAGATAGGCATACCTTAATTTTATTGAACTCTGCCTACCTGTGAGGAGGGTTGCTAAAGTTTTTAACACCTCTTTATTCAGTATTATGCTCCTTGTATTTGAAGTCTATGGTTATCTTTCTAGGACAGAATGAGTTAGCGAGTACATCCCAACTGTAACTGCAACAAATGTCCTCTAGGTGCGTGTTTAGTACGCAGAGTAAGGAGTGCAGATATTAAAAAATAACTTACACAGAAGAGTGTTGTTTGCACTACACGATTGAAAACCTATAATATCCCGATTCTTTCAGTTAAACTATGTACTCTTATTTTAAATGTTTAGCACAAAGAACTAAAAGGCATGTTTGAAATTAATCTACTTAAAAATCGTATGCAGGACCTCACTGAGCGCAGTAACGTTCTTAGGGGGTATCTTTGACTACGATGCTAAGAAAGAACGCCTAGAAGAAGTAAACGCTTATCTGGAGCAGCCGGGTATCTGGAATAAACCTGAACGCGCGCTGGCACTAGGTAAAGAGCGCTCGTTACTAGAAGTGATTATCGATACTTTCGATCAGATATACTACGGTCTGGACAATGTTAAAATCCTGCTTGAATTAGCGGTGGAAGTTAACGATGAAGAGATTTTTAAAGAAACTGTTGATGAACTCAATGCACTGGAAACTAAACTTGGTGCACTAGAATTTCGTCGTATGTTTTCTGGAGAATATGATAGTGCTGGCTGCTATATCGATTTGCATGCTGGCTCAGGCGGCACCGAAGCACAAGACTGGGCTAGCATGTTGTTGCGCATGTACCTCCGATGGGCTGAAGCTAAAGGATTTAAAACTTCAATTATAGAAGAATCAGTAGGGGAAATAGCTGGGATCAAGTCCGCTACTATACGTGTATCAGGAGAGTACGCTTTTGGTTGGCTGCGTACTGAAACAGGTGTACATCGCCTAGTACGTAAGAGCCCGTTCGACACTGGTGGACGCCGCCATACCTCTTTCAGTTCTGCCTTTATTTACCCGGAAGTAGATGAAGAGGTGGGTATTGAAATTAACCCTGCAGATCTACGAATTGATGTTTACCGCGCGTCAGGTGCTGGCGGTCAGCATGTTAACCGTACCGAATCGGCCGTACGTATCACCCATATTCCAACTGGAACAATAACGCAGTGTCAGAATGACCGTTCTCAGCATAAAAATAAAGATCAAGCTATGAAACAGATGAAAGCAAAGCTTTATCAGCTTGAGATACAAAGGAAAAACATGCAAAAACAGGCTCTAGAAGATAGTAAATCTGATATCGCTTGGGGCAGTCAGATTCGCTCATACGTGCTAGATGACTCTCGCATCAAAGATCTGCGTACGGGCGTTGAAACCTCCAATACTCAGGGAGTACTGGATGGTGGGTTGGATCGTTTTATTGAAGCAAGTCTAAAAGCAGGTCTATAAGGAAGCGATATGTCTGAACAAAAACTGCAGAACACTCGGGTTCCCTTTGAGTTAAATAACGAAATGAAAAGGCGTCGAGAAAAACTCGGTACACTGCGTAAAAACGGAATGGCTTTTCCTAACGACTTTCGCCGAAATGCTACCTCAGACCAGTTACACGAACAGTATGATAAGAAAAGCAACACAGAATTAGAAGGGCTTGGTATCGAAGTAAGCATTGCTGGTCGTATGATGACACGTCGCATTATGGGCAAAGCATCTTTTATTACGTTGCAAGACGTAGGTGGGCGTATTCAGCTCTACGTGGTGAGTGAACATCTGCCGAAAAGCTTCTATAACGAGCACTTCAAGAAATGGGATCTAGGTGATATCCTGGGTGCCTGCGGTAAGTTATTTAAAACAAAAACCGGTGAGCTGTCAGTTCACTGCAATAAGCTGTATCTGCTGACCAAAGCATTGCGCCCACTGCCAGAAAAATTTCACGGATTGTCCAATCAAGAAACTCGATACCGTCAGCGCTATTTGGATTTAATTGCTAACGATGAGTCACGATATATTTTTAAAGTGCGCTCTAAAATCATGACCGGCATCCGCCAGTTCATGATGAAACGGAATTTTATGGAAGTCGAAACTCCAATGATGCAAGTGATACCAGGCGGTGCCCTAGCTCGTCCGTTTATTACTCATCATAATGTATTTGATATAGATATGTATTTACGTACTGCACCAGAGCTCTACTTAAAACGTCTAGTGGTCGGGGGTTTTGATCGCGTATTTGAAATCAATCGTAACTTTCGTAATGAAGGCATTTCGCCACGTCATAATCCCGAGTTTACTATGATGGAACTCTATATGGCTTACGCGGATTACAAGGATTTAATTGAGTTAACTGAAAGTTTGTTCCGCACCTTAGCACAGGATATTCTAGGTACGACCAAAGTGCTTTATGGCGATCAAGAATTTGATTTTAGTAAGCATTTTGAGACACTCACCATACGCGAAGCGATTAAAAAATATCTTTCTGAAATTGAGATAGCGGATCTAGATGACTTTGATAAAGTAGTGGCGATCGCGCAGTCACTCGGTATTAAAGTTGAAAAAAGATGGGGTGTAGGTCGTGTAGTAACAAAGATCTTTGAGGAGACAGCGGAGGCAAACCTAATTCAGCCAACCTTTATAACTGAATACCCTGCAGAAGTATCTCCTTTAGCACGCCGTAACGATAAGAATCCAGAGAATACTGATCGCTTTGAATTCTTTATCGGTGGTCGTGAAATTGGTAATGGTTTTTCCGAGCTCAATGATGCTGAAGATCAGGCTGAGCGTTTCCAGCAACAAGTTACTGACAAAGAGGCGGGTAACGATGAAGCAATGTTCTACGACGAAGATTATGTCACTGCACTGGAGTACGGTCTCCCCCCCACAGCAGGTCTGGGCATTGGTATTGACCGCATGGTAATGTTGTTTACTAATAGCCATACTATCCGCGACGTGATTCTTTTTCCAGCATTGCGTCCTAGCGTAAAGTAACATCAATATTTCTAGTTTATGAAATATTTTTCAAGATTATATCGAGTAATATGTGTATATTGATATGATATAATCATCATACAATACGGTATAACTATGTATAAATTTAGTTTGATATTAAAAAGTTATTTTCCTAATTGTTAGGATAAGGGTAATATACATTAATACTTATGATTTTTTATCTAAAAAAACTTCTTTTAGTTATTCAGACATATTAATAATCATGATTAAACTTTTTTCTTAAAAAGGGAAAAGGGGTTTGTTGAATTGTTCAATACATTAACTATTAACATAGAAGTAATTTTATTAACTAGATAATTTTCCAGTATGGAACGGAACTACACTACTCGATCTAGAAAATAAGCTACTTATTTAAAAGTTCACCATCTCGCTGTAGTATTAACTATGATGGCGGTATTTACTGCTAAATTTTTCCCCAGGTCGGGATGTTTGTTCTTATCAAGCAAAAAAATATACTGAATTTGTGATTCAGTCAAAAATGATGTAGATTTTGTATTTCTTCTATGGTGGCGTAAATGCCATATTCATATGGTTTTATAAATTACTTGTTGAACTTAGTCATTATTCAGGGGAGCATGCATAGGAACTGCAAAAGCGCTCGCATTTAATCGACTTTGATAGGTTCTGATATCTGTTCATCATTTATTAGCGGGAAATAGATAGGAAAGATAGGAGTCTACTTGGCATTCACAAATAAAATTTGTTTACCGTAGCACACAGCAAGTTAAAATTATAATTTTACCAAAGCCCTTTTTAAACCGGTAGCTATCTTAAACTTAATTATATTACGCTTAATTAGCGCGAAAGTAGGAGTGTTTTATTATACACTTATCTTATATTTGTATCTTACAACGATTAACTAATATAATTAATGCTACCTAGTTTGATATAGAATAAAATAAAAAATCCTAGGTAACATACTACCAATCTATGTATTAGATACCATAGATTTATTATCGCAGTCAACAAATTATAGTATTTATATACTACGAAATAGCGATCGGTATGGACTAAACCATTTTTTTGTTCACTACTGTTGACTTTTTTCTTTGTCTGAGCAAAATAGCTTTTTTAGATTTTTACATAGTTCTGCTAGGTTGTAAAGTGCTTATTACACAGATGGCGTGCTATAATGTCCTGAATATGTATTTGGCCGAATATCCGCTATTGTAGGATAATCAAAAATAACATTACTATCCATGTTATATCCTTTGAGGTATGAGAGCACTGTCTCATATGCTTTTCGCCTTGTCCACATTAGTAGCTCTTACCACGCATTCAGATTTATGCTAGCTGTTGCTGTTTATCAGCGAATATTGATAAGTCGTTGTTCTTTCAAAATTTATCATTCTATTTAAAACATTGGCAATATTTCTATTCTTTTGCTATTTGAATTAATGATTAAATATAATCGTACAGTAAATAATACTGCCTGATTGTCAAACAGCAAAACTTCACTAAATTTTGCTCCTGCTGCAACACTTTCTTGCAAAATATAGAGAGTGCGTGATCATGCATCTATGATTTTATAATCATAGTGATGCATTTTAAATTTCTATAATTTTTTAAGAAAGTTACTTTTTGCTTCAGCTGGTCTTCCTGAAATCATGTGCCAAGAAAAATTGGCCACTTGGTTTTTCAAGTGATCGGCGTAGATTAATAGATCATATTGTATTAGACAGAAGATACAAGCAATTGTCGGTACTGCTAAATATGCGTAGTATCTGTCATATGTTAAATATATAGCACCACTCGCTTTCTATAAATGGCGTATACCTGATTTTAGTAAGATTAATATTGACTTATAGCATTGCACTGTGCCTACTCATAATCCTCTCCTAGCAGGTACTGGAGTACTTCTTGAAATAATATTCTGCTTGATATGGAAAAGCGTTGTATAAAAAAAGGTGCTTACTAGTGACTTTAGTGATTAGAAAACACTGTAGAACTAGAGAGCAACAGGCTAGTACTTCCCGAATTGGCGCGTATTATCTATGACCTAAATAATAAGGTCTAGTTCATCGAGCAACGCTGAACCTCTTCGAAGTATGTGTAATAAGCATATGTACTGCGTGCGTTACCCTGACAAGGAGCCGTAGGATGAAAGCTACTGTAATCGCATTATAAGCTTATAGTGCGGATGATGCTTGTGAGTTGTGATTCATTGATGTTGCAATTTGTGTGATATGACGATGACCTTTGGTCATCAACGCGTAGCATATCTTTAGTAGCAAATCTCTATACTTCGTATCTTATTTATATTTTCTATAGCAGGATATTCTGTGGATTTTGTATAGAAATTTTCAAAAAATACGTTCTTTCAACACGGCACGATTCTGACTTAATAGCCTTGACTACAGGAGAATTGAAGTATGCCACGCCCATTATCTGACTGTACTACCGCACTTAACTCCGTACAGCTGTTACTGCTGGCACAGCAATACAACGGCCCGTTTTGGGCATATGACGTAGAAATTATTAAACAACGCATTAAACAGTTGCATGCCTTTGATATAGTGCGTTTTGCACAGAAAGCTTGTTCTAACATTCATATACTTCGTTTTATGCGCGCCGAGGGCGTTAAGGTGGATGCCGTTTCTCTAGGCGAGATCGAACGTGCGCTAGCAGCGGGCTATAGGCCGGGCAACGAAGATATAATTTTTACCGCTGACGTTTTTGACAGACCAACCTTAGCGCGTATCTCTGAATTAAATGTACCAGTGAATGCTGGTTCGATGGATATGCTACATCAGTTAGGCAATACCTCATCAGGCCACGCCGTATGGCTGCGTATTAATCCCGGATTTGGACACGGCCACAGCCAAAAAACTAATACTGGAGGTGAAAACAGCAAACATGGTATCTGGCACAGTGAGTTACCAAAAGCAGTTGAAGTTATTGAAAAGTATGGTATGCGTCTTGTAGGACTGCATATGCATATCGGCTCTGGTGTTGATTACAACCATTTGCAGCAGGTATGCGATGCGATGGTGGATCAGGTAATTACACTTGTTCATGACCTTGATGCAATTTCTGCTGGAGGCGGTTTAACCATTCCGTACCGTTTTGGCGAAGAGGCTGTCGATACCATGCATTATTTTAGTTTGTGGGATGCTGCACGCGAGCGTATCGCCTTACATCTGGGCCATCCGGTCAAGCTAGAGATTGAGCCTGGTCGTTTTCTAGTCGCTGAGTCAGGTGTACTAGTATCTCAGGTCCGCGCGGTAAAAACCATGGGCAGTCGCCACTTTGTGTTGATAGACGCAGGCTTTAGCGATCTGATGCGTCCATCGATGTATGGCAGCTACCATCATATTTCGCTACTCGCGGGCGATGGTCGTGCCGTTGATGATCAAACACTTGTTGATAGTGTGATAGCAGGGCCGTTGTGCGAATCAGGTGATGTTTTTACTCAGATGGAGGGTGGTAAAGTTGAGACACGTGCGTTGCCTGCGGCGCAAATTGGCGACTATCTCGTGTTCCACGATACGGGTGCCTATGGTGCGTCGATGTCTTCTAACTACAATAGCCGTCCTCTAATTCCTGAAATTCTTTTTGAGCAGTGCGTGCCTCGTGAAATTCGACGTGCACAAACTATTCAAGAGTTACTGGAGCTGGAAATAGGCTAAGGGATAGGAAAACACAGCCTCTGTCTTTGTCATTTTTTACTATCAATAAAGCAGTAAGAGCAGAGTAATAAGAGAGACGCTAGCCTGATTTTTAGCTCGGTCCGCTTACCGATTGTCGTCTTACCAGTGTTGGACTAAACATATTAGTAACTTCTGGCAGTGGCTGCGCGTGAGCTAGAGCCAGCGCCAGCTCCGCAGCTTGCTGAGCCATGGTGACAATAGGATATCGCACTGTGGTCAGGCGTGGACGAACGTAGCGTGATACCAGTACGTCATCGAAACCAATCAGCGACATCTCTTCCGGTACACGCACGCCGTTATCGCTCAGTACAGCTAGTGCACCAGCAGCCATTGCGTCGTTATAGCAAGTTACGGCGGTAAAATTACGGCCACGTCCCAATAACTCAGTCATCGCTTGCTCACCCCCGATTTCATCTGGTTCTCCTAGTGCTACTAGCCGATCATTGTAAGGTAGGGCGTATTCACTCAGAGAGTCGTAATAGCCCTGAAGTCGATCTTTAGAGTCAAAAATTAGATGCGTCGAACAAATAAAGGCAATATTCTGATGCCCTTGCTGGATAAGATGGCGCGTCGCTAGCCAGGCGCCATAGCGCCCATCAAGTACGATACAGCGCTGCTCAAGGCCTTTCAGTAGTCGGTTAAGTAACACCATTCCCTGCACCTGCTTCATTAGTACTTGTAGTTCGGTGTCAGGAATTTTTTTCGCGTGTACCACTAGCGCTGAGCAGCGATGACGCATTAGTTGATCAATTGCTTGACGTTCCTTTTGTTCATTATGATAGCCATTGCTAATCAACAAGAATTTGCCGTTTTTTCTGGCTACCCCATCAACTGCCTTAACTATTGCTCCAAAAAAAGGATCGGAAACATCGCTAACTACCAGCCCCAAAGTCTCAGTAGATTTCTGCGCAAGTGCTCGTGCATGAGCGTTAGGATGATATTGTAATTTTTCCATTGCTTTACTAACGGCTTGACGCGAGTTTTCGCTAGCTTTAGGCGAATTGTTAATCACACGGGATACTGTGGCAACGGAAACACCCGCCAACCTAGCAACATCCTTTATTGTAGCCATGCGTTATGACATTTCCTGGGGAAAACGTTTACATATGCTAGCATGTGTTAAGGAAAAGTTGTCTTACATCCAGTAAGTAGAATGGATGTATTGTCGCAAAACTGGACAAAATTAAAGGGTAATCCTGTGCCAGGATGACAGAGTTTCTGGTTTTTCTCTTACTTTTTTTAGTCAAAGAAGTAAGAAGGTATAAGCATTATCTCTAGCACGCTGGAATATTTAACTATAGTGTTGAAGAGGATTAGCTACTGGCAGCTCATCCTATTACGGGATGATAGTTAGATTATGATCTAAAATATTATTGTTGTTTTGTCCATCAGTTCTATCTGTACCGCTACCAGCTAGATCACAGCGGATAAAGAAGGTCATTATTCAAAATAATGGCTCTACCAAAGTAACGATCTACTCTAATTCACCTTAGAGCTGTGCGTCCTAATTCATGAGCACATAATTTCTTTAGCTATTTGTCTCTCCTAAGATAAGAGGCAATTGACTCTAATTAATTTATTAATCTGTTTCTACAGAACAGTAGGCTTAAAGACGCACTCTTGTTAATTTCCTCGTAGAATCGATAGCTGACAGTATCTATGTCAGCTTTTTATAAAGCCATACGCAGTAACGGTAAAGAAGTAATTCTTAACGAAGTCAGTCTTACTTGGTAATCCTCTAGTGATCGTAATCACTTATCACGCACCTAACGGTAGTAAGGTCATATTAGCGGATAAAAATAGACTCTGCTCTGATTTTTTTTACAATCAACCCACCACCCAGTGGGTATCAATACGTTAGCCTCCTGACACACCAATTGGGACATATTCAACGAACCAAAATACAGCAAGAATTTAGTTCAGGCAAACAGTGTATTTTATGTTAAAGACGCAGTAAATCAGCAGAGCTGATAATAGCTCGATTGCTTAGCTCAATTTTTAAACCTGAAAGCAGCGTACTAGGTATTTCCTTACAGCAGAGAACACTTCACGATCCATATAGGAAAGTTTCTATAAAATGTTTTTAGTGTCGAGGGTACGGAAGCATTAACGCGGTAAGCCGCGTATAATGTGCTGCGGGCATGATGGCGCATGTAGTTAACTTGCGTAAACGGCAATTTATGTTGCTGTGGCAGGAGAGGGTATGGTTGCGGTCAGAAGTGCGCATTTAAGTAAGGCAGGAGAGTTCGCTCTTGATCAGTGGATCGCCAGTCTTGGTATCGCTAATTTGCAATCATGTGAACGTCTCGCTGGCACTTGGCACTATTGTAAAGTGCAGACAAAGAAACACCCTGATCAGTCGCTTCTTCTGTGGCGTGGTATTGAAATGGTGGAGATTTTATCCATGCTTAGCATGGATATTGAAAGCTCCTGTGCAGCTATGATCTTTCCTCTTGCCGATGCAGAAGTGGTGAGCGAAGAGGAGCTGAGTAAAACCTTTGGTAATGGCATCGTTACCATAGTGCACGGCGTGCGCGATATGGATGCGATTCGTCAGCTTAAAGCAATTCATAATGATTCGAGCTCTAAGCAGGTGGATAACGTGCGCCGCATGCTGCTGGCAATGGTGGAGGATTTCCGCTGTGTAGTAATTAAGCTAGCAGAACGCATTATGCGCTTGCGCGAAATGAAATATGCGCCGGAAGATGAGCGTGTGTTGGCAGCGAAAGAGAGTACAAACATTTATGCCCCACTTGCTAACCGACTTGGGATTGGTCAGCTAAAATGGGAGCTAGAAGATTACTGTTTCCGCTACTTACATCCTGATGAATACAAACGTATTGCCAAGCTGCTGCATGAGAGACGCATTGATCGTGAGCAGTACATCGAAAATTTCGTAGACACGCTGCGCAAAGAGATGGTTAAGGAAGGAGTGTGCGCTGCGGTTTACGGCCGGCCTAAACATATTTACAGCATCTGGCGTAAAATGAAAAAGAAGTCATTGGCGTTTGATGAGCTTTTTGACGTGCGCGCGGTACGCATCATCGCCGATCGTTTGCAGGACTGTTACGGCGCGCTCGGTATTGTGCATACGATATATCGCCATCTGCCTGCAGAATTTGACGACTATGCCGCTAATCCTAAACCAAACGGCTATCGATCTATTCATACTGTGGTGCTCGGACCAAAAGGTAAAACTGTTGAAGTTCAAATCCGTACCCGTCAGATGCATGAAGACGCCGAACTAGGTATTGCTGCACACTGGAAGTATAAAGAAGAACCGAACAGCGGTAGTGTGCGTGGTGTTTTCTGGCATGAAGAGCGCATTGCCTGGCTTCGTAAGCTGATTGCTTGGCAGGAAGAGATGTCTGACTCTGGCGAAATGCTGGAAGAGGTGAGAAGCCAGGTATTCGACGATCGCGTTTACGTCTTTACCCCTAAAGGTGATGTGGTAGATCTACCTGCATGTTCTACTCCTCTTGACTTTGCTTATCATATTCACAGTGATATCGGTCACCGCTGCATTGGTGCTAAAATCAGCGGACGTATCGTACCTTTTACTTATCAGTTGCAGATGGGTGATCAGGTTGAAGTTATCACCCAGAAACACCCAAACCCAAGTCGCGACTGGCTGAACCCAAATCTCGGTTATATCACCACCAGCCGAGGGCGTACTAAAATTCATCACTGGTTCCGCAAGCAGGATCGTGACAAGAACATCGTTGCAGGTCGTCAAATTTTAGATAACGAGCTGACCCAGCGTGATATTTGCCTACGCAAAGCGGAGAAGCTACTATTACCGCGCTATAACTTCACTTCGTTGGATGATCTTCTGGCGGCGATCGGCAGCGGCGATGTTCGCTTGAACCAGATAGTTAATTTCTTACAATCCAAATTCAATAAGCTGAATGTAGAGGAGCAAGATCGCGAGGGGCTACGTCATTTGAAAAGCTATTCACCACCCTCGTGTAAAGAAAATAGTCACGTGGTAGTGGAGGGGGTAGGTAACTTGATGCACCATATTGCGCTTTGCTGTCATCCTATTCCAGGAGATGATATCATTGGCTTTATCACCCGGGGACGCGGTATTTCCATACATCGATTTGATTGTGACCAGTTAGCTGAGCTGGGTGAGCACGCACCGGAACGTATTGTCGATGCAGTATGGTGCGAAAGCCATTCTATCGGCTACTCTCTAGTAGTGCGAATCACCGCCAACGATCGCAGTGGATTGCTGCGGGATATCACTACTATTCTTGCTAATGAGAAGATCAATGTGTTGGGTGTGTCCAGTTGCAGTGATACCAAAAAGCACATGGCTACCATTGATATGGAGATTGAAATATATAACCAGCAGGTGCTGGGTCGCGTGCTATCGCGTCTGAATCAGGTACTTGATATCATCGACGCCCGGTGTCTACACTGATTTTACGGAATGGGCTGTACTCTTATCTTTCTTTTCTTCTTTCCTATAATACTAAAAGAACTTGCCATAGGTTCACTCTATCGCCTGTTCTTGCCATATTGGGACAGTGCTGGGGGAGTGCTTATAAAATTAAGAAACGTTGCCATACTTCGGCTTTGACTAGATAGCAACTTGGTATGATAGTGGAAAGAAAGTGCACGAGGTGATGAATGACATAATATACGAAATGCAGCAGGAAGTAATCGATTCGCAGAATCTGGAGAAAATATACGCTCTGTTTTTTATGTTCTTCGCTGTGATAAATTTATCTTAATGTTCTAGATAGCAAGGCACAATATGTATGCCAAAAATCCAATGATAAATATGATAGTTGTTTCCTAGTGGTAGAAAGTTCCCGATTATCAATGTAAAGAGCGTAAATAGAAACTATTTGGCTGCTCTAAATTAGATAAAAGATACTTGGTAATCAGGTTAATACAGAATAAAAGTACTGATGATTTGAGAACCTCATTTTATGTGTGTTAATCATGTTTAATAGATTAGTTCAAAAAATAGAAGCTACCTGTTGTGTTACCTGTCGCAAGATGACGGGAGATGGTAATAATTCATAGGCGGTTGACATAGGATTCATGTACTGTATTCCCTTCTGTGTTAATAAGCATACATTCAAATAGTTAGGTTAAGTATGATAACAAACTATATTTTTGTGACTGGAGGGGTTGTTTCCTCTCTAGGTAAAGGTATTGCCGCAGCTTCCCTTGCAGCCATTCTGGAAGCACGTAGTCTCAACGTAACTATCATAAAGTTGGATCCTTATATCAACGTCGATCCTGGTACGATGAGTCCTATTCAGCATGGTGAAGTATTTGTGACTGATGATGGTGCAGAAACTGATTTAGATTTGGGCCACTATGAACGCTTTATTCGCACTAAAATGACACGTTATAACAATTTCACTACTGGAAGTATCTATTCCGAAGTGCTACATAAAGAGCGGCGAGGTGATTATCTTGGTGCCACAATTCAGGTTATTCCACACATTACTAACGCCATCAAAGAGCGTATTATTGAAGGTGGTGAAGGTCATCAAGTGGTTTTGGTAGAGATTGGTGGTACAGTAGGTGATATTGAGTCGTTGCCGTTCCTAGAAGCGATCCGCCAAATGGCAGTTGATGTTGGACGAGATCATATCATGTATATGCACTTAACTCTGTTGCCTTATATGACATGTGCAGGTGAGGTGAAAACTAAGCCGACCCAACATTCAGTAAAAGAGTTGCTTTCAATCGGCATTCAGCCGGATGTGTTGATCTGCCGTTCCGATCGTACTGTGCCCACAAACGAACGAGCCAAGATCGCGCTCTTTTGTAATGTACCAGAAAAAGCGGTTATTTCACTAAAAGATGTTGATTCCATCTACAAAATCCCGGGTCTTCTTAAATCACAGGGTCTGGATGGATATATTTGCCAGCACTTTAACCTTAAAGTTCCAGAAGCCAATTTATCTGAATGGGAACAAGTAATATATGAAGAAGCAAATCCAGGCGGGGAAGTCGCCATTGGTATGGTCGGTAAATACGTTGAACTACCAGATGCGTATAAATCTGTCATTGAAGCATTGAGGCACGGAGGACTAAAAAATCGCTTGATGGTTAATATCAAGCTGATTGACTCGCAAGATGTCGAGACACGTGGCATCGAAATTTTAAAAGATCTGGATGCAATTTTAATTCCAGGCGGTTTCGGTTACCGTGGTGTAGAAGGCAAGCTCATAACTGCACAGTACGCGCGTGAAAATCATGTGCCTTATCTTGGTATATGTCTAGGTATGCAAGTTGCGCTTATGGAATTCGCACGTAATGTCGCTGGGATGGAAGGTGCTAACTCTACTGAATTTGCGCCAAATTGTAAATACCCGGTAGTGGCATTAATCACTGAGTGGCGCGATGAAAATGGTAATGTTGAACATCGTAGTGAAAACAACAGCCTAGGCGGTACTATGCGCCTTGGAAGCCAGCAGTGTCAACTGACGCTCAATAGTAAAGCACACCAGCTTTATGGTTCTATAACTATCGTTGAACGCCATCGCCACCGTTACGAAGTCAACAATCTACTGCTAAAACAGATTGAAGCCGCGGGACTGCGTATTACCGGCCGTTCTGGAGAAGACCAATTAGTTGAAATAATTGAAATTCCAAACCATCCTTGGTTTGTAGCTTGTCAGTTCCATCCGGAGTTTGTATCAACACCACGTGATGGTCATCCGCTATTCGTTGGCCTCGTTAAGGCCGCGCAGGATTATCAAAAACGTTTAGCGCATTAAATTTTGCAAATACTTGCACATTTTTTGAGTGTTATTTGTTTAAGTTTTGACTGAATTTGTATTGAGGACAATCAGAATGGCTAGAATTGTTAAAGTTATCGGTCGCGAAATTATCGACTCCCGCGGCAACCCCACTGTAGAAGCAGAAGTGCATCTAGAAGGGGGTTTTATTGGTTTAGCATCAGCGCCGTCAGGGGCTTCTACTGGTACACGCGAAGCGTTAGAATTACGTGACGACGATCAATTTCGTTTTCTAGGCAAAGGCGTCACTAAAGCTGTTGCTGCTGTTAACGGTCCGATTGCTAATGCAGTGAAAGGAAGAGACGCGAATATTCAGGCTATCATTGACAAAATTATAATTGATTTAGACGGTACTGACAATAAATCTCAATTTGGCTCTAACGCTATCCTAGCGGTTTCTCTAGCCGTGGCGAAAGCGGCAGCGATCTCTAAAGGTCAGCCGCTGTACGAGCATATTTCTGAGCTAAACGGCACGCCTAGCAATTTCTCCATGCCGCTACCGATGATGAACATCATCAATGGAGGCAAACATGCTGACAATAACGTCGACATTCAGGAATTCATGATTCAGCCGGTGAGTGCATCCAGCGTGAAAGAAGCAATTCGCATGGGTTCTGAAATTTTTCATCATTTAGCGATTGTACTGAAAGATAAAGGTTTAAATACTTCAATTGGTGATGAAGGTGGCTATGCACCTAACTTAAGCTCTAATGCTGAAGCACTGGAGGTTATCGTTGAAGCAGTTAAAGCGGTAGGATACAAGCTAGGCAAAGACATCACACTAGCCATAGACTGTGCGGCTTCTGAATTCTATAAAGACGGCAAGTATATCTTAGCTGGGGAAGGCAATAAAACTTTTAACTCTGTAGAGTTCACTCATTACCTGGAAGATTTGACCAAACAGTATCCGATCGTCTCTATCGAAGATGGCCTAGACGAGTCAGACTGGACAGGATTTGCTTACCAGACAAAAGTGCTGGGGGAAAAAATTCAGTTGGTGGGAGACGACCTTTTCGTAACTAACACTAGGATCCTAAAAGAAGGCATCGAGAGAGGCATCGCCAATTCTATTTTGATTAAATTAAACCAAATTGGTTCTCTGACCGAAACTTTAGCTGCGATTAAAATGGCAAAAGATGCTGGTTATACAGTGGTGATCTCACACCGTTCAGGTGAAACAGAAGACACTACTATTGCTGACCTAGCGGTTGGTACCGCCTCAGGACAAATCAAAACCGGTTCTATGAGTCGTTCCGACCGTGTTGCTAAGTATAATCAGCTAATCCGTATTGAAGAAACGCTGGGGGCAAAAGCGCCTTTTAAAGGTCTGAAAGAAGTAAAAGGTCAGCTATAATCTGACACAGTAACACCGTTTTATTATAGTGTTGCCTAATGAAACTTCCTTAAAGGCGGAGTTTTTTCTTTTTATGACGTCTAGAAAGTTACAACTTGTAGTTAGTTGAGCTACATGGCAACTCTGCCATAATCAGCGTCATGTTTTTTAGTGAATTAGTAATGCAATATCCGATTAACGAAATATTCCAGACGTTACAGGGTGAAGGATTTTATACCGGTGTGCCAGCTATCTTTATCCGTTTACAAGGATGTCCAGTAGGATGTAGCTGGTGTGATACTAAACATACTTGGAAGAAACTATCCAATCGAGAAACAGTTTTAGAAGATATTCTAGTAAAAAAAGTGGAAAGCGACACATGGGGTAATGCTGATGTTATGCAGCTTATTAACACTATTCAGCATCAGGCTTGGACCGCACGTCATGTAGTGATCACTGGTGGAGAGTCGTCTATTTACGACTTGCGTCCTCTGACCATAGCACTAGAATTACAAGGTTTTCAATGTCAGATAGAAACTAGCGGTACTCATGAAATATCCTGCTCTGAAAAGACATGGGTTACGGTTTCGCCGAAGGTAAATATGCGCGGCGGCTATGGTATTGTAGCTCAGGCACTGCAACGTGCTGATGAAATAAAACATCCTGTATCTCGTCAGCGAGATGTAGAAGCACTGGATATATTGTTAACAACCATAAAGAAGGATAGCAAAGAACGCATTATTGCGTTGCAGCCCATCAGCTGCAACGCAGAGGCGACAAAACTTTGTATTAAGACCTGTATTGAACGCAACTGGCGTTTGTCGATGCAGATTCATAAGTATCTTAATATTAAATAAGAGTAGAAGAAAAGGAGGAGGAGTATCATTTGCTGCGCTTTTAGCAATGAAACGCGTTTTTAAGCTCGTTATTTGCTGTTTCAGCGTCTTAAAAAATATATCTTTCCGCTTTTGTGCGGCCATTATGGTAGTATACTTATGAACTTAGAAAAGGTCTATATCCCTTTTTGTTCATTAACTTTGCTGTCGCTATTCACCATCTTCACAACGTCAATGGGACATAATTTGTATAGAGTGCCGAGATGTGTGGTTGATGATATATAGAAGAAATTAAGGCACAGACATTATTTTCAGCCCAGTGAAGGGGCATAGTTAGCCTAGATAAAGTATCATGATTAAGCCTTTCATGTAGGCTTCATATTTAACTGCTTGCTTGTTTGCAGCCTTATTAATAATGTAATAAGGAATTACGTGCATTTTTAGTTTGAAAAATAGATCAAGGTTTATGCTTGATCTACGGTATCATAATTTATGAATAATGAGTAAAAGTTTTACTTCGTAGGTGATTATTTATATTTTAAATGTAGAAACAATAGCATAGAGGCTTCAGATTAAGGACAACAACAGAATATTATAAAAAAGTAGTATGGTGATGAAAATTGGCACGAAGGTAGCCTTAGTTCAGAAGCTCAGCCTTTATATACGCAACCTGCCGTACAGGTCTCTTTGAGTATTACCGCACTAAGCTCAGATAGGTGCGGTTTCATTTTATCCCAAATCCACTTTGCTAGTATCTCACTAGTAGGATTAGAAAGTCCTTTAATTTCATTAAGATAATAGTGATCAAGACGATCGTAAATAGGCTTGAATGCTGCCTTCAGTTCAGCAAAATCCATCATCCATCCGGTATGCGCATCCATTTCACCGGTGATTTCTACTCTTACTGTAAATGAATGGCCATGCAGGCGGCCGCATTTGTGCCCTTTCGGGACGTTAGGTAAGTAATGAGCGGCTTCGAACTGGAAATCTTTAAACAGTATAGTAGACATAACGACCCTCACGCTAAAGAATATGGCATTCTATCTGGAATTTGACATTTTTGCACTACAGTATTTTTTGTAGCAGTTTTAATGCTGCGCTTTATTTAAAAAAATCATTATTTAAAAAAATCATTTAGTAATTTTGGTTATTTATTATATCGAAGTCGTATTTAATAGTTAATACACAGGTCGGTAACCTACCCTTTCTTCCCGGTTCTTAACGGTACTGATCTCAGATACTGGATTTTTTAACACGATGACGACTCAGGAACACCTAGGTTCTTTACTCCCACTTAACCCGGAGCAAATTGAGCGCTTACAAGCGGCGACGGCTGGCTTTACTCCCGTTCAGTTGTTATGGCTCTCTGGTTACTTTTGGGGAATGGTCAATCATCAGATGCCCAGCATCTTCTCGGTTAGTGCACCGGCTTCGTCGGAGATACCAGTAATCAAGTTAATTTCGGCCTCGCAAACCGGTAACGCAAGGCGTGTAGCAGAACAATTAAGAGACGATCTGCAAGCAGCACAGTTGAATGTTACACTTTTTAACGCGGGTGATTATAAATTTAAGCAAATTGGTCAAGAGAAATGGTTGATTGTGGTGATATCTACACATGGTGAAGGAGAGCCACCGGAAGAAGCGATGGCGCTGCATAAATTCTTAATGTCTAAAAAAGCGCCAAAGCTTGATGGCGCTGCCTTTGCGGTGTTAGGTCTTGGCGATATTTCTTATGATTTTTTTAGCAAGGCCGGTAAAGATTTTGATAACAGGTTAGCAGAGCTAGGGGCAGAGCGCTTGTTAGAGCGCGTAGACGCTGACGTCGATTTCAGTGCCGTTGCAGCAAGCTGGCGCAGAGCACTAGTCAAAGTACTAAAGAAACGTGTGCTAAGTGAGTCGCCACTGCAGCCGAGCGTTCCTGTAGTAGGAAGTATTAATGTTAATAAAGTGCATGATTCGTATACTAAAGAATCACCGTTAATCGCCAGCTTTGCGGTAAACCAGAAAATTACCGGCCGTCATTCTGATAAAGATATACGCCATATCGAAATTGATCTAGGCGATTCTCCTCTGCTTTACTATCCAGGAGATGCATTAGGTGTTTGGTATGAAAATGATACTGCGCTGGTAATGGAACTCCTGAGCTTACTATGGCTGCAAGGCAACGAGCCAGTACAGATTAACAATAAAATGATACCTCTCACAGAGGCATTACAAAAGCATTTTGAATTGACTATCAATACCGCACAGATTGTCGAGCAATATGCCACACTGTCGCGTAACAAAATCCTGCTGGCGTTGGTGGAGGAAGGTAAGGATAAATTGCAACACTATGCACAGCATTTCCCCATTGTGGATATGGTGCATAATGCGCCGACCAAACTTAACGCCAAGCAACTGACTACATTGCTGCGTCCGTTGACACCTCGTCTCTACTCTATCTCCTCATCTCAGGCGGAGAATAAAACTGAAGTGCATATTACAGTTAGCGCAGTGCGATTTAACATCAACGGCAAAGCTCGTGCAGGTGGTGCCTCAAGTTATCTAGCTGATCGTCTGGAAGAGGATTCGAAGATACGTATCTTTATACAGCATAATGATAATTTCCGACTACCTGATAATCCTGATGCGCCAGTGATTATGATTGGGTCAGGGACCGGAATCGCACCATTCCGGGCCTTTATGCAACAGCGAGATAACGACGGCGCTAATGGCAAAAATTGGCTCTTCTTTGGCAATCCGCACTTTACCGAAGACTTCCTCTATCAAGTTGAATGGCAACAATACGTAAAAAATGGTCTGTTGACTAACATCGATCTGGCTTGGTCACGCGATCAAGAAAAAAAAATTTACGTACAGGACAAAATCCAAGCTAAAGGAGCAGAAGTATGGTCCTGGATTGTTGAGGAGGGCGCTTATCTTTATGTTTGTGGTAATGCCAACCGTATGGCGAAAGATGTCGAGAATGCGTTGTTAGATATAGTGGTCAAACACGGTGTAATGGATCGTGAAACAGCCGAAGAATTTTTAAGTGAGTTGCGCATTAAGCGCCGTTATCAAAGAGATGTTTATTGATGAACAAGAAATACTCTGGACCGCTAGTTATAAAAGGAAAAATGGTTGATGCCGAACGTCTTAAAAAAGAAAGTAATTATTTACGTGGCACTATTCTGGAAGACCTAAACAATGGCCTTACAGGTGGCTTCTACGGCGATAATTTTCTACTGATCCGATTTCACGGCATGTATCAGCAGGATGATCGCGATATCCGCGCTGAGCGCACTGAGCAGAAACTAGAACCACGCCACGCCATGATGTTGCGCTGCCGTCTGCCTGGAGGAGTTATTACACCTCTTCAATGGCTTGCGATTGACAAGTTTGCTACAGAGAATACCCTCTACGGTAGTATACGTCTAACTAACCGTCAGACCTTCCAATTTCATGGTATCCTAAAGAAACATGTCAAGCCGTCGCACCAAATGCTGCACACAGTTGGTCTTGACGCGTTAGCGACCGCCAACGATGTAAACCGCAACGTGCTCTGCACATCAAATCCAGTGGAGTCTGCTCTGCACCAAGAAGTCTACGAGTGGGCAAAGAAAATTTCCGAGCATCTGCTACCCCGCACCCGTGCGTATGCAGAGATTTGGTGGGATGAAGAAAAAATCGCCACTACCGATCAGGAGCCTATCCTTGGCAAAACTTATCTACCTCGTAAATTTAAAACGACAGTAGTAATTCCGCCTCACAATGACGTGGATCTACATGCTAATGATCTTAACTTTCTTGCAGTCTCTGATAAAGGAAAACTGATCGGATTTAACATGCTAATTGGCGGTGGCTTGTCTATTGAGCACGGGAACAAAAAGACATATGCGCGTACTGCCAGTGATATTGGTTATCTGCCTCTACATAAAACATTAGACGTCGCAGCCGCTGTAGTAACTACACAGCGCGACTGGGGAAATCGCACTGATCGTAAAAATGCTAAAACAAAATATACGCTGGAGCGTGTCGGTGTTGAGACATTTAAAGCGGAAGTTGAAAGGCGTGCCAATTTTACTTTCGAGCCGATTCGTGACTATAATTTTACCACTCGTGGCGACCGTTTTGGTTGGATCAAGGGCATCGACAACAAGTGGCACTTGACGCTATTTATTGAGAATGGTCGCTTACTTGATTACCCAGGACGTCTGCTCAAGAGCGGTATCGCAGCAATTGCTCGCGTGCATAAGGGCGATTTCCGCTTGACGGCGAATCAGAATCTGATCGTTGCGGGTGTACCAGAAAATGAAAAGGATAAAATTGAGGTGCTTGCGCGTGATCACAACCTGATGGATAGCGTAACTGCTCAACGCGAGAACTCAATGGCGTGTGTTGCATTTCCTACCTGTCCGCTAGCGATGGCGGAAGCTGAGCGTTTTCTTCCTACTTTTGTTACAAAATTAGAAGAAATTATGTACCGCCACAGCATGAGTAAAGAGCACATAGTGCTACGAGTAACCGGTTGTCCCAACGGGTGTGGTCGTGCCTTATTAGCTGAAATTGGTCTCGTGGGAAAAGCACTAGGACGTTATAATCTGTATATCGGTGGTAACCGCATAGGAACACGCATTCCACGCATATATCGTGAAAATTTCACTGAAAGCGATATACTCGCTAGTATTGATGAACTGGTGGCACGTTGGTCGCAGGAGCGTCGTGGCTCCGAAAGTTTTGGCGACTTCTCGATCCGTGTAGGCATCGTCAAACCGGTGGTAGACCCAGCACGGGATTTCTGGGATACGGAAGTAGTATGAGTCAGTTCAACCTCACAACACTAAGTAAAATGGATAAAAGCGACCGAATAATGGCATTAGCTGCAACCAATGCGCAGCTGGAACATAGCTCAGCAGAGGAACGCATCAATTGGGCATTGAAAAATCTTCCAGGTTCCTTCGTTCTTTCTTCAAGTTTCGGTATTCAAGCCGCAGTCTCCTTGCATTTAGTAACACGCCAACACTCTAATATTCCGGTATTACTTATCGATACAGGTTACCTGTTTCCTGAAACTTACCGCTTTATTGACAAGCTAAAAGATGAACTAAGTCTTAACCTGAAGGTATTCCGTGCTGAAATTTCAACAGCATGGCAGGAAGCTCGCTATGGTAAACTATGGCAGCAGGGTGTAGATGGCATTGAGCATTACAACCAGATTAACAAGGTTGAACCAATGAACCGTGCGCTTCAGAAGTTGGGCGTGCAGACATGGTTCGCTGGCCTACGTCGCGATCAATCTGGTAGCCGTGCTAGTTTATCGGTGCTTAGTATACAGCATGGCGTCTTTAAAGTATTACCGATTATTGACTGGAGTAATCGCCACATTCATCAATATTTAAAACAGCACAATTTACAGTACCATCCGCTATGGAATAAAGGCTATTTGTCGGTGGGTGATACTCACACAACTTGCAAATGGGAACCTGGAATGTCGGAAGAAGATACGCGCTTCTTCGGTCTGAAGCGTGAGTGCGGTTTACATGAAGACTAATTTATATAGCAAAGTTTCTCTTTTATTAGAAAGATGCCCACTTACATTATTTGATTTCCGTTACGCTTATAACATACTCTAGCACGTTTATAATGTGTAGCGTTATGCCCTTATTACCAGTGTTATAATCAAATTATTTTCCACGATTTACGTCCCTCATAATACACCATTATATTACCTGCGTATAAATCTATTAAGTGTAGATGTAATAATGATGATAGAATGGAAATTCTTTATTGAAAAAAAATGGTTGAATAAGATTCAATAAATATTTATCTATTCACTTTAGGTGTTTTTAGTTCATCTGGCAATGGCTCAAAACTTTTCAGCAAACCTAGTTATTTTTCGTGCGCAATAGCATCATCGTCTCAGCAACTAATGTTCGAGACTAAAAATTATTATTTGATCGACACTAATGCTTAGTGTCTTACAGGAAATATTTGAATGGCTTTTTTGAGTTAATTGTCTCACATACTTGACGGAGAGCACTTTCTAGCACACCCCTCTTACAAATTAGTAGGTAGTAGCTAGGATTACATTTTCTATGCTGTTATAGTCGGGTGGCATTCAAGTTTCCAGATATACCACAATCAGGAACCGGAGTGGTTTACATATTCCATTATTTTATCTCAGCGTTGCGTACTGTCAGCTTCACGCTAATAACTGGTAGTGAGCTACGGTGGTATAACTATTAAAGAACGGGGGGGAATGTGCACCACTGTCGTAAATTCTCTTAGGAAGTGAAGTAACGATATATCGATACAGTAAAGCTGCTATTCGGTAACTTATCTCGGTCATAGTTATTCGGCTTTAGTCGTGAAACATACAAAACAATACTAAAATTTAATAAAAATGCAGCTAGATGTCATAATCGAATGTTATTCAAGAAAATTTCTATGCCATTACCTATTGTAATATTCTATTTGCTAACTACTCATTCCAATTTAAAATTTCATTAATCGGAAAAGCACCACGTATAGTTGTATTAAATAACATTTACAATACTAAGGTTATCGTGGACTATCTGCCTATTTTCGCTGATCTTAAAGGTCGGCCGGTACTGGTTGTAGGCGGCGGTGACGTCGCGGCACGAAAAATCGAGCTTCTATGTCGCGCTGCTGCTCTAGTTCAGGTAGTTTCTTCTGAACTCTGCACAAAACTGCAAGTATTGCATCAAACACAGCAAATTGAATGGTTAGCCACTGAGTTCGATCCAACACATTTGGATGCAGTATTTTTGGTAATAGCTGCTACTAACGATCATCTGCTTAACCGTCGGATTTATAGTGAGGCGAACATCCGCTACAAACTGGTGAATATAGTGGATGATCGGCCGAAGTGCAGCTTTATTTTCCCCTCTATTGTGGACCGCTCGCCTTTTGTAGTTGCTCTCTCTTCCAGTGGCACCGCCCCTGTACTGGCACGCATGTTTCGTGAAAAATTAGAGGCGCTACTTCCTACGTGTTTAGGTCAGATGGCGTCTGTTGCAGGAGGTTTTCGCGATATTGTCAAACAGCGCTTTAACCGTATATCTGATCGACGTCGTTTCTGGGAGCGCGTCTTCTATAGCCTGTTCACGAACCAAAAATCTGTCGGCAATATTGATGAAGCGATTCATACTCTACAGTGCGAATTGCAGGCGGATCTAAATAGTGAAGGGGAAGTTATTTTGGTTGGTGCGGGTCCCGGTGACAGCGGCCTATTAACACTACGCGGTCTTCAAATGATGCAACTGGCAGACGTGGTACTCTATGACTATTTAGTCAGCGACGAGGTGCTGAATTTAGCACGTCGTGATGCCGATCGCATTTGCGTCGGCAAACGTGCTGGAGTGCACTCAGTGCCACAGGAAGAGACTAATTGCCTGCTAGTAGAACTTGCTCGTAAAGGTAAGCGCGTCGTACGTCTAAAAGGCGGAGATCCCTTTATCTTTGGGCGCGGTGGTGAAGAACTGCAGGCGGCACAGGAAGCAGGAATTCCGTTTCAGGTAGTGCCAGGAGTTACAGCAGCGACGGGCGCTACCGCATACGCTGGTATTCCTCTAACGCACCGCGATCATGCTCAGAGCGTGTTATTTATTACTGGTCACTGCCGTACCGACGGTGATGGCATTGATTGGCCTTCATTAGCTCGTGTGCGTCAAACTTTAGCGATCTACATGGGAACAGTCAAGGCAGCGGAGATTAGCGAAGGGCTGATACGTTACGGCCGTGATGCTGAAACACCGGTCGCAGTGATTGGTCGTGGCACGCAACAAGATCAGCATGTACTCACCGGTACATTAGCACAACTTGAGATGCTAGTTGCTGTCGCTCCGACCCCGGCACTGTTGGTGATCGGGGAAGTAGTGAACTTGCATGAGCAACTGGCTTGGTTTCAATCTTCTAATAGAAGGCGAAACTTCAGTCTGCCGTTGTCAGCCTGGCTTGAGGAAAAATCATGAATAAAAAAAGATTTGCTCATTCTCATTTAAGTCAGTTAGAGGCGGAAAGTATTCACATCTTTCGTGAAGTTGCCGCAGAATTTAACAATCCAGTAATGATGTACTCCATTGGTAAAGATTCGTCGGTCATGCTTCACCTAGCGCGCAAGGCCTTCTTTCCAGGTAAATTACCGTTTCCGCTATTACATGTAGATACAGGTTGGAAATTTCCTGAGATGTATGAGTTCCGCGATCGAATCGTCAAAGAAATAGGGGTAGAACTTCTGGTTCATCGTAATCCGGAAGGAGTGGCTATGGGAATCAATCCTTTTATACACGGTAGCGCCAAACACACCGACATTATGAAAACAGAAGGGCTGAAGCAGGCACTAAATAAATATGGCGTTGATGCAGCATTCGGAGGGGCACGCCGTGATGAAGAGAAGTCGCGTGCAAAAGAGCGTATCTATTCATTCCGTGACCGCTTTCATCGCTGGGATCCAAAAAACCAGCGCCCGGAGCTATGGCGTAACTATAATGGACAGATTAACAAAGGCGAAAGCATCCGTGTCTTCCCTCTTTCAAACTGGACTGAGATCGATATCTGGCAGTATATTTTCTTAGAAAACATTGAGATCGTGCCGCTCTATCTCGCCGCGCTACGTCCGGTGCTGGAGCGTGAAGGTATGTTGATGATGGTGGTGGATGATGACTGTGTTGTTTTGCAGCCCGGTGAGGCAATAAAGCAGCGCATGGTGCGTTTCCGTACACTTGGCTGCTGGCCACTTACCGGCGCGGTAGAATCTCAAGCACAGACGTTGCCAGAGATTATTGAAGAGATGCTGGTCTCCGCTACTAGCGAACGTCAGGGCCGCGTGATTGACTGCGATCAAGCTGGTTCGATGGAACAGAAAAAACGTCAGGGTTATTTCTGAGGAGAATCAGATAATGAATACTGTTATTGCACGACAGATTACCGCTCATGGTGGCGTAGAGGCTTGGTTGAATTCACAACGGTATAAAGGTTTGCTGCGTTTTCTTACCTGTGGTAGTGTCGACGATGGTAAAAGCACACTGATTGGCCGCCTGTTGCACGACACTCGCCAAATTTACGAAGATCAGCTCTCATCACTTCGTAGCGATAGTAAGCGCCATGGTACCCAAGGAGAGAAACTTGATCTAGCGCTTCTGGTGGATGGGTTACAGGCCGAACGTGAGCAGGGTATTACGATCGACGTAGCTTACCGCTACTTCTCTACAGAGAAACGCAAATTTATAATTGCTGATACACCGGGACATGAGCAGTACACCCGCAATATGGCGACCGGTGCTTCGAACTGTGACCTAGCGGTTCTGCTGATCGACGTGCGTAAAGGAGTATTAGATCAAGCACGTCGCCATAGTTTTATTTCGACACTATTTGGTATTAAGCATGTAGTAGTGGCGATCAATAAAATGGATCTAGTAGAATACAGACAAGAGATCTTTGAGAGAATCAAACAGGATTACCTCGATTTTGCAGTACAGCTGCCGGAAGGCCTAGATATTCGTTTTGTACCGATATCGGCCCTAGAGGGCGATAACGTCGTGATGCCGAGTCAGAATATGTTGTGGTATAGCGGCCCGTCACTACTTGACGTATTAGAGACTGTTGTAGTAGAGCGTGTAGGAGATAATGAGCAGATGCGCTTTCCTGTGCAGTATGTTAATCGTCCGAACTTAGATTTTCGAGGCTATATTGGCACCTTATCTTCCGGAGTGATAAAAATTGGTCAGCGTATTAAAGTGTTGCCGTCTGGCGTAGAATCAACGGTTGCACGCATTGTCACCTTTGATGGCGATTTGCAGGAAGCAGGCGCGGGTGAAGCTATTACCTTAGTCCTAGATGATGAGATTGATATCAGCCGCGGCGATTTGCTGGTTGAGAGTGACGTAAAAATAGATTTAGTATACTCTGCAATGATCAACGTGGTATGGATGGCGGAGCAACCGCTCCAGATAGGGCAAAGCTACGACGTGAAGATCGCTGCAAAAAAAACACGTGGTCGTGTGACAAAATTAATCCATCAAATTGAGATTAATTCTCTGAAGAGTAGAGCTGCTGAAATATTGCCTCTCAACGGAATTGGGTTGATTAAGATCATTTTCGATGAACCTATGGTGCTGGACAAATATCAGCAGAATCCAGTAACGGGCGGGATGATATTTATCGACCGCTTGAGCAATGGTACTGTAGGTGCTGGCATGATCCATCAACCGTTGAGAGGTACTGTGCGGCACGATGAAAATGTGGTATGGCATCATCATACGGTAACGTCTATCGCGCGCGAGCAACAACACGGTCACCGAGGTGTGCTGTTGTGGTTTACCGGTTTATCTGGATCCGGAAAATCAACAGTTGCTGGTGCACTAGAACATGCTCTTCACCAACTTGGCGTTAGCACTTATTTGCTAGATGGTGATAATGTGCGCTACGGTCTTTGCCGTGACCTCAGCTTCAGCGATGCAGACCGCAAAGAGAATATCCGTCGCGTCGGGGAAGTGGGGAAGTTAATGGTTGATGCTGGTCTGGTGGTCCTAAGTGCATTGATCTCACCATATAGTGCTGAACGTCAGATGGTGCGTGAGCTACTTCCTGAAGGGCGTTTTATTGAGGTGTTTGTCGATACACCTCTGGCAGTTTGCAAGGCGCGTGACCCTAAAGGATTATACAAAAAATCCTACGTTGGTAAATTACTTAATTTTACTGGAATTGATAGCGCTTACGAAGCCCCGGAGAGCCCTGAAATGCGGTTATCTGGTGAACAGTCGGTTACAAACATGACCTGTAAATTATTAGATATGCTCCACTGTAACAATATTATATTTGCTTAAACCGAAAGGCGGTAAATTGAAGTTGATTTACCGTTTTAGCGTAAACAGCGGCACATATGCATAATATTACTTTCTTGCTGTTCTACAAATATTAACTTACTTCTGAAGAGCCTTCCTTATTACTGTCATATGATACAGGTATGTTCCTTTCTTCAGATATACTCTAGCAGTACCTCTATATTATATAATTCCAATAAAAGTTTTTCTTTTTACTTAACTTTTCTTGGCGCCATTGCCGTGTAGTCATTCTATATGGATGATTTGCGTCACTATAATATTTATAGTGGTAGGTGGTAGTTTGTATTTTATGACTGCTTTTTTCTTTTATCCGGACGCTTATTTTCCTAATTATAAGAAAGTACAGACACCTTACCAAGGTAATTTATTTTCACTGCTAAAGTGGAATTCTACGTAATATTATGGAATGGGTAATCTGCTTACGGGGGGGTGATGATTAAATTGACATTACTGCTACTGGTGCTATTTAGCTGGCTGCAATATTCACTCTGGCTAGGTAAAAACGGTATTCATGACTACATGCGTATCAACAGCGAAGTTACAGTACAGCAGACAAATAACGAAAAACTCAAAGCACGCAACAATCAACTATTTGCTGAAATTAACGATCTCAATGGTGGTTTTGAAGCGCTCGAAGAACGCGCTCGTAATGAGTTAGGCATGATCGCGCCTGGAGAGACTTTCTATCGTCTGGTTCCAGGTTAAAATAAAAATAACAATCACGATACACAAAACTGATAGTAATAATGTATGAATACGCTTTTTTGCCCCTGCAGGGTGATTGCCGTGGTACCGGCTGCCGGGATCGGTAGCCGTATGCAGGCTATGTGCCCTAAACAGTATCTTACAATTGGTCAGTACACACTGTTAGAACATAGCATTGCACGTTTGTTTTCTCATCCTGTGATTAAGCAGGTTATCGTTGTATTGAGTACAGATGATACCCAGTTCTCTTCACTATTACTGGCGCGCGATCCGCGCATCGTGAGTGTCATTGGTGGGAATACACGCGCTGAGTCAGTTCTAGCAGGTCTGCGTGCCGCGCATAACGCAAGTTGGGTTCTAGTGCATGACGCGGTCCGTCCCTGCTTACAATCTGACGATCTTACACGTCTGTTGCAGGTGTGTGAAATTAGCCATGTTGGTGGTATTCTAGTTACGCCCGTTCACGATACCATTAAACGTGGAAAACCAGGAGAAGCTGCTGTTGCCTACACTGTGAGGCGCGAAAATCTATGGCATGCGTTAACACCGCAGTTTTTCCCGCATCGTTTACTTACCAAGTGTCTAATACGAGCGATGAAAGAGGGCGCAAATATCACAGACGAGGCTTCCGCACTTGAATATTGTGGCTATAGTCCGATATTAGTCAGCGGACACAGTAATAACATTAAGGTCACACGGCCAGAAGATCTAGCACTAGCGGCGTTTTATTTAACTCAGATGCAGTTAAAGGAGAGCACATGATGCGTATTGGTCATGGTTTTGACGTTCATGCTTTTGGTGGCGAAGGACCACTAATGATTGGTGGTGTGCAGATTCCATTTAAGCAAGGATTCATCGCTCATTCTGATGGCGATGTAGCACTGCATGCGCTTACTGATGCTTTGCTGGGTGCCGTAGCAATGGGCGATATTGGTAAACTTTTTCCCGATACTGACCCGGTTTACAAAGGCGTTGACAGTCGTAGTTTGCTGCGTGAAGCTTGGCAGTGTATAGCGAAGAAAGGACATCTTATTGGTAATATTGACATCACTCTAATCTGTCAGGTGCCAAAAATTTTGCCGCATGTGCCACAGATTCGAATTAATATTGCTGAAGATCTATGCTGCCTTATAGATCAGGTTAACGTCAAAGCGACCACTACTGAAAGACTGGGTTTTACAGGCCGTGGCGAAGGTATAGCTTGCGATGTAGTAGTACTTTTACTTAAGTCGTATGATACATAATATTATAGATTAAGTTTTTCTACATGATGAGAGACGCGGGATTTATTCCAGTACAATAATCAGTTACAGAAAAGTTAGCACAGATTAGTATCTACTAAGGATTATTCGCAAAACTGAAACATACTATGCATAGTTCTCATGAGAAAGGAAATGAGTCTACCAATGACATTGATAGACCGACGTGGTGTAGCACAGATTCATCTATTTTGGTATTATATGACACTGACGAGCAAGTCTCATCCTTAGTTGGCTTACATTCTGAATTGTAAACAATACGGACACAAAATTAAAGATACGGCAGAGATTAACTTCATGATCTGCATATACCAGGTTTGCCACTTAAGTACATCAAAGGTATTTACAGGCTGTATGATAGTGTCCATTATCCCGTTAATTATATAATTAATTAGTAGGATCCAGACTGTAGAGTTATTCTCCATGATTAATAAATTAGGGACAAAATTTGATACAAAATCGGGAACACAGGTTACTACAGTGAATTAATGATATCCTACTTTGTCAGCTAGATATCATTAATTTATTTTATAAATAAATATACTGACATGTTGCTGGAACATTTAATACAGAAAAAGTATTTGTGGGTTATATATGTGAACAATATATGCACGCGACACTTCTTATTCAACTGTAACATGGTGGCCAAAAGCTATAATCTCCATGTTTATATATTGTAGATTAGCAATGGGTCAAGTTTTAGATATACAATCCTGACATACCTACTTATTACATGTATTTCGTCGAGTACATAAAAGGGTTGTAGTAGCAGGTGAAGAGTCGCCTTACAAATTTGATCAAGATATTGACTTTTCAATAACTGCCATTCTCACCTAATTTAATTAGGTGAGAATGGCATGATGGTGTGATTCTGTGGTAAAAAATAATTAGGAGAGAGAGCAGGTGTTTGAAACTTTTGCACCAGCTAATGCAGTCATATAGTAGTAGTGGAAGAGGTTGTGATTGAATACACCATTTTATGGTAATCCACTCTGAGATTTTATCTACGTATTTCTTCAAAATTACTGCAAGATATTATCTTTTTGATTTTTCACTATGCATTTTACCAAAAAAACTTATTTTTCAACGTGATTGAAATAATTCAATGCTTGTATTTTAGAAAATAGCTTTATTAACGTTTGCATTTACGGGGGAATAATGAGTACAGGAAGCCCAGTATTGCAGTTATGCCGTTTTGCGACGCTTTTTCTGTTAGAATTTTGGCTGGTAGGTTGTACCTCAACTAACAACGTGCAAGCACCTATTAGCCAAGTTGGAGATAATAACGCTGGTAGCGTTATGTTGAATATGGCAAGTAGAAGAGTTCCTTATAGAACGAGTCAAAATAATATAGGTAGCAGTAGTAGTAATATCGTAACGCAAAATGGCCATATTGTTTACAAGCGTACTTATTGGAATATTCCGAAAGATGGTTACACAGGAAAAACTTATACCGTAAAATATGGTGATACACTTTTTTATATCGCCTGGATAACAGGAAATAATTTTCGTGATCTGGCGAAGCGTAACGACATTCCGGCCCCATACGCTCTGAACATGGGACAGATATTACAGATCGGTAACGGAGCACGCCATGCGATAATAACCAGCGGTAATGCAATTACCGCTGTGGACATAACACGGGACCGTGTAGTATCGACCACGCCGCAAATTAAACTACCCCCTGTTGCACAGCAACCCGTTATTACGTATTCTGGTAATTTAAGTAGCTCTACTAGTAGTAAAGTGCTGGTATTAGGGAAAAAAAACATTGCAATAACATCATCACCTTCCGTAGTTACCGCACCATCCATGACTAGTAGTATAAAGAACGGTCCAATGTTAATTAGAGGATGGCGTTGGCCAGCAAACGGAGAGATTATTGATGACTTCTCTGGCGCTGAAGGGGGCAATAGGGGTATTGATATAGCTGGATTACGTGGACAACCTGTTGTTGCTACCGCATCTGGGAAGGTAGTATATGCGGGCAATGCGCTACAGGGTTATGGCAACTTGATCATTATTAAGCACAATAATGATTATATCAGTGCCTATGCTCACAGTGATATGATGTTGGTCCACGAATTACAGGAAGTGAGAGCAGGCGAAAAAATTGCTACCATGGGCAGTACTGGAACCAGTTTAGTGAGATTACATTTTGAAATTCGTTACAAGGGGAAATCCGTAAACCCGTTGCGTTATTTGCCGCAGCGATAAACCTGTAGGACCCTGCTATTCTGCCTGGGGATTACAGGTAGGAGCCGCTTATGAGTCATAATACGCTGAAAGTAAACGAGTTACATGAAGATACGGAGTTCAATGAAAACGGAGCTGAGATTTTTGATGAGAAGTCCCTTGTTGATAATGAACCTATTGATAACGACATATCAGAAGATGAATTGTTATCGCAATGTGCGACGCAGCGTGTTCTAGATACAACGCAGCTTTATCTCGGGGAGATAGGTTATTCTCCTCTATTAACAGCAGAAGAAGAGGTATTATTCGCTCGTCGTGCGTTACTTGGTGACAATAATTCTCGTCGCCGTATGATTGAGAGTAACTTACGGTTGGTAGTGAAAATTGCCCGTCGCTATAATAATCGTGGTCTTGCGCTGCTTGACTTGATTGAAGAGGGCAATCTCGGTTTAATCCGTGCTGTTGAGAAGTTTGATCCTGAACGCGGGTTCCGTTTTTCAACTTATGCCACTTGGTGGATCCGTCAGACCATTGAAAGAGCGATTATGAACCAAACTCGTACCATTCGTTTGCCAATTCACATCGTCAAAGAACTGAATGTTTATTTGCGTACTGCGCGTGAACTTTCTCATAAACTCGATCATGAGCCAAGTGCAGAAGAAATAGCGGAGCAGCTCGATAAACCTGTTGATGATGTTAGCCGTATGTTACGTCTTAATGAACGTATTACTTCAGTTGATACGCCACTAGGCGGCGATTTTGAAAAAGTTCTACTAGATATTCTAGCAGATGAGAAAGATAATGGACCGGAAGATACCACGCAAGATGACGATATAAAGCAGAGCATTGTAAAATGGTTGTTTGAATTAAACGCTAAGCAACGTGAAGTGTTAGCCCGTCGTTTCGGCCTACTAGGCTATGAAGCTGCAACATTGGAGGATGTGGGTCGTGAAATTGGTCTAACTCGCGAGCGTGTACGTCAGATTCAAGTGGAAGGATTACGTCGATTGCGTGAAATGTTGCAGACACAAGGTCTCAACATTGAAGCACTGTTTCGTGAATAACTTAACAAAAATCTTTTTAATTCGCATTAGGCCAGCGAATCAGCAGCATCACTTGGCCATATGCTGTAACGATAGAGTATTACATTAGCGATTTTAGCTGATAAATCCATTCTAGCGCTTGACGAGGCGTTAGAAGATTGGGATCCAACATACTCAGTACTTCTGTGACAGACAAGTTTTTTTCTGTCAGAATCGGCAACTGTAAATGATCAAGGGTTGGAAAAGTGGTAGAACGATTTGACATTATCTCTAATTCTTTTAGTTTATTGTGTGCTCGTTTGAGCACATCTTTTGGGACTCCTGCCAGCGAAGCAACCGCTAGGCCGTAGCTTTTACTGGCAGCGCCTTCCTGAGCTCTGTACATAAAGGTGATGGTATTATCATGTTCTACTGCATCTAGATGCATGTTGTACGCTCCTTCCATTTTTTCTGGTAGAATCGTCAGTTCAAAATAGTGGGTAGCAAATAGCGTCATAGATTTAATACAGCTTGCTAAGTTCTCCGCACAGGCCCATGCGAGCGACAGACCGTCATAAGTTGAAGTTCCACGACCAATCTCATCCATCAGTACCAAACTCTGGTCTGTGGAGTTATGTAGGATGTTAGCAGTCTCTATCATTTCTACCATAAAGGTGGATCGTCCTGAAGCTAGATCGTCCGCTGCGCCAATACGAGTAAAAATACGATCTAACGGACCGATCTCTGCTTCTTCCGCAGGTACGAAGCTGCCTATCCAGGCCATTAGTGTGATCAGAGCAGCCTGGCGCATATAGGTGCTTTTGCCTCCCATGTTAGGACCAGTAATAATTAGCATACGACGTTGGGGCGTAAGCATAAGTGAATTAGCTATAAAAGGAGTTTTGAACACTTGTTCAACCACAGGATGCCGTCCGTTGGTAATCTTAATTCCTGGTTTTTTTTGTAACTTAGGGCGACAGTAACCTAGCGACCAAGCACGTTCTGCTAGATTGCTAAGAACATCCAACTCGGAGAGAGCTGAGGCGCTAAGCTGTAGTGCCTCTAGATATGGTAATAACTGATCGAACAGCGCATTATAAAGACTTTTTTCTAGCTCAAGTGCATTACTTTTAGAGTTTATAACTTTATCTTCATACTCTTTGAGTTCTGGAATGATATAGCGCTCCACATTTTTTAGAGTCTGGCGGCGCAAATAATTAATAGGCACATGATTGCTCTGGTTACGACTGACCTGAATGTAGTAACCGTGAACGGCGTTAAAGCCGACTTTTAATGTATCGAGGCCTAATCTTTTGCGCTCGCGGATCTCCAGGTTGTCTAGATAAACACTAGCGCCGTCTGCCAGAGTGCGCCATTCATCTAACTCAGCATTATAACCCGGTGCAATTACGCCGCCATCACGTATTAGTACTGGCGGAGTTTCAATAATTGCGGTTTCAAGTAACTTACGTAGCTCACCAAATTCACCTATTTGCTGGCGTAATGTAATTAGTCGGATAGACCGAACGTTTTCTAGTAGGACGTTCAATTGCGGCAATTGCTGAAAAGCTCGGCGCATTCGCACTAAATCGCATGGACGCGCTGTACGTAGCGCGAGACGTGCCAGAATACGCTCCAAGTCACCGACTTTACGTAGTACAGGCTGTATGTTATCTCTTAACATTTGTAGTTCAGCGATTGCATCCTGTCGCTGAGTAATAACGCAAATATCACGTAATGGCATATGTAGCCAGCGTTTAAGCATACGGCTTCCCATCGGGGTAAAGGTTCGGTCTAGCACTGTGGCCAACGTGTGTTCTGTGCTACCTGCCAAATTCTGGGTAATCTCTAAATTACGACGTGTAGCAGCATCCATAATGATGCTATCCTGCTGATGTTCCATACAGAGAGTACGGATATGCGGTAGGCGTGTACGTTGCGTATCTTTAACGTACTGTATCAGGCACCCCGCTGCGCGCAGCGCTTGATGCGCTTTCTCTACGCCAAAGCAATTCAGATCTTGGGTGCCAAACTGTAGATTGAGCTGGTGGAGTGCAGTACTAAGATCAAACTCCCATAGTGGACGACGACGCAGACCATGTCGCTGTTTAATTAATGAAATTGCTTGTAGATCTTCTGAATAAAGTAGTTCAACAGGATTAGTACGCTGAAGTTCAGCCTCCATAGTTTCTATATTTACTGGTTGACTTAAGCAAAAACGGCCAGAGCTAATGTCTAGAGTGGCATAACCAAACCCCACAGGAGTTTGCACCATCGCAGCCAACAAATTGTCTTGATATGATTTCAACAGTGCTTCATCGCTGATAGTACCTGGTGTAATAATGCGTACTACTTTCCGCTCGACCGGCCCCTTAGATAGTGTTGAATTACCGATTTGTTCGCAGATCGCTGCAGACTCACCGAGCTGTATTAATTTAGTTAGATAATTCTCCACTGCATGATAGGGTACACCAGCCATCGGAATAGGTTTTCCAGCCGATGTACCGCGTTTGGTAAGTGAAATCTCTAGAAGCTGAGATGCGCGTCTGGCGTCATCATAAAAAAGCTCATAAAAATCGCCCATACGGTAAAATAGCAGAATATCAGGGTGTTCTTTCTTCAAACTTAGATATTGTTGTATCATGGGTGTATGGTTAGAAAAATCCTTGTCTATAGACACATTCATATTTATTTTCCCATTAAAATAATTCAAGAGATGCCCGAATATCTCCAGTGAAACTTCGGTGAGACTATTAAATCAAAAAAATTGCATGTTCAATACATTTTAGATATTATCTATAATAAGACATAGAACCGTTAGAATATATAAGAAAATAATTATGAAAATTACTCTAAGCAATCGCTAATAAGCAAATAATTACTAATAAATAGACATATAAATGAAAATAGTAGATGGCACATATATAGAATATTTCGATAAGCCAAGTTACGTTATTAGCAACTATCCGTAATTTATCTTGTAGATAAGGATAATTGATGTGATTTAAGAAAATTAAATTATAAAAAAATTTTTAGTGAAAAAATATTTTCAGTATAAAATCATATCATAAAAACTTTACATTGGTAGAGTACTAATTTTTGCTCTGTCGCTTAAAGTCGTGCATTTTGTCCATTAATAAAAGAATGGAATCGGGTAACCCTCACGCAATTTTAGTGATCATTGATAGGATATATAAGAAGATAACAGAAGAGGTAAAGTCTTTTGTTTAGAACGTGGTAGAAACAATTTTCAAATAGTAAAACATCCAGATCAATAATCTTTCAGATGGATGCTAAAAGCATTTATATAGACATTTTACTATACTTAAAGTCACAAAAGTTATGAAATTTTTAACAAATTAAAGAAACCTATCGGCTAGGAGTCTTTTAAAAGATACGTTTGGCTAACGACATTTTAGGATACGTTCTTCACCAGTGACACACCAAGAAGTTTTAATAAACTTAGCTGTAAATACTTTTTAGCAATTATTTTGAAAAAGATAAAAAAAAGAGAAGAAACCGTTTTGAATCTTTCCTAAAGAAACTACTTTCAGATGAAGTAGTAAAAGTACCATGTTAGATCAGTTTAACAAATAAAAAAATTCTTATCTTTGATAAAGAAAGAACCAAATTAACTATAAGAATCTTATTCTGTAGTATCGTGAGATTTTTTATGTTAAGAGTGCAGATAGGTGATATTTTTAATGAAAATAATGTCAATGTAATAAAGTAGTGTACTGTTATCACCATACCTATGAAAATAAAGAGGTTATTACAGTGATGATAAAATGTTAGAGCTTTATTTCTATGGAAGAAATAAAGCTATTCATATTGGGAATTACATCACCTGAGAAGAGAGAGTTAAGTGAAGCTCTCATAAATTTTATTTGTATGCTGTTGTAGAACAGTCTTTGTACAATAGTAATTCCATTACTTTAACTAAAATATATTTAGATAGAATAGAATTATATCTATTAAAAAATATCCCTAATATTTAGGATTATTCGATTATGTTGAACAAGCATCATTGTATGAAAAAATAAATTTGTGAATTAGTATAATTGTTTTGTGTGATTCAACATAGGATATATACTTGACTTTTTTTAAAAGTGACGTGCTGTTTTTAATTTTTTAATTTATTATTTAAGGGAAAGAAAATTCATAAAGAATAGTTTAAGTGATCAAGACCGTCGGTGATGTAGGGTGTGTGTTATTATCCTATACCATAATGAATGTAATCCCATAGGATACTAGAATTTATGTAAACTTTTTATTTATTTTAGGTGAAATATTGATGTTTATTTGTGTATTTAATATGAATACACAATAAGTAAAGTGTGCGATCAAAATTTTAATTATTTCCTAGAAACTTGCGTATCTGGAAAAATGACTATAGAGTAAACAGTATAGAACAGTATTGTTCTGTATTGTATAAACAGCTCGATTAAGGGTGGTATAAATCTTCCTACTCTTTTTAACTTAGCTGTTCTATATTTCATGCTGAATTCTTAATACCCTAAAATTCATTGGATATTTTTTTGTATTACAGGTACAAAATTTCAACATTTACTAGAAAATTTTTCTGAATTAATCTAGATAATTATTAATTAACATCTATTTAGAAAAGTGTAATATGTTAATGAAACAAAAGAAAATTATGATATATTACTCTTACTAAGATCATCATTAACATGATGTACAATACATTTCTTTTACAAGAAATATATATTTATTCTAAACCTTTTTATATATGATATATTAGTAATTTAATTTATTGTAAATCTGTAGATTATAATTCCTTTAATTGAGGATATTATCGTGATAAGAAGGATAAAATTTACTCAAAGACAATCTTTATTTTTTAGAAAAAATTTTCTTACATAAAAAATATTCTACAATAGAAAATAAAGTGTAATATCACAAAATTAAAGGATATAATCATAAGCATTTTTTTTAAAAAAATCGTATTTTACTAGAGGAATAAATTACAATGAGCGAATCTCTTAAGGTATTAAATAATATTCGCACTTTACGAGCACAAGCTCGTGAGATCCCTTTAGATACTTTAGAAGAACTTCTTGCAAAGTTAACAACTATTGTCGAAGAACGTCGTGAAAAAGAAGTGTCATATCTAACACAACAAGAGGAAAGGAGTTCTAAATTAGAAGCAGTACGTCCTCATCTTCTAGAAGATGGTTATTAACCATAACCAACTAGTTTTTAATTTTTAAAAAAATTACAAAAAAACAGCGATTATTCTTACTATATTTAAATATCAAGATGAAGACTATCATGATAGAATATATGATATTTAGAATTGCACTCCAATAATGATTAATATCACATATAGAAAATAGAGTAGAGCTATAATAATCTATTATTTACTGTATTTATAATAAGTCCTTCTATAAGGAAGGACTGATGGGTTCTTCTATCTAGTCATTAATGGAATACACTTCACTAAAGTTTACCATATAAATTAATACTTTAAAATTAAAAAATAAAATTATTTAATATGGTAACTGAATATAAGGGAAAGTAATCTTTTACTAAAGATTTTAGTAAATTTTAATGTTTGATATACCCCTTATTTTTCAATTTTTAAAAATTAAAAATTGAAAAATAGTTGCAGAAAAGTATGTATTGTAAGTGTTAGTAAAGTTTCCTAACCGTTAAATATTATTTAAATATTCATAATTCTATTGAACATAGAAGGTATGCTATGACTTTAAATTTATTGAGGTTGTAATTTATTATTGATAATAAATAAATATTTTTTATATGTTAAATAAATAAGAAAATATGGTAACTGATTTACACACTAAAATATACCTTTAATTACATATATTTTAATAAATAAAATTAGTGTATTAATGTAATAAACGAGTACTCTCCTAATTCAAAATAAAAGTTTATTTGCTATTAGCTAGCAAAATCTTAAGTTTGTCTTAATTAAAATTAATTAATTTCATTATTATCAATATATGTTTAATTTAAGAATATATTTTAAATTAATAAAAATTATTTTATAGATAAAATTATTTCCAATGTTAGATATAAAGTTATTATACGTGTTACTTAAAGAATATTAATTTCAAATTATTAATGATATTTTTTTAAAAATTTTAGCTTGAATAGATAATTATATTAAGGCAAGTTCATTAAGATCTATTTATAGTTCATGGTAAATTTTAAATAACATTAAAATCTATGACTGTGTATCTACACACGATAAATTAATATTTAAGATTAGTGAGAAATTTATCAAAATGATAATTATAAGATTAACTTTTTTAAAGGTGTTAAAAATCATACAAATATAAAAACCCGTAGAGGAAAAAGTACATAAAAGTTATAAGCATCATGAATAAAAAAAGAATAAATACTACACATAGATTTAATTATCTATACATCAAAACTGTAAATGTTATTTACTATAAATATTTTATTACATCTTATTAAAATAAGAACTATACTAAATTAGTAGTGGTTTTATCAAACAGCATGTCGAACAAGAATTTAATATTATTAACCTATATACAAAAAGAAGCTATATTTTTATTTTAAGCAAAATATGTCAAATTAATGTAGATTCTTAATCTGTAATTTTAATATTAAAGCAATATTTCTTATAAAGAAATTATTAAAATAATCAGTAAGTTATTAGGAGATAATATCATATTGGATGTATTACATTTAAATATTAATAAATTATAAATATATTTAACTAAATAATTTGTTTATGATTTTTATATGTAAATATTAACCATAATTTTATTAATTTGATAATATCAGACTTATCAAACATAGTATATTAATTATTTTCCTTTCTTCTAAAGAAGAATATTTTATTCTCAAATTTTTACAAAAACGATTTATAATCAACAGCTATGTATGTTTCATGTTCTTACTTAAATACCGTAAGCATGCGTTCTTAACAATACTTTTTATATTGCATTTTAATGAAAACAATCTTTTTCTTTCCAGAACAAAAAATGAAATAAAATGCACATATTTTATTTATTTAACTAATAGCTTAAATAAAGATTTAATTTAAAATCTTAAATAATGGCAATAGACAGCTAAAAAGAAAAATAAGTTTGCTATATTAAAACAGGACTGCTTTACTAATAAAAATTCGAATTTGGATCGTCTAAGCTATCAGCCATAGTAAAAGCACAGGCATCCGCAGCAATAGATAAAAAATATTTTTTACAATATTTTCTTATTGCACTTGTACTAGCTATTTAAGCTTTTTTTTAAAAAAAAGCTTAGTGCTATCTATACTAACCAGTGCTGAGTATGGAATAGATAACGTTAAGAAAAAATATCCTTTTTAGATTTTAGCAGGGAAGTATTGTGATTTTTATCACAATATAATTGTACTATTTTAAGTTTTATCCTATTTATCTTATAACTAAATATTAAGCATAATTTATTATATTCTCCGCATATTATTTATGGATGTCGAATGCATCTTTTCAAGATTATATTATTCCCATTTATTATCATACTTGCTGCTTGCACTAATAAACATGCATCTACATCTGAGACTACTATGTTGATGGAACCAAGAGAGAGTTTGTTACTTAAGTCTTCTTATGCTATGCAGACTATGCTTGGTGATTTTGCTGAAAACCCTATTGCTAAGCAATTTGTCGATAGTATGGTGAAGAAACATGGGTTTAATCGTCAACAGCTGCATGCAGTTATCAGCCAAGCTAAAAGGTTAAATTATGTATTGCGCCTGATGGATCGTCAGGCACTTACCTATAAGTCGCCAGCACGTCCCAACGGTGCCTGGCTTCGTTATTGTAGGCAGTTTATAACCCCGAGAAACGTGAAAAGTGGCGTTGTCTTTTGGGACCAGAATCAAGATTACTTAATGCGTGCACAGCATATTTATGGCGTACCACCAGGGATCATCGTCGGCATTATTGGGGTAGAGACGGGGTGGGGCCGCATAATGGGGCAAACACCTGTTCTGGATGCACTTACTACGCTTGCCTTCAACTACCCGCGTCGTGCCAGCTATTTTAGTAACGAGCTCGAGAATTTTCTTTTGATGGCGCGCAATGAAAAAAACAATTTACTAGATATGAGAGGTTCTTTTGCTGGTGCGATGGGGTACGGTCAGTTTATGCCTTCTTCTTATCAACAATACGCGATAGATTTCAATGGTGATGGACATATTAATTTATGGGATCCTGTAGACACCATTGGTAGCATTGCGCACTTTTTTAAAGAACACGGCTGGCGTCGTGGAGAAGGGGTAGCTATTCCAGCTAGTAGTGGTCAGATCCCATTTTTACAAAATGGTTGTAAAACTGGTTATAAGATGCAAATTTTAGCAGCGACCACCTCCTCACTAAAAGGTTCGCTGCTGGATGGAAGTCCGAAGGTTAGTTTGTTAAGTTTAAATACAGGCACTAGCTATGAGTACTGGTACGGGTTGCACAATTTCTACGTTATCATGCGCTATAATCACAGTATCTACTATGCGATAGCAGTATGGCAACTAGGAGAAGCAATTAGCAAGGCGCGAATGGGATTTATATTTTAATTATTGTATTTATAACAACTATAAGGTTTTTATAATGCCGTTCCTTGAGGGGAAGTATGCGTTTTATGTCTATTGTTTTAGTAAATATTAAACGTATACTTACACACTATTTTTCCATATATCCCATTCTGTTATAGATAATCGTAATTGGCAATAATGTTAACTATATTAATAGTACGATCTGCATTGATATCTAATTTCTGCAGTAAAAGAGAAATGGTAATTTTGTGGAGGCTCTCAAGATAAAGGTATCTTTTACATACTGACAATTAGCACGTGTGTTAAGAACATTTATTTGGGCAGTGATAATTGACTAGTAACTAATGTATGAATTCTAGACCAACAACTTTGGTTTTTATGAATTTGCCTGGAATTTAGACGTGGGTCAGGGGAATAGACGCCTATGTTATAGATAACACACCGCTACAATAATTATGCAATTATAGAGGCGAAAAACCACGATAACATATATACTCTTTTGATACTCTTTCTATCAAAGAAAGACCGTATGTCTACTAATATTGCAGAACATCACAAACATTAGCAGGTTTCCTAAAACGTTAATAACTATTAACCATAACTTAGCTTAATTCTATTCGCAACCTGCATGTATTTTTTCGAAAAGTTCTAGATACCCCGTTAAGCTACTAGTTGTGATAGCAGATATTAGTCACACTTGGGAAGCACAAAGGAACAGTTAAAAACCTTTCTGCGTCTATTCAATAAGTGCATAATTATGCAACAGGACTGTGACGATTACCTTTAATACCTATAAAAGTAAGTCAGTTATAAGCTACTAGTTGTCTGATAGGTATCCGCGATAAATAAATTGTGCCCGATGCGGTGAGTGATAATGCGTCCTAGGAAATTAAATTATAAGTATACTATCGACTGCTGGTCTATTTATCAAATTTATAAAAATTACTGAGCAACTGGAGTAGTATATGGACTTAGTAATAAGGGCGGAAGGCCAGACCCTCTATAAAGCCACTTTTCTACGCCAATTTTATGAAAATTACAATATGAACCGGGACCGGTACAGGTGCTAGAAGTAATTATAATTATATAAGTGATTAAAGTTGCATTACTTCATTTCTATATGCGATCTCAGGTTGTAAAGTGGAGTAGCCTTATGTAGGTCAGAAGTTCTCCCCATCAAGTGATATTATAATTTTTTGTCTAGGTTTCTAGTGTATTACACCTGATGAATATACCTGAAGCACTAGATTCATTAGACGCCGTATATCTTTCTTAATATCCTTTATCTAGTGAAAAAATCTCTCTTCTGTGAGATAATGACAAAAGATTTAAAAGCAAAAGAAAAGGTTTTTGTTTGCCCGTTTGAATAAAATTGTTTTTTTAAAAAAATTAACGTTCAATTTTAAACCAATACTACTTGAAACGAGAAAATGACCTAACTTATACTTCATTCTGTATTAAAAGATTAATTTTCAAGAAGATTACTGATAGCAAAGAAATAAGCAAAAAACTTTCTGCATATTCATATTAGATATGCAGCTGGTTTTGCAGTGTGCTACAAGTGCTGACTTATTTAGCGATTCAGCAGTGTTTTAAAATTAACGGTAATAAATCAAAAAAATCGTCTGTGCCATATGATATAGCTCCATCTGTTTCCCAATGAGGGGGGTGTTGTTTTTGTAAAAATATAAATTTCGGTTTACCATAGAAAAAAGTACAACTTCAAGAATAAATTCTTAGCTGCGGAACTAATAGTTTTTTAGAAAAAATTAAGCCCCATGTTATGTTAATATGCATTAATGTTGGCAACAACAGTAATGCGAGAATACATCCTGTAAAGTCCTTACCCTCGTATAATACATCAGGAGTACAAATGTCAATTGATGACAACAAACAAAAAGCCTTAGCAGCCGCGCTGAGTCAGATTGAAAAACAGTTCGGTAAAGGCTCCATTATGCGTTTGGGTGAAGATCGGTCAATGGACGTAGAGACCATTTCTACCGGTTCACTTTCACTGGATATTGCTTTGGGAGCTGGTGGATTACCAATGGGCCGTATTGTAGAAATATACGGTCCGGAATCTTCCGGTAAAACTACTCTCACGTTGCAGGTTATTGCTGCGGCGCAGCGTAAGGGAAAAACCTGCGCCTTCATTGATGCCGAGCACGCATTAGATCCGGTTTACGCCAAAAAGCTCGGTGTTGACATTGATAATCTGCTCTGTTCTCAACCAGACACCGGTGAGCAAGCACTGGAGATCTGTGATGCACTGGCTCGTTCCGGCGCCGTTGACGTTATTATAGTCGATTCCGTAGCAGCACTGGCGCCTAAGGCAGAGATCGAAGGTGAGATTGGTGACTCTCATATGGGCCTTGCAGCACGTATGATGAGTCAAGCTATGCGCAAATTAGCGGGTAATCTTAAACAATCTAACACACTACTAATCTTTATTAATCAGATACGTATGAAAATTGGAGTGATGTTTGGCAACCCTGAAACTACTACTGGTGGTAACGCGCTGAAATTCTATGCTTCTGTGCGTCTTGATATCCGTCGTATCGGTGCAATTAAAGGGGGAGACGAAGTGATAGGTAGTGAAACTAGAGTTAAAGTAGTGAAAAATAAAGTTGCTGTACCGTTTAAACAAGCTGACTTTCAAATCATGTATGGTGAAGGTATTAATATCTTTGGTGAGTTAGTTGATTTAGGTGTGAAGTATAAGCTAGTGGAAAAATCTGGAGCTTGGTATAGTTACAAGGGTAATAAAATTGGTCAGGGTAAAGCGAATACCTCTAATTTCCTTAAGGAAAATCCGGAAATTGCTAACGAGATCGATCAAAAGCTACGTAATATGCTGTTGAATGGCCCCACTGTTGTTGCAGTGAGTAGTGTTGAGTCCTCTGCTGAGGATTTTGAAAACACTGCTAGTGAGACTAATGAAGACTGATAACTGTAAGAGTGGTGTGTAACTACCCCCGTCTTCGTTTTCAACGTTCTCTTTTTTTATTATTTCATCATAATAATCCTCATGTGAGCAAGTTGAATAGATAGCTGAATTGAACAACGATCAGCAAAGGACAATTTTTTTCAAGTTTACTGAATTGTACTATGCGTGCTCTCTGTAGCTACAGTAAAACTAATCTAAAATCATTACCTAGCACGTAGCTGGATAAAATAATCAGTTAGTGTAAAGAAACTGCTAGCTGAAGGAGTCATCTTGCGTTTTACCAATTGCTCGATCCAAAGTGGCAATTACAAAGGGATATTCAATAGTGTTGTATCCGGCCACAACTACGGTAAGAAATTAGGTTCCCTGTCGATATTGCGATAGGGACCTATGAAATTAACCAAGAAAGTGAACGACTCTTCTTATAGCTGTTAGAGCACAAATGTGGTTATCCTTTACTAATATATATGAAAGACCAAAGCCAAAGTTTAATGTTATTGGCATTTATAAGATTTTTCTTAAAAAACAGGTGGGATTTGTAGTAACTAATATCTTAATAGGATTAAGACTGCCCAATAAAAAAATTATATTATTTCTATTTTTTATTCCGCCGAACAACAGCCGAATGTGTAGAGACGGCTTATCTGGCAGGACGAAACATTTGTTAGAATGATTCTAGGACATATATGAACAAAAGCACAGCTGAGATACGTCAAACGTTTCTCGGTTTCTTCCAGAACAAGGGACACCAGCTTGTAGCTAGCAGCTCCCTTATACCGAATAACGACTCAACATTGCTGTTTACCAACGCCGGAATGGTCCAGTTCAAAGACGTTTTCCTGGGCCAAAGTCAAATAGATAATTTGCGCACTACTACGGTACAACGTTGTGTACGTGCCGGAGGTAAACACAATGATCTAGAAAATGTCGGCTATACTACACGTCATCATACCTTCTTTGAAATGCTAGGCAATTTCAGTTTTGGCGACTATTTTAAAAAAGAAGCAATTGCTTATGCTTGGGAATTACTAACGGGGAAAAATTGGTTTTCTCTTCCGGCAGAGCGCCTATGGATTACAGTATACGAAACCGACGATGAAGCCTATGCTATCTGGGCTAATGACATCGGAGTACCGCGTGAACAAATTATCCGTATTGGTGATAACAAAGGGAGTGCTTACGCGTCAGATAATTTCTGGCAAATGGGAGATACAGGCCCTTGCGGGCCTTGTAGTGAGATTTTCTACGATCATGGTGATCATATTTGGGGTGGGCCACCAGGAAGCCAAGAAGAGGATGGCGATCGTTATATAGAAATATGGAATATAGTCTTTATGCAATTTAACCGCCAGCCGGATGGCACACTGTTACCCCTACTGAAGCCGTCTGTTGATACCGGCATGGGCCTTGAGCGTATTGCTGCTGTACTGCAACATGTTCACTCTAACTACGAAATCGATTTGTTTAAAAACTTGATCAAGGCGACATCTGAGATCACCCACACAACTGATCTCAGTAATAAATCGCTGTATGTGATTGCAGACCATATCCGTGCGTGCGCTTTCCTAATTGCAGATGGTGTAATGCCGTCGCATGAAAACCGCGGATATGTACTTCGCCGTATTATTCGTCGCGCGGTGCGTCACGGAAATATGCTGGGTATGAAAGAAATTTTTTTCTTTAAGTTAGTCCAGCCTTTAGTGGAAGTTATGGGCGAAGCAGCAGAAGAGCTGAAACTTCAAAAGAGTCGAGTAGAAACAGTACTGAAGGCCGAAGAAGAGCAGTTTACCAAAACCTTAGAGCGCGGATTAGCATTGTTAAACGGCGAGTTGGCAAAACTACAAGGAGATATGCTGGATGGAGAAACTGTATTTCGGCTCTACGATACCTTTGGCTTTCCAGTTGATTTAACTGCGGAAGTTTGCCGAGAACGCCACCTAAAAATCGATGAAGCTGGCTTTGAAAAAGCAATGGAGAAGCAGCGTAAGCGCGCACGTGAGGCAAGTGACTTTGGCGATGACTACGGTAACAATGTTATCCCTCTTAACTCTACTTCTGTATTTAAGGGGTATAATCAGCTTCTTCTGCCGGCTGTAGTGCAATCAATCTATATAGATGGTGTTGCGGTAGAGGAAATTAAGGCAGGTCAGAAAGCGGTTGTAGTATTAAATGAAACACCATTCTATGGTGAATCCGGAGGCCAGGTCGGCGATATTGGCTTATTAAAAGGAAAGAATACAGAATTTAAAGTTCATGATACAAAAAAATATGGTCAAGCTATATTTCATATCGGTAATCTGATGGACGGTCATTTGCGGGTTAACGACAGCATTGAGGCGCAGGTCGATGAACTACGTCGCACGCGTATTCGTTTGAATCACTCTGCAACGCATCTGCTGCATGCCGCGTTACGTCATATTTTAGGGAAGCATGTGGCACAGAGAGGATCTTTAGTTGATGACAAACATTTGCGTTTCGACTTCTCGCATTTTCAGGCTATGACACATCAGGAAATTCGTCAGATCGAAGAGAGTGTTAATGCACAAATTCGTCGTAACCTTGACATTAAAACAGAAGTAATGGATATCAACGCTGCTACAAGCAAGGGAGCTATGGCACTATTTGGAGAAAAATATAGTCAGCACGTGCGCGTGCTGACTATAGGTGATTTCTCTATTGAGTTATGTGGTGGCACGCATGCAGTTCGCACAGGCGATATCGGCTTATTTCACATTTTGGCAGAATTCGGCACGGCGGCAGGTGTGCGCCGGATCGAAGCTGTGACTGGTGAGTGCGCATTGGCACAAGTTTATACGCAGAGCAATCAGCTACGGGATATTGAAAAATTGCTGCAAGCCAATAGCATTAACCTAAATAATAAAGTCCGCTGGCTTGTTGATCACATTCGTGTATTGGAAAAAGAACTACAGCAGCGGCGTGATCAGCAGGCCATACAGGAAAGCACTTCACTAAGCAGTAAAGCAATTAATATCAAAGGTGCTAAGCTTCTGGTGAACGATCTCATCAATGTTGAATCGAAAATGTTGCGTATTATGGTTGAAAATTTAAAGAATCAGCTAGGTTCGGCAGTGATTGTGCTAGCGACTGTGACGGAAGATAAAGTATCTGTGATCGTGGGTGTAACCAAGGATCTCACTGACCGAATTAAGGCGTGCGATTTGATTGCAGAGCTGGTACGGAGGGCGGGTGGTAAAGGTGGCGGACGCCCTGATATAGCTCAAGCCGGCGGTATCAATGCACAAGCATTAAAAGAAGCGTTGGCAAGCGTGGAAAATTGGGTTAATAGTCGCCTTTCATGAAATCAAAAATGTATTTTACAAGTACCATAGACTACAGTTTTGGCGCATTTAAAAACTTATGTAAATTAGTAATGACAACGTTAGGTCTATATGGTGGTATTTTAACTAAACTAAATGTCGGCAGAACGTAGTACTTAGCTACGTTACATTAATGTAACTGTTATAGTCAATATTCAGCGTTAAATGATGGATAATGCCGGAAGCCTACACAGAGAGCCCGGCTCTTTTAATTTTTCAAGGAGCAAAGAATGCTTATTTTAACTCGTCGAGTTGGTGAAACTCTCATGATTGGCGATGAGGTGACTGTTACAGTACTGGGAGTAAAAGGTAACCAGGTTCGTATTGGTGTGAATGCACCGAAAGAAGTCTCAGTACATCGCGAAGAGATTTACCAGCGCATTCAGGCCGAAAAAACTCAGCAAACGAGTTACTAAAGGATTTAGCGCTTTGCAAAATACTGCAAGGCGCAACCTCTTTTTTTTTGTATTTTTTACTTACTTTGTGATTTTCTTCTCTCATATTATTTTGTGTCTCTTGTTTTTCACTTTTAATAAATTATTTTTTTGCCAGTGAATTTTTCTAATTAAGTGTCATTTGTGAAAATGATGAAGCAATAGGAAAAATTATTTGACTTATCAGTTGAGAAAAGTAACATGTGTGCCAAGCAGTTTCTGATAATTTAAAACAAAGTTTGTAAGAGCGCGTAAGGTGAGGTGGCCGAGAGGCTGAAGGCGCTCCCCTGCTAAGGGAGTATGCAGTTAAAAGCTGCATCCGGGGTTCGAATCCCCGCCTCGCCGCCGTTTTACAACGCATCCGTAGCTCAGCTGGATAGAGTACTCGGCTACGAACCGAGCGGTCGGAGGTTCGAATCCTCCCGGATGCGCCATATTTGTAATGCAGATGAGCTTCCGCCATACCCACTGAGAAGACATGGGTGTACCACCACAAGTAGTACGGGGGAGCAGTTCATTGTTCCAGGAGCAGTTTCGTAGTACAGAATAAGACACATTAAACTAATCCCTCTTGCTTATACATTACATACACATCCTTTTCCTCCTACTACTGCACTTTGACAGCATACTCCTCACCCCAGATAGAATTTAAAAACCTCTTAATTTTTCTCTATTTCACACGACACCGTACGACCATTTTTTTAATGAAAAAATATTCATTTTTTTCAAATGGTTTTTTGTTATATCATTTGGGATAGCATGTGGCCTTACACTAAAGGAATAGGGTGTTTATCCGATATCCAAAGTATCAATGTACCATTAATACAATCCTTTAATTTACTATATGGACAGAATAATTCTTGATATCAAGAGCAGATACATTAAAATGTTCTCATACAGTAATGTCTGAATACAGACTGACGCTGAATAAATCACAAATATAAATTTTAATGATCTACCGCCCTGGTGTCTTATATAGTTTGTTATCAAACAACTACTCCTCTCACGATCTTTATTTTCTTACCATAAAAACCGGTGGTAGTCAAAACCGTGTTTCTGGGAAGCGTTAGACAGTTATCACTAAAGAAAATAGTCAAGACCTATTACAAAACGGAACCATACAATTAAGGTTGGTGATGAAAAAATATAGCATGATAGACATGCTGTTTAGCCAGTTAAGATTATGAAAATTTTCATTGAAGTAGTAAGCGCAAATAACACTGAGCGTTATACAACCCTTAACTCTATTAATTTTATTTAATAGGTGTTGTCCGAGTGCTATATGGTATTTGAATACGCCGATTTTGACGTGAGGTTTTAAAGTAGCAAGTATGGATGTGAGTAGTGTACGATTATGGGAATAAGGAACTGAGATTTGTATTCTGTTCAACAGCAGCTTTCAAGGCTTCGTAAATTGATTATGTAGGCATTAATAGGCTACTAAATTAGGTAGAGTAAATAATATTTTTTTGACTATTAATTTCCATTGAAATTTTAGGAATTATGGCTCACACAGCAATAACGTAATTATAGCTTCACCAGCCTTTGTTGACTTCACTAGCCGTCCATTCTATACGACCTGTGCCTAACATTTCCAGGCAGTATGCCGTTTACAAACCTTTGTCCTATCTGTTGTTGTCTCTCCGTCGAAAAACAGTGCAATTATATCATTATCGCGACTTCTACTTTACAAAGGGTACAATAGCGGCATTAATTCGCACAGATTCAAAGCTAAGGCTAACATTATGCTGAACAAAAATAAATTACTGTCCCAATGGGGGGTTAATTTGATCCCAGACGTATCTAGAGCTCTTTCTTGGCTGGAGGCGCATCCCAATGTCTTGAAAGGTATTTGTCGGGGTATTGAGCGTGAAACGCTACGCGTAAAACCTAATGGTCATTTAACTGAGAGTAACCATCCTAAACCGCTGGGGTCAGCTCTTAAGCATAAATGGATCACTACGGATTTTGCAGAGACACTACTTGAATTTATTACACCAGTAGATGAAAATATCGAGCATATGTTAGCGTTCCTGCGCGATATACATCGCTATGTAGCACGTAAGCTGGATGAAGAGCGGATGTGGCCCTTTAGTATGCCATGTTTGATTGAGGACGCTGAACGTATTGTGCTAGCGCAGTACGGCAGCTCTAATATCGGCCGTATGAAGACACTTTACCGCCGGGGCCTTAAAAATCGCTACGGGGCACTTATGCAAACAATTGCAGGTATCCATTATAATTTCTCACTACCGATGACTTTCTGGCAAGAATGGGATGAAGTAAAAGATACTGCTAGTAGAAAAGAAAAAATTTCAATAGGATACCTACGCTTAATTCGTAATTATTACCGATTTGGCTGGGTGATCCCCTATTTATTTGGAGCGTCACCGGCTATCAGTTCTAGCTTTTTACAAGGAAAAAAAATCGAGCTACCATTTAAAACAGATGGAAATGGTACACTGTGGATGCCATATGCAACTTCACTGCGTCTTAGCAACCTCGGTCATACCAATAAATTACAAAATGGCATCGGCATTACTTTTAATTCTTTAGAGGGATACGTAGAAACGTTAAAAACTGCCATTAAAACGCCTTCTAAAGAGTATGCGGCGATAGGCACTAAAAATGCAGCTGGTAATTGGATACAGCTTAATACTAATGTCCTACAAATTGAAAATGAGCTTTACATGCCGATTCGTCCAAAGCGCATAACCCTTGCAGGCGAAGGGTTATCGGATGCGCTATTGCGAGGTGGTATCGAATATATTGAAATACGTTCTCTGGACATTAACCCTTTCTCTGCCATTGGTGTGGACGCGCAACAATTACGTTTCCTCGATTTGTTTCTGATCTGGTGTATCTTGGCTGATGCGCCAGAAATGTGTGCTAACGAACTACTGTGTAACCGCAAGAATTGGAACCGCGTCGTTCTGGAAGGACGTAAACCAAATCAAATGATCTTAAGCGGCTGTAGCGATACCGAATATTCACTAGTTGAAGTTGGTAAAGCTCTGTTTGCGGATCTGTATCGCGTTGCAGAAGTATTTGACAATACTCAGTACAGTACACACTATCAACAGGTTTGCGATCAATTAGTAGGATTTTTTGACAATCCTGAGCTAACCTACTCAGCACGTATTCTCCACCTTATAAAAGAAAATGGCATTACTAGCACAGGTGTTGCCTTAGCAGAACAGTATCGTCAGGTATTATGCACAGAACTATTGGAAGTAGTGAGTGAAGAAGATTTCTTTCGTCAGGCAAGAGAATCGGTTCTTGCTCAGAAACAGCTAGAGGAGGGTGAAACTGTTGATTTTGAGACTTTCCTAGCCAGCTATCCTAGCTAAGAAAGAAAGGGACTACATCAATGTAGCCAAACAACATCCCCCATTGTCAGAGATGATAACAAAAGCGCTTCTTTTACGTATTCTTAAAGTTAGGCGGATAGAAAAGTTTCACTTTTTATAAAGAAAGCTTCACATAAGAGAAGGATGATGTATGCCACTAGACAGTTTTTGTGTTGATCATACAGTCATGATCGCACCTGCGGTGCGTAGCGTGAAAATTATACAAGCTCCACATGGTGATATTATCCATGTTTTTGACTTGCGTTTCTGTCGTCCCAATAAAGAGATCTTATCCGAGCGTGGCATCCACACACTAGAGCATCTTTTTGCAGGTTTTATGCGCAACTATCTCAATGGCAAAAGCGTTGAGATAATTGATATCTCGCCAATGGGCTGTCGTACTGGCTTCTATATGAGCATAATTGGTATGCTGGATGAACAGCGCGTCTCCCAGGCATGGAAAGGATCAATGGAAGATGTCTTAAAAGTAAAGGATCAAAATCAAATCCCAGGACTAAATAAATACCAGTGTGGCAGCTACAAACTACATTCGCTGGATGAAGCAAAGCAAATTGCACGCAACGTACTAGCGCATGATATTGGAGTAAATCGTAACGAAGATCTAAAATTACCTCAAGAAACGCTACAGAAACCCCCTATTTAATTGTTAAGGATAGTAAAATGCCGTATTACCCACGTGTTGTTTATGAATTAATTTTAGGAGAAGATGGATGTTTTTAGTTATGCTATTATTATGGTGTGTGCTTACACATATATTATTACTAATAATGAATATCAATTACTTAGTTTTAACCCTGCCCCTCACATATTAATTTTTAATTTCTTCTGCATGTCTTATCTTAAAAGTAGGCTATTAATGGTAGGTTTGCCTGTATTTGGCAAAATCTAACACAGACTTTAATACTTTGTTGCCACTTCCCAGTAATACTTATAACATAGTCATTTGATTAAATCATTGTTCCTCTAGTAAAAAGAGATACAAATCCGGTAGGAAAGATATATATTTACTTGAAAATATTCACTTTTCTTTTTATATCGCTGCAATTTTACGATCTAGATATTGAATTAAAAAGTATGTTTTCTACTGCGTATTAATTTCATCCGCTGTACGCAACATCGCTTTTATTTATTCCAATTTACTTGTGGTTCTTGGAACTTGTGTCAAGACTATCTCTCTATTACCACTATTTTAGTCCAGAGTATTTCAGCGCTAAACTATAAACAGTAATTACATCTTGCAGAAGCAAAGGCAGAAAAGGCTATGCGGATAAGAAAATTTTTTCTTCAAATGAAGGGTAGTCCGTCGTTTGTCGGGGAACAGTAACATAAAAATTAAATTTCAAATGATTAGGATTTTTGTTCCGAGGTTCATTCTTGATGAAATAATTTTAAGAAGAAATATTATCTATCCTTGCTAATTTAGAAGGCGAAGCACTGAACTGAAACTTTTCATCTACTTTTAATCAATCTACGTGCCTATTCTTAGTTAATCGTCTCAGCTTTTTAGTTATATGAAAATATATTTAAACCTAGGAATTTAATACTTCTAAGAAGGCTGCTTTATGTGTTGTAAGATATGGCAGCCGAAATAGGCCATCGTCAATAGCAGTGCACCGCTACAGTTAAACCAAACTATACGCCGACCACGCCAGCCTTCATGATAATGTCCCCAAAGTAAAACGATGTAAACGAACCAAGCGAGAATTGAGAGCATAGCCTTATCCACGTTCTCAATGCTGAAAAGATTACGCCTATAAAATAAGCCCGTGCATACTAGTAATAGTGTCAGTAGTACCATACCAATCTGAATAATATGAAACATTTTACGTTCAATACTCAACAGAGGGGGCATATTTTGGGTAAAAATAAGTTTCTTATTCTTGAGCTGATAGTCGATCCATGCCACTTGTAGTGCATAAAGTGCTGCAATAATTAAAGTCGCGTAGGCGAACAGAGAAAGACTAATATGGATTATCATAGTTGGCGTAACTTTAAGATTGGTAATAAACACATTGGTCAAAAAAGTGATAAAAACTAGATTGATTAGTGCAAAACTGTAAACTATCGTCAGTAGTATCCAGCTGTTATTACATAATGCCATATTATTGATTATGGCATAGATAAGCAAGTTGACCAATAAATAGATACTTTGCAAACTTATATTTTTTCTATGTCAACGATTAAGATCCACTGTAGCATTACTACGTGCGCCATTAGCAAAACACAGGAAGAGAACACTGCCATTAGTGGCCAGGGACTAGTCAAACAAATAACAGTATAGCGTAGGTGGAAGTCACCATTAAATGATGTAAAGAGTACTTCCAGATATTGTCTAGCTTTGTGTTATAATACCGTAACCTTATGCACTTCAAGGGTAACGCGAGTTTCCGAGTGAAAAATAATGTTTGAAAATTTAACTAATCGTTTTACGCGTATCCTGAGTAATATTAGCCATTGCGGAAGACTGACTGAGGATAATATTAAGAATACCCTACGTGAAGTGCGTATAGCGCTGCTTGAAGCAGACGTCGCGCTGTTAGTGGTACGTGAATTTATTCACCGTGTGAAAGAGCGCGCAATAGGTCAAGATATTAACAAGAGCCTAACACCAGGACAAGAGTTTATTAAAATAGTTCGCAACGAACTAGTCGAAGCAATGGGATTAAAAAATAATGCTCTTAACCTATCCGTACAGCCTCCGGCAGTGGTCTTGATGACAGGTATGCAGGGTTCAGGTAAAACCACCAGCCTTGGCAAACTAGGTAAATTACTACATGAAAAGCATAAAAAGAAAGTATTAGTTGTTTCTGTAGACGTTTATCGCCCGGCGGCAATTAAACAACTTGAAGTTCTTGTACAACAAATTGGTGTAGGTTTTTTCCCTTCAGATATCAGCCAAAAACCGGTGGAAATTGTTAAGAACGCGCTGAAAGCGGCTACGCTGCAGTTTTATGATGTACTATTGGTGGATACCGCTGGTCGTCTACATATTGATGAAGAGATGATGGTCGAGATCAAGCAGGTACATGCTGTCATTAATCCAGTAGAGACACTATTTGTGGTAGACGCCATGACTGGTCAAGATGCGGCGAATACTGCCAAAGCCTTTAATGATGTCCTACCACTGACTGGTGTAATCCTAACTAAGGTAGATGGAGATGCGCGTGGTGGTGCCGCGCTATCAATTCGACATATTACCGGTAAACCGATTAAATTTGTTGGTATAGGCGAGACAATCGACGCACTGGAGCCTTTTTATCCTGATCGTATCGCTTCGCGCATTCTCGGCATGGGGGACGTCCTGTCGCTTATTGAAGATATCGAAAGCAAAGTTAACCATGATCAGGCTGAAAAGTTTGCGAGAAAATTAAAAAGTGGTGATGAATTCGATCTCAACGATTTTTTTGAGCAGCTTAAGCAAATGCGCAAAATTGGAGGTATGGCGAACTTAGTTTGCAAATTACCTGGTATGGGTCAATTATCAGACAATGTAAAATCACAGATAGACGATAAGATACTATTACGCATGGAGGCGATCATTAACTCCATGACGAGCAAAGAACGCAAGAAACCGGAGATCATTAAAGGCTCACGCAAACGCAGAATTGCTACTGGTTGTGGCATGCAAGTATGGGAAGTTAATCGCTTGCTTAAGCAGTTTGATGATATGCAACGCATGATGAAGAAAATGAAGAAGGGTGGCATGGTAAAAATGATGCGCAGTATGAAAGGTATGATGCCAATAAGATTTCCTGAAAATTAAAAGCTAGAAAAGAAAGGTTATGTCCACAGGTTGTTTTTTACGTCGAAATGAGTAGAATTATTGAGTTTTTATAGCATTTGGCCAGCGTTATTCATAGGAGGGCTAGGTGTTTTGTTGATTGAAGAGGATGTTATTATGGTGACAATTCGTTTAGCGCGTCACGGTGTAAAAAAGCGTCCGTTTTATCAGGTCGTCGTCACTGAGAGCCGCAATGCACGTAACGGTAGTTTCATTGAGCGCGTTGGCTTCTTTAACCCGATAGCTTCTGGTAAGGCAGAAAGTTTGCATCTGGATCTAGACCGCATCGAGCACTGGATTGGCCAAGGTGCTATTCTTTCTGAACGTGTTCAAGTGTTAATCAAAAAAGGAGTAAAAAAATAACTATTCTAGTACGTTGGTGGGTATGAGCGAAGAGTTCACCACACAGCTTCCTATAATAAAGCCCATTATTCTGGGCAAAATTGGTTCAGCTTATGGTATTCGTGGTTGGCTAAAAGTATTTTCTTCCACTGAAAAGGCCGAAAATATTTTCGGATACCAGCCTTGGTTTATCCATGACTGCGGGAAATGGCTACGGCTCGAATTAGAAAGTTGGAGATGCCAAAATCGGCACTTTATTATTAAAGTCCAAGGTATTAACGATAGGGACGCGGCGGCGATGTTGACTAATTATGAAATTATGGTCGATTCGACGCAATTTATAGATTTAAATGATGGTGATTACTACTGGAAAGACCTGATAGGCTGCCAAGTATTTAATATTGACGGTCACAAAATGGGTAAAGTTATTGATTTGATAGAAACTGGTTCTAACGACGTTATTGTTGTCGAGGCAAGCTCTAGGGATGTATTTGGTGTGCAAAAAAGATTAATACCGTTTCTTGATGGAAAGGTTATCAAAAAAGTCGATCTTGTTACTGGCTTTATTACAGTAGATTGGGATCCTAATTTTTGATCTTTGAATTCAAGGTAAATAATGGCGGAAACGATGTGGATTGGTATTATTAGCTTGTTTCCAAATATGTTTGTTGCTGTTACTGATTACGGAGTAACTGGTCGGGCTATAAAAAATGGCTTACTTAGAATCGAGAGTTGGAACCCTCGTGATTTTGCTTGCGACAAGTATCGCACGGTGGATGAACGTCCTTACGGTGGCGGTCCGGGAATGCTGATGATGGTGTACCCATTACGAGCTGCTATTCGCGCAGCGAAAGCGGCAGCAGGTAATAATAAAGCTAGGGTAATATATCTATCACCTCAGGGACGTAAACTTGAACAACAGAGCGTTTGCGAATTGGCGAAGCAGCAGAAATTAATTCTGGTTTGTGGCCGTTATGAAGGTATTGATGAACGGGTTATTCATGCCGAAATTGACGAAGAGTGGTCAATAGGAGACTATGTGCTCAGTGGTGGTGAGCTACCGGCTATGACGATGATTGATGCGATTGCTCGGATAATTCCTGGTGTTCTAGGTAAGCAGGCGTCTGCCGATCAGGATTCATTCTCTAAGGGATTATTGGACTGTCCACACTACACTCGACCTGAAGTACTGGAAGGAATGGCTGTACCGGCGGTATTGCTGTCCGGTAACCATGCAGAGATTAGTCGTTGGCGCCTGAAACAATCACTAGGTAGAACTTGGCTAAGAAGGCCAGAACTTCTGGAAAGCATTGTTCTAACTGAAGAACAAAAAACACTGCTAAAATTGTTCCAATTGGAACATCAGCAACAAAAAGATAAGGTGGTAAATTAATTTTGCACCACTATTATCAGCCTACCCAAGATAAGAGATTGAGTCATGAGTCATGTTATCAAGCAACTTGAACAAAAGCAAATGAAACCACACTTACCTTCCTTCCGTCCTGGTGATACAGTTGAAGTGAAAGTATGGGTCGTTGAAGGTTCTAAAAAACGTCTGCAAGCATTCGAGGGTGTGGTTATCGCTATTCGTAACCGCGGTCTGCACTCTGCATTTACTGTTCGTAAATTTTCTAACGGCACAGGCGTTGAGCGTATTTTTCAAACTCACTCTCCAATCATTGATGACATTGCGGTTAAACGTCGCGGTGCTGTGCGTAAAGCTAAATTGTACTACCTTCGTGAGCGTACTGGTAAATCAGCTCGTATTAAAGAGCGTCTTAACTAAGTATCGTTTTCAGGATATCTACTAAAAGTCAACATTAAGAAAGGGCCATCATAATACTAGCCCCTGCCCTTGTTATCGTGATAATTAGTAGAAAATAAAAAATTATGATGGATAAATTCTATATAAGAATAACATCGTCTCTTAGCAAGAGATCAGGAATAGAAATGAAGGAAAATATTGGTTTTGGTAAAAGTAGCAAGGTAGACAGAGATAGATATTCGCATAATGAGGAACGCGGTAAAAAATAATTAACAGAATAGTTAATTACGATAGTAATAGTATGTGTGTTGGATTGCTTGTTTTACGGCCTCTCTGAAAGAGACATTCACTTTCAGAGAGGCATTCACTGCATAACAAGAAAAAAGGATAGTGGCTATGCAAAAAGACGCACTGAACAATGTGCATATCGCTGATGAACAGATTTTAATTACTCCTGAAGAACTAAAAGCGAAATTTCCATTAAATCTTCAACAAGAAGAGCAGATTGCTGCATCACGTCAAATAATTTCCAATATCATTGCAGGGCGTGATCCGCGCCTGTTGGTAGTATGTGGACCGTGTTCAATCCATGATATAGAAGCAGCACTAGATTACGCTCATCGCCTAGAAGATCTTTCTGAAAGATTGAAGGATCAGCTATATATTGTCATGAGAGTCTATTTTGAAAAACCTCGTACCACCATTGGTTGGAAAGGATTAATTAATGATCCATATATGAATAACTCGTTTGATATGGAAGCAGGTTTGCACATTGCGCGTCAACTGCTAGTGAATTTGGTAAAAATAGGTCTACCTCTTGCGACTGAGGCGCTCGATCCTAATAGTCCCCAATATCTTGGCGATTTATTTAGCTGGTCGGCTATCGGTGCACGTACTACTGAATCGCAAACGCATCGTGAGATGGCATCGGGGCTTTCCATGCCGGTCGGCTTTAAGAACAGCACTGACGGTAGTCTTGATACTTCTATTAATGCAATGCGTGCTGCTGCCATGCCACACCGTTTCGTTGGTATCAACCAGGCAGGTCAGGTATGCCTCCTACAAACTCAGGGTAATCCTGACTGTCACGTTATCCTGCGCGGTGGGAAATCCCCAAACTATAGTCCCCGAGATGTGGCACAGTGCGAAAAGGAGATGCTCAAAGCAGGACTACGCCCTGCTTTGATGATAGATTGCAGTCATGGTAATTCTGACAAAGACTACCGTCGCCAGCCTAGTGTGGCCGAATCAGTGATGGCTCAGATAAACGATGGAAATTGTTCAATTATTGGTCTCATGCTAGAGAGCCATATCTATGAAGGCAATCAATCTTCCGAGCAAGCACGCGACAAAATGAAATATGGTGTTTCCGTGACAGATGCTTGTATCAACTGGGAAACTACCGAAATGCTTCTGTGCAAAATACACCAAACTTTACAGGCAGTTCTGCCAGATCGATTGTTACATGGAGTATAATAGGGAATGGTAGCTGAACTAACTGCGTTGCGTGATCAAATCGATACCTTAGATAAATCACTTTTAAATCTACTGGCAAAACGCCTGAAACTAGTAGCGGAAGTGGGTAAAATAAAAAGCTGCTTCGGTTTGCCTGTTTATGTGCCCGAACGTGAAGCGTCAATGCTGGCTTTACGTCGTAAAGAAGCGGAGGTACTCGGTGTTCCACCCGATCTAATTGAAGACTTATTGCGTCGTGTTATGCGAGAATCCTACACTAATGAAAATGATAAAGGATTCAAGAAGATAAATCCTGATCTTCGTTCAGTAGTGATTATCGGTGGTAAAGGGAAGATGGGAAGTTTATTTGCTCGTATGCTGACATTGTCAGGCTATTGTGTCCAGTTGCTAGATAAAAATGACTGGGATCGGGCTGATACACTGTTGAGTAATGCCGGTATGGTGATTATTAGTGTTCCTATTTATATTACGGTACAAGTAATTGCACAGCTCCCATCTCTTCCAGAAGACTGTATTCTTATTGATTTGGCGTCAGTAAAAAATGCCCCTTTGCACGCAATGTTAGCTGTACATTCAGGTCCTGTACTTGGTCTACATCCTATGTTCGGTTCAGATATTGAAAATCTAGCAAAACAGGTCGTGGTGTGGTGCGATGGACGTCAGCCTGAAGCTTACCAGTGGTTCCTTGAGCAGATTCGGGTCTGGGGTGCTCGGTTACATCGTATTAGCGCCGCAGAGCACGATCAACATATGGCCTTTATCCAGGCGTTACGTCACTTTACGACATTCGCTTATGGGTTTCATTTATCGGAAGAAAATGTTGATCTCGATCAATTGCTTGCGCTTTCATCACCGATTTATCGGCTAGAACTGGCAATGGTAGGTCGCCTATTTGCTCAGGATCCTCAGCTCTACGCAGATATTATCATGTCTTCGAAAAATAACTTGGCTCTTATCAAACGTTATTACCAGCGTTGCGGTGAAGCGATCACATTACTGGAGAGAGGAGATAAACAGGGATTTATCGACATGTTCAACAGTGTCGAACACTGGTTTGGCAATCACGCTAAACGTTTTATGGTCGAAAGCAGCAGCTTGCTGCGCACCGCTAATGACAGTCGTTTATAAAATAAGTACTGTTCTATATCTTTTAACAATTCAGTGCTATTATTTTCTATGTGGGTCAACAGCAACAACATTGTCACTGGGATAGCATCCTAGTACCTTCAGCGTACGGGTCAAGCATTTGAGTTCCTGTAATGCCAGTTGTAGGCTTTCCGATTCCACATTACCTTGAATGTCAATGTAAAACATTTCTTCCCAGGGGTTATCGTTAATTGGTCGTGACTCAAGTTTGCTCATTATTAATTTATGCTTGCGTAGTACCAGTAGTGCTTCAACTAGCGCGCCTGCTTGCTGGCCTGTCACCATTAGTAGGGTTGTTTTAGCTGGTATCTGATTAGATACTGTGATTGATTTACGGGCTAGTATAATAAAGCGTGTATGGTTTTGTTTCTTATTTGCCAGATGACGCTTTAGTACTCGTAAATCATATAGCTCTCCACCAGCTTCGCTGCCCAAAGCGGCTGCTTTTGGTAAGTGTAATGTAGCTACCTTTTCCATTGCAGCGGCAGTGCTTTCCGTATATCTGATTTCCCAGTGCGGGAAACGATTAATAAACTGGCTACACTGCTGGAAAGGTTGTGGATGACTATAGACGATTTCAATTTGCTGTAAATCGGTGTTACCTACTACTAAGATACAATGATCAATGGACTGTGTTAACTCACCAATAATAGAGAGGCTAGTTTGCTGTAGCAGGTCATAAACATCGTTAATAGATCCGGAACTAGTATTTTCGATCGGTAATACTGCATAATCCGCTTGGCTATTTTCCACCTGATGAATAACATCTTGAAACTTGAGACAACTAATCTCTACGATATTCTTGAAGTGCCGTGCGGCATACTGACGCGCAGAAATATGCGAATAGGAGCCTTTAGGTCCCAAAAAAGCGATTCGTGCTGCCAACGTATTTGTATGATTTACATTCTTTTGTACTAACGCCTGCTGTGTTAAGACAGAATCTTCAATAATTTGTTGAAATAACCGTGTTATATAGTGCTCATCTAGCTGATGTTTCTTACCAAGCAGGACCAGATTTGCTAATAGCTTACGTTCACGTTCTATGTTGCGTATTGGTTGATGTGTAACTAGTTTTATTTGAGCAATTTTTACTGCTATTGTACGACGCTCCGCTAGTAACATCAGAATTTTTTCATCAACAGAGCTGATTTTGTCACGCAGTGCTAGTAAAGGATCATTGAGGTTCATAGAGCTTGCCCTCTAGTATAAGATAAGACTAATGACAAAGCCTCCCAGCTGGGAGGCTTTGTCATTAGTCTTATCTATCGTTTTCGTACAAAGAACCACTTCCCATCAGAGCAAGGTAAAAAAGAAGAAAGTTAAGGAAAACAGCAAAAAATTCATGATGATCTCCATTCAAAAAGCGATCTGAGATTATAGGTACTGCATTAAGGCTGTCAATAAAAAAAGGCGCTTAAAAGCTCGTTAATCTTAACTGACAGATGAGAAGATTTTAACGCTGGTTGCTGCTCTACGGGCTTCTGGTTTGTGCTGAACTTTGTTTAACTGCCGCTCAAGTTTGCTGCTAAGGTCGTTAATGGCGGTATACATATCTTCGTGTTTAGCTCTGGCAATAAGTGTTCCGTTCGGCGTATTAATAGTAGCATCAGCTACAAATTCTTTAGAAGCCTTAGAAATTACGATGTGCGGATTGATGAGATGAGTTTGCCATTTTTCTAGTTTTGCGAAACGATCTCCAATATGGTTTCGGATAGCTGCAGTAATCTCCATTTGTTTGCTAGTGATATTTATAATCATAAATCTACCTCTCTGTTATTTCGATCCAGGTAGATCCAGAATAACGGTCTGAAGAATGAAGTGTGTGATTTTTATCACTAAAGAGTGTCACTTTTTGTTAATGTGAACAATTTGTAAAAAAACAGGTAATGTACAGTAAAAAATAAACTGATATATTACACTGGTAATAATTTTAAAGATCAGCAGATGGCTTTCTAATAGAAAAATAGGACTTTTTCTCTTTAATTATAAGATGTTGTTAAATGAAGTATTCTATCAATTTTTGATTTTTAATACGCTTACTTCAAAAGTGCGCTGTTAGCAGCAATAATCTTTGCAACTTTATCTGCTTCTTCATTAAGCTGTAATTCACGATAAGCATTTTCCATTAGGGGAAGCGCATCGCGTGTAGCCTGTGTATCTAGGTAGTCACGCATCATGCCTTCAACACGATTAACAACTGCTACATAAGCTTTGCGCCTAGTATAGAACTGCGCCACCAAGAGTTCATGTTTTGCTAGACGATTTTTCAAATAGACTAGACGTTTCCGTGCGTCGGTTGCATACTGACTGTTTGGATATTTGTGTATCAGTTGAGAAAAATCACGAAATGCGTCGCGAACTTGAGTTGGATCAATATCGGAATTATCAATATTTAACAAACGTAATAGTAATCCATTATTTTGGTACATGTTTATCACGCCTCGCATATAAATCACATAGTCCAGGTTCGGATGATCTGGATGCAGATTTATGAATCGCTCTATTTCTTCTTTCGCTAATAACATATCTGTGATTTTGTAGTAAGCATAGATTAATTCTAGTTGTGTCTGCTGAGCATAGATACTAAAAGGATAATATTTATCTACATTTTCTAGGTACTTAATTGCTTCCCTAAAGTTACCCATATGCAGATTTACTAGAGCTTTAGCATAAATGTCGGAAGGCTGTAGATTCAGTAAAGTACTTGTTGAGATAGTACATCCTACAAGATTTAGCATCATTAAAACAGCAACCACCAGATATTTTACATACTTCATAGCGAAAATAATTACCCTCATATCATTATGGTGATGACTGTCTGTCATAATTTCAGGTAATGACCGTATATAACCATACGTTATATTAAATGGCATCATCGTAAAAATTTCACTTCAAAAAAATAAGCTATATATGGTACAACAAGTTCAATTCACTGCAATAGTATCCCAATCCCAGCTGGGACAACGCTTAGACCAAGCTTTAGCAGAATTATTTCCTGATTATTCAAGATCATGCATAAAAAAATGGATCCTTAACCGCCAAGTTAACGTGAATGGCAGGGTCATCGATAAACCTAAAAAGAAAGTTTTAAGCGGCCAGCAGGTCACTATTCATGTCGAAATCCAAGAAAAACCTTTTTTAATACCACAAAACATTACGTTAAACATTGTTTATGAAGACGATGATATAGTAGTGATCAACAAGCCGCGTAACTTGGTCGTGCATCCCGGCTTTAGTAATCCTGATGGTACTATATTAAATGCCCTGCTTTACCATTATCCTGCCATTGCTCACGTACCTCGCGCTGGTATCGTGCATCGTTTGGATAAAGATACTACTGGGCTGATGGTGGTAGCAAAAACCATACTGGCGCAGATGCGCTTAGTGGAAATGCTACATCTACGCGAAATTACCCGCGAATACGAAGCAGTAGCTATTGGCACTATAACGATGAGCGGGAAGGTGGACTTTCCTATACTCCGTCATTCAACAAAGCGCACACATATGGCGGTACATCTGGCTGGCAAACCTGCAGTAACCCACTATCGTATTATAGAGCATTTCCGTGCACATACTCGTTTACGTCTTCGTCTCGAAACAGGTCGTACACATCAAATTCGAGTACATATGCTGTATATCAACCATCCTTTGGTGGGTGATCAGTTTTACGGTGGCTACCACTGTCCGCCAAAAGGTGCGTCGAAGCAACTAATTGAGACGCTGCGCACTTTTAATCGTCAGTGCCTGCATGCCACTATGCTACGCTTCTATCATCCGATTACCGGAATAAAAATAGAGTTGCACGCACCGCTGCCTCAGGATATGTTGGAACTAATTAGAGTGCTTAAAGTGGACTCTAAAGAATTTCACAATCGGCTGGATTAATAAATATAAAGCTGTTTTTTTCTACTAATGTTCGTGCCTGTTTTAATTGCACATATAGATAGCTGTAAGTCTGCTTGTTTGATGCGTTGAATTTAGTCATTAATATCAGAGATGATCTGGTGCACCTGGGGTGTTACTCGTACCACCATCAGCGCTCACTTACAAGAAATATCCTATTAGCTAAAGTAAGATACCATGCACACAAAACAGTACAGTACTATTGCTTAATTTCCTCTAAAACACGATTGGCAGCTCATCTTATACGATGAGTGAGTACTGCATGATATGGGAAAAGATGTATATATGTGGTAGGAGTTTCCCTAGATATAAAATATTAGCTATATTTTACATCTAGTTGTAGAATATAGCTTATTTTAGTTAGGTCCAATATCTATACATAACATAGGGAAGAAGAGTTTATTTTGTACTAAAAATAGTGTATTTCATTCTTTCATGTCATGAAAGAATGACGAGCATATTATGGATTATTTAATCCAACTGAGATAACCTTGTGACCTAAGGTTGCTGTTAACAGTGATTTTTTTATTCATCAATCAGGTTATTAACCTTGAAAAGGTTAGGGATGACCTTATCTCAATCTCAATGAATGAATTTTGTGAACTGTCGCAGGAGTTATCATGCGTTTGGATCGTCTTACCCACAAATTCCAACTGGCCCTTGCCGATGCGCAGTCCTTTGCTTTAGGACGTGACAACCAATTTATTGACCCTTTACATCTGATGAGTGCTCTGCTTAGTCAGGAAGGCGGAACAGTGCGTCCTTTGCTATCTTCTGTAGGGATTAATGTCACGTCCCTACGCAATAATATTGAACAAGCCATTAGCCGTTTACCACAGATAGAAGGCAACGCAGGTGATGTGCAACTTTCTGCTGATCTAGTTCGCGTCCTTAACCTATGCGATAAATTGGCTCAGAAGCGCAAAGATAACTTTATTTCATCTGAGCTTTTTGTTCTAGCGTCTCTTGAGTCACGTAGCTTTTTAGCTGATTTGCTAAAATCTGCTGGAGCGAATACTGACAATATTACCAAAGCCATTGAACATTTGCGTGGGGGAGACAACATGGAAGATCAAGGTGCTGAAGAAAAGCGTCAGACATTAAAGAAATACACTATTGATCTGACCGAACGTGCTGAGCAGGGCAAACTCGATCCAGTAATTGGACGTGACGAAGAGATCCGTCGCACTATTCAGGTACTACAGCGCCGTACAAAAAATAACCCAGTGCTTATTGGTGAACCGGGCGTAGGTAAAACTGCAATTGTTGAGGGGCTGGCACAGCGCATTATTAACGGTGAAGTACCTGAAGGCCTGAAAGGCCGACGCGTACTGGCGCTGGATATGAGCTCATTGGTGGCAGGCGCGAAATATCGTGGTGATTTTGAAGAACGCCTGAAAGGGGTGCTCAATGAGCTGATTAAACAAGAAGGGAATATTATCTTATTTATCGATGAGTTGCATATTATGGTGGGAGCAGGTAAAGCTGATGGAGCGATGGATGCTGGCAACATGTTGAAACCAGCTTTAGCACGAGGTGAACTTCATTGCGTCGGGGCAACAACTTTAGACGAGTACCGCCAGTATATTGAAAAAGATGCAGCGCTGGAACGTCGTTTTCAAAAAGTGTATGTTGTTGAGCCAAGTGTGGAAGATACTATTGCGATTCTACGGGGACTAAAAGAACGATATGAGCTGCATCATCATGTTCAGATAACTAACCAAGCTATTCTTGCAGCAGCTACCTTATCTCACCGATATATAGCTGATCGTCAGCTTCCGGATAAAGCCATAGACTTGATTGACGAGGCCGCTTCTAGTATTCGTTTGCAAATAGATTCTAAGCCGGAAGCGTTGGATAGGCTCGAGCGGCGTATTATTCAACTGAAGCTGGAGCAGCAGGCACTGAAGAAAGAATCTGACGACTCTAGCATTAAGCGTCTAAAAGTTATAGAAAGCGAACTTGAGCAGAAAGAACGTGAATACTTAGCACTGGAAGAAGAATGGAAAGCGGAAAAAGCATCTCTCTCTGGCACACAAAATATTAAAGCAGAGTTAGAACAAGCACGCTTGTCGTTGGAGCAGGCACGTCGTATTAGCGATTTAACCCAGATGTCCGAATTGCAATATGGTAAGATCCCGGCATTAGAAAAACAGCTGACAGCTGCAACGCAGTCTGAAGATAATGCCATGAAATTACTACGAAACCGCGTAACTGACATAGAGATTGCTGACGTACTATCGCGCTGGACAGGTATCCCTATGGCACGCATGATGGAGGGTGAGCGTGATAAATTGTTGCGTATAGAGCAGGAGTTACATACACGTGTAATTGCTCAGGACGAAGCTGTAGAAGCCGTATCCAATGCCATTCGTCGCAACCGTGCCGGTTTATCGGATCCCAATCGCCCAATAGGTTCATTTTTATTTTTGGGACCGACCGGCGTAGGTAAAACAGAACTTTGTAAAGCGCTAGCTAATTTTTTGTTTGATAGTGATAACGCGATGGTGCGTATCGATATGTCAGAGTTCATGGAAAAACATGCCGTATCGCGTCTGGTTGGTGCTCCGCCGGGATATATAGGATATGAAGAAGGGGGCTATCTAACGGAAGCAGTGCGTCGTCGTCCTTATTCGGTGATTTTACTGGACGAAGTGGAAAAGGCGCATCCGGATGTATTCAATATTTTATTGCAAGTACTAGATGATGGACGCCTAACAGATGGACAGGGCCATACTGTGGACTTTCGCAACACGGTAGTCATTATGACATCTAACTTAGGGTCCGATCTGATTCAGGAGCGTTTTGGAAAACTAAGCTACGGAGAAATGAAAAATGTAGTCATGAATGTGGTTGGCCATCATTTCCGTCCTGAGTTTGTTAACCGGATTGATGAAGTCGTAGTGTTCCACCTATTACGTGAACAACATATTTCTACTATTGCGCAAATTCAACTACAGAGTCTTTATAAGCGCCTAGATGAGCGCGGCTATCAGTTACATATCTCAAATGAAGCACTGAAACTATTAGGTGAAAAAGGCTATGATCCTATATACGGTGCGCGACCGCTAAAACGGGCTATTCAACAGCAAATTGAAAATCCGTTAGCACAGCAAATACTCTCCGGTCAGCTGATTCCAGGTAAAACAATTGAAATAGACGTTAGAAAGGGAGAAATTATTGCGCGTCAATAACTTTATAACGTAAGAAGGAGTTTACTGGTTCCTGTTGTAAATTAAAACTGATAAAATCATTTTATTTTATAGTTTAATATACTCACTAAATAAAAACGTACTTTTACTGACACTCGCGAAAGCTAACGGAGTATGATATTCAGGAGACTTAGCAGCTAAGTAACCCGGAGAAAATCTCTGAAAAAAGAGATTGACTCTGAAGAATAAAAGCGTAAGCTATGCTATCTCGCAGCATAGCCCGGCTCCTAACTGCGCCGCTCTTTAAAAATTTATCAGACAATTTGTGTGGGCACTCGTAAGACAGATATCGAAAGCCTTTAGGCTTTTAAAATATCAAGTCTCAAGAGTGAACACGTAATTCATTATGATGTTTAATACTCTGAGCATTAAACTTAAATTGAAGAGTTTGATCGTGGCTCAGATTGAACGCTAGCGGCAGGTCTAGCACATGCAAGTCGAACGGCAGGTCGACTATACTTATAGATTATAAGTCCGTAGTTCAAATCTATAAAGTCAAAATCGATAGTAATCATGGATTACAATGGTATAAAATGCTCACACAAATTGTCTGATAAAAAAGTAACAAGATGGCTGTGAAGTCGTGACGCATCATTGTTGTGTCCCCTTCGTCTAGCGGCCAAGGACACCGCCCTTTCACGGCGGTAACAGGGGTTCGAACCCCCTAGGGGACGCCATTTGCTTGGTAATAAGAATAGGTGTTT
>NZ_SZZW01000002.1 GCF_009829915.1 Pantoea sp. Nvir | reverse complement strand
TATTCCTGAAATTTTTCTCTTCCCTCCTCAGTATTTTTGCCAAAAAGTGTAAGCGTACGCTTATACCGGCCAGCAGTATGCAGTTCTACATCAATATTGTTGAGCTTGAGCAGACGATTGAAATTGGGGAGCTGTGCCACTACACCGATAGAGCCGATAATGGCGAAAGGCGCGGCGACAACGCGATCCGCTACACATGCCATAAGATAGCCGCCACTAGCAGCTATCTTATCTACTGATATTGTAACGTATATTCCGCGATCACGCAGACGTTGAAGTTGTGAAGATGCTAGTCCATACCCATGCACGATGCCGCCAGGGCTCTCCAGTCTTATCAGTACTTCATCACCTTTCTCAGCTATTGCCAATACAGCGGAAATCTCTTCACGCAGTTCCATCACTTCGCAGGCATCTATGCTGCCTTTAAAATCGATGACGTAGAGCGTTGACTTCTGTTTATCTTTGATACCCTGCTTTACGGCGTGCTTTTCTGCTTCTTCCTTTTGTTTTTTTGCTTTTTTATGCTGTTTCAACCAGACTTTTTGTACCTTTGGTTTCATTTTTGCCAACTGCAGATATTCCTTCATTTGCTGGTACTCATCGCTCAGGTGCATTAACTGCAGTTGCCCAGCAGGCTGACAGCGCTTACGCAATCTAGCATTCACAATAATCGCTACTACGGCAAAAACTACTACCACTATTGTCATTAATTTGATCAAAAAAAGTCCATAATTGGAGAGTAAATCCATCTTATCGCCCTCTTACTATAGAGAACTAACATTAGTCAGTAAGATTAACTTTTTAGTGCCATACATCTTTTAAAATGCCAGCGCTTCTGCAATTGTCAGATAGCCTTTAATTAATTAAGGCGTAAAAACCTAACATTTTTACATAAAGAATAATATCATTGTGGACTGTCCATTTAAAAGAGGCCTAACACAACACCATATGATTCTTTTCATCTGTGCTTTAAAAAAACGGCAATTTTTTAGTCAAACTGGCTCCATAAATTTGGTAAAAATTAATGAAATAAACATCAATGTTACTTTTTTATTAAACAACCAATTTGTCTGATGAATTTAAGGTCAACTCAAGATTATAAGTCTCCTGCCATACAATACGCTGGATGCAAGAAACCATTCATGTTAGTGAAACATTCAGGTGATGGTATCACCTCACATTTACTGCTTATAAGATAAAAAAATTTTTAACCAATAATATCATATGTTTTTCAGTATCTTAACATGCTTAAAAGTCGTTCGGACCGCTCTGGGTCTACTTAATAAATTATTATATTACTTATGAACATGATGACCTTCCGCTGGAAGATCTAGATACTTATAGAGTTGACTGCTATAACTATTATATTTAATGAAGCAGATATTAAATACCATAACTAAGATACTCCTTTATAAGGATAATTTTAATACAAGAACTGAGGAGGTATGGTGTAGTCATTGACTAATAAAAAAATATAACTCATAAATTACATGATATTATTTGCGGTTACTGCGTATGTTTTGTATATGTTTTTTTGTAGAAAGCCGATTCTGATTCAGTTTGGTAAGATGGCATTTTTTATTAACTGCCAATGTAGTCATCCCATAATCTTCCATACCAACTAGAGAACGCAAACAACTGACCTCGGCCATATCTAACTCTATCCATTTTCCCCGGCTCAGTCCTTTTGGCAAATGAATATTGCCGTAACGAACGCGCATTAAACGGCTTACCTGCACGCCAACTTCCTTCCATAGACGACGTACTTCGTGGTTACGTCCTTCGGATAGAGTCACTCTATACCACTGATTAACCCCTTCACCACCCTCAAAGCGTAATTTATTGAATGCTGCCAAGCCATCTGCTAGCTGTATTCCTTTTCTTAATTGACGAATTTTATCTTCATCCACTTGACCAAATACTCGTACGGCATATTCTCGTTCTACTGCCCAATTGGGATGCATTAGACGGTTTGCTAGTTCCCCGTCTGTAGTAAACAGTAGTAGACCACTAGTGTTGATGTCGAGTCGTCCTACTGCTATCCAGTGGCACCCATGTAGACGTGGAAGACAATCAAATACTGTAGGACGACCTTTAGGATCGCTACGTGTACAAATTTCTCCTTCAGGTTTGTTATAGTTAATAACACGACATAACGAGGCCCCTAATGGGGATACAGATACCAAATGACCGTCGATGCGTATTTTCAGAGATGGATCATTCTCAATGCGGTCGCCCAACTTTGCGCATTTACCGTTAATACTGACTCGCCCAGCGGAGATTTTAACTTCGATTTCACGGCGGGAACCGTGTCCAGTTCGTGCAAGTGCCTTTTGTAATTTCTCACTCATAAATACCTCACTGTATTTTCCTAAGCTATTCTTGGTAAGATTTACTGGTTTTACAAATACCTTGTACATGTGTCATTTGCTTTTTCATGGCAGACTTTCTTGAATGAAATGTAGAACTAGGTAGGGTGTCGTCTTTAAGGTGAGTTAATAGTAGCTGTGATTATTACAGGTTATAATATGGTAATCTTACAGCTTTTCAGCCGAATTGGCAGTTGCTTGCACAAAAGCAATTAATCTCTACTCCTCAGCTGATTGTTACAGGAAAGGTCCAGGATCTCCCGAGCCTTCACGCACCACCACTGGTACATTTCTGAGATCGACTACCGTTGTTGGTTGTTGACCTAACGTGCCTCCATCAATAATTAGATCTACCAATGTACCAATATTATTTTGAATATTTTTAGGATCTGATTCAGTAAAATTATTGCCGGGTAGTATCAGCGAAGTTGACATTATCGGATTGTTAAGTGCTTCTAGCAGAGCTAGAGTAACCGGGTTAGACGTTACGCGAAGCCCAATAGTCTTGTGCTTCTCATTCATTAGACGACGTGGTACTTTTTTAGTTGCTTTCAGAATAAAAGTATAGCTGCCTAATATGTTCTTTTTTAGTAAGTGAAACGCGCTGTTCTCAACCTGAGAATAGTGAGCAATTTCCGATAGATCGCGGCACATCAGAGTAAAATTATGATTATTGTCTAACTGGCGAATGCGACAAATGCGGTCAAGGGCGTTTTTTTCTTCCAGACGGCATCCTAGCGCGTAGCCAGAGGCGGTAGGATAGACTATTACCCCACCTTTGTTAAGATAGCTAATAACCTTTGAAATGAGGCGCTGCTGCGGATTATTTGGATGTATTTGAAAAAGTTGATTCATAAAAACCTCATATTATCTATACATACCCCTTTGAAAATATTGTGGTCAGCAAAGTCCTACATCCGTTTAACATTTCAGTCGGAAGTCATAGCTTATGGGGCAATCTCCACCTACGGGAATAGGTTTGATGACAAGCGATCCTTACTAAATTCATTAAGAAAGTACGCATTATAATGATTTTACGCATATGTAAAAAAGTATATTGACTTTCTCGCTGTGAACTATTTAACTAGTACATGAGTTCATTATTAATGAGATTTAGATTATTCATCATAGCGATGATTTTTATGTTTTCTGCAATACAGGCAGCAAGAAGTTTCCTGAGAAAGGTAACATCAAGCACATCTTAATTAACGTTTTGCAGAGGACACGAACCCGCTCAGAGGCAGTCTCTTTAAAAGAGACTTTCAAGAGAGTCTAATATGCAAAATGTTAAACCAACAGTGAAGTTGATTACCAGCGAGGCACCTTACCGGGAAGATCCAGCTGTAGTTTTTCATCAGCTATGCGGTATACGTCCGGCAACTCTGCTACTTGAATCAGCGGATATCAAGAGCAAACGTAATCTGAAAAGCTTGATGATCATCGATAGCGCCTTGCGTATCAGCACACTCAATTTCTGCATTACGGTGCAGGCTCTGTCGGAAAATGGCTGTGCGCTATTACCACTGCTAGATACAGTGCTGCCCGTAACTGTAAAAATTAAGGTGTTTCCCAATAGACGTGTGCTTCATTTTCCACCTACGGATGCGATGCAGGATGAAGACACCCGCTTACAACAGATATCGGTTTTCGATGCGCTCCGTTTAATCCCCTATCTTGTTAATGCTCCTAATAACGAGCGTGAAGCTATGCTTCTCGGCGGCCTATTTGCATACGACCTAGTAGCAAATTTTGAAGATCTGCCTGTATTGGAGAATGCACAGTGCTGCCCAGACTACTGCTTTTATCTAGCAGAAACACTGCTAGTACTTGACCATCAAACCCGCAGTGCAAAGTTGCAGGCAAGTTTATTTTGTCCCTCCACCAGTGAATTTCAGCGCTTGCAAAACCGTATTAGACAATTATATAACCAGATGCTGCAACCTTTGTCTACTCTGCCATTTCAGCCGGTTGATCAAATGACGCTAAGTGTTAACCAGAGTGATAAAGCTTATTGTGATACAGTGCGTCGGATGCAAGAATCAATTCGTATCGGCGAAATATTTCAGGTAGTACCATCACGCCGATTTTCATTGCCGTGTCCGTCACCGCTTGCTGCCTATGAAACACTAAAAAAAAGTAATCCTAGCCCTTATATGTTCTTTATGCAGGATCACAATTTTGCTTTATTCGGCGCTTCTCCAGAAAGTTCTCTAAAATATGACGCCACCTCACGTCAAATTGAAATCTATCCTATTGCCGGTACAAGGCCGCGCGGTCACTGTGCTGGAGGCTTAATAGATCATGACCTTGACAGCCGTATTGAACTAGAAATGCGTACTAATCACAAAGAGCTGGCTGAGCATCTTATGCTTGTAGATATCGCACGAAACGATCTGGCGCGTATCTGCGTGCCTGGCAGTCGTTATGTAGCAGATCTGGCTAAAGTTGACCGCTATTCCTTCGTCATGCATCTTGTATCTCGCGTAGTGGGCACGCTGCGTGAAGATCTCGATGCGTTACATGCCTATCGCGCCTGTATGAATATGGGGACGTTGAGTGGTGCGCCGAAAGTACGTGCCATGCAGTTGATCGCCGACGCTGAAGGCACGAGACGTGGTAGTTACGGTGGTGCAGTTGGTTATTTTACTGCACATGGAGATCTTGATACTTGTATCGTGATCCGCTCTGCTTGGGTAGAAGACGGTATAGCTACGGTACAGACTGGCGCTGGTATAGTACTTGATTCTAACCCTCAAGACGAAGCTGATGAAAGCCGTAATAAAGCGCTCGCTGTATTACGTGCCATAGCGACTGCCCATCATTGCAAGGAATTTTCTGATGGCTAATATCTTACTACTTGATAACATGGACTCTTTTACCTATAACCTCGTTGATCAACTGAGATTCTTTGGTCATAAAGTATTTATTTACCGTAATAATATTCCAATATCTCTGGTCATTGAGCGTCTACAGTTCATGGAAAATTCGGTATTGATGCTTTCTCCTGGTCCAGGAGCGCCGAAAGACGCAGGGTGCATGCCTGAATTATTACAAACTTTACGCGGATTAATGCCAATCATAGGCATCTGCCTCGGTCATCAAGCCATCATAGAAGCTTACGGAGGAAATGTTGGGCAAGCGGGTGAAATTCTACATGGCAAGGCCTCTTGGGTGGATCACGATGGCGAAGCAATGTTCACTGGGCTCAGTAATCCTCTAGCTGTGGCACGCTATCATTCTCTGATAGGCAGTAACACACCGGTAAATCTAACTGTTAATGCTAGCTTTAATAGTATGGTAATGGCTGTGCGTCACGACTTCGATCGCATCTGTGGTTTCCAGTTCCATCCTGAATCTCTACTGACGACACAAGGCACCCGTCTACTGGAACAGACACTGTCTTGGGCACTAGAGACATCAAAGGGAGCATGATAATGCATGCCATTCTGGAAAAATTGTATCAAGCACAGACCTTAACACAATGTGAAAGTCACCAGCTATTCAGCGCTATTATTAATGGACAGCTAGAATCAACACAGTTGGCGGCCGCCTTGATTGCCATTAAGGTACGTGGTGAATCGCCACAGGAGATCGCAGGTGCAGCTAGTGCGCTGCTGGAAGATGCTAAGCCTTTTCCGCACCCAACTTATGCTTTTGCTGATATCGTTGGCACAGGTGGCAGCAACACCAATAGCATTAATATTTCCACTGCGAGCGCCTTTGTTGCTGCTGCCTGTGGGCTGAAAGTAGCAAAGCATGGTAACCGTAGTGTTTCTAGCAAATCCGGCTCTTTCGATCTTTTGGCGGCGTTTGGCATCAATTTAGATATGAGTACAGATCAGGCTCGCTCAGCACTGGATAATCTTAACGTGTGTTTTCTATTCGCGCCACGGTACCATATTGGCTTTCGTTATACGATCTCAGTACGCCGGCAACTAAAAACTTGCACGCTATTCAACGTGCTCGGACCATTGATTAACCCAGCTCGGCCACCACTGGCCGTGATAGGAGTTTATAAACCTGAGTTATTAGCCCCGATGGCCCAGGCGCTAAAAGTGCTCGGTCACTATCGGCGCGCAGTAGTAGTGCACTGTGGGGGTATGGATGAAATCACACTACATAGCAAAACCTATGTCACTGAGCTATGGGACGACGAAATCACCCACTATCAGCTAACACCTGAAGACTTTGGTTTTGGTTATCATTCTAAAGAGACCCTCGCCGGCGGTACACCGGAAGAAAATCGTAACATTCTGACCGCATTACTTCAGGGTAATGGCCAGCGAGCCCATGAGGAAACAGTTGCTGCCAATGTAGCAATGCTTCTAAAAGTATTTGGCTACTCAGATCTGCGTGAGAACGCGCAGCGTGCTCTCCAGGCCATCCGTAGTGGACATGCTTACGAGCTTATTGTTTCTCTAGCAGAAAAGGATAACTATGCAAAGTAATATTTTAGAGAAAATCCTTCAGGACAAAGCTCTATGGGTGGAGGATCGTAAAGTACAACAACCACTGAAAACCTTTCAGAATACAGTACAGTATTCAACCCGAAGCTTTTATCATGCCCTGCATGATACTCGTACCGTTTTTATTCTTGAGTGTAAAAAAGCGTCGCCCACGAAAGGATTAATTCGTAAATGTTTCAATCCATCGAGTATCGCAAGCATATATTGCCAATATGCCTCTGCCGTATCGGTACTGACTGATGAGAAATATTTTCAGGGTAGCTTTGATTTTCTACCGATCGTCAGTACATCACTCACTCAACCGGTAGTGTGCAAAGATTTTATAATCGACCCGTATCAAATTTATTTAGCGCGCCATTATCAAGCGGACGCTATCTTGCTCATGCTGTCAGTGCTGGATGATAAGCGGTATCATTATTTTACCGCCATTGCACACAGCCTAAAAATGGGGGTACTCACTGAAGTCAGTAATGAGGCAGAACTGGTGCGCGCCATTGCCCTAAAAGCAAAGGTGGTTGGCATTAATAATCGTGATCTACGAGATATGTCGATCGATCTTAACCGTACGCGCCATTTAGCACCTCTTTTGTCTCATGACGTCACTATTATCAGCGAGTCAGGCATTCACAACTATGCTCAAGTGCGCGAGCTGAGCCATTTTGTTAATGGTTTTCTCATTGGCTCTACGCTAATGGAAGAACAGGATCTGGAGGGTGCAGTACGTCGTGTATTACTTGGCGAAAATAAAGTGTGTGGCCTGACACGTAAAGAAGACGCACACGCTGCATATGAAGCAGGCGCCATTTATGGCGGTTTGATCTTTGCAGAAGAGTCACTACGTCACATCGGAATAGATCAGGCGCGACAGGTGATGTCAGGGGCTATGCTACGTTATGTTGGAGTATTCCGCAACGCACAGATAAGTGATATTCTTACAAAAGCAACAGCATTAGAATTAGCTGCCGTGCAGCTTCACGGCAAAGAAGACCGCTCTTACGTTTCTGCACTGCACGCCGCACTACCTCCTCAAATTGCTATCTGGAAAGCACTAAGCATTAAACAGTCCTTACCTGCACGTGACTGGCCATACGTTGATCGCTATGTCTTTGATAACGGCAACGGCGGTAGCGGTAAGAGCTTCGACTGGTCTCTTCTAAAAAATCAGAATATGAGCAACGTTCTACTCGCCGGGGGCTTGAGTGCGGATAATTGCACGGAAGCGGCGTGTCTCGGCTGTGTAGGTCTTGACTTTAATTCTGGAGTAGAGAACGTGTATGGTTTTAAAGAGGCTCACAAAATAGCACTAGTATTTCGTATACTACGTGAATATTAATTTAATTTATCAGTTCAAGGGTGTTACTGGCCCTGAGAAGATGTGATTATGACACTAATGGATTCCTATTTTGGTGAATTTGGCGGTATGTATGTTCCGCAGATACTAATGCCTGCACTATGCCAGTTAGAAGCAGCCTTTGTAGATGCACAAAAAGATCCGATATTTCAAGTCAAATTTACAGATTTGTTACAAAACTATGCAGGTCGTCCTACAGCATTAACATTATGTAGAAACCTTACCAAAGGCACTAAAACCCGTCTCTACTTGAAGCGTGAAGATCTGCTACACGGCGGAGCACATAAAACCAATCAGGTACTAGGCCAGGTGCTGCTGGCAAAGCGCATGGGAAAAAATGAAATCATTGCGGAAACCGGCGCGGGCCAGCACGGTGTGGCTTCGGCACTAGCATGTGCACTGCTTGACATGAAATGCCGTATCTATATGGGTGCGAAAGATGTTGAGCGTCAATCTCCTAACGTCTTCCGTATGCGCCTCATGGGGGCAGAGGTAATCCCAGTGAACAGTGGATCTGCCACTCTGAAAGATGCTTGCAATGAGGCTCTGCGCGACTGGTCCAGTAGTTATGAAAATGCACATTATATGCTCGGCACCGCTGCAGGTCCGCACCCTTTTCCTACTATTGTACGCGAGTTTCAGCGCATGATTGGTGAGGAAACTAAAGTGCAGATTCTGAAAAGAGAGGGTCGTCTACCAGATGCGATTATCGCTTGTATCGGTGGAGGATCGAATGCCATTGGCATATTCGCTGATTTTATTAGCGATAAAAAAGTTAGTTTAATTGGAGTTGAACCAGCAGGACACGGCATTAAAACTGGTAAGCACGGTGCTCCGTTGAAGCATGGCCGCGTAGGAATCTACTTTGGCATGAAAGCACCCATCATGCAGACTGAAGAGGGCCAGATTAAAGAGTCGTATTCAATTGCTGCAGGACTAGATTTCCCTTCCGTTGGACCGCAACATGCACACCTCAATAACGTGGGTCGTGCGGAATATGTATCGATTACTGATAACGAAGCACTTGCTGCGTTTAAAGAACTTTGTTACGCAGAAGGTATTATTCCCGCTTTGGAATCTTCTCACGCTATTGCCTATGCTCTAAAGCTCATTCGTGAAAATCCTAAGAAAGAACAATTGTTGGTAGTGAATCTATCAGGTCGCGGCGACAAAGACATTTTTACCGTTCACGACATTTTAATGGCACAGGGAGAAATCTGATGGAACGTTATCAACAACTCTTCAATCAGCTAAATGTTGATAATGAGGGCGCCTTTATTCCTTTTGTAACATTGGGCGATCCTTCACCGGAAATGTCACTGCAAATTATCGACGCGTTAATAGAGGGCAGAGCAGATGCTCTAGAGTTAGGCATCCCCTTTTCCGATCCTTTGGCAGACGGTCAAACGATACAAAATTCTATACTACGCGCCTTTGCTTCAGGTACAACGATAGTACAATGTTTTGATGTTATTAACAACATACGACTGAAATACCCTGATTTACCGATCGGCTTGCTAACGTATGCTAATCTGGTATTTACCAACGGTATTGAGTCCTTCTATGCACGTTGTGCTGAAGTGGGTGTAGACTCGGTATTAGTAGTGGATGTACCGATTGAGGAGTCAGTGCCTTTTCGCCTAATGTCGCTACGTCATGGTATCGCGCCGATTTTTATCTGCCCTCCCAACGCTAATAAAGATCTGCTGCGTAAAATTGCTACATATGGCTCTGGATACACTTATGTGATGTCGCGTGCAGGTGTAACCGGAATAGAGAATCGAGTCTGTAGCCAGCAGCTACATCACTTAATTGACATGCTGCGCGAATATAACGCAGCGCCTCCTGTACAGGGATTCGGCATCTCTGATCCCGTACAAATTAAAGAGGCGATTGGCACAGGTGCGGCAGGCGTTATCTCTGGCTCTGCCATCGTGAAAATTATCGAACAGTACTACCTAAAGCCAGAAGATATGCTGATGATGCTAACTTCTTTTAGCAGTAGCTTGAAAGATGCAACCTGCTTATCGATTTGTGTGTAGTTTGATGCTTTATTTTTTATCCTTTTTTATAACTAAATATTACTATTCTCAGTTCGTACTAATATTTAGTTTACATATTTTATAGAAGAAACCTTTCCTGTTTGATAAAAAGGAGAGTGATAGACAGACTAAAACTTTGCAATTATTTTGCAGTATTAAAGAAAAGAGTTTGTTAGTTCTCTGCCGAGATGTTTAACTATGATGTAGACGATAATATCCCGCTGTTTCTGTCAATAGTGGGAGTGCATTTTTATAAACTGCGTATTTAAGAAATCAAAATAGAAACATTACATGCTAAGATTATTTAATCTTGCATATTGTCGATGCCTCGTTGAAATAGGTACAAAAATGTAATATATTTTAGAGGTTTGACAAAATAGCCATCACACTTTTAATGTCTTTTGAAAAATATCATTGGCGTGGTTATTGTGTACTCATGCATCCATAATGCATGGCGGCCTTGTACCACTGCGCATGTATGCCACTTTCATTCTTCTTTACATTCCATGACAGAAAGTTATCTTGCTGCATGTGCTAGCTTCAGGCCGTAACATGTACAATCTCCTGGCTAATTAACCCGGTCCCACCAAGGAGCGTACATGTACATCACGGCAAACTTGTTATACCGTGACACAGGAAATTTTTTCCGACACCAGCTACTTACCATCGTTTTGATGTCTTTAATGACAGCTTTTATCACGGTTATTCTGGTGCATACTTTTACCCCTAGTAGTGATCAAATAGCGCAACTGCAGTTACATCAAAATGATACTAGCACTTCATCACTATTTGAGTTAGTACACGATATGTCGCCCGAGAAACAGCGTATTCTGCTTTGTACCTCAGTAGCCAGTATCTTCTCCACTCTGATCGGTAATACGTTACTTTTAGGAGGTATGTTGTGCTTAATTACTATGGTTTCCTCCGGTCATTGCGTGAGTGTAGTACGTGCCTTAGGAGGTTCTGCGCCGTTGTTACCAAAACTGCTACTACAAACTTTTCTAATCACTTTAGTCGTACAACTAGGCTTTATGGTGCTTATGTTACCTAGTATTATTCCAGCAATTTTGCTATCACTTTCTCCGATAATTTTAGCTCACGAAAAAATTGGCGTAATTGCAGCGATGCGCGCCAGCTGTCGCCTAGCATGGAAAAATATGAAACTAATAGCTCCTGCGATTATTCTTTGGCTTTTGGCAAAAATGGCGATTATTTTTGCTTCTTCATCATTGACTAATCTGCCGGATAACGTGCTAGCTGTGGTGATTACTACCTTTAATAATATAGTTTTTTCGTTGTTGATTATTTATCTTTTCCGGCTTTATATGCTAGTGCGTTAAGCATGCCACACATACTGTGGCCGTATGACCTTTACTTTAGTTTCAATAGGATTGACTATGATAAAGTTACTCGATTTCCTACCTTTATTAGTATTTTTTATTTTTTACAAGATCTACGATATTTTTGTTGCCTCAGCTCTACTGATAATCACAACTGGTCTTGCCCTAGCAGTAAGCTGGGTTTTCTATCGTAAGATAGAAAAGATGAACATCATCTCCTTTGTAGTGGTGACAATATTCGGAACTTTAACACTAGTTTTTAATAACACTGAATTTATTAAATGGAAAATTACGGTGATCTATAGCCTGCTCGCTTTAGTTCTTCTCTATAGCCAATTTTTCATGGTGCAACCGTTGATTAAGAGTCTACTAGGTAAGGAGATTCAGTTACCAGAAACGAGTTGGCGCCGGCTTAATATTGCTTGGACTCTATTTTTTCTTATTTGCGGCCTGATAAATATTTACGTTGTATTCCGATTACCAGAATCCTCTTGGGTTAACTTTAAGGTTTTCGGTCTGACTGGCCTTAACTTGCTGTTTACCTTTATTAGCGGGTTCTACATCTGGAGACAAATACTACAACAAAATAAAATTAAGTAACAGTAGATTACACTAAGCGTTATTGCTGTTATAACGTAAATTTACGTGAATAAGAGCACAGCGGTTTTCATGACTACCGCACTTTCCCTTAATGCAAAATGCTCTAAGTGTGCTAGTTTTAAGAAATGACAAAGTAGGAGAATTCAACTACCGCAATATAGATAGATTCAATAGAGCAAATACCAGTGATAATGGAACCATACAACATAAATAGAAAGTCATACGTGATAAGGAGTACTTTGTTTAGGAGAGATATTGTGAATATAGTGATTAAATATTTACAGAAAGAATAAAAGTATCATTTTCCGTTGTTAAAAAAACTATATTTTATTTGCACACCTATCGTTAATCCCCTAGAGTATCCACTTACATGATGAACTAATGCGAGCCTTTAAGTGCTGTATATCATCTATACTAATAAAGATAATACAGATTCTCTGGGAAGCCGCCAGTCGGAGCACTTGGAACATTTAGCGCGGTTACAACTGTTGCGCAATGAAGGCCGACTGATCGTTGCCGGAGAGATGCCTGCTGTTGACAGCAGTGATCCAGGTCTGGCTGGCTTTATCGGTTCAGCGATTATTGCAGAGTTTGGCTCGCTAGAGACTGCGCAGTCCTGGGTGACGGCTGATTCATATATTGCGGCTGAAGTTTATAAAAACGTAGTCGTGAGGCCTTTTAAACGCATTTTTTAAAATCTGCAATTTCTTCAGAGTTCATCTGTGCCAGTTTATGCGAATAATATTATAGCACGTGAATTAGGCTGCAATAACGCCATCCTGTTCCTAACTGGCATATGCAATGAAAACACAGACCTAGCAAAACATTCCCTCATGTGTACTACATCACTTCGTAAATCTTTTCACGTCGATGCCAACTCTGATTTTTCATCAAACTTCAACAGTGATTTAGAGTTTTACTGTCGATTATCAGCGCATAAACTCCTCTGACCAAGAGCGAGCAGGATGTTCACTTAATGAATACTTTTTATAATTTAATCAAATTTTTATTCATTTTTGGCTACTGGTTGATGATTGCCGGAGTTACTCTGAGGATTTTAATAAAACGCCGCACAGTGCCATCCGCGATGGCATGGTTGTTGATTATATATATCCTTCCTTTAGTCGGCATCATAGCATACCTCTCATTTGGTGAGCCTCACCTAGGCAAACGCCGCGCAGAGCGTGCGCGTATTATGTGGCCTGCTACGGAGAAATGGCTCAATGATCTAAAACAACTCAGGCATATCTTCGCTACCGAACACAGTGATGTAGCACGTTCTTTGTTTCAGCTATGCCAGAACCGTCAAGGAATTGCTGGGGTGAAAGGCAATCAACTGCAGTTACTCACCAGTTCAGATGATGTTATGCAAGCTTTAATTCGCGATATTCAGTTGGCACGTCATAATATCGAAATGGTGTTCTATATCTGGCATCCTGGAGGGTTAGCAGATGATGTTGCTGAATCCTTGATAGCCGCGTCTCGGCGCGGAGTATATTGTCGCTTAATGCTCGACTCTGCAGGTAGTATTACCTTTTTCCGCAGTCCTTGGGTAGGTATGATGCGCAATGCGGGCATCGATGTAGTAGAAGCACTGCAGGTTAGTCTACTACGCGTATTTTTACGCCGTATGGACTTGAGGCAACATCGCAAGGTGGTGCTGATCGACAATTATATCGCTTATACCGGTAGCATGAACTTAGTAGATCCTCGTTATTTTAAACAAGATGCAGGCGTTGGTCAGTGGACTGATCTCATGGCACGTATGAAAGGGCCAGTGGCAACTACCATAGGCATCGTCTACAGTTGTGATTGGGAGATCGAAACGGGGAAACGCATTCTACCTCCCCCACCTGACGGCAATATTATGCCTTTTGAGCAGGGAAGTGGCCATACGGTGCAATTTATCGCCTCTGGATTCGGGTTTCCGGAAAATATGATCCATCAGGCCCTTCTAACTGCCATCTATTCGGCACGCGAGCAGCTGAGTATGACCACCCCTTATTTTGTGCCAAGCGACGATTTACTACACGCTATCTGCACAGCATCACTGCGCGGCGTGGAAGTTAGTATCATTATACCGCGTCATAATGATTCGATGCTAGTTAGCTGGGCAAGCCGCGCTTTTTTTAGCGAATTGCTAGATGCCGGCGTCAAAATTTATCAGTTTGAGGATGGCTTATTACATACAAAGAGTGTATTGGTAGATGGACAACTTAGTCTAGTAGGTACCGTAAACCTCGATATGCGTAGTTTATGGCTCAATTTTGAGATTACGCTAGTAGTAGATGATGCAAGTTTTGGCAATGATATAGCCTGTGTACAGGACGACTACATCGCACGTTCGTGTTTACTAGATGCTAACCGTTGGACAAAGCGTGCCTGGTGGCAGCGTATCGTTGAACGGTTATTCTACTTCTTTAGTCCTTTATTGTAGAATGGAATGAAATTAGAATGTGATGAAGATCATAAGCTGTACGATGCTATTTATTACGTATCGGTAATACAAGAGACAATGTGCATCAGTATTCCGACCAGAATGTTTCTCTTTTCGCAATAGACTGCTCGATGTAAGATAAAGCTGAATGTGCCATGTTTAGCACACTTTGCTCGGTAGCTTATCGAACATCATGTGAGGAAAAGTTTGATGGATCATTGATCACTACCCCTAAAATTAACGGGACGATGTGATTAATTGGTATATTCTATGGTAATGACAGTTAAAGTTTAGAAAAACTACGTAATCGAACTCGATTAATAAAAAAACATCTGCTCTATCATTTCATATAATTCACTTAATAATATGAGAAGCCCTTTAGCACAATATTCCCTTAATGATTTATTCTCTAATATAGAAAGATAGAATCGCACTATTGTTATTTTTATATGGACTCGTCCAGGCAGAAAAATTAAAAAATACTAGTTTAGCAAATTAGGAAAAATTCCCTTAACTCCGGTGACCACAAATTCAACACCAAGAGCCATCAATAACAAACCCATGATACGTGTAATGACGTTAATACAAGTTTGACCCAGCAGTCGTACCATCAACGGAGCGACACGAAACAACAACCAGCAACAGAAAGCAAAAAGCGCAATCGCCACACTAAAACCAAGTAAATTTTGTAAGCTATGATAGCGCGTACTCCAAACAATGGTGGAACTGATAGCACCTGGCCCCGCCATAAGCGGCAAGGCAAGTGGCACAACGCCAATGCTTTCCCTAATCGCAGTTTCTGATTTTTCTTGCTTATTCTGTTTGTCTTCTCCCAGCTTGCCGCTGATCATCGACATAGCGATGATCACCACCAAAATACCACCCGCAATTCGGAAGGAATTGATGGAAATACCGAAGATACGCAGAATAGCGTCGCCGAGAAAAAGCGATGTCCATAGAATAATTGCAACTGCTATATTGGCAGTCATATTAGTTTTATTGCGTTCAGCTACTGCTTGATAGCTTGTTAGACTGATAAAAACCGGAATAATACCAACCGGATTTACTAAGGCGAATAGACCAACAAAGAATTTTATATAGCCTGAAAAATCTAGTAAAGAAGCAGGGTGCACAGTTCGCTCCGATGAGGGAATGGAAATCGCGCTTAATTTACGCAAAAAACAGCCGGTTAACCAGCGAGGAAACCAGAAAATTCCGATGCAATAGTAAAATTTAGACAAATTGTTACGCCAGTAAGTATACATAATGCTAAAGTCATACTTTATGCAATAAAGGGCACATATTTAATTCTGGTTCATAGGCTAAAAAAGGTATATCAAATGGAATAGTTTCAGTATGAAATTGATAACCATTAAACATCCACATACCTCATTTATAGATCATCATTTCCTATTAAAAAACAACACTTTTTCTTTAAATATATGCTGAAATTATTTTCTTCACTCGGTAACAATATGCTGCTATTGTGACTTAATTCGACATACTTAATGGAGAGCCACTATTCGTGCGCCGTTCGCCAATCATAGCGTTCAGTCATCTAAATAAATATAGAATGAAGATATCAAAATTATATAGGATGTAGTTTTGGAAAAGGCGGACTTAAAAATTAAGTGATTCTTATTGTGAGATAGCCTCTCCTAAAAAAGTAAAAATAAAGATGGCATATTTTCAGATAAACTAATATTAGTTATTCTGATAGATTTGTAGATCTCTGATATGTGACGCATTAAAATTATCTGCGATATAAGGGGGGGTGCTAAAAAGAAAGCTTGTTCTTACTTCTTTTCAGACGTTGTAAAATCCGCGATACCATCTGACGAACTTTGTTACGCCTTCATCCGCCATATTAGTATGTGGTTTAAAGCCAATAGCTTGATACAATTCCTTTGTATCTGCACTAGTCTCTAGCAGATCGCCTGGTTGCATAGGTAACATGTTCTTCTTCGCTTTTATACCTAGTGCTTTTTCAGTCGCTTCAATATATTTCATCAAGCTTATAGGCTGGCTGTTCCCTATATTATACACACGATAAGGAGCGGAACTGGTTGCCGGTGAACCGCTCTCTGCCGTCCAGTTTTGGTCTGGTTGTGGAACAATATTCTGCAGACGTACAATGGCTTCGGTAACATCATCGATATAAGTAAAGTCACGTTTCATCTCACCACAGTTATAGACATCGATCGGTTCACCTGCAATTATTGCTCTTGTAAATTTAAAAAGTGCCATATCTGGGCGTCCCCATGGACCATAAACGGTAAAAAAGCGTAGCCCGGTGGTGGGAAGTTGATAAAGATGCGAGTAGGTATGAGACATCAGCTCATTGGCTTTTTTTGTTGCTGCATAAAGCGATACAGGATGATCCACTCTATCATTTGTAGAAAAAGGAATTTTTCGGTTTAGTCCATAAACAGAACTGGAAGATGCATAGAGCAGATGTTCAATTTTATGACAGCGACATCCTTCCAGAATATTTAAATGACCGATTAGATTCGTATCTGCATAGGAGTGCGGATTATCAATAGAATATCGCACTCCAGCCTGCGCACCTAGATGAATAACCCGTTTGAACGAGTATTGTGAAAAAATTGAGGCGACGGCTACTCGATCTGACAAATCCATTTTTATAAAAGTAAAACTAGGATGCTGTGTGATTAACCCTAATCGGCTCTGCTTCAGTTTAACATCATAATAGTCATTAAGATTATCCAGGCCCACAATATGATGACCAGCAGTTAGCAAGCGTTGAGACACATGGAATCCAATAAAACCTGCAGCACCTGTGACCAGAATATTCATTATTCCCTCATTAATTATGTAATTTGAATAGTGGATGCTCCGCGACCGATTGCGTAATATACGAAACCACGTTCGCTGATACGTTCTGGATCATACAGGTTACGACCATCAAAGATCACGGGATGCTTCAGGGAATTTTTGATTATATCAAAATCAGGCGCACGGAAAATCTGCCACTCAGTGCAAATAACCAGGCCATCTGCTCCCTGCAGTGCTGCTTCTTTAGTATCCATTAACTTGAGATCGCTACGGTTACCGTAGATACGTTGTGCCTCATTCATTGCTTCCGGGTCGAATGCTTGTACGGTTGCCCCTGCTTTCCATAGAGCTTCCATTAGGACTCGACTGGATGCTTCACGCATATCGTTAGTGTTTGGCTTAAACGCCAACCCCCACAGAGCGAAAGTTTTTCCGCTTAGGTCGTGGCTAAAATAGTGGTTAATAAACGCAGATAACTTATTTTTTTGTATGTCGTTGACTGATTCTACCGCTTGTAGCAGATGAGGTTTGTAGCCAATAGACTCTGCTGTGTGGATGATTGCCTGAATATCTTTCGGAAAGCAAGAACCACCGTAGCCGCAGCCTGGATATATAAAGTGGTACCCGATACGTGAATCAGCGCCGATGCCTTGACGCACTTTCTCGACATCTGCTCCTAGAAGTTCGGCAAGGTTGGAAATTTCATTCATAAAACTGATTTTCGTCGCGAGCATGCAGTTTGCCGCGTATTTGGTCAGCTCTGCGCTACGAATATCCATTACAATCATGCGTGCGTGGTTACGATTAAATGGATCATAGAGTTCGCATAATAGCTCTTCTACGGCTTTATTGTCTGTGCCAACAATGATGCGCTCAGGACGCATACAATCGTTTACGGCCGCTCCTTCCTTGAGGAATTCTGGGTTAGATACTACATCAAACATTAAACTGAGACCGCGTTCCCACAAGGTGTCTTGCATTAATTTATGCATTTTGTCTACTGTGCCTACTGGAACTGTAGACTTATTAAGTACAACTTTATAATCTTGCATATGCTGCGCTATGGTATGTGCAACACCAGTCACATATTTAAGGTTAGCTGAACCATCTTTATTAGACGGCGTGCCAACAGCTATAAATTGAATGAGGCCATGGTTGACGCCCTCTTCCGCATTATTACTGAATTTGAGGCGACCGCTCGCATAGTTCGACTTCACCAAGGATGTCAGACCTGGTTCGAAGATAGGGAGGATACCTTTTTTCAAGTTTTCTATTTTTTTTGTATCTACATCAATACACAGAACCTCATGTCCGACTTCAGCTAACACTGCAGCTTGCACTAGACCAACATAGCCAACACCAAATACAGTAACATTCATTGAATGATCCTATAATTATAGATTACTTTTTATTGCCGACTGCACTATCGAGCCATTGAGAAAAATTTTTGCCCAGCACTGGATGACGAACACCATATTCAACAAATGTCTGCATATAACCTAGTTTATTACCACAGTCATGGCTTATACCTTTTAAATGATAAGAGTCTACAGTCTCTTTCTCTATTAACATGGCGATAGAATCAGTGAGCTGTACTTCACCGCTTGTACCTAAAGGGGTTTTCGCCAGCAGCGGCCAGATATCTGCAGAGAGAACATAACGACCCACTACTGCAAAGTTGGATGGAGCTTCATTAGCTTTTGGTTTTTCAACTATGCCAATTATCGGTGCACTATCACCCGGCTGTAGTTCTTCACCTTGACAATCAACTACACCGTAAGATGTTACATCGACAACTGGTTCAACCATAATCTGGCTATGGCCTGACTCATCAAAACGTCTCAACATTTCTGCTAAGTTTTCTGTTGTCGGGTTGGATTCATATTCATCAATAATCACATCTGGTAGAATAACTGCCACTGGCTCGTCCCCGACTAGCGGATGGGCGCACATGACCGCGTGCCCTAAGCCTTTCGCGATACCCTGACGTACTTGCATAATGGTCACATGTGGCGGACAGATAGATTGAATTTCGTCCAGAAGCTGACGTTTAACGCGTTTTTCTAGCATCGCTTCCAGTTCGAAGCTGGTATCAAAGTGATTTTCAATAGAATCTTTAGAAGAGTGTGTAACTAGCACAATTTCATTAATTCCTGCTGCTATGCACTCATTAACAACGTATTGAATTAATGGTTTATCAACTAACGGTAACATCTCTTTAGGTATCGCTTTTGTCGCAGGAAGCATACGAGTACCCAAACCTGCAACCGGGATTACTGCTTTTTTTACTTTAGATTTACAGGCAGACATCAAGATACCTCTCTTAACACTAGGCATTGCAAATTAATCATTGATACTTCAATGAAAAGTCTGAAATGAGTATATTAGTTATACCTGTCTTCATCGTCAGAAGAGATTATATCTTCGCCTATTTTTTTAGCCGATAACATCAGGCAGATGCTGCTGTTAGCCTCTCAGGTATGGCATTGCCAGTTATCCACGCGCTGACTAATTTGGTGAAGATGTGTACTTCCCATATTACCAAGGCGAATATTATTAATCAGTTTAATTTGATGACCGTCAATATGAAGTGTGGTATTAGCTCAACTGAAACCAGGATCAGATTTTTTTAGATACGATGATAATAACCAACTAATACTGGAAGTTATCATCTTAAATTGGTTTGACGTACCAATATATTTAAATGGCGTAATAAGCTATTTAATTCCGGCAGCCCCACTGGTTGTGTCCTAAAATACACACATAGTCCGCCTGACAAAAACTCTTTATTTTTTTCAAAAAGTTAAGCAGAAAATCTTGCTTATGTGATATCTTCTATGCTTTCCCTTGCCAAAACAATTAGAATTGGAACATTATGATCAATAATACATATCTACTCATTAGATTGGATGCCATTCATGAATTGTATTTCTAGATGGCAAAGAACTATATTTATTGTTTCCACTGCAGATATTTAATTCCGTGAAGACATGCTTAGTATTTTCATAGTCTTTAATGTACTAGCACTGAGTGCTGATAAGTAAGTGATGTACTATAAAATAAGGAATAACCTTATCGTCAATAATAATATTTTTGTCAATTAGCAGGTTCTCCATTATGTTCCTCCTCCTAAGTACTAGATTAATTAATAAATAGTGGTTAATAAAACACAATCGCACATTGCAGTATTAGCAGAAGTAAAACTTGTAAGTGGAAAATCAGGTTCTCTAAATATGCCAATAGTAATACTAATAAGAGGACTGCAAGATATCACGCTGGTGGGTCGTCCCTACCGCGATAAAATCGCACTTTAAGCAATAGCACGGGATGGATATTGACATGATTTCGTCGCTATCTTACATTTTTAGGAATGCGGATGCCGTTTCATCTTTATACACTCAACGTCACACAGAATATTCTGTTATATTAAATAGGCATTACGCTGGTTACTCGTGAATATCCAGCAGTTAGATAATGCCTATGTCCCTACTCAAGGATTCATGTAAGTGACATAAGGATATAATTCATTGCAGAATCTTCTACCAATTATTAATTATTATAACCGACGAATCTTACTAAAAGAGCCACACAGAGCCTGATTAAAGGTCGCTCTTGACTCCGACAAGTACTTACTACGCTGGGATAGTTTTTTCAATTCATTTTACCTGTTTATTTACTAAACAATCTCATACTACTGATCGGTAACTCTGGGCACGATACTGAGTTGATACAATAACGTTGGTTAATTAGCTTCAGGCTGTCAGAAAATAGCCTGATAGGCATCTTTCATTTATTGCACAAAAGCGCACTACTAAAATTTAACTTAACGCCGCATCAGTGGAGGATATAATGTTAGTGCTGTATTTAAGTTTTTGGCTTTAAGTTTAATTTGCTTATCTCTTTAAGCGATCGTGAATGATTCAGTATTTCATTACTTAAGTAACAACAATGGTAGTTATATTTAAAATCATCTTCTGCCGACATCGTGGCATTGTATTTAACATTAGTACTTCACATTAATTGATACGATTCATCTTGACGTCTAGTAAGGTTTTTGTAATTTTACAATCCACTTTTCCTAAACATTCTTAATAAATAGCTGGTGGAGTATATGACTATTAGAGTAGGTATCAACGGTTTTGGTCGTATCGGACGTATAATCTTCCGTGCTGCCCAGAAGCGTTCTGACATCGAAATTGTTGCAATCAACGATTTGTTGGACGCTAACTATATGGCATACATGTTGAAGTACGATTCAACTCATGGGCGCTTTGACGGTACTATTGAAGTATTGCAGGGGGAGTCACTGGTGGTTAATGGTAAAGAAATCCGTGTTACTTCCGAAAAAGATCCATCTTGCCTGCAATGGAATGCAGTAGGTGTGGATATTGTCGCTGAAGCAACCGGTATCTTTCTAACTGACGAAACTGCACGTAAACACATTACTGCTGGTGCGAGAAAAGTTGTTATAACTGGTCCTTCTAAAGATGATACTCCAATGTTTGTTCGCGGAGCTAACTTTAACAAATATGCCGGTCAGGATATTGTGTCTAATGCTTCCTGTACTACTAACTGCCTAGCACCTCTGGCCAAAGTTATTAATGATAAATTCGGCATCGTTAAAGGTTTAATGACCACTGTTCATGCTACTACAGCAACGCAGAAAACTGTCGATGGCCCGTCTCATAAAGACTGGCGCGGTGGCAGAAGTGCATCTCAAAATATCATCCCATCTTCAACAGGTGCAGCGAGTGCTGTGGGCAAAGTTCTACCGGAATTAAAAGGTAAGTTGACTGGTATGGCATTCCGAGTACCTACCCCAAATGTCTCTGTAATCGATCTAACCGTTTGTTTGGAAAAGTCAGCATCTTACAAAGAAATTTGTAAAGCAATTCAAGTTGCAGCTGAAGGCGAAATGAAAGGAGTGCTTGGTTATGTTGAAGACGACGTAGTTTCAACGGATTTCAATGGCGAAGTGCTAACCTCTATGTTTGATATGAAAGCTAGCATCGCGCTGAACGATCACTTTGTAAAACTAGTTTCCTGGTACGACAATGAAACTGGTTATTCAAATAAAGTTCTTGATCTGATCTCTCTTATTGCTCAGTAAGCATATCCATTAAGACGGACCACAAGGGCAACTCAAATCGCCCTTGTATCTTGTATCTTAAATAAGATACTTATTTACCTGTTTTAGCAAACTCTCATCAAAGTATGTTACTACTGCGGGTAGTAGAGAGCCATTTTTTAAACTTCGTGCGTTCGTTGCAAAACAGCACTTATTTTCTCTCTTGGCAATTCAGTAAAAATTCTATTTTCACGCTAAGTATATATTACTATTAACATAGTAAGAATTTCTCATTGTGTTATCGCTTAAGCCAAGCAGTCACGAAATTGGTTAATTAGAAACTACGTAGTAGCTTACACATTAAGTATTGAAGTATCCTTTGCTTTTTTTTATAGGGTACATTACCTAGCAGCAGCGCCGTAAGCATGGGAGAATGTGCTGCCATGTGCCTGTATGGAGTTCCCACTCATCAAAGTCATGTATATTAGTTTGGAGTGTTTATGGTGCCCAGGTTGTTTTACCTTAAGTAGTATTGCTCAAACAACATAAATAAAGATCATCAGATCTAATCTCTTTCTAACCTAACCTTGGCTAAGGAATAAGAAGTTTTTGCGCTTATGATAAATGATAGACACGGAGATCAGAAGAGTAAGCCTAGAAGGAATCTGAGCATAACTTACTGATATAACAGGAGAGAAAAAAATCGGCTACAAACAGCCTTCAACAAACTAAACTATAAAGAGTCACGCGAGACAGAACTTCAATACTAAACTATTCCATAAGTTTTTATCCACAAAATACAGAAATCACTCGGTAAGTATGGTGATTTCTAATCGCGACAGTTTAACCTGTCTTGAGATATCCTTTAGCTGAGCTTTAGTAATCTGTACATTTGCTGGATTCGGCACTTTTTCTTTACTTTTTAAGATAACCCGACTTTGTAAACATCTAACTTTCTTATTGATATATCCTAAATATCAAAATTATGCTGAGGAAATTTTCTGAATGCCTTACTACATTTAACAGTAAGCCTGAGTATTAGTACGAGTAAAGTGATTACAAGAATTATTTATCCTGATAAAAATACATCAAGTTGGCCTAAGGAGTTTGATGGATTCAAACGGAAATATTTTCCGGAAATTGCATAATCCTTATCCCTAATTACGATCCTTATGTTATCTGTGCTAGAATGAAGAGACGGGCATTGCTATGAATATACTCGATCACTATCGTCAGCGTTATGAAGCTTCTAAGGAAGAAGAATTCACGTTACAGGAATTTCTTGCAATATGCAAGCAGGATCGTAGTGCATACTCCAACGCCGCAGAGCGACTTTTGATGGCGGTTGGTGAGCCAGTGATGGTCGACACTGCTCTGGAGCCACGCCTTTCCAGAATATTCTCTAACCGTGTGATTAGCCGTTATCCAGCCTTTGAGGAATTTTATGGTATGGAGGAAGCCATAGAACAGATAGTTTCTTATTTGAAACATGCCTCGCAAGGTCTGGAGGAAAAGAAGCAAATTCTCTATCTATTGGGTCCAGTGGGGGGAGGTAAATCTTCTTTAGCAGAGCGCCTAAAATCTTTGATGCAGTGCATCCCCATTTATGCACTGAGCGCGGATAACAAACGTAGTCCAGTTAACGATCATCCGCTTTGCCTATTTAATCCTCAGGAAGATGCTAATATCCTTGAACAGGAGTATGGTATCCCACCTCGCTATCTTGGGACAATTATGTCGCCATGGACAGCTAAGCGACTCCATGAATTTGGCGGTGATATTGCCCGCTTTAAGGTAGTAAAATTCTGGCCTTCTATCCTTGAACAGCTAGCAATAGCTAAAACTGAACCTGGAGATGAAAATAATCAAGATATCTCCTCACTAGTAGGTAAAGTAGATATCCGTAAGCTAGAGAACCATGCGCAAAACGATCCTGATGCATATGGCTACTCCGGCGCACTGTGCCATGCTAACCAGGGTATTATGGAGTTTGTTGAGATGTTTAAAGCACCAATTAAGGTGCTGCATCCCTTGCTAACCGCAACCCAGGAAGGTAACTACAACGGTACCGAGGCAATTTCTGCACTGCCTTTCAATGGTATTATCCTAGCGCATTCTAACGAGTCGGAATGGGTTACATTCCGCAACAACAAAAATAACGAGGCATTTCTTGACCGTGTTTACATTGTAAAGGTACCTTACTGCCTGCGTGTTTCTGAAGAGATAAAAATTTATAAGAAACTACTTAAACATAGTGAACTAGCTACCGCACCATGTGCGCCGGGCACTCTGGAAACACTAGCACGCTTCTCTATTCTATCTCGCTTAAAAGATCCAGAAAATTCTAGCATATATTCTAAAATGCGTGTTTACGATGGCGAGAGTTTAAAACATACTGATCCCAAAGCAAAATCTTGGCAAGAATATCGTGATTATGCAGGCGTAGATGAAGGTATGAACGGTCTTTCAACCCGCTTTGCGTTTAAGATACTATCTCGTGTTTTTAACTTTGATCATACTGAAGTTGCCGCTAACCCGGTGCACCTCTTCTATGTACTTGAGCAACAGATTGAACGTGAACAATTTCCACAGGATCAAGCAGAAAAATATCTAGAACACCTGAAAGGTTACTTGATTTCCAAATACGCCGAGTTTATTGGAAAAGAGATTCAGACTGCCTATCTAGAGTCCTACTCTGAATATGGTCAAAATATTTTTGACCGCTATGTGACCTACGCCGATTTTTGGATTCAAGATCAGGAGTATCGCGATCCTGATACTGGACAATTATTTGACCGAGAGTCGCTAAATGCAGAGCTAGAAAAAATAGAAAAATCGGCTGGGATCAGTAACCCAAAAGATTTTCGTAACGAGATAGTGAACTTTGTACTACGCGCTCGTGCGCAGAATAACGGCCGTAATCCTAATTGGACTAGCTATGAAAAATTAAGAACTGTGATTGAGAAAAAAATGTTCTCAAACACTGAAGAGCTGTTACCAGTTATCTCTTTCAATACAAAAACATCTACGGACGAACAAAAGAAGCATGATGATTTTGTCGATCGCATGATGGAAAAAGGCTATACGCGTAAGCAGGTGCGCCTGCTGTGTGAATGGTATTTGCGCGTGCGTAAATCGTCATAATTACACTATGTAAGCACGTTGATGCACTGGTATTAACACAACATTGTAAGGCGGATCACTAACTGCCCGACCTGCTTACAACGTTTGAGGGTATGCTATGGCCTATTTCATTGACCGGCGACTTAACGGCAAGAACAAAAATGCGGTAAACCGTCAACGCTTTTTACGTCGCTATAAGTCGCAAATCAAACAGTCTATCTCAGATGCTATCAATAAACGTTCAGTGACCGATGTTGAAAGTGGCGAGTCCGTATCGATACCGATTAACGATATTAGTGAACCGATTTTCCGTCAAGGGTGCGGAGGCAGCCGCTATCGCGTTTATCCTGGTAATGATCACTTCGTGCAGAACGATCATATCGAGCGCCCTCAGGAAAGTGATAGTAGTCAAGGCAACACTAGCCTGAATAGTGAAAGTCAAGATGAATTTGTTTTTCATATCTCCAAAGATGAGTATCTTGATCTGCTGTTTGAAGATTTGGAACTACCGTATTTACGTAAAAATCAATATTTTCAATCGAATGAGTACAAAACGTATCGTGCCGGGTATACTTCAAATGGCGTACCGGCTAATATTAGCGTAGTGCGTTCGCTACAAAACTCCCTGGCAAGGCGCACTGCTATGACGGCTGGTAAAAAGCGTATGATGCGTAAACTTGAAGAGAAGCTGATAGATATTGAAAAAGCACCAGCACAGTTTCCCGAAAAGGAACGTCTACGTAAAGAAATTGCTGAACTACGTGTACGAATTGAACGTGTGCCCTTTATCGACATCTTTGATTTAAGATACAAAAATTTTGAAAAACGCCCCAAAACTTCCAGTCAAGCTGTGATGTTCTGTCTGATGGATGTTTCTGGTTCTATGGATCAGGCTACAAAGGATATGGCGAAACGTTTCTACATTCTGCTTTATCTATTTTTAAGCAGAACCTACAACAATGTGGATGTAGTCTATATTCGCCATCATACACAAGCGAAGGAAGTAGATGAACACGAATTCTTTTATTCACAGGAAACGGGTGGTACCATTGTTTCAAGCGCACTTGAATTGATGGATGAAATAGTAAAAGAGCGCTATGACCCTTTGCAATGGAACATATATGCTGCACAAGCATCGGACGGCGATAATTGGGCGGATGATTCTCCGCTTTGTCACGTCATTTTAGCAAAAAAAATCCTACCTTTAGTACGTTACTATAGTTATATTGAGATTACAAAACGTTCACATCAGACTCTATGGCGTGAGTATGAACGTTTGCAGTCGATTTTTGATAATTTTGCTATTCAGCATATTCATGAACCGGAGGATATTTATCCGGTTTTTCGCGAGATATTTCATAAACAGGCGACGGAAGCCTAACTCTCTAAGCCGGTCAGTGACCGGCTTTTTATTTTATTTTGTAAATACTTGTTAAAATAGCAGCCATTAATCATCTTGACGAACAACTCCTTTTTTTTTGCACATTCATTCTGTTCACAAATAGAAAAATCAATTCTAAAAAACAAAATTAATCATCTGTAACTTAGTGATTAATAATTCTATTTGTATGATACAGAGTTGTTGTTACGCCAAATTTATATTGAATGGCGTAACCGCAGGAGAAGACATTGAATCACAATATTATCTACAGTCTTTTAATAATTAGTTCTGTTCTGGTTGCGTCAAGCATCTTACTCAGTTCTTTTTCATCACGTCTAGGTATTCCTATCCTATTAATATTTCTTGCGTTAGGCATGTTCACTGGTATTGATGGCATTGGAGGAATCGCGTTTGATAACTATCCCGCCGCTTACTTAATTTCTAACCTAGCGCTCGCTGTTATTCTGCTGGACGGTGGAATGCGCACCAAAGCTAGTTCATTTAAAGTGGCACTAGGACCGGCGCTTTCACTGGCAACAGTCGGAGTAATGATCACCGCCGGACTGACTGGATTAGCTGCTGCTTGGCTGTTTCGCTTAGATTTAATACAGGGGTTCCTTATAGGCGCGATAATAGGTTCAACTGATGCCGCAGCAGTTTTTTCTCTACTTGGAGATAAAAGTCTCAACGAACGCGTGAGTGCTACATTAGAGCTTGAATCTAGTAGTAATGATCCTATGGCTGTTTTTTTAACAGTTACGTTAATTGAAATGATTCAAAAAGATGAACATATGCTGGATTGGGATTTTTTGGTACATCTAATACAGCAGTTTGGTCTAGGGATCGTACTAGGGTTAAGTGGAGGCTGGGCATTGCAGCAATTAATTAATCGTATTAGCCTTGCTTCCGGGCTCTATCCCATGCTAGCTCTGAGCGGTGGTATTCTAGTGTTTGCGTTAACCACTATCCTGGAAGGAAGCGGTATTCTAGCAGTCTACTTGTGCGGATTTCTTCTTAGCAACAGCCCCATCCGCAATCGCCACGGTATTTTACAGACCTTCGATGGGATGGCTTGGCTGAGCCAGATCGGTATGTTTATAGTGCTTGGTTTACTGGTGACTCCGTCAGATCTTTGGCATATCTCGCTGCCAGCGATGATTCTTTCTCTATGGCTAATACTAGTGGCACGTCCCTTATCTATTTTAGTTGGTCTACTGCCGTTTCGCGGTTTTACCGGGCGTGAACGTATTTTTATTAGCTGGGTCGGGTTACGTGGTGCAGTACCGATTATTCTTGCTGTATTTCCGATGATGGCCGGCCTGGAAAATGCTTCTTTTTATTTTAATATTGCCTTTTTCGTAGTACTGGTATCGCTGATACTTCAAGGCACCTCACTCGGTATTGCAGCAAAAAAAGCTAGAGTGGTAATTCCCCCAATGGCCTGGCCTATTAGTCGCGTAGGACTAGATATTCATCCGGAAAACCCCTGGGAGCAATTCATTTACCAGATTAGTGTAGATAAGTGGTGTGTCGGTGCAGCGTTACGAGATTTACAGATGCCTCGCGCAACCCGAATAACAGCGCTCTTTCGCAATAACATCCTAATGCCACTCAATGGCAACACTCGCCTAAAAGAAGGCGATGTGATTTGCGTTATCGGTCGCGAACGGGACTTACCTGCGCTCGGGAAAATGTTTAGCCAGTCAGCGTCATTGACGCTGGATGAGCGTTTCTTTGGAGATTTTATTCTCGACTCTGAAGCATGCCTGCGAGATGTAGCTCAAATTTATGGGTTACAACTGGATGAAAAAACTAATGATCAGCAATCTTTGGGTCAATTTATTATAAGTATGCTAGGCGGAACTCCTGTAGTTGGCGATCAAGTGGAATGGAATCATATTACATGGACTGTAGCAGAGAAGGAGAACAACCGCATTTTGAAAATTGGGGTTCGTTTTGCGGAAGATCGAGAATAATCTTACGCTATGTGGCTCGATATTTCTCTGAAAGCAGCTATGCTCATATTTAACCTAGCGAGCAAGAGATAAGATATTTATGGAACATTTTATTAAAATTGGTAGTTATGAGATTATTGATGCCGAGATAGATGGTGATAATCTAGAAATAGTCAGAATTCCCTGCCAAACTAATCCTAGCCTGAGCTATCAACTTGACGGCTGGGATCATGACACCAGCATACCGGCTTGGATTGATGGTGAACCAGTTAATTTGCAAATAGCACATTATGATAAACAACAAGACCACTGGTGTGTCAAAATAATTTCTTGAGTAGATCAAGATTTTTTCACAGTCTAACTGTTGGATAAAAAATTATAACTATCACGCAATCTTATTATCTCCCTTTTGAAATTATATTATGATCCTATTTGGAATCTATGGGGGGCATGGTACTAGGTTTTCTACTAATTATGATGTTAGCTGATCACTTGCATTTATGTCTAGAGCTGCTGTAGTTAAGAAAATACTGTTTCATGATAGTGCTTAAATAAGCGTAACTGGAACGCGAGGTGCAAGTGCACACATTAGCTCATAGCCTACTGTCCCAGCAGCTTTCGCTACCTCATCAATTTTCACTTGCGTACCCCATAATTCGACTTTCGAACCAATTCTTGCATGTGGGCAAGGTGTTAAATCAACGGTCATCATATCCATTGAGATCGCACCAATAACTTGTGTCCTTACCCCATCGATGCACACTGGTGTACCATTAGGCGCGTGACGTGGATAACCGTCAGCATATCCGCATGCCACTACTCCGATACGCTGTGCATGTTGGGCACGATAACGATAGCCGTAGCCAACTCCATCGCCAGGGGCTAACTGCTGGTTGCCTATTATTTCGCTAACTAACGTCATCACTGGTTTTAGACCGGTATTGGCGATATTCTTCCAATCGCCGCTCGGCGATGCTCCATAAAGAATAATTCCAGGACGCACCCAATTGTAGTGAGCCTCAGGATGCCAGAGAGTACAGGCGGAATTAGATAGAGAACGTGGAATAGCTAATGCTTTCCCCGCACGTTCGATACGCTGTAACGGCTCAATGAGTCCTTTTGGATTTTCTGCATCGGCTAAGTGTGACATCAGTGTAATATCTCCCACGCTGGGCAGCGAGTGCAACTTCTGATACATCGTATAGGCTTGCTCTGGAGAAAAACCAAGACGGTTAATACCACTGTTGACCTTTAGATAGATATTCACTGGCGAGCATAGATGGGCTTCTTCTAACGCCTTAATTTGCCAGTTGCTGTGCACACTAGTAGTAAGACGATAGCGATCGATTAGAGTTAGATCTGCAGTATGAAAAAAGCCCTCAAGCAATAAAATCGGTTTTTGCCAACCGAGATCACGTAACAGTATCGCTTCCTCCATATTTAGCACCGCAAAACCATCAGTTTGTTCTAAGCTCTTCCAGACGCGCGTTAAACCGTGACCATAAGCGTTAGCTTTCACTACTGACCAAACACGCGAGTTAGGTGCTGTTTTGCGTACGATAGTCAAATTATGCTGCAGGGCTTGTTGATCGATGGTGGCTAAAACCGGACGTGGCATACTGACTCTCCCTAAATATTAACTCGCAATGTTGCTTTTCGTAAATTATGAAGACAACGTAGTAAAGTCCTAACCTTACAGATAGTAGAATACTGATAGGTTGTGACTAAAAATTTATGAACTTTAACAATGATCAAAAATGATCAAATCGGCCGTTAACTAAACGATAGCTGGGTAATTAATGATGAATATATGTGCCGTCTAGTGTCATGATAGCACTCAGGATGAGGAGCAACCTTTGCTGTTTTAACAGAGTCGCCTTTATTAGGATGGATATTCTTAACCTTTATTTCCTGTATTGTCTAACGCAGAACTAAAGGTTTGTTTTCAACATAGAAAATTAATTTATGCCATGATATCAATGCGAACATAATTATTACAGCGGCTCACTGTGACTTTATAGATATTATCCAGGATAATAGATAATGAGCACACTATCTAAATTTTTAAATGGAATAGTCAAGTGGTAGTCTTACGGTGGAGTAAGCTTTTAAAAGCTACGGCATAGACAACTTTAGCAGTCTTTTTTTGAGCGCTCATTGCTGCAGCACTTGACGCTTCTTTACGTAACGACAAGCTCACTATCATTGTTAAATGATAGTATATTCATTTTTGGTCTTGATGTAAGATAGTTCCTTAACGTACTTTCATGCACAATACTTTCTTTATTTTCTTTTTAGCTGAGGAGCACTTCTGTGAGGTACGGACAAGTATTTGTGCTATCCAATTACACTAATGCTAAAAATAAAGTTTAATACTGATTCAGTCTAGAATAAGAAGTCAGTTAGCACAAATTAATATGTGAATAACAAGATATTAAACTTAATCAGATCACTATATGATGATTTAATTTATCGAATTCTTTGCACATAATTATAGATTATTTTCTGCCGAATTATGCAATTCAGTTTTACTGTTAGATAGATTAGATTGGCAACAGTGCACTATCATTAGAGTGTTTGCTAGTGTTCTATTTTCTTGGGAAGTAGCCTTAAAGTTACCGGAACTGGCTACCTACATGTAGGTAGCACTGTTCTTAAAACAGAGGTGCGCTGTGACTACAATCTTTGACGATCTAATGAACAATAAAAAACAGCTAAACGATGGACCGGACTGGGCATTTAATTTGCTTGATGTCTATCTTACGGAGATAGATCGTGTAGCTAAATTATACAAACTTGACACTTATTCCCACCAGATTGAAGTAATCACATCTGAACAGATGATGGATGCGTACTCCAGCATTGGTATGCCTATTAACTATGCTCATTGGTCATTCGGTAAGAAGTTCATAGAAACTGAGCGGCGCTACAAACATGGACAGCAAAGCTTAGCATATGAGATTGTTATCAACTCTAATCCCTGTATCGCCTACCTGATGGAAGAGAACACTATGACTATGCAGGCAATAGTCATGGCGCACGCCTGTTACGGTCATAATTCATTCTTCAAAAATAACTACCTATTCCGTAGCTGGACAGACGCTAGCTCTATTGTAGATTATCTGCTATTCGCAAAAAAATATATTTCCGATTGCGAAGAGAGTCACGGCGTTGAGGAAGTTGAGCAGCTGCTAGATTCTTGCCACGCGCTAATAAACTATGGTGTTGATCGTTATAAGCGTCCGCAAAAAATCTCTTTACAGCAGGAGAGGATGCGTCAGCAGAGTCGTGAAGAGTACTTACAGAGTCAAGTTAATACGCTATGGCGCACCTTACCGCGAAATGAGAAAGAGACGGTACATGTCAAGGAGACCCGTTACCCGTTAGAACCGCAGGAGAATTTGCTCTACTTTATGGAAAAGAACGCGCCGCTTTTAGAGCCGTGGCAACGTGAAATTTTGCGCATTGTACGTAAAGTAAGCCAATATTTCTATCCGCAGAAACAGACACATGTGATGAACGAAGGATGGGCAACTTTCTGGCATTATACTATCATCAATCATCTCTACGATGAGGGAAGGGTGTCTGAGCGCTTTATGATTGAATTTCTACACAACCATACTAACGTAGTGTTTCAGCCTTCTTATAATAGCCCTTGGTACAGTGGGATTAACTCTTATGCGCTAGGTTTTGCGATATTTCAGGATATCAAGCGTATTTGTCAGTTTCCAACTGAAGAAGATCGCTACTGGTTCCCCAATATTGCTGGTTCAGATTGGCTAGAAACCTTGCATTTCGCAATGCGTGAATTCAAGGATGAAAGCTTTATCAGTCAATTTTTATCACCAAAGGTAACACGCGATTTCCGAATGTTTACTGTGCTGGATGATGATCGTAATAATTATCTAGAGATCACATCTATTCATGATGAGGCGGGGTATCGCGCTATTCGCCAGCAGCTCTCATCGCAATATAATTTGAGTGATCTAGAGCCAAATATTCAGATATATAATGTAGATTTACGTGGTGATCGCTCATTGACATTGCGCTATGTACCGCAGAACCGTACACCTCTTGATAAGAGCTGTCGTGAGGTTTTAAAGCATGTGCATCGATTATGGGGATTTAAAATAATTCTAGAGCAGCAGAACGAGGATGGGAGCGTTGAAATATTAAATGTCTGCCCGATGCGTGGCGATACACTCTAAAGGCTAAAAAACTAAAAAAGTTGATGCCGTTCGGATTTTTAGTTTACTTAACTGGCATCCAGATTGGAGTAATAGTTATTACCATCTCAGGTGTAAAATCTTTTAAACATTGTAATAATCAAGCCCATTAAATTTGTGTTAAAGGAGATCACCTGATCAGAGGGTTATTATATAGAAGCTTCTAATGAGAATAGAGACAATATAGGCACATACTATAACAGTATGTTATTAGCCATTAATCATCGTCTGTTATGATCTAGTTGTATTAACGCCTGAATAATATTCAGGCCGGATGCTGCGCATTAAACAGACAGATCTGACTTCCTAAATAGTCAAATATTGGTATATAAAAGTTATTCCTGATTTTTCTTGCTACTATTTGCTTATGTAGTTTGTCTTGCTATTAATTAATAACAGGATATATAACCACTGTTATAGTGTTCGGCAAAAAATAAAATTTTGCTATATTTAGATAATTTTTACGTACACTGACAGCATAGTTACTATTTGTTCTAACATCTCTAATACTAGAGATTGCGGTGTAATGATCCTATCGCGTAACATGCTGCATTCCCATCCTAATTCCTCTTAACTGTTGATGTTTTTCAGAGCACCAGAAAGCATGACGATCCTGAGTAGAACAGGATGTTATAAATCTTACCTAAGGTTGTAGGTCCTATAATGCCTTCTCAATATATAAGCTTTGTTTTCGCTTACTTTAAAATGACAAGAGCAGCGCTGTAAAGGGTTTTTAGAGAAAAAGTTCTTTAACAGGTCTTCCTCAAAAAGAATTCTGTAATCTCAATGTTGATGTTTTTATTTAGTAAACCTAGTCCCACTACACGGATAATAATGTAGATGTTAGCTATATCTATCATCTTACTAGAAGAGATTTAGCTCCATTGACCATAGTGATTACCGAAACCTTGTAATAGAGAATTTGGAACTCGGGGAAATACTCATTTCCTCAACCTAAGGTAGATTTAGTCACAGCTTAATATTTTATAATTCATCAGAACCAATTTCTACTAGAATAAACCTAGATAGTAGCTTGCCTATAAATAGCGGTAAATATAACATACTTGTAGAACTTTCATTATACAAAGGACGGACTGACATGACCATTTTATCGACGCTTATTCATTTAGGCAGAAAACATGATTTAGTAGGACAAGTGTCATGTCGAAAACACCAATCGAACTAAAAGGCAGTAATTTTACACTGTCTGTTGTTCATTTACACCATCCTGAGCCTGAAGTAATCCGTAAGGCGCTGCAGGACAAAATTGATCAAGCACCGGATTTTTTAAAAAATGCCCCGGTGGTACTTAATGTAGCAGCACTTAGCAGTAGTGTTAATTGGAAAAAGATGCAGCAGGCGATCATCGCGACTGGTTTACGTGTCGTTGGTGTTAGTGGTTGTAAAGATGCAGAACTGAAGCACATGATTACCCGCTCTGGTTTACCATTATTGCTTGAAGGTAAAGAAAACAAAACAAGTAGTATAATGTCCAACCTTATTAATGTTCATCCCGTTAAGCAGCTAGCCAGCAAAACGCGGATTATCAGCACGCCAGTACGCTCCGGCCAACAGATCTATGCACGCAATACAGATCTAATAGTTACTAGTAGCGTTAGCGCTGGTGCTGAACTGGTCGCCGACGGCAACATTCATATTTATGGTGTAATGAGAGGACGAGTGCTGGCAGGTGCTAGCGGCGATAGTAGCAGCCAGATTTTCTGTACCAATCTAATAGCAGAGTTAGTCTCAATCGCCGGTGAATACTGGATGATGGATCAAATACCGAAGGAATTTTTTGGTAAAGCTATCCATCTATACCTTTCCGAAGGCGCGCTGAACATTCAGATACTCAATTAGGCTACTTTATTCTGTTAAGGAAGTTAATATTATGGCACGCATTATTGTAGTTACATCTGGCAAAGGGGGCGTAGGCAAAACTACGTCAAGCGCGGCCATAGCGACCGGTTTATCACAAAAAGGCAAAAAAACAGTCGTGATTGATTTTGATATCGGCCTACGTAATCTTGATCTTATCATGGGTTGTGAACGCCGCGTAGTTTATGACTTTATCAATGTAATTCAGGGTGATGCCACGCTGAACCAAGCATTAATAAAAGATAAGCGTACCGAAATGCTGCACATCTTACCTGCCTCTCAGACTCGCGATAAAGATGCGCTAATTCGTAAAAGTGTAGAGAAAGTGCTCAAAGATCTAGCCTCTATGGATTTTGAATTCATTGTGTGCGACTCCCCTGCAGGTATCGAAACTGGTGCTCTAATGGCTCTCTACTTCGCTGATGAAGCTATTATTACTACTAATCCTGAGGTATCTTCAGTTCGCGATTCTGACCGTATTCTTGGTATTATTGCTTCTAAGTCTCAACGCGCCGAAAACAGCGATGAGCCGGTTAAAGAGCATCTGCTGTTAACCCGTTATAACCCCGGCAGCGTGAATCGTGGCGATATGCTAAGTATGGAAGACGTACTTGAGATTCTGCGTATTCCGCTGGTAGGTGTTATCCCGGAAGACCAGTCAGTCTTGCGTGCCTCTAACCAAGGTGAGCCCATCATCCTAGATAGCAATTCTGATGCTGGTAAAGCCTACGCTGATACCGTAGATCGGTTACTCGGCGAAGACCGTCCCTTCCGCTTTATTGAAGAAGAAAAGAAGGGTTTTCTAAAACGTCTATTCGGGGGATAAACAATGGCATTACTTGATTTTTTTTTATCCCAGAAGAAGAACACTGCTAATATTGCTAAAGAAAGGCTTCAAATTATCGTAGCAGAGCGTAGAAAGGGCGATAGTGAACCCCACTATCTTCCGCAGCTTAAGCGAGATATTTTGGAAGTGATTTGCAAATATGTGAAGATTGATCCAGATATGGTAACGGTTCAGCTTGAACAGAAGGGCGATGATATTTCTATTCTAGAACTAAACGTGACTTTGCCTGACACGGAAGACACAAATAAATGATTTTCCTGTATCACGGAAAGATTCGGCTCAGAATTTTGTTAATATAGCTTCAATCCGTGCTTTGAAAAGGTCGCCGCGCCATCCTGCCAACAATTCCGGTATACGCGTTTGCGGTTTTAGTCCCCAGTGGTGGCTTAGTACCTGATTTATTTGGCGACGCGACGCTAGTAGTTCATGACTATAACCGGTTTCCTGACTCACCTGCCGCAATAGATCTTTAATAGCTTTAAAGACTTTTTTATAATGTGGATGATCTACTAAGTTTTCAAGCAATGGCGGTAATACCGATTCTGATAGCGATCTAGCCTTATCTACTAGCGAGAGCAGAGTTTTACCGTGGAAACATATTTCGTGGCTTGATAGTCCCAAGTGGTTTAGTTCGCTGATTGATTGTGGCAAAAAACGAGCCACCTTCCATAAATTCTCTTCACGTACGGCAAAATTAAGCGCTATATCTTTTTCACGTGCTAAATTAAGGCGCCATTCAGCCAGTAACTGCAGTGCTGCCAATTGACGAGGACGTAACTGCCAGGCATTGGTTACATAACGCCAAGCTTCCTGCGATTGCAGCACGTCGAGACGACGCTGGCATAGTATCTCACACTCACTGAGCGCTGCATCCATATTACCTACTTCTTCTGTCATTACTATCAGCTGCCGCGCGATTGGCAATAGGTAATGTACGTCAGCCGCCGCATAGTCACATTGACGTTGTGTCAGTGGTCGAGACAGCCAGTTAGTGCGCGCTTCACTCTTATCCAGAATTTTCTGAGTAAAATGCGCAACCATAGCAGCAAATCCCCATGATACCGTCTGACCGCTAAACGCTGCTAAAATCTGCGTATCTATCATTGGCTGAGGCAGTACTCCAAAACGATGCAAGAAAACTTCAAGATCTTCACCGCCTGCGTGCAAAAGTTTTTTTACTTGTTTATCTTTTAGTAAAGAAATAAACGGAGTCCAATCACTGATGTTGAGCGGATCTATCAATGCTAGCTGTTCGCCATCAAATAGCTGAATTAAGCCAAGCTGAGGATAGTAAGTACGAATACGGACAAATTCTGTATCTAGTGCTACAGCTGTATGCTGGCTAGCTTGGTGGCATACAGTTACCAGTTGATCATTTTGTTCGATCAGGGAATAGTTCACGTCTTTTTTTCACCGCTAGAGATTGTACACAGCGCTCCACACCTAACCGCATCATGTAGTTCGTATCGTAAAATTTTCCCGCAGTTACTTTTATGTGGCATATTAAGACACTAAATAATTTCAGGAAAATGTTATTTAACAGCGATGAGTGAGAGCGATCTTAGCTCGGTTACCATTTTTACACTAGGGTATCGCATTTAAATTTTTTCTGTATTGTGGGGATACACGTTAAAACCAAAACGGATATAATATCCTTTTACACTCGATAAGTTGTACAAAACATTAATTATCAATGGTAACAATATTAATCTTAATAAGATTGTTATCTTAAGTACCTCATTACTGCGTTTAGCCGCTGCCTGTATACTTGAATGATATGACGAGATTTTACCGATATACTATTAATTTATATATCTTTAGCAGGTTTTTCTTGTAAATTTTTCAAAAAAATATTCCTGTTTTCAGCACTATTACATACTATCGCGTTGCCGAAAGGTACAGCATTGAGAAATTGAATTTCTCAAAATTTTTGTTATTTAAGATAGGTTAATTACTACAGAGATGTAACTAATAGAATCTAAATAAAAAATTAGAACCGAGCTCGCGAAACTAAGGATATCGCAAAAATTTGTGTTCAATAGATCGCGAACTGCCTGCTATTTCTACAGCTGGTAGTTCACTATCATCAGTGCAAGAAGAATGTACTCGAACGAGTAGCACAGTACCTATATTACTATATAAATTATTTTGTAAGTATAGTGTCCACCACCTGATCACATTCCTTGCTCATCGTCCAGTAAGGATCGAATATCCAATAATTTGAACGGCTCCCACTCTCATTATACGGGTGATTATAAAACATCCAAGGATTCATCGACTGCACTGGCATAATCACTCTTTGAGTAGTGTGCCAACGCTTATAGGATTTTATGTCAACGACCAAAAAGTTATAGAGGGACTGGCCGATAGTATTTTTCTCCGTGCCTTTGATAGTACCTAGGACGGTAACGTAATGGCCATCCAGATCTACTGGGTCCACAAATTTATTAATATCAGCATAGATACGTCCGACCGAGTTGTTCTTAATGCGTGGACGCGCACCGTTATCTAATGGCTGAGTAGCAATTTCTATACGGGTTTTGTCTTTGAGGTTCATCACCTTCATTACTTTACCACCAAAACGAGACTGTTGACCGACATAGAGCGCCGGATTATTCATCACGCGAACTAGATCTTGCTGTAGAGGCACTGAGCTTCCTTTAATTGAGTCCGGTACCGTTGAACAACCGCTTAGCAACAGCATACAAATTAACGATACCCTTAAAATTTCCTTGTGAAATAAGAACATAAATATTTTCCCGAAATATATTTTTTTAGATAAAAGCTTACTGAACCAAGTTAAGCAGAGATTCGCGTCTGAGATTTTTTTTACAGGCTACTTTGTTACGTAAATAGGAAGGAGAAGCCTCCTCCGGTGACACAGTTTTTCCATGCTGCCACATTTGTTGTGCTAGAGGTAGCATATCTTCAGCTGTCGGTAGTTCTACGCCGCTGGCCTTTAATATCAAAGAGTGCTCCTTATGCAGCTGTGAAGGCCACACCTGCCAGCCGCTTCCAGCGATAAACCATTCTCCTTCTAGAGACTGCATACGGCATAGTGCGGTTTTGATTGAAAAGATGCTTTCGCTCATTTCTCCCTGCCAAAAACCCTGCTCATCGCGCTGATATTCAGCCCAGTAAACTTCGCCCATTCGTGCGTTGACAGCTGATAGTACACGTGTAGCACCCTGTAAACGGTAAGCACCTTGCGCCAAAGTCACTAGTGTTGAGATACCAATCATTGGCAACCTTGCGCCTAGCGCAAGGCCCTGTGCGATTCCTATGCCGATACGTACTCCAGTAAAGCTACCAGGACCACGACCGAATGCTAGTACATCTAGCTCTGCCAAATCTAGATTCTGCGCATGTAACAGCCCGTCTATCAGCGGAAGAATGCGCTGAGCATGCTCACGGGGAGTAATTTCAAAACAAGCACTGACCTGTTGTTTGTTGTTCAACGCTGCTGAACAGGCTTCCGTCGCAGTGTCTAACGCTAAGATTCTGAAACACATAACGACCTTCAAAACATAATATTTTAAGAGGACTAAAGGGAAAATCACTCTTTTACTTATTGAGTAAGTGCGGACTATCATATTATCCGATAGTCTGTTTAGGAAAAATGTGCCATAAAGTAAAAACACTAAGTACTACATATTACCAGAAAGCTGTGTTACCCTCTCTATTAAATATCGATATGTAATATCGATCAATTCTAGAAAATTTGCTCTCGTGTAACCATCTCAATCGTAACTGCTGAATATCATTAAAGGGTGATCAGTTGAACAACTTCTTTACAAAAACTGCTGATTGCATTATACCTATATCTACACATAAGTTAAGCAACCGATACAGTCTGGCTTTTCCCTATATTTAGCATTAACCCGGTTATTTTAAACGTGCCGCGACTGGATGACATATGCTGTATATATCTATTAAGTTTGTGTAAATTATAACAATTGAGTACGCGATGCGATCACTCCTAGTATTTAAATATTAAGCTCACTGCCCACTTTCAATAAAACCGTCTTATGTTGAAGTAAACAACTTAAAAATATTGCTTTGTCTTAAAGTACTCAATTTTTGAGAACTCGATAATAGTATCATTATTTTCTATACTGGGTTAACGATAGCGGCTTTTTTTGCTATCAACTGATTTTTATTTACTAGACTACAAGCCATAGTACTTTGATTCAAGTGATCTCATAATCAGGAGATTTGGAAAAATAAGTTTTAGCATCTTTCGTTCACTTCAAAGCGCCTCATATCAACTTCCCCCTAATACAGTTTAGTTTATCACTTTAATAATATGTATATAGCTTGTCCACTTTGGTATGCTGATCTGTATCAGAAAATGCAAGTAGACCTGTAGATATAATTCATCGCTACTTGCAAAGTAGGTATTACTCCTTACCTTATTGCATAATAAACAGGTGTAAATTGAGGAAAAATATGTCAGGCTAGCGCCCTGTTTGCTAGCTAGTTTTGCTGGATTAATGATCTCAACACTCAGTCTACACTATACGCAGAATGCACTTATTAATTACTTTGGCCCAATTTCGCATTTGCCTTGGGCAATGCTGCTCACCTCCGGTAATGCCGATCACGCTGATAACACATTCGATATTCTTACCGCCGATCCATGCACCACTCTATTAACTGAAGGCGCAATTACGACCCTTCAGGCGAAAGGCCTAGTGATTCATTCATCAGAGGATCCATTGCTTCTCGTACAGCAGCAGTGCGATGCACTCGACATACACCCATCTAGCCGGGAATCTCTACCTTTTCAGGGTGGTGCACTTGGTCTTTTCGGCTACGATTTGGGTCGCCGCTTTGAAACGCTACCACAGCTCGCTGTAGATGACTTACAAACACCAGACATGGCGATCGGCATCTATGACTGGGCACTGATTGCTGACCACCACTTACACCGTCTAACGTTAGTATCGCTAGGTGATACAGAGGCGCGGTTCCGATGGCTTTCTCAGTGGAATCAGCGCGATGTTATACCCTTCTCTCTGACCGGAGACTGGCAATCAAACTTAAGCTACGGTGACTATGCACAGCGCTTTCAGAAGGTACAAGGCTATATCCAGGCAGGCGATTGTTATCAAGTTAATCTATCCCAGCGGTTTCAAGCGCCCTATCAAGGCGATGAGTGGCAGGCGTTTTGTCGTCTTAATGTGACGAATCGCGCGCCATTTAGTGCTTTTTTGCGTTTACCAAAAAGCGCTATTCTGAGCTTCTCACCGGAACGCTTTGTGTCTCTCAAAGGAGATAAAATTGAAACCCGACCGATTAAAGGAACCCGCCCACGCTCTGACGATGCAAAGGCTGATCGGATTGCGGCGCTATCGCTAGAGATTTCGGAGAAAGATCGCGCAGAGAATTTGATGATTGTGGACTTAATGCGCAATGATATAGGAAGAGTCGCTGTGCCAAGCTCGGTAAGTGTGCCAGAGTTATTTGTAGTGGAATCATTTCCGGCAGTATATCATTTGGTTAGTACGATACGTGCTCGCTTGCTAAAATCGTTACATGCTAGTGATCTATTGCGTGCCTGTTTTCCTGGAGGTTCCATTACTGGTGCACCAAAGATTCGCGCAATGGAAATTATAGAAGAACTAGAGCCGCATTGCCGTAATGCATGGTGTGGCAGTATTGGTTATCTCAGTCTATGCGGTCGTATGGATACTAGTATCGCCATCCGAACTTTGATAGCTGAACAACAGAAGCTCTTTTGTGCAGCAGGAGGCGGTTTGGTTGCGGACAGTGAGCTAACGGCCGAATATCAAGAAACGCTGCACAAAGTTAGTCGGATTCTACCTATACTATCTAGGTATATCAAATAAGAATACTCAACATAAACAAAGTCTCTATTGCTTGTTTTGATTCTACAAGCAGGCGGACAACCACCAGGTCAATATGGCTGCTATCTGTTATCTTGAAGCAAGCCTTACTTTATTGCTAATGCGCTATTTGTATAAGCATCAGAGCATATATGTCTGCAAAGTAGATTGTCCCCCCCCCAGCACTTTAGAAGGTTGATAAGGCACCCCTTGGTGATTAAAATGTTGTTATACGTAATATTATATGTGGTAAATAAGTAGACGAGTTAGAGATACCAAGCACGAGTGCATCATAACAATAAGAGTTAATAAACTGATTTAGTTGTAGTTAAAGGGGAGAGAAATCAAAGAAAAAATCCATCATAGAGTACTATACAACAACACACTGACAAAAAATTAAATAGTTTTATCCTAGAACTGTCGGTAACTATAATATAATAGTTAATATGTTTCACCAAAAAATCACAAATAAGTAGATTTTAACATCTCATTAAAAATGACATTCTACTATCCTTAACCTTTCGATTACTGATGATTGTCACATAAATTATTTTTTCTCGCACTAAAATAACTCCATCTTATGATGAATTTATCAAATCAAAAGCTTGATGTAATTATTTTCGTTATTTAACCGAGCTTGTCAGAAAATAACCTAGGCAAAAAATCAGAAGAAGAATTCGTATGTTTCAGACGAATCTCTTTAGAACGGAGGGTAGCAAGTGACTATTGCTATAGTAATTGCTATGCACGGATTGGCAGCCGAGCAATTGTTTAAAACAGCAGAAATGTTGTTAGGCAAGCAAAAAAATATTGAATGGGTTGACTTTGTACCAGGGGAAAATACTGAAACACTTATTAAAAAATATCAAACACAGATAAAGAAGTTGGATATATTAAAAGGCATACTCTTTTTAGTCGATACTTGGGGAGGAAGCCCCTTTAACGCAGCCAGTCATATTGTTGTAGGCAAAGAAAATCATGATGTTATATCTGGAGTGAATATCCCTATGCTACTGGAAACGCTAATGGCACGCGATGATGATCCTACCTTTGATAAGTTAGTCTCCATCGCTGTTGAAACTGGACGTGAAGGTATTAAAACACAAAAAAAACAGTTTACTGACACGACGGCTCCAGTCCAGCCGTTGCTTTCAACACAATTAACACCGGACGAGCATATGAAAATCGTACTGGTCCGTATCGACGACCGACTGATTCATGGCCAAGTAGCAACGCGTTGGACCAGAGAGACCAATGTTTCACGCATTATCGTGGTGAGCGATGAAGTAGCCAAAGATCAGGTGCGCAAAACTCTGTTAAGTCAGGTCGCCCCCCCCGGGGTCAGTGCGCATGTGGTAGACATCGACAAGATGGTACGAGTCTGGAATAACCCTAAGTATTCCCAGGACCGAGTGATGCTGCTATTTACAAATCCGACTGACGTACTGCGTATCGTTGAACAGGGCGTAGAAATAAAGTCGGTCAATATCGGAGGTATGGCATTTTGCCAAGGCAAAATACAAGTAAATAATGCTATATCGGTCGATGCAAAAGATATTGCCGCGTTCCATAAGCTTAACGAACTTAATATAGAACTAGAAGTACGGAAAGTTTCTAATGACCCAAAATTAGACATCATAAAATTGATTGCAAAGGTCAACTCGTGAAACATCACTAGCTACGTCTGTGAACTATTTAACGCTCGCTTATTAGATAGTAGGGAGAAAGGAAAGGATATGTTAGAAATAACCTCGTTACAACTCATTCTAATATTCTTTTTAGCTTGTCTTTCAGGTATGGGTTCGATTTTAGATGAATTTCAGTTTCACCGTCCATTGGTAGCGTGCACTCTTATTGGTACAGTACTAGGGGATATGGAAACCGGTATTATCATTGGCGGCACACTAGAAATGATCGCGTTGGGCTGGATGAACATAGGCGCTGCCGTGGCTCCTGATGCGGCGCTCGCTTCAATTATTTCTACTATTTTAGTCATTGCTGGGAAGCAGAGCATCGGCGCTGGTATCGCTTTGGCGATTCCACTGGCTGCTGCAGGCCAAGTACTAACTATTATCGTGCGTACTATTACTGTGGCTTTTCAGCATGCTGCTGATAAGGCGGCGGAAAAAGGAAATCTGACGGCGATTTCTTGGATCCATATCTCTGCACTAGTATTACAGGCAATGCGTATCACCATTCCAGCACTTATTGTGGCGCTTTCCGTCGGTACCAGCAAAGTTCACTTACTGCTTAGCACTATTCCTAAAGTGGTTACTAGTGGCCTGAATATTGCTGGTGGTATAATTGTCGTAGTTGGTTATGCAATGGTCATTAACATGATGCGCGCGAGTTACTTAATGCCTTTTTTCTATCTTGGATTCGTCATCACAGCATTCACTAACTTTAACCTGGTTGCGTTAGGCGTGATCGGTGTGGTGATGGGGGTGCTCTATATACAATTATCGCCGAAATATAACCGTATAGCTTGTACAACTGAAGCTCGTACAGCTCTCCCAGAAAATAAAGATCGTGATGATGAGCTCGACTAAGGAGTGGATGACAACATGGTTAATAAAACAACAATACATAAAAAACTTAATTCTCATGACATGCGTAGCGTATTTTTACGGTCTAACCTTTTCCAAGGTTCTTGGAATTTTGAACGTATGCAGGCGCTGGGTTTCTGTTTTTCAATAGTGCCTGTAATACGCCGTCTCTACCCGGAAAATAACGAGGCTCGAAAACAGGCAATTAAACGCCACCTAGAGTTCTTTAATACACAGCCTTATGCAGCCGCACCGATACTAGGTGTAACGATGGCGATGGAGGAACAGTGTGCAAACGGTGCCAAGATTGATGATAGTGCTATTAACAGCATTAAAGTAGGCCTGATGGGACCATTAGCTGGTGTCGGCGACCCGATTTTCTGGGGAACAGTTCGTCCAGTTTTTGCTGCTCTGGGCGCAGGAATTGCCATGAGAGGTAGCCTGCTAGGCCCTCTATTATTCTTTATTTTATTTAACCTGGTGCGTCTGCTCACCCGCTACTACGGTTTAACTTATGGCTATCGTAAGGGGATTAATATCGTCAGTGATATGAGTGGCGGTTTTTTGCAAAAACTGACAGAGGGCGCTTCAATTCTCGGATTATTTGTGATGGGTGCATTGGTTAATAAGTGGACGCACATCAATATTCCTGTGGTGGTATCACGCGTCGCCGACCAAACTGGGAAAATCAATGTCACTACAATACAATCCATCCTCGATCAACTGATGCCAGGTGTTGTGCCACTGCTGCTTACCTTAGGATGTATGTGGCTACTGCGTCGTAAGGTGAACTCGTTGTTGATTATTGCCGGATTTTTTGTGATTAGTATCTTCGGTTATTGGATAGGCCTACTCGGTTTGTAGTTTCCCAACTGCGCGAGAGTCCTGTTAGATGGATATCACTCTTTATTCGGTATTATTTGTTATGCTTCTATTACTAATTTTCCGCTTCATAAAGTAGTGAGCTGCCACATCGTAAAAAGACGCAGTCACCCGCACCCGGGGAGGATATTCACACGTAGATCACCATACAAGACAAGACCGTCACCCTGCTAGAATTATCCCGGACGCGTTGCTGACTTTTATAACTAGATGTAGGGTACTGAGAGCTCTTCCTTTTTGCGAATTTAACTCATGCAAGTTGATTGCAACCCATAAAATCTGTAAACACTATTCTTTATATGCAATCCATAAGCTTGTAGTAACCATAAGCTTATAGTAATGGTCATTTTTAGGACTGTCTTTATGCACTTTTAATAAACAAGTCATAGCAGTATCGGTTACTTCCAATAATACGCAGCTGACTCAATTTTATACTGTGAAACCTTCACTACACTCTGTTTATATTACAAGCACATATTTATAAAAAATATATGTTGTAATGCATTTACACATGCGAACAGATTTTTTAATGTCTCAAGTTTTAAACACCATGTTGCCGTAATGTTTTACTTCGGTTAAGATGCATGATGAAGCTGGATAAGAACTAGCTTGAGGCACAACAAAAGATCAGCGCTGATGGGCGAGGACTGCACTGCTTTTGATCTGTTCACAAAACACTTGAGCTATGTTCGCAGGTGCAGAACATATAATCTCAATTAATTTTGTATACGCAATGCTTTAACGCTGATTGCATTGCTTATGTACGTACTTGCCACTACGTAATGCCTCAATACGTTTATCGAGAGGGGGATGTGACATAAATATTTCGCTCAATGAGTTGAGCCCTTTTCCATTGATACAGAAGGCTATCATGCTACTCGGTTCTTGAGGTTCATAGCTAGTTTTTAATCGCTGCAGGGCAGCAATCATCTTCTCACGTCCCACTATCCTAGCCGAACCTGCATCAGCGTGGAACTCACGATGACGTGAAAACCACATGGTTATGATACTGGCCAGAACACCAAACACCAACTCCAACACTGTAGACACAGTAAAATAAACTAGTGTATTACTATTACTACTTTCTTCATCATCACGGCTACCAGAAAAAAATCCTGATGCTACGTGCGCGATAATACGAGATATAAAAATCACAAATGTATTCATGATACCTTGCACTAATGTCATAGTAACCATGTCGCCATTATTAATATGTGAAATTTCGTGCGCCAGTACCGCTTCAGCTTCGTCACGACTCATATGCTGAAGCAGACCAGTAGAAACTGCTACCAATGAAGAGTCACGGCGTGCACCGGTCGCAAAGGCATTGATATCTGGTGCGTGGTAGATAGCTACCTGAGGCATTGCTATGCCTGCCTGCTGCGCCTGATTGCCTATAGTATTCATTAGCCAACACTCCGTTTCATCACGGGGTTGTTTAATAACCTCACCATCGACCGAACGTAATGCTATCCACTTTGATAGTAGTAATGAAATAAATGCCCCGCCAAAACCAAACAATCCTGCCATAATCATCAAATTCTGAACACTGCTTGACTGAATTCCCGTGAGGCTAAGAATTACCCCAAAGACTAACATTACAGCTAAGTTGGTCAACAGTAAAAGAGCAATACGCATCATAAAAATTTATCATCCTCAGTTATTCATGGACTGACTACGTATGATATATATCCTAGGGTCATTACACCATCATTCAATCAATAAAACGCACGGTATAGAGGTGCTTTTATACTCTGTATTTTCTCATCTAATAATGGTAGAGCAGACGTGCTCTATATTTTAACCAATTGCACCAGATCAGTAGCGTTTGATAAGCATATTACGGATATCTTTATTATCTTTAACTAATTAGCTTTAAGATAAGCTCATCACACTTTATCTTTGCATTCCTCAGAGTGTTCAGCTCATCCTGATTCTTTGGCCAAGGTTCTTTAGTACGATCTATATCAAGAGTATCGTTATCGGTAAAATGCATTGGGTGACTCAGTATCTCAAGTGCATACTTATAACTCTTAAAACGACGTTTTTGCGCCAGATTATAAAGATCATAAAAAACGCTTAGTTTACCACTATGTAGTGTGTCTCCTAGCATTGTTTTTTTATCGGCGAACTGTGCTATATCCGATGCGACTAATACGTTATAGTGACGGTTAAACATTTTCAAATAGCGATCTAAAATTTTAGCTGAAAAGATTGATCTAGATTAAACCTAAGATAGTGAAATTGAGTTAATCTGTAGGTTACACAGTCGCTGACGATAAAATTTTTTGTATCTTCATAAATCTTGGATATCTTATCGACACTAGTAATAATGTTCTCCGTGCCTAAGGAAGGATCTGATAATAATAGGCCTGAAATAATACTGACTTTTAGCAAAATGCTCAAAATAATGTTCAGCATTTATCATTTTAAAACTGTAAATGTTTTGCACGTACAATCATTGCCATGCCAGAAATTAGCTGAACCCGAATACCATCTTTTGAAACTTCAAGAACGGTAGCATCTATAGCATTTTTACCTGCTTTAACTTTAATCTTTTGGCCAGGTTTCAAAGTCGCAGTATTGGTAATGGATTTTAGTTGTACCGCTGGATGTAAGGAAGTTTCTCCCACTTGAGGCTGTGCCTTATTACACTTGACATACCTATTCCGATGATACAGTTCATCTTTATCTGAACCTAATTCTCTTTTTTTAGAGACTTTCTGCTGCGCTCGATAAGCCTGAGCACGCGCTTTCGCTTCTTTCAATTGCTGACGTGCATGATGCACATGTTGTTCCTCTAACGTGCAGCAAGCGTTACCGTCGAGATCGACGCGCACCGCACCTATTTTAATACTGTAGAGATAACGCCAACTAGAAGTATATAGACGTAGAGCGGAACGTAATTGCGTTCGGCTCACACCTATTTTACCTGCTACACGTTCTATTAAATCCTGAAATATGCCAATTTTAAGCGGACGTGCTTCACCTTCTACGCTAAAACAATTTGGAAAATATTCCGCTAGAAATGCGATCACTTCTTTACTGCTTTTCAACTTAGGTTGATTTTCCATGAAATTTCCTGATTACAACGGGATTGCCAAATAGCAAGAATAAGCAGGCAACATTATGATGACAATATCTATAATCAGCATGTAATTCAATTTATTAGATGCGCCCCATCTATAGAAATTCTTAATTTTCTCTGTTCATAGTATGTCGTAAAGTTATCAATCATTTCCAATAGCTCAGCTTTATTCTTCTGTAGAAGCGTTAAACACTGTTCTGTTGATTATTCTTAGTATATACCGATTGCCGCGCTGTTTAGTGTCTAAGAAATAAAGATTTCGTTGTTACTAGTGCACTTGTAATCAATGTGCTCAGGGAATATATGCACTCTTTTGTTTCTTCTTCCGTATTGTTTTTCATGGCATCGTGCCGTAAACCCCTTTATATACTAGAATAAAGACACAAGAGTTTTGTCTTATTAAAACGGTTCTCATGCCAGCGTTTTATCTGTAGTTATCAGGTAAGAACTATGCTCCCAATTAACACTATTGAAGCATTCATATAATAGCACACTGAAATTGCCTATCAGCTCGGCAAATAATAATGTTTCTCCTCTAAGGAAGGCTGCTATATCAAGATTCAAAGCAACACACAAGGGAAGTCTTGTTCATTATTTAAATAATAATATTGACAGTATAATTTAACCATCTATCTATTAAAATTAGCACCAAATATTTTTAAAACCATATGGTAGATCAAGATCATCTCGTTGTGACTATAACATTAATTTTCATGTATCTAACAAAGGCCCTATGAGGAGACCACCAAGAGTTTAATAAAGTTTTACGCCATGAGGTGATGACTGCATACTGATCACAATTACACTTATCTAGTTAAAAGCTACTGTCATTCTCAGAAAATTTACTTTATGAGTTAACTATTATATTACGCACGTTGTCAGCGTTATCCGACATTAGAGACACTTTTTCCCTGACTGTATATGTAATATATATGAAATCATACTCATTTGCCTCCTTGTTTAATATCAAATATGGTGTTGTTGTTGCCTAAGGTACAGTATCCTCATACTACCATCAGATAACCACACTATCCGGAAACATAGGTACTTTTTTGATAATTCAAAATATGACTTCAGCATTCGTTTTATAAATGCAAATATTATTGTTAAGAGATGAAGTCAAGTAATACAGCATGATTTAATAAATGATGAACATTATTCACTAACATTAGAGCAGATAACTCAAGTTGCTTCCTTTTCTACATAGTTCGATAAAAACCTTAATCCAAAATAGTTATTGCCTTACATCTCTATGCTTTAATTGATGCTGTCAGTCTGGTTTTTTCTACCAGAGGCAATTTAGTTCTAGGTTTATGCCTTTTCGCGAATCCAATATTCGTACACGAATCTTTTTTACAGTATAGGGTTGTAAAAACTCTAATAAATGTGGGCACGAATAACAATGCAAAAGCTTCATTAGTAGAAGCTGGTCAGCGAGTACAATAGAGAATACTCTAGAGAGAATAAAATTTTTATTTACTAAACTACTAAGCAGCTTATTGAAAAATAATTAGGTTGATAGGCCTCCTCCCTGTTAGGTAAATTATTATCTAATGGTTGTCACTAAAGAATAGAACCTTCGTTCTATAGCCCACTTCTCTAAATTCTCTAAATAAGTATTCAGCACATATTTAAAAAATTCTTCATGTCTATCTCTTTCGTAAAGGAATCAAATGTTTAATAAATTAAGAGGTATATACTTTAAGGATATAGTGTAATGAGAAAAGAGGATGTAAATTCATGTTGTTAGATGCAGTTTTAACACTTAGATATTTTCTCGTGTTTTTATCTAGTAAAATATATAGTAGAATTCTACGCCTATGCCGTACATTATATTATAATTACACACCTTATTTGCAGAATAAAAAACAACGAGCTTGCCATAAGCCGGGTAGATATGGTGTAGTACCAACGTAAGGCTCCAGCTGTATTGCTGGTAGTGCCGGTAGTGCCGGTACGACCAAACAAAACCAAATAAGGAAATTACTTTTTGATTGATGATATGGACGGATGGATGTAGCGCTTTACTTTAATTTTAATCAGAGTAGTTTTCCAGTTTTTCTGTGAATCACTATTTCTACTTGCTATAAGAAATAAAAATGTAAATTAAATGAACAGAGGATTTATGTTTTATGTAAGGACTACTTAGCGTGACGAATTTTTATTTCCTATACACCACGATTATATAATATATTTTTTATCAGAAGAATTTATTTTCAATAAATTAGGCTTAGAAAATTTAAAACACAATTTAAAAAAAAGACCGAACACGAGTCCTGTATTCGGTCCAAGGAAATGGCTCTTTGAGAGCCGTATGCTAAAGTTGGCATTAATGTATGTGATTTTACTTTATCATCTAAATCTAGATTATTTTTTAAAAAAATTCCAGTAAACGGTCAATAAGGTGAGGAGCTCTTCTATAAGAGCCAGATTATGTAGTCCTAATGAAGTGTTAGGTGGTGATTTCATACAACGTAAAATACACCAGGCAATTGCTACAGACTTATCATCTGGTCCTACGAAAATAATAGACTGCTTCTATCTATACTCATCACAACTACACGCCTGTCTGTTCTATGTTTTGCCGATTTCAAAATTGCTAAGATTAATAATATGCTATTCTAGCACCTAGCTATAGAAAATAATAATCCTATTTACAGAGAATTATTTTTTCACTAAAAAATAATATAATCAGTTAATTAGTGAAAAGGAATTATAAGAATAAATAATTTGAGATGACTTTCCGCTAGGCGCAAACAAAACGCCAGTAAGTAGGAATTGATTTATTAGCCTTTTATAAAAATTCCAGATGAGCATATACGCCAGTACGTACAATCTTAACTGATTAGTTTTAGCACGATAGTAGTGCACCATAACTTCTGGTAATATCTCTTTTCTTGTAACCATAGCAACGATGCAAATGTGAGAACATGTACGCCAATGATTTAAATCTGTAAGTATTAATAATACTATTATTTGTCTTTAATTCAGATAATCATAGGAATGAATAATCTTCCCTAATTTCAGGAGATTTGTATGAGTAAAAACTTAGCACTGCTTCCTCAGGAAGAAAAAGATAAAATCAAAGTTGAATTGGCCGCAGCGGGGGTAGCGTTTAAAGAACGCTATGCAATGTCAGTTATGGCAGAGATGGTTAAAAACGAGCAGCCTACCGAACTCCGTGATTGGTTTTGCCAGCGTCTAATGTACTACCGTCAAACATCTCGGAATTTTTCGCGCTTACCTTATAAATCCAAAAAGAAGTAAAGTATGCTACGTGTAGATTATTATGCGATGACGGTATTTTGTATTAACTTTATCAAAGTGATCGTGTGGGCAAATTCAAGTTCCAAAAGGTAATAAGACGATTATTAATTAGTTTTTTTAATTCTGCTATTATGACATTTTTGGTGTATCTTTCAAAGATACACAGCTTAATAAGATTATACTATAATACCGTTTAGAGTAAGTACTGTCATTACATCACATACAGTCATCAAGTGTTAAGTCATAATCTAAAACTGGAGGTACACCCAGATTTTAGATCTTCAAATTTATTTAACGTTTTAAGATGACTACCTACGACATACGATGCTATTAATCTACATTAACATTAATAAAACAGAACTAGCAATATTCTAGTTCTGTTTTATTAATGTTAATGTACTGTATATGAAATATACATAAATAAAATAGATATAAAATAATGCTTATTATAATACAGAATATATGCAAAATCCGTGTAACACACATAGAAAAGTAGCCTGATTAGTGAATACTGTGCTCAGTAATGATGATGATTTTCCTGTTTTCAATACCGACGTTGCTTTTAGCAAAAAAAACAGAAGTCCCTCTACCACTTACAAGACACAATTAGTCTAATAATATCTAAATCTTTCTAAGAACAGTACCCTTATTGCGCTAAGATTAAGGTAGTTGTTTGTATAAATTCTACAGAAAGTACCCCTGATAATTAGATATATTTAATTAACTTTTTTAAGAAATTGTCGGTAGGTGATAAATAACTTTATACAGTGATATGGCAATAGCACATCGTTAAAAAGATACTGTTTAACGGTATAGAAAAAGAGAACACATTGAGAGCTAATTTCAGTTCTTTTCGCATTCGTTCCATGAACGACCGTCTCGTGTAAGCATCTCTACGGATGCGATTGGTCCCCAAGTACCTGCCGGATAAGGTTTGGAATAATCTCCGTCAGTTTTCCAGGCTTCGATAATAGAATCTATATAAGTCCATGCCGCTTCTACCTCATCGCGTCGTACAAAAAGTGCCTGGATGCCACGCATGATTTCCAGTAGCAGCCGTTCATAGGCATCGGCCAAGTGTGATTGATTAAAGGTCTCAGAGTAGCTCAAATCTAACTTGGTAGTCTGTAGTTTATGCTTATGGTCAAGTCCTGGTACTTTGTTAAGAATCTCAATATCCACTCCTTCATCCGGCTGTAAGCGAATAGTGAGCTTATTTTGTGGTAGATTAGAGTAAGAGTCCTTAAACAGGTTCATCTCTGGATTTTTAAAATATACTACAACTTCAGAGCATTTAGTTGGTAACCTCTTCCCAGTACGAAGATAGAACGGTACACCAGCCCAGCGCCAGTTATCAATATCAACACGAATAGCAACTAATGTTTCAGTGGAGCTTAATTTATTCGATCCTTCTTCTTCCAGATAGCCCGGTACTTTTTTGCCACGCACAAATCCAGAAGTATACTGTCCTCGTACAGTTTTGTCACGCACGTTGGTCTCGTCGATTCGGCGAAGTGATTTTAGTACTTTCACTTTTTCGTCGCGAATAGCGTCTGCGCTGAGATCAGAAGGTGGCGACATAGCAATCATAGTAAGAATTTGTAATAGATGATTCTGGATCATGTCACGCATCTGACCAGCTTGATCAAAGTAGCCCCAGCGGCCTTCAATCCCAACCTCTTCTGCAACAGTGATCTGTACATGATCGATAGTACGGTTATCCCAGTTGTTGACAAAAATAGAGTTAGCAAAACGCAGCGCTAGCAAATTCAACACAGTTTCTTTGCCAAGATAGTGGTCAATACGGAATACTTGATTTTCTTCGAAAAATTCACCGACAGCGTCGTTAATTTCTCTGGAGGTTTTCAGCGAGTTGCCAAGAGGCTTTTCCATTACTACACGCGCCGGTTTGGTATTCATCTTAGCAGCACCGAGACCTTTACAGATTGATCCAAAAGTGTTCGGCGGCATTGCTAAGTAGTTTATAGTAGTACGTTTTTTCAGGTTAAGCATCTTGCTCAATTTTTGAAAATGAGCAATATCGTTAATGTCTAGGTTACAGAAGTCAAGACGTTTGCTCAGTTGATCCCACAGCTCTTCGTCAATCTTCTTTGCCATAAATTTGCCCAAAGATTCACGGACTACTCTTCTGTAGGTTACTTTGTCCCAGTCAGCACGTCCCACACCGATAATACGAGTGTCCTCGTGGATATGTCCTGCTTTTTCTAACTGATACAGTGAAGGTAATAGTTTCCGACGTGCAAGATCGCCTTTGGCGCCGAATATTACCAAATCACATGCCTGGGCTGTTTGGGTCATCACCATTTCTTCTCCTGATTTAGGACCATCCTATTTGTAAGCAGCCTCATCCACTTAATGCTTATTATGTTTCTCTTGTAGTACAATATTCTTACTTAGAAAAGTCAGATAAACTATATGCGTTAGTCTGCATAGTTAATTCTGTAAAGAGTACTAATGTTTTGTTACTGCATGTGAATTTATCCTGTTCTACATATCTTCGATATCAGCGTAATTCTACGCTAAGTCCGATCAAATTATGATCAAAATCTTTTTTATTAAATTATTGTTTAGGGTCGGTCTGTGTATGCGTACGACCAGTGAATAAATATTCATTTTACGCTAAGCATTCACAGTTTTTTCAAGGGTTACAGCCTTGGCTTTTAGCATATAACATGCCATATAATTTCATATTATTTTGTTTTTTTAAGGATTTATGCACTTTGCATCTACCTACAGTCTACTTACTAGGGGAGTAGTGCACTCTGATATGTCATAAGGCGATAATGAGTTAGTGAGAATATTTTCGTTCAGTGACAAAAAATTGTAAAAGGTTTCAATGCAAAAATAATTGCCTAGTTCGCATGTGATAATTGATAAGATTGCCTTATTATAATTATACTTTATTTGTTTCACAGAAAATAAAGCTGTTCCCACATTAGTGCATTTAACGTCTGTTAAAGTGCGAATTTCTGGAAAACCTAAAATGGATAGAAAGAAGTGTTGTAAGAGTTATTTTTTAAAATAATAGACGCGGGCACACAATATGACGTAAATTAGCATTATATGTACAATATGTGTCGTGACACAGGCAATTCTTCATTTAGAATAGTAGCGATCTGCACATTTTAGGAAAAAAATTTTCCAACGGAGTCCTATATGTCAAGACGTCTCAGAAGAACCAAGATCGTTACAACCCTCGGCCCTGCTACTGACTGCGACAATAATTTGGAAAAAATTATTGTCGCAGGTGCGAACGTGGTACGACTCAACTTCTCTCATGGTACTCTAGAGGATCATCAGCGACGTGCACAGAAAGTTCGTGAAATCGCCGAAAAATTAGGCCGACACGTTGCTATTTTAGGTGATCTGCAGGGACCAAAAATTCGTATTTCAACTTTTAGAGATGGTAAAATTTTCCTTAATGTTGGGGATCGCTTTTTACTTGACTCTAACCTGAATAAAGAAGCAGGTGATAAAGAGAAAGTCAGCATCGATTATAAAGGCTTATCAGAAGATGTCGTGCCAAATGATATTTTACTGCTTGACGATGGTCGGGTGCAGCTGAGAGTGTTGGAAGTACAGGACGTAAGGGTATTGACTGAAGTTACTGTTGGAGGACCACTTTCCAATAATAAAGGTATTAATAAGCTTGGTGGCGGCCTGTCTGCAGAAGCGCTGACAGAAAAAGATAAAGCAGATATCATTACGGCTGCGAAGATTGGCGTTGATTATTTAGCTGTTTCTTTTCCGCGTAGCGGTGAAGATATGGACTATGCGCGTTCCCTGGCGCTTAAAGCAGGTTGTGAAGCTAAATTAGTTGCAAAAGTGGAACGCGCCGAAGCCGTAGCGACGCAGGAAGCTATGGATAATATCATCCTTGCGTCCGAAGTAGTAATGGTGGCGCGCGGTGATTTAGGTGTTGAAATTGGTCACCCTGAGCTAGTTGGAATACAGAAGGCACTGATCCGTCGAGCACGTCAGTTAAATCGCACTATTATCACCGCTACGCAAATGATGGAGTCAATGATCACTAATCCTATGCCAACGCGCGCCGAAGTAATGGATGTAGCCAACGCCGTGCTAGATGGCACTGATGCAGTGATGCTGTCAGCAGAAACTGCAGCGGGCCAATATCCTGCTGAAACCGTTTCTGCAATGGCAAAAGTTTGTCTGGGTGCAGAAAAGATCCCTAGCGCCAACGTCTCTAAACATCGTCTAGAAGTGACTTCTGATAATATTGAAGAAGTAATTTCCATGTCGGCGATGTATGCGGCAAACCATTTACAAGGAGTTACCGCTATTATAACTATGACTGAGTCAGGGCGTACTGCGCTGATAACCTCACGTATTACTTCTGGTCTCCCAATATTTGCTATGTCACGTCATGAGCGCACGCTAAACCTAACTGCTCTTTATCGTGGTGTAACACCGGTGTTCTTCAATAGTAATAAAGATGGTGTTGCCGCCGCGTACGATGCAATCAATTTGCTTTGCGACAAAGGCTTTTTGATGTCTGGCGATTTGGTTATTGTGACTCAAGGAGATATCATGGGAGCGACTGGTACTACTAACACTAGCCGGGCACTGCGTGTATACTAAATTAGTATTAGATTTTAATGTAATTTTTACAAATTTGTTAATCGCGTTTTACTTTTGATAGAGACTACTACTATGACACTATTAAAAAATAGTGCATTTGGGGAGTAGTCTCGACACTCTTCTATCCCTATGAAATAGCATAAATTAAAACACTGACTATCTAGCACTAATGAAATTATTTTCACTTCGTGTGTACGTATTTAATGTAGTGAAAAACATGATAATTAGATTGATTCTTCAGTGCTTTGTTTGCCAATAACATCACAACCTGAATCTATAGCTCTTCTCTTATACTATTTGGGATAGAGTTCTTGACGTTTGTAAGGTTCTATATCACCTTCTTTGCGCGTTTTAAGTAATTTTAAGATCCAGCTGTATTGTTCAGGATAAGGACGCACAAAGATCTCTACTTCTTCATTCATACGCCGTGCCAAGGTTTTGTCGTCGGCGTTAAGTAAGTCCTCCATAGGAGGACGTACATAGACTTCTAATTTATGCACCTTGCTATTATAAACTGGAAATAAAGGCACAATACGTGCACTACATACCTTCATTAGACGACCTACGACAGGTAGCGTAGCTTTATAGGTAGCGAAGAAATCGACAAACTCACTATATTTGGCACCATGATCCTGATCAGGCAAGTAGTAACCCCAGTAACCTTGACGTACGGAGCTGATAAAGTGCTTTATACCATCATTACGGGCATGCATACGTCCACCAAAGCGAAGGCGTACGCTATTCCAAACGTAATCGAGCAACGGATTGCTCTGGTTATGGAACATTGCTGCCATCATCTGGCCTTCTGAGGCAAGCAACATTGCTGGAATATCTACAGCCCAGCTATGCGGTACAAGGAAAATGACATTTTGTTTTTCATTCTGCATCTGATCAATAATTTCACGCCCAAACCATTCGACGCGTTGACTAATACGTATCGGATCACGTATGCCAAGTTCAGCCATCATTACAATCGCCTGCAGTGCAGTGGAAAACATGCGCTCTGCAATAGCGCTGCGCTCGTCTTCACTCTCTTCGGGGAGACAGTAGTAAAGATTGATAAGTGCACGTCGATAGGCACCCTTAGCTAGTTTCCTCCCTATTTTCCCTAAAATACTAAGCATAGGATCTCTTATTTTAACCGGCAATATCGCCATACTTACCAGTGCTCCTATTACCATCCAGCTAACCCAGTATCTGGGTTTTAGAAAAGAAAGTTTAAAAATAGGGATAAATTCAATATTGTTTTTTTTTAGAGTTTCCATAGCTCGCCTCAATCAAGGATTTGTTAATGATAGTGGCGAAAGGTGAATTTACAATTCATGAAGCAAAAAGGAGAAAAAAACAATGTATAACGTGTCGTATTTCTACCTTGAATCGCGATAGAGTTATCTAAAATTTAGCGGTGGTAAGTAGCTTTTCACCTGATTTAGGTAATTACGGCGCGCTTTACCAGTCAAACCTTCTATACGCGGTAATTTCGCCGTTAGCGGATTCACTGCCCGGTTATTTATCCATACTTCAAAGTGTAGATGTGGTCCGGTGGATCGTCCAGTATTACCTGATAGCGCAATACGGTCGCCATGTTTCACTTTCTGACCAGGTTTTACCAGAACTTTTTTTAAATGCATATAGCGCGTCATATATCGTTGCCCGTGACGAATAGCAATATAATTGCCCGAGGCTCCGCCGTTTTTTGCTGCTACTACTTCGCCGTCACTTACTGTCATCACTGACGTCCCAACAGGAAGTGCGAAGTCAACACCTTTATGTGGTGCAATACGTCCGGTTATGGGATTGAGACGTCTCGGATTAAAATGAGAGGAAACTCTATATTGCTTGACTGTCGGAAAACGCATAAATCCATGTGCGAGACCTGAACCGTTGCGATCGTAGAATTTACCATCTTTTGTACGGAATGCGTAATAATCTTTACCACCTGAACGTAACCGTACCCCAAGTATCTTGCTCTGTGTACTCTTTCCATTAAGTATTTTACTAGATATCAGAATACTGAAATTATCTCCGGTTTTTAGCTTACGAAAATCCATTTGCCACTGTAGTACTTTCATTACAGCGCTGATTTCACTACTGATAATGCCTGCGCGCTGCGCGCTGGCAGCGAAGCTGCCGTGCACTTCGCCTTTAATGACTCTTTTCTGCCATTCACCTTTTTGTATCTTGCTGGATTGCATGGTAAAGGAGCCATTGTGACTGCACTGATATGTACGTGTTTCACGTTGGTTCATCTTCCAAGTCAGTAATTGCAGTGTACCATCATTAGCTATGGTCCAACTTAATTTCTGTCCAACCTTCAAATGACGTAGCATCTTATCCCTGTTGGTTAATGCGTTAATGTTTTCCATATCAATACCGTACTGATTTAGCACACCGATGAGTGTATCTCCTGAAGAGATGGTGTATTCGCTCTTAGCAGTGACGTCAGGAAGATCTTTTCTAATATTACCTATTGGTAACTTTTCTTTTATTTTAGAAGTAACTTGATGAATCGGCGCTTTGGCATTTGGTGGTAAAGTAGACAGATGATTCTTATTTAAATTAATGTGTTGCACAATTGGGATTATATCTTTTATGCAACGGTAGGCGTAAGGACTCCAGACGGCAACGGCTAGAGTAATAATAGTTAAAGATCCCAACATAACACGTTGATGTAGGGGCAACTTATTAAATATAAAGGTAACAGGGTGTGCTATCTGCTGCAATTTTACTTATTCCTCATTCTCCATTCAGGCAGCTTGCATATTGTCCTGACAGCTGCGAAAGGAAATTTACGTAGCTGTCAGGACTAAGACTTATATTCGTACCTAACGGATCCAATGTACCTTTACGTATTTGCATTCCGTGGGTAACTACGTTGATGACGGCTGGCCTGAATTGTGGCTCAGCAAAAACGCATACGGCTTTTTGCTCAACCAACTGTGTTCGTATTTGATGTAGACGCTGTACGCCCGGCTGAATTTCAGGGTTTATGGTAAAGTGCCCTCTGGGCGAGAGGCCGTAATATTTTTCGAAATAGGTATAAGCATCATGGAAAACAAAATATCCTTTGTTACGGAGCGACTTGAACTGTGTATTAATACTTTCATTGGTATTTGCTAGTTTACTTTCAAAGTATTGTAAATTAGCGTCAAGTTTATTTTTTCTTTCAGGCATAAGTTCTAATAATTTTTCATGAATTTCAATCGCCACTAGCCTACCTATTATCGGCGATAACCATAGATGCATATTGAAATTGCCATGATAATACTGATGGCTGTCGTTTATTGTAGCGTTTTCTGGGACTAGTGCTTCATCATTATGAAGATTGTTCTCCTTAAGTAGCAAGGGTTTAACTTCTTGCATGTTAGCAATTTCTATATTTTTTTTATCGTGTAATCCGGTAATTGACTTTGCCATAAAATTTTCCATTTTTGGACCTATCCAGATTACTAACGTTGCATTTTTAATCTTTTTTAAATCGGACGGACGTAGTGAGTAATTATGCTCAGAAGCACCGTCCGGCAGTAATATTTCCACGGGCATGATACCATCGGCGATGGCGGCAGCGATAAACCCTAAAGGTTTAATCGAGGCGACAACATTTGCCTGTGCAGGAAGAGAGATCAATATGGCTAATATAGCAGAGGTAAAAATTGTGCTCTTTTTAAGAAGTAACATAATACATCATTCCATCCTAACCTAAAGATGGGATATTATAACATTCGAAATTCTGTGCAACCTGTCAATAATATGTCATCTTTCGTTACACTAGAAAACATCTCTGTGCACTTTTCACGACGGCCTGTCCTTTCAGGAATTAGCCTGAAATTAATGCCGGGACGTATTCTTACCTTGCTTGGACCGAATGGAGCAGGTAAATCTACTTTAGTGCGTTTAGTACTGGGGCTACTAAAGCCGACTGCTGGAAACATAAAACGTATCAACAAACTTCGTATCGGCTATGTACCGCAAAAGTTACATATTGATTCTACTTTGCCTATTACTATTGAAAGATTCATGTTGCTTACGAAGGGCGCTAAACGTAACAATGTACTACCAGCATTAAATCGAGTACAAGCAGCTCACCTATTAAAAGTACCCTTACAGAAATTATCAGGTGGTGAAAGGCAGCGCGTGTTGTTGGCACGTGCTTTGCTTAATCAGCCACAGCTTCTAGTATTAGATGAGCCCACACAAGGTGTTGATGTAAATGGTCAAGTGGCTCTTTACGATCTAATTGATCAGCTACGTCATGAATTTAACTGCGGTGTATTGATGGTTTCCCACGATCTGCATCTGGTGATGGCAAAGACTGATGAAGTACTTTGTCTTAATCACCATATTTGTTGTTCTGGCACTCCAGAAGTTGTATCTCAGCATCCAGCATTTATTGCTATGTTTGGCATACAGGGTGCACAGCAGTTGGCGATTTACCGTCATGATCATAATCATCGCCACGACTTACAGGGACGTATTATTTTACGTGGAGGACATGACCCATTATGATCAAGTTGTTATTACCAAGTTGGCTGTGTGGGATAATGTTAGCGTTAGTGGCTGGTCCATTGGGTTCTTTTGTAGTGTGGCGTAAAATGTCTTATTTTGGCGATACTTTGGCCCATGCTTCACTATTAGGGGTCTCCTTTGGCATATTAATGAACATAAACCCTTGGTACGCTATTATTATAGTCACTGTTTGTTTATCTTTGTGCTTAGTATTACTTGAACGTCGTCCTTATCTAGCAATTGATACGTTGTTAGGTATAATGGCGCATAATACATTGGCATTAGGTTTGGTAGTAGTTAGTCTAATGACAAATATCCGCATAGATCTGATGGCTTATCTATTCGGTGATCTCCTTGCAGTGACGCTTGAAGATTTATGGGTAGTGGGTGCTGGTGTGATCGTGGCACTTACGATAATAGTGTGGCAGTGGCATCCGCTATTATCAATGACTATCAATTCAGACTTAGCGCAGGTTGACGGCGTTAATATTCAGCGTACTAAACTGATTTTAATGTTAGTGACGGCACTGACGATTGGTGTGGCGATAAAATTTGTGGGTACTTTGATTATTACTTCCTTGTTAATTATTCCGGCTGCGACAGCGCGTAGTTTCTCGCGTTCGCCTGAGCAAATGGCAAGCTTAGCGGTAATTGCTGGTATTATCTCTGTATCTGGTGGTCTTATTGTATCTGCTTTTTATGATACACCTGCTGGTCCTTCAGTAGTACTTTGCGCTTCATTTCTATTTCTTTGTAGTATGTTGTATAAAATAGAAACATAGTTATTTATTTTGCTGTGCTACCCCAAAGTGGCGATAAGCACGCCACGTGGCCGTACGGCCACGTGGCGTGCGCTGAATAAATCCCTGCTGGATGAGAAAAGGCTCGATCACATCTTCAATAGTCTCACGCCCTTCGCCAATAGAAACAGCCAGATTATCTATCCCTACCGGTCCACCGGTGAACTTGTCGATTATAGCTAATAGTAATTTACGATCCATATGATCAAATCCTTCGTTATCAACGTTAAGCATATCCAGAGCACTTGCCGCTACTGGACCACTTAACTCACCGTTGGCACGCACTTCTGCGAAGTCACGCACACGTCGTAGCAATCGATTGGCGATACGCGGCGTACCACGCGAGCGCCGTGCAACTTCCAACGCACCTGCTTCGCTTAATACCAGACCAAGACAGGTGGCACTACGCTTGATAATCTGTTGTAAATCTGATACATTATAAAATTCTAATCGTTGCACAATACCGAAACGATTACGCAAAGGCGCTGTCAGCGAACCAGCACGCGTAGTGGCTCCAATTAGTGTAAACGGCGACAAACTAAGCTTGATTGATCTTGCTGCAGGACCTTCTCCGATCATAATATTCAACTGATAATCTTCCATAGCAGAATACAGTACCTCTTCAACTACTGGCGCCAAACGATGTATCTCATCAATAAATAGTACATCGTACGGCTCAAGATTAGTCAGCATCGCCACCAAATCACCAGCTTTTTCTAGCACTGGACCAGAGGTCGTACGTAAATTAACACTCATTTCATTTGCAATGATATTAGCCAGAGTTGTTTTACCTAGCCCCGGTGGACCAAATATTAGTAAATGATCCAGTGCATCATCACGTAGTTTTGCGGCCTTGATAAAAATCTCCATCTGTTCACTTACGTGCGGCTGACCGACATATTCAGAAAGCAGCTTAGGGCGCATCGCGCGGTCAAAACGCTCTTCTTCGTTGTAAGTAACGGCAGAAACTAAACGATCGGCTTCGATCATAACTTACCTCAAATAGCGGTGCGTAATGCCTCACGAATTAAAGTTTCGCAATCTACAGGAGGCTTCTTCTTATCAAGCCTCCTGATCATGCGCTTCGCTTCCTGCTCTTTATAACCTAATGATACCAATGCCGCAACTGCTTCCACTTCGGCGCTATTGCTTTTTAGAACAGAAACGGTGCAATTTTTTACAGAGAATAGTTCACTTTGCAATTTTTTAAACCGATCTTTCATCTCAACAATTAGAAGCTCAGCAGTTTTCTTACCAACACTAGGTAATTTAATGAGCGTGGAAATTTCCTCTTTCTCCACCGCCTTCACGAACTGCTGCGCTGACATGCCTGAAAGTATTGCTAGAGCGAGCTTAGGCCCGACACCGTTGATTTTTATCAGCTCACGAAACAGCACACGTTCCTCTTTGTTATTGAAGCCGAACAACAACTGGGCATCTTCACGTACCACAAAATGGGTAAAAAGCACCGCTTCATGGTTAAGCTCAGGTAGTTCATAAAAACAGGTCATCGGTATATGTACTTCATAACCAACACCATGCGCTTCGATCAGCACCAAAGGAGGCTGTTTTTCCAGAATATTACCTTTTAAACGCCCTATCACCTGCACATTTCCTTAGTTAACCAGTGCAACAAAATTTATAACACAGAAAAAATTACATAAATATCCAGCGTGCGCAATGAAATGCTCAATTACTAACTCAGTTATAAAGCAGAATCCAAAGGCAGTAGTTTGCTGTCAAAAAGTACCGTCTTCTTGCTAACGTGACAGTGTGTAATAGCGATTGCAAGCGCATCGGCGGCATCTACTTGTGGATTAGAAGACAGCTTAAGCAATATACTCACCATATGCTGTACTTGAATTTTCTCTGCACAGCCGGTACCAGTAACTATCTGCTTTACTTTACGTGCAGCATACTCAAATACTGGCATATTCAAATTTACTGCTGCAACAATTGCTGCACCGCGTGCCTGACCTAGTTTTAGCACTGCATTGGGATTCTTCGCCATAAAAACCTGCTCAATAACGAAGTCGTCTGGAGAGAATTGAGTGATAATTTCACTCACACCAGAGTAAATTAATTTTAGTCGTGCTGATAATTTCGGGGTATTCGTGCGAATACAGCCGCTACCTAGATAAGTAAGCTGGTCACCAGCCTGATGAATTACACCATAACCTGTCATGCGAGAGCCGGGATCGATTCCTAATATTATCGCCATGCCGAATCTCCGGTGCTAAATTTACACGCAAACACCATTACAGCTTTTCTGAGACTTCATTAGGTATCTTGCCATTATGGTAGATTTCCTGTACATTATCGCAGTCTTCCAGCATGCTAATCAGGCGTAATAACTGCAGTGCATTCTTATTATCTAGCTCTATTTTAGTGAATGGGATCATCAATACCTGAGCATTCTCCGCTCTCAGGTGAGATATTTCCAAAATATTATTCACCGTGCCCAACTTTTCCCAAGCAGTAAAGACATCTATCGAATGATCTTCATACCCTATAACATCTTCTGCTCCTGCTTCCAATGCCACTTCTACTATTTTATTTTCATCATGGCCTGGCGCAAAAGAGATGACGCCCTTCTTACTGAATAGGTAGGAAACGGACCCATCAGTGCCAAGGTTACCACCATTCTTAACAAATGCGTGACGCACTTCGTGTACAGTACGGTTACGATTGTCGCTTAGGCACTCTACTATCACAGCAGAGCCACCAGGACCAAAACCTTCATAGATAATAGTTTCCATATTAGAAGCATCTTCACTGCCTATACCGCGCGCGATAGCGCGGTTTATAGTGTCACGTGTAATATTATGAGATAGGGCTTTATCAATCACCGCGCGTAGACGTGGGTTAGAGTTTGGATCGCTGCCTGCTAGCTTGGTTACAGTGACTAGTTCACGAATAATTTTAGTAAAGATTTTACCTCGCTTTGCGTCCTGAGCTGCTTTACGGTGCTTGGTATTAGCCCATTTACTATGGCCGGCCATGGTTAATATATTCTCCGATCTTTAACGTCATACGAGTTATATTATTTTTCAGTAGAGCTCGTTATCATCTTTACAGTATTGTAAGAATACTTTCTGTTTACTTTTGCTGGCAACAGCATAACTTCACTACCACCATAATTTCTAACTAGGAATTTGTGCGTATGGATGCCTTGATGCCTTGTTAAGACGCACTAAATACTCGACAAAATGTGTAAGTAGATAAATCTTTCATGAAAGAAATATTCTTCCTCTAGTAATTACTAAGGATTATGTAATGGTAGAATTTAATATTCAGCAAGACACTCAGTAAGCATGAGCAAACGTTCAGCGGAAGCAGTAACCGGTAAGTACTTAGTATCCACGGTCATGTATTAAAATTATAACGCACATAGCCATGTGCTGTAACACTATCTTACTTACTGTCAATTTTTATGACCATTTTCTCCAGTACTACATGCTGTACTGCCTGAAACAATTTTTCCATGTCCTCTCTTCTAGACTATACAGCAAAAAATGCCACATACATGCCGTTAGCATGTTACTACAGCATCAACATCCTACTAGAAAATTACGCACATAAAAGATACCAGATGTATATCACATATAACTTCATTAAATAACTTATCTTTCTTTCAAGCGATAGAAATTCCTAAATCCGCTAGAGCTAATTGATTAACTTTACTAGGCGCTTCAGTCATCAGACAGGCTGCAGCAGTAGTTTTTGGGAAGGCGATCACATCGCGTATATTTTCAGTGCCAGTTAATAGCATGGTAAGACGATCCAGTCCGAAAGCTAATCCGGCGTGCGGCGGCATACCGTATTTCAACGCATCAAGTAAGAAGCCATATTTTTCGCGCTGTTCATGCTCTTCTATACCCAAAAGGTTGAACACCGTCTTTTGCATTTCACCGAGGTGGATACGCGCAGAACCACCTCCTACTTCATAACCGTTAATTACCATATCGTAGGAGTTCGCTACCGCGCTTAGAGGATTGGTTGCTAACTTTTCCGTTGACAAGTTTTTCGGTGCAGTAAAAGGATGGTGCATTGCCACTAGGCCACCTTCTTTATCCTTTTCAAACATAGGGAAGTCCGTTACCCACAGCGGCGCCCAGGCATTATTATTAGTAAGTTGTAGATCTCGGCCTACTTTTAAGCGCAGTGCGCCAAGCGATTCGTCTACTATTTTTTTAGTGCGATCGGCACCAAAAAAGATCAGATCACCGTCCGCTGCATTAGTAAGGTTTAAAATTGCTTCCACTATTTCTGCATTAAGAAACTTAGTAACAGGGCTTTGTACGCCATTTAAGCCCTCGGCACGCGCATTGACTTTCATCCATGCTAACCCTTTCGCGCCATAAATTTCAACAAATTTACCGTAATCATCTAACTTCTTACGGCTCAGTTGTGAGCCTCCAGGAACACACAGCACAGCGATACGACCTTTGACGTCGTTGGCAGCATCAGAAAATACTTTAAAATTAACTGTTTTCAGTAGATAGTCAACGTCCATTAACTCCATTGGATTACGCAGATCTGGCTTGTCAGAACCGTAACGATGCATTGCGTCGGCGAAAGTGATCTGCGGGAATATACCGAGATCAACGTTCTTTATTTTCAGCCACAAAGCACGAATCATTCTTTCATTGATTTCACGTACCTGTGGAGTTGTCAGGAATGAAGTTTCGATATCGATCTGGGTAAATTCCGGTTGGCGGTCTGCGCGTAAATCTTCATCACGGAAGCACTTCACTATCTGGTAATAGCGGTCAAAGCCGGACATCATGAGTAGCTGTTTAAACAACTGAGGTGACTGCGGCAATGCATAAAATCTGCCTTTATGTACTCGACTTGGCACCAAGTAGTCACGAGCTCCTTCCGGTGTTGTCTTAGTTAGCATCGGAGTTTCAATGTCAAGGAAACCTTCTCTCTCCATAAAATAGCGTACAAAACTAGATATTTTTGCACGTATCTTAAGTCGTTGCGCCATTTCGGGGCGGCGTAAATCTAGATAACGGTACTTGAGGCGCGCCTCTTCGCTATTACTTTGGTTGAAATCGAGCGGCAAAGGCTCAGCGCGGTTAATTATTGTCAAAGATTCAGCAAAGACTTCCACTGTACCTGTTGCTATCTCAGTGTTTTTGTTTTTTTCGGTACGCGCACGTACAGTGCCACTAATCTGGATACAAAATTCATTGCGCAATTCAGAGGCTAATTTGAAAACCCCTTGGCTAATAGGATCAAAGAAGACTTGTACGATGCCATCGCGGTCCCGCATGTCGATAAAAATGAGCATTCCTAGATCGCGACGGCGGTTGACCCAGCCGCAAAGAGTGACTTTCCTACCTACATAAGATAGATTGAGCTGTCCGCAATATTCTGTACGCATACCATATTTCCTTTTAACTACGACACCGCTACTTGTTACAAAGTGTCACTTTTTAAAATAAGTCTATAAAAAGACAATTTTTATAATGAAAAGAGGCAAATATAATGAAAAGAGGCAAACGGGATAAACAATAAGCACGCTAAACTGCTATCTCGTCGCCTTTTGTCTATCCAGCATGCAAAAAATTGCCTACACAACAAAACTGACAGAAAAAAAGGCAGTAACGGTCGTATGGAGCTTCCACTGTAGCAGCATTGGTACTAAAAACTTAGGAGGTATCAAGAGAAGCCGATGGACTATATATTTTCTTCATGTGGAAGGCAACAGCATGCTTTTTTTAAAGCTTCGATGCTCCTGGCCCCAGGTGTTTAGTTGATATAGTGTTTATAATCTAAGTTACAGGTGAATTGACACAATATAGAGCAGTTGAGCATCTTAACTGCGATAAATATCGCTATTTTAGAGAACTTAGCCAGCTGATTATTCTACGATAACTATGTAAATACGTTGTGCTGGATATATTGACAAATTTCATAGTTAACATCGTACTATATCGTTTTATTTCATTTAAAGATAGTAATTTTGCTATATGAGCGTAACAATACACATTTACTGCAACGTTATAGAGATATTATGTTGTTACTGGAGCAAATATCTAAATGGTATATTTGACTGCCCTGCTTTTATGCATGAGTCCAGTAATTCATGCTGAAGTATTATGCTTTTCGCACTGATTAGCATACTGCAGATACATCAAAATACTGATGCTATCGCACTTTAGCGTTTAATATTATTTGTCTGCTTTTAAATTTAGTATTTAAACTTGATAAGCTGGCTGTAGACTTAAGGGAGTGCTCATACCGTACTATATAACAAAATAGTACCTTATTTGTTTTTTTGCTCTTTGGATTCACTATGTCTGATCGAGATATGCTATTTTTAGATCCTATCGATAAACTAGGTGACTGGACCTTCGATAAGCGCGTCGCTGAAGTTTTTCATGACATGATGCAGCGCTCCGTGCCTGGTTATTCTAACATTATTTCAATGATTGGTATGCTAGCTGAGCGTTTTGTAGAGCCCGATAGTCAAGTTTATGATCTCGGCTGCTCTTTAGGTGATGCCACACTATCCGTTTGTCGTAACATTCAGGTTCCGGGCTGCACCATCATCGCCGTAGATAACTCACCCGCAATGGTAGAGCGCTGTCGTCGCCATATCGATTCCTGCTACGAATATACTTCGGTAAATATAATTGAAGCCGATATTCGAGATGTAGATATTAACAATGCCTCACTAGTAGTTCTCAACTTTACACTTCAATTTCTTGAACGGCCAGCACGCTTGAATCTATTAAAGAAAATTTGGCAAGGATTAAACCCTGGCGGTGCTTTAATATTATCTGAAAAATTCAGCTTTGAAGATGCGGAAGTAAATGAGCTATTATTCAATATGCACCATGATTTTAAACGCTCCAACGGCTACAGTGAGCTAGAAATTAGCCAAAAACGCAGTATGCTGAAGAATGTAATGCTGATCGATAGCGTAGAGACCCATAAGGCACGGCTAAAACAGGCATTCTTCTCACATGTGGAACTCTGGTTCCAATATTTAAACTTTGGGTCACTATTGGCTTTGAAATGATTGAGTTTGGGCGATTTTATCAGCAGATTGCCACCGGCCCGCTTATTAGATGGCTTGAAGTTCTGCCAGCACAGATTGCCGCTTGGCAGAAAAAGACACTACATGGCCTGTTTCCCAATTGGGAAAAATCGATTGAACATCTGCCGCAATTGCAGCCACAATATCTCGATTTACTGCACAGTGTAAGCGCGCAACACGATGACCTCAGCGATCGTCAGCGTCAAGGTATAGAGAAATTACTGCGTAGTTTAATGCCATGGCGTAAAGGCCCTTATTCGCTCTATGGTACTGAAATTAACGCTGAATGGCGTTCTGACTGGAAGTGGCAGCGCGTATTACCGCACATCTCTTCCTTAGAGGGTCGTACCGTGCTAGACGTCGGATGTGGCAGCGGCTATTACATGCATCGTATGGTAGGTGCAGGCGCACGACTAGTAGTCGGCATTGATCCTATGCAGTTGTCAATTTGTCAATTTGAGGCAGTACGGAAGCTACTGGGAGATGATCGTCGTGCACATCTTCTGCCACTCAGCGTTGAACAGCTGCCATCGTTGCAAGCATTTGACACTATTTTTTCCATGGGAGTGCTTTATCATCGTCGTTCACCTCTTGATCACCTTCTGCATCTTAAGAATCAGCTGGTAAGCTCTGGTGAAATGGTACTAGAAACGCTAGTAATTGAGGGTGATGAGCGAGATGTGCTGGTGCCTGGTGAACGCTATGCACAAATGCATAATGTTTATTTTATTCCATCAGCATTGGCACTGATAAACTGGATCGAAAAGTGTGGTTTTATCAATGTTAAAATGGTCGATTATACCTTCACTTCGATAAAGGAGCAGCGTCGTACTAGCTGGATGACTAGCAAATCATTAGCTGACTTTCTCGATCCGCGAGACCCGTATAAAACAGTGGAGGGACATCCGGCACCGCTGCGTGCCGTACTAGTTGCCACTAAACCTTGACCTATCATAGTGATAGAGAATATTAGCTTGGCCTTGAAGCTGATAAAAATATATCTATTAGTACATTAATTATATTAACATCACTGGATTACTTGCACTACATCACAGAACAAATGTACTCTCAAGAATAACCAATATGCTGAATATAATAGTTTGCAAGTAGTTTCCTTTGCAATCAGGATATTAAGAGCAATTGAAAACTTATGAACGGTGTAGGTTTATATAGAGTTAAGGAGAAATATACAAAAGAGATAATCAATATCTCCTGCTAACAGGGGGAAGTAGGTCCTGGGTTATCACCCAGATTAAGTAGCGGTAATTCGGTAACACTCCTTACCTACATAAGATGCTAGAACTACAGCCAGGATATGCCCATCTTCATAAGTTAAGTATCCGTTTATATAAAATCGTTACGATCCTTACTGAAGGTTGATTTTTTATAAAATTTTTATACATAATATCATTGATGCGTTTTTAACACATACTACCATCCCAAGACTACTAAAAACCTTAAAAAAATAAACTAAAGAATTATGCTAAAAGTTGACACCTTGACACTTTTTTCAAAATAGCACTTTTAAAATTTCCCGCCATTTTCTGTTTAAGAAAATTTTGTACATTTTTTTGTACCTCTCACTTCTATACGAGAACTGCTACTGCTGACGTATCATAAGATTTCAAATATACTGTCTCTCCTTCCATTTTCCGGTATCTTACGGGCGTATTAGAAAGGATGACGATAAAAGCTTGATACTGTACCACAGCCGAGATTTTTATCACAAAAGGTAATATAGTGAATATTCAGGTTCTTCTTTCCGAAAAAATTAGCCAAGCAATGATTTTAGCTGGAATACCGACCGGCTGTGCACCTCAAATTCGTCAGTCTAATAAGTTTCAATTTGGGGATTACCAAGTAAACGGCATGATGACCATCGCGAAAAAACTAAGCCAGCAGGCACCGCGACAGCTAGCTGAACAAGTGATTCAACATCTTGAACTAGATGGTATTGCCAGCAAAATAGAAATCGCAGGTCCTGGTTTTATTAATATTTTTTTAGATCGTAACTGGCTCGCTACACAGGTGAAATGGGCGCTGAGTCAACCACGTCTGGGCGTTACTGTTGTCGAGTCACAAACTATTGTAGTCGACTATTCTGCGCCAAATGTAGCAAAAGAGATGCATGTTGGTCATTTGCGTTCCACAATCATCGGTGATGCTACTGTGCGTGCTTTAGAGTTTCTTGGTCACAAAGTGATTCGTGCCAACCACATCGGTGACTGGGGTACACAATTCGGTATGCTAATAGCTTATTTAGAAAAGCAACAGGATGAATACCATGAAACGATTACACTGGCAGTCCTTGAAAATTTCTACCGTAAAGCAAAATATTTATATGATCAAAATATAGAATTTGCCGAACGCGCACGCACTTATGTAGTAAAATTGCAGAGTGGTGACGAGTATTGCCGTACTATGTGGGAAAAAATGGTTGACATCACTATTAACCAAAATCAGCAAATTTATGATCGTCTAAACGTCACCCTAACGCGTAAGGATGTAATGGGAGAAAGCTTTTATAACGATATGCTACCGGGCATCGTAGCCGACCTGCGTGCTAAGGGTTTAGCAGTTACCAATGAAGGGGCGACTGTTGTTTTCCTTGAGGAGTTTCAAAATAAGGAAGGCAGATCAATGGGAGTTATCATTCAAAAAAAGAATGGTGGTTACCTCTATACAACTACTGATATTGCCTGTGCTAAATATCGTTATGAAAAGCTGCACGCTAATCGCGTGCTTTACTATATTGATTCCCGTCAGCATCAGCATTTTCAGCAGGTGTTGACTATTGTACGTAAAGCAGGTTATGTGCCGGAATCAGTTCCACTAGAGCATCATGCATTTGGTATGATGCTCGGTAAAGATGGCCATCCATTTAAAACTCGCAGTGGCGATACTATCAAACTCGCTGATCTGCTAGATGAAGCACACGACCGTGCACTGACTCTAGTACGCGAGAAGAACCCGAAAATGAGTGAAGCAGAACTACAGCAATTGGCGGAGGTAATTGGCATTAGTGCTCTGAAATATTCAGATCTATCGAAAAACCGCACCACTGATTATATCTTTGACTGGAATAAGATGCTATCATTTGAAGGTAATACTGCTCCTTATATACAGTATGCCTACACTCGCATGCTTTCAATTTTCCGAAAAGCGGGTGACGGTATCGACGATATTAACGGACCGCTGACAATTACCGAGGAGAATGAAGCCCAGCTAGCAACACGTTTATTGCAATTTGAAGAGATTATTACACAAGTAGCGTGTGTTGGTACGCCACATGTTATGTGTTCTTACCTCTATGATTTAGCTTGTCTCTTTTCTAGCTTCTACGAGCATTGTCCAATTATTAGAGCGGAAGACGTAGCCACGCGCCAGAGTCGACTTCAGCTAGTATTGCTTACGGCAAAAACACTAAAACAGGGTATGGACATACTCGGGCTTAAAACTATTGAGTATATGTAAATATACTTCCCTGCTGTAGCAGAGAAGGTTATTTTGAATCTTATACCAACATTACAGATATAATGACTTGTTTTTAATGTAACTCAGTAGTTACAGACACTCCTGCCGCGCACAAGCAACAATTCTAAGATCTAAAATTTCCATCATCTATTCAGCCTTCAAGCACTATATTTTCTGAGTACAATAGAACTGTACGGCTTTCTAAACATGCATACCCTCAATAGACTGACCCCAAGTAAGATATAAAACTTCAGGGGAAGTTTATTCAAAATGTCGAAATTGATGTAATTACTACTTTGTGATCACTATATCAGATAGTGATGGAAAACTTCACAAACAAAAAAAGTTGTGTGGACGAGGTCTTTCAGTATACCTTAAGAGGTTAGATTTAAGGAAATTATTTTTTGTTATAATTAATTTAATATAAAAATCTAGCTTAGTTTGTATAAGCGTTAATCCAGATCCCTTCTGGATGGTGACTTTCGTTAAAAAACCAAATTCCTAATGGATAATCTTCTAGTGCTACTAGATACATAATACTTCCATTAAAGTGCTCTATTGCGAGAATAATACCAATACGCTTTAGACTACTACGGGTTCTAATGGTGACACGATCATTAATTTTCATACATGCATCCTATGATAATTTTTAGTTGATTACTTTAAATAAAAGTTGAACTTTAGTAAAGCTAAATAATTAAAAAAAGTATAAACAATATTGAAAATATCAACCTATACACATTAAGTAAAATATTTAATAAAATAGGGTGTATATAAATACTAATAGATGATTGTTTTATTAAAAAATCTGTGACGTCTACTTATTTTTTACTTCGTAAATCATAATAAATAAATCAGTAAATTTAATTATAAAAAAATTATATGATATTCGTAACACAACTTCTAACATATTAATATTGATTTTTTCTTATTATGTTAACTTTAACAATATTGTCCACCTAAAAGTCGCAAAGATATTGCCATTGCCACTTAGATTTCTCTTATCTAATATTTTTAGCCTTTCTGATTCCTACCGTTATCTATACTCAGTAAATTTTCTGCAACCTATGGCTATTTGTACTCGCAATAGAAGTAAATCCTGATATTTATTTTCTTTCTGATCGAGGCAAGTGAGCGTAAATTATCTCACACTATCCTTGGCATTTCTGCTAAGGAAACTGAGAGACTTTTTCTTAGAGTAAGAGATAATACTTGAGAGTTTAGTATTGAAATTGAGAATGAACTATAAGCTCAATATTTTGATAGCATCTATAAAAATATGCTAGCTTATTTAAGCTTCTGCTATATTACATATTCTTGATAAGATTACGCTACTGTATAAATTATGTAATATCCCTTAAAATAAAACAACCGTGGCGATGACATCATCATTATTTCAGAATAATATTCTGAGTCTATAGGAGTTTTTTTACTAGGTAAAATGCATTGAAAGTACATATATCGACGGCATGATATATCAGTATTTATCAAAATGTCAAATATGATGAATTTCATTATTTATTATACACATTAAAATAATATTGTGATTAGCCTATATGATTATTGTAAGCCGAATATAATACATACAAGATTTCTTACGGATACACGGTGGTTACCATGTCTTATGAAAGACCAGTACACTTCTGAAAGTTATCAAAAACGAATTAAGTCAAAAAGAGCTCTTTTCTTTACAGAAAGGTGAAAAAATAACAAGTTATGTATATATTTATATTTAAAGAATATAACAGAGCATCTGGGATTACACAGTGTGAGAGCTTTGGCGCATAATTAGGGGGGAGCATGAATTTTCTATGTACACATCCCTAGTATCTTATGGATACTCTAACTTGCTTGCTATCATTACTAACGGTCAGACTATTTTAGCAGACATATTCATTTGATCAAGATAATTGAAATTCCCAGAAACTTATCGGATGAAATTTAGAGTGACTATCTATTGGATAGTATAAAATACTTACAGTCATAAAGTATCTTATATATCCTAGTCGTATTATATATGGATTAATGATGATTATCCAATAACTATTTGTTAGTAGAAGATAATATCAACGGTAGTTCTTTAATTACATGAACAAACATACTCTTACCGTATTTTGTGTCAGCTAGCAAAAGCTACGCATGTAATGAATTCAAAGTGAAATTCTATTTTTTTGAAAAATTATAATACGATACCTCTCTCATAAACATTCTACTGAGTAAAAATAAAATTTTACTTTGACAAAGTAGAAGAATATCGCTAGGATACATCCCATTCTAACTATTCCTCTGTAGTTCAGTTGGTAGAACGGCGGACTGTTAATCCGTATGTCACTGGTTCGAGTCCAGTCAGAGGAGCTCAATTTCAGAAAACTAATCATGTTTCCTTGTGCATGTTTTTGAAACATTTTAGCACAGTTCATGAAAGTACGAACTCGTCAATATCATGTACTGACGAGTTCGGTGTTTTACTCTGGTGTGGCGATGTATATTTTTATCGCAACTACTAAAATTTAGTACAATGCTACTACAATTTGTAATTGTGCCATAATTCTGAATTATTCGGTGATAATATCTTTTGTTATGCTGTTAAACCTACTAAAAAACAAGTGGATCGTTGTTTTTTGCGTAGTTGAAGATATGGAGAATCTCTTTTACGCTTCTTATTTATGAAATAAATCTCATAATTAGCCCGGATAATGATTATTATGTCCCTTGTAAAGGGACAATAAAAAATTGTTTCCTCTTGTTTAGAGTGATCTAAACAACATAATTTTTTTCAAATCCTAATTTTAGTTAAGCTATAGAAACAATAGATCTAGATCAGATAGACTGCTGCTATGTATTTGGTTAAATATAAAGCATAGGAGATAAGAACACCGACTACCACCGATATGTTCAATTGATCATTATCTTTACGCGATAAACAAGCCTTTCTTCATTAGTACATCTTAATACTCATGATTTACTCAGTATGAGATAAAGCAGAGTGCTAGTATTTTAAATGAGTAAAATTCAGACTTAGATTCTACACTATGTTAAAGAAATTTCATCTCTCATCAGCTAAATAATAATCAGCTAGTTTTATGCTACATTTTCGTGAGAAATGATGATTCAAACTCAGATAAGATCGAGTACTTTTACCTTCTTGCGTAATTTACAGAATATCAACCAACAACTTTTACAATAAATCTCTGCCCAAAAAACGCGAAGCTTGCGTGAGTGTGCAAAGCTAGAATAAATTTCTATTTACAATTATTAATTAAATATTTTCAAGAGCTAATCATAAATTTTATGCTAAAATTAGCACTTTTGGAGTAACTGAATAAGTTAAGTATCATTTATTTTGAATAAATTCAAAACATGTGAGTTGTTATGGATGGTTATAAATGTTGTTGTAAGCTAGATGCGAGTAGTTGGTAATAGAAATTTCGTTCAGTCACACCATTTATTGACCCCCCACAGTAAAGGAAAGCATAGGATCGTGTCCTCCCCTGATGATAGCACTTTTTTATTCCACGATTATGAAACATTCGGTAAAAGTCCCTCGCTAGACCGTCCAGCACAGTTTGCTGCACTACGTACAGACAGCTACTTAAACCCAATAGGAGAGCCGCAGATTTTCTACTGCCGTCTAGCTGATGATTATTTGCCACAGCCAAAAGCAGTAATAGTTACTGGTATTACGCCGCAGGTGGCATGCAAGAATGGCGTCACAGAATCAGAGTTTGCCGCTCGTATCTACAAACTTTTTACTAAAAAAGAACGGACTTGCATAGTGGGCTATAACAATGTGAACTTTGATGACGAAGTGACACGCCACCTTTTTTATAGAAACTTCTTTGATCCCTACGGCTGGAGCTGGCAGAACAATAATTCGCGCTGGGACCTGCTAGATGTGATGCGTGCTTGCTATGCATTACGTCCAGAAGGCATCGTCTGGCCAGAAAATAAGAATAGCTTTCCTAGTTTTAAGCTAGAGCATATCACCAAAGCTAATGGTACAGTGCATAAAAATCCCCACAACGCCATCTCTGACGTCTATGCTACCCTAGAGATGGCGAAGCTGGTAAAAAAGAAACAACCAAAGCTATTTGATTTTTTGTTCACCTATCGTAAGAAACAGAAGCTAATGACACTGATCAACATTCCGCAGATGAAGCCACTAGTGCACGTTTCCAGCATTTTTGGCGACGCTCGAAGTAATGTTAGCTGGATCGTTCCGTTAGCTTGGCACCCTAATAATCACAACTTGTTGATTGTTGCCGACCTAGCTGCTGATATGTCACCTCTGCTAGAGCTGGATGCGGATGTGCTTGGCGAACACTTTTATACACGTAAGAGTAATTTATCTAACAAAAATATATCGTTACCAATCAAGCTAGTTCATATAAATAAATGCCCCGTGCTAGCACCTGCTAATACATTACGTTCAGAAGACATAAAGCGTTTATGTATAGATCGTGATGCTTGCCTTGCTAATTTAATGTTACTACGTCAGCATCCGGCAGTGCGTGACAAAGTTGTGAAGGTATTCGCAAATACTAAGCCTTTTACCTCATCAGATGATGTAGATGCTCAGCTCTATGATGGATTTTTTAGTGAATCTGATCGTGCAGGAATGAATATTCTGCGTCAAACCGCACCTGGCGATTTGCCAGCATTAGCTCTAACCTTCCAAGATCCGCGTGTAACAAACCTGTTGTTTCGATATCGTGCGAGGAATTTTCCTGGTACACTGGATGATGCCGAACAGAAACGCTGGTTACAGCACCGTCGTGAAATACTTAATACAGAACGTGTGCATAATTTTTTACTGGAAATAGAATCACTTGCTGTCTTACATCAAAACGAAGTTAAGAAAATGTTCCAACTTAAAGCACTGTGTCTTTATTTACAAGATCTGGTTTCCTAGCTAGGACATCACATATATTATGTAGGTTACGATTTAGCATCTTACTGATAGTACGTTCGTTTTGTATTTTCCCATGTTAGATACATTGAAATGCTTTTAAAACACTATGTTTTAAAAAAAACATACATTAAGATAATATCCATTATTTAAACAACGTAATTCACGTTTTTTTAAAATTTCACTATATGTAAAATATAGAACATCCATATTATATAATTCATAAAGATGAATAAATATTAATATTATCTAACAACAATAATTGTTGTTTACAATCTACTCAGTAGATATTTACATTTATTAATAGGAAAGAAATATATTAAACATTATCTAATCTATTTCAGAAATAATTATTTAGATAATAAAAATTATCTCTAGGAAAGTAAAATATTTCCAATACTACTTTTATAGTAGTAACCTGAGTAATTAAAGAACATTAATTTTTATCAGTATGCAAAAATGAATATTGCAGTTAAGAATATTATAATAAAAAAATCAGTTCGTGTAAAAACCTCCCTGAATTTTTCATTATATGCCTATATGTCTGTTATCAATGACATTGATCTAGCATCAAACAACAGATAAAGGAGTAAAGAACTCTAATGTAGACTTGATAGGTTATCTAGATAATTTATACACCCAATAAGAAATTATCAAAATTTTTTTTTGATAATAATCAATTATAAGTAACATCTACAATGGCAATTTAACGCTACCTATAAATAAAATAGAGAAGAGATGGTGTACGATTAACTAAAAAAACTGTAGCTAAAAAATAATATACCTACCACCTCAACTTTTTTATCTTATAATTTGTCAGTACCATACTGTGGTACTGGATTACGGAAACTACGAGTGACAAACGCAAGGTAAATAATCCCTACGAATGCCCAAATTAGACCGAGCACCATCGAACTTTCTTCTAAGTGCAGCCAGAGTACTCCAACAGTTAAGGTACCAAACGCCGGTAATATTAGATAATGAATGTTATCGCTTATCTTACGGTTACGTTTTTCTCGGATCCAGAACTGGGCTATGACTGACAGATTAACAAAGGTGAACGCCACTAGTGCACCGAAGTTGATCAATGCAGTTGCCGTCAGTAGATTGAAGCGAATGGCCATCAGTGCAATAGCACCAACCAGTAACACATTCAGCGATGGAGTATGCCATACCGGATGAATATAACCGAAGAAGCGTTCCGGGAAGACGCCGTCACGTCCCATGACGTACATTAAACGCGATACGCCTGCATGCGCTGCCATACCTGATGCCAGGACCGTCATTAATGAAAAGATCAGAATACTAAACTGTAGCATATAACCAACAACGTAAAGCATAATCTCAGGCTGAGATGAATCCGCATCTTTAAAACGTGAGAGATCTGGAAAATAGAGCTGCAAGAAATAAGAGACTACGATAAAAATCAGACCTCCGATCATCGCCGTCAAGAAAATAGCACGAGGAATGGTGTATTCTGCATTTTTCGTTTCTTCTGATAATGAACTGATGCCGTCAAAACCAAGGAATGAAAAACAGAGTACTGTCGCGCCGGTAACCACCGACGCTATATGCGTGTCAGTGGACCAGAAGGGCGCTGAACTAGTAAGCGTACCCATTCCCTCGCCATGCGTTACACCATAAATCACCGTGCCAGTAATACCAATCATCACTATAACCTGCAATACTACAATCAAGCTGTTAAAATTAGCTACTATTTTAATACCATATAAGTTTGAAAAAGTCATAAATGCTACTAAAAGAACAACTAAAATCCAAGATGGCATGCTAGGTAACAATACTTCGATATAGTTTTTCGCCAGTAGTATGTTTATCATTGGCATTAATAGGTAGTCTAGTAAAGATGACCAACCAACCATAAAGCCGATGTACGGATTGATTGCCTTTTGAGAGTAAGTATAAGCAGAACCGGCAGATGGAAAACGACGTACTAGCTTGCCATAACTTACAGCAGTAAGCAGAATAGCAATGAGTGCAAAAATATAAGCAGTAACAACATGTCCGTTGGTTAGACCCGATACGATACCGAAAGTATCGAACAGGGTCATCGGCTGTATGTATGCTAGGCCCATCATAACAACTGGAAGTAGAGTGAGTGTTTTTTTTAAATATGCACCCCGTGATGCAGGGGTATTAAATAACATGTTTCAAACCTCCCTGCGCTGCAACCATACTAAATTGCTCAAGTGAGTAACGAAAATGAAATTATGAGCTAGAGATACGCTGTAACCATCACGGAAATTAATTTCAGGGTGATATGACTGAATGGAACACAGTCCCATCTTTGTATCCTCAGTTATTAAGCTTCTTCGTCTTTTAAATTAAATCTATCCTGGCGAAATCCAATTCACACAAATTAGTTGACGTCATGCAAAAAATAACCGCTTTTCCATGAAAAGCATCGGTCATATACATATTTTTACAAAGCGCGCATTTTCCCTAAAATGTCTGTAAAACACAACACATATTGGTGAACATAGCAAATTTTTCTCAGTTATTTTGGAATCCAGTCAATCCTCGTCGTGGTAAACATGCGTGTAAACTACATATGCCTTATAATTATAAGGCCTTGTAACAAATCGCCCTATAATCAGCTATAGTTTCTCAGTAGTTACCCTTGCCAAGTGATGATTTTTTCAGTAAAAGGAAGACGTCAACATACATCAAGAGATTATGCAGTTGTTATTGTCCTTTGACATCTGTATTATTGATTATGGTATTAGAGAAATTCATTTTATTCTAGAATAATTAGATTTACCGTGGGAAATTATAATTTCTTCCTAATAATCAAGTTTATTTTAATAAATATTGCGCCGCTTGCTTACATATGATCACGACCAAGGTCAAGGTCGAGTAAAGTATTATACATCACGACGCCTAGAACCCAGCTCCCTATCGCACGTGATTTTCGTGAAATTTATTTAGGACCAAGGTACTCTATACACAGAAAAAAGATCGTGAAATACACATGAGAATATATTAATAGTGATTTTCTCGTGCAGTCTGATTAATCGTTCTGCGCATACCCTTCACGTTCGCTTCCTATATGCTAGACAGTTTTTTCTTCAGGTTGAGTTTACTAAACTCTCATTTTACTCTATCTAACCAAAGAGCGTATAATATGGTACTGGGATCAGGATACATGCCTTTCACTCATTCTCTAACAGAAACTGTGGAATAATGAAAATTCCGATTTAAAGTCCTAGATAGCGCAATAAACCTTTGTGTTGTCTTGACTTAAGACTCTGCAACGAGTCAAAACGGCCCATGGGAAAGTAATTTTTATTTTTAATATCTTTATAGTACTTCCCTTTGTCTTCAAATATAGAGCTATTTCCATCGAGAAAAGCATAATATGTAGATTGTAATACCTTGTTGGTATCGAACAATAACTATTTCAAGGATTAGTAAATATTTTCTCACCTTATCAAAGAGTTCTTAGCTCAGTTGATAAAACACATTCTACATTTTAAAGTACCGTAAATCATAGAACATATGGTACTATCCATTAGTACCTATATAACCCTTGAAAGTTCTTCTGGACTATCCCAGATTCTATCTTTGGTTCTGGACTTTTTCATTATTCTAGTGGCATTTTTTCAGGATTGTCGTAGCGATATTCAAAACCTAGCTCCTTGCAGATGAGTGAACCGTCGATTAATTTTCCGATCTCACCGTGATTCGAAGGTAGAAATGTAGGTGGTATTAAGCCAAGTTGGCGCGATACCGCAGGATAGAAATTTTCACGTGATGGGTGCTGCGACGCGCAAAGGTTATAAATACGGCCGCCGCCTTTGGGCATCTGGAGTAGGAGTGTAATTGCACTAACCACATCGTCCACATGCACTAAATTAACACCATATCCGCCGTTATTTAGTCGGATTTTCCCATCTAAGGAACGGCTTGGATGACGCTTCGGCCCTACCAATCCGGCAAGACGCAAAATATCAACATAGGTGCTCGGTAAATCGTGTAACCAGCTCTCTAGCGCTGCCAAAGTTTTCCCCGCAACTGTCTCCGGTTGTAGGGTGCTACTCTCTCTTATCACTCCATTCCCACTACCGTAAACTGATGTTGAGCTAGTAAAAATAATATGTGATACGTGATTCTCCAGTGCACGGCTCACTATGTTCTGTACTGCCTGCATATAGATCTTGCTGCCTTCTACTGTGTTGCTGGCTGGCAAGGTCACTACCAATACTTCAGCGCTGAATAGGGTACCTAGATCCCTGGCATCACAGTTTATCTCTGGCATTAGCTCTAGCTGCACCGCGTCAATACCGCAGCGGCGGGCTGCCTCAATACCGTCTGACATAGTTTTACTACCAGTAACCTGCCATCCGCGCGCTGTTAATGCTAGTGCTAACGGCATGCCCAGCCATCCTAGACCTATGATTGCTACCTTCTTCATATCAACTCCTAAACTTACATCTATACTGTTCATATTAGTGCGCACTCTTTGAGAATAGCAAAGGTTAAAAAAGGGTTGCGTATTATCATTATCTTCGTTAGCTTAACCAACATATAAATGAATACTAATTCAGTAATGGAATTTAATGGCACACGTTCAATTTAATTACCACCATAAACACCACCATCACCCTGACTAGTCTTTCAGGAGGTGTGCACTGGGAGATATTTAAATCTTCCAATGGAATAAACGCAAGTCAAAGCCCCCGGAAGCAATCTTCTTGGGGCTTTTTTTATGGATTGGCACAAATACCCTTGTTTGTTTGTATAGGAATGAAAGAAAAGGAAGGTGTCGATGTTAGATAACAAGCGAATTCGCATATCTATGCAGAAATCTGGCCGTTTAAGTGATGAATCACGTGAACTGCTATCACTATGCGGCATTAAAATCAATCTTCAGCAGCAGCGTCTAATCGCCTTCGCAGAGAACATACCAATCGATATTTTGCGCGTACGTGATGACGATATCCCCGGTCTTGTAATGGATGGTGTGGTCGATATTGGGATTATTGGCGAAAATGTTCTCGAAGAGGAACTTCTGACCCGCCGTGCACAAGGGGAAGATCCGCGCTATTGTATCTTACGTCGTTTAGATTTCGGTAGCTGCCGCCTATCGTTAGCGATGCCAGTTGATGAAGAGTATAGCGGCTTGCAGTGTTTACATAATTCCCGAATTGCTACCTCATATCCTCATTTACTGAAGCAATATCTCGACAAAAAAGGCCTTAGCTTCAAACTTTGTATGCTAAACGGATCGGTAGAAGTAGCGCCTCGTGCTGGGCTAGCAGATGCGATTTGTGACCTAGTATCGACCGGTGCCACACTGGAAGCTAACGGACTACGTGAAGTAGAAGTAATCTATTTCTCAAAAGCGGTGTTGATCCAGCGTGCAGGATTAATGTCTCCAGAAAAGCAGGAGCTTATTGATAAGCTAATGACGCGTATTCAAGGCGTCATCAAGGCACGAGAATCTAAATACATTATGATGCATGCGCCAAGCGAGCGTTTGAAAGATGTAATTAAATTATTACCAGGTGCAGAGCGCCCTACAGTACTGCCTCTTGCAGGAGATCAAAACCGTGTAGCGGTGCACATGGTAAGTACGGAAACTCTGTTCTGGGAAACCATGGAAAATCTTAAAGCCCTTGGCGCTAGCTCGATTTTAGTGATGCCGATTGAAAAAATAATGGAGTAAATCATGTCCTTTATGACCCCAGTCGAATGGCAGCAATGTAGTTCAGAACAGAAACAGATGCTGTTGCAGCGTCCCGTGATTGCCACTAATGAGACTATAAGCGCCACGGTGCGCGCCGTGCTGGGTAAGGTAAAAAAACACGGGGATACCGCGCTGCGTGAATTCAGTGCCAAATTCGACAATGAGCAGGTAGACACGCTGCGCATGACGCTCGCTCAAATAGAGGCCGCTAGTAACTACCTAAGCGAGGCTACAAAGCAAGCGATGGCTGTCGCTGGAGCTAATATTAAAACTTTCCATAAAGCGCAAAGATTCGTAGACGTAGATGTAGAGACCCAATTAGGTGTGCGCTGCCAGCAAGTTACCCGACCGATTTCATCGGTCGGGCTCTATATTCCCGGTGGTTCTGCTCCTCTTTTTTCTACTGTACTCATGCTGGCAATACCAGCGCGTATTGCGGGTTGTAGTCGTGTGGTGATCTGCTCTCCCCCACCGATTGCAAATGGAATCCTTTATGCGGCTCAGCTCTGCGGTGTTGAAGAGGTGTTTCAAGTCGGTGGCGCACAGGCGATTGCCGCCCTCGCCTTCGGCACCGAGAGCATCCCAAAAGTGGACAAAATCTTTGGTCCCGGTAATGCCTATGTCACCGAAGCAAAACGTCAAGTCAGTCAGTGTCTAGATGGCGCTGCAATTGATATGCCTGCTGGTCCATCAGAAGTATTGGTGATTGCAGATGAAGGCTCTGTACCAGCTTTTGTCGCTTGCGATTTGCTATCGCAAGCAGAACACGGCCATGATTCTCAGGTGATCTTGTTAACGCCGTCGCTTAAGTTAGCACAGATTGTAGCCCAGATGATTAAAGAGCAGTTACAAGGACTACCTCGTGCTTCCACTGCGTGTCAAGCACTAGCAAATAGCCGTCTGATAGTAGCACGCGACTTGGAAGAATGCGTGGTAATTTCTAATAAGTACGGCCCAGAGCACCTTATTATCCAGACACAGACTCTCCAACCTCGCGCTCTAGTAGACTCGATCACTAATGCCGGTTCAATATTTCTCGGCGATTGGTCACCGGAAGCTGCAGGTGATTATGCTTCTGGGACCAACCATGTACTACCGACCTACGGCTATGTTGCCACTAGTTCTAGCTTAGGTTTAATCGATTTTCAAAAACGCATGACGGTTCAGGAATTGACACAACAAGGCTTCCTTAACTTGGCTTCAACTATTGAAACCCTCGCTACAGCCGAGAAAATGGAAGCCCATAAAAACGCAGTGACCTTGCGCGTAGCCGCATTAAAAGATCACACACGAAATATTGAATATTTGGCGCGCAATAACGTACGCTATCTAACGCCTTATCAGTCCGCGAGGCGACTAGGCGGAAAAGGCGACGTCTGGCTCAATGCCAACGAGTTTCCCTTGCCGGTTTCTTTCGAGCTGTCACAGAAGACGTTTAACCGATATCCGGAATGTCAACCAACACTAGTTATCAAGCGCTACTCCGACTACGCAGGTCTACAACCGCACCAAGTGCTGGTAAGCCGCGGCGCTGATGAAGGCATTGAACTGGTGATGAACGCTTTTTGTGAGCCAGGAAAAGATGCTATCCTCTTCTGTCCACCCACTTACGGCATGTACAGCGTCAGCGCCGAAACTATGGGAGTTGAATACCGTACTGTGCCCGCAATAAAAAACTGGCAACTCAACTTAAATGCCATCGAGGCTCAGCTTAATGGTGTTAAAGTAGTATATATATGTAGACCCAACAACCCAACTGGCAATCTAATCAACCAAGATGACATTCGTGTGCTGTTAGAGATAACGGTCGGGAAAGCGCTGTTAGTAGTTGATGAAGCCTATATTGAGTTTTGTCCGGAAGCTACCCTAAGCGGTTGGCTAAGTAATTACCCGCATCTAGTGATTTTGCGCACATTATCAAAAGCCTTTGCTTTGGCAGGGCTTCGGTGTGGTTTTACGTTAGCGAACAAACCAGTGATCGATCTCCTAATGAAAGTAATCACACCCTACCCGTTAGCTATTCCTGTCGCCGACGTTGCTAGCCAGGCTCTGAGCGCACAAGGTATTACACTGATGCGTAATCATGTTGCAGAGCTGAATGCTAACCGCACCTGGTTACTTGAGAGCCTATCGCAACTTAGAATAGTACAACATATCTTTCCGAGTGAGACTAATTATATTCTTGTGCGATTTACTGATTCCTCTGGCATATTTAAAACTCTATGGAATCAGGGTATTATTTTACGTGACCAGAACAAAAATCCAGGCCTTACGGGATGCTTGCGCATCTCCATCGGTACACGTAAAGAGTGCGAGTCTCTAATTTCTGCATTACAGGCTTTATCTATGGAGGGAGCATGAGTCAAAAGACCCTTTTTATCGATCGTGATGGGACAATCATTGTTGAACCACCTGAAGATTTGCAAGTAGATCGCTTGGAAAAGCTAGCGTTTGAAGACAATGTTATTCCGGCGCTATTGGCGCTACAAGCTGACCGTTACCGACTAGTTATGATCACCAATCAGGATGGATTGGGCACTAGTAGTTTCCCGCAAGCAGATTTTGATGGCCCTCATAACTTGATGATGCAGGTGTTAAACTCACAGGGTATTTACTTTGACAACGTGCTCATCTGCCCACACAGACCGGAAGATGACTGTCAATGCCGCAAACCGAAAATTAAAATGGTGGAAGCATGGCTGGCAGCGGGTGCAATTGATATAGCAAACAGCTACGTTATCGGTGACCGGTTGACTGATATTAAACTGGCACAAAATATGGGAATTCAAGGCATCCGTTTTGACCGTGAAGGCAATGATTGGAATGTCATCCAAGCACGTCTTACAAAATGCGATCGCCATGCATTAATCAACCGTAATACAGAAGAGACACAGGTTCAAGCCGAAGTATGGTTAGACCGGGAAGGCAGAAGTAAAATTAATACTGGCATAGGTTTCTTCGACCATATGCTGTATCAGATTCCTGTACATGGCGGCTTCCGTATGAACGTAGAAGTCAAAAACGACGATCTCTACATCGACGATCACCATACTATTGAAGATACGGGTTTAGTGCTCGGAGAAGCGCTGTTTAAGGCGCTGGGTGAAAAGCATGGTATTGGCCGTTTTGGTTTTATGCTCCCGATGGATGAATGTTTAGCACGTTGTGCCCTGGATATCTCTGGTCGATCTTACTTAAAATTTAAGGCTAAGTTCAGCTACCAGCGCGTCGGAGATATGAGTACTGAAATGGTCGAGCATTTCTTTCATTCGCTCTCCTATGCCATGAAGAGCACCCTACACTTGAAAACCGAAGGCAAAAATGATCATCATCGTGTCGAAAGTCTGTTTAAAGCTTTTGGTCGCACGCTTCGCCAGGCGATCCGCTTGGATGGAAAAACACTCCCTAGCTCAAAAGGAGTGCTGTAATGAAGGTAGTCGTTCTAGATACTGGTTGTGCTAACTTGTTATCTGTTAAGTGGGCGGTCAAGCGCTTGGGATATTCACTTGAGGTGAGCAACGATCCTAACGTGGTGCTGCACTCTCATAAACTTGTTGTGCCTGGCGTAGGTACTGCGCAAACTGCGATGAACCAGCTTAAGCAGTACCATTTGATAGACGTAATTAAAACCTGTACTCAGCCAGTACTAGGCATTTGCCTTGGTATGCAGCTACTTGGTAGTAGTAGTGATGAAAATAATGGTGTTTTGACTCTTGGCATTATCGAAACAGCCTGCACACTAATGGATACTAAAGGACTACCGCTGCCACATATGGGCTGGAACCAAATTATTGAACAAGTGGGCAATCATCGTCTATTGCGCGGACTTGATAAGAAAAGCTATTTCTACTTTGTTCATAGCTATGCCATGCCGGTTAACTCTAGCACTATTGCTACATGCGAGTATGGCCAGTCCTTCACTGCTGTACTACAAAAAGACAATTTCTTTGGTGTGCAATTTCACCCTGAGCGTTCTGGTAAAGCAGGCGCGCTGCTACTAAAAAATTTTCTGGAGATGTAATGATTATACCCGCGTTAGATTTGATTAACGGCAAAGTTGTCCGACTATATCAGGGTGATTATAGTCAACAACTTGATTACGATGAATATCCTCCTCTGATACGCCTACAGCATTACGTTCTCCAAGGTGCTACAGTGCTACATTTGGTGGACTTAAATGGCGCAAAAGATCCAGCGCAGCGTCAGATCCAATTACTGAAAAATCTTTTTAATGGTGTAGAGGCGATGATCCAAGTTGGTGGAGGCATCCGTACACGTGATGACATTAAAGCGATATTAAACGCAGGCGCCCACCGTGTGGTAGTTGGCTCCATGGCAGTAAAAGAACAGGATGAAGTGAAAAATTGGTTCAGAGAATTTGGTTCTGAAACAATTGTGCTGGCGTTGGATGTAAAGATTCACTCTGTGAACAACCGTAAAGAAGTATCCATTAGCGGATGGCAAAAAGCATCTGGAGTGACTCTGGAAGAAGTTATTACGCAGTTTGAACCTCTAGGTCTAAAGCGTGTTTTATGCACCGATATTTCTCGTGATGGTACACTTAGTGGTTCAAATATTTCACTCTATCAGGAATTGACTACATGCTATCCTGAAATTTTTTTTCAGGCCTCTGGTGGCATTAGGGATATTGAAGATATCATGGCGCTGCGTTGCAGTGGTGTTAAGGAAGTGATTATCGGGCGTGCTCTACTAGAAGGCAAGTTCACAGTTTCGGAGGCTATGGCATGTTGGCAAAACGCATAATTCCCTGCCTTGATGTGCTCAACTACCAGGTTGTCAAAGGAGTACAATTCCGTAATCATAAGATCATTGGGGATATTGTACCAATGGCACAAAGCTATTCTCAGGAAGACGCAGACGAGCTGGTTTTCTATGACATCACCGCCTCAAGTGGTAGCCGTGTGGTAGATAAAAGCTGGGTTTCGCGCGTAGCAGAAGTGATTAACATTCCATTTTGTGTAGCTGGGGGTATCAGAAACGAGGAAGATGCAACGAGTATTTTAGAATCTGGTGCGGATAAGATCTCTATTAACTCACCTGCTTTAGCTGAACCTATGCTCATCACACGTCTAGCAGAGCGTTTTGGTATTCAGTGCATTGTTGTAGGGATTGATACTTGGTTCGACGGTTCGACCGGCAAATACTACGTTAACCAATACACTGGTGACCAAGCACGAACTCGCTTTACTCAATGGGAAACGTTGCATTGGGTTCAAGAAGTACAAAAGCGAGGTGCTGGAGAAATAGTGCTGAATATGATGAATCAAGACGGCGTTCGCAAAGGCTATGATTTAACGCAGCTGAAAAAAGTGCGCGAGGTTTGTAAAGTACCGCTTATTGCCTCCGGCGGTGCGGGCACTTTGCAGCACTTCCTTGACGCATTTAAACAAGCGAACGTCGACGGTGTGCTAGCTGCTTCAGTATTTCATAAGAAGATTGTCAATATTGGCGAGCTGAAAATTTTTTTACAAGAAAATGGAGTGGAGATTCGTCCGTGTTAACTCAAGAGCAATTGGTCCACCTTAATTGGACTAAAACTGAGAGTATGATGCCAGCTCTTGTACAGCACAGCATCTCTGGAGAAATGCTGATGCATGGCTATATGAACCAAGAAGCGTTGATGAAAACTCTCAGCGAAGGTAACGTTACTTTTTTTTCGCGTACTAAAAACCGTCTTTGGACAAAAGGCGAAACATCAGGTCATTTTCTCAAAGTAATCAGTATCACTCCTGATTGTGACAACGATACACTACTAGTACTGGCAGATCCTGTAGGTCCGACTTGTCACTACGGAACATCAAGCTGCTTCTCTGACTCTACTCCAGATTGGGTGTTTCTTTATCAGCTTGAGCAACTTTTGGTGACTCGGAAAAATGCTGATCCAGAGAGCTCTTATACCGCAAAGCTTTATAAAAGCGGTACTAAAAGGATTGCTCAAAAAGTGGGTGAAGAAGGAGTCGAGACCGCATTGGCGGCTATGGTCAACAATCGTTGTGAGCTAATTAGTGAAGCATCTGACTTGATCTATCATTTGCTAGTTCTATTACAGGATCAAAATCTTAATTTTAGTACGATTATTAATAATTTACGCACAAGGTATAAATAAAATAATAAATATTATACGGGGTAATCCTGATTATTTTTTATTTAAGTTAAAAGGAAATATCATATATATGGATATTATGGAAGAAGTATTTGATATGGATTTCTTTTATTAAACTGTTTTATAGCATGAGAATATATACCTATTTAAATAAAAGTAAGCTTCTAATTTTTATTTTTAATAGGGTATTGATTATCAAGTTTAAACTTTTTAGTACTAGATAGGGAAAGTACGGTTTTTTGTACGTACATAAGACGTTCTGGTAGATATTTTAATAAATTTATTTGGAAAATTTTTTAATAACTACTATCTGGTTCCGTACGGTATGCTTAAGTTTCGATTATTTATTAAGATGGAGTAATATGACATCAAGGTGATTTATTGGTGAATTGTATGTGTTATGAAACACAGCTATTTTTTTGCGAAAAAGTAGAACAAACCGGTTATTTATCCCAAAATATCTGTATATTTTTCTTATTAGTGACAATAAGCTGTCCCTGAGATCAAAATATAGTTGTATGTTTTTTTAAAAGCTGATTTAACATTTCTAGAATGTGTATTCACCTTATTTAGGTTATGGTAGAGATTATTCTGGAAAATGATGTTCTAGTATTTATCAATTTTTGATATAGGTGATCTTCGGAGGAGGAGTTTAAGATGTATGACTTATTTTTTAATATAGAAGGTGAAAGATATAGCAAGAAAGAGTGGTTCGACTAATGAAGTAAAAGGCTCCCATAAGGGAGCCTTTTACTTCATTAGTCGAACCACTCTGTATGGAATATACCATCTTTATCAATACGCTTATAAGTATGCGCACCAAAATAATCACGTTGAGCTTGAATAAGACTAGCAGGCAGCACTTCTGAACGGTAACTATCATAGTAAGCGATAGCAGCAGAGAAAGTTGGTGTCGGGATACCATTTATTACGGCATAAGAGACTACATCACGCAATGCCTGCTGATATTCGTTAGCGATTGTCTTAAAGTAAGGTGCCAACAGCAGGTTAGAAATATTGGCGTTTTCTAAGTAAGCATCAGTAATTTTCTGTAAAAACTGGGCTCGGATAATACAACCGGCACGGAAAATTTTAGCAATTTCACCATAGGGTAGATTCCAGTTATATTGCTTGGAGGCTGCACACATCTGAGAGAAGCCTTGCGCATAAGAAACAATTTTGCCGAAATAGAGTGCCCGACGAATTTTTTCAACGAATTCCGTTTTGTCTCCAGTAAAAGTCTGTACTTGCGGACCACTTAAAACTTTAGAAGCTTCTACACGCTGTAATTTTATAGAAGATAGGTAGCGTGCAAATACTGACTCAGTAATTAGAGAGAGTGGCTCACCAAGATCAAGCGCGCTCTGGCTGAGCCATTTACCAGTACCTTTGTTAGCTGCTTCGTCTAAGATAACGTCAACTAAATAATTATCTTCCTCATCTTTTTTAACGAGAATATCTTTAGTAATATTGATAAGATAACTACTTAATTCACCATCATTCCACTCAATAAAGATTTTAGCCAACTCTTTATTAGTTAGATAAAGCGCTCCTTTTAGCAATGCATATGCTTCAGAGATAAGCTGCATATCTCCGTACTCGATGCCGTTATGCACCATTTTTACGTAGTGACCCGCGCCGTTTGGACCAATATAAGTTATACAAGCCTCACCGTCTGTTGTACGAGCAGCAATTTTTTCTAAGATCGGTGCAACAATATAATAAGCTTCTTTTTGTCCACCAGGCATAATAGAAGGACCTTGCAGAGCACCTTTTTCACCGCCGGAAATACCAGCACCAATAAAATTAAAACCTTGTTCTGAAAGTTCTTTGCTGCGACGGATAGTATCTTTATAGTGAGAATTGCCCCCATCAATTAAGATATCACCTTTGTCAAGGTACGGCTTTAGTGAAACTAAGATTTTGTCAATTGCTTGACCTGCCTGAACCATTAATAATATACAACGTGGTTTTTCAAGAGAGTCCACAAATTCTTCAAGAGAATAGTAAGGCTTTAATTTCTTGCCCTGATTTTTAGTAAAAACTTCTCTGGTTTTACTATGCGAACGGTTGAAAATTGATACAGTATAATCCCTGCTTTCAATGTTAAGAGCCAAATTACGACCCATTACTGACATACCTATAACTCCAATTTGTTGCTTACACACTCTTTTACTCCTCCTAAAATGCTCTAGGATGTTTTATCCTGATACGGTTAAAATAAAAATAAAATGTAAGCTACTAAATATATATTAAATTTTAATTTAAAAGCAATACGTCTATAAAGAAATCTTTTAATATAAAAAATAAGATAATTTATGTAAAAATTTATTTTTTTAAAATAAAGTTTTATTTTACGTAAATAATATTTTTGTTAAACGTTAAATATTATCTATGTGTGCGTATTTTTATATAATGTAATTTATATGTATCGATATTATTATTTAGTTAATATATATTATCTTTCTGATGATGCTAATTTACATTTTTATTTAAAATAATCGGAATTTATTAGTTTTTATTTTAATACAGTAATTAGATTCATTAATTTATGTAATATAATAAATGTTTAAATTACTAATAATGAACAATCAAGGAATATGATGATTATCTTTGTGAGATAATGTAGTGTACATTTATTATTTTAGCATATAGGATTATTTGCTACCTAACATTTAGTAAACATTAAGTCAATTGGCCTTATTTTTAAATTAAATTTTGATAAGTATCGGTCTACATAAAATCATTAAATGATTTTATGTAGACCTTTTTTGAAAGAATTTTTCAGCTTCTAGTTAGCTGAAGTGCATATTATTCAAGAAATCCGATCATATAAAAATAATAGTATTATAGCTAAATTATTTTGTTATTTTAGTTCTTATATTTTTATAATATCATGTGAACTAGAATTATTTTATAAAGTAGTGCAAAGTTTTTATAGGAAATTTCAATATTCTCCTTTTTATTGAAGTCGAGATCTAACCAACACCAGTTAATGCTTTTATCATAACCCAATAGAGTATCGGCATATTATCATTAGCATACAATCAGAAGCTAATTTAATTAAATCAACAAAAATCAAAAAGGTCTACCTTTCAAAATATAGATAACATTAAACGAAATAATTTTTTGGAAAAAATAAACTATAACTAATTAAGCAATTGGTAATACTGATTGTAACTTATTAGAATAATCATCATTTGCCACTAAATAATTATTAACTGTTTTTATTAAAAATTATCTTTTTCTAGATTAGAAAAATATAATTTAAGTAAAAAATAATAGCTTATCATTTATCTTGTTTCTAATGTGGAAAAGTACTATGAACATCATTAGTATACATATGATGAGAGAAAAATTATTTGATATACAACATTGCCTAACTTACACTAATAACAGCCATGTTCTCTTAATATCCTATAGGTATCCATAAAATTAATTTGATTTTTAAATCAAACTTATCTCCTGCCAACATGGTTCTCTATTGTACAATGTATAAATATACATACATTAAGATAAAATTTTTTTTGAAATCAAAGGAAAAGTTAAGTAATATTTTCGCAGGAATTTATTTTCAGTCATGACCTTAGAACATTAAACTTATCTACATAAGTTTAATTGATGAATCTTGGTCAGATAACTTAAAATATAATTGGTAATTCTTCTTACATCTGCTATGTAGATAGCAGATCAGGCCAACTATTTCTATAGTTAATTGGATATATATCTACATGTTAATTCATGATTTTTTATCATAAAAAATATTAATAATAAAGCTCTATTCTAAATTATTGCAATCAGGAAGCATAAGCACTAACGAAACCCATTCGGATTTTTTAAATACCAGTTCCAAGTATCGCGCATCATCTCAGTAATACCGCGCGATACGCGCCAGTCCAAATCCTTCTCTGCTAACCTCGTATCAGCCCAAAATGTCGCCAAATCCCCATTACGACGTGGCTTGATCTTATAAGGAATATATTTACCTGAAGCAATTTCAAATGCTTTAATCATCTCCAGTACTGAGTAACATTTACCTCCTCCTAAATTATAAACTTTATATCCTTTAACTTTTGATAAATAGTCCAGTGCTTTGAGGTGTCCTTCAGCCAAATCAACAACATGAATATAGTCACGCTGACAAGTCCCGTCCACTGTTGGATAATCGTTACCAAAAACCCTCAAATAAGGTAGCCGCCCAATAGCTACCTGAGCAATACAAGGTAAAAGATTATTAGGAATACCAACTGGATCTTCTCCCATCTCGCCTGATTCGTTTGCGCCAACTGGATTAAAGTAGCGCAGCGCAATAGCTTTGAATTTAGGTTCAGCAAATGCAAATTCGCGCATAACAAATTCAACCATCATTTTAGATGTACCATACGGGCTGCTAGGAGCACAAATCGGAGTGGTTTCTACATAAGGCACAGGTGCATTAGCACCATAGACGGTAGCAGAAGAACTAAATATAAAATTATAAACACCAGATCTATTCATTTCTTCCAATAGCACTACAGTACCAGTGACATTATTGTCATAATATACCAATGGTATACGTGTCGACTCACCCACAGCCTTAAGTGCGGCAAAGTGAATGACCGCTGAGATATCATTACTACTAAACAGGTCACGGAGACAAGCACGGTTACGGATATCACCTTCAACAAAAACAACTTTCCCTCCCCCAGCTAATTTCTCAATTCGGTTAATGACCTCACGAGACGCATTGCATAAATTATCAAGTATCACAACTTGATCACCACGTAGCTTAAGAGCTAGCACAGTATGAGATCCGATATATCCTGCCCCACCTGTTACCAAAATAGCCATGTGAGCTCCTTTCAAAGCTTCCTTATTACTGAAAATTATAAGAAAACTAAACATGTATATAGATGAGTTTACAATTACATTCGTACTTATGACCATTCAGCAATGCCAACTACCTTCCCTATATTAGAATAAGATACGTTACTACCATTATCATTAGAATAAGATACGTTACTACCATTATCGCCTTAACTAGTAATACTCAGGTTCGCTCCAGATATTGACAAAAAAACATGACAGCTTTTAAAAAACAAACAGGAGTTTATTGATGACATATCGCCTGGTCATGTAAAAAGCATATGATAACAAATAATAAATATTACCCATATTATTGGGTAATAATGGCTAAATTTTTAGAAAGAGCAACACTCAGCATATCATTCTCTAACACCTAGTATGAAGCCGATATCTTCGAGAAAAGTACCCTATCACTTTGAGTATGTAGAACAAGTGATGAATAAGAAAGTCATTCAGTCAAAAAAACAATAATGCGATATTAACATAAAGGAACTATCACTAATCATCCATGATCGAGCATCTGGTAGCACTTCTAACGCGACCGTAAATAATTTATATTCATAGGTCATAATGCGACGCACGGCTGTTAAAATTTATTTTTTAATATGATTTAACAAATGATCTTAATCAGACAATGCATATCAAAAAAACTTTTCAACTTATTTTTGGTAAAATGTGGGGGAACTAATACAATCTCTTTATGTTTCGCAAACATACGTTAAATCATAAAATTATGAATAATAACTGGTAATTACTTTTATTACCTAGATCATATTCATAGCGCTTCCACTAAAATCATGCTGACACATTATCTTTTTAGCTCTAATTTATAAAATATTCACAAAATATAAAAATACTCCTACTCACTAGGGGAGTTAATAGTTGCACTATACTGAGTGCTTTAAACACCGTATAATAGCAGACAACACACAATTTGCGATATAGTGTCAAAATAAGTATTGCTAAAATGGGTCAATTAGTTATATTTCAACTAGCTCCAACACTACATAACTCTCAATTTTCCCTTATAAGTAATGTACTGTATGGATAAATTTACTCAGGACCTAATGCTAATAGGTTCTTCCTGCAGAAGAAAATAAGATAAATGTACTAATACGCTATTCATTGGTATCCCTACTAGTATCTACCTAAGTAGGAAGGTTGATTTTTAATAAAAATCATTAGTTACATGATAATTGCTTTACACTTTACCTTGTAAAGTACTATAACAAATTAACATGGATTCAATTTAAATATTAGAAAAGATACTTTATCTTTAACACCATGCTATAATTTGTACTATCTAAATTTAACATTAGACTCATCAATGAGTATGAACATCATTATAAATTTTCGTCAATGTATTACTATATTATTTATAATTTTTTATTTAAAATAAGTAGAGATAAATATATAAACTTACTAGAAGGCCACTTGAAAAGTGCATCTACTTAAATATGATTTATTCCATATTGATTAGAAAAACAAACTACACTTTTGACAAAACTTTTTTCTCTTCGCTACCATAATAATATGCTATGTTACTATTCACTACTTTGAATGATTTTTCAATTTTCTAAAAGAAATCAATTAGATTATTTATGTGCTTTATTGGACAGTACTAGCTACCGTATTACACATTATGCGAATGACCAGGATAAGGTATCGCTGTGCCCAGCACTGTGCTCCATTCTTAAATTTTACTAGCTTAGGATATATTCAGGCGGCTAAAGAATGTTGGAGGTATTTGCAGACCCCTCGTTATGGGCGGGGTTAATCACGCTAATTATTTTAGAACTGGTTCTTGGAATCGATAACCTAGTGTTTATTGCTATTCTAGTAGAAAAATTGCCTGACAAAGATCGAGATCGCGCTCGCATTAGCGGGTTACTGCTAGCCTTATTCTGTCGATTACTGTTACTAGCCGTACTATCTTGGTTAGTCACTCTAACTCAACCGCTATTCACCTTACATTATCATCCTTTTAGCGCACGCGACATCCTGCTACTATTTGGGGGGCTATTTCTGTTATTTAAAGCAACTACCGAGCTTAATACGCGCCTAGAAGGTCACGAAAACACGCAAAATCAACAAAAACGCGGTGCTAAATTCTGGCCAGTCGTAGTACAAATTGTAGTACTAGATGCTATCTTTTCGTTGGATGCGTTAATTACCGCCGTTGGCATGGTTAACCAACTCCCGGTAATGATGACTGCGGTGACAATCGCAATCCTGTTGATGCTGTTAGCAAGTAAGCCATTAACGCACTTCGTCAACAACCATCCCACCATAGTTATTCTCTGCCTTAGCTTTCTATTAATGATAGGCTTTAACCTAGTGGCGGAAGGACTCGGATTTGCTATTCCTAAAGGATATCTGTATGCAGCAATTGGCTTCTCAGTTTTAATAGAGGCGTTCAACCAACTTGCACAGCGTAACCAACGCCGCAAGCTGTCAGCGGGTCGACCTCTTCGTCAGCGTACTGCAGAAACTGTATTAAGACTATTGCGAGGCGAGAATGACTATGATGAGCTAGATCCAAAAAGTGCGCTACTCATTACTGAGAACGATAGGCACGCTTTATTTAATTATCAGGAGCGTATTATGATTGCGCGTGTGCTGGGCTTTGCCCAGCGCCACGTCAACAGCATTATGACGCCACGCCATGATGTGGAACATATCAATTTAGATGCTGATCTATCGGAGATTATGGCATGTCTTGACCGCAACCAACATACGCGCCTATTTATTACTGATAAAAGTAATGAACTAATGGGTGTAGTGCATACTATCGATTTGTTACACCAGTCACTGCACCAGCATTCTCTTGATCTGCGTGCTTTGATTCGTCAGCCATTAGTATTTCCAGAGCGCCTGACGTTGCTACAGGCGCTAGAACAATTTCGCCAAGCGTGCACCCATTTTGCGTTTGTTGTAGATGAATTTGGCTCAGTAGAAGGCGTTGTTACGCTCAGCGATTTAATGGAGACTATTGCCGGTAATTTACCTCTTAAAGGAGAAGATATTGATGCTCGCTACGATGTGCAAGCGGTAGCAGAAAACCACTGGATTGTCAACGGTCATATACCTTTAGAGGATTTAGCGCTTTATATCAAGCTACCGCTATATGAGAGGCAAGACTATCACACATTAGCAGGACTACTGATGGACAGTCTGCAGCACGTGCCAGAAGAAGGGGAAACTTTACAAGTTGGCATTTACCTATTACGTGTTTTACAGGTAGAAAATCATCGCGTGCAAAAAGTTGAAATTTTGAAAAACCATAAAGAACATGATTAAAGGCAGGATTTATCAATGTAGTCACTGCTTAAGCAATCGTTATCACTTTTTTTGTATGGCGATCGACCGATTTTACATCGATAAGCTATTTTATGTTTTGTTAAATTACTAAAAAATTTTATCGACGACCAATCATGTATACTACATACTATCATCAACGTTTAGCAGATTGATTTTAAGAAAATGCCACATTTAGCTACTATTTTGGTATATCTGCTACCCAGTATCCTGTAAATAGGACATAGTATTAATTTATAATTTTTGAAAGTATCATATGCCACAACTAAACACTAGGAAATCGCCTATTTGTTTGATATTTTGACTATTATCAATACTCTCATAATTACTGAGGCGATCTCTAGCATTAGCAACTGCACTACACAAATATCACTGCTATAAATAAATTCTATGCTAACTTTATTACTGCATGTAGGTTCACACTTCTACTACGTAGATTAATGAAAATTTAATGTATCCTATCTAAATCTTTAGTTCTCAGGTCTCTATTTAGAGATTAAAAATACACACCATGCCACGTTGTGCATGGCATTCGAGTATAAAGTATATTAGCTTACATTATACACTCTTTTTCCACTTTAAGCTTCATTAGAAGCACTGTCATGTGCTAATATGCCATAACACGATATTAATCTTTATCAATACGACTGGCAACAGCACCCCGCTGCCCGCGATATTTAGCATCTTTACGACGATTATAAGGCCGTGCCGCTGGGCCAGAAAGTAGCTCAAAACTTAGGGCACCAATTAGCATACCAGGACGTAACGCCAGAGGTAATTTACCAGAGTTATAAAACTCCAGTACTATACTTCCATGCCAGCCCGGATCGATACGATGTGCGGTAACATGAACCATTAAACCAAGACGTGCTAGCGAAGAACGGCCATCTAGCCACCCAACAAGGTCATCCGGTATTGTTACTGACTCGTATGTCACTCCTAGCGCTAATTCTCCAGGATGTAGGAAAAAAGCTTCACCTTCAGATAATACGATCTCATCGCTCATTACTCGATCCAATGCAATATTTACTTTATCTTTCAGAATGCTTAAATCAATAAAGGCCGCAGTATACCCCCGAAAAGTACGGAATTGCTTGCCCAGACGCACATCAACAGTCGCGCCGCTAATGCGCTCCATCGGCGGACGTGGATCAATGGCTAATCGGCCATTATCCAACCAAATTTCAATATCGCGGTCACATAATTTCATTAATGGTAACTTCCTAACAAGTAGAATAAATAGTATGAAGATCACGTGTTAAGCCACCCGCCAAGAGTTAATCTAGACACGATCTATTAAAATGGCTTATTTTGCTCTTGAATATATCAAGTATGATAAGGTCTTTTAAACTGCGTTATTCAATGCGGAATAATAATGTCAAAATTATTCTTTTAACTTCCGATAAAATAAAGAAATATTGGATGTACAGTATTCTGATACTAAATAATTAGTATCACCCATAGATCGGACGCCCTAGTTAATGTGATGCGTCACCACAGACATTAGATTGATATCCATCCGCGGGAGTATGAAATAAATATTATGCAAAAGGGGGTTAACACGCTACATAACAAAAAATTGAAAATATCTCCACCACGGTCAATGCTTATACTAGTGCTTGAGTATCTTACCAAAAATGCTAATTTAGCACATTTTCAAGCCAATCACTAAATTGAGCTTACCTTGCATATACACACTCTATATGATCTATCTAGCCACTGCCTAATTATGTTCCTATGTAATAAATATAGCGCTTATACATCAGGACACCACTTGGTAAATCCTGACCGTAATAGTATCAGTGTAAGAAAGATAAAAAACAAAGCGATCCCCCCCTTCTTTCCTTTGAGATATATAAATCGATTATAATAAATAATGTTAATTTAAAACAAAGCATATCAGCTAACATGCCGATAAGGTTTTTACTGCAAGGAAAGATAAAACCGGCAAAGTGATAAGCAATTGTAATTATACGCTTGCTAGTAGCAAGCTAAGAAAGAGAGAAATGTATTCTCTGCATGGCAATTTTCATACTTTGAAGACTCTTTCTGAAAAATAATCTTTCAATATCGGACATCTGACAAATTTAGAAAATCTGGCGCGATTTTTTTAATATCGCTAAAAATATGCATAGGACTCTTCAAAGATAAGAGTAACAAAAGTACCCCTCCCGACTGCGCGTTAGAGAGGATGTGGGATAGACCTTAATACTAGAGACCGAGGCCTATGATTATCTCGTCAATATCCCTTCCTCCTACAGAGGATCTCTTACAAGCAAGATACCGTTCATTAACTATTTTGTTAAAAGTAACATTACTCAACTAATTATTTTATCAAGAACTTTTACATTCTTCTTTGCGAATTTCCTTCCTGAAATTTTCCATCCTAACTATCCTATAAGCAGAAATTTTTATGTTTTTTAAGGAAATAAAATGAATAAGCAATTTCATTAGTCTAATGATTCTTAATGGTAAAGGCATTGGTAACGAGAATTTACGTACCGCGATAAGTGCGCTAGCTACGTAATGAAGTATTTATGATCTACGTACGTGTAACTTGGGAGAAAGGCTACATTGAAGTTATGCTGACGAAGCGATGCAGCTAGATGTTAAAACTGCCATTGCAGTTGGAGGAGATGGTACTATTAACGAAATTGCTACAGTGCTGGCTACGATTCAGAATATAAAAAGGCCTGCACTGGGTATTCTTCCACTTGGAATAGCGAACTATTTCTCTAATGGCGTAGGTATTCCTATCAAAATGCAAGCTGTACTGCGTCTAGTGCTCTAAGGTAAAGCCCATGTTATAGATTTAGCACGGGTAAATGAAGAGTATTATTTTATCAACATGGCTACTCGTGGCTTCGGCACGTGTATCATTAACGAAACGCTAGAAACACTAAAGTCCGTATATCGCTAAATGACATGACCTTTAATATAGATGGTGAAGCGCTCTCCGGCCGCGCATTTAAGATTGAGGTAATGCCAGGTGCACTCAGCTGTCACACTTCCATAGAAGTGTCTATTGCTAGTTTAAGGTTATTCTTTTTGAGTGATGTGAACTTTTCTACAACTTTTAAGTTAAAGTTTAGAACTTTAGTTAAGAACTAAAGATTAGTATCATAAGCTAAATATCAAAAACACAAGAGTGTCTCCATATCGCATGGAATGCTCTACTCCTCGAACTTTTCCCCGCTGTTTTATATGTTTTATATATGTAATATATACATTTCATTTAAAAAATACTGAAGTATTAGCTGTTGACTAAAGGCCATTTAATATAACGATATTAAAGTTATATTCTTTGTAATATTTCGTGGAGTAACTTCTTACTTAAGTTGACAATTGTTCAAGGTAAGAGCAGTATCAGGATAAGTAATGCAACGTATTTTAGTACCTATGTAAGTATCGATTACATATTTTTTATCGTAGTGTAGTCGAGCCCAGCTTACTGGGCAGCATTTACTGTAGTTTTTATTTATGTCTTATGGCCGCTGGTCCAGGAGGTATAATCATAAAACGGATCAACGCGCTTACTATTGCTGGTACCGATCCCAGTGGTGGTGCAGGTATTCAGGCTGATCTCAAGACCTTTTCAGCATTAGGAGCTTATGGGACTAGCGTTATTACTGCTTTAGTAGCGCAGAATACCTGCGGCGTGCAGTCTATCTACCGTATAGATCCCCACTTTATAGGCGCACAGATTGATTCAGTACTGAGTGACATACGTATCGATACTGCGAAAATTGGCATGCTGTTTGAAACAGCCATTGTACAGACAGTATCGGAAAAACTGAAAAGAATCGATATTCCCTTTGTAGTACTAGATACAGTTATGGTAGCAAAAAGCGGCGATCCTCTTTTTTCGTCCGGCACTATCGCCAGTATACGCGATCTGCTACTGCCACAGGTTTCTTTAATTACTCCGAACCTACCAGAAGCAGCGGCATTACTTGATTGTGCAATTGCACGTAAAGAAAACACCATGCTAAAACAGGGCGAGGCGTTGCTAGCACTCGGTTGCCAGGCTGTGCTGATGAAAGGCGGGCATCTTATCAACAGCAGTGACAGTCCGGACTGGTTGATCACGCGCCACGGAGCAGTGCGTTTCAGCATGCCACGAGTCAAAACTCACCATACGCACGGGACCGGCTGTTCGCTCTCCTCCGCACTGGCTGCATTGCGCCCACGCCATGAAAATTGGGCGCAAACTCTACGTGAAGCAAAAAAATGGCTACAGCAAGCATTAATGCATGCTGATACACTGGAAGTTGGTAAGGGAACTGGTCCAGTACACCATTTTTATCACTGGTGGTAGGAGGTGAGTATGATAGGTCATACATACTTTCTATCTAAAAATTCAATAATTAGAGCTGCTATATAGAGTAGCTAACTGTGAGCATAAATATCATTCTTCAGATGCTATAAAGAAATGAAATACTATTACACTCATAGTAAGTTACTAAAAAATTGATAATTTTTCATCCTTCTAACACTCACCCTAACATGATTTCAGTAAATAAATTAACTTATCTATCAATTTATTTAAAATCATTTAAATAATGACATAAAATATATGTATAAAAAATTGTTTAGTTGATTACTTAAACACAAGTTACTATCTTTAAATCTTAAACATAGCTGGAATACTACTTATGTTACCGCCTCTGATAAGAGTATGCGTTTATTTTTAAAAGACCGTTAATCTTTTCATAAAGTAGAAAGTAATATCATATAGGCCTTAGAATACATTTTCAATGTAGTAATATAGTATTGAATATAGTTAGTTTATTTTAAAAAAATCGGGTGCTATAACAATAGCACCCGATGAAGAATAATCAAAAAATCGACACATAAATTAAATTCTTCCGACTAAATCTAGAGATGGAAAGAGGGTTTTGTCTCCTTCTTTCCATTTAGCAGGGCAAACTTCGCCTGGGTGAGAAGCAACGTACTGAGCTGCTTTTACTTTGCGCAATAGGTCAGTTGCATCACGGCCGACACCTTCAGCAGTGATCTCAATCGCCTGAATGATACCTTTCTGGTCAACAATGAAAGTACCACGGTCTGCAAGTCCTTCATCCTCACGCATGATTTCAAAATTGCGAGTTAGCGCACCAGTCGGATCACCAATCATCGCATACTGAATTTTTCCGATTGTTGCAGAAAAATCGTGCCAAGCTTTGTGGGTAAAATGGGTGTCAGTAGAAACTGAGTAGAGTTCTATCCCTAATTTATAGAATTCTTCGTAATGGTCCGCCATGTCTCCTAATTCAGTGGGACAAACAAAGGTAAAATCAGCTGGATAAAAGAAGAAAACACTCCATTTACCTTCAACGTCTTTTTCAGTAATTGTTATAAACTGACCGTTTTTAAAAGCTTTATTTTTAAAAGGTTTAATTTTAGTATTAATAATAGACATCTAAATTCCTCCGCTAAAAATGTAATTTTTAAAAGAAATTCTCGAGATAATACTTATCTATTTTTAATCATATATACGAAAACTATGAAATGCGACAAGTAGCAACCGCTATTTTTAATAAAAGATAGTCGGGTTAGTTTCGTCAGTGCAGAAACATTAAGAAGCATATCGCCTGTACTTTGATGGTTAATTAGGGCGTCATAATTTACCGAAAAGTGACTTAAAAATTTCTATTTTAAAACCTAATAAAGAAGTATAAAAATTTTATTATTGGCAGTGAGTAGATTACTACTGCATATATTAAAAGGATAACAAGAAAAATATGTTATTATTTTTACTAAGTCCTGATAGTGTTTAATTGCTAAAGGAGTTGTTTTGAGTGCATCATCTAAAACTTGGAGATACCCGATATAGATAAAGTACTCACGTACCATAAACAACCTCATCAAGAATACTCACTTATAATTTTTATATCTACACTTTTTATTATTTTATGCATTACATTTAGATAAATGTGAAGTTCGATATTGTGATATCATACTCTAATTCTTTTTTTGTCGCTGTATTTAATAGTAACACAATAGTACTATCATATAGTTTGGATATAGACCTACCTTATATTTACGAAAGCTATGGCATGAGTTAACATCTAAGACCATTTGTTATTCAACAGAAAGCTACGTAACTATGACTCAAGTCCCTAAGAAAATAATGGTAACGTGTGCCCTACCATACGCAAACGGATCGATCCATATTGGCCACATGCTTGAGCATATTCAAGCTGATATTTGGGTACGTTACCAGCGAATGCGTGGTAATCAAGTTTACTTTATATGTGCAGATGACGCGCATGGTACGCCAGTTATGCTGAAAGCGCAGCAGCTAGGGATTTCTCCTGAGCAAATGATTACAGAAATTAATCAAGAACATCGCGCCGATTTTAATGGATTCAACATCAGCTACGACAACTATTATTCAACGCACAGCAAAGAGAATCGCGTGCTGTTGGAATTGATGTATACTCGTTTGAAAGAAAAAGGATTCATTAAAAAACGCAATATCTCTCAGCTCTACGATCCAGAAAAAAGGATGTTTCTTCCTGACCGTTTTGTAAAAGGTACCTGTCCGAGATGTAAAGCTCAGGATCAGTATGGCGATAACTGCGAAGTGTGTGGTGCAATCTACAGTACAATTGAGCTTATCAACCCAAAGTCGGTGGTTTCAGGTGCGACGCCGGAAATACGCAACTCCGATCACTTTTTCTTTGATCTGCCATCATTCAACATCATGTTACAATCGTGGACAAGCTCAGGAGCACTACAAGAGCAAGTAGCTAATAAAATGCAGGAGTGGTTCAGATGTGGACTGCAACAATGGAATATTTCACGTGATTCTCCCTATTTTGGCTTTGAGATCCCTGACGCGCCGGGTAAATATTTTTACGTCTGGCTAGATGCACCTATCGGCTATATGGGAGCGTTTAAAAATCTATGTGACAGGCGCGGAGATATCAATTTTGATGAGTTTTGGGATAAAAATTCCACTACCGAGCTTTATCACTTTATTGGCAAAGATATCGTCTACTTCCATAGCTTATTCTGGCCGGCAATACTAGAAGGGAGTGCTTTCCGTAAGCCTAATAATCTTTTTGTGCATGGTTATGTAACGGTAAACGGTACCAAAATGTCAAAATCACGTGGAACCTTTATCAAGGCTAGTAATTGGCTCCAGCACTTAGATGCCGATAGCCTACGTTACTACTACGCCGCCAAGCTTTCTTCGCGTCTTGATGATATCGATCTAAACCTAGAAGATTTCGTGCAGCGCGTCAATACTGATATCGTCAACAAGGTGGTTAACTTGGCGTCACGAAACGCTGGGTTCCTAACTAAACGTTTTAATGGGCAGCTATCGGACGAACTAGCGGATCCACGACTTTATAAGACTTTTCTTGATGCCTCTGAAGAGATTGGTACGGCTTGGGAGAACCGTGAGTTCAGCCGGGCCATCCGTAAAATTATAGCACTGGCTGATCTGGCAAACCGCTATGTAGATAAGAAGGCGCCGTGGGTGATAGCGAGAGAAGAAAGTCAAAATGCTGACCTGCAAGCGATATGCTCAATGGGCATTAACCTATTTCGTATACTGATGACTTGGTTGAAGCCAGTGTTACCAACCTTGAGTGAGCGTACTGAAGCCTTTCTTAATAAAGAACTGTACTGGGACGCCATCGCTCAACCATTACTTAACCATCAGATCATGCCGTTCAAAACCCTATATAGACGTATTGAAATAACTAAAGTAAACGCGGTGATAGAGATCGAAACTTCGGAAAAGGATGCTACAGTATCTAATAAACCTGTTACCGACTAGTTTCATCGGATGCATTAATTCATAACAAAAGATTATTATAGATAATAGATATGTCCTTGATAAAGTAGATAGGAGCATGGGTATCCCCATACGAATAGTACCCACTACAAAAACCACGCTGATGTTATCTTGTAATAAAATTTGTTATAGATTCTTAATTGATAGTTGGCAATCGAAAATCTTGAGATGCCGCTGGCATTCACGCCTTTTCTACCTAGGCTGTCCTTACTGTTAGAGAAAATACTAGACGTTTGTTGTTAGATTCATCCCGCATGTAAGATGAGCTGGGGATCTCCGTAAAAGATGGTGTTTTTAAATATCACGAGAGAGAAAGATCTTTATACAAATAAAAAAACTCTACCTTATCTTTATAGGTGGATCTAAAAAGCAATAATTAAGGCACATCCAACTATAGGGAGATGGTTGTGCCTTCAAGAATAGTCACAACTATTCTAATCGCTTAAAATGATGATTATTCCGTCTCTTGTATAATACTTCCTATACCACCAACGCTATCTGCGTATTGATTGATAGAGGACTAGTTGCGATATTTAACAGTATGGTGCCCATTATTTTCTATTTACAAACGCACTGCTTTTCTGTAAATCGCAATAATTCTACTGAATATGAAGTATGAAGCAAGCGAACCGGTGGGACTGAAGGATGTCAACAGCTAGTACGTATTCTATTTTAAAAAATCTTAAGAAAAGGCAAGATTTTAAAAAATTTTTCTCTCTAAATCCTATCTCTCGGTGAGAGATAGGATAGGATCGTGCACCACGCCATCCAAAAAAACGATTTGGTGTTTGCGCTTTTCCAAACAATACTATAACCGGAGCGTCTATTAATGGAACATGAGTACGAAAGTAAGCGTCCGTTGTATATCCCCCATGCTGGCCCAATCTTGCTGGAATTTCCCTTGCTCAACAAAGGCAGTGCGTTCACTATTAAAGAACGCAACGAATTTAATCTCAACGGATTATTACCTGAAGCTGTCGAGAGTATTGAAGAACAAGCTGAGCGTGCATGGCGTCAGTTTCAGGACTTTAAAAATAATAACGATAAACACGTCTATTTACGTAATATTCAGGACATTAATGAAACGCTTTTCTATCGACTACTCGACAACCATCTTGAAGAGATGATGCCCATCATCTATACGCCAACTGTCGGTGTGGCTTGTGAGCACTTTTCCGAGATTTACCGGCGCGCGCGCGGAGTTTTTATTTCCTATCCAAATCGTGATTGCATTGAAGATATGCTGCAGAACGCTACCAAGCAGAACGTGAAAGTGATCGTAGTGACCGACGGTGAACGTATTCTTGGCCTTGGTGATTTAGGCATAGGCGGCATGGGTATCCCCATTGGAAAATTATCTCTTTATACTGCCTGCGGCGGTATTTCACCTGCCTATACGCTCCCAGTAGTGCTAGATGCTGGCACCAATAATCAACAGTTGCTGACCGATCCACTCTATATGGGCTGGCGTCATCCACGCATCACCGGTGAAAAGTACCAATCCTTTGTTAATGATTTTATCCAAGCGGTGAAACGTCGCTGGCCGAATGTGCTACTACAGTTTGAAGATTTTGCCCAAAAAAATGCGATGGCACTACTACAGCGTTATCGCAACGAATTATGCTGCTTTAACGATGATATTCAAGGAACAGCTTCTGTAACAGTTGGCACGTTGATCGCTGCCAGCCGTGCAGCAGGCAGCCGACTGTGTGAACAGAAAGTGGTGTTCCTCGGCGCAGGTGCTGCAGGATGCGGCATTGCTGAACAAATAATTGCACACATGAAGTCTGAAGGATTAAGCGACGAAGAGGCACGTGAGCGCGTGATGATGGTGGATCGTGGTGGCCTACTAACCGATAGATTGCCTAATCTACTCGATTTCCAAAGTAAGCTAGCACAAAAAAGCAAAAATCTTAAAGAATGGGATACTACTAGTGATTCAATTTCATTATTTGAAGTAGTGTACAATACGCGACCAGATATTCTTATCGGCGTCTCTGGTCAACCAGGACTCTTTACCGAAGAAATCATCCGAGAAATGCACAAGCACTGTCCTAACCCTATTGTTATGCCACTCTCTAATCCAACATCACGTGCAGAAGCGACTCCAGCCGAAATTATTGCCTGGACGGACGGCAATGCGCTAGTGGCGACTGGTAGTCCCTTCTCTCCTGTAAACTGGAAAGGGAAAACCTATCCTATCGCGCAGTGTAATAACGCCTATATTTTCCCTGGCATCGGTCTAGGTGTGATCGCCTCCGGTGCTACACGTGTCACTGATTCAATGCTAATGATGGCGAGCCGTGCGCTGGCTGACTGTTCACCACTGGTAAATGAGGGCACAGGTCCAGTGTTACCGGAAATCAAAGATATTCAATGTGTTTCAAAAATTATTGCAATGGAAGTGGGTAAAGCATCACAGCTAGCAGGTGTGGCAGTAGTAACGTCAGCAGACGTACTACAGCATGCAGTCTTAAATAACTTCTGGTCGCCGCATTATCGTCACTATCGTCGTACTTCGATCTGAAAGTAAACGTTGATTGGAATGGACCGGGAAAGTGCTTAAAGAAAAGACTACATAAAATTAGTGGTATCTTACTTTAGTACAAGCCTTCAAGTAGCCTTGAGGCACTAATTTTCTTCTAACATTGAGCGATAGCACGTATGTTAAAATCCGGTTTTACTATTCTTTTTTTCGTCATTTTACTAATGATTGTGATCACTCTCAGTTTAGATCGCTGGATCAGCTGGAAAACCGCACCATATATATATGAAAATATCGAATTGCTGCCGCCTCGGCAGGTTGCAGTAGTGCTAGGAACTGCTAAGTACTACCGTACTGGTGTTTATAACCAGTATTACCTCTATCGCATTCAAGGTGCTTTGAACGCTTATAATAGAGGTAAGATTAGCTACCTTCTACTAAGCGGCGACAATGCTATGACTAGCTATAACGAACCTATGACCATGCGTCATGATCTAATTAAAGCTGGCGTCAATCCGCGAGATATAGTACTGGACTACGCTGGGTTTCGTACCCTTGATTCTATTGTACGTACCTGTAAGGTATTTGATATTAATGATTTCATCATCATTACTCAGCGATTCCACTGCGAACGTGCTCTATTTATTGCCCTACATATGGGCATTCAGGCTCAGTGCTATGCGGTAGCCTCGCCGAAGAATATATTCAGCGTACGTTTCCGCGAGGTAGGAGCACGACTTGGCACTTTAGTAGATCTTTATGTGATGAAACGCAAACCACGCTTTCTTGGACCACATCTACCTATTCCTACAGTACATAAGCGGGAAGATGCGCATAACTAAAACGATTTAGTCGCAAAATTAGTAGAAAACGTACAATAAGACATCATCATTATTAACCTAAATTAACCTAAATTTGCTTAGGGAGGTAGATCTTTTACAGCTTATTTTCTTCGTTCGTATTTCAGAGAATCTAGTGCTACCGCGAAGATAATTATGCTACCTTTAATAATATATTGCCAGTAAGGGCTAACGCCGATATAGGTTAAACCATAGTTAATAACGGTAAAAATAATCACACCAGTCACTACGCCTGTTACTGTTCCCAAGCCGCCTGCAAAGGAAACACCACCCACTACACATGCTGCGATAGCATCTAACTCATACATAAAGCCGAGATTATTGGTAGCACTGCCAATACGTCCCGCTTCTAGCATTCCTCCGAAGGCGTAGAATACAGCAGAAAGTGTATATACTAAAATAAGGTTAAAACGAACGTTAACACCAGAAACTTTTGCTGCTTCCGAGTTGCCACCGATAGCAAAAATATTTTTTCCAAAGCAAGTTTTGTTCCACAGAATCCATACTAAAATGATAGAAATGATTGCGTAAAAAGTGATATATGACACCTTAAAATTTCCAAAGTAGCAGAACCCTTGGGTAAACTTTGAGAAACGGCTATCGAAACCAGAGATAGGCGAGGCACCTAGGGAGTCATAATAGAGGGAGTTAATACCGTAAACAATAATCATGGTGCCAAGTGTGGTAATAAACGGTGTCACTTTGAGATAGGCGATAATCACACCGTTCACTAAACCAATAATAGCTCCGCTGAAGCATACCACTAGGACAACTACCGGAATTGGTACTGTATCCAACGTAGGGAATACCTTATTGATGTTATCCATAGACTGAAGTAAAGTCGAAGATATCACCGCCGCTAGGCCGACTTGACGACCTGCTGACAAGTCAGTACCCTGAGTGACGATTAACCCTGCTACCCCCAGTGCAATAATAATACGCACTGAGGACTGAGTGAGGATATTACTCAGATTTATTAGATTTAAAAATGTTGGATCTCGGAAAACAATAATAACCAATAAAACCATTAGCACAACATAAATACCGTTTTCTCTCAGCCAGGTTAGCGCATTCTTTTTCATATTAACAGGCCTTGCTTTATTAAAGGTATAATGACGCTAAACGCAATATTTCATTCTGCGTGGTTTTCTTGGTATCTAAAATGCTGACTACCTTACCATTACTCATGACGAGAATGCGATCGGTAATACCCAACAGCTCTGGCATTTCTGAGGAAATAATAATAATACCTTTCTTTTTTTTTGCCAATTCAATAATGAGTTGGTAGATTTCAAACTTAGCTCCAACGTCAATACCGCGTGTTGGTTCATCTAACATCAATATTTCAGGTTGAGCTAATAACCAGCGGCCAATAATTACTTTTTGTTGGTTTCCTCCTGAAAGAAACCTGATTTGCGTACTATGGTCTAATGTCTTCACACTCATAGCTTCAATAACCCATTGGGTATCGTTTTTCATCTTTTTATTATCTAGTAACCCTATTTTATTTTTATATTTATAAATATTAGAGATTAATGAATTAAATTTCACATCTAGAAAGGCATAAATACCAGTAAAGCGGCGCTCTTCAGTTACCAACGCAAAACCGTTCTTAATAGCTTTGTTGGGACTGGTATTATTAATCTCCTTACCGTACAGTTTGATAGTGCCACTGACCTTTTCGCGCATGCCGAATAGGGTCTCGACGATATCAGTACGTTTGGCACCTACTAATCCAGCAATACCCAGGATCTCCCCTTTATGCAAATAAAATGAGACATCTTGAATTGACGGCTGACGCAGAGCAGTTAAATTACATACTTCAAGAATAACTTCTCCTGGCATATTACTCTTGTGCGGGAATCGCTGGTTAAGAGAACGACCAACCATCATGGCAGTAATTTCCTCCATACCTAAGCTTTTCAGCTTCTGAGTAGTAATGCACTGCCCGTCGCGCAGAATCGTAATTTCATCACACAGTTGAAAAATTTCTTCCATCTTATGAGATATATAAATAATGCCGCAACCGGAATCTTTCAACTTACGAATTATAGTAAAAAGATGGATTATCTCTTTTTCGGTTAATGACGAGGTAGGCTCATCCATGATGATAATTTTGGCGTTATAGGAAAATGCTTTAGCAATTTCGATCATCTGCATCTGTGAGATAGAAAGATTGACTACCTTGTGGTATGGATCGATATCAATGCCTAGTTCTTTAAATATTGCTTTAGTATCACTATACATTTTATTTTGATTGATAAAGGGTCCCTTTTGGGGATAGCGTCCCAACCATATATTGTCCATAACCGAGCACTGTAAAACAAGATTTAGTTCCTGATGCACCATTGAAACGCCGTTTTTCAGCGCTTCTTTTGAACTTTGAAAATCAATTGCTTTACCTTGATACAGGATATTTCCTGTATCTTTTTTATAAATACCAAACAGGCATTTTAATAATGTTGATTTACCGGAACCATTTTCACCTACCAATGCGTGAACAGAGTAAGGCCGTACTTTTAAGTTTATATTATCTAAAGCTTTTACTCCTGGAAATGATTTTGATATATTCGCCATTTCCAGCAGATATTCACTCTGTACAGTCAGATCATCACTGCCCATAATTTACCTGGCTAAAGGGGTTTGGTCATCTGAAAAGGGGTATGGCTTGGCGGTACCCTCACGGACAGAATTTTATTCTTGGAATTGAGAAAGGTTGTCTTTATCAACTGCGATATAAGGCACACGAACGATTTTTTCAACAATTGCAAAGTTGGTGCCTTCCGTCGCTGCTTTGCCGTCGGCTAAATTTTTCGCCACATCTAGCGTTGCTTGCGCCTGGCGTTTAGCATCATTCAGCACAGTGCCTACTAATGCTCCAGATTTTACCAGCGTCAGCGCTTCTGGAAGCGCATCGACTCCGAACACTGGAATTAAAGTCTTATTGTGGGATTTCAGCGCTTCAATTGCTCCCATTGCCATGGCATCGTTATTAGCAATTACTACTTCAATTTTGCTGGCGTACGGGCTGGAGAGCCAAGCGTCCATTTTATCTTTGGCCTGAGCGGTATCCCACATCGCGGTATCCATTAATAACTGCTGCGTTTTAATATCGTCCTTGTTCAGGGTGTCAATAACGTATTTAGTACGCGCTTCAGCATCCGGATGGCCAGGTTCACCTTTTAGCATTACAAACTGGATTTGACCGTCTTTATTAAGGTCCCAGTTTGGAGACATTTTCCAGTGCTTCTCAATTAATTTACCCTGAATAATACCTGATTCTTTAGAGTCAGCACCAACATAGTAAGCTTTATCATAGCTGTTCAGCACCTTCATGCTGGGTTCTTTGTTAAAGAAAACTATTGGAATATCGTTGCTTCGTGCTTTATCAATTACTACTGCAGCAGCAGCTGGATCAACTAAATTAATCGCTAGCGACTTCACACCTTTTGCTATCAGTACATCAATTTGGTCATTTTGTTTAGACTGGTCATTCTGCGAGTCATTCATCAACAGTTGTATGCCACCAATTTTTTTAGCTTCTTTCTCAATGTCCTTGCGCACCATAGACATAAAATTATCATCATATTTATAGATAGCAACTCCTATACGCGTATCTGCTGCATAGGTTGTTGCTCCGAATACCATACTGGTAACTAAAAAAATTATGAACGCAAAAACCTTCTTATTCATAAGATCTCCGATTTTTATAGGGAAATACATAGCTCCTTCCTCACTCTTAACATAAGAGTAAGCGGAGTCTTTATTAAAACATAATGCGTCGAATTAATTAAAAAAATAAGTGGGCAACATCACACTAAGATGCTAAACTACGATTAGGGACTTTTTTCTTTGTGCGATACATTTTATTAAAAACGATGCCCACCACCTTAACAGCTTGCCGAAGCAACACCAGGTGTGCTTATCACGTCATTATACAGTATCTCATACTGAGGAAATATCATTGTATATAGTAAGTACAATGTTAATTAACTGTGAATGTAATCACATATTATAAATACTTACATACAACTCTTGACCACATTAGTGATCTAATCTGCATTTTCAATTATGCCGTCGAATGATGGCGTTCTATATTTGATAGTAAAGGTGGATTACGCACTTGTACCGGGCTAACTGCGACACTACTCAGCATAAGTAATATACTCCACTGCAACAAAGCATTTCAAAATAAAACAGATGCCTTTATTATGTTAACCCTCACAAGCAGCGCTTGTGCCCTCGCTACCGTTGTTATCTTTTTTAAAGAAGCAAAATTTCTGTGAGGGGGTTACATTGAGTCCTAATAGTAAATACATCCGTCTTCCCTTGTAGGACTATACTAGTCGACATTAGAATACCTATAATGTTATTGAATCCCATAAATTAATGAGCGGATCTTATTATACTTTATAGTTAGATTTTGCATACGTTACATAACAATAGTTAATACACTGGAGAAGGCACTGCAAATGCCATTCTCAGGAATGGCAAGTTAGTAAAGTAAAAACGTCACACATAAAGCAGACAGTTATGTACAATATATAACTTTATAATAATTATCATTATTTGAAACGCAGCATTACTTATGTTAATATACAACGGTATATAAAATATACGTGTGTCTATGTAATGTACATTACATATCATACAATAGTAATTCAAACGGGCTATTTATAACAAAAATAAATCAGAAAACTTCTCTTCTATTCCCACGTCACAACCCAACCAACCGTATGAAACATTGCGGATTAATTTTTCATATAGAAAAATAAAAATATGTCGACTATCAGAGACTGATGCCTACCACATGGTAGTAATAGTTGTAATCTAGAGTTACTTGTTACTACTAAATTCTAGAGAATAATAAATCAAGAAATGCCTATTTAGGCTAACTTCAAGGTAATAAACAAAGTTAGGAAAAACACTCCCTGTTGAATAACAGAATACTTAAAACTAAGTAACCACATAATCAAAGCCAGTGCGAAATAACATCATAGATCCTACTAACTAATCTCTTAAATTGGAAGAAGAGGCAAGCATTAACCGCTATGTAATTTCCACATGTCGCACTGTACGCAAGAATTCCTGACGGGCACTTTGACTCGACTTAAACAGTCCACCTAGAGAGGTTGTAGTGGTGGCACTGTTAGCGTCATTTACGCCACGTGCTTTTACGCAATAGTGCACTGCATCAATAGAAACAGCAACACTATTGGTGCCGAGAAGAGTTTGTAGAGCTACAAGAACTTGCTGGGTTAGACGCTCTTGCACCTGTGGACGCTGGGAGAAGAATCGCACAATGCGATTAATTTTAGATAAACCAATGATCTTGTCTTTTGGGATGTAAGCTACGGTAGCTTTACCATCAATTGTTACAAAGTGATGCTCGCAAGTGCTAATCAGTGTGATGTCGCGTACTGTTACCATTTCATCAACTTTCATTTTGTTTTTGATAACTGTGATTTTCGGAAAATTAGAATAATCTAAACCGGAGAAAATTTCATCTACATACATTTTAGCCATACGATATGGTGTCTCTATTAAGCTATCATCTCCAAGATCTAAATTTAGTAGCTGTATAACTTCGGTCATATGGCTAGCAATTAGGCGTTTACGGTTTTCATAACCCATTTTAGTTGCTAATGTATGTAACGGTGTTTCTAGGCCTCGCGCTAGTAGCATTTCGTGAACCAAGATAGCTTCTTGACTCAGGGTGCTCATCGTAATCATCTCCATAAATATAAAAACCCACCGGAGAGATCAGCAGGCTCCATTCTGGTACACATTGTGTAGCTTTCTATTTAATTAATCTACTAATAAATCATTATTTCTACGAAAGTTATTGATAATGTCTTTTAAAATACCAGTAAACTAGATTGGCAATAAAAAACATCTATCTTAAATAAAAAACTAACTGCATCGTGATCCCACGCAGGGTCTTCCACATATCTCACCATTCGCTTTCAGCTTATTGAGCTTAAATAAATTAAATAACTTACATCAAATCCTTCATAAAATGCATAGATCTTCCAATGTAGTGCATTTTCCTATTACAAATAGGCAGTATATGGGTTCTTAACGTATGGCAACGAGTGAACCAGTTGAAAATTTTTTTCGCTTCGTTAGGAGAGAGACAGCATCAATGTACCCGATAACTCTACTGGAGCCCTATCATCGGTTCTTTTACAGAAAGTTACTATATTATTAGCGACCGGTACAGGTTGAAAACATTTGGATAGGTAACCCTTTACCTCCAGTAAAATTCAACAAATGCGCCACTGTTTGTAAAAATCTAACTAATTGCCACCAATACCTTTTACATAATCCTCTAAATTATATTAGATTAATATTGATTGGAACGTGGTACTCTCGATAAGTACTTAGGCATAAGTATGAAGGCATAGAGGAAAAAGAAAATCACGATTCATCTTAAAACACCAATATATCATATTTATTCTAATACACATAGTCAGTAACCCATAAAACATGTTCTATCTTTTGGCTATTTTCCTAACTGTGTCGCGTTAATCTCAATTAATCAATTGATCGGTGTGTCATTCACATGGTAATGCACGTTGATAATTAATTAATAAGAATAGAATATATCCTAGCTACTGGAACCATGAAAAGAAAAATGAATATTTATAATAGATAGATAACGATGATAACGACACTAGCAGCTGGATATCACGGCAGCTGTATAAAGTAAGATTCCCTATACCCGGGGTCGAAATGAAAAAAAATTCCTGATCGCACCTCATGATTTTTTTAAATAGTCAAACTTTGTATATTGGGAATTGCATTTCTCTATATTTCACGAAACGGGTGCCACATATTAGCCTGTATCCCATCCAGATAATTAAAAAAAGCGGGATTCCAATATAAGTAGCGGTAACGCCGTACCAGTCGATATGATTTGCAAGGAATGCTTTATAGTTCTGGCCGAAAGTAATACTCAGGGAGAGAACAAAGGAGAAAATTGGACCAAGCGGAAAAAAGCTAGAACGGTAAGGCAGATGAAGATGGCTATTACCCTGTGCAATATAGCCGCGTCGAAAGCGATAATGGCTAATGGCAATGCCAAGCCAAGCGATAAAACCGGTCACGCCTGAAGTATTTAGCAACCATAGGTATACTTCCTGGTTGCTGAATTTCGAGGTTAGGAAGCAGAGTCCTGCCAGCATAGTAGTAGCTAGTAGTGCGTTACGCGGTACCCCTCCTTTCGATAGCTTTGCAAAAATGCGCGGTGCTTTACCTTCATTGGCTAAATTATATAACATACGCGTTGAAGCATACATGCCCGAGTTTCCAGCTGATAACACTGCAGTTAGTATTACCACGTTCATTACCGCTGCTGCTAACATCAGCCCCGCATTTTTGAATACTAATGTAAAAGGACTGATACTGATAGCCGTAACGTTATTATTCAGCAGTAGTGGATCGTTATAAGGTAGAATTAAACTGATGATTAGAATAGCGAGGATATAGAACAGCAAAATACGCCAAAAAACCTGGCGCACCGCGCGCGGAATATTTTTTGCCGGATCCTTAGATTCACCTGCAGCAATTCCAATAATCTCAGTACCTTGAAAAGAAAATCCTACAATCATCGCCACGCCTATCATGGCAGAAAAACCACCTGCAAATGGTGCTTCACCAACATGCCAGTTATGCCAGCCAACATGTTCACCGCCATGTAGGATACCAAGGATTATCAACATACCGACTATGATAAAAATAATGATGGCTATCACCTTAATCAGCGAGAACCAGTATTCAGCTTCACCAAATCCTTTCACTGAAATATAGTTAAGCAGAAATATTAGGATAAGGAAGAGTGCGCTCCAGATCCAACCCGGCGTATTAGGGAACCAGTAATCCATTACTAACTGTGAAGCCACGAGATCCACAGCGATAGTCACGGCCCAGTTGTACCAGTAGTTCCATCCCAAAGAAAAACCAAAACCCTCTTCTACATATTTTGAACCATAAGTAGCAAAGGATCCGGAAACCGGCATAAAGGCTGCAAGTTCTCCGAGGCTTGTCATCAAGCAGTATACCATTAAACCAATCAATCCATAGGAAAGTAGCGCACCGCCAGGTCCTGCCTGCGATATGATAGCACCTGAGGCTACGAAGAGACCAGTGCCGATCGACCCGCCAATGGCAATCATCGTCAAGTGACGTTCTTTTAAATCACGTCGTAAAGTAGATTGTTGTGTTTTATTTGCTTTTTTATGCATGTGCACACACTATCTCTCTTCTAGAAATTCACTTTATTCTAGACAGAACTGACATAATATGTTCTGCCATGCATTAGCTTCACGGTCGTCGCCGAATTACAAGAAAAACTACTATATTGTCTACTGAAAATAGAAAAGAAGTATTTCTATTAGTGGCAATACTGTATGGCGTGCGTTCATAACTAGATCATCTTCTAACCAAAATTGACTATTCATTAAGTCATTTAGTTCGATTTATTAATTAAACGGTCATGGACGCAGAAAGAGACTAATTACGCCAATTATATCCCATTACCGATACTCAGTTTCAGTTATAGGAGAGGAAAATTCCGAACATAGACTGCTATTCACCATAAAAATGGTCAAAGGATTCTTTGATAGTACTACTTGCGTAGATATATATTGTGCTATTTTCACTGCTTAATACATGCGATGTAGATAATTACAATACCGGTAAAATATAATTTACAGGTCCTAGATATTCTCCTTTTCTCCTTGCATTCATTATACAACATATCGTGAATATTTACCTCAGTAGTAGCATTCGACAAATATACTCACTTGTCAGTATTATATTTTACTACCTGTTTCTTATTAAACAGTTTGTAAAAAACCTACTCATAAGTAGTAGTCATGGAGCATTTACAACACTGTTTTTCTCCTGATACCAATCTTTTTATAAAAGATTTCTTACATTTTCATTTTAAGATTATTGATAAATATCACATTTTAGATGGTAATTACTGGTCATACAGTTAGAGTTAAGGAATAAAACAGGCAATATTAACTATTTATGTAATTCTGCTTGAGCAGTGAGTACTGTTTTACAGTCGCAGCCCAAGACGTCGTCAATCTATAAAGTGTGCCACTAGATTTATGGCCTCGTACAACTGTTTAATTGTTTTATTATCTACCAATTTTAAAGTCTAATGATATTAACAAAAATTCTAATTTGATGCGGGTATTATTGAAAGGATATGTACATGTATCCAAGTACGTTATTTTCACCTGCTGTTTTGCGCTAGTACGAAAATAAATAATGCTTGCGCAGAATATGATTTTTCCCCAGAGTGAATGGTTTATTTTTTATCGGGTACAGGTCAATCTACTGGAGTAGTATTTTACAAGTTAAGCATGTTGAATATGACGTATTAGGCCCCGTTTAACTAGGTATTTTTAGGAGAAAGCGGCATGAAATATATCGGCGCACACGTTAGTGCTGCTGGAGGCCTGGATCAGGCAGTGATCCGTGCACATGAACTAGAAGCTACCGCTTTTACCCTGTTTACCAAGAATCAAAGGCAGTGGAAAGCGACACCACTCTCTACTTTTACAATTGACGCATTTAAATCTGCATGTAAAAAATATAATTTTGGTTCACACCAGATTTTACCACATGATAGCTTTCTAATTAACCTCGGTCATCCAGTCATAGATGCACTAGAAAAATCGCGTGAAGCCTTCATTGATGAAATGCAGCGTGCTGAACGACTAGGTTTAACACTGCTTAACTTTCATCCAGGTAGCCATCTACATCAGATAGAGGAAAATGCTTGTTTGAAGCGCATTGCCGAATCAATAAATATTGCATTAGATAAAACTTCACAGGTAACAGCAGTAATTGAGAACACAGCTGGGCAGGGTAGCAATATGGGTTTCCGTTTCGAACATCTGACAACTATTATAGAACATATTGAAGATAAATCTCGCATAGGTGTTTGTATCGATACTTGTCATGCCTTCGCAAGTGGCTACGATCTACGTACTGAAGAGGCATGTGAAAAGACTTTTACCGCTTTTGAGAATATTGTCGGCTTTCAGTATCTGCGCGGCATGCACCTTAACGATGCTAAAAGCTGCCTTGGTAGTCGTGTTGATCGTCATCATAGTTTAGGTGCAGGCAATATCGGAACAACAGTATTTAGTTGGCTCATGCAAGATCAGCGCTTTAATGGTATTCCAATGATACTTGAAACCATCAATCCGGATATCTGGAAAGATGAGATTGCGTGGTTAAAATCACAGCAGAAAAATCAAAAAAATAGTTTATTGTATCTCTCTTAATCTTTTAAGTGCTGTTTTAAAGCAAGCAGCATAGGTAATAGGTAGAAGAAACCAACGGCCTGTGTGAATTATAGCAGACCGTAGTTTTTTTTAATTCTGTCCCGTTATTTTATACTCAACTAATTTAGTCTTATTGCGTACCCGTGATAATTAATATTTAGTAACTCAACACCAGCGTTAGCATGTTCATTTTAAAAATGAACAATAGATATGCCACCTGCCATCCTTCTTGAGGTACATGGTGTCAGCAGAGACACACCTTTGAAAGGTGTGTTGGTGCACAGCAGTATTGTGTTCTCTATGTCTGTACCTACCAGTAAACGACTAGCATAATATCCGACCGTACTACCCTCTCTCTATATATATCATCTATCATCGACAAGCGAGAATTCGCAATGAAACCAGCTGAATGTTTGATACGGCTTATCAAGCTAAGCTTAACTTAGTAAGTACTGAAGTATTTGGTGACCAGTTTAGTGAACTTAGGATGCGGTATCCTAACGCATCTTGACTTACATCAAGTAGAATCGAAAATCAATAGAGGACTGCACAACATCTTAACTTCAAGCTGATAGCTATCAGCTGATCTGGTAATAGATACAAAAATACTGCTAAAATAAGAAACGATTTGCTAGCTCTTACTAGATGTAATAAAATGTGACAGAGTAACCATTTTACATACAACTAGGAGATTCAAAAAAGATACAAGATTTTACCTTGTAGTACTATATTGTATCATAACACCAGTTATGAACTCTTAAATAGCATATGTAATTTGTAGGGGTACATCTTGCATAAATAAGTATTTAAACCAATGAATCGCATGTTAAAATTTGCGATAATAGGCCTTATTAACCTGATTATTAACCTAATAGTTTCGGCCGATAGCTTAATGCAGGTGTCTGTCATATTAGTCGAAAAGTCATTTCAACTCATTAAGTTAATTTAAACCATAATTTTTCTTTGAGTGCATCCCATGCGCACAACTCGTCTTGTCACAATACTATTGCTAAATGCAATTGGTTTTGCACTGTTTCTTTCTTGGTATCTTCCACCGAACCATGGTTTCTGGGCAAGTATTAATAAGGTTATTTTTTTTAGCTTTAATAATCAAATTGTTCACCATCCGGGATTTGCACTACTAGTCGCAGTCACTAACTGTCGAGTTTTCGATCTGATATCACTATTTGCGATGGGTATTATCTATTTTTTTTACTGGAACCGAGAAACACTATTAGGCCGCCAACGGATACTGGCAATCGGCATCATCATGTTGCTCAGTGCGTTGATCATCAATCAACTTAGTCACCTTTTACCAGTGCAACATAAAAGCCCAACTCTTTTTTTCAAAAACGCGCATCGCGTTAGCCTACTTACTGGCATTACTACTAAAGATGCCTCTAGCAACAGCTTCCCTGGTGATCACGGCATGATGTTAATGATCTTCTCTTGCTTTATGTGGCGCTACTTCGGGTTCCACACACTTTTCATCAGTGCTTCTATCAGTGTGATCTTCTCTCTACCGCGCATAATGTCGGGTGCGCATTGGTTTACCGATATTGCTGTTGGTTCGCTTTCGGTGTTGCTAATTGGAATGAGCTGGATACTACTAACTCCGCTGAGCGATGTTCTCATCAACACATTGTGTCATAAACTGCTGTATAAATATAAATAGCCATAGTCATTACCTTTTAAATAGAAGAGTTTATAAACACTTAGTTAAGGGTTAAATAAAAAATATTTTTATATCTTATGATTCAAGTTGGTTTAAATCACATAAAGAACTAGGAACATTAAGGAGTAGTAGATTATTTTTTTATGCTATTTTCTTTGGTACTAACAAGTCTTTACTTTACATTAACAATAAGATAAGCAAGTTATTAACAGATATCTACACTCTTTCTTGCAAAAGAATTGATCTTCTTTAAGACATATCACCTAATGTCTTTAATGCTCGCTTTTATTATTAAAACATCAGTAATGGAACTAACATACCAATATTAGCCAATGAGAAAATAGTGATGTGCTTTATGGGTACTTGATCAGAAAAGAAGTTATGAATGACTTTCGTAATTTATATCTATCTGAAGTTCTGTTTTATACTACTTCTCTTGAATACATTCCTTATACTAAATAATAGCGGATATGCGTATTAATTTTAATTACTGATTATCCACAACGAAAGTAATTTTCAAAGCAGTTTCAAGAGTAAGCTAATGAGTACTAGAATCTCCAAATGAAGTTTGGATTACATTATAGGAAAATACTATAAGTTATTGATCCATGCGCCTTTCTGTTCATATTTACTCATAAATATATTCAAGATATATATTTTTCTAATATTAACAATTTTCTATGAGAAGATTTCATCTTAATTTTAGTGTTTAATAAAGTTTTTAAACACTTCATTAAATAAGGTATCAAATATGTTATTTCTGTTATAAAAACTTGGTATACGGGAAAATAAATAGTGGTGTTTGTTTTTTTATTTTATTTGCCGAGTGGTTATACCACTGGTTGACTGGTCAATAGTTAATTTTAAGTGATTAATGTAGGATAACTACAAGACGTTCCTGTTAATATCAAATAGAGAACTTTCCTCTACTCCAGGAAGCGTACACTACATACCCAATAATCAAGAAATTTATTTGTTAAATATTATAAGCATAAGTTGCTTCTATCATTCCGATAAGTTTCGCTAGGCGATAGTAAATTATTTGCTTTCTCTGTATATTGTGGTTACAATAATAACCATTCTAGCATCTAGAATCACTATTTTTGAGTAGCCTTTAGCAGAGGATTTCATTAAGAGATATCATCATGTTCACTATAAACGCAGAGATACGTAAAAAAAAAGGTAAGGGTGCGAACCGCCGACTACGCGCAGAAAATAAATTCCCGGCAATTATTTATGGTGGTGATGAAGAAACTATACCCATCATATTAGATCACGATACTATAATGAACATGCAAGAAAAACCTGAGTTTTACAGTAGTATTTTGACTGTAGTTGTCGACAGTAAAGAAACTAAAGTTAAAATACAGGCTGTCCAACGTCATCCGTTCAAACTAAAATTAAACCACATTGACTTTATGCGTATTTAATTACCTAAAAATAAAATGACATTATTATCAAGCGTTTTTTTAACCCTAAAATGAAAATGTCTATTAACAGGTAATACGCAAGATAAATATCTGCTATTGATAGCGCTGCTTTTAAGATTTTTCAGCTAGAAGAACACCCTCCTTACGTAGGGTGTTCCGTACAATATTGTAGTAGCCAATATTGTAGCTGCTTGCGTTTGGTGGTATGCCCTGAATGGTTAATCTATCCGTGGATAGACTCCCAAAAGATACAATTTCCCAACAGTAAGGCGTCAAAATTCAGCGTCAGACCACCTTCCGCTGCCAGTAAATTTAGTGAGCTAACGTAGTGTGTGTTGCGGTCTACTAGAAAGTTCTCTTCGAGATTATAACCTCGCTCCTGTGTGAACTCATAAAAATATTTTCTGCCGAGAAGTGGAAGCTCCTTCAATAAATCCTCCAATACAATTTCCTTACCTGTTGTACGTAGCTGTCCGTTGCAGTATCTGTAAATTTGCTGGCGATAGTGCTGATAAATATTTTTCTCTAATTTTAATTCTGTGCAATATTCACCTACTGCCTCCAGTAGATCAAAGTTTTTCGTTTTGACGTCCAGAACAATGTTGGTTCTGAGAAAATCCATAAAAAAGCAGTGGCTTTATTCCCTATTCGTCCATGTAAGAAAGTCAGATAGCACGTAGATCCCGGTGTTAGTTTCCATGCAGTTAAATTGATACGAATAGCAATATTTGTATGATTGATGTTAAGAGAGTGCATGCTGCTAATATCTAATTGTTCATTAACACGCATCCTGCTTAGGATGTTTAACACCGCAATTAGCAGTTAATATGTCACTAAATAGCGATAATGCGCAAATAACACCACACTTTCTTCAAAGAAGCGATATTTGGTCAGCTGATCACTCAGAAGACTGGTCGTAGTATTGCTAAACTCTATGAATCCACTATGACCCTCCTCTTGGTAATTACATAATAAATCTGCAAGCTTACTGTCTTTATTAAATAGACCGTAAGCTTTGCTCATTCTCCTCGTATTGAATAAGTTGATGTAAGATAATTTGTTCAATATGTAAACTCATGGTAGATTCTCATTTAGTTTAGGGGAGTATTCAAACAGCTTCAGTGTTAGATACTAATATTGTGTGATGGCCCATCAAGATATTTTCAATAAAATTACAAGAAAACTAATCGTATCCAATGATAAACTATACTATATTTTGAATATGAATAATTAATAATATTTATAAAGTTCTTTTATTAAAAATCTGCTATTACCTGAGGTTTTCTCTTAATAATTTTTTATTTTAAATAACTGAAATTCAGGTCATTTTTTTACTATATATATTCTAGGAATCTGTTTTTACACTTGATCTTTATGGTAGTATTACAATTACAGTATTTGCTTCCTATAGTTATTTTTACCGCGAGATAATATTGATCATCATATCGGGAAAAGACGGTGTTTCAATTTTTACTCGGTATATTCTTAATTTGGTTTTATAAGAGTGAGTGTTGATGACAGACTATAATAAAATGGCATGTGCTTGTTATGTCGATGGCGCAGTGCTCATTACTTAGCACTTTGAGTACGCACGCAGTGCTATTAATTTACGAACCTTTTTGAAAGGAAATTTATAATGCTCATGGTTCAGACTAGGCCGGTAATTTAAGAATTTTTGCTAATTTATAGGTTCATTGATGCTTTATTTAGCATGATTTGACTTTGTAGCTTATTGGTTACCTGATTGATTACGATGTAATAGTTCTGATTATACAGAATCTTCTATATTTGCGCACTGCACTGGCCTATTAAATGATTCTTAAGAACATGAAGAAGGACTGTTTTCAAATTAATTATCCATGCTTAATCTATTCGTTGAAACAGATAACCTGCTGAGTAGCATCGGTAGGTCATCACTCTACTAAGCTAAAGATAGTAAAGACCCCCCCTCCCTTAATTATAATCAACTGTCACAGTTGTTTTATGCCAAAAAAAAAGTATAATCCTTGTTCGGCACGTAGCGCAGCTTGGTAGCGCACTGTCATGGGGTGTCAGGGGTCGGAGGTTCAAATCCTCTCGTGCCGATCACGATCTACAACACTAACAACAGTATTCTTACCTTGATTTGTGCGCATAATTCTTGTTTTTTACTAAAATTATTCTCTCTAATATATTTTTCTATCAAACAAAAATCAGAAGGTACCTTTCCCGAAAATCAAGTGATGATGCTACATCATCTTCCAACCTAAAAGAGGTCTTACAACTAGAGAAATAACAAGCTTAAAACAAGGAAATCAAAAAAGAAATAAATCGCTTTAACTGACTTAAAATAGTCAATATTCAACCAATGTACATAACACCTATATCGAAACTACTTAATAGAATAAAAACATTCTAATCCATTAATATTTATTCTATTATTTATAATAAAAATACTTTATTTAGTATGCTTACGCAACCTTACGAGCTTCTCCAATTATTATTAATTAATTTAATACACCTCTTAATATTAGATTAACAAAAATCATGTTTATCAAAACACAGTCTTTATAAAAAAGTTACTGAATTTAAGCATCATTGCTATATCTTTACTCACTCTCAAGAGTAGAGTGAGTAAAGATACGCACACATTGCACTGAATACCGTACATCATTTGTTATTTTTATACGAGCATACATTATAACGCAGCTACGTGGCGCCTCCACGACCAGATATGCTCAGAGCGATGCACATTAAAGAACAGCAACACACCATGTTACCTTTAGCTGTAAATTTTCGAAAGAATCTACTAAGTTCGATTATAAAATATCACTAATTTTATAAAAGATTAATAGTTTATAAAAAGATTAATAGCGAGAATTTTATATGTAGTATCACTACTCACATGATTGCAACACATACACTGCTTCTAACAGAAAAGGATGATTCCATTTTTTATCAGAGAGATGTAAGGATAAGCAATCCTACTATTAACTACTAAACTCACTTAATATTTTTTTAACATGGATACATCACAGACTAATCTAATAACATCTATATATGATTCTAAATAAGATACTGGCAGTCTCCCAGCTAATTCTAATTAGCCACGTTTTATAAACTGTGTTTATATTAAGGAAGAACGAAGAAAAATATATACCTACCCCTAAAGCTTCATAGCATAAAACGCTTTTGCATTAACTAGGGTATGGGTGCTCTTAATCATGTTTTGTCAATACACAAATTAAAAATTGTCCCTATTACCATTTTTCCCTTTCGTCAAAAAAATCAAAAACTGCGGAGACATCCAGCTAACGAACTTATCTTTCTCTTTACTGATTAGATATACAGCCAGTTGTTGTTCTAATGCCAGTTCTTTTGCTTTTTCACTACCTAGCACCATCAGTCCAGTATCCCACCCATCTGCCTCCAGCGCCGTAGTAGCAATTACCGTGGCGGAGACCAACTTATGTTTAATGGGCCAGCCAGTTGCTGGATCAATAATATGTGAAATACGTCTACCATCTAGTTCATAATAATTGCGATAGCTACCCGAAGTGCTAATGCCATACCCTTGCAAATTGACGTAAGTTTGTGCAGTGTTTTCATTGTCGGTAGGTTTCTGAATAGCTATACGCCATGATTTGCCTTTTCCATTATGGCCACGGCTAAACAATGCACCACCGACTGATACGAGATAATTATTGATACCCTGACGTTCTATCAAACGTGCTAAATGATCAGTTGCATATCCTTCACCCATTGTGGAGAGATCAACATAAAGTCCCGGATTTTTTTTTTGTAACCACTGTCCCGCAACCGTCTGAATTACGCGCAAGTGTTGTAAGCCAGTTTGTGTTTTAACTAAAGTAATCTCTGCATCAGTTGGCATATGAACAGGCTGTTTCACCGATCCGAATCCCCATAAATTCACCAACCGGCCTATGGTAATATCCATAGCACCTTTAGTTTTCGCTCCGATACGTAACGCCTTGGTCACTATATCCGCCATATCAGCGCTGATCGGCTGCATTGCATAGCCTTGATAACTATTGAATCGTGATAACAATGAATCTGGTTTCCAAGTTGAAAGCATATGGTCATCTGCGTCCAGCTGTCGCTGAATTGCCTGCTGTAACGCTTTTTTGTGCACGCTATCAACACCAAACAGCACTACACGCCATACTGTGCCCATGACTTTACCTTGTAGTACCATCACCTGCGACATAGACTGCTTATCGCAAGCACTCATAACACCTATTAAAGTTAATAGTAACAAAATATTCCAATATCGCATTTTGACTCATTATTTATAATGCTTTAGTTAAAGCTAAAATCTAATAAAAACTAATCTGAAAATTTCATAAATCATATTTCATAGATAATATAAAATATCATTCTAAATTTGCCTAGATTAATAGAGTAAATTAAAAGCGGGTTCAGTAAATGAGGTGCTTGTTGCCAACCATGAACCACATTTTTTATTTTTAACATTGGCAAATTTCTGCAGTGACAGTAAAACTAGCTTGCTTCTAATGCTCATGGGAAAAATACTAGCGTAGTCATCTTCATCTTCCTGTGACTCTAATTAGTTAGACATAGAATTTTATCTGCTAAAAAATATTAAATATTTTATGCTTCTAGCTAAATTTCGATTCTCAAGCAAAAAGATGACTTAGCAACTTTTTTATATTTAAAAAAATAGTCTATTCTAGATGTATATCTATCGACTTTCGGATTTATTAATGTAATAAAATACAGTAAGCAAAGCAAATTAATTCACTAGCAAAAATGAGAAATACTATGATACCCATCACTCCAAAATTAGCGAAAACATTTCTGTAAAGCTAGGAGGCCTTACTTAAGGTGAAAAATAAAATGATAGCAATAAAAATTAAAGAATATGCTTAATATGCTACATGAAAAACGAGAAAATAGCGTATAGTATGCAATACTAAAGGCGAGCAGGGATAAAATGAATAAACTAGATAAACATGATATAGCATATTATCAATATTGAAATTGCCAATTTCAATAAAGTTATTGTGATTCGGTAAGTAAATTTGATAATCGATGTAAGTTAATATATTTTCAAATATAAATTGATCACTTTGTAATATATTAACTTCTTTAAATTTTGTTTTCCCTAATTTTATACATCATCAACGCGTTAGGTTTGCAAATTTCAAAGAAAAAACAAACCGAAATAAATTACTATATCACTTCCGGAGTTTTAAAATTATATTTTATATCATGCAAGTAAATAATTATGCAAAATATGGTAATCGCTTGTGCTAACTTGAGGAGCTATATAGCTAGCACAAATTATGAAGAAACTAAATATCATGACATGTGTAGCATAATCTCAAAAAGAGCGTAGATAGTTTAAGAAACATCGTTACAAAAAAGTTAAAAGGAAAGGTATATATAGTAGAAATTTCCTGCTACACAAATCGTAATGGTATGTCCGTTTTTCATGAAGCTGTTGGCTTGAGGCTTTAACAAGCAAATATTCACTTCATCTTATCCAATTATAGCGCATTACCGGCATCTTCTTCCAATGCTACATTCTCTTCTTTTTCTATCATCATTCTATTCAAGGTGGCTAGTTCTTTCTCTTCTACAGATTCAACTACGCGCTGTAGTCCCACAACATTTTCATCTTCTGCAGTACGTATCAAGATGACACCTTGAGTATTACGTCCTACGATACTTACTTCGGAGACACGGGTACGAACTAGAGTACCTGCATCGGTGATCATCATAATTTGATCGATCTCCTCGACCTGCACTGCGCCAATTACTGGGCCATTACGTTCAGTGACTTTGATGGAAATCACTCCCCGCGTAGCACGTGATTTAGTCGGGTACTTGCTGTTAGCTGTACGCTTGCCGTAACCATTTTGCGTCACGGTAAGAATTGAACCCCCTTTACGCGGCACGATCAGCGACACCACGCGATCCTTTTCTGCCAGCTTGATGCCGCGAACGCCAGATGCGGTACGGCCCATAGTACGCACTTCAGATTCAGAAAATCGCACTACTTTACCCGCAGCGGAGAACAGCATTGCCTCATCATTGCCGTTAGTGAGTGCAACACCAATCAGCTCATCATTCTTACATAAAGTCACTGCAATAATACCCGCACTTCGAGGACGGCTAAACTCCTGCAGCGCCGTTTTTTTCACAGTACCCCTGACAGTCGCCATAAAGATGTTAAAGCCTTTGGTATATTCACGCACTGGTAGGATAGCAGTGATGCGTTCATCAAGCTGTAGTGGTAGTAGGTTGACAAATGGACGGCCACGTGCATTACGACTTGCTTCTGGTAACTGATAAACTTTTCTCCAATAAAGGCGACCACGGCTGGAGAAACAAAGGATGGTATCATGAGTATTGGCTACTAATAGACAATTAATAAAATCTTCCTCTTTAATACGTACCGCTAGTTTACCTTTACCGCCGCGCCGCTGTGCTTCATAATCTGCAAGCGGCTGGTACTTGACATAACCCTGATGCGATAATGTTACTACAACGTCTTCCTGATTGATGAGGTCTTCGATATTGATATCTGCGCCATTATTGGTAATTTCGGTACGGCGTTGGTCGCCAAACCGGTCACGTATGGCGATTAATTCCTCACTAATCACTTTTATCAAATGCTCAGTATTCATTAGAATATTCAGTAGTTCGGAGATCTTATCCAATAAATCTTTGTATTCATTTACTAATTTCTCATACTCAAGGCTAGTAAGTTTATGTAAACGCAGATCAAGGATTGCTTGTGTTTGCTGCTCGGTTAGATAGTAGCAATTACCGGCAATGCCGAACGCTTCGTTAAGCCACTGCGGCCTACGAGATGTATTATTATTATCGATATTCAGCATAGTAGCTATGTTGCCCAGATTCCAAGGCTGTACGATCAATTCAGTTTTCGCTTCGAGCGGAGTTGATGCCCGGCGAATTAGATCAATCATTGAATCAATGTTGACTAGCGCAATTACCAGACCTTCAAGGATATGTGCGCGGTCACGAGCTTTGCGCAATTCAAAAATGGTACGACGTGTTACAACTTCGCGCCGATGATGCATAAATGCTTCTAAAATATCCTTTAGTGTCATTATTTTTGGTTGGCCCTTATGCAGAGCTACCATATTGATACCAAAAGATATTTGAAGTTGGGTTAGCGAATAGAGGTTATTAAGAATCACTTCACCTACCGCATTGCGCCTTATTTCAATTACGATGCGCATGCCATCTTTGTCAGACTCGTCGCGCAGTGCACTGATGCCTTCAACACGTTTTTCTTTCACTAGCTCGGCAATTTTCTCTATCAAGCGCGCTTTATTAACCTGATAGGGAATCTCATAGATTATGATATTTTCACGGCCAGTTTTATTGTCAATTTCTAATTTGCTACGCGCACGAATGTAAATTTTACCACGGCCAGTGCGGTATGCCTCTTCAATACCTTGATGACCGTTGATAATCGCTGCTGTTGGGAAATCTGGTCCTGAAATATGCTCCATCAGTCCTTCGACACTGATACTTTCATTGTTTATATAAGCGAGGCACCCGTTAATTACTTCCGTCAGGTTATGTGGCGGAATGTTGGTGGCCATACCTACGGCTATACCAGAAGAACCATTAACCAATAGGCTAGGTATTTTAGTAGGTAGGACTTTAGGGATTCGTTCGGTACCGTCATAGTTTGGCACGAAGTCAACGGTCTCTTTTTCTAAGTCAGCGAGCATATCATGGGCGATACGTGACATACGCACTTCTGTATAACGCATCGCTGCGGCGGAGTCACCATCAACAGAGCCGAAGTTACCCTGGCCATCCACCAGCATGTAACGTAACGAGAAAGGTTGAGCCATGCGGACAATAGTATCATAAACGGCAGAGTCCCCATGCGGATGATATTTTCCTATCACATCACCGACTACACGCGCGGATTTTTTATAGGGTCTATCCCAGTCATTACCCAATTCTCTCATCGCGTAAAGCACACGGCGGTGGACAGGTTTCAAACCATCACGTACATCAGGTAAGGCTCGTCCAACGATGACCGACATGGCATAATCGAGATAGGATTTTTTCAATTCTTCTTCGATATTGACCGATGTAATTTTTCTTGCAAGGTCGCGCATGGAGCCGATCCCCCCCTCTACATATGCCCGAATTCTAAAAATGCAAAGTATATCACACGCCAGCCTACTGGTGAATGTTAACAACCTTTTTTACGTATGCTTTCATGGAATTTTCCGGCGCCAGATTATATATCACGTGTTATGCACTTAAAATATTCTGACTAATCAATATTATCTGAGTTATAACATCAATGTTAACTAGATGTTATGTACACGTTATACGCAAGTACATCGTGTACAACGCTAAGAAGATGCTACACCCACTTTCCATCTGTCTTTCTATCTACTCTACTACAGAGAATGAATAGTGCATGAGAAATCAGCTGTTGATCAAAAACTAGAATTTTTTACTACACTAGTTTCTGTGCTATTAGCCCTTATAAGTCGAGGGGTTAAGAAATTCCATAAAAACACAAGCTCTGTAGATATCATTTTCCATCTTGTTATCTGGCGTCATGTCACTAGAATAAACCTCCATATAGTTACCGATTGTCTCTTAACCCCCAACATATAGTGTTTATTTAAAGAGTTATTCATTTGAATAAACTTATGAATAAACAGGTATTTTTTTCACTGATGGATGGTATTATACGACATGAATCACAGTCTGCTCGTTACTAAACGCGATGGCAGTCAGGAAAGCATTGATCTCGACAAAATTCACCGGGTACTCGATTGGGCTTCTGAAGGGCTAAGCAATGTCTCTATTTCCCAAGTTGAGTTGCGCTCCCATATTCAATTTTACGATGGTATCAGGACCTCTGAGATTCATGAAACCATTATTAAGGCCGCCGCAGATTTGATTTCTCGTGTTACGCCAGATTATCAATATCTTGCTGCACGTTTAGCGATCTTCCACTTACGTAAAAAGGCTTATGGCCAGTTTGAACCTCCTAAGCTGTATGATCAGGTGGTACGTATGGTGGAAATAGGAAAATATGACCGCCATTTGCTAGAGGACTACTCCGTTGAAGAATTCGAACAAATGGACGAATTTATAGATCACTGGAGAGATATGAATTTTTCCTACGCAGCGGTAAAACAGCTTGAAGGTAAATACCTAGCACAGAACCGTGTTACTGGCGATATCTATGAAAGTGCTCAGTTCCTATATATTCTAGTCTCTGCCTGCCTTTTTTCCAGCTATCCCCGAGACACGCGTATGGACTATATTAAGCGTTTCTATGATGCAATTTCTACCTTTAAGATTTCGCTGCCAACTCCGATAATGTCTGGTGTACGTACACCAACTCGCCAGTTTAGCTCCTGCGTGTTAATTGAGTGCGGCGATAGCCTAGATTCAATTAACGCCACGTCTAGCGCTATCGTAAAGTATGTTTCTCAACGCGCTGGCATCGGCATCAACGCCGGTCGCATTCGTGCGGTAGGCAGCCCAATCCGTAATGGCGAAGCCTTCCACACTGGCTGCATCCCGTTCTACAAACATTTTCAGACTGCCGTAAAATCCTGCTCACAGGGAGGAGTACGTGGTGGTGCGGCAACGCTTTTTTACCCCATGTGGCATCTAGAAGTAGAAAGCCTGCTGGTGCTCAAAAATAATCGTGGTGTTGAAGGGAACCGTGTACGTCACATAGACTACGGCGTGCAGATCAATAAGCTGATGTATCAGCGTTTGCTACAAGGCGAAGAGATTACCCTATTTAGCCCGTCTGACGTACCTGATTTATATGATACTTTCTTTACTAATCAAGAAAAGTTTGAGTACCTCTATATCAAATATGAGCAAGATAAAAGTATTCGTAAACAACGCGTAAAAGCACTTGAACTCTTCTCGCTGATGATGCAGGAACGTGCCTCTACTGGTCGTATCTACATCCAGAACGTAGACCACTGCAATACTCATAGCCCGTTCGATGCTAGCATCGCTCCAGTACGACAATCCAACCTTTGTCTAGAGATTACACTGCCAACGAAACCACTAAAGGATGTTAATGATGAAAACGGAGAAATTGCTCTCTGTACGTTGTCAGCGTTTAATCTTGGTACTATTAAGAGCCTAGATGATTTGAAAGAACTAGCGACTCTAACAGTACGTGCGCTCGACGCTATGCTCGATTATCAGGACTATCCGATCCCTGCGGCCAAACGTAGTACTATGGGTCGCCGTACGCTGGGTATAGGTGTAATTAACTTTGCTTACTATCTGGCAAAGAACGGCGTGCGCTACTCCGACGGTAGTGCTAACAACTTAACTTACAAGACTTTTGAAGCAATCCAATATTATTTACTAAGAGCTTCAAATGATCTAGCGAAAGAGAAAGGTGCTTGTGCATGGTTTAACGAAACAACTTATTCACAAGGTATTTTACCGATCGATACCTATAAAAAGGACCTTGACAACATTTGTAATGAGCCACTGCATCTTGACTGGGAAAGCCTACGAGAATCAATAAAGACTTACGGTCTACGCAACTCTACGCTCTCTGCACTCATGCCATCTGAAACCTCATCGCAGATCTCTAATGCTACGAATGGTATTGAGCCGCCGCGCGGTTATATTAGTATCAAAGCGTCTAAAGATGGCATCCTACGTCAGGTAGTACCGGAGTATGAGCGTCTAAAGAATCAGTATGAGCTGCTGTGGGAGATGCCATCCAATGAAGGTTATTTGCAACTGGTTGGCCTGATGCAGAAGTTTATTGATCAAGCGATTTCCTCTAATACTAACTATAATCCGGCACGCTTCTCCAATGGTAAGGTACCAATGAAGCAGCTGCTAAAAGATCTACTAACTGCATACAAGTTTGGTTTAAAGACTCTCTACTACCAAAATACCCGCGATGGTGCGGAAGACGTGCAAGAGGATCTCGTGCCTTCCATTCAAGATGACGGTTGCGAAAGCGGGGCTTGTAAAATTTAAGGCTAGACGGGATGCTATTGTCCCACTTGCGTCATATGACCGGGGCTACGCTTCCCCTCTATTTACATCAGGACAGTTTTGTATGGTTTATACTACGTTTTCACAGAATAAAAATGATCAAATGAAAGAACCGATGTTCTTTGGTCAGTCCGTCAACGTGGCACGCTTTGATCAGCAGAAATACAACATTTTCGAAAAGCTGATTGAAAAGCAGCTCTCCTTCTTCTGGCGTCCAGAAGAAATTGATGTTTCACGTGACCGAATCGACTATCAGGCTCTGCCAGAGCACGAAAAGCACATTTTTGTTAGTAACTTGAAATACCAGACGCTTTTAGACTCCATTCAGGGCAGGAGCCCAAACATTGCTCTTCTGCCGTTAATTTCAATTCCTGAGCTAGAAACGTGGGTAGAGACTTGGGCCTTCTCCGAGACGATTCACTCGCGTTCATATACCCATATCATCCGTAACATCATGAATGACCCGTCTCTAGTTTTTGACGATATTGTTACAAATGAGCAGATCCTTATCCGTGCGCAGGATATCTCAAAGTACTATGACGATCTAATCGAGATGACTAATTTTTGGCATATATTGGGGGAAGGGACACATATGGTCAATGGTGAAACCGTTATAGTCAATATACGCATGCTGAAAAAGAAACTCTATATATGTTTAATGAGCGTGAACGCCCTGGAAGCAATACGCTTTTACGTTAGCTTTGCATGCTCTTTTGCCTTTGCAGAGCGTGAAATAATGGAAGGCAACGCTAAAATAATCCGCTTGATTGCACGCGACGAAGCTCTGCACCTGACCGGCACCCAACATATACTGAATCTAATGCGTACTGGCGAAGACGATCCTGAAATAAAAGAAATTGCCGCTGAGTGTTACGACGAATGTTGCGATTTATTCAAGAAAGTCGCCGAGCAGGAGAAAGATTGGGCTGAATATTTATTCAGTAGTGGTTCGATGATAGGTCTGAACAAGGACATTCTTTGCCAGTATATTGAATATATTACTAATATTCGTATGCAGGCTGTAAATCTAAATCTACCTTTTCAGGTACGTTCTAACCCCATTCCGTGGATTAACTCGTGGTTGGTCTCGGATAACGTGCAAGTGGCACCCCAAGAGGTAGAAGTAAGCTCTTATCTAGTGGGTCAAATTGACTCGTCAATGAATAAAAACGATTTTAAGGATTTTCAGCTATAAATATGAGTTGTGCCTTTGTTATTCTACGTAGCTCTGGTCAGCGGCTAGAGTGTACAGCAGATCATCCTAACCTGCTCACTACACTTGAAGCACATAATCTCTGTATAGAATTTCAATGCCGTGAAGGCTACTGCGGATTGTGTCGTACGCGGCTGATTAAGGGAGAAGTACATTATACCGAAAAACCTTTGGCTTTTTTGCAAAAAGGGGAGATTTTGCCTTGCTGCTGTCTAGTAACCGAAGAAATCGAAATTGAGCTTTAAAAAATTTAGATGGAACAACTGGATCATCGATTGCCTATGGTGGGGGGGGAGAGCGGGGCCACGCTCCATATACTACGGAGCTATCAACACTATATATTCGTCGCTAACACTATTTTTTTACTACTCCTGCAATAGCAGAAGATTATGGTTACTTTAATCATGAGAATACTATTCTCACACTAATATCAAGAAATCAAATGGCCTAGAAAGTTTCTAGATAATTAAGAATACACTTTGAAAAAATAGTAAAAACGGCAGGACTGCCTGCCGTTTTTCTATATCCTATATCCTAGAATTTTTAGCGGCGTTTTAGCAGCAGACCGAGGATTAGACCGCTAGCGACGCCTATGCCAATACCATACCAAGGTTTTTCATGCACGTAATTATCTGCGCGGTAAGCTGCATTTTTAGCACGATAATAATAGCTGTCTGACGCACGGCTAACACGACACCTTACATCTTCTAGTACCCGCTTTGCTTTATTTTTTAGTTCAATATACTTCTGATCAGTTGGGTCTCCTGAAGATTTTAATACCTCTTCCAACGTTTCCGTTAGCAGCGCCGCATCGCCCCCTAGATTACTATCAAAACTCTCTGTTTCTTTTACCATATCTCTTCCTCCGTGTTATCTATGTTTAAAACAGCCTCTTAACTATAGCGCTAAAATTACCGTTTGTAGGATGAAGTGACCAAGATTTACTTAAGTTTCAAGTTAAGCGACAGTCTCTCAAACATTCAATTAATTATTTTTTAATAAGTGGAGATTGTGTATCCTACACAATACATTTGTGTACTTTTCGCTGCCGAAGCATTAAATATTAAAAAAACTGATAGTCTGGTAAATTAGATGACATTATATTCACATCAGACGCTGTGTCATCTGCACTAGCATAATCAACGGCTGCGGATACACTCCAAGAAACAGAACTAAAAAAGCTGAAATTAATACGACTAAGCCGCCAGCTGTGAATGCCCAGTTAGCAAGAGTGTCACGCTTATATAATTCCGGAGGGCTGAGGTAAAGACTTACGGTTACACGCATATAGTAGTAGAGTCCGATGGCGCTACCTACTACTATGGCTGCAGTTAGCCACCACAAATGCTCACTAATGCTTAAGGCAATAATGTAGAATTTGCCAATAAAGCCGAGTGTCATCGGGATACCTGCTAGCGATAGCATCATTACCGTCATCACCGCTGACAGGATCGGGCGATGCCAGAAAAGACCGCGATAAGAATATAGCGAGTCGGCATCCGGACCACGATAGGGACCAGACATCAGGCTCACTACACCGAATGCACCAAGGCTACTAAATAAGTAGCCGGTTAGATAGATGCCCGATGTTTCCAGGGATAACTGATTGCTGCTTTTCAGCGCGATCAGCGCCACTAGCAAATAGCCAAGATGCGCAATTGAAGAGTAGCCAAGCAGACGCTTAATATTGCTTTGTGAAATCGCCATTAAGTTGCCGAATAGGATAGAAACGAAAGCAATAGCACTTAGCAAGGTACGGATGACTTCACTATTTGTCAAAAATGGTACAGACATAAATAAACGCATCACTGCACCAAATATAGCGATCTTACTTGCGGTAGCTAGGAAAGTAGAGACTGGTGCAGGGGAGCCTTGATAGACATCCGGCGTCCAGAGATGAAATGGCACTAGAGACAACTTAAAGCTTAGGCCAATGATTATCATTCCTAGTCCAATTAGTAGCATCTGCTGCTGTATCATGCTATCGTTTAGTGTCTGACCTAACTTCACGAAACTCAGGCTACCGGTCTCAGCATAGACTAGCGCAATTCCAAACAGCAAGAAGGATGATGCAACTGCCGACAAAATAGTATATTTTAGCGTCGCTTCCAGGGAACGTTTCTGGCGAAAGACGTAGCCGATCATGCCGAACAAAGGTATTGAAAGCAGTTCAATGCCTACAAATAGTGACGCTAAATGATTAGCGCTGGTTAGCACCATCCCACCTAACGCTGCAATCAGTACCAGAGGATAGAACTCATCTTTATTATCCGGAAAATTAGACAACCAAGGATAAGAAAATGTACAAGTCGCTAAGCTCGCCAAAATCACTAGTGCAGTATAGAACACAGCATAAAAATCTACGTGCAGCAGCGGTGTAACGTCGATTGTGCTAATCTGTACTACAAAGCAGAAAGACACTAAAGAAGACACTAAAGTTAAGTTAAAACCAATAACAGTTAGCGTGGCGTTAATAAAGTGGTTACGTCGCCAAGCAATAGATAATATTACAGTAATGACTGTAAATGCGACAGTTAACAGAGGCAATACTGCAATCAATTGTTGAAAATTCATTATCATGGCAAATTACTGACTTATAGCTGAAGTGGAAACGTTAAACCATTTCTGAATATTGCTCATAGCAGCCTGTGAGGTATCTAGTATAGGCCGCGGATAAACGCCCAGTATCAGCAGCAGAACTATTAGTACCATAATCATGATAAACTCACGTAGTGACATACCCAGCAGTGGGTCCTTTGCCCTTGCTTCTCCGTAATATGCTCGCTGCATCATGATCAACGAGCAAACTGAGGCGAATACTAGACCAAAGGTAGCAACTACAATAATCACCGGTACCACCTGAAAACTGCCCGTTAATATCATAAATTCCCCTGCAAAGTTGCCGGTACCCGGTAATCCTAAGTTAGCTACTGCAAAGAAGAGCGACATACCTGGAATCCATTTGATACGTGACCAGAGACCTCCCATTTGACGCAGATCACGAGTATGCAGCCTTTCATAGAGTTGCCCGCACAGTATAAAAAGCGCAGCTGCAGAAAGTCCATGAGCAATCATCTGCACTACTGCGCCCTGTAAGGCGAGTTGTTTACCTGTATAAATTGCAATGAGCACGAACCCCATGTGCGAAATAGAGGTGTAAGCGATTAGGCGTTTGATGTCAGTTTGCGAGTATGCCATCCAGGCGCCATAAAAAATGCCAATTACCCCTAACCACATGGCAATTGGTGCAAACTCCGATGATGCTTCAGGGAACAGTGGCAGACTAAAGCGGAGTAAACCATACGCCGCAGTTTTCAACAAAATTCCAGCAAGATCCACTGAACCTGCAGTTGGCGCCTGACTATGTGCGTCTGGTAACCAACCGTGTAACGGTACTACTGGCATTTTTACTGCAAAAGCAATAAAAAAGCCTAGCATTAGCAAATACTGCACTGTGTACGACATCGGTGTTTGTAGTAGCTGTTCGTAGTCGAACGTCCAAACTCCGGTTGCATTGTATCGTACAAATACCATTGCTAAAATTGCAACTAGCATTACTAGACCAGATGCTTGGGTATAGATAAAAAATTTTATGGCTGCGGTAATACGAGTTTTACCATCCGATGCTTTATGCCCCCAAAGCGCAATAAGAAAGTACATTGGCACCAGCATTATTTCCCAAAAGAAAAAGAAAAGAAACATGTCAATAGCAAGGAAAACTCCTATTACACCGCCTAAGATCCACATCAAGTTAAGATGAAAAAAGCCCTGGTATTTCTCAATTTCATTCCAAGAGCAGAGCACTGCCATTAGACCCAGTAGGCCAGTGAGTACCGTCATTAGCAGTGATAAGCCATCCAGGGCCAGATGAAAGCTGATACCAAAACGTGGAATCCAAGAAGCCGAGAATTCTGATTGCCACTGCAAAAGGCCTCCTGCTTGTGTTAGTACATATCTGCTCTGTAACCAAAATTGCAGAGAAATCGCTAGAGTTATGAACATTGTGATGAGGGCAATCCAACGCGGCATTTTCGTGCCACCACGCTCAGATAGTAAACAGAGCAAACCGCCGATAAACGGGATAATTATGAGCCAAGGTAATAACACTTTAGTCTTCCCTTCTGTGCCCCTTGATGAGCTATCTTACTAGCTAGTTTACCTCTGCAGCGTTCGCACTTTTCACATACTTTAGTACGCTTCGATTGCTATTAGCTGATACCGATAAAATTGGCGATACCGATAATGCTCATTACTAGGCAATTTTTCTATATATTCAATAAAATTGAAATAAATTTAATCCTACCTCATCAATATTAAATGAGCAGCAGTATTAACGTTAAAATCATTACGGCGCCTATGCTCATTGAGGCAATATACCAGCGTAGATAGCCGTTTTCAGTGACCACCAAACCTTTATTAGCTATACGCAACACCAGTGTAGGCAGGTTCATTACCGCATTCAGAGGATCATGTTGCAACAACCAAGCGATTCCTAGATAAGGTTTAACAAATACTTTGTCATACAGCCAGTCAAATCCCCATGCAGCGAACCACCAAGTACTAAATAAACGACCTGTAGCACTGGTAGAGATACGGCTGACTAACTCACGTTTGCCCAACCAGAGCACAGCAGAAATCAGAATGCCAAAAACAGCCATCATACCAGAGGCAATTTCTAGTACGACTTTACTTGTCTTTACCATTTCGCTGTGTGGTAGTACAATTGCCAACGGCGACGTAATTAGCACACCAAAGAAGGTCGATAATACCAACAGCACGATCAGTGGCAAATGATGAGTTATACCCTTTTGTGTACATGCACGAATCTTTTCTTCACCGTGGAACACAATAAATATCATACGGAAAGTATAGATAGATGTTAGAAGTCCACCGACTAAACCAGCAATTACCAAATTAATGTGCCCATTCACTAGTGCGCTGAATAAAATTTCATCCTTACTGTAGAATCCTGCTGTAACCAGCGGAACTGCAGATAACGAGGCACCACTCACTAAAAAGCAGATGTAGACTAATGGGATACTCTTACGCAGACCGCCCAATTTAAATATGTTTTGTTCATGATGACAGGAGATGATGACTGAACCTGATGCAAGGAACAGCAGAGCTTTGAAGAAGGCGTGTGTCATTAAATGGAAAATTGCTGCGTCCCACGCCTGCACACCGAGTGCCAAAAACATATAGCCAATCTGGCTCATGGTTGAATAAGCCAGCACACGCTTTATATCGGTTTGTACTAGCGCGGCAAAACCTGCTAACACCAGCGTAATCGTTCCGATAATACCTACTAAATACAGCACTTCTGGCGTCAAGAGGAATAAGCTGTGGCTGCGGTCGATCAGGTAAACTCCAGCTGTTACCATAGTTGCGGCATGGATAAGTGCCGAAACCGGAGTCGGACCTGCCATCGCGTCCGCCAGCCAGGTCTGCAATGGTAACTGCGCAGATTTACCAACAGCACCACCCAGCAGCATTAGTGTTGCCCACTTTAACATATGATGGTTTTCTGCAGTAAAGTACTGAGGTGCGAGATCCATCATTTCACGGAAGCTAAGAGTACCTAACTCATTGTAGAGAATAAATATTGCAAAGGCGAGAAAAACGTCTCCAATACGAGTGATGATGAAGGCTTTCATAGCCGCTTTGCCGTTTTTCGAGTTGCTGTAGTAAAAGCCGATTAATAGGTAAGAACACAGTCCTACGCCTTCCCAACCAAGATACATCAACATTAGGTTATCGGCCAGCACTAGTACTACCATGGTAGCGATAAAGAGGTTAGTATAGGCGAAGAAACGGGAGTATCCTTCTTCACCGCGCATATACCAAGAGGCGAACATATGTATCAGGAAACCAACTCCGGTTACAACTGACAACATAGTAAGGGACAACTTGTCTAACGCCAAGTTTACTTTGATGTCAAATTTACCGACCTTGAGCCAACTCCAAAACTCCTGGGTGAAGAGCTGCTGACCGTTAGTAAAGAAATCAATGCCAATATAAAGCGTCACCAATGCGGCTAAGCCTACTGATCCCATACCGATGGAAGCTATCAAATTCTCTGACCAGCGATTACGGGAAAATGCTAATAGCAAAAAACCTATCAAAGGACACAGAATGGTTAAGTAGAGAAGATTCATCCGTGCATCTCACTGACAGTGTCAATATTCAGCGTTTGACGTTGACGGTGGAGCTGGAATAGTAGTGCTAAACCAATACTAGCTTCTGCTGCCGCAAGACTAATTGCCAAAATATACATTACCTGTCCATCTGGCTGTACCCAATAGCTCCCTGCCACAACTAACGCCATCGCAGCCGCATTAATCATAATCTCAAGACTAATCAACATAAACAGTAAGTTACGGCGTAGAACTAATGATGTCAATCCAAGTATAAAGAGCACTGTCGCAAGAATTAAGCCATGTTGTAATGGGATCACGTATGCCCCTCCTTAGTAGCGTCACGATTGCTCAGTACTTCACCATGATGTTCTGTACGCCCGATATGAAACGCGACTATCAGAGCTGCCATTAAAAACATCGAGGCAAATTCAACAGCCAGCACATAAGGACCAAATAAGCTGATGCCCACCGCTTTTGTATCGATTACTGTGCCATTGATTCCCTCATGCTTGTTCACTGCTATAATAGAGTAAGACATTACTGTTAGAAGTAGCAATGATATAATGCATGGCCCAATCCAAAGAGAGTGCTGTAACCATTCACGTTCCTGCGTTGTTGTAGCATTGCCCAGGTTAAGCATCATCACTACAAAGACAAATAGCACTATAATAGCTCCCGCGTAAATGATAACCTCGAGTGCGCCAGCAAAATAAGCACCAAGTGAGAAGAAAACACCAGCAACTGAGAGCAGTGACACGATTAGATATAGCAGTGCATGTACCGGATTGGTATGAGTGATAATGCGCAATGTCGTCAAGACTGCTACTAATCCACAAAGATAAAAAGCATACTCCATGGCCTCACTCCTTAAGGTAATAACTCTTTAACATTAATAGGATGAGCTTCATTTTCTGCGTCACCTTTTTCTTTTCCTTCGATCGCGATGCCTGTCATACGGTAGAAATTATACTCTGGGTATTTGCCAGGACCAGAGATTAGTAGATCCTCTTTTTCATATATTAAGTCCTGGCGTTTGAACTCTCCGAGCTCAAAATCGGGTGTCAGCTGGATAGCAGTAGTAGGACACGCCTCTTCGCACATGCCACAAAAAATACAGCGAGAGAAATTGATGCGAAAAAATTCCGGGTACCAGCGTCCATCTTTCATCTCCGCTTTTTGCAGTGAAATACACCCAACTGGACAGGCAACGGCACAGAGGTTGCAGGCTACACAGCGTTCTTTTCCATCAGGATCACGCGTCAATACAATGCGACCGCGATAACGCGGCGGTAAATAGACTGCCTCTTCTGGGTACATCTGAGTTTCGCGTTTAGAGAATGCATGCATGCCTATCATCCAAATGCTACGTACTATCGTGCCAAAGCCGAAGACAATACTTTTCACAGTCATGTCAAGCCTCTTACTGCGCTTTATATAAAATTACTGCTGCGGTTGCTAGCAAGTTCAATAGTGTCAACGGCAGACAAACTTTCCAGCCGAACAATAATACCTGGTCATAGCGCGGACGTGGAAGTGCAGCACGAATCAGGATAAATATCATCATTAGGAACGCTGTTTTCACTGCAAACCATATGAAAGGCGTTAAGAAAGGACCTTTCCATCCACCGAAGAATAGCGTAACAATAAGTGACGAAATGGTGGTAATAGCTATATATTCGCCAACAAAAAATAAGCCAAATTTCATCCCAGCATATTCGATATGATATCCATCCGCGAGCTCTTGCTCTGCTTCTGGCTGATCAAATGGGTGACGGTGACAGACCGCCACGCCTGCAATACAAAAAGTTAGAAAACCAAAGAATTGTGGAATAACATTCCATAAATACGCCTGATTTTCAACGATAGCAGTCAGATTAAAGGAACCTGACTGTGCCACTACACCCATCAAAGACAAACCGAGAAATACTTCATAGCTGAGTGTTTGCACCGAAGCGCGCATCGCACCCAGCAGCGAGTATTTATTATTGCTTGACCAGCCTGCGAACAGCACGGCATATACTGACATACCCGCCATCATCAAGAAAAAAAGTATCCCAATATTGAGATCTGTGACCATCCAGGTTGGGGAGACTGGTACAATAGCAAATACTAATAGCAAAGAGACAAAAGCTATAACTGGTGCCAGAGTAAATAAAAAGCGATCTGCAAAAGAAGGAATCCAGTCCTCTTTAAAAAACATCTTAATCATATCCGCGATAATCTGCAGAGAACCCCCCCATCCTACACGGTTCGGGCCGTAGCGATTCTGCCATAAGCCAAGTAGACGACGTTCAGCAAAACTCATAAAAGCACCGAACGCTACTACGGTCATTAAAATAACCACTGCCTTTACCACATTTAGCGTGATGTTAATAACATCGAGCGTTATCCATCTCATTGCGTTGCCTCCTGCAGTTTATCAATTTGCGCTCCTGCCAAGAACGGTGGTGCCCCTGGCATACCTAGCGGCATACCGACCTGTCCCGTTTGTAGCGCACTGGAGAAACGCACCGGCATACGTAAGGTCTCACCGGAACAACTACACTCAATTATTGCACCTTCATGCACACCTAGCTTTGCCGCGTCATTTTGATTAATTACTAACATTGGCTGCGGCATACGTTTCTGGAATACTAATGAACGCTGCGTCATCTCTTCACTGCCGAACAGTTGGTAATATGGCACGACACGCCACTGCTCACCACCGACAAAGGCAGTTGGCACCTGAGTGAACCAAGGAAGAGATCTATTGCCTGTTTCGAACAGACGCACGCCGGGGTCACCGTTATACAGTTTACCTCCTACTTCCGTCTGAAATTTATTCCATGCCTGAGGGGAATTCCATCCTGGTGCCCAAGCAAAGGGGATGTGCGAACGTGGCGCGTGCGGTTGATTGTTACCCTCCATAGAGAAGGTGAACATAGTATCACTATCCTGTGGTTGGCGCGGTTCATGCACGCTAATATTAGTGAGCATGGCAGTGCGGCCGCTAGCACGGTTCGGTGAACGCGCTAACTTTTGGCCACAAATACGAAATCTTGCATCTGGTGCAGCCTCTTTAATACCCTTCAAATGAGGTAGCTTAGCTACCACTGCGTCAATAACATGATCAAGCTGCGTCCAGTCCATACGGCAGCTCTTTACTGTACTATGTAGAGAGTGCAACCAACGCCAACTTTCCAACATTACAATACTATTGTCATAGTAAGTAGGATTATAAACTTGGAAAAAGCGTTGGGCGCGACCTTCATAGTTAATGGAGGTACCGTCGCTTTCAGCAAAGCTAGCAGCAGATAGAATAATACCTGCTTTTTCTATTGTTGCGGTACGCTGATGGTCCACTACAATAACACCCGACGTGTTCGCTAGGGCAGCATCTACCAAAGCCTTCGGGGCGTGACGATATAGATCATTCTCTACTACTACAACTACGTCGGCTTGACCGTTGCTTAGTCGCTCTAGGGCACTGTCGAGGGTATTACCTCCGATTAGACCTAGACCTACGCTGTTTGCAGAACTGGCAAGAAGTGTAATACCAACGTTAACGCCTCGTGCCTTCAATGCCTTAGCAATGTTAGCTGCTGCTTCGATTATTGCCGTACTACATGAATGGGTACCCGAAATGATTAGCGGTTTTTTCGCCGCTGCTAACGCCTGTACAACTACATCGAGCTTATTGCTGATGCTACTGTCAAAATTACTGACTGCAGGTGCGTTTTTATCTAGTCTGTTAGCGATAGCAAAACCAAGACGCGCCTGATCTTCGACTGGAGCGTGATAGCTCCATGCTGCGATGTCGTCTAGGTTGGTTTTATCAATGTGAGTGACGAAAAGAGGATGTTTAGCGTCTTGTCCAATATTAAGTGTAGCGGCGATCTGCCAGTCAGCGATCTTTTGTACAGCAGCCATTTCGCGCGCCTTGCCTTTTATTGCCTGACGTACGGATAGCGCTAGTCGTGCACCTACTTGAGTGATATCTTCTCCTAATACCAGTACCGCGTCATAGCTCTCTATTTCACGCAGCGACGGTGTATAAATGCCGCTTTCACGTAACACGTTAAGTATCAGCGACAGGCGTGCCTGCTCACCTGCAGGCACGCCTGTCGAGAAGTTTTCCTCGCCTACTAACTCACGAAGTGCAAAGTTACTCTCAACGCTAGCACGCGGAGAACCGATGCCAATTACGCATTTCGCCTGACGAAGCACATAAGCCGCAGCGTTTACCGCCTGTTCAGCATTGAGAGTGACCCAGTCGTTGCCGCGCAGCTGCATTGGATGACGTGGACGATCTTTACGATTGACGTAGTCGTAACCGAAACGGCCACGGTCGCACAAGAAGTAGTGATTTACTGTACCGTTGTAGCGATTTTCGATACGACGCAACTCGCCATAGCGCTCTCCTGGGCTGGTATTACAACCGATGCTGCATTGCTGACAAATACTAGGTGAGAACTGCATATCCCATTTACGGTTGTAGCGTTCTGAATGTGTCTTGTCAGTAAATACCCCGGTCGGACAAATTTCAACTAAGTTACCAGAGAATTCATTCTCCAGTATTCCATCTTCCGGACGCCCAAAATAAATGTTGTCGTGCGCACCGTAGACTCCTAGGTCTTTACCGTCAGCATAATCTTTATAGTAACGTACACAGCGATAACAAGCAATACAACGGTTCATTTCGTGAGAAATGAAGGGTCCGAGCTCCTGATTAGAGTGTGTCCGCTTAGTGAAACGGTAACGACGGAGGTTATGGCCAGTCATTACCGTCATATCTTGAAGATGGCAGTTACCACCCTCTTCACAAACTGGACAGTCATGTGGATGGTTGATCATCAGCCACTCTACCACAATTTTACGAAATTCTTTCGCTTCGACGTCATCAATGGAGATAACGGTGCCGTTGGAAGCTGGAGTCATACACGAAATAACAAGACTGCCGCGGGTATCTTGGGTATTTTGAAATTTCTTCACCACACACTGGCGACAAGCTCCAATGCTTCCCAGTGCCGGATGCCAGCAAAAATAAGGAATATCAAGACCCAGAGAGAGACATGCCTGTAATAAGTTATTCTCTCCGTTCACATCATATTCTTTGCCATCTACATGTATTATCGCCATATTGAACATACTTCCGTAAGGCTCATGAGGATGAGCGTTAATCATATTCTTGCCTAAATTTTAGGGCAGCGGCGCGGTACCTGATTTTACTTGCTGCTGTAAATTACCAGCACTCTTTTAACAGATTAGACTGTATACCACTAATCGCGTGCATATTACTGAACCCTTGAGGATCGATACCCGCTTCAAATTCTTCATAGAAATATTTGATTGCACTTTGCAGAGGTTCCACTGCGCCGGGTGCGTGTGCACAGAAAGTTTTTCCCGGACCGAGCTGACGACAAAGCTGCTGCAAGGTTTCAATATCACCAGGATGTCCCTTACCCTGCTCCAAAGCACGTAAGATCTTCACACTCCATGGTAACCCGTCTCGACATGGAGTACACCAACCGCAGGATTCACGTGCAAAAAATTCTTCCAAGTTACGTACCAGCGACACCATATTTATCTCATGATCAACAGCCATTGCTAGAGCTGTACCAAGACGACTGCCTGCTCTACTAATACTGGCGAATTCCATCGGTAAATCGAGATGATGTTCAATGAGGAAATCGGTGCTTGCTCCACCTGGTTGCCAAGCTTTAAATCGCAGACCTTCTTGCATACCTCCTGCATAATCTTCCAGAATCTCGCGAGCAGTGATGCCAAAAGGCACCTCCCATACTCCAGGATTTTTCACTCTTCCAGAAAAGCCCATCATCTTAGTACCGGTATCTTCACTTTTTGATAAACTTTTATACCACTGAACACCGTTAGCAAGGATAGTCGGGATATTAGACAAGGTTTCTACATTGTTTACACAAGTGGGCTTACCCCATACGCCAACACTTGCCGGGAAGGGAGGCTTAGAGCGTGGGTTAGCACGCCGACCTTCCAGAGCATTTATTAGCGCTGTCTCTTCTCCGCATATGTAACGACCAGCGCCAGTATGTAAAATTATCTCGCAATCAAAATTTGCACCAAGAATATTTTTTCCAAGGAATCCTGCTTTAGTCGCTTCTGCAATAGCACGCCGTAAGTTCACAGCTGCCTCGATATATTCACCACGTAGGAAAATATAGCTACGATATGCTCTTAGCGCGAAAGCACTAATCAAGATACCTTCCACTAGCTGATGCGGCATTTGCTCCATTAGCAGACGATCTTTATAGGTGCCAGGCTCCATTTCATCGGCATTACACAATAGGTAGCGGATGTGCATAGATTCATCTTGCGGCATTAAACTCCACTTTAGACCAGTGGAAAAACCTGCTCCGCCGCGCCCTTTTAGTCCAGAATCTTTTACCAACATGACGATCTCATCAGGACTCATACTGTTAAGAGCTTTTTCCGCTCCAGCGTAGCCATTTTTACTTCGATATTCCTCAAACCACACAGGCTTCCTATCGTCGCGAAGGCGCCAGGTCAGTGGGTGGGTTTCCGCAGTACGCAGTTTCTTTTTAAAGGTCATTGATACTGCTCCAGTAGCGAAGCGATGCCTTCTGGCGTCAGATAAACATGGGTATCTTCATTTACCATCATGGTTGGCCCTTTATCACAGTTTCCGAGGCAGCATGTTGGCAACAGTGTAAAGCGGCCATCTAGTGTAGTTTGACCAGGTTTAATCTTCAATCTTTGTTCTAATGCAGACTGAATGGCCTGATAATTAGTAATATGGCAGACAACGCTGTCACAGTAGCGGATGATATGACGACCGACCGGCTGACGAAAAATCTGGCTATAAAAAGTAGCAACACCTTCGACATCGCTGGCCGGGATGCCTAGAGACTTTGAAATAGCTTTGATTGCGCCATCTGGTACCCAGCCACGTTGCTTTTGTACAATTTTTAGCGCTTCAATGGAAGCTGCGCGAGTATCTTCATAGTAGTTTTTTTCGTTCTCAATAGCGTGATATTCTTCCGCGCTCAGTACGAAAACATCCTCACTTAGATCGCTTATATAAGTAGCAATTTTTTGATCATACATAAGTTAGCGGTCCACGTCTGACATAACAAAATCGATACTACCAAGATACACGATCAGGTCGGATACCAAGCTGCCTCGTATTACCGAAGGGATCTGCTGTAGATGTGGAAAACTTGGTGTTCGTACACGAGTACGATAACTCATGGTACTGCCGTCGCTGGTTAGGTAGTAACTATTAATGCCTTTAGTTGCCTCAATAATTTGTAGCGATTCATTAGCTGGCATCACTGGCCCCCAAGAAACTTGTAAAAAGTGGGTGACGAGGCTTTCAATGTGCTGCAGCGTGCGCTCTTTCGGTGGGGGTGTTGTCAGCGGGTGATCAGCTTTGAATGGTCCTTCTGGCATATTGTTCAAGCACTGCTCCAGAATTCGCAGCGATTGCCAAATTTCTTCCATTTTTAGCTGTACACGAGTATAAGCATCACTGATACCTGTACCTACCGGAATGTCGAAATCAAAATTTTCATAGCCAGAATATGGACGCCACTTGCGTACGTCAAAGTCAAGGCCAGTAGCCCGCAGCGCAGCCCCAGTAATGCCCCAAGCCAGCGCTTCTTCCATATTGTATGCTGCAACTCCTTTTGAGCGACCTACCAGTATGCTATTACGCAGAGCGGCTTTCTCGTACTCTCTTAAACGTTTCGGCATCCAGTTCAGGAACTCATACAACAAACGCTCCCAGCCCTTCGGCAAATCGTGCGCCACGCCCCCGATTCTGAACCAGGCAGGATGCATACGAAAGCCAGTAATAGCCTCAACCACATCATAGATTTTCTGACGATCAGTAAAAGCAAAAAAGACTGGTGTCATTGCTCCAACATCTTGAATAAAAGTTGATATGTAGAGCAAATGACTGTTGATGCGAAATAATTCAGAGAGCATCACGCGAATCACATTAACTCGATCCGGTACTGTAATACCCGCCAGCTTTTCAACCGCCAGTACGTATGGCATCTCATTCACGCAACCGCCAAGGTATTCCACTCGGTCAGTGTAAGGAATGTAACTGTGCCAGGACTGGCGCTCGCCCATCTTCTCTACACCACGGTGGTGGTAACCGATATCTGGCACACAGTCTACAATCTCTTCGCCATCCAACTGTAGAATAATACGAAAGGCACCGTGCGCTGAAGGGTGGTTCGGACCTAAATTAAGGAACATAAAATCCTCATTATGAGTGCTACGCTTCATGCCCCAATCTTCTGGTTTGAAAGTTAACGCCTCCATTTCTAAATCTTCTTTCTGTTTAGTCAGCATGAAGGGATCAAATTCAGTCGCACGTGCTGGATAATCTTTACGTAGAGGATGTCCCTCCCAATTCTGTGGCATCATGATACGCGTTAGATGCGGGTGTCCATCGAAGGTAATACCAAACATCTCCCAAGTTTCACGCTCGTACCAATTGGCGTTTGGAAAAATATTAGTCAGTGTCGGCAAATATAGATTTTTCTCTGACAATGCTACCTTAAGCATGATATCGCGATTACGCTCAATTGATATCAAGTGATAGAAAACGGAAAAATCCGCGGCGGGCAATCCTGTGCGGTAGGTACGTAAGCGCTCGTCCATGCCGTGTAAGTCATAAAGCATTATGTAAGGTTTAGACAATGTACGCAAAAATACCACGATATCTAATAACTGCTCACGCTTCACCCAAACGATAGGAAGTCCTGTGCGAGTCGGTTGAATGGTAAAGGTATACTGTAAAAAATGATTATAAAGCTCGCTAATTACAGGGTCATCCAGATGATCCCAAGTTTGCCATGCAGGCTGCGCAATATAGTGCTTGGTTAAATCTGTCATAATTTACCATTTCATCCTGTCGCTAAGCACTCATCAAAGACGTTACATGGGATGGGAGCGCGCATTATAGTTGGATGTTTACTTTAGGCACATAGTACATCCATGTACGGCATTCTTATACTTATTTACACTTCGTCAGGTGTGCGCAAATTAGTAACAGCAATACGTTCACCACGTTTTCTTACACGTTCTGACTGCATATTAGCGCGGTAAAATCCCTGATTTCCGACCACCCACGACAAAGGGCGGCGCTCTTTCCCAATTGAATCACGTAGAAGCAGTAGCGCCTGTATATAAGCTTCTGGGCGTGGGGGGCATCCAGGAATATAAACATCAACTGGAAGAAATTTATCCACGCCCTGCACTACGGAGTAGATATCGTACATACCACCAGAGTTAGCACAGGCGCCCATTGAAATTACCCACTTAGGTTCCAGCATTTGATCATATAAACGCTGAATTACTGACGCCATTTTGATAAATGGTGTTCCAGCGATCACCATAAAGTCTGCCTGACGCGGCGAGGCGCGCATCACTTCAGCACCGAAACGTGCCACATCATGTACTGCGGTAAAGGAGGTCGTCATCTCAACATAACAACAGGACAGTCCAAAATTATAGGGCCAGAGAGAGTTTTTACGGCCCCAATTCACCATGTCATGTAATGTATGCTCAAGCTTATTCATATAGACATTATGATGAACGCTCTTCTCAAGAGGATCGGAGACGATCTCCTGTTTTTGTAGCGGGTAGGGGTCGTTCTCACTATTGCTCAGTTCTACGCGGGTGAGTGTATAGTCCATCAGATTACCTCACTTTTACTACTACTGCTTGTGAGAATTGATTTAATCGAACTAGCTTTCACCACTACACATCGGTGCGCTGGCGCCCAGTCTAGTGCGCCAATGCGTACTAAATAAAATAACCCAGACAATAGCACTGCAATAAAAATTGCAGCTTCCGTAAAACCTCCCCAGCCGCTTTCACGGATCGAAGTTGCCCATGCGTACAAAAAAAGCGCTTCAACGTCAAAAATAACAAAAAACATAGCGACGAGGTAGAATTTTGCTGATAAACGGATATGAGTGTTGCCAACGGATTTGATACCTGATTCAAAAGGCGTCTCTTTATAACGACCATACGCACGGCCACCTAAAAGCCACCCTCCGATAAGTATGAAGGCACAAAGGCCGAAAGAGAGAATAATAAATGCAATAAACGCCCATTGTTGGGCAGCGATTTCGGTAGCTGCTGACATATTCTTTTTTGCTTACTCATCAAAAGTGTTGATGGCATCTTGTATGGTTACCTGCAGCACATACACCATATCGATTTAAAGGTAGGAATGGAAACCTTATAAATTAAGCGATAACTATCGTATGGAAAGTAATGTTATGTAGTTTTCTACTCCTTCTATAGTTTTTTGTCAACTTTGATGTCCAAGTATTGGAATATTATTTTTTGCTCATAGAAATTTATATTATAACTTGAGTAATATTATACTCATAAATCTATGCAGGTCGCAAGGTGTTTAGAGTGTTAGTATTATGGAGTAGGACTTTAAAACCATTAATTAAGAACTAACTCAAGCTAATTTTAGCCAATTTTGTAGAAGTCTTCTTTATTACTTAACAGAGAGTATTTTTGTTTCCTCAGAAAACATTCTTTTTATTTTTAAGAGATACGGTATTTATGATATATAAAGTATCATGGCCATCTTAACCTTTCTTTAATAAGAAAGAGGAGGAGCTTTTATATATCTTTACGTCTGTAAAACTAAATAAGCTATAAAAATCATAACATGTTTATATATTTAAAAAATAAATCACTATATATCATTATAGTAAGCTATACGCCGACGATCTAGATATAACAATTAGTAAATGTGACTGTACTTACAGTATAAATCTAATTTCAATAAAAACTGTAGCGTATATACTATTAATATCTAGAGGAGCTCAGTGCTTTTTATTCCCATATTTACTAATAGGGTAACACATGACTCAAAGCCATTTTTTTGTCTATCTTTCCCGTCTCAAATTCATTAACCGTTGGCCTCTGATGCGTAATGTACGCACTGAAAATGTTTCAGAACATAGCCTACAAGTAGCTATGGTAGCGCATGCACTCGCTGTGATCAAAAACAAAAAGTTTAACGGCAATATGAATGCTAATAGAATCGCTATGCTAGCACTGTATCACGACGTTAGTGAGGTACTGACAGGCGATTTACCTACTCCAGTGAAGTACTATAACGCGCAAATTGCCCGTGAGTACAAAAAAATAGAAAAAATAGCTCAGCAACAATTGCTCGAGATGTTGCCAGAAGAGCTACAGGATGTTTACCGTCCATTGCTGATGGATAAAAATCAGTACCCCAAAAAAGAACAATTGCTCGTGAAGCAGGCGGACGCTCTCTGCGCTTACTTGAAGTGTCTTGAGGAAATCTCTGCAGGTAATAACGATTTTTCGGTGGTTAAAGAGCACCTCAAGAAAATCCTGCTACGATGTCGCTCGCCAGAAATAGACTATTTCGTTGAAGTCTTTATTCCCAGCTTCAACATCTCGCTAGATAAGATATCACAGGATTTGTCCTTATAATGAGTGGTAATGAGTGGTATTGCTCCAGACGATAAAGTTTGGTCTTCTAAAAATCTCTTGCGTCTACAGCGCAGCGTAATCACCAAAAAAATCTAGAACATAAAATATCACTAGCGATTCAGCGAATATTCAAGCCACACAGTATCACGGCAGAGGCGTTTTCATGATGATTCATCATCTGCCTTCAGGCCTCTTAATGCGTGTTAAGCAAATAAAAAGCAGGAGTTAAAGCGCACCTAATATCGTTTATGTTTATAACTTACGAGCATCATATTCTATAATTTTTTATTAGTGTCGATAACGATAAATATCATGATTTAAAATATATATATGATTTTATGCTAGTTCGATATTATAGGACATTACGTATTGTGATTTCAACTCATTGATCTTACTGGATATTTATGATTACTTTAAGCAAAAACCATCTTTATTTCACCCAGCAGGACTCGTACATTTTGTTTGCGAAAATTTTTATATAAATCTAGCCGTTTTAGGAAAGAGTAGCACCAAGCAACATTGCCAAAATCAATCAACATGGCAAATCTCAATTAAAATGGGAAAGAACGATATACCTCGAATTTCTGCAAATTTACATGATATTATTCCTTAATTTTTTAAGGCTTAATTTCCTATTCTAACACAACCTTCATTAAGGCACTAAAAGCGTGTAAAGACTATTTTAATGAATAAAACAGCTAAAGCTCTAACTAAATATTAAAAAATATAATAAAATTATATAGATAAAAGTAATATTTTAGCTATAAATCTTGTGGCTATAAAGATTTTTATAATTGCTCTACCTTCTTTTTTGTTTTCATGGGCTACTCAGATAGTAGGGCCGTCTTATATTTATTTATCTTCAATAAATAGGTGCTTTCATGTCAAATAAGTTAGTCTTGGTTCTAAATTGCGGTAGCTCTTCACTGAAATTTGCCATGTTAAACGCTACCAGCGGAGAAGAACACCTTTCCGGTCTAGCTGAATTATTCTACCTGCCTGATACACGCATTAAGTGGAAACAGGATGGAGCAAGACACGAAGCCCCTCTCGGTGCAGGAGCTACTCACAGCGAAGCTTTAAATTTTATAGTTAAAACTATTCTAATAAAAAAACCTGATATTTCAGCACAAATTACTGCAATTGGTCATCGCATTGTTCATGGTGGGGATCAAATGACTGAATCTGTAGTGATTACTGAGGCTGTGGTACAAAGAATCAAAGATAATGTCTCTTTCGCGCCTCTGCATAACCCAGCACACCTGATAGGTATTGAAGAAGCAATAAAAAATTTCCCTCATCTTTCTAACAAAAATGTGGCTGTTTTTGATACAGCATTCCATCAAACTATGCCGGAAGAGTCCTATCTTTACGCCCTGCCTTATAAACTTTACAAAGAGCATGGCATACGCCGCTATGGCGCACATGGTACTAGCCATTACTATGTAACGCACGAAGCAGCAAAAATCCTCAATAAACCGGTTGAAAAGCTAAATATCATCACCTGCCATCTTGGCAACGGTGCGTCAGTTACAGCAGTGCGTAATGGTAAATGCGTTGATACTTCAATGGGCTTGACCCCTCTAGAAGGTCTGGTAATGGGCACACGCAGCGGCGATATCGATCCGGCGATAATTTTTTATCTACATGATACACTTGGTATGAGCGTCACAGCCATTAATAAGATGCTCACTCAAGAATCAGGCCTTGTAGGCCTTACTGAAGTTACTAGTGACTGTCGCTATATTGAAGATAACTATGAAATTAAAAGAGATGCAAAGAGAGCTATGGATGTTTTTTGCCATCGTTTAGCAAAGTATATTGGTAGCTATAGCACTATGATGGAAGGTCGTCTTGATGCGGTTATTTTTACTGGCGGAATCGGTGAAAACTCCGCCATGGTGCGCAAATTATCACTAAAAAAACTAGGGTTACTTAACTTTGAAATTGATAATGAGCGCAATCTAGAGGCGCGATTCGGCAAATCAGGATTTATTAATAAAAAAGGTACTCGTCCGGCCATTGTCATTCCTACTAATGAAGAGCTGGTGATCGCTCAAGATGCGGCGCGTCTTACCACCTAATGTTTATTATTCTTGCTATTAGCTAATAATAGCTAATAGCATCGTTTTTGAAGTTCCCTAAACCGAGGTCCTAAACGTGTCACGCACAATTATGCTTATCCCTACTAACGCCAGTGTCGGGCTAACTAGCATCAGTCTCGGCGTCATTCGTGCCATGGAACGTAAAGGTGTTCGTCTCAGTGTATTGAAGCCTATTGCACAACAGCGTTCTAACAAAGAGAAGTTGGACCATATAACCTTAATGCTCCGTACAAACTCGTCGATTCCCACCTCTGATCCATTAGAAATGTCGCGCGTGGAGTCACTGCTGGGCGCTAATCAGCAGGACATTTTAATGGAAGAGATCATCGCCCGCTACCATGAAAAGACGAAAGATGCAGAAGTGGTGCTTGTAGAAGGCCTAGTGCCGACACGTAAGCATCAGTTTGCAAACGCTCTTAACTATGAAATTGCTAAAACTCTTAATGCTGAAATTGTTTTTGTGATGACACTTGATAACGATTCCCCTATGCAATTAAAAGAGCGTATTGAGCTAACGCAAAGTAGTTTTGGCGGCAGCAAGAATAAAAACGTCAACGGCGTTATCATCAATAAAATGAATGCACCGGTTGATGAACAAGGTCGCACACGCCCAGATCTGTCAGAAATTTTCGACGATTCTCCTAAACCAAGTGTGGATAATATCGATCTTAAGCAGATATTTATCGATAGTCCGCTTCCGATATTAGGTTGTGTACCGTGGAGCTTAGATTTGATTGCTACGCGTGCTATTGATATGTGCCGCCATCTTAATGCTGAAATCATCAATGAAGGTGAGGTTGCCATTCGCCGTGTTAAGTCAGTGACTTTTTGTGCACGTAGCCTTCCACATATGATAGAGCATTTCCGTCCAGGTTCGCTGCTAGTAACTTCAGCGGATCGGCCTGAGGTACTCGTGGCTGCCTGTCTGGCTGTTATGAACGGTATTGAGATAAGCGCCCTCCTACTAACCGGCGGATATAAAATTGATAGCCGCATTGAGAAATTGTGTGAACGTGCCTTCCAGACAGGCCTACCAGTATTTATGGTGAAAACAAATACTTGGCAGACTTCACTCAGCTTACAGAGCTTTAATCTGGCAGTACCTAGCGATGATTACCAGCGCATTGAAAAAGTTCAGGAGTATGTAGCAAGCTATATTAATGTCGACTGGATCGAATCACTAACAGCTGCGTCCGAGCGTAGGCGTCTCTTATCACCACCTGCATTTCGCTATCAGCTCACTGAACTAGCACGCAAAGCATGCAAGCGCATCGTCCTCCCGGAAGGCGAAGAACCTCGTATCGTAAAAGCCGCTGCTATCTGTGCTGAACGTGGCATTGCCACTTGCGTACTACTGGGCAATCCTAATGAGATCCAGCGAGTTGCTGTCGTACAAGGCAGCCAACTCGGAAAAGACATTGAAATTGTTGATCCTGAGACGGTACGCGATCACTACATACAGCGCCTGGTCGAGCTGCGTAAAAATAAAGGGATGACTGAAGTAGTGGCGAAGGAACAACTGGAAGACAATGTAGTACTAGGCACCATGATGCTGGAGCGCGGCGACGTCGATGGTCTGGTATCCGGTGCGACACACACCACTGCAAATACCATTCGCCCACCTTTGCAGTTAATCAAAACTGCACCAAACAACTCGTTGGTCTCTTCTGTATTTTTTATGCTTCTGCCGGAGCAAGTGCTAGTCTATGGAGACTGCGCTATTAACCCTTCTCCTACCGCAGAGCAGCTTGCAGAGATTGCCATCCAGTCTGCAGATTCAGCACAAGCCTTTGGTATTGAACCACGAGTAGCGATGATTTCTTACTCTACCGGTAACTCCGGTGTAGGCAGCGATGTAGAAAAGGTACGTGAAGCAACGCGTATTGCTCAAGGAAAACGGCCAGATTTAGTGATTGATGGTCCTTTACAATATGATGCCGCGATTATGGAAGATGTAGCGAAGTCTAAAGCGCCAAACTCAGCGGTTGCTGGACGTGCCACAGTCTTCATTTTTCCAGACCTCAACACCGGGAATACCACCTACAAAGCTGTGCAGCGTTCAGCAGATTTAATCTCTATTGGCCCAATGTTACAAGGTATGCGAAAACCAGTCAACGACTTGTCGCGCGGTGCACTAGTGGATGATATTATCTACACCATTGCTATGACGGCTATTCAGTCGCAGAAGGCGAAAGACTAATTTTCATCATAAAAAGAGCTCTCCCCTTAGCACTAAGTTTCATACTTCTAACGATCGTGAAATAGTAACCTATTTATAACCTCAATTAGGTGAACTTATTGACTATTTTTTAATTTTAGTAAAACAACCTATTTGAATATTCTCAAACTAGAATTAATTCTATTGGAGCCCAGTAGTGTTTCTAGACGATATGGTAAATATATAATAGGCATGGGTTATCTCGCCTAAGATCAAGCAGCAGAATACTTAATAAGTGCTTTCTTCCATCACTTACCTGTCCTTATATGCATATCGATTCTTAATTAACAGGAACTACAGAACGTAGTTTTAAAAATAACTTTCCAGTTATTATCATGCTTGACAGTTAGTATTGCATTGTGCTGGAAAGAAAATATGTAGGAATATTGGAATCAGTAAGATAAACATCTAGATCTCTTTGTCCGCCATCAGTAGCAGGTGATACTACATCATACTTTAATTTTTAAATAAAATAAATATATTATATAATATTAAATGTAATAACAACAGTATCTATATAAAGTCAATAACCAAGTATATTGAAACAAGTGAGCTTATCATCGATGTGGACTGCACGTGAGTATATTTAAAAATTAATTATTAATTAATAATATTAATATAATAGAAGTATATTAATTTTTTAATTTAAATAGAGGAGGATATTTAGGTAAATCCTAGAATGGAAAAACAATCAAACTCTTTATTATAGAATGTACATTAGTGCAGTAACTGTTAGTTAGTGATAAGCATGTCATATGTTTATGACTTCTTAAGAAGCAACATCTTATTCCAGAATAACAATGTAAATTTTTAGGGTATTTAGCATGATGCGATACGTATTTGCACTCAATAAATCATATACCATTCCAGCGAGTAAAGAGATCTTCTGGTAGTACAACATCAAACTGATCAATGATACGGTTAACCGTTTGAGCAACTAGAGCCATAATTGACTGTGGACGATGATAGAACGCTGGTACTAAGGGCATAATTATAGCACCCAGTTCGGCGGCAGTTGTCATCATGCGTAAATGTCCGATATGTAGTGGGGTTTCACGTACCCCCAGCACTAACCTACGCTGCTCTTTTAATACCACATCAGCGGCTCGAGTTAACAGGTTGTCACTGTAGCTATGGACTATACCTGAAAGAGTTTTCATCGAGCACGGCAGAACTGCCATACCAATGGTTTTGAAAGAACCTGATGAAATACTAGCGGCAGTATTACGAACGTCATGTACCACATGCGCTAGCTCTTCTATTTCGCGTAGCTTATAATCAGTCTCTAGACTCAGAGTTTTCTGCGCTGCCAGACTCATTACTAGATGAATTTCTACCCCGTTGATCTGTTGCAGGACCTGCAATAAACGCAGGCCATAAAGAGCGCCGCTGGCGCCCGAGATACCAACAATTATTTTTCTCATAGTTTTTTCTTCCATGATTTTTCCTTGTCTGTGCAATAAACACTCATAATAATCTGTGATAGAAGATGAAAACAAACGGGGCAGATTGTTCTGCCCCAAAATAATTTACCTGAACTGAATACACTTAACTTTCGTTATACAGCTCGAGATTTTCCAACTCGTTCTGCTGCTGGATCGCTTGAGTATCATTGTTACGCAGCGATTGGAGACACTCTAAGTACTTCTGATCAACATCTTTTGTTACATAAATACCATTGAAGACAGAACTTTCAAACTGGGTAATCTCAGGATTCTCTTCACGTACTGCTTCAATAAGGTCGTTGAGATCCTGGAAAATTAGCGCGTCAGCCTTAATGAGCTGGCAGATCTCATATACTTCTCGACCGTGAGCAATTAGTTCAGTAGCTCTCGGCATATCAATACCGTAAACATTTGGAAAACGGATCTCAGGCGCGGCTGACGCCAAGTAAACATGTTTTGCACCTGCTTCACGCGCCATTTCAATAATCTGCTTCGAGGTAGTACCGCGCACAATAGAATCATCTACCAATAATACGTTTTTGTTACGAAACTCGGAGCGATTAGCATTAAGCTTACGGCGTACAGCATTAAGGCGCATCTGTTGACCTGGCATAATGAAGGTGCGCCCCACGTAGCCATTTTTCACAAAACCCTGGCGATAGGGTTTATTAAGAATGCGTGCGATCTCCAGCGCAATATCTGTAGACGTTTCCGGAATCGGGATTACTACGTCGATATACAGATCTTGCCACTCGCGAGCAATTCTCTCACCTAGCTTAGTGCCCATGCGCACCCGTGCGCTATAAACGGAGATTTTATCTAGGAAAGAATCCGGACGAGCAAAATAAACATATTCAAACAGGCAAGGATTATTTTTCGGGTTTTTGGCACACTGTTGCGTATAGAGGTGGCATTGTTCGGTGATATATATCCCTTCTCCTGGCTCGACGTCACGTAGAACTTCAAAACCCAAGATATCAAGTGCTACGCTCTCTGAAGCGACCATATACTCGATGCGGTTATCTTGTAGAACACGCTTACCCAAGACCAACGGACGAATACCATGAGGATCACGGAAGGCTACCATGCCATGGCTAATGATCATGGCGACTACAGCGTAAGCACCGCGAACTTGTTGATGCAATGCAGCGACTGCAGCGAAAATATTATCTGCTTCTAGAAAATAGTGCTGAAAACGATCCAGTTCCTGTGCGAATATATTGAGCAAGATTTCCGAATCCGAGGTAGTATTGACGTGACGGCGTCCCTTTTCAAATAATTGTTTACGTAATTCGCACGCATTAGTTATGTTGCCATTGTGGGCAAGCGTGATACCGTATGGAGAATTAACATAAAAAGGTTGTGCTTCAGAGGCACTGGAACTGCCAGCAGTAGGGTAACGAACGTGACCAATCCCCATATTACCCTGCAGACGTCTCATGTGTCGTGCTTCAAAAACGTCGCTAACAAGACCATTCGCCTTACGTAGATGAAAACAGTTAAGTGCATCAATAGTACAAATACCGGCAGCATCCTGTCCACGGTGCTGAAGCACTGTTAACGCATCATAGATCGACTGTTTAACCGGGATAAATCCGGTAATACCAACAATACCGCACATGTTGTTATTCCCTCACTAACCGGATCCCCCGGTAATTTCAGCATGGTCAAAAACTCGAAGTACTTTTGATATACTCAAAAAACCATCTCATTATATAACTAAACCGAGGAATAAGTTGAGATTGTTGCCAATCCGCACTTTTTGAAAATCCGGTGAATGTGTGTAGGAAAAAAAGAGCCACGCTAACAATCAAGACACCACGCAATGCCCCGAAACAGATCCCCAGCACCCTATCTGTTCCCGATAGTCCGGTCTTTTCGACCAACGAGCCAATTATGTAGCTAACCATCGCTCCGATAATTAGTGTTCCGACGAACAGCACTGCAATAGAAACGCTGTTACGAACAAAAGGATCGTCAAAGCCAATAAACCAAGGTGCAAGGCAGTTATAGTAATGACTTGTAATAAAAAATGCACATCCCCAAGTAATGAGAGATAATACTTCGCAGACAAACCCCCTAATAAAGCTAATGAGCACCGAAAAACTAACTACCGCAATAATTACGTAATCAATGTAAATCATGAACTTTTCTAGCGCGAGTGCGTCTCTGGCACACTTAAATATATTTTAGGGTGAATTCTAACAGAAAAAGGAAATGTTCACATAGCACTTTTCATTTTCTGCCTTCTATAAAAAAGAAGGATAAAAACTTCTTTACCCAGCATGGGGTTAATAAATAACCCTATTAAATTTGTATAAAAATATATATTTAAACGTTTTAATCTAACGGATAGTAGAACTTTTATTATTAATAACGCCAATCTGATAAATTAATGGGTATTATAGGGTTTCACCACACCGCCAAGACCGAACATTCTTTGCAACTTTGGAAGAAAATTATGTAGTTTTGTTTTTGAAGTATCCGGACCAACGTAAATACGGGTCATTTGGCCCTGAATTGGTATTAAAGGAATAGTAAAGGCGCAATAGCCCGATAGACGAAGCTTCTCTATAATATCATTAGTTTTTATGGCATTTTTTAGAGCCCCAAGCTGTATTACATAAGATTTAACTGTGAGTAGCTTTTGCTCTGTTAAATTTGAAACACCAGCCAATTTGCCCTGATTCACTGTCAGCGACTGCGTTACCGACGATATAATTTTACTCTCTTGCTGGTGGTCTGGTTTAGGAAACAGAGGAATCGTTATGCATTCCTCTTGGTAGTATTTCTTTTTGCCATCAAGCAGACCTGGTAACACTATCACGCTAACTACGACGAGGGTAGTAGTACCGACTATCTGGTTTAGAAACTTACTGGCCAAACTCTTTCTCTGCCTCTATCAAAGTCATGACCTGTGCTACAGTGTGGAAGGATCCACATACTAGCACGATATCTTGCATCTTAGCTCGTTGGCACGCCATCTGCCAGGCGTGTGCCACATTAGAAAAAGACATCATCGCTGCTTCTGGTGGTAAATTCGCTATTATCGTCTCAGCGCTAGCGCCTCGCGAGTTGTCAAGTGGTGAACAGTACCAGCAGTTAATTAGCGGCGCTAGCGCCGCTAATGTGCCGGCGATGTCTTTGTCTTTTAACATACCTACTATCGCATGCACTTGGCCAGTTTTCGGTAACTGTGCTAAACGTAATGCCAGATAACCGGCTGCGTGAGGGTTATGTGCTACATCGAGGATAACACGAGGCGATTCTCTGACCGTCTGAAAACGGCCTGGAAGTATCACTAGTGGTAAGTATCTATGTATAATTTTTTCGCTAACTCTAAATCCAGACACGCGGAGAGCCGCCAGTGCGGTAGCTGCATTTGGAAGGGGAACCTGCGGTATTGGTAAATTGTGTAACTTTCCCTTTGCATCGCAAAATTCCCATTTTCCTGTCTGATCGATGTTATAAAACCAATCGCGGTTACACTGTAATAATTGTGCGCCTTTCTCCATGGCCACCGCAGAGATGGTAGTAGGCATTTCTGGCTCACCCACCACAGCAGGCTTGCCGCTGCGAAATATACCAGCTTTCTCACGGCCGATTCTTTCCAGATCTGGGCCGAGCCAGTTAGTATGATCCAGCGCGATGCTAGTGATTACTGCTACGTCTGAATCGACGATATTAGTAGCATCTAATCGGCCGCCAAGACCTACTTCAAGGATCACTACATCTAGATGTGCCTGCTGAAATAAGTTCAGGGCCGAAAGAGTGCTAAACTCAAAATAGGTTAGGGAGACATTGCTTCGTTCAGATTCGATTTTCGCAAAGCTAGCGCTATGCATCCCCTCATTAAGTTCTTTTCCCTGTACGCGTACTCTTTCAGTATAACGCACTAGATGCGGAGAACTGTAGACTCCAACACGATAGCCTGCCCCCATCAACAGTATTTCTAAAGTACGACAGGTGGTACCTTTACCATTAGTACCAGCGACGGTAAATACAAAAGGTGCGGGCCTCAGTAGGTTGAGGGACTTAGCAACGTAATAAATGCGATCAAGTTCCAGTTTAATACTCTGCGAGTGCAAGTTCTCAAAATAATAAAGCCACTCGGATAAAGGAGATGTGGCTTTAGGAACGGAGAGAATATTCATTTGTCGCTTTTAACAGCTTTTAACCGGAATCAGGTACAGGTCCAATTTGAGCACCATCGCGCATTGGGATAGGAAGATGAATAATCTTCGCTATTAGACTGGCTAGTTTATATCGCATTTCCGGGCGACGAATGATCATGTCGATCGCTCCTTTCTCAATCAAAAATTCGCTACGTTGGAATCCTGGTGGCAGTTTTTCGCGCACCGTCTGCTCGATAATGCGCGGGCCTGCAAAACCAATCAGAGCCTTCGGCTCAGCAACATTCAGGTCGCCTAGCATCGCGAAGCTAGCAGAGACTCCTCCCATTGTTGGATCAGTGAGTACGGAAATATAGGGTATACCACGCTTCTGCATTTTAGCCAATGCGGCACTAGTTTTCGCCATTTGCATCAGCGACATTAATGCTTCTTGCATACGTGCTCCACCGCTGGCAGAGAAGCAGATCAGAGGACAGCTATCTTCCAAAGTCTGCTCAACTGCGCGAACAAAACGTGCACCTACCACAGAGCCCATGGAACCGCCCATAAAAGAGAACTCAAATGCGGCTGCAACAACAGGTATGCCGTGTAACTGTCCTTTCATCACTACCAGTGCGTCTTTCTCATTAGTTTCTTTCTGCGCAGCAGTAAGACGATCTTTATACTTATAAGAATCGCGAAATTTTAGGATATCCTTTGGCTCTAGTTCGCTGCCTAACTCACTTAGTGTGCCCGGATCGAGCAAGCTATTAAGACGCTTACGGGCATGCATCCGCATGTGATGGTCGCAATTAGGACATACCTCAAGATTACGCTCTAGCTCAGCGCGGTACAGCACTTGACCACAGCTATTACACTTAGTCCAAACTCCTTGCGGAATATTGGCACGACGTGCTGGTGTTGCGTTGCTTTTGTTAAGAATGCGTTCAATCCAGCTCATGTGAAACCTTTTTTTAAAACTAACTTAGTCTAATTCTAGAATTATCTTATTATGTACTACTAAAAATTGCGGAGGCAAATATGTGATATCTATTTATTAAACCACAACCAATCCAGACTATGGAGAAAAATCTGTTTTACGCTCATTGTAACTAAAACAGTTACAAATTTTTGTGCTATTTTGGCCTAATCGCAGTTATGTTTGCAAGATTGCTGCAATTATGCTAAGTAGCACTGAAACTACAGTACGCCTAAAGAGTAGAAGCTCAAGACTTTCTTACATTAACGGTAGATCAATGAAAATATAATAGGTGTAGAAGAATGACAATACCTATCTTGGTAAGCCAGCAAAGTTAACCAGAGCAAAGCGACGATGCAAAGTGGTGATAGGATATATGCCATTTATCCCGGCGACGAATGGAAGATGGAAGATGGCAATGTCCATCAATCCGTATAACATATTGAAATTAATTTCAATGGGAAGTGTAGTCATTCATATTGCTGACAAGCTCCGCACCAAACAAAGTAGACGATGTAACAATCTATATATTACCTAGTAATATAGTAATTAACACTATAAACAGGAAGCACTTTTCCTCTGTAAAACATGAAATAAAGCAATACGACAGATGAATCTTATAAGATCTACGTAAAAAATAAAATTACGCAGATCTAAAGGCCGCATTAAGTCAATAGATCATCTAAATACGTTTTGATACACAAAATAAATGAAACAAAAATTAAATAATTTTTTCCAAATATCGCTATCTAACATCTAACTAATCCTCTAGGAACAAAGGACCCACTGAAGGTTTAGGTAAAGCAAAATATGATGGGTAATACACCCCTACTAAATAGAGGCCTGCCGCTCTGGCAGTCGCTGCCGCCAGCATACGATTTTTTGCCTCTAACAAAGTCCTAATCCAGTTTTCCGGTTGCTTACCGCAACCAACCTCCATCAAGCTACCGACGATATTACGCACCATACGATGGACAAAAGCATTAGCCTTAATATCTAAAATAACAAAAGCGCCCTGTCGTATAACATTAAGATGCATTACATTACGCCACGGAGTGCGTGACTGGCAATTTAATGCGCGAAAAGAAGTGAAATCGTTTTCGCCTAGAAGACACTGTCCAGCACTGTGCATTTTCTCTTCATCGAGAGGATAACAAAAGTGCGTTACACCGTGGCTAAAGATCGCAGGGCGCAGCTGCTGGTTATAAATCAGGTAGCGATAGCGACGCGCTATCGCGCTGAAGCGTGCGTGAAACTCGTTTGGTACTTCTTTCACCCAGCGTACTGAGATATATTCCGGTAAGTTAGCATTTACACCCAAAGTCCAAGCACATTCAGCGCGCTGCGATGTAGTTTCAAAATGAACCACCTGGCCAGTGCAATGGACGCCTGCGTCTGTACGACCAGCACAAAATACATGTACTTCATGGTTTGCTACTGTCGAGAGTGCCTTTTCCACCTTCTCCTGTATACTACAGGATTCCTTCTGACGTTGCCATCCGGAGTAACGGCTACCATCATACTCGATTCCTAGTGCAAATTTGCGCGTCTGATCTTCTAACATTAGTGGCAATAATCCTTTTAATATTTTCTTAAAGATTTTTATATCTATCAGCATACTACCGCCGACTAGAATATAGTAGTATCCTGGCATACCGTAGTCGTTCCAAATGCAACAAAATCTTACCTTTTCGTTAGTCAAATGTATTACCAATCTATGTTTGGGTGGTTATCTAATAGTCTATTTATAGAGACTATTAGATAACTAGAGTACGGGTGCGATAATGCTTAGAATAGTAGTGATTGTGATGTTTATAACAAAGGGAAAATTGTTGAGCTGGATCACGGAGCAACTGTAGAATTGGCTGTATCCAGTAATATAATGTTACTTTTATTATCTGTGAGATATTCTCTTTCTAAAGAAAGATAAAAACAAAATACAGGTGTATACACTGTTCATTTGCCAAAAAAATTATCTGCTATCCTTCATAAGGCTAAAAAGTATAAAAAGTAGAGTTAAGTATTATTTAAACATATGCGAAACCCGAGTGCATCGAGCATACTCGCCGTTTCTATGTTATTACAGATTACTTCCAGTGAAGACCATTCACGCCGCTCCGGATATTCCTGACGCAGTCGATCGAACTCGCCAGGTATTGCTGCAACTCTACGTAATGATGCGTCATCGCGGCGTACATCGTATACCAAATGTGTTAGACGTTTTAGTATTTCTTGATCGAGCGTACCATTGAGTATCACTTTACTGAAAGTCGGTGTGGGCAGTAGCTCACTAAGTTGTACCGACTGCGGTTGACCAAGAAAATCGCACCAAGCTTCAAATATCTGTGTTGTGCCGCGTGCTTTACCTTCTAGAGTATAGCCAGCAATGTGTGCAGTAGCGAGGTCAACATTATTTAACAATTCAAGCGATAGTTCTGGTTCCAACTCCCAGACATCTAGCACTACGCTTAGATCTGTTCGCATTTTCAGCACTTCTAATAGAGCGATATTATCTACTACTGGGCCGCGACAGGTATTGATCAGAATAGTATTAGGCTTTAGTGTATTTAGCAACCCTGCATTAGCAAGATGCCAACTTTTATAAGGCCCTTCTTTAAACAATGGTGTATGAAAAGTAAGGATATCTGCTTCAGCTACCAAATCGGCGAGTGACCGGAAATCTCCTTTTTCGCCAAGAACGACACGTGGCGGATCGCATAACAGGGTTTTTAATCCCCAAGCGTCCAACCGTGTGTGCAGTAGTCTACCAACGTTACCCACACCAACGATACCGACAGTGCGCTCACGTAGTTCAAAGCCATCGCGTTCTGCCAAAAAAAGCAGCGCGGAAAAGACATACTCTACTACAGCGATAGAGTTACATCCCGGAGCGGCGGAGAAAGCGATACCAGCTTGTTGCAACCAAGCCTCATCGATGTGATCAGTACCTGCTGTGGCAGTCCCGACGAACTTCACTGGTGTCTTGGTCAGAAGAGATTCATTAACTTGCGTGACTGACCTCACCATCAGACTATCTGCATCGTTCAATTCCTTTTGAGGGAGATGACGTCCTGGCACAGACATCACTTTTCCTGTTTTACTGAAGAGTTCGCTTGCATAGGGAATATTTTTATCGATGAGAATTTTCATAGTACCTTACCTATGTTCATTATATCATTGAGTTGAACTATCATGGCATAGAACATTTCTTCAACCAAAGAGCACACGCAGTGATTTAACAATCGTAATCACCTACACGTTTTTGTACTGTACTCATCGAGTAATAGCGTGCACAAAACGTAATAGTTGCTGCCATTTTCTGCACTCTGAAATATATTCAAGTTCCTAATGTTAGAACCGTGCTAAGGTAATCTCTGTGGTAAAAACACAAGCCCTACATACACATGAGATGAAAGTTGTTTATTATCCCCAGGCCGCTTCTATAGAAAGTAGATAGCACAAGTATAAGACGTAACCGTTTGTAAAGAGCAATTCGCAGTGCTGCTATTATGCATGGGATTACAATTAAGCATAACAACCCACGTTTTAGGAAAATTATGTACTTAGGCATGCATGCTCTACTGTGTATAACAAGCGACATACCACGTTGGTGGGAATATGAAGGCTTTTACATAAAGGCTTATGGGATAAAAAGTCGTTAAAGTACGACTTAAGTGGATAAAACTGGCAAGAAGATCGTATGATGTTAAAGAAAAGAGCATTATTAAAAGGTAATTAGGCTCATGCGCAATATTTACGCATTATTAACGTGGCGTTAGTACCACCGAAACCAAAGCTATTAGACATCACAGTAGTTAGAACTTTTTTAGTAGTTTGGGTGATAATATTCATCCCTTCCGCAGCTGGATCCAGCGATTTTATATTAATACTTGGTGCGATAAAGCTGTGCTTTAACATTAGCAGCGTATAGATCGCTTCTTGAACACCAGCTGCGCCGAGTGAATGGCCGGTCATCGCTTTAGTCGAAGAGATAGCGGGGGTGTTATCGCCAAATACCTCACGAATAGCACATAGCTCTTTTACGTCACCTACTAGTGTTGAAGTACCATGGCTGTTAAGATAGTTAATTGGTGTATTGACATTCTTCATTGCTATTTTCATGCAGCGTACCGCTCCTTCACCAGATGGAGAAGCCATATCTGCACCATCCGATGTAGCGCCATAGCCAATAATTTCTGCATAGATACGTGCACCGCGCTTCAACGCATGCTCTAGCTCTTCAACCACGACTATACCGCCACCTCCAGCGATTACGAAGCCATCACGCCCTTTGTCATAAGTACGCGACGCTTTTTCCGGCAACGCATTGTATTTAGTGGAGAGCGCACCCATGGCATCAAATTCGCACGCCATCTCCCAACAGAGCTCCTCACCACCACCAGCAAAAACAATGTCTTGTTTATCTAACTGTATTTGCTCAACAGCGTTTCCGATGCAGTGCGCGGAACTTGCACAGGCAGAGCTGATAGAGTAATTAACGCCATGGATTTTGAACGGTGTTGCGAGGCATGCGGAAACTCCGGACGCCATCGCTTTAGTCACAACATAAGGACCGACCGCTTTTAAGCCGCGAGCGCTGCGCATAGCATCGGCTCCGAAAACCTGAAAGCGAGGAGAACCGCCACCTGAACCGGCGATCAAACCTACACGTGGGTTGCTTTGATAATGACGTTCAATTAAGCCGGCATCTTTAACTGCTTCTTTCATGGAGAGATAAGCATAGATAGAAGCGTCACTCATGAAACGCACGATTTTACGATCGATAAGGCCAGTAGTATCAAGCTTAATATTACCCCATACGTGACTACGCATACCGGAATCTTTTAATTCCTGAGAGAAAGTGACTCCAGAACATCCTTTATGCAAAGAGGCTAACACTTCCTGCTGGTTATTTCCAATGCTAGAAATTATCCCCAAGCCAGTAATCACTGCACGTTTCATTCAGGTTTCCTCGTTACGCTTACTTTTGGATTGGCGTGCACTTTAGCTTACACTTGTACGCCGAACAAGTCTGATTAGCTATTTCCTTTTGTAAATTTGAATCATGTGAATCTAGTCGCTAAAATTACGTGATTATCTGCAGAATGAACTTTTGCTATGAAAGTATTTGCTTTACCCGAAGTGAACATTGGAGCACTTCTGTACCTTCTCCTTTCATAAGGTCTCATTTTCAATAATAATTGAATATAAAAAAGATATGTTACGCCGTTGTTAGATGGCACCTATTTACAATGAAGTTGAACTCAATGGTACACACTTAATCTCTTTATTATTAAGGATAAACAAATTGATTCTTAGAATCAATAAATGCAATGGCAGCGTAGCTTATTCTCCACTTATGATTTTCATCACTACTTACATTACCCATTACGGCCAGTTCTTTGCATTGCATAGGTTGCAAAAAATGGATTTCAAAATGATACACTACAAAAATTTTTGGGACTAACGTAAGGATACTTTGTGATACACCTGTACATGTGCTAAGTCTAATTGCCACTATAGGCGATATTACTGAAATAAAATAAGCAATATAGCTAGAGATTTTATCGTTTAATCAACTAGCAAGATAGTGCTAGCACGTTTCTCCTCTCACCTTTATGATGCTGTACCTATCTTTCAAGCATTACTTTAAACGATGACGGACTCCACTCTGCAAGATGAGAAACGCGCTAAGAAGGTTGCATAAAAATTGGTTATACGCAGACCTGCTCGCTATTGCATAAGAAATCTACCGAAAGGAAAAAAATAATTTGAATCATAGAAGTTAATCCAACTATTAGGTGGGTTAATTTATATCTACGGCGCTTAGAGATATGCACTTCCCTCACGAATAATTACTCGATATGCCATATAAAAATTTAAAAAATCTATTCCCGTGGGAATAGATAATAAAACTGAGCATGAAGAAACCTGTACTTGACTTAAAAAACTTTGTAGAAACCATTACACACTAAGAGTTGTATTATAAATACAACGCGGTGCGCAATCCTTATCGCCAAAGAAAGGCATTAGTGATCCTCACAGGGATAGGATACGAACGGGAAGGAACTCGGAAAAGGCAGTAAATAGTTTAGTACAGTAGTATTATGCTGTGTAATAACCATACATGGAAAATAAAAATAACTAGAACTCTCATCGCGACTAAGGATAATAGTACTACTAACCATCTAGGTTACAAACTCCTGATCTTTTTTTGCAGCTAACACCACTACCGACTGTACAGCGTAAGCTGTACATACATATGCAAGTAACGGAACAATAGGATGTTTTGCGTAACCAGCTATATTATCTTTCGCTGCTCGTTTGAGCACAGTACCAATCTCTAGTAGTCAGTAGCAGGCTACAATAATTTTAGCATCTCAAATCTTAAATCAAGTGGTTGAGTTTTAGACATCTGGCGCACTCTCCAGCGCATCTTAGGTAATTCCGATCTGATGGCTAGTTTCATCACTACTTAAGAGACGAACCACCTATCGCTATGCCTAAATCTCTAATTAGTACATTTCTAATCTGTAAATTGTACACCTATGTGCTTAACCGTTGAATAAAAATTTTTAGGTGGGGATGCCCGAAAATTAGGGTTACGGAGCAGCGGCACCTGTGAGTCAATAATACAGCCGTTAGAGAAAGAACCAATAATAGATTGTGGAACACCCGATATAGGATGCTGAATACACTGCCACGGCGGTTTGGCAAAGCTTGAAATGCTGTTCAACAGCACTATTATGGTAATAAATAGACGCCCCATGGAATTACCAACAAGATAATGTACTATTAACGTCCGCGTTCTGCGCACGCTGGCGTAGCAGATGGTCCATCAGCACGATAGCCATCATCGCTTCTGCAATCGGTACTGCACGGATGCCTACACAGGGATCATGGCGTCCTTTTGTTATCACCTTGACTTCCTCGCCATCTCGAGTCATCGTTTTACCTGGTACGAGGATGCTAGAAGTCGGCTTCATTGCTAGATTAGCACTAATGGTCTGGCCACTGCTGATGCCACCGATAATACCACCTGCATGGTTGCTTTGAAAACCGCTCGCGCAGATTTCATCACGATGTTCGCTGCCGCGTTGGGTTACCACTGAAAAACCGTCACCGATCTCCACCCCTTTCACCGCGTTGATGCTCATCAGCGCATGCGCCAGATCAGAATCGAGACGATCAAAAACCGGTTCTCCTAGGCCAGGAGGCACGTTTTTCGCCATCACAGTGACCTTTGCACCAATAGAGTCACCCTCTTTCTTTAGGGCACGTATCAGTTCTTCCAGTGCTTCCAGCTTGTTTGCATCTGGACAAAAAAATGGATTTTCTTCGACTATATTCCAGTCCTTTAGCTCACATACTACGTTGCCGATCTGGGCTAAATAGCCGCAAATAACGATACCGTGCTTCATTTTCAGATATTTTTTAGCAACAGCACCAGCGGCGACGCGCATTGCGGTCTCACGCGCAGACGAGCGGCCTCCGCCGCGATAGTCGCGCAAGCCGTATTTCTTTTCGTAGGTATAATCTGCGTGACCGGGTCGAAAAAGATCTTTGATGGCACTGTAATCTTGTGAGCGTTGGTCAGTATTTTCAATTAATAGGCCAATAGATGTACCGGTAGTAATGCCCTCAAATACACCAGACAATATTTTTACTTGATCTAGTTCACGGCGCTGTGTGGTATAACGCGATTTACCAGGGCGACGACGGTTGAGATCATGTTGGATATCGGCTTCTGTCAGTGGAATGTTGGGGGGGACACCATCTACGATGCAGCCCAGAGCAACACCATGCGACTCACCAAATGTGGTTACGCGAAAAAATTGTCCTATGCTATTTCCAGCCATGGTGATTCCTCGTGATGAAGCATTTTTTCAATCTCTATAAATAGAGAAGTGATGTTGTGCGTCGACAATTTGCTGACGCATTAGCATAAAGACACCGTCACCTCCGTTCTTAAACTCCAACCAAGTAAAAGGCACGTCAGAATACTGTTTAATCATATGTACCATATTATTGCCCACTTCGCAGATTAGTACTCCATTTTTGCTTAGATAGTTCGGTGCGCAAGCAAGAATTCGACGCACTAGTTTCAAACCGTCGATGCCTGCCACTAGACCTAGTTCTGGCTCATGACGATACTCATTCGGCAGAACTGCCATATCCTCTAAATCCACATAGGGTGGGTTAGCAATCATCAGATCATACTTTACTGGCTGCAACTCGTGGAATAAATCAGAGCAAATTGGAGTAACATGATGGATTAAGCTGTGCTCTTCGATGTTCTTCTCAGCAACGGCTAATGCTTCAATGGAAATATCTACCGCATCGACTTCCGCTTCAGGGAACGCATAAGCGCAAGCGATAGCAATGCAGCCACTACCAGTGCACATATCGAGGATATAACGTGGTTCTTCGTCTATCAGACCTGCAAAACGGTTCTTAATTAGCTCACCGATCGGAGAACGCGGTACTAGAACTCGTTTATCAACGTAGAATTCATAATCACAGAACCAGGCTTTATTAGTTAAATATGCTACTGGAATCCGTTCGTTAACACGGCGTATTACGTATTCAACAATTCGATGACGCTCACTGGCAAGCAGACGGGCATTGTGCATTTTTTCTGGAATATCTAGGGGTAGCCAAAGAGTAGGCATAATTAGCTGCACGGCTTCATCCCATGGATTATCAGTGCCATGACCATAGCAGATCTCGGCTGCGGAAAAGCGGCTAACCGCCCAACGCACCATATCCTTAATAGTTTGCAATTCATTTATTGCCTCCTCGATGAAAATTTTGTCCACGCAGCCCTCCGCAGGCCAATTAATCAATTGGCTAACAGTGTGTCATAAAGCCAAAGAAAATTCAGTGCTGTTAGATTAAAAATCTGATAATTATCGAATCAAGCAGTAAGGTGATGTCATCTACTATTGCATCTTTTAGACAATTATTCGCGTTTAATGGATAAAATACTCCTGATAAAAATCAGGACGATGAACAGGGAACGACTCAAAGATCTATAGATTATATAGCTTGCATTAATTTGGAAGGACCAGTCCGCCACAAAAGCTTGCCTTCAGAGTAAACGGGATCGAAATCCACGCAAGCAACATCCGAGGTAGCGAACATCGGAGGTAATTCCTGCAAGCACAGTTTAGAAACCAAATAACTAACCAGCGGTAAATGTGAAATTACAATCGCTGATTTTACTCCCTGATTTCCTAGTATTTGCAAGTAGTAAGCAACCAAGCAAGGATCACCGCCAGGTGATAACTCAGGCAAAATATCTTGCCCTTCAGGTAGACTGAGCGCTTCGCGTACTGCAGTCAATGTCTGCTGTGCGCGAAGATAGGGACTGACCAGTACACGTTCAATTTCCACTGTCTGACCGCGGAGCCAATATGCCATCTGGCGTGACTGCTTATAACCGCAAGGAGTCAGAGGTCGACGTGAATCGCTAGCTGCTTCAACAGAAGCATCACCATGACGCATGATAAAAACTTGCATAAAAGTACCGCTATTATTTTTTTGTCAATATCGCCCAATGCGAACCCCCAAGTTTTTTCTGATATTAAATTTTTTAGTGCATCTCAATATATTGAGGATCAGTAACTTCTTGTTTAAGAAAATAAGCTATTTGTAGAAAGGTTCCGTGCCATTTGATCTGTCGATACTCTCTTCTATCCATTATAAATCAGACAGATTATATAAGACCTGAGATGATAAAGTTATGGTAGAGATACTGATGCGTTCTCGCTATTAATCGCATTAACCAAATATCTATATTAGGACTTCCTATGGGCCTGATCACTCGAAGAACCTCGTCTTGCTCACCTCGATTGAGCCAGAGATTTGGTTAATTTAAAGTGAAGTAAACAGTCATAAATAGTTTTTTTCTTTAAAAATGATTAATGTATTGTACTCAGCACCCCATTTAACAAAAATTAGCTAGTATCCAATGGCTATTCCCATTCATTATTATTGCGAATCGATATTTTTTAGATAGTCTTGAATAGCACTGGCATTTGGGTTTTCTTCAGAGCTAAGGTGGCCTCTCTTCGCTAAAAAATTATAATGCTGAAAATAGGCATTGCGGATAAAAATGTATGGATCAGAATGCTGTTTCAGAAATTCATCTGACTCGAGTAAACGAGCTCGCATTTCCACTCCTTCAATAGTCCATTTAATGATAGACAGAGGCCACGTCAACCAAATCAGCACTGGATAGAATGTATCTACATAGTAACCTCCATCTTGACGAATAGTGAAACCACCGTAAAGTGGCAGCTCAATATACGGTCCATAGCCTATACCATAATAACCGAGAGTACTACCGAAGCGGTGCGGTATTTCACGTGCTAGATCTAAGTGCACTTTTCTCGCAACGTCTATAAAACCGCCTAGACCTAAGAGTGAATTTAAAAAGAAACGGGTAAAATGAATAACTGCCTGGCGTGGATCCCCTACTAAAACTGAGTTTACAGCACTAGCCGGTTCTTCTAAGTTGCCAAGAAAATTACTTAGCCCGGTACGCACCGGCATTGGCATATAGTCGCGCCAAGCTACAGCGATAGGACGCATTACATATGGATCCAGCACATTATAGTTGAAAATGAACATTACACGATTAAAAGTTTCGAGCAGATCACTGCGCTGTGCAAGTGCCTCACTATTGGGTTTGTTGCTGGCGCATCCAACTATGATGCCACTTGCCAAGATAAAGCTGGTCAGGCGGTAAGCCATCGTTATCTTCCTGTGAGTTTTAAGAAATTAAAATACCACTTCAGAGCTGTTGTTGATTACTCTTCCCAGCCATGTGCTAATGGCTATCATGAGGGTGTTACTATTCTTCTACATTCAAAACAGTTGCCTCCTTATGGTCTTGCGTGGTCGGTATGAGAAATAAGTACTTAATGAAGTTAATTCTATGTCAGTATCATATACTTCGGCATCATAGAGTTGCTATCACTTATTATATATGCATACATACATAGAAATTAGCTCAATAAGTCATTAATGCCCAATGAGCCCTGATAAACACATCAGAAGTAAAAATATACATCACTCTGCTCAACGGTGACATTTTTGTTTGTTTAAATTATACAGTAGTACTTACCTTTCCGTCGGAATGATTTCTAGTATAGTCATACGTGTAATAGTATAAAATAATTGCTACTGGTGGGTAGGTATTAAGCATGAGGTAACAGACATACGTACAAAATCGCAACCTCAAGTATGCATTATAGCCTTGCTCATCGCTAGAACGCGCTAGTATTTTGTTAAAATTTTAATCTAAATAATCGTATATTACAGAGCAAGATTATTTAAAAAAAATTTCACTTCCGCCTACATACGTAATAGATACGTCACAGAAACTAGAGGAATTGTTTAGAGTAATTGAGTTACGCATATAAAATATTGAATTAAACTGTGGCAGGGAAAGCTTAGTCTGAGGGGGGGGTGAAGAACATGACGTAACTGGAGAAGCCAGAAGGCTATAGAAAAATCTGTTGTTTTAAGTTGGAGGTTAAATCTGTATATCTATTTTACTACAAATGTAAAAAATCTTGTGTGACGTAAATTACTATTCTTGTACGAAAGATAATTTTTTATCTAATCATTTTGTATACAAGGTGGTATTTCTTCAAAAATTAAAATTATTTTCTCTAAAAGAAACGCTAGTCGGGTAGCTTGTCACAGTAGTACAGATGCACACAGATTTATCGTTTTATATTATTGAAATCATAATAGAAAGAGGCAGAGCGTGTTGAGATAATTTGTATGCTTAGTCTGTCTTTAGTGTCGCTCAGTCTCAATATTCTTATATATTTTATGTACTCAATTTTGTAAACAAATCTGTACTTAATATAAGTACGCATATTACAAATAAACGAAGAAGAATGCCTACGAAACATAAAGAAATAAAAAGAAAAATAGAAATTAACAAGATTGATTTTTTGCAAGTAATAGCGATACCATATAATAGAACGACTGTTAGTATGAATATATTTTCAGTCCCCTTAGTTAAATGGATATAATAAGCCCTTCCTAATGGCTAGTTACAGGTTCGATTCCTGTAGGGGACGTCATCTTTATTAACATCTCATTGTTAAGAAATGCGCCTTATTCAGATGTACTTTGGTTTCTAAAAAGACTCCTTTTCTCCTAAAAATACTCTTAAGCGAACTTTATGTTAGTTTAACACATAGGTACTCATTTTAAGAGTACCTATTGTATTAACAGTAAGATCTGTGTATAAAAATAAGAATCAGGACAACTTTTGATACACTTGTTTTTTATTTTAGTATAACGTCAGTACAGTGTGATTTTTTATTCAAAGCGTATTTTCTACTTTTGAATCATAGCTTTATGATCAGCAATATATCTTATAAATCCCTACTATCCCTACTATGTAAATAAGCAGTATGAGGAGAATCATTGTTTGTAGTCCCAGCAGTAATCAAGACTCTTTTCAACTGCATAATTTCTTCCAGAAGAGGAGATATATTACTACAGTATTTAAAGCAAGCATTAAAAATAATATTAGATGTATGAGATTTAAGTTTCTTTATCACAAAAAATCACAAAAAAGAGGGAAAGAATCTCTCTAACATACTGATATAATTATGCATACTACGGGCTACCATGAAAAAAATGTTAATGTTTTGCCTAAAATGTGTTTTTAATTTTTAGTAAATTTTAAATTTTTACTCTTATCAAGAATAAACACCTCCCCTTAAGGATCACTAAAAGATAACAAATTTTATCCTTTTTTGTTAAACAAGAAGTGCCTACTAAAAGGTTCTTAACTAGCAGCGAGGCTGTTCCGGAGATAACAAACCATTAATTATTTTTTAAAAAATAGATGATGAAGTATCTGGATAAATAAAAATTTATCCACAGAAATTTCTATTAAAGAATATAAAATATTCTCAGATATTTTCTCCTTATTCAGCACGTAACACCATGATATATGGATACGGTATTTCTAATTTCCCAACATAAATAGAGGAACATACTATGAAATAAAAAAAATCAGTACTACTTCCTTACTTATATATACACAAGATATATACAACTGTATTTAGCAAAATTAATCGCTGTATATCATAAGTTTAGAATGATTGCATCAGCATTATTTATGTTAAACAAAACATTATACTATTAATATCGCCAAGCATCATATCCCTTTGAGTTAAGCAAATAGGAGATCAATGGATATTGAGTAAGATTATAGAAAAAAGCATGAAAAAGCTTATGGCTACTTAGCTGCAGTCAGTTAATATTAGAAAATATTGTACTTTTATCTATTTATATTTTTACTAAAGTTTAGTAAAATACTTAATGTCTTTAAAAGAAAACAGTGGGTGCATTTACGCAAAAAGTAAGGTATAAGTGTAGGTAAGATACATCGATTAAAGAATCGTCAAAAAGCATCCCTGCTCGATTCGCCTATGTCATCCACAACATCGGAGACTTCGTTCTTCGGTCTATCCATAAGTAACCATTTATTAGATGGATTAAAGGTCCTAAACATCATAGAATACTTCCCAACTGCTGTCGTAAATGTGCACCAGCTCCAAGTAGGCCTAACTGGTCGTGAATAACCATATAGACTGGAATTCGGGAAACGTAGTCACGGAAGCGCCCTTTATCTTCAAAGGCGGCGCGGAAGCCAGAAGATTTAAAGAACTCAAGAAAGCGAGGTACAATCCCACCAGCAATATAGACACCTCCGAAAGTGCCAAGATTCAGTGCCAGGTTGCCGCCGAAACGTCCCATCATCACGCAAAAGAGCGATAGTGCACGACGGCAGTCAATGCAGCTCTCGGCTAGCGCTCTCTCAGAGACATCTTTAGGCTTAAGGTTTTCTGGTACGCGTTTGTCTGTTTTTACAATAGCTCGATAGATGTTCACTAATCCAGCGCCCGAGAGTACGCGTTCTGCTGAGACGTGACCCATTTCAGCGCGTAGTACTTCTAGTATCGAATTCTCTTCGTTGCTAGTAGCAGCGAAATCTATGTGCCCTCCCTCACCAGGTAAACTAATCCAACGCTTGTCCACATGAATTAGATGGCTAACACCTAGTCCTGTGCCTGCTCCATAAATAGCGATGGGTTTATCTTTCATAGGCTCACTACCGCCAAATTGAATAACATTCTCGGTTTTCAGCATTGGAATCGCCATGGAAACTGCAGTAAAATCGTTAATTATTTCAAGATGATTGAATCCCATGGTAGTTTTCATTTTTCTAGTAGAAAATGCCCATTCATGGTTAGTCATGTCGACCCAATCTTCTGTTATAGGAGAAGCAATAGCGATGCAGCCGTCTTTGACTTCTGACTTTTGCTCACCAAGATAGTAACGGATGACAGCTTCAAGGCTATCATAATCTGAAGTTAAAAATGTTTTAGTGTGGGAGATACTGCCGGTTTCTACCTCACATAGGGCGAGTCGCGCATTGGTGCCACCGACATCTCCGACCAGGGCGTAGTTTGTCATTCTTTTGTTGCTCCGCTTAGGGTCATCTAAGATGCAGGACAATATAAAAGTCTGATGGTAAAACAACAACGCTCGCAACAATAAAAGGTAAGCATCAAAGACAGTATGCAAAGAACTAACCTGTGTAAAAGTTGCTTAAATAGCGGTAACCATCTGACTTTTTTCGTTAAATCATGCTAAAACAAGCATTTCTTTTCGAAATAACTATAGCAAGCGCTCTTCTTTCGTCATCGCTATGCGACTAGTATGACTTGTATGTTTAGTGCAACATAGTGCAATCATCATCATTCCAGTTGAACACATGCTGGGAGAAATGCTCTTTTGTGCATGTGTGTGTAAATTAAATGATCAACAACTATGTAGTAGTTCGCTGGTAATGAGGATAATCTGCTTCACCAGTGCAACAGTCCCCTAGAGTCAGATCCTGATTCTTTCCCTTACTGTACGCTGTGCCATAATTACGGATATACTCTTATTTTTTGCTTATCAAGTATTCATCCATCAGGCAAAGCGATGCACTGTTCTTGCATAAAACGAATTTAGCATATTAATAAGAGGTTTGCCAAGAAGCCTTACCGCTATTTTTACCATGGTCAACACAAGTATTAGATAACCGGTAGGACTATCCCTATATCAAGATAGCAACAACATGATCAATTTAAACAACAACGTTTCTTTCTTCTACATAAAATTGCACCATCTCCCTTTTTTCAAACTCTCTAAGTAATTATAGAATAACAAAAATATGACTCTCACCGAGCAAAAGTATATATTTTCTTTACATCTGGACAAACACCATAACTAAAATCAGTCTACAAATACCATTATGACGCTCAATATTAAAGACAACACGGAAAATGTTTCCTATATACTACCTAATCCATTACGATTTAGGGTATCTGTTACATTTTGACTGCTTGTAGAAGGACAATAAACGATTAGCTGTTTGTAAAATGCCCTGAAGAATTTTTAAATCACTAGAAACTAGAATAAAAAGTAAAGATATGATAATTTTGCAATTTACGTATCTTTCCGATAACAAAATATAAACGTAGCGCTGCTACTATCATCACTATAAAAACCCCACCAACTTGAGTAGAACAGAACATTATTTATAGCATGAATGCTTCACCAACCAGCAGATAAGCATTGAGTGCTATAACTAGTCCCACAATGGCGCGACCGATGTTTTGCATAAAGCGCGAATTAACCATCTTACCCATAATCTCGGGGTTGCATGTAAACGACAGCAGCGGTACTAGAGCTAGCGTAATGCCAAAGCTAAGTACTACTTGGCTCATCAGTAAAATGCGTGTCGGATCCCAGCCAGCTATGATAACTATAAACGAAGGCAACATGGTAACAACTCGGCGCACCCAGATTGGAATATAGAAGCTAATGAAGCCCTGCATTACTACCTGACCCGCTAGAGTTCCTACTACTGTAGAAGAGAGTCCTGCAGCCACTAGGCTCAAACTGAACACCGCCACTGCATGACCAAGTAACGGGGCTAACATCAAGTAGGCCTGATCAAGCTCAACAATAGTGCTGTGTCCGCTAAAATGAAATGCTGCGGCGGCAGTCGCCATCATTATCAAATTAACAAGACCTGCAATCGTCATAGCAATCGCTACATCAAGTTTGGTTGATGAATAGCGCTCACTTTTGCTGGCGCCAGAACCTACCTGCGTCAATGCTGAATGCAAATAGATGACATGCGGCATAATAGTTGCGCCCATCACTCCGGCCGCAAGAAACACTGCATCTGATGTCGGAAGTGTAGGTATCGCCATACCAACCACTAACTCGTCCACCTTCGGTCGCAAAAAGAATAACTCTACAACGTAAGCTGCTGCCACGAAAAGCAACAGACTGCCTATCACTAACTCTAGTGGTTTTTGACCACGGCATTGCAGCATCAAAATAAGGAAGGTTGCAACACCCGTCAAGATAGCGCCCTGCAATAAAGAAACATTGAATAATAGCTTAAAACCAAGTGCAGCGCCGATAAATTCCGCTAGATCAGTAGCCATAGCGATGATTTCCGCCTGGACCCAGTAAAACCAGACTGCTGGACGTGGGAAGCGATCGCGAATATGTTCAGCAAGGTTTTTTCCGGTCGCAATGCCAAGTTTAGCTGACATAAGCTGAATGACCATAGCCATAACATTAGCCCAGATTACGACCCACAACAATTTATAACCGTAAGCAGAACCGGCCTGAATATTAGTGGCGAAGTTCCCCGGATCTATATAGCCGATAGCAGCGATAAAAGCCGGACCTAACAACGCAAGCTTAATTTTTCTAGTTCCACGAGCAGCACGCTCAGCGGTATAACCCTCAAACATAATGCTTCACCCGTCTGTCTGAACTCGCGTTAACCATGCCAGCTTATAGTCTGATCGCGATAAATAAAAATGCACTAATAATATATTTTGCTATAAATTATAGCAATTGCTATAATTTTTTAGTAAAAATAACTCGCTAAAAAATAAGCAAGGCCATTCTAACCTCAGTTCCCCGAACTGATTATCTGATTATAAGTAATATATCTATGAATATATAGATCGTGATAAATAAAATTATCTCAATAATTCAGGCGTAAACTGTTATACACAGCTTTATCCTACAGACACTACACATTATCTAATAACACATATACATAGAATATCTTGCTAAACGTTGAGCACAAGCACAATTTTTAATTTTGTATATGTTCTTGTATTTATAAAATTACATAGTAATTTACCATCAAAACTTATCAACCATTCAAAATGAAGAAGAGAAGTGTTCTTAGACCCTCCTATTTTCACTCAAAATAAAAAAAATAATTCATTAATTTTGTAATGCACTCAGGAAATTTAAATTTGTAAAATGATGGAGCTAAGCGGGATCGAACCGCTGACCTCTTGCATGCCATGCAAGCGCTCTCCCAACTGAGCTATAACCCCAGCCTGAAAGCTGCTAATAGGACACTATTAGCAGTATAATATAAAACCATACTATGTATGTGTCAATATCAAAGATAAAAAGTGCTATTGATCGGATATAATCGTTGGCTAGTTATTTTAGAGGTCTGTTTAACGTTTACCCAAAAGATGTACTTGATGAAATCTTTGTTATAAATTCCAGAGTTAATACCTCTGTTTTTTCTATTAGACGTGCGTTTCACCCTTAGCGATAAATGCCAGAGCTTTATCAATGCGTGCCACACTTCGACTACGCCCGATTACTTCGATGGTAACATCCAATCCAGGAGACTTACCCGTGCCAGTGACAGCAACGCGCAAAGGCATTCCGACTTTGCCAATCCCAACATTTAGCTCATCCGCCGTGCTTTGAATCACATAATGAATATTTTCCGCTGTCCAGCTGATAAGGGTGGCTAACTTGTCACGCACTAATTCCAGTGACTTACGCGAAATCGGACGCAAGTGTTTTTTCGACGCATCTGCATCGTATTCATTAAACTCTTCATAAAAATAACGAGAAGAATAAGCCATTTCTTTCAAAGTCTTGCAGCGTTTTCCTAACAACTTAACTAATTTTGCCAATTCCGGTCCAGTATGTGTGTCGATATTTTGCTGTTTAATATGCCATTGCAGATGAGTCGCTACATATTTTGACGGCAGGTTGTTAATATAGTGATGATTCAACCATAGTAATTTTTCAGTATTAAAGGTACTAGCAGACTTGTTAACGGCGTCTAAAGTAAACAAATTCTTCATATCTAGAATTGAGAAAATCTCCTGATTACCATGGGACCACCCCAGACGTACCAAATAATTAAGTAATGCTTCCGGAAGGTAGCCTTCGTCGCGATATTGCATGATGCCCACCGCTCCATGACGTTTGGATAGCTTTTTCCCATCGTCTGCTAAAATCATCGGAACGTGCGCGTAGACCGGTATCACCTGTGCACCAATCGCCTTAAGGAGATTAATCTGGCGCGGCGTGTTGTTAATATGATCTTCACCACGAATAACATGGGTGATACCCATATCCCAGTCGTCAACGATAACGCAAAAGTTATAAGTCGGCGAACCATCAGTCCGACGAATAATAAGATCATCTAACTCTTGATTACTGAACTCAATCGAACCACGGATCTGATCATTAAAGATGACTGAGCCTTTACACGGATTACGAAAGCGTACTACATGAGGCTCATCTGTTGTATGATGCGCATGGCTATCGTGACAATTCCCGTCGTAGCGCGGTTTTTCACCTTTGGCCATTTGAGTTGCACGCAAATTTTCCAAACGCTGTTTAGAACAGTAACACCTATAAGCAGTACCTACATCTAGCATTGTCTCAATGACTGAATTGTAGCGTTCTAAACGTTTAGATTGATAGTATGGACCCTCGTCCCAGTCTAGATTGAGCCAATTCATGCCATCCATAATTGCTTCAATGGCCTCCGACGTAGAACGTTCCGGATCAGTATCTTCGATACGCAGAACAAATGTGCCTTGTTTATGGCGCGCATAGAGCCAAGAATACAACGCGGTACGTGCACCGCCAACATGCAAATAGCCCGTAGGGCTGGGTGCGAAGCGAGTTTTAATTTTCATTCAGCAGTGCCTTAATATATTTTTTTATGCAAGTATTATCTATCTAAGTAATGAAAAACGGGCTGGACGAAAAAACAGTGTACATATTATATTCAATATTACGCATCCACATTTGAATAAACGTGCGGCTTGAAGCCGCACGTTTATTCAGTAACACTAGCATCTTTCATCCAAGATGCTAGTGTTACTGAATTTTATATTGAACACATATTTTAGTTCTAAAAAGCGTTGACTCCCTTTATATTATCTCTATAATAACAAGGCTAGACAGCGGGGGTGATTAGCTCAGTTGGTAGAGCATCTCCCTTACAAGGAGGGGGTCGGCGGTTCGAGACCGTCATCACCCACAAACATCTTAATAATTAAAATGTTCCGCGGTTAGTAACAGAATAGCCCACCAGTTTGGGTCGTTAGCTCAGTTGGTAGAGCAGTTGACTTTTAATCAATTGGTCGCAGGTTCGAATCCTGCACGACCCACTAGATTAAGATACTTAATTACGTTCGTACTGAATACTTTTTTAGTATGCAAAACGACAGAATTTCATCAGCTAATTGTAAGAAATAAGCTTAGATATCAATGTATACATTATCAGAATCAAAAATGCAGTAGCTTGAAACCAACTAACTGTTCCAGTTATACATAACAGGAATAGGAAAAAACGGATTGAGGAAGGTAAATGCATAGCTGTAATCATGAATACTTCACCTTTAATTAAGGTGAAGCAGATATCAGTATAGTCTCTTTGACTTAACTAAAAAAATAGGTTCAAATAATCTCATAATTTTATTTTAAACGGATATTAGAATGAGATTTATAAGATTCGATCCGATGGTGGTTAAGCTTGTTAGTGTTATTGTGCTGGCTACATTTTTACCTGCAAAAGGTATTGTTGTTAACATTTTTGAATACCTCACTATAGCTGCTATTGCTCTACTTTTTTTCATGCACGGCGCGAAATTATCATACGAAAAAATCATCGCGGGCAGTAGTCATTGGCGTCTCCATTTGTGGATTATGTTGAGTACCTTTTTACTTTTCCCGATTTTGGGGCTGTTACTTGTCTGGTGGCATCCGGTAAATATCAGTGCTGAGATTTATGCTGGGTTTATCTACCTATGTATTTTGCCTGCAACCGTACAGTCTGCCATTGCTTTTACCTCTTTGGCAGGTGGCAACGTAGCGGCAGCGGTCTGTAGCGCCTCTGCATCCAGTTTGCTAAGTATCTTTATTTCCCCACTTTTAGTGAATATTGTAATGGACATGCACAATAGTATGTCTATCAATGTATTTGAACAATTCGGTAAAATTTTGCTTCAACTGCTAGTGCCTTTTTTAATAGGTCACCTTGCTCGTCGCTGGATTGCCATATGGGTAGAGAAAAATCACAGTCTAATTAGTAGAATTGACCAGATGTCAATTCTACTAGTGGTTTACTCTGTCTTCAGCGAAGCAGTGGCCAATGGTATCTGGCATCAAGTTAGCACTAACACACTGCTATGGATTGTAGCAGGCTGTTTTATATTACTCGCTATGGTATTAGCAATTAATATTTGCGTTTCTCGCTTTTTAGGATTTGGCCGTGCTGACGAGATTGTCGTGCTTTTTTGTGGATCAAAAAAAAGCTTAGCGAACGGTGTGCCGCTAGCAAACATTTTGTTTCCGGCCAACGTAGTCGGAATTGTTTTACTACCGCTGATGATTTTCCATCAAATTCAGTTAATGGTCTGTTCTTTTATCGCTCAGTACTATCATCAGCTATATGAAAAAACAAACACAGGATGTGAAAAAGGCAATGATTAAATCTCGAAAACATAACACAATCCTGTAGGCAGAAGCGAGCTTGATTTAAGGAATTTTACTAAACCCTTTAAGATAATCGATATTGTGATGGGTAATGTCATAAGTGTCGGTGCGCCGAGAATCAGGTGGAAGGGAATTTCCCCTTTAATCGTAAATTAGTACATATAACAGATAGAGGATCTGACAGATAAATAATCATCCAATTTTTACATTTACCAAATTTTATTACCATATTAATACTTTTAACCAAATACGACTTACCCCCATCCGCATGTTATGCTCCCAATAAGAGGAGCATTTTAGCTTCGTCGATAACTTCAATACCCAGCTTTTGTGCCTTCTCCAGTGTAGATCCAGCTGCCTTACCAGCAATTACTAAAGAAGTCTTTTTTGAGAGGTTTACGCTAATTTTTGCTCCTAGCGCAATGAGGCGTTCTTTGGCTTCATCACGTGTCAGTTTCGTTAACGTACCGGTCAGTACTATAGTTTTACCAACAAAGGAATTATTGATTTCCTCTATATTTATTGCTTTGATCTGCTGCCAATATACGCCGCATTCTTCGACCATTTGGCGAATAATCTCACGGTTACTCTCTTCTTTCATGAAATTACGTACATGCATTGAAACAATGATACCAACATCTTTAACTGCAATTAGATCATCAAGATCTGCATCCATAACTTTTTGTAAATCACCAAAGTGGTTTGCTAGGTTATCAGCAGTAACCGCGCCTACTTTACGAATACCAAGTGCATATAGGAAACGTGCTAGAGTAGTGGACTTAGCTTTTTCAAGTGAATTTACTACGTTTTGTGCTGACTTCAGTCCCATGCGATCCAATTCGAGCAACTTTGCAAGTGTAAGACGGAATAGATCGGCAGGCGTTCTGACGTACTCTTTCTCCACTAGCTGGTCAATGATTTTATCTCCCAATCCATCAATATTCATGGTCCGACGCGAAACAAAGTGCTTCAGAGCTTTTTTTTTCTGTGCTCTACAGATAAGTCCACCGGTACAACGCAATACTACTTCGCTATCAATGCGTTCAATATCGGAACCGCATACCGGACAGTGTGTCGGTAAGGTAACTACACGCGCATTCTTTGGGCGAGCCGAAATTATAACATTTAGCACCTGAGGGATGACATCACCAGCGCGTCGGACCACAACTGTATCTCCAATACACAATCCAAGGCGCTTGATTTCGTTAGCGTTATGCAGAGTGGCATTGCTGACTGTAATACCTGAAATTTGAACCGGCTCTAAACGAGCTACTGGCGTAATAGCACCAGTTCTCCCTACCTGAAATTCTACATCGCGCACGACCGTTATCTGCTCTTGTGCCGGAAACTTAAACGCCACTGCCCAACGTGGCGCACATGACACAAAACCAAGGCACTTTTGCAATTTCCGCAAGTCGACCTTAATCACTATGCCGTCGATACCAAATCCTAGCTTAGGGCGTGCTTTTTCTACATGTCGGTAAAAGTTTAGTACCTCTTCGGTGGTATGCACCAAGCGAATATGACTGCTTACTGGTAATCCCCATTCCTTGAACTGCTGCAGACACACATAGTGGCTACTCGGTAATTCCCCCCCCTCCATCAAGCCAAAACCGTAACAGAAAAAATTCAGCGGACGTTTTGCAGTAATACGGGGATCAAGCTGGCGTAGCGATCCAGCAGCGGCGTTACGCAGGTTAGCAAATACTTTACCGTTAGTGCGATAAGCTTCAGAATTCAATTTTTCGAAACCGCACTGCGTCATAAAAACTTCGCCACGTACCTCAAGTCGAGTTGGATAATTATTGCCTTTTAGGCATAACGGAATTGCGCGAATAGTACGAACATTAGCAGTAATATTTTCACCTGTAGTACCGTCGCCGCGTGTGGCGGCGCGTGTTAAAAGACCGTGTTCATAAAGTAGGCTGACTGCTAGACCATCTAATTTTAGTTCACAACAATAATTAACATTGTCTTTATTTTTTACGCGCTCCTGCACGCGTTTGTTAAAAGCAAAAAAACCAGCTTCATTAAAAGTATTCTCCAGAGAGAGCATAGGTACTTCATGGTGTACTTGTTCAAACGACCTCAGAGGCGTAGCACCAACACGCTGGGTCGGTGAATCTAGAGTGACAAAATTTGGGTACTTCTCTTCTAACGCTCGGAGTTCACTCATTAGGAGGTCATATTTAGAGTCGGGAATTTTAGGATTGTCCATAACATGATAAAGATATTCATGATGTCGTAACATGTTACGCAATTCTATAATATGTTTCTGAATAGATTTCATAATGCCCCATCAAATAAAAAACTGGACAGGCAAGAGTGGGGATTGTAATTAAGGATTAATGTCTCTGATTATTTTCTAGCATCAATGGCCTTACTAATATAGTTCTTATAAATTTCTAGCTTCTGCGGTGTCATTATGCAACGCTTATCGTCAAGCACTAAACCGCCCACATCGGCCGCAATACGTTGTGCAGATTGCAGCATTAGTTTGAATTTCTGATTCATATCGCCATAGGAAGGCACTCTCATAAAAATAGAAACACCTGGAGTAGCAAAATCGGACATCTCATTCAGATTAAACGAGCCAGGTTTTACCATATTAGCTAAGCTAAATAACACAGGGCCACTACCCGTTAGGCTAAGATGACGATGAAAAATATTCATTTCACCATATTGGAAGCCAGCTTGAAGAATACTCTGTAACAGTTCTTTACCGTTCAACATGCTGTCGGTATGAGCGGCTACATGAATTACCACCACAGTTTCTTTCAACAGACCTGTACATTCTGCAGACTTATACTCGTGATGAGTAGATTTATTATTAATAGGCTGCTGACACGGTGTTTCTGATGCTACGCTCAATACAGGTACATTATCTTCCTCTTCTAGATCGTCGTAGAAACCACTAAATCGCGGTTCTTGAGGCGCTCTTTTGTAGTTTACGTACAGCTCGTTCGTATTCTCTCTGTTATCGAGAACAGTTTCTTCATCATTGTGCTGGTTAAACCGTTTATATGGGAGATCATAATACATCGCTATCGTGCGCTCTTTACGGCGGGTCCATAACCCATGAAGAAGAACTGCTATAATAGCTACCGCTCCAATAATAATTAGTATAAGACGTAAATTCTGCATAATTACATCATCTAATTGTTCTAACAAATTTCCACTATGGAAAATTTTATTTTCTAACTATCTTGATCTATCTACTAAACAAGCGCAAGTATGGGCAAAGTTTTTCGATAGAAAAAAAATAATTTCTCCAAGTTTGTTGTTGATTTCATCTCATCTATAGCACATTTTCTCAATTTATAATGGTGTGCATTTTACTAAAGAAAACTGGAAGCTGGTTATCTTCCTCCCTAAACATTCAGTGTTATTCTGTTGGTACACATGACATATCATATTTATCTAACTCTTTATTTCCTTATTTCCTTATTTCCTTATTTCCTTATTTCCTTATTTCCTTATTGCCTTGTTCATTGGAACATGCAACTCATGTAGTAGTTGTTTTAATGACAAATCACTCTTTAAACTACCGGCTACACAGCTTCGAGTAATGATGACTAGAGACTAACGAATATAATTGCCTACCAGAAAAAAAGCTAGCTGAACATATTGAAATATATACTATAAGTAACATACTATAGATTATAGTATGTTACAGGTTTCTGTAATACAAAGTTGGTTTTTTGCTATTTTGTTCTTTTTGTTTCTAGTTTTAAACAGATGGTTCTTCTTACTAGCGCCACGGTGCCTGTTTAGCACCTAAAATCGCAGTACTGTCTTATGCTTACATTTTCACTTCAATCACTATAAAAATCAGCTTACGACCAATACTCATTGGTACTGCTTGGGCATTAAAGGTCTAACAGTAGTATTTGGTGCACTATTAATTTTACTTAACACATGATTCATGTTTTTTACTTGGCAAGGATCTCTTATATAGAGATGATGGTGTATGTGGTGACCTGATAGTTAGATGGTCCAATTACTATATTAGCTAATTGACTCCCATTTAAGCTAAGTTAATTTTTAACAAAACTGCTGATGCAGTTTCCGGCGCAGCATATTGCATAGAGATATATAAATATACTTTTTCTTTCCTTCCACGTGTAGATAGAAAGGGTATGCTTTAAGAGTTTCTAATATTTCATATAGTTAAGGAAGGGATATGAATAGAATCTATGAAGATAACTCTTTGACAATTGGTCATACACCGCTAGTTCGGCTGAACCGTATTGGTAAAGGCTATATTTTAGTAAAGGTTGAGTCCCGCAATCCGAGCTTTAGTGTTAAATGCCGTATCGGTGCTAATATGATTTGGGACGCAGAAAAGCGCCACATTTTAAAATGCGGTGTTGAATTAGTCGAACCGACCAGCGGTAATACTGGCATTGCACTGGCATATGTTGCTGCCGCACGTGGCTATAAGCTGACGCTAACCATGCCGCAAACCATGTCAGTTGAGCGTCGTAAGTTACTAAAAGCCCTAGGCGCAGATCTAGTACTAACCGAAGGGCCTAAAGGAATGAAAGGCGCCATTGCTAAAGCTGAAGAAATTGTTGATAGCGATCCAAACAAGTATGTGCTGCTTAATCAGTTTAATAATCCGGCCAACCCCGAAATTCATGAGAAAACTACCGGTCCGGAAATCTGGGAAGATACTGACGGTACGGTGGATGTTTTTATTGCAGGCGTTGGTACTGGAGGTACGTTAACTGGTGTTTCGCGCTACATTAAGCATACAAAAGGAAAGAAAGATCTTATTACTGTAGCAGTGGAGCCTACTGCTTCTTCGGTCATTGCTCAAGTACTTGCAGGCAAAGAAATAAAACCGGGTCCGCACAAGATTCAAGGGATCGGTGCTGGATTTATTCCCGGCAACCTAGACCTGAATTTAGTAGATCGTGTGGTCTCCATCACCGACGAAGACGCCATCAGCACCGCACGTAAGTTAATGGAAGAGGAAGGTATTCTAGCAGGTATATCTTCTGGTGCAGCCGTTTCGGCAGCGCTGAAGCTAAGGGAAGACGATACCTTTGCCAATAAGAATATCGTGGTGATTCTACCATCTTCTGGCGAACGCTACCTTAGTACAGCTCTGTTTGCCGACCTTTTCACCAAAAAAGAAACACAACAGTAATATTTGCTGCTAGAAAACTTAAAATAGCACCTATCTTGGTGCTATTTTGTGTAACATATCTTATTTTCAGTACCGTTTCAATGAATGTTGATCATTTCTCTCCAGTAGTTAAAGTCGCTAGATTTTTTAACACTTGGAATCAAGCCAGGTTTGGAATAAATCAAATTAAATTAATTTTACGTATTTGGCAATTTAGCTAATTGCAGCATTATGAGCAGCTTCTAAAGCTAGAGATATGAATTTTGCCTATTTATTGTAATGATGTACTCATTAAATCACATTTATTAGTAAGTGTTATGCTACCCATATACCTATTACAAGCTAAAGTTTTAGCGTAAGACTAGAATTTAAGTCCATAACATCAAACCTAATAATGTTGGGGAAATAAAATGTTCCAACAGGAAGTTATCATCACCGCTCCTAACGGTCTCCATACTCGTCCTGCCGCGCAGTTTGTTAAAGAGGCGAAAACATTTCAGTCAGAAATCACCATAACTTCTAACGGCCAGTCTGCCAATGCTAAAAGTCTTTTTAAGCTGCAGAAATTGGGCTTAACTCATGGCACAATTGTAACCCTCTCTGCAGAGGGAGAAGATGAACAACATGCTATCAAGCATCTTGTTAAATTAATGGCTGTACTGGAGTAATACATTTCACTTTTGCAGTACACCGACTTGTTTGCCAATATTAAGTGCAAAAATTTTGATCGCAACCGGTGTGTCCGCGTTAATAGTAACACATCAGGTCAAAGAGTCATCTTGATTAAAAGGTAACATTATGATCTCCGGCATTGTAGCATCACCAGGTATTGCTTGTGGCAAGACCCTGCTGTTGACTGAGGATGAAATTGTAATCAACTACAAAAAGATTTCTAATGAGCAGGTCGATCAGGAAGTAAAACGATTTCTTAATGCTCGTGCTCAGACAGTACAACAGCTAGAGGCTATTAAAGTAAAGTCAAGAGAGACATTTGACGAAGAAAAATTAAAGATTTTAGATGGCTATATTATCTTGTTAGAAGACGAAGAACTAGAACAAGAGATTGTCGATTTAATCAAAAAAAAACACACTACGGCGGACACTGCCGTTTATTATGTGATTGATAGTCAAGTAAAAGCTCTAGAACAGTTGGAAGACGAATATCTTAAAGAACGCTCTTCTGACGTACGCGATATAGGTAAACGTCTGTTGCAAAACATTTTAGGGCTACATATTATTGACCTAAGCGATATTCAGGAAGAATCTATCATAGTTGCTAAAGATTTAACAACATCGGAGATCGCTCAGCTGAACCTAAAAAAAGTGCGGGGCTTTATCACTGATCTTGGTAGCAGCACTTCACACACTGCAATTATGGCACGCTCGCTGGAGCTACCGTCCATTGTTGGTGTCGGCAACATTACAACAACAGTAGAAAATGGCGACTTCCTAATTCTGGATGGCATTAATAATAAAATCTACGTTAATCCGTCAGATAGTGAGCAAGAAGAGTTAAAAGTGATTCTGGAAGAATATTTGAATGAAAAACATGAGCTCGCTAATTTCAAATATCTACCGGCGATCACGTTGGATGGACATCAAGTTAAAGTTTGTGCAAATATTGGAACCGTGCATGAAATTACAAGCGCTAAGAATAACGGAGCGGAAGGCATTGGTCTTTACCGTACCGAGTTCCTGTTTATGTACCGTGATTCTCTGCCGACTGAGCAAGAACAGTTCCAGGCTTATAAAGCTGTGGCTGAGGCAATAGGATCTCAGGCAGTGACTGTCCGTACTATGGATATTGGTGGTGACAAATGCCTACCCTATATGAATTTACCAAAGGAAGAGAACCCCTTTCTAGGCTGGCGCGCTATTCGTATTGCCCTAGATCGTAAAGATCTCCTGCATGCTCAACTGCGCGCAATTTTACGTACTTCCGCCTTTGCCAAACTGCGCATCATGTTTCCGATGATTATCTCTGTGGAAGAGGTACGCACCCTAAAAGCCGAGTTGGAAATCATGAAAATGCAACTACGTGAAGAAGACAAAGCTTTTGACGAAACCATCGAAGTCGGCATTATGGTAGAAACACCTGCCTCGGTCGTAATGGCTCAAGACCTAGCAAAAGAAGTGGATTTCTTCAGTATTGGGACAAATGACCTAACGCAGTATACTCTTGCTGTAGATCGTGGTAATAATTTTATTTCTCATCTCTATAATCCAATGACACCATCAGTTCTTAGGTTAATTAAGTATGTTATCGACGCATCTCATAATGAAGGAAAGTGGACTGGCATGTGCGGTGAGTTAGCCGGTGATGAACGTGCTACACTATTGTTACTAGGTATGGGATTGGATGAATTCAGTATGAGTACAATTTCAATTCCAATAATTAAAAAAATCATTCGCAATGTAAATTTCGAAGACGCGAAATCTTTAGTAGAACAGGCTCTGTCTCAAGCTACAGCGGAAGATTTAATGAACTTGGTGAATAAATTCATTAAAGAGAAAACAATTTTCTAATCTACGACACGATAGCCCAATAATACTGTTTAGGAGAAGAAGATGGGTTTGCTTGACAAGCTTTTTGGTAAAAAATCAGAAAGCACATCTGGAACGATTAATATCGTTGCACCTCTGTCAGGTAACATCGTAGGCATTGAAGAGGTACCAGATGTTGTGTTTGCTGAGAAGATCGTTGGCGACGGCATCGCTATTAAGCCAACTGGCAGCAAAATGGTTGCACCGGTTGATGGTATCATCGGCAGAATTTTCGAAACTAACCATGCGTTTTCAATCGAGTCTGACAATGGTATCGAATTGTTTGTACACTTCGGTATTGATACGGTTGAACTCAAAGGCATAGGTTTTAAACGCATCGCTGAAGAGGGACAAAAGGTCAAAAGAGGAGACGTTGTAATTGAGTTTAATCTACCGTTTCTCGAAGAAAAAGCAAAATCAACTTTGACACCTGTAGTAATCTCTAACATGGATGAAATCAAAGAATTGATTAAATTTTCTGGTCAGGTTACTCTTGGCGAAACCACCGTGATCCGCATCAAGAAGTAAAGTTTTAGTTAAGAGAGAAGCTACCGAGAGTGACTTCTTTTATACAGACACTCATATATCATAGAATTAAATGAATAAGGTATATATAAGCTGAAAACTAAATCGTTCTTCACCAAGGAAACCACAGACCATGTATGCATGGTTACGTTAGTATTATAACTTCGTTATGCCAGATGAGCAGACTGTTAGGCGTGCGTGTCTATCTGAAATTTCAGGTGAAAACTGCGTGGATAGCATGTATTTGCACTAAATACTAGCTTAAATAATATCCCTATAGAGGAGTAGGCAGAGGTAATTTAATGCATACAAAAGAATGAAATCTAGTATACCTGTGCTCTTACTGAGCACTATAAGTAGAATGTAGCATTATTTTTATTATTAATGCTTAGAGGAGACAACCATGCAGTAGAAACACTGTACATAAGAGCAAATCTCTTTCCAGCAATGCAACTACTTAACCCGGCGTTGTTTGTTGTTTACTGTGAGATGTATATTACATCAACTTAGAGAGCAAGGTCTATGCTGCGGATCATAATTTATAGTACATTCTATTATTACTACCACTGAATAAAGCAATTGAGTCGAATTGAAACATATGAGATCACTGTTAGAAATGATAAAATAAACTTGCACAGCTTAATGTGTCATTTCCGTTAAATTCTACCTAGCAGCGATAATCTTTAGTACCTAAATTAACCTATAAATATTAATATCTGCTTAAGATAAGATATATAATACGGTATGTGTATTTTCATAAAGTGGTCTTTAACTAAGATTTCTCTATTCTAAGGCATAATGATATCTTGAACTTTGCTCTATGAAATACTAATTTAAAAACTTCCGTGGACACTTCAGAATTGGGAAGTTTCTATTACTAGATTATCGACAAAAATAAAATTGTTAAGCACTCCTCCCAATATCTATATAATCTGGTGAGATAATATTGTGAACCAGTAAATAACTCAGTAATCTAGAAGATTATTCAGTTCTTTTTAAAAAATTTTTAACAGTAGACCAGTGTTTTATTTTTAATAAGGAGACTCTATTAAACTACGTCTAATCCCTCATATTGATCAATCTTTCACTTAGCAATCTAATAAAGGTATGTTATCTAGAAGATACCCTTTAATTTTAATGCTAGTTAATATTATCTGAGTTTAACGCTTTTTGTAAAAAGCGTGGTACTTGTGAATTACACATAGGAATATCTCTTTATTATATTCAGAAATAATTTCTTTACTTATTATCTATATTGTGCTCTGATCCACCGTAGGAAATGGTAGGTTTGAAGTATTCCTTGTAGATTAAACTTCAAATGATGCCAAAAAAATCATATAAGTAAGAAGCAGTTTGTCGCACTAATCACAGATAAATTAGGTGGAAATTCCTTAAACAATCTGAGGCTGAGATTCAAAAAACGTTCACTATACGCACCTTCCCTTCCATGACTCGTTCTCCTCACCTTAACAGACCAATCCCGTACACGCAAGGGCACCATATCATCCTACTACCTCCTTGACTTATGTTCTTAAAACATCAGCAAACACGATATATAAAATTTCAGTACGGCTCTTATCGCTCTGGCAATATCAGTATTGTCTCTGGTCGTTAGTCAGACGACTATATAGCTTATCGACCAAATTGCACGATCTTTAACGGACTTGACCGGATTTTGTTTTCTGACTTGAAGTAGATTTCCTGCTATTTATGGAAATCAGACAATGGAATTTAGTTATTACCATATTACCGATAATATTTTACAAAGTATTCAAGTGTATTTCCCGGCGAACAAAAGTAAGTAACAAGGGGAAGGAAGGAGATAAAGTTTCACCTACTACTGTACATGTATGAAAGGTATGTATCAATCGCTCCCCTCAAAAGAAACAGCGCTTAGAGGCATCTTACCTTGGTATAGGCGCGCCTGCTGTAATCCTACGAAGAGATATTTGCCTCGTGCTGGTTTAATTTCTTCATTGTTGAATACTAACAAGAAGGGGTTACTCTGCCATCCTTGCGGCTGGACCACTAACTGCCAAAAATGGCCACGCGGACTCACTTCTAGAATCTGCACTAATAAAGGTGTTTCTAGGTTACTTTGAAGTGACACATCCACTTCCCACGGACGAAGGAAAAGATCGACTGTACCCTGATGTACTGGAGTGTAGCTCAACGGCCAGTGGTGTGCCCCTACATGAAATTGCGATCCATGAATTTCTCCTTTAAAACGGTTTACTTCTCCGAGGAATTCTAGTACAAAACGAGTAGCAGGATCACGCCATACTTCATCCGGTGTACCGATCTGTTCAATGTTGCCTTGGTTCATAACTACCACTTGATCAGCAACTTCCATCGCCTCTTCTTGGTCATGAGTTACAAACACACTGGTAAACTGCAGCTCTTCATGTAGTTGACGAAGCCATCGACGTAGCTCTTTACGTACCTGCGCGTCCAATGCACCGAATGGCTCATCAAGTAGCAAAATCTGTGGCTCTACTGCCAGTGCGCGCGCCAGCGCTACTCGTTGTTTCTGACCACCGGACAACGAAGACGGAAAGCGGTTCGCAATATTTTCTAGCTGCACTATCCCCAATAGGTAAGTAACGCGTTTTTTGATTTCAGCAGCGGATGGACGATCTCGGCGAGGCATTACTGTTAAGCTAAAGGCGATATTGTTAAATACCGTCATATGACGAAACAGCGCATAGTGCTGGAATACAAAGCCTACCTGACGATCGCGAGCATGCAGCATACTGACATCTTTATTATGAAAGCGAATCTGACCGCTATTTTGGTATTCCAATCCAGCAATAATGCGTAAGAGCGTCGTTTTCCCAGAACCGGACGGTCCGAGCAATGCCATCATCTTTCCAGAAGGAATATTTAAAGAAATATTATTTAACACCGGTGTGCGGTCAAAAGCTTTGTTAATCTGTTCAATCTCAATACTCATAATTTACCTCCTATTACAGATGTGATGCTATTTCTCTAAACGCCACTGCAATACGCTTTTCAGAAAAAGCATCACAATTGCCATCAGCGTCAAAATCGCAGCCGCAGTAAAAGCTCCCACCGTATTGTAATCCTGATGTAATAATTCAACTTGAAGCGGTACAGTATAAGTTTCACCACGAATCGATCCCGATACTACCGACACTGCACCAAACTCACCAAGAGTGCGCATATTAGTCAGTATCACACCGTAAAGTATTGCCCAGCGAATATTGGGTAACGTCACAAGACGGAACATTTGCCAACCAGATGCGCCAAGCAGCGCTGCAGCTTCATCTTCATAGTTGCCCTGACTTAACATTACGGGTACTAGCTCTCGCACCATAAAGGGACAGGTAACGAACACAGTCGCTAGTACCATACCAGGCCAAGCAAATATTACTTGAATGTTGTATTTATCAAGCCAGCTACCCGCTGGACCGTTCACTCCCCAGAAGAGCAGATACATTAGACCAGCCACGATCGGGGACACCGCGAATGGAATATCGAACAACGTTAGCAACAGAGAGCGCCCAGGAAAGTTAAAATGTGTCACTAGCCAAGCTAGTAGGGTGCCGAATATCAAATTGATAGGAACAGTGAGCAGTGCCATTAGTACCGTCAGCCATATGGCATGTAACATGTCTCTGTCAGCAAGGTTCTGGAATGTGATATTAAGCCCATATTTTAGAGCTTCGTAAAAAATAGAGGTCATCGGCACCACTAGTAGTAACAATGACACTAGCAGACCGAGTGTAATCAGAAGCCATTTACTCCAGTTGCTCTGTTGATAAGCAACATTAACCTTTGAAAAATAGAACATTAGTAACTTCCCAATCGACGGCCGAAACGGGTTTGAAACTTATTAATCATAAACAATAATACTAGCGAGGTAGCGAGGATTATTGATGCAATGGCGCTGGCAGCCGGATAATCAAATTCCTGTAACCGCACGAAAATCATCAGTGAGATCACCTCGGTTTTCCACGCGATATTACCTGCAATAAAGATCACCGCACCAAACTCGCCAATGCTACGGGTAAAGGAAAGAGCCGTTCCTGCTAATAGTGCAGGCGCTACTTCTGGTAATACTACACGGTGGAAGCTTTGCCATGGTGTTGCTCCCAGTGTGTTCGCTGCCTCTTCATACTCAGGACCAAGATCTTCCAGGACTGGTTGAACTGTACGTACGACAAAAGGTATGCTAGTAAAAGCCATAGCGATAGCGATGCCAAGCCAGGTATAGGAAACTTTAATACCGAACGCATTATAGAGCCACTGACCGTACCAACCGTTTATCGAAAACAGATTTGCTAGCGTTAAACCTGCCACCGCCGTAGGTAAGGCGAATGGCAGATCTACAAGTCCATCAAGCAATTTACGGCCGGGAAAACGATAACGCGCAAGCATCCACGCTATAATCATGCCGAATACTGCATTAAACAGTGATGCAACACCTGCAGATAAAAGCGTGACCTTATAGGCAGCCACCAGTTGTGTGTTGCTAATAACTTTCCAATATTGTACTAGTGTCATCTGCGATAACTGCATTAGTAGAGCGCTAATCGGTAGCAGAAGAATTAAACAGGCAAATAGCAGACTAGTGCCTAAGCTAAGCCCAAATCCAGGCAGTACGCGTTTCTGACTGAACTTAAACATTATCAATGCCCCGCTAATAACAGTTGATCCAATTCACCTCCGCTGGCAAAGTGCGTTTTCATCACACTATCCCAGTCCCCAAAGAGTTCTTCTACGCGGAACAACTGCGTTTCCGGAAAACGATCTTTCTGCTTGCTCATCATCTGTGGATTACTCACACGATAATAGAAATCAGTAATGATGTGCTGTGCCAGTGGTGTGTAGAGATAGTTAAGATAGGATTTCGCTGCCTCAACAGTATTGTTACGCTCGATATTTTTATCTACCCAAGCCACAGGGAATTCTGCAAGAATATCAATTTTTGGCACCACTACTTCATAAGCCTCTTTGCCGTATTGATTGCGAATGTTATTCATTTCAGATTCAAAACTAATTAGAACATCGCCCAGTCCGCGCTCGGCAAATGTTGTAGTGGAGCCACGTCCCCCAGTATCGAATACCTCAACATTCTTTAGGATCTTTGTCATAAAGGCACGAGTTTTCGCATCGTCACTACCGTTAGCTTTACTGGTTGCTCCCCAAGCCGCTAACCAAGTGTAACGGCCATTACCGGAGGTTTTCGGATTAGGGAAAACCAGTTTTACACCATCGCATTCTAAATCGGCCCAGTCGTAGATGTGTTTTGGATTGCCCTTACGTACCAGAAACGCCATGGTGGAATAGAAGGGTGAGCTGTTATTAGGCAAACGCCTCTTCCAGTCAGCTGAAATAAAGTTTCCTTTATCATGTAGCACCTGAACATCAGTCATCTGGTCATAAGTAACCACATCAGCACGTAGCCCTTGCAGGATCGCCAAAGCCTGTTTTGAGGAGCCAGAATGTGACATTCTGATGGAAAGTTTGTCATCTGGATGGCTGGCATTCCACTCTTTTTGAAATGGCGCATTCAAGGCAATAAATAGTTCACGCGACACATCGTATGAGCTATTTAGCAGTTCGGTAGCACTAGTCGTACACACAATATTAAGTGACAAGATGATGCTGCCAACGATATTCCCCATCGTTCTTTTAGTCATTAGGTATCCTGAGAAAACAAGCCGTTTAAACAGTTTATTTATAACTTTACAAAGAGCAGTAGATGTTTTATATATTGTTCGATGATTTCAAATTCGAAAATGATATAAGTGATCCTGAATGGTTTACACTTTAACGAGACTAAAAAACTACAGTTCATCACAATAACTTGCGGTCGTAGAATAAACTATGCAGTTTCTGTAACTTGCATCTGTGTGAGACAGTACGGTTTATAAAAGATGATGCTTGACCGATTTCATAAAGTTCCTTTAATTTATTCAACCATGTTAAGTATCTACTCCAATATAATTACGCTTCTAGATATATGTTAATGGCAATTAAAGATAACATATTCACTTTTCCACTGCCTGTTGACAGTGATAGGTGAGCCTTTTGTAATGTTAAAAGGCTTCTCACTATCAATCGGTTCAGTCTGTGTAATTAACACGTCAGGATCGTTACTAGCATGGTGTAACTTTGTTAGTATTAATTCATATTAATAGCTTTCTTTTATTTATTCCCCCCCAATACAGTAGTAGTAGTTACAGTGTCAAAATTTAGCATGATATTTTAACTGTTTAATGAAACACGGTGGACAAAATCAATGATACCCATTATTTTGATCAAAATCATCGCCGTGATACTCAGTTATGCCCTCTTTAAAATTTTATAATGAGTTTAATGTAATGCTTGATGTTTCCTGCGTTAAAGTCTGTCTGCTACACTTACAAGAGAAGATTTGTAAACAACTAGAAGCTATTGACGGTAGCGTACACTTTGTCGAAGATAGCTGGCAACGTTTAGGGGGCGGTGGTCTCAGCCGAGTTCTACGAAACGGTGTAGTATTTGAGCAAGCAGGTATTAATTTTTCGCACGTGCATGGAGACCACATGCCTGTTTCAGCAACGGCACACCGACCTGAGCTAGCGGGACGATGCTTCGAGGCGATGGGCGTATCTTTGGTAATCCATCCTCGTAACCCTTACGTACCGACTAGCCATGCGAACATGCGCTTTTTTGTCGCAAAAAAGCCAGGTGCTGAACCAGTATGGTGGTTTGGAGGTGGCTTTGATCTGACACCTTATTACGGCTTTAAGAAAGATGCGGTACATTGGCATCAGACTGCTTTTAATCTCTGCCAGCCGTTTGGTGAGGAGATTTATCCGCGTTATAAGAAATGGTGCGACGAATACTTTTATCTTAAACACCGCGATGAGCAGCGTGGCATTGGTGGCTTATTTTTTGATGATCTCAATGTACCTGATTTCCAAACTAGCTTCCGCTTTATGCAGGCAGTGGGCAACGGTTTTCTTGATGGTTATATACCGATAGTTGAACGTAGAAAAGAACTATCATGGAGCAATCGCGAACGTCAATTTCAACTTTACCGGCGTGGTCGCTATGTAGAATTTAATTTGGTATGGGATCGCGGTACTTTGTTTGGCTTGCAGACTGGTGGACGCACAGAATCCATTCTTATGTCGATACCACCTATAGTGCGCTGGGAATACAATTATCATCCAGATCCAAACTCACCGGAAGCTGTGCTAACTCGTGAATTTTTACCAGTACGTGATTGGCTTTCAGATACAACCATCTAAGGTCTATGAGTAACTCTATACTTTCAACCGCACCGCATCCTTGGGTTTACAATTGCAGTAACTCACTATTTTAAGTCCTAAAGAATAATGTGTACACCTACATTATAAAATTTCAATAAAAAGAAAATTGGATTTGTCATGATAAAAAGATTTTCGCATTTCGAAATAATAGTGCGTAATGCACGAGTAATCTCAAAGAACCTGCCTATTCTGCTAATTATCTGTGATGCGCTACTTTCTCTCAAGAGCTGACCGCTGATATTTTGGTATATATTCCTCTATTTAACATCATGTTACATTCACCATGAAGGACCCTGATGAGTTTAACTCATAAGAATATCTAGAGTCTTTTCATCAGCAAATGCCTAAGATACTGTGTTGCATAACAAAATTTTTAGCATTAAAATAACTGCTTATCAAGGAGTTAAAAGATGAACCAGCTAGAAGCATTAAAACAGTTTACGACAGTTGTCGCAGACAGCGGCGATATTGAATCTGTTCGCAAATATCGTCCTGAAGACGCCACTACTAATCCCTCTTTAATTTTAAATGCAGCCTGTCTTGAAAGCTATCAACATCTCATTAAAGATGCCATCGATTATGCAAAAAAACAAGGCGGCAACAAAAAAACGAAAATCATCAACGCTAGCGATAAAGTGGCTATTAATCTCGGTATAGAGATTTTAAAAAACATACCGGGCCGTGTTTCCACTGAAGTAGATGCACGCTTTTCTTTCGATCGTGGAATGTGTGTAACTAAAGCAGAAAAACTAGTTCGTCTATATGAAGAACATGGTATCGATCGTTCACGTATCCTCATCAAGCTTGCCTCGACCTGGGAAGGAATAAAAGCAGCCGAAGAGTTAGAAAAGAATGACATTCACTGTAATATGACTTTACTCTTCTCCTTTGCTCAAGCTCGTGCCTGTGCAGAAGCAGGCGTATTCCTAATTTCGCCCTTTGTTGGACGTATATATGACTGGTATAATAACCGCAAATTGCTTCTTGAACCCTATGTAGCAGATGAAGATCCAGGTATAAAATCAGTGCACCGTATCTACCATTACTACAAAAAGCACCGTTACAACACAATCATTATGGGTGCCAGCTTCCGTAAAGTTGAGCAGATTCTAGCATTATCAGGTTGTGACCGTTTGACTATCTCCCCTCATCTTCTAGAACAACTACAGAGTAGAAGTGAACCAATCGAACGTAATCTTAAACCTTCTACTGAAGGCTTCTACCAACCTGCACCACTCTCTGAAGCCGCATTTCGCTGGGAGCATAATCAAGATCCGATGGCAGTAGAAAAACTTTCCGAAGGAATTCGCCAGTTCGCTGTCGATCAGCAGAAACTTGAGCACATGCTAATGTCGAGCTTATAGTTTTTACTTGTTTAATTTCATTGTGCGACATAGCCTGTCCGCACTGCTGTACAAAATAAAGGAAGAGCCTCATGTTATCACGCAGAGAATTGGCAAACGCGATTCGCGCGTTAAGTATGGATGCAATACAAAAAGCAAATTCTGGTCACCCAGGCATGCCGATGGGTATGGCGGATATCGCTGAAGTGCTATGGCGCGATTACCTAAAACACAATCCCACGAACCCGGAGTGGTTTGATCGCGATCGCTTCATCCTCTCAAATGGCCATGGTTCGATGCTTCTTTATAGCCTATTACACCTCACTGGCTATAATCTACCCATGGAAGAGTTGAAAAATTTTCGGCAATTTCACTCGAAAACTCCAGGTCATCCCGAGATAGGATGTACCCCGGGCGTAGAAACGACTACCGGCCCTCTAGGACAAGGACTTGCCAATGCTGTAGGTTTAGCCATCGCCGAACGCACATTGGGTGCACAGTTCAATCGTCCAGGGGGGTATGATATCGTCAATCATTTCACTTACGTTTTTATGGGCGATGGTTGTCTTATGGAGGGTATTTCTCATGAGGTCTGTTCTTTAGCAGGTACGCTAGGTCTTGGCAAACTAATCGGCTTTTATGACTATAACGGTATATCAATTGACGGTGAAATAAAAGGATGGTTTACCGAAGACACCTATAGGCGTTTTGAAGCTTATAACTGGCATGTTTTAGGTGAGATTGATGGACATAACAGTAAGGCAATCAGCCGAGCAATCGAAGAAGCACAAAGCGTTACAGATAAACCATCACTTATTATCTGTCGTACCGTTATCGGGTTTGGATCGCCCAATAAAGCTGGTACTGAAGAATCTCACGGCGCAGCGTTAGGTGATGAAGAAGTGGCGCTGGCGCGTGAAGAATTAAGTTGGCACTCACCGCCGTTCAAGATTCCACAAGAGATCTATAATCAGTGGGACGCCACAGCAGTAGGCATTGAACGTGAGCACTCATGGAATGAGAAACTAGCATCTTATAAGAAAGTATATCCGGATCTGGCAAATGAATTCGAACGTCGTATTAAAGGAGAAGTTCCGGTAACTTGGGAGAGTGACACTTACAAAATTATTACTAAACTACAAAATAATCCGCAAAATATTGCCAGCCGTAAGGCGTCACAAAATACGATAGAATATTTTGGGTCGCTTCTGCCCGAATTGCTAGGAGGTTCAGCAGATCTTGCACCGAGCAACCTTACTATATGGTCCGGCTCTAAGTCAATAAAAGATCATCTAGCGGGCAACTATATACACTACGGGGTGCGTGAGTTCGGTATGACGGCTATCGCTAACGGTATTTGTAACCATGGTGGTTTCTTGCCCTACACAGCGACTTTTCTGATTTTTGTAGAGTATGCGCGTAACGCTGTGCGTATGGCTGCATTGATGAAGTTACGTCAGATTATGATCTATACCCATGATTCTATTGGTCTAGGTGAGGATGGCCCTACACACCAGCCGGTAGAACAACTCGCAAGTTTACGTCTAACACCAAATTTTAGCACTTGGCGTCCTTGCGATCAGGTCGAGACTGCTGTAGCCTGGAAAGCGGCAATTGAGCGGCATGACGGTCCAACTGCGTTGATTCTATCTCGTCAAAACCTACCGCAACAAAAACGCACTCCTGAACAGTTATTGAACATCGCGCGCGGTGGCTACGTGCTAAGGGACAGCAATAGTACGCCAGATATAATCCTCATCGCCACCGGATCAGAAGTAGAAATCACTTTAGGAGCCGCATCAAAGCTGAGCTTCGATGGATACAAAGTACGTGTAGTATCACTACCGAGTACCGATGTATTCGACAAGCAGGATATTGCCTACCGTGAATCTGTGCTCCCTTCAACAGTGCGCGTGCGTGTAGCGGTGGAAGCAGGTATTTCTGACTATTGGTTTAAATATGTCGGCATAGATGGAAAGATCGTAGGCATGAACACCTTTGGTGAATCCGCACCAGCGGGAACACTTTTTTCTGCCTTTGGATTCACAATCGAAAACATTGTAAATCAAGCAAGGTCGTTACTTAAATCATAGTAGAATTCAGTGCCTTCCTGGTTGGTTGGGCGGGGAAAGGCACTCTTCTCTTTTGATTTATCTCATTAAAGTTCTATATATGAGCACACACTACCGAACTCATATGTACTGAACTGCGTATAAAGATCACGATCGCGGCAAGTGTATTTTGTTCTTTGTTCTTCTCTGTCCAATACGAAGTGTGAATTTACACTAACTGTATATACTGAATGATAATTAGTAGATTCACTAAAAAGTATTACTACTTTCCGATAAAAGTTTAATGAAAAGCCTTAAAAAGGGAAAGCAGGTTCTAACAATCCAGAGAAATTACTGTTTTTATTATTAATACCACTTCTACTTCAATTAAATTTATCAGTCCATATTTCTAACACCTCGTAAGTAAGTATGAGGATATAATCTTCTTTCATTCATGGGCACGGACTTTCTGAACGCGCGGCTTCGTCTACCACTTCCCGAGATTTATTATCATATAAATTATCACTCTCTTTCTGCTCAATAGCATGTACGCGTCTATGCACACCGAACCATCCCAATACTAGCAGTACTGCAAGAACAGGAATGGCAGAAATTGTGTAGGTACCGTTCGGGTAATCTAACGCCATCAGCACCAGAACACTCAGCAAAAATAGCAGTGTCAACCAAGAAGTGACCGGTGCACCTGGAAGCTTGAAGCTAACGTCATCTACTTTGCCCTCTTTAATTGCTTTACGTAGCCGTATTTGACAAATTACGATAAAGCACCAGGAAGCGATAATTCCCAGCGATGCGACGTTCAATACGATCTCAAATACCTGTAAAGGCACGTAATAGTTCAGTACTACTCCTACTACATAGACTGCGATAGTAACAAGAATACCTGCGTATGGTACTTGCTGGTTGTTCATTTTTAACATGAATTTCGGAGCAGAACCACCCATTGCCATAGAGCGCAGAATACGACCGGTAGAGTAGAGACCGGAGTTAAGGCTAGAAAGCGCCGCGCTCAACACCACAATATTCATAATACTGCCAACGTAAGGCACCTCTAGCTTTGAAAAGAAAGTCACAAACGGGCTCTGTTCCGCTTGATAGGCGTTCCACGGTAGAAGTAATACTAGCAAGATTACAGAACCAACATAAAAGAGACCGATACGCCAGATTACACTATTAATTGCTTTCGGTAGCATAGTTGTCGGATCTTTACACTCACCCGCAGCGATTCCTACAAGTTCGATAGAGGCAAAAGCAAATACTACACCCTGTACCAGAACTAGTGCGGGAAGTAGGCCATGCGGAAAGAACCCGCCGTTGTCAGTAATTAAGTAGAAGCCGGTAGCATTTCCATCAAGTGATTTGCCAGTGATAAGAAACACTACACCAACTATTAAGAAAACAATGATAGCTAGTACTTTAATCAGCGCAAACCAAAATTCCATCTCTGCAAACCACCTTACACCGATCATGTTCATGGTACCTATAACCGCTAGTGCTCCTAGCGCGAAGACCCACTGCGGTATATCACTGAACACGCCCCAATAGTGCATATAGAGGGCTACAGCGGTGATATCGACGATACCAGTCATCGCCCAGTTTACAAAATACATCCATCCAGCTACGTATGCTGCTTTTTCTCCCAAGAACTCACGAGCATAAGAAACGAAACTACCGCTCGATGGGCGGTGTAGTACTAATTCTCCCAAAGCACGTAGAATAAAAAAAGAGAAAATACCACAAATCAAATAGATAAGTGCCAAGGCTGGTCCTGCCGCCTGTAGACGTCCTCCTGCTCCAAGAAAGAGACCAGTGCCGATTGCGCCACCAATAGCTATCATCTGAACATGACGATTATTCATTGCTTTTTGGTAGCCAGTGTCATGTGAATCTAGCCAGCGTCTTTTCGCAACACTAATTTCAGCTGCGGTTTTTTTAGTAGATTTCATAGCATTTTTATCCTAACCATTAATCATGGCGAGCAAAAAGATTACAAAAGACTACACACGCCATCGCCATGAGAGAGATTAGATAGTTACCCTAATTAGGCTGCCTGTAAATTACAGGTAAAATGGCATGGAAAATTATGACAGTGCCAATACACCACCTAGTATGCTTAAACGAACCAAAATATACAGGCAAAGACGCAAAGTCTTTTGTAATAAACCATTTTATTGCATAAAAACCACCTATGGGAAAGCTAGTAAGCCTGCAAAAATAGAAAAGTGCGTTGGGTATTACAAGCAGAGCCGTGCTATATAGTCTGAGACCACTCTAATTCTCAAACCGAGAACTTAGCAGTGGATTATGCCCATACCTTAGGATTTTGACGAAGGCATAGGAAATTCTGCTAAATATTGTTAATCCAACATTAAGTGATTTCACCTACTATCCTATTTTATTTTTCTCTACCGAATACTTGTACACTATTGAAACGTAGAACAAGCAAAGCACCAATATAATTTTAAACTTTTAATAGTAATAACCAGCTCTGACAAATCGATAGTGGTGTTGGAAAGGTAGAATTTACTTTTTTAAAGTAACTCTAAAAGTTAGTTAGAATCTGAATACATTTTAGCGGTGCTAAAAAATGAATATCATATAAATCCCATTATCGTATACAAAAACTTTTGTATGGTGTCCTCATTCTTCTGCAAAATATCAATTAATTTTAAATAGCGAAAGAAGCTGTATGTTTTCACTACCATCCTAAAAGATTTAATATTTCTAAGCATTACAGCATATTTATAATTATTAATTAATTGGTGAACGGCAAGATCGTGAAGATAATTAGAATTATTATAATGTATATTATGCAGATCATTCTAAGTAAATACCGCTACAAAAATCGATTTTCATCAGAAATAAAAAGTCTTTTCCGGTAAAAGTGTTAGGATTTTAAGTATTCTTGCACTATAAACGCTAGTCAATTCCATTTTTAATTTCCATATGTAAGAATGTTAAGAGCATGGTTAGTGTAATACACAGATATTTACTTACATAGCGTATTGATGGGAAAATATCATGATTATCAGGGAATAGACCTAGTCAAAAAAAGAGATTGAATCTACCAGGTAGTATTGGTACCCATATCTAATGACCTTGTTGGCTATTGATGATAGACTGTTCTACTTTTTATAAGTAGAGGGAACTTTGTTACTAGAATAGTAGTCTATGTAAGATATAAAAAATTTAGACACCATAAAAAATGCAGCAAATATCTAACTATTCATTCTATGAGTCTTGTACTAGCAAGTTAGACAATGTACTGCTTTCTAGTTTATCGACTAGCCTCCCTATGAGAACATTTAGCATAGGCCGCTAGAAGCTACGGTTGACGCTATTGCTGATTTAGAGGAAGCGCTAAATTTCTTCTGATGCTTGTGGCACGCTTACCACAAGCATCAGCTGCGTGTGTATTTAGGAGAAGTCATTATATATGTTCTGTCCGGTTATTAAACTGGCACAGCAGCTTATTCGGCGACGCTCGCTGAGCCCAGATGATGCAGGTTGTCAGGCGCTATTAATTGATCGTTTGAAAGAGATTGGTTTTAGCGTAGAACTAATGCAAATAAGCGATACTCTAAACTTCTGGGCGACGCGTGGTCAGGGAGAAACTCTAGCATTTGCCGGTCATACTGACGTAGTGCCACCAGGCAATCTACGCCTCTGGATTAATCCACCTTTCGAACCGACTATTCGTGATAGTATGTTGTTTGGTCGCGGTGCGGCAGATATGAAAGGATCACTCGCGGCAATGGTGGTAGCGGCAGAGCGATTTGTGGCTGTACACCCTATGCACAAAGGTCGTCTAGCTTTTTTAATCACCTCTGATGAAGAGGCAAGTGCGCAAAATGGAACAGTCAGAGTGGTAGAACGTCTCATGGCACGCAATGAGCGTATTGACTATTGCCTAATCGGCGAACCATCCAGCACTGAAGTACTGGGTGATGTAGTGAAAAATGGTCGCCGTGGATCCATGACGATTAATCTTAACATTCATGGTGTACAGGGCCATGTCGCCTATCCACATCTGGCGGAAAATCCGGTGCATAGCGCCATACCGGCGCTCAATAAGCTCATTTTCACAGAATGGGATCACGGTAATGAGTTTTTTCCACCGACGAGTATGCAGATTGCCAATATGCAAGCCGGTACCGGCAGTCACAACGTTATCCCAGGTGAATGTTTCGTGCAATTCAATTTCCGCTTCAGTACCGAATTGACTACTCAGATAATCAAGGATCGTGTAATGGCCTTATTAGATAGTTATCAACTGCGGTATACTCTAAAGTATACCGTCTCAGGCCAACCGTTCCTAACTGCGCATGGTAAACTAGTTGACGCCACAATGCAAGCGGTATCATACTATAATCATACAGTTAAGCCACAGCTCCTGACTACAGGAGGCACTTCTGACGGGCGTTTTATTGCACTCATGGGAGCACAGGTAGTTGAGTTGGGGCCAGTTAATGCTACCATTCATAAAATAAATGAGTGCGTAAAAGCAACTGATTTGCAAACACTAAGTTGCATATATCAGCGCATTATGGAGCAGCTAATCGCCTAAAAACGATTAATAGGAGCAGAAAGATAGAATTTATTAAAGATCACTGGTGGATTATCATAGTTCTGTTACCAGTTGGTGTAATAATGAATGGTTACAGATCCCTAAAACAAATCAACCATAAAAAATACAGAGAAAATAAACCTCATCTGCCATTGTACCATGATCTTAACAATAAGGAGGAGGATGAGAAAGACGACTCTCTAACAAAAAATAGTAATCTATAATATCATCATATCTTTGCCAGATGACACCCAGACAATAAACCGTATCTGATCTAAAATACTTAACATACAGATCCATGCTGTAATGGTCAGTAGCGGCGTTAGGTATCAGAGATACAGAAAGTTAAGTTAACTTAAAGTTTGGCACATTTAGCACCTACAACGACAAAGTAAGACGTAAGCTGCTAGTGAACGTGTAACACAAATAAACGGCAACAACAGCAAATACACTTATAGACATTTACAAACGAGCCACTCTAAATTTTAATATAGAGTACGAATTATCGCTGGCTATTCTAATAATAGAGAGGGAACGATTGTTTGCAGCATCTAATCAGTAATATCAGCATATATTCCTAGCGGCTGACTGATCTATTATCCTCTGCGTTCAGTTAGCCTTTGAACGTTTCTTGATTTTCTATTCTATAGAGTTAACTATTAGAATTCGTGTTTGTTTTCCAAAAAAGACACTCAGCAAAATTTAATACCTACGCGATATGCCACTTCTTCATAAGCTTCAATCAAGCCCCCAAGTCCCTGACGGAAACGATCTTTATCCATCTTATTCATCGTCTGCTTGTCCCACAGACGAGCACCGTCTGGAGAGAACTCGTCGCCCAACATAACTACGTTTTTAAATAAACCGAACTCAAGCTTGAAATCTACTAAGATTAACCCCGCATTATCAAAGATTTTACTCATTACATTATTGGCTTTGTAAGTCAGCTCCTGCATACGCATCAGATTCTCTTTGCTAACCCAGCCGAAAGTTTCACAGTAAGATTCATTCACCATCGGATCATGTTGTACATCCTTTTTAAGGAATAAATCGAACAGCGGAGGATTGAGGATTATACCTTCTTTTATACCTAGACGTTTTACTAGGGATCCTGCTGCTCGGTTACGCACTACACACTCTATCGGCACCATCTCCAATTTTTTCACTAATACTTCTTTTTTGGAGAGCAGTTCTTCAATATGAGTCGGGATACCTGCTTCCTGTAGTTTAGTCATAAAAAAATAGTTGAAATGATTGTTCACCATTCCTTTGCGTTCAAACTGCTCAATTCGGGCTCCATTGTGTACTGACGTGTCGTTACGGAATTCAAGTACCAGTAGATCCGGATCATCGGTGCTATATACAGTTTTCGCTTTACCGCGATACAACTCAGCTCGCTTTCGCATTTTTGTTAACTCCAGAATTAAAAATTTCGGATATTTTATTGCAGCAAGATTACTGCAATAAAAATCATTTAGTTTACCATATGTTATTACAGCCAGAGGGAAAAAATGCTGGAGAATCTCTAGCGAGTCGTAAAGAAATTTATTTATTAAGTACTACTTGGAACACGGCTCCCAACGCAGAGTTCTGCGCAGATGTAATCACATGGTTTTTAGAATCAACAAATTGTAAGCTACTCCGATTATCTAGATCGCTGATATGAATTTTATAATTGCCATTTAATAAGTGAGGATTCTTCGTACCAAAATCCTTCCACACACTACTTCCAGGTGATTTATAGGTAATATGCATAATGCCATGCGAAAAGTTGCTTTTGGTTACTTCCATACCAATAAGCTTCATAGCTTGGGGTAAACGTTTCCAGACGATATTAAAAGGCGCGCGTAGGACAAGTATAGGTAAGTTAGCTTTGTCCATCCTGTTTTGTACATCGATGTGTCCTGGAGTGCGACCTTCAGCCATATTTCTATTAGCAATATCAACTTTATCTAGACCAGCACTGATCTCATTCAATATTTGAATAGTATAACGTGCAATTAACACCGGTGAAGTTATAACTTTGCCATTCTGCTGCAACTCAATTAGACGCACTGCCAGTGCCCGCTGATCACCTAGTAATTGCATGCTGACTTGATAGCGTCCATTATATTTATTATTTTTTTGGTGATAATTCCACCATGATATCCAATCGGTAGTCAGTCTCTGCTCCTTATTATTGAGATCTAAAATTGGAAAGTTATAAGAGTGAAAGAGTTGCGTCACATCAGCCCACATTAAACTGCATTCATTTCCTAATATTATCCTACCAGCATTGCCATTCGATTGCACCTTGCTGTCTTTTATGATTACTAACGGTTGAACCGGTGGACTAATATCAAGCTGTATACCGATCTTGCCGCTAGTGGTTGCATATGGTACGTCGTAATCATCATGTTCTACCGGCAGTATCATACCAGAAGGAGTATTCAGATTGCGTAGTCTACTACTCTGTAAATAAGATTCATTATCATTAATCTCAATCTTATAGAGATGCTTGCTTGAACAAGCTATCAACTGTATTACAGTAGATAACAACAAAATATTTGCAATGGTTGAACGTTTTACAGAATGACTCATTAACCCCTCATAAATTATAGTAACCCCGATTTGATTAACGCCTGCTCAACTTTCAGTATGGCTGCCGAACTTAGTTGCGTCATCGGCAGACGTAACGTGCTGCTCGCGATTAATCCTAGCCGTTTCGCAGCCCATTTAACCGGTATGGGATTAGGTTCACAGAAAAGCATTTGATGCAAATGCATGAGACGCTGATTCAGGCGACGTGCCTCGGAAATGCTTCCCTGCTGCACTAATGTACAAAGCTTTGCCATTTCACGAGCTGCAATATTGGCCGTTACAGAAATTACTCCTTTGCCACCTAGTTGCATGAGTGCGAGCGCACTGGCGTCGTCACCACTTACTATAATGAATACTTCGTCGACTAGTGCCTGAATTTGACTAACTCGTAATAAATTACCGGTTGCCTCTTTAATGCCGATGATATTTTTGATTTCAGCAAGGCGCGCGACTGTTTCCGGCAACATGTCACACCCGGTACGTAAAGGAACATTGTACAACATTTGCGGCAAATCCGTGCTTTCCGCAATAGCTTTAAAATGCAGGTATAATCCTTCCTGCGTCGGTCGATTGTAGTAAGGCGTTACGGTTAGACAGCCAACTACACCGCTATTTTCAAAACGTTTAGTGAGAGAGATACCTTCTGCGGTGGCATTTGCGCCAGTTCCAGCAATCACTGGAATACGTCCGTCCGCCATTTCGAGAGTTAGCATCACTACGTAGCTATGCTCTTCATGGCTCAGGGTAGCAGATTCACCGGTGGTACCGACAGAGACAATTGCTGCGGTGCCGCTAGTAATATGATAATCAATTAGTTTTTTTAGACTCGTACGGCAGATATTACCTTTATCATCCATTGGCGTAACTAGTGCAACAATACTTCCCGTAAACATTGGCGATCCCCTTGACAAAAAAGTGCTCCATGGTATGTTTTACTTCTGCTGAAAAGCAAGTACGCTATACTACTCCTGTGTTTTTCAGAGTTTTGTTATGTGTACTTCATAGTTATTAGAAAATAAATAGGAAAGTACAATCTGTCGCTATTGCGCTCAACTATCAAATTCACACTGATGTTAAAAGGGCTAAACTAGAGAGATATCAGAGATGCTCATTGTCACGAAACGAATTATCACTAAAACTCATTAGCTAATCCCATCTTATTTTACTCAGATACTTAGATACTAAGTAACACGCATTTAATACTAAAGACATGTTAAATTTTAAGGTATGGATAATAACGATTCTGTCTACTACAGGCTAACTTTAAGCTGCAGACAGGGCGTTCTTTACTATACTGCTGATTTATAGTTCTGTATTACAGGCTTTTTTAGTGAAATACCTTTTGAGCAACTTTCCTCCTAGCACTGTTCAACATGAGGCGTTGCTTACAGCACAAAATGGAGTGCAGTCTTATGAATCCACTGAAAGCCAGTGATGCGGCACCGAAATTTAGCTTGCTCAACCAGTATGGTGAACGTGTAAATTTAACCGACTTCCGTGGACAGCGTGTCCTGGTATATTTCTACCCGAAAGCCATGACGCCTGGCTGTACTACTCAGGCCTGTGGTCTGCGCGACAATATGGATAAATTGAAGAAAGCCAATGTATATGTACTAGGCATAAGTACTGACAAACCAGAAAAATTGTTACGTTTCTCTGAAAAAGAGTCGCTGAACTTTACACTTCTCTCTGATGAAGATCATCAAGTCTGCACCGCATTTGGTGTCTGGGGGGAAAAATCTTTTATGGGAAAGCGTTATAACGGCATCTACCGTATCAGTTTTTTAGTAGACCAGAATGGGATAATTGAGAAGGTTTTCAAGGACTTTAAAATTTCTAATCATAACAGTATTGTAATGAATTACCTGCTGCCCATATAATGTTTTGCATGCTTTGGAGGAAATGCCAGTTTGTAAAATTTTAGTTGTCGTAGTATGGTAGCTAAGAGGCATTAGGGATAATCTATTCATAATAGACAGAACAACTATATTAAGCAGCATGAAATGCTGCCATATTTTGAAGAGCAGCTAAGTCAGCATAACGTAACTGTCAGTAAAAGATGAGTCCATCCTGAAATATTTTACAATATTTTTTATCTTTGGGGATAATTTGCACTAGTGACATAAGGTGTGATGGTACGATCGATCCTTTGTAGCCTTAAATTTTCTTTTTTTGAACTTCTAACAAAAGAAGTAGCATGCTATATTGCGAGTCTCGCTAGAATATATTAAACAGTAGGAGTGACGCTCTAGTTAATCTTGAAATACTATAGATACTATATAAATTATGAAAAATTGCCTATCCAATCTTAAATTGGTATATGCATAGACTACGCTTTTTTTAAAAAATTGCTTAGGCTAGGAACATTGAACAAATTTAAATAATGTCATATTGAAGTAGTAAATTTTACCATGGCTTTTAAAACAGTTTGCCTTAAAAAGGCACGGTCTATTTAAATTTTAAAAATTATTTTTTACTCTTTAATGAAATATCGAAACCACCATTAATTATAATGGGGATTTACTTAAAATTAAGTCAGACAAATAGTTATCTAGATGATATATAATTATTAATTTACCTATAATAGGTAACTGATCACTATCATAAACACTTGGTGCAGCATGAGATTAATAAAAATTTTAAGAATTAATACAAAGTATTTTTTAAATAAATTATATGATAATAATTATTATATATGGCATACTATTCATTTATATTTTCTAGATTAAAAATCGTTTTAAATAAACTATTTATTGATTTAGATATTTTTGTTAAGTTTTTTTTGTATTTTTTATCTAAAAAAGAAAAATATTCGATATTCATTTTGTTAAAATTAATTAACATATCTATGAACTTACCTAGATACTAAATTATGAGTTAAGCAACTAAGCTTTTCTTAGCTATTATAAAATACGTAATTATTCAAGTAGACTCTGTTAAATAAATAAGTTTTTTATTAAATAAAAATTATCCTTTAATCAATATTTAATGTTCTGCTGTAAAATACTAGTGGGGAGTATTTATGATAGTACTGATGTTTTATTTCTCTTGACCTTGATATCATATCAGTATAACAAATTTTATACCTTTTATACTTTGAAAACAAAATTTATTCCCCAGCCTCAGGGTTTTTCTACAGGATCTAGGCATGTTAAACAAGTTGAAAAAAACGCTACTTGCTACATTAATTCCCACACTTTTGCTAATACCTCATTCTGCCTCATGGGCTGACGACATCAGCGACTCCTTGCCTGACATAGGCACTACAGCGGGTGCAACTCTCTCTATCAAAGAGGAAATACAGATGGGAGATTATTACGTTAGAAAAATGCGTTTTAGTGCACCACTTATCCATGATCCCTTGCTGGTTCAGTATATTAATTCTCTTGGTCAGCGATTGGTGACGCATGCATACTCAGTAAAAACACCCTTCCATTTCTTTTTAGTCATGAGCGATGATCTTAACGCATTCACCTTATTCGGTGGCAACGTAATACTACATAGCTCACTATTCCGTTTTACTGATAATGAAAGCCAGCTGGCATCGGTAATGGCACACGAAATTTCTCATGTCACCCAACGTCATCTAGCGCGCGCAATTGAGGAGCAAAAGCACAAAGCTCCTCTCACTTGGGCCAGCACACTAGGTTCGATTTTACTCGCAATGGCTAATCCGCAAATGGGTATGGCGGCGTTGACTGGAGCGTTAGCAAGCACGCAGCAAGAAACGCTCAGTTTTACGCAGAGTAATGAAAAAGAGGCTGACCGCATCGGCATTCAAGTATTGCAACGTGCCGGTTTTGATCCTCAGGCCATGCCAGATTTTTTACAGAAGTTAGTTGATAAAAGTCTTTTCTCTTCGAAACCATTAGAAATTCTACTTACTCATCCTCTACCAGATAATCGCTTAGCGGACATGCGCAACCGCGCTAATCAGATGCGTGCAGTAGTAGTGCAGTCCTCGCAGGATTACTATATGGCAAAAGTACGTATACTAATTATTGCTCCTAACACCAACTCCCATCAATTAATCGAAGAGGTTCTGGAGAAATATGAACATGGCAATAGCCGTGAACAACAGGCTGCACAATACGGCAGGGCCATACAACTTTTACAGAAGAATGATTTCGCAAACGCGAAGAAGGTTATTGAGCCTTTACTGATGAAGAAACCAGACAGCGTTTGGCTTCTCGATAGCATGACTGATATATATCTCGGCTTGAAACAGCCGGAGAAGGCGATTAAGATGATAAAAGATTTGGGTGCATCGAAAAATAGTCCTACTCTACAACTTAATTTAACTCGTGCTTATCTTGCAGCTAAGCAACCTGCTAAGGCCTGCCGTATCCTTAACCACTACACTTGGTTGTATCCAAATGATTTAAAGGGCTGGGATATGCTATCGCAAGCATTGGGTATGGAGGAGTTAAATGATGAACAACTTTCGGCGCACGCTGAAATATTGGCACTGAAAGGCAATTTAGAGGAGGCAATTGCTTTATTGAGCAACGCTAGCACAATGGTAAACGTTGACAGCTTAAAGCAATTTCGTTATGACGAACGCATCGACCAACTACGAAAGATGCAGAAAATTTTTCAAAAGTATAACGAGAGTATTGCCCATCTACATCTACGAAAAATGTTGAAAAATTTTCAATATTACTAAGTACTAAAAGATAAATACTTCCTATATGGGGACAGTAGTTATCATAATTCGTACTTCATTAAGTACTGTAAAATTATGCGATATTAAAAACATACAGTACGGCGTTAAGCTTAAGAACTAGAAAAATTCTAAAGACCGAGAATATTCTTAACAAAGGGAATAGTTAATTTGCACTGCGCGCTAATAGAGGCCTTATTAAGGAGAGGCAAGGTCTCAAACAGAGTGCGCATTTCTCGATCAAGACGATTCAGCAGAAAACGCCCTACATCCTCAGGTCATTAAACTCACCTCATACACGCCCGCAACAACTGTAATACCCGTAGCTTATCTTCGTCTGTTAGTGGCTGCAGATATGATAGATTTGACCCCAATCAAGACGCGACGCTAAATCTGGCAAATTAAGATTAAGTTGTTGCGGTGGCGATTACTGGTGATTAATAATCGTGTTTTACCCGCTTCCAACATTAGATTGTAGAGGTCGAAAATCATCATCTCCCATGCTGTTTCTCCGGAGATGCATTCAATATTATCGATAAAAACTAATGCAAGATTTTCCATACCATCAAGTACACCAGGCACAAACTACTTTACGTTTATCAAAGTACCTTTATCAAAGGTCACATAGCCTGACGCTTCACCGTGTGCCGATACTCAGTGCAGGCCGCGCGTAACAGATAACCTCGACCACGACCTTCTTCTCGTGACAAGAAATAGAGATAGCTACTACGTTCCTGACTAAGGGAGTCTTTGATAGCAGAAATAAGTGATGTTCTTTCCCCCGGCCAGAAGCTGGCAAAAGTTTTATCACCTGGTAGGGTAAAGTGACAATTACAATTGCGCCAATATATTCAGAAGAACCTCAAAGAGAACAGATGAAACAATAGCCATCTACTATAATTTGTACCTTACGACGATTATACGGAGTCCTTGCTTATATAAGATTTAGGAGCTACGGCCCTTATCTTATCAAAACTTACTATTAAGATACCAATATGGAGTTCCCAGCTACTCCAGTATAAAAAAACTAGGCAACTAAGTAAATATGATAATGATCATTTTATTATACAAAACCTTTATTTTGATTTGAGTGACAAGTTGATATTGGATATGTGGATAGCATCATAAAGTGGCTCATACCTTGGACTAAGATGTCCTTAAACACCACCAACCGATTTTTTGCTTTTTTTGAATACTTGATATAGTAAGCACAATAACGCATATGCTATACTGTCTGTTTTTTCTTTAATTGGTATTAAGAGGAGGAAAGGAGAGTTTACAAAACAGAACTGTACTGAAAAACTTTTGCGACCAACTTATTACTAATGCCACTATTAGTCTGGTAATAGTAATGTTATTACATACTAATGGAAAAAAGAACCAACTATTTTTTTGCGACTACGCCAGCTATTGCTAGTTCGATAACCTTTCATAACTATCATCGCCTTTAATAACATCACTTTAATTCATTAATTGTCATTTTTATCAAAGCATAGTTCAAAAATATATTGAAAAGGATAAAGCTATCTTTAGCTTATAATACGATGTTAACAACTGTCCTACCAGGTGAGATAAAGATAAATTTGGAATTGAAAGAAGCACAGAGTAATTGACTTTTACAGAAAAATAGTGTTTTTACTCTTTGAAAAATAGAGTGTTGTTCTCTAAACAATATGAATCTTCAGCCAGCTTCTTCGATTATTTAGTACCAAACATTTTGTCTCCAGCATCTCCAAAACCTGGAATAATATAACCTTTTTCATTGATTCCACGATCGACTGATGCAGTGTAGAGCTCTACATCCGAATGAGCCTTTTCCAGTACAGCAATTCCCTCAGGGGCGGCAACCAAAACTAATACCTTAATTCTAGTGCAGCCCGCTTTTTTCAGTAAATCAATAGTGGTAACCATGGATCCTCCCGTTGCCAACATCGGGTCTACTACAAGAGCTAAGCTTTCTTTGATGTTTGAAACTAGTTTCTGGAAGTACGGTACCGGCTTTAAAGTATTCTCGGCTCGGTAAACTCCCACTACACTGATACGCGCATTTGGCACATGTTCGAGTACTCCCTCCATCATGCATAAACCAGCGCGTAAAATTGGCACTACAGTGATTTTTTTACCTTTAATTTTATCAATTTCCACCGAGCCGCTCCAGCCTTCGATGGTTATGCGTTCTGTTTTCAGGTCAGCGGTAGCTTCATAAGTGAGTAGGCTACCGACTTCTGAGGCCAACTCACGGAAACATTGTGCACTAATATTATGCTTACGCATCAAACCTATTTTATGTCTAACTAGCGGGTGTTTGACTTCCACGATCTTCATTGGTGTTATCCAAGAAAAAGTTTATCTAAAAAATCGCGGAATTATACACCTTTTTACAAACATGCTATATTTTTTGCTTAAAGTAAAAGATAAAATCCCGGTCCCTGGATTAATAAAGATTTTTAAATTGTAATTTGTCATTTGTAATAGGACGCGCAACCGCTTGACTAAGCTGTTAAATTGCTGCACTTGTTATTAACCATTAACTGCAATCAAGTGAGGATTCGGCAGTGACCGACAAGAATTTTCTCAGCTATAAAGATGCCGGTGTAGATATTGATGCTAGTAATGCTCTGGTTAACCGTATTAAAGAAATAGCACAAAAGACACGACTCCCGGAAGTGATGGGTAAATTGGGTGATTTCGGCGCCATGTGTGAACTGCCGACAAAATATCGTGAGCCGGTGCTAGTCTTAGTCACTGATGGTGTAGGAACTAAGCTGCGTTTGGCAATGGATCTCAAAAGCCATAACTCTATTGGTGTCGATTTGGTCGCCATGTGTGTCAACGATTTAGTAGTTCAAGGTGCGCAGCCACTATTTTTCCTTGACTATTATGCTACTGGTAAGCTGGACGTTGAGACTGCATCGTCTGTCATTACTGGTATTGCTGCAGGTTGTTTGCAATCTAACTGTGCGTTGGTAGGCGGTGAAACTGCCGAAATGCCAGGAATATATCATGGTCATGATTACGACATAGCCGGTTTCTGTGTAGGAGTAGTTGAGAAATCCAAAATTATTGACGGTTCTAAAGTGCAGGACGGAGACGCACTGATTGCACTAGGTTCTAGTGGGCCACACTCTAACGGTTATTCACTAGTTCGCAAAATCCTTCAAAAAAGCCAGACTAATCCAATGATCAATCTGCTAGATGGAAAGACTCTAGTGGATCATCTACTGGAACCAACTCGCATCTACGTGAAAAATATTCTTAACCTGATTGAGCACGTCGAAGTACATGCGATCGTACATCTAACAGGTGGTGGATTCTGGGAGAACATTCCGCGAGTGCTACCAGATAACACACAAGCGATAATTAACGAGCAAAGTTGGGAATGGCCTGCTGTATTTAGCTGGTTGCAAAAAATAGGTAACATTAGCCGTCATGAAATGTACCGTACGTTTAACTGTGGTGTAGGTATGATAATCGCGTTGAAAGCTACCGAAGTTAATAAAGCAATCGATCTAATGCAAGCTGCAGGCGAGAAAGCTTGGAAAATTGGCGTGATTAAAACTTCATATACGGAAGAATGCGTGGTCATTGAAAAATGAAGAAGATGGTTATACTGATTTCTGGTAACGGAAGTAACCTACAATCTATTTTAGAAGCTTGTGAAAGTAGACGGATTAAAGGCAGTGTCTCTGCGGTTTTTAGTAACAAAGCCAATGCTTACGGGTTGTCACGCGCACGCGCGGCTGGTGTACCAACGCATGTGCTATCGGTCAGCGATTTTTCTGATCGGGAATCTTTTGATCTACAATTAATTAAGATGATTGAAGCGTACACTCCGGATTTAGTAGTGTTGGCTGGCTATATGCTCATTCTAAGCAGCGCCTTCGTCTCTCACTATCAGGATCGTTTATTAAATATTCATCCTTCTCTTTTACCAAAATATCCCGGTCTACATACTCATCGTCAAGCACTGAAAAACGGTGATACTGAACACGGTACTTCCGTGCATTTCGTAACAAATAAATTGGATGAAGGTCCTATCGTATTCCAAGCCAAAGTCCCTATATTTCCTAGTGATGACGAAAAAGCAATCGCTGTACGCGTAAAACATCAGGAGCATGCGATATATCCGTTAGTACTCAGCTGGTTCATCGAAGGACGTTTAACAATGCGTGAAGGTAAAGCCTGGTTGGATAATAAGCTACTGCCACCACAGGGTTACGCGCGTAAGTAACAGGTCTAGGACTTTTTTTTGTCAGGCGAACCCCAAAGAAAGTATAGGACTTGCCTGAAGTGACTTTACGATTAGTTCATGTTACCTACACATGGATAGTTATATAATATTCAGTGCACCTGTTTCTAGATGAAGAAACAGGTGGTATGTTTCATTCAATTCTACTAGTACTCCTTAGTAAGGCAAGGTAGAGGAAATCTTGTGGGAAAATCAGCGTACTTATATACTTCCTGATGAATAAAAATAACGCACATTATCTTATGATTAGGGTACACTAAAGTAGAGTGAATATCCTGGGAGAGATAGTAAAAAGTAATTGGTATGGCAATGATAATAATGTCAACCTAAACCCGCCATTGCTGCTCAGTTGGACTAGATTAGATCATGCTAAATAAAACAGGCAATAAATAGCAGAACATTATTCAAGTTAACGGTAATATAATTTAGGCCTAGTGCTTCTTAAGAATAACGATTTTAAACTTGGCTGTTAACTACAGATAATGATCGGATAACTATTTAAATATTAAAGTGGAACACGCTTGCCATATCCTTACCTAATTATGTCGGCAACTAGTTCTCTAGTTTCTGTAAACAGGATCACGATATGGAGTCAGAATGTGTCAAGGAAAAAGCCGTATATAGAAAAAGAATTAAGCTGGTTATCTTTTAACGAGCGTGTTTTGCAAGAGGCAGCGGATAAAAGTAATCCGCTAATTGAGCGGATGCGGTTTTTAGGTATTTACTCCAATAATCTTGACGAATTCTATAAAGTTAGTTTTGCTGATCTGAAGCGACGCATACTAATTAGTGAAAAGAAGGGTTCACTTAGCGAATCAAACTATCTGCTCACAAAGATACAGCAGCGCGTGGTAAAATCCGAGCAGGAGTTTAATGGACTCTATAACGAGTTGCTGTTAGAGCTGGCGCGTAACCAGATATTTTTGATCAATGAATGTCAGCTTTCACCTAATCAACAAGTGTGGCTACGCCATTATTTCAAGCGCGATCTACGCCACCACATCACACCGATTCTTATCAATCATGATACGGATCTTGCTGAATTTCTAAAAGATGATTATACGTATCTTGTGGTAGAAATCATTCAGGCCGACGATACACGCTATGCTCTGCTGGAAATCCCAATTGATAAAGTTCCACGTTTCGTGAATTTGCCTTCTGAATCGCCTAGAAGGCGAAATACTATGATTATACTAGATAACATATTACGTTATTGTCTTAATGATGTTTTTAAAGGATTCTTTGATTACGATGTATTAAACGCCTATTCAATGAAGATGACACGCGATGCAGAGTACGATCTGGTAACAGAGATAGAATCGAGTCTTTTAGAGCTGATGTCCTCTAGCTTGAAACAGCGCCTGACCTCTGAGCCGGTACGTTTCGTCTATCAGCGAGATATGCCAGACACCATGGTGGCATTGCTGTGCAATAAGCTTACCATCTCAAACTACGACTCAATTGTACCGGGCGGTCGCTACCATAATTTTAAAGATTTTATCAACTTTCCATATGTCAGTAAAAGCAATCTCATTGACCATTCCCTGCCACAAATTCCCCACATTGGCTTTGATAGCTTTCGCAACGGATTCGAAGCCATTCGCGATCGCGATATCCTTCTATATTACCCTTATCACACCTTTAAGCATGTGCTTGAGATACTGCATCAGGCCTCGTTCGACCCTAGTGTGCTAGCGATTAAAATCAATATCTACCGCGTGGCAAAAGATTCGTGCATTATGGATGCGATGATGCACGCTGCATATAATGGCAAAAAAGTCACCGTGGTGGTGGAACTTCAGGCACGTTTTGACGAAGAAGCTAATATTCTTTGGGCTAAACGATTGATAGAAGCAGGTGTACACGTTATTTTCTCTGCACCAGGCTTAAAAATTCATGCTAAGTTGTTCCTTATTTCGCGCCTAGAAGGAGATGAAGTAGTCCGTTATGCTCATATTGGTACTGGCAATTTTAACGAAAAAACCGCATGCCTCTATACTGATTATTCTTTACTAACCGCTGACTCGCGCATTACTGACGAAGTCCGTAGGGTATTTAACTTTATTGAAAATCCTTATCGGCCGGTAAACTTTAAATATTTGATGGTGTCACCGCAAAATTCGCGCCAGCTGCTTTATCAGCTAGTCGATGCCGAAATTTCCAATGCACAACAGGGTCTGCCGTCTGGTATTATACTGAAAATGAATAACCTAGTGGATAAAGATTTGGTTGACAGACTCTACATCGCATCTAGCGCTGGTGTAAAAGTTAATCTTCTAGTGCGCAGTATGTGTTCACTAATTCCTGAGGTACCAGGAATTAGTGAAAATATACGTGTGATCAGTATTGTTGATCGCTATCTTGAGCACGATCGCGTCTATATTTTTGAAAATAGCGGTGATAGAAAAGTCTTTCTTTCATCTGCTGATTGGATGACACGTAATATTGATTATCGTATAGAGGTGGCCGTGTTAATTCTCGATGAGCGCATAAAACAACGTATTATGAACATTATCACAATTCTCTTTAGAGATACTGTGAAGGCACGTATTGTTGATAAAGAGTTGGGGAATCGCTATGTCGTACGCGGCAATAGTCATAAGGTTCGTTCTCAATTGGCAATTTACGATTATATCCAGAAACTGGAACAGCCTGAGTAGGCTATGCTAATTTTTCATAAAAATAGACCGAAACCGCAAGAATTTGCAGTAATAGATCTCGGTTCAAATAGCTTTCATATGGTCATCGCTCGTGTTGTTAACGGCTCTATGCAGGTGCTTAGCCGTCTGAAACAGCGAGTACATCTAGCGGATGGTCTAGATAACAAAAATTTTCTCAGTAAAGAAGCAATGGAACGTGGTCTGAAATGCTTGGCGCTATTTGCTGAACGTTTGCAGGGTATTAGCAGTAGTAATGTGACAATCGTTGGCACCCATACGTTACGTCAAGCTATCAATGTAGAAGAATTTTTGCAACGCGCGGCAGAAATCATCCCCTACTCTATTAAGGTTATTTCCGGCTGTGAAGAGGCACGACTAATTTTTATGGGAGTAGAGCATACGCAATCAGAAAAGGGCCGCAAGCTGGTAATAGACATCGGCGGTGGTTCAACAGAATTAGTAATTGGTGAAAATTTCGAACCACAGCTGGTTGCAAGCTTTTGCATGGGATGTTTCAGTTTCTCACAGCTCTATTTTCCCAATGGAGAGATCAGCTGTAACAATTTCCGGCGCGCACGCCTAGCAGCAACACAAAATCTGGAAAAACTTGCATGGCAGTATCGTCTGCACGGTTGGCGATATGCGCTTGGTGCTTCAGCCACCATAAAAACGGTATGCGAAGTGCTAGTGTCGATGGGCGAGAAAGAGAAAAGGATTACTCCTGAGAGGTTAGAGCTGCTCTATAGCAAGGTGATAAAATATAAATCCTTTAGCTCGCTGAGCTTACCTGGCTTATCCGAAGAACGTAAATCTGTGTTTGTACCAGGTCTGGCAATTATATGCGGTGTATTCGACGCACTAGTAATCCATGAGCTGCGCCTGTCGGATAGTGCGTTACGTGAAGGAGTGCTATACGAGATAGGGGGCCGATTCCAGCATCAGGATATTCGCAATCGCACGGCTCAAAGCCTAGCAACCCATTATGCAATCGATATTGATCAGGCACGCCGCGTGCTAGAAACCACGGAGAAACTTTATCTACAGTGGCGCCATCAGAATCCTAAATTGTCAAGCCTGCAGTTGTCATCTCTTCTGAAGTGGGCAACAATACTACATGAAGTAGGACTAACTATTAACCATAGTGGAATACAGCGTCATTCCGCTTATATTTTACAAAACACCAGCATGCCAGGCTTTAATCAAGAGCAGCAAATGTTGCTAGCGGCATTAGTGCGCTTCCATCGTAAAACTATCAAGCTCGATGAGCTGCCACACTTTACCCTATACAAGAAAAAACAGATCTTGCCTCTTCTGTTCCTACTACGTCTAGGTACTCTGCTCAATAACCAACGTCAAGCCACTACACGCCCTGATTCACTGAAGCTGACTACTGATAACGGACACTGGACATTGACTTTCCCAGCTGGATATTTCAATAAGAATAATCTAGTACAGAGTGACCTTGAAAATGAGCAAGTATACTGGAGAGAAGTCACTGGCTGGAAGCTGATGCTAGAAGAAGCTTGACAAGTCAGAGTTCTACTTCCGCAGTTAACGTGAACTGATGATGAAAGATTTTTCGAGCTCAACTAAGGGTTTAACGTGACCGCTTACTATTCTAACTTCTGTAGAATCGTATACTTCGAGAAGACGACCTCCCTGTGCGCGCATAACTCATATTCAAGCTGAGCCCGATAATTTGAATCTGCAGTTTTTCTAGTATTTATGCTTTTTGGCCCTTCACAACACACTAATCATGCTTCACAAGGATTAGTGGGAATATTATTCCTTAATTTTATGGTAAAAATGATAGAAAGCTAATATAATCTACTCGTTTAGCATTTAGCAATGATTAGTTGCGCTGATAGAAAGTGTACAAAATTCATTTGTTGACCAGAATGCTTACTGATTAGGTTTATTGTTTTATTTAATTGCATAGATCTTTACCCTATCTTAGTTTTAAATCTTATTAATAAAGATAATACACCAAAATCTAATCAGTGCTGCTGATTACTACTGGAATGTAATACGTTAGGCTTTTCCTGATAGGCTATATCTAGAACAATCTTGCTCTGTTATTTTTTAAAGTCTGCTATCTGATATAAAGAAGGGCTATTGTTAGACACTCCTACAATTAAATTGTCAATAGATGTCCATCCGCTCATCACCAGAGTGCAAAAAAAAAATTATTATTCCCACTCAATTGTTGCTGGTGGTTTGCCGCTAATATCATATACTACGCGGGAGATTCCGTTAACTTCATTGATAATGCGATTAGATACATGTCCGAGGAAATCATATGGTAGATAGGCCCAATGCGCAGTCATAAAATCAACAGTTTCTACCGCACGCAATGAAACAACCCACTCATATTTACGAGTGTCGCCCATTATACCGACTGAACGTACCGGTAAAAAAATGGTGAATGCCTGGCTTACTTTGTCATAGAGATCCGCTCTAAGTAGCTCTTCAATAAAAATTGCATCGGCTCGGCGCAATAGGTCACAGTACTCTTTCTTCACTTCGCCCAACACTCGTACACCAAGACCAGGGCCTGGAAATGGATGACGGTAGAGCATATCGTATGGCAGGTCAAGTTCTAAACCAATCTTACGTACTTCATCCTTGAACAGTTCCCTCAGTGGCTCAACCACACCTAGCTTCATATCTTTCGGTAATCCCCCTACATTGTGGTGCGATTTAATGACATGTGTTTTGTTGTGGGTAACAGTAGCAGATGCAGCGGATTCGATCACGTCTGGATAGATAGTACCCTGTGCCAACCATTTTACATTGGTAAGCTTGCTGGCTTCTTCTTCAAAGACTTCAACAAAGACACGACCAATGATTTTGCGCTTAGCTTCGGGATCATGTTCACCTAATAGCGCGTCGAAAAAACGCGTCTCAGCAGTAACATGAACAACGTTAAGACCGAAGTCATCACCAAACATCCCTATTACCTGCTCAGCTTCGTTTAAGCGTAATAAACCGTTATCGATAAACACGCAGGTCAGTCGGTCGCCAATCGCACGATGCAGTAACATTGCAGTAACAGAAGAATCGACTCCACCAGAGAGGCCAAGAATTACTCTATCGTTTCCTACGTGCTCAGCAATACGAGCAACTACGTCCTCAATAATTCTTACTGGCTTCCATAGCGTTTTACATTCACAGATATCGAGCACAAAACGCTCTAACATTCGTAGCCCCTGCTTTGTGTGTGTCACTTCCGGATGGAATTGAACACCGTAAAAACGTTTCTCTTCATTAGAGAAAATAGCAAAAGGACAATTTTTGGTACTAGCAACGGTGATAAAATTGGAAGGCATAGAAATCACTTTATCACTGTGGCTCATCCACACATCGAGCAATGGGTTACCCATAGCGCTGATAGAGTCTTCGATATCACGAATTAATGCGCTCTGTATTTTTACTTCTACCTGCGCATAGCCGAACTCACGTTCATTAGAGTATTCTACTTTACCACCTAGCTGTATTGCCATGGTCTGCATACCGTAGCATATGCCAAGTACTGGCACGCCTGCATTAAAAACATATTCTGGCGCGCGTGGGCTATTGAGTTCAGTGGTGCTTTGAGGTCCACCGGAAAGAATGATGCCTTTCGGATTAAAATGGCGGATCTGTTCTTCAGTAACATTCCATACCCATAGTTCGCAGTACACACCGAACTCACGTATACGTCTCGCAACTAATTGCGTATATTGAGAACCAAAATCGAGAATCAGAATTCTATGCTTATGGACATTTTCCGTTTTCATTGAGGTTTTCCCAAGACAAGCAACAACTCAATGCTAACACTAATAGCGCCTTAGATTAAACAGGAAGATAAATATTACAAAATTTAGGATCCCATCCGGTAGTTTGGGGGCTCTTTAGTAATAATCACATCATGTACATGACTTTCATTAATACTCGCACCACTGATACGTATAAACTCTGTTTTAGTGCGCAAGTCGTCAATAGTCGCGCAACCGGTTAAACCCATACATGAGCGCAATCCGCCCATTTGTTGATAAATGATCTCTTTCAGACGGCCTTTATAAGCCACACGCCCTTCAATACCTTCCGGTACCAGTTTTTCAGTAGTGTTATTGTTTTGAAAATAACGATCAGAAGAACCTTTAGACATTGCGCCCAACGAGCCCATACCGCGATACGCTTTAAAAGCGCGACCCTGATAAAGTTCGATTTCGCCAGGAGACTCTTCCGTACCAGCTAGCATAGAACCAACCATCACAGCTGACGCACCAGCAGCAAGAGCTTTAGCAATATCTCCGGAGAAACGGATGCCACCATCGGCGATAACTGAAATTCCAGTTCCTTCTAGCACTTCAACAGAATCGGATATAGCAGTAAGCTGTGGAATACCTACGCCTGTCACGATACGGGTAGTGCAGATAGACCCAGGGCCAATACCGACTTTCACAGCGCTCACGCCCGCTTTTACTAAAGCCTGTGCGCCCGCGCCGGTTGCAACGTTACCTCCGATGATATCAAGATCAGGATACTTTTCGCGGATTTCGCGAATACACTGTAGTACCCTTTCTGAATGTCCATGCGAGGAGTCAATCAGTAGAACGTCTACACCTGCAGCTATCAGTACTTTAATACGCGCTTTGTATCCTGTACCTATACCAACTGCAGCGCCGACGCGTAGACGACCCTGTGTATCTTTGCAAGCATTGGGTTTACGTTCGGCTTTCTGGAAATCCTTAACAGTGATCATACCTAGTAAATGGAAACTGTCGTCTACTACTAGTGCTTTCTCAACGCGTTTTTCATGCATTTTTTGCAGTACAACGTCACGTGATTCACCCTCTTTTACCGTTACTAGACGCTCTTTAGGTGTCATAACTGCTGTTACCGGCTGTGTAAGGTCAGTGACAAAGCGCACATCTCGACCAGTAATTATGCCGATCAATTTATTCTTTTCATTAACTACAGGATAACCAGCAAATCCGTTACGCTCAGTTAGCACTTTGACTTCCGTTAGTGTCGTGGTGGGCAATACGGTTTGCGGTCCAATTACTACACCGCTTTCATGCTTTTTCACTCTGCATACTTCTTCGGCTTGACGTTCAATAGACATATTCTTATGAATAAAACCCAAACCGCCTTCCTGCGCAAGTGCAATGGCTAGACTTGCTTCCGTCACAGTATCCATTGCGGCTGAGAGAATAGGAATATTTAGACGAATGTTTTTTGTCAGCTGAGTGCTGAGTTCTGCCGTGTTAGGTAGAACAATAGAATACGCAGGAACAAGCAAAACATCGTCAAAAGTAAGGGCTTCTTTAGTGATTTTTAGCATGGCAATATCTCAAGCTGGGGTAAGTAAGAGCAGATAAAATATTGCTGTAGTATTGTACATGCTATAATCGGTAACCTCCACAATTAATTTTAAAAGAATGTTAATTCTACTCTATAGAATATGTTACTTCGATGAATTTATTGTCTAATTTGACATTTTATCTAGGTTATACTTCTCTAGATCTATAATTATATTTTATAGACTGACGTGTGAACACCACGTGGCGGTAGCTTATAGAAGATGTGATATATATAATTATATATAATTAAGTGGAGGAGACGTGAATTCCCTTAATAACCTTTATTATATGCTGTAACGTGTTCTGCTTCTTTAATAAGAACCGTATGGTTACCCTTCGGGCTCCATACGACTAAGAAGCGGTCAGTATCTATCATTATTACACCTTATGAGCTAAGCAGCGACTATTAACTTATTAACGAAACCATGTCTATTCCATTTGCCTAGCCAAGTAGATATCATCACTTGCTCAAATGGCGCTGACATGCTACGCTATCAGAATCCCTCGTTGCGAGGTCTTAAATATTTTAAGAAAGTTAAATACACAAAAGTATTATCCTCTATTGTGCATAATGTTGGAATGATTAATTCACCCAAAGATGGTGTGATATTTATCATGGAGCGAAGTAGTATCAATAATAAATTGTGAAATATTTGATTCCATTCACCCTCTCTCCATACAGTAAAATGCTGAAAGTTATTATCGCTACTACAAAACATCTTCTGCGTTAGCAATTGCCAAGCATGGCACATCACCAAACGAGATATACCAATCCCACGTCCTAGCATCACCCTTTTAAAAAATATTAGGCGATTAATCGTGCCCAACACCGCCCACTAAGAAGACCGTGTTGGGCACGATTAAAGAGTTCAGTCAGGAGAAACATTCCGAATTCATAAAAACTCTAGAGTAGTCTACTCTGGTACAGGACCACATAAAAAGAAATCTTCTTATCCCTTGAGATATTAATAACAACGTTTATTTTTCTTCAAATGCAAGATAAAGCGCTTACGCTTACGCTTCTGTGTTGGCGTTAACAGATTACGCCTATCAGCAAACGGGTTATCGCTCTCTTTAAAAAAAATCCGGATTGGCGTACCCATCAAGTTAAGAGAACGACGATAATAGTTTATTAGATAACGCTTGTAGGAATCCGGCAGATCCTGCACCTGATTACCATGAATAACTACGACAGGGGGATTATAACCGCCAGCATGGGCATATTTCATCTTCACGCGGCGACCGCGAATGATCGGCGGCTGGTAATTTTCAGTCGCCATATGCATAATGCGCGTAAGCATCGAGGTATTAACCCGTTTAATTGAACAATCATAAGCTACATTTGCAGATTTAAAAAGACCGCTAACACCGTTACCATACAAAGCAGAGATAAAATGGATATATGCAAAATTCATGAATCCCAAACGATAGTCCAGCGTTTTCTTGACCTTCTCCTTAATCGCTTGTGTCAGGCCATCACATTTGTTCACCACAATAACTAGCGAACGACCACTGTTAAGTATAAAACTAAGTAACGACAGATCCTGATCGGAAATTCCTTGCCGTGCATCAATGACTAGCATGACAACATTAGCGTCTTTAATTGCTTGTAAAGTTTTAATAACCGAAAATTTCTCAATTGTATCGGTAATTTTACCACGTCTACGTACACCAGCGGTGTCAATAACAATATATTCGCGGCCGTCACATTCCATTGGAATGTAAATGCTGTCACGTGTAGTACCTGGCATCTCGTAAACTACCACGCGATCTTCGCCAAGAATACGGTTGATTAGCGTAGATTTTCCCACATTAGGACGTCCGACGATAGCCAGTTTGATTGGTAAAATAGTAGCGTCAAATTCTGCTTCATCTTCCGGGAGTTCACCATTTTTATCTACCTCAAGAACCATCCGATAAGATTGCTTTGTACCCTTTTTAATCAGTTTGTGCGGATTTAATTTATTCATCCACGGTAACAAAACGGTCTCCAGGAAGCTGGTAATACCGCGACCGTGAGAAGCAGCGATAGAATATATATCACCAAGGCCTAGTGAATAAAAATCAGTGATCATGGAATGAGAATCGAGTATATCGGTTTTATTTGCTACCAGGAAGGTCGGTTTCTGACGTGAACGGATATGGCAGGCAATCTGCTGATCCTCTGGCATCAGGCCCACGCGCGCGTCTAATATAAAAAGCACTACATCGGCTTCATCAATAGCCAACAGCGATTGTTTAATAGTCCTTGATTCGACACTCTCCTCTTTAGCGTTACTGATACCGCCGGTATCAATAACAATAAATTCATGCCCTTCTACTTTAGCGTAACCATATTTACGATCACGAGTCAATCCAGGAGAGTTAGCTACCAGCGCATCACGGGTACGAGTTAAACAGTTAAACAGCGTGGATTTTCCCACATTAGGACGCCCAACTAGCACGACCACAGGTATCATATTAGCAGTACCTCAATAAAAAATAACCTCCCTAATAGCCTTATCATAACAATTTTAACCATTGAATTCGGGTGGGGAAACCACAAAAATATCCTACTAACCAAAACTGAATTTTGCATGACTTTTAAAGAAACTTTAAGTCAAAAGATTGACCGTAAATACCAAATTATAAATGCTTTTTAAGCGCGTAAATATCTCCGTCTTTAGATTGAATTATTAGCTTATCGTCGGCAACAACAAAGTCACTCTGAAAGCCTTTACTACCCAATTTTTTCTGCGTTATAAAGTGACCGTCTATAGTATTGATCCCATGTAAATAGCCTTCACTGTCACCAACAATCAACCAACCGTTGAACAATATTGGCGACGTCAAAGCACGATACATTAGAGCGTTCTGAGACCAGATAGTAGCACCCCCGTCAGCAGTAAGAGCTATAACGCGATCCTCTTTATCTACTAGATAAATGTTACCATGATCAACGACTATATCTCTTACACCGCCAATTTTACGCTTCCACAGAATTTCTCCAGAACGTAGATCTAGAGCTGTCATGACATTCTTGTAACCTAATGCATAGACAACATTACCGACAATCACCGGTGTTGAGTCGATATCGTTTAGACGATCAATTTCAGTGGTTCCACCGGGTAAGGAAACTAACTGCTGCCAGATTATTTGCCCCCGCTTTATCATCACTGCGGTGACTCGGCCATTATCACCACCAACAATCGCACCACCAAAAGCTGTTGCTGGCGTGGATTCACCACGTAGAGATAGAGTTAAAGGAACATCAAGATTCAAATCCCACTTTTCTTTGCCAGTGTTCTGATCTAACCCATGTAGTGCGCCATTACTGGTATGAATTAGTACAAAACCGTCGCTAACTACTGGACACGACAGCGCCTCACTATTTAACTGTGTTTGCCATACAATGCTACCATCACTACTATTTAGAGAGAAAACCCGACCGCGCTCACTGCTAATATAAATATGATCACCTGCGACCGTAATGCCACCAGAGAGTAGAGCGGAAATATTTTTTGAGAAAAAACCGGTTTTCTCAGAAAGATCGATTCTCCATTTTTCTTTCCCGCTGAACGTATCCAGTGATTTCACTATGCCGAACCGATCAGCCGCAAATACGGAATTGCCTAGCCATGCCGGATGTAATTTAGAATAAAAATCTCCAACACCTTTACCGACTGAAGACTTCCACACCTTTTGAAGATGAACCTGGTTTTCCACCTTTGGTAAGGGGGACATTTTTATTACATCTTCTTCATAATTAAATAGCGAACAACCGCTGAGTAATGTGGTCAAAATTAGTGGTAGCACTAAATAGTTGCGTAACTCCATACACTATCCCTTGTTAACTTATCTTAAGTTATTTATTTTCATTTGCATTGTTCGTCTCAGCATTGGATAGTCATCTGACTTGATTCCTTTACTCCATGCATCGCGAGCCCCTTGCGTATCGCCTTTACTTAATAGCGCTTCGCCACGAATATCTTCCACAATGGCTTCCCAACCATCACCCTTGATAGTATCCAGTGTTCTAAGAACTGTGTCTGACTGCTTTTGTTGTTGTTGAATACGCGCCAAACGCACACTAATAATCGCCTGCAAATTAGGATCTGTGGTATTTTTCAGGCTATTCCCCAGCAAGGAAGTTGCTTTTTCAAGTTGATTAGCTTCTACATATTGTTTCGCTGCTTCTAGCGCTGCTAGCATACCATAGGTATTGCTATTTTCACTGGCAAATTTTACTGCGGCATTTAGCGTTGTAAGCGGGTTAGCTTTCATATCAGCAGTTAATTTCTGATACTGTGATGAAACTATTTTTAACAACCCTTCTTTATGGCTATGCCAATAGTGGCACGAACCAAATGCCGTAGCAATGCCAATAATCACACTTACTGCTAGAATTTTACTGTTATTGGTAAAAAAGTAATGTACCTTATACATTGTTTTTCATTATTATAAAGTCCCCCATACTCTCTCTCCTTTTTTTCTAGTTAATGCCGTCCCCATTTCTTATTGTAATAGTGTGCGCAACGCGGCAACAGCCTCCGTTTGCACCAGCGTTTGCTGGTCACCACTATGTAGATCTTTAATAACTACATGACCTGATTTAACTTCGTCTTCACCAACAACCAGCACGGCACGAGCCCCCCACTTGTTAGCACGAATGAACTGTTTCTTAAAGTGCCCACCGCCAAAATTAGTCATTAATTTTATTTCTGGCATTTCATTACGCAGTTTTTCTGCCAACTGCATGGCTGCTGATTGAACGTCTTGCCCTGAAGCAATGACATACGCATCAATAATTTGCATAGCTTTAAATGCAGGATTCACTGCCTGAACTAACAATATCAGACGCTCCATGCCTACGGCAAATCCTACAGCTGGCGTAGCGCAACCTCCTAACTGCTCGACCAGACCATCATAACGGCCACCGCCGCACACTGTAGCATGCGCACCAAGGCTTTCAGTGACCCATTCAAAGACAGTGCGATTATAGTAGTCTAAGCCGCGTACTAAACGCTGGTTCACAGTATAAGTGATTCCAGCATCATCCAATAGGGAACATAGTCCCTGGAAATGTTCACGTGATTCATCATCAAGATGATCTATTAACTGCGGTATGTAGTTAAGAAGCACCTGCACGTCAGGATTTTTACTGTCCAGCACTCGCATTGGGTTACTGTACATACGGCGCTTGCAATCTTTGTCGAGCATCTCTTTGTGCTGCTCAAGAAACGCTACCAAGGCTTCCCGGTAATTTGCTCGCGCTTTCAGAGAACCGATGGAGTTGAGTTCCAGCCGAACGAAATCAGCGATACCTAATGCTTTCCACCATCTCGCAGTCAGCATAATGAGCTCAGCATCAACGTCAGGGCCCTTCAGGCCAAAAACTTCAGCACCTATCTGATGGAACTGGCGATAACGTCCCTTCTGCGGACGTTCATATCGAAACATCGGTCCAGTATACCACAGACGCTGTTCTTGATTATAGAGGAGTCCATGTTGTATACCGGCTCTCACACATCCTGATGTGCCTTCCGGACGCAGTGTTAAGCTTTCACCTTTGCGGCTATCAAAGGTGTACATCTCCTTTTCAACCACATCGGTCACCTCGCCGATGGCGCGTTTAAACAATGAAGTCTTCTCCACGATCGGTATGCGGATTTCTCTGTAACCATAGCTGGCTAATACCTGCTTGAGAGTGTCTTCAATCTGTTGCCAAACAGATGTATCCGTTGGTAGGTAGTCGTTCATACCGCGTACCGCTTGAATATGCGTCGCCAAATTACAATCTCTTTCTTATTATAAATAAATTTTCTTTTTAAATTATAAAGTTTTTATGATAAAACCGCACCGGTTCATTAAAAAATCTGCTCGATGTAAAACGGAAATTATTTTCCTAGTTTCTGAATTTCTATACAACGGCTCTTATCTAGCATAGCTACTTTAGCCCGAATGAGTGCCTCTAGCTGGTTGATCATATCCTTGTTATCGAGACGAATATGCTGACGCATACCGTCTTCATAAAAACCACTTTTCTTATTGCCACCAGTTACTCCCAGCGTCGCCATCATGGCTTCACCTGGGCCGTTAACAACACAACCTATAATGGATACGTCCATCGACGTCTTGATATCTTCAAGACGCTGCTCAAGTATGTTCACTGTATCAATCACATCAAATTCCTGACGTGAGCAAGTTGGACAAGCGATAAAATTAATGCCTCGTGAACGGATACGCATGGACCTCAGAATATCAAATCCAACCTTTACCTCTTCTATGGGATGAGCCGCCAGTGAAATACGTAACGTATCGCCGATGCCTTCTGAAAGTAGCAGGCCAATACCAATTGCCGATTTGACCGCACCGGCACGCATGCTTCCCGCTTCAGTAATACCAACATGCAGTGGCTGATCAATCTGCTTAGCCATTAGGCGGTAAGATTCGATAGCAAGAAAAATATCTGAAGCTTTCACACTCACCTTGAATGAGTTAAAATTAAGGCGATCAAGATGATCGATATGGCGCATCGCTGATTCTAGCAGAGCTTGTGGCGTCGGCTCGCCATATTTTTTCTGAAGATCTCTTTCTAGCGAACCGGCATTAATGCCAATACGTATTGGAATATTTTTATCACGCGCACAATCTACTACCTGGCGAATACGTTCGTTTTTGCCAATATTGCCTGGATTAATACGTAAGCAATCCACACCATACTCGGCAACCTTCAGCGCGATACGATAATCAAAGTGAATGTCCGCGACTAGTGGCACATTCACGCGCTGCTTAATTAGCTTCAAAGCTTCAGCTGCATCCAACGTTGGTACAGAGACACGAACAATATCGACGCCGACGCGGTCAAGCTCTTTGATTTGATTAACAGTAGCGTCTACATCTGTTGTACGGGTATTGGTCATGGACTGAACGGAGATAGGTGCTCCGTCACCGATAGGCACCTTACCGACATAAATTCGGGATGATTTACGACGGACGATAGGTGCTTTATTATACATTTTCTTTCTCCACAATTACTCTGAGTCACTACACAGCTCATTGCACACCTAGTGTCAGGCGAGCAACCTGTTTTTTCTGAACAAAACGACTTAAATTAACCATTTTTTTCTGATATTGAATCTGTACTGCTGAGGGTACACCAATTATCAGGCGATAAGGTGCAATTCCAGAAAGATTGAGTCTATCACCATTACGTTGCATTCCGCTAAATAGTTTCTTACTGGTGGCATCAATAACCTCTACCCAGCAATCGGCTTTAAAACCCATCACAACGTGATTATAATCGATATCTGTATCAATGATAGTGTGAGCATTAGTGAGCAGTTGGTGACCGGTTAATGGCGTATTTGCCGCATTGTCAACTAGAGCTTGATTGATAGACGGGGCGATAATGTTAGTCGCTGATGTTGCAGTTGGCACCACTACATCTTTTATTTTATTCTGCTTTAAAGACTTTGCTATGTTATCTCTAGTACTATTGCCACTACCATCGAGAGTAAGCGGGATTGACTGACTGTTTTTTCTACTACTGCTGCTTTGATCGACCATGGATACCAGATCGGCTTGGGAAGCTTTGTGATTTTGCCACCACCACACGCAAGTTAGGCTAACTACCATTAATAGCAACAGCCAAGTGAAAATCATCAGCCAGCCTTCACGTTTTTTATTACACTTCCCAAATGAGAGATTCTGCATAGGCTCGATTTTCACGGTGCGTGCTGGTTGTTTCGCCATCATAGGTAGCAGTTCCTCTTCAGAAATGTGAACAAGACGCGCATAAGAACGAATATATCCACGCAAAAAAGTTGCAGCTAGATCAGCAGGTGATTTGTTTTCTTCTATATCTCGTATGGTCGAAATTTTCAAACACAGGCGCTCAGCTACATTTTGCTGCGTCAGTCCCATTTTCTCACGAGCCAAACGCAGACGCTCGCCTGTGGAATTTACTACAGAATTGTCTTGAGTAATTTCAATATTCATTAGCTAAATAACGCTAGTATTGTATCGATTATGGAAATTTCGCACCAACTATCAGTAGTCATAACATATGGCATCAGCAGATTTTCCTTTCCCGCACAAAACATATTTTAACTTTAAACGACGAGCCTTAGCAGATAGAAATTTTCTATAAATATAAAGCTCTATTAAAAACCAAAATTATGCTCCGAATTGTACAAATGTGATTTTTTGCGCTGTATCAAGCTATGCACTTTCTTCACGGGATTCGTAATTAAGCACTCGACTCAGTTTCACTGACTCGTCTAGTGTGTCATCTACCTGAATATAACAATGATCTAGATAATTCCCCACTAAACATAAGATTTGAGAGTCTCGCCCACGATATATCCATCACGTTCTTCAACGGTTGATACTCTTCGTGCATTTATTCATACCTAAATGTAGGGAATAATGGACACACTTGATTACGACACTCTAACTCAGTGAGTTGTCTGATCATCTTTTAACATTATTTCTCTCTTGAGAGATGAAGATGCACAATCTGTATGCGACATGAGTTCGCTCACCATTTTTTACGCATATTACGTTTGGTAATATTAACAACATCGCCAATGAGCTGACCGCAGGCCGCATCAATATCATCACCACGAGTTTTACGTACAATAGTGGTAAAACCATATTCTATCAATATCTTAGCAAAGCGGTCTACACGACTATTGGAGCTACGTCCATAAGGTGCTCCCGGGAAAGGATTCCATGGAATCAAATTAATTTTGCTTGGAGTATTCTTCAGTAGAGCTGCTAGCTCATGGGCATCCTCGGTGCTGTCGTTAACGTTATCCAGCATCACATATTCAATTGTGACCCGACCTTTATTGGCATTTGATTTAGCCAAATAGCGTTTCACTGCAACAAGGCACGTTTGGATATTGTATTTCTTATTAATCGGCATGATATCAGTGCGTAGTTTATCATTCGGTGCATGTAGCGAAATCGCTAGCACAACGTCGATCATATCGCCCAGCTTATCTAGAGCTGGTACAACTCCTGATGTGGAAAGCGTGACGCGGCGTTTTGAGAACCCGAAACCAAACTCATCTAACATGATTTCCATAGCTGCTACAACGTTGTTTAGATTAAGCAACGGTTCTCCCATACCCATCATTACCACATTAGTGATGGGACGCTGATCCAATACTTTAGTGTCACGAATAATTTTTGCTGCACACCATACTTGTCCAATGATCTCAGAGACGCGTAAATTACGATTAAAGCCTTGCTGTCCCGTTGAGCAAAATTTACACTCCAAAGCACAACCGACTTGTGACGAGACGCAAATCGTAGCACGATCGTCCTCAGGAATATAAACCGTCTCTACTGACTGATCGCCGACACGGATCATCCACTTGATGGTGCCGTCTCTAGAATGCATCTCTTCCACTATTTCCGGTACACTAATTTCAGAATATTGGCACAATTTATCGCGTAATACTTTATTAAGATTGGTCATCTTCTTGAAATCACGGCAGAAGTGACGGTATATCCACTTCATCACCTGATCTGCACGAAACTGTTTTTCTCCCATGGAGATAAAGAATTTACGCATCTGCTGACGGGTAAGATCCAGTAGATTAATTTTTTTACTTATTTGGGTATCTAACACGGGAAAAGTGGACAATGGTCTCACCATCTGTTCGAACATAATTTTCTCTGGTTTTGTTATTACACCTTAGACCGCTAATTTAAGGACGGAGAAGAAAACATTTTCTAAGCTTTGAGCTAAGACTACCGAAGATGCGACATTGTCTAATAGCTGTAATGAAATGTTAGAAAACAATATTTTACGAAAATTTATAAAGGACACCCTGTAGCAGTCGTCAGCGTGTACGTGGGCATATCTCATTTTTACTGAAGAAATAGGCAATTTCACGAGAGGCAGACTCAGCAGAATCAGAGCCGTGAGTAGCATTTTCGGTGTAGCTGTCAGAGTAATCAGCGCGCAAAGTACCAGCTAGTGCATTTGCTGGATTAGTTGCGCCCATCAAGTCACGATAACGCTGAACGCAGTTTTTCCCTGCTAACACAGATGCGACAACGGGACCGGATGTCATGAACTCAATTAAGACATTGAAGAATGGCTTACCTTGGTGCTCAGCGTAGAAACCTTCAGCCTGAGTCTTGTTCATTTGAAGCATTTTAGTACCAATGATTTGAAAACCTGCGCTCTCAAAACGGCCATAGATGGCACCAATTAAATTTTTAGCAACAGCGTTTGGTTTAATGATGGAAAAGGTATATTCGATTGCCATCTTGACCTCTGTTTCTAGTATTCAAAAAAACTGGGAACATGCTTCTGGTAAAAACGCGCCAGTTATGTGGATATAGACAAGTATTTGCTTATGTTCTATTGCCCCATTATATGGATAATTATAAATTATTAATATTTGTCAGGGTGTTGCAACTAAGCAAATACGGTAAATATGTTTATTATTAACATTTACGAATACAAGGAGGTATAATCAACTTACCTGTTTTATCCATTACTATAGAAATGACGGGTATCGTTATCTATAAATCCCGAGCTATATACTGCTCTTGTCACCGTGTACTTTACTAATAAAGTACAATTGAAGTACAATTTAAAAACCAATAAAAAATACTCTTGGAAACGCATTCAGATTAAACATGATCTATTCATGCCATATAGCAACATCACCATAAAACTTAATACATTATCTTAATGTACATCGCTAACACTATAAGCGATATGGTGATAAATTCGTCGCCTAATTTTAGCGATGTTGGTATAGTTTTTATCGCTAGTAGCCATTGACTAGCCCCCCCTCTTAGCTATTAGCAAATGTTCCAAGTACACTAATAGTACGACACTCAGACCGCGCGGTATTCACTGTTAAACGGATAATCCACTAAATGACTTGTTGCAGTTTATGATTTACTTTAGCGCGCTGACTGTAGTCACAGTCTTAGCTATAGTCCACTACAATTCAGGCTTGTCAAGCTAGATTTAGTCTGGCATGGTAAAGCACTATACCATATTACTCAAGACTGCACGTCTAAAAAATAAAGTAAAAATCTATACTTTTATAGCATTACCTCAAGTGTATGACAGATAGCATACCCTCGCTGTTTTTGTTACATGATGTTCCTCAACTGTATAATTGACTCATTATACTTGTTTGTATAATATGTATAAATCATATATTAATATAGAAATGCTACCAACTTCTGAGCAATAGCATAATTGCATTATCTTGGGATATCCGTTCCTATCTTCACGACTAAGAGAAGAGTGGCTGTTTATAAATTTTTAGGTAAAAACCTTTGTAGGTCAGGTGTATTGTTCCCTTCGGTTTTACAAGCAATGTGCATATTATCTGGATTTGATAGAGTCACTCACCGCACCTTTTGCTTCTTGAGAAGTAGATAATTCTACTCTATATTCTCTTCATGAACTGTCATAAAGTGTGATGTTCACGACTCCGGATCCTTTCAACTCTATAATCATTGCTGTGGCTATTACGTTTACGCTTAATCTGCAGCACACTTTACTACCGTCTCTTTCAGATTCACGCCAACTTTTGCAAAGATGACATATAATGTACCATGTGATTTTGTTTCTATTAACCACTAAACCTTACCATGGTCCGTGGCAGCCACATAGAATATGACCACGATGTAGTCTTAGAGACGGTTCATATACTCCAGCTTTAAAACGTTTCACCACCTGTACATCAATGACTTGGAGTACCATCCTTATGACTGATAAATGTCATATTGATTATAGATACTTCACATATATATTATCGAATATCTTCCAAACTTATCTTTTAGCAGGGTGAATAGCAAAGTTGATAGCAGTATGCAGACAATTTTCTAGCCCTAAAAACCGCAGACTAGGATGGACACTTCACTTGTTCCACCATAAACGCGCGCAGCACATACCAAGCACGCGGTACAGAGAAGACAATGAATGCCATCGTTGTAAATCATCAGATGCTTATTGCTATGAATGCACAGTTGCGCATCACCATGATAAAACGCATAAAAGTGTAACACCGCGCTCCAGATGGACGTGTGCAGCATATTAATTACTAGTTAAGATAATAGTTTTAAAAAGGTTGTTTTTTATTAGATGAGTGATGTGCATCTTTTTTTTATTTTTTTACCTATTTAATATAGTGTAGGGATTAACATGAATCAGACACAGACATACGAAGCTTGGTCACCATCTTTCTTACTAGCGCAATAGCGTATTCAATCTCTTCTTCAGTGGTAAAACGGCCCAATGAAAAACGTAGTGAACTATGCGCCACTGTGTCATCTAACCCAATAGCACGCAATACGTAAGAGGGTTCCACACTCGCAGAAGTGCACGCCGAACCAGAGGAGAGTGCCAGATCTTTTAATGCCATTAGAAGCTCTTCTCCGTCAGTTCCAGCAAAACTAACATTGAGAATATTGGGCACACTTCGGGTAAGGTCACCGTTAATCTGTACTCCATCCAGCGCACTTAGCCCGTGCCATAGCTTTGCACGTAGCATTGCTAACCATGCTGCCTCTTTTTTGCTCACTTCTTTAGCAATACGGAAAGCTTCACCCATACCGACAATTTGATGCACTGGTAAAGTACCGGCTCGCATGCATCTCTCGTGACCGCCGCCATGTATCTGAGCATCAATTTGTACTTTTGGATTACGGCGTACATAAAGCGCGCCGATCCCTTTCGGGCCGTAGATCTTATGAGCGGAAAAAGACATCAGATCGATCTTTAGTTTGCTTAGATCGATTGACAATTTACCGATGCTTTGTGCAGCATCGACGTGGAATAAAATATCACGCACGCGACAAAGTTCACCGATACCAGATATATCCTGAATCACACCAATTTCATTATTAACATGCATTAGAGATACAAGTATTGTGTCGTTACACAACGCGTCATGGACGGTATCCAGCGTAATAACACCATTAGCCGATGGTGCTAGATAAGTAACTATAAAACCTTCTTTTTCTAGTTGTTTACAGCTATCAAGTACTGCTTTATGTTCAGTCTGGCTAGTGATAATATGGTTGCCGTATTTTCGCTTTGCGTACGCAGTTCCTTTTAGAGCGAGGTTATCAGATTCAGTAGTGCCGGAAGTGAAGATAATTTCACGTGGATCGGCATTAACCAATTGAGCCACTTGATTGCGTGCGATATCGACCGCTTCTTCTGCTTGCCAGCCAAAACGGTGCGAACGTGAAGCAGGATTACCAAAGGTACCGTCTAATGTCAGGAACTGCATCATTTTATTAGCTACACGCGAATCGACTGGCGTTGTTGCTGCATAATCAAGGTAAATAGGTAGTTTCATTATGCTAAAGCTCTATGAAATAAAAATATAAGTCATATAGATTCGATCCTGAATGTGTTAATATCAGAGCCGAGTCTAGGATTAGTAAGCACTAATGTTAACGTGAATTTTCTGAAAGTGCTTGTTTTAAAAATGATCATTTTTCTGGGATTTTTAACGGTAGGCTACATACAGGATCTGCTGATTATTCACTAATTCAGCGACTGTAATGTTGTTTAAAACCTCGCTAATACACACGGTGAAATCACACCACAAAACATGTGTTAGGAAAAGTGTCCCAGATTGGCATCCTTTTTCACCCCGGCATTTAGTATCATCAACTGATTCATTGACTGTGGTAATAACTTCATTCACCGCAACGGAACCAGACTTTTCGCTTAACAGGTAGACCCCACCATGGCTACGTACTTTAATCACCAATCCATGCTTACGTAACTGCTTAACTAACTGATCTACACAGGAAAGCGAAAGAGATGTTGATGCTCGGAAATAGCAGCCAGCGAAACAGGTCCTTCATGAGAATACAAGGCAATGTGCAACATAGCAGTAACGGCGTAACATCCGTTTAATGTCAGTCTCATAACATGATACTTCTCTTAATTTAATAGAGTCCTATTATCAAAGAGTTAATAACAAAATAACAGATAACTGAAATCCTCTATTGCTGAATATGTTATTCAACTATTAGTTGAGTATTCTACTCAATTACTTATTTAGTATCCTCAAATGAGGCAAGCATCCCACGCAGAATATTCAGCTCATCACGTTCCGGACGAGCTCGTGCATAGAGGCGGCGCAGCTTGCTCATCACTTTTCCTGGATTACCTTTACGAATAAAACCGCTATGAAGAAGGATTTGCTCCAGGTGCTGATAGAAGAGTTCCAAATCTTTTACCGATGGGTAAGACGATTTGACATGAACCGGCACAGAGCACTGTGCTTTTTTCTGCTCTTTTAACCACGCCATACGAACTTCGTAGGCAATGATTTGTACAGCCATTGCCAGATTAAGCGAGCTGTACTCTGAATTAGCTTGAATTGCGACTTGATAGTGACACTGTTGTAACTCTTTATTGGTCAGACCTATCCGTTCACGGCCAAATACCAGAGCAATTCGCCCGTTTTGACATTCTTCTACACTTTTCACACCACATTCGCGTGCGTCTAAACTTGGCCAAGGTAGCGAACGTGAACGGTTGCTAGTACCGATTACTAGACTACAGTCCTCAATAGCATCGTTAAAAGACTGAACGATGTTTACATCATTGAGTATGTCACTAGCCCCTGCCGCTAGCGACATTGCCCTTGAATCAGGTTTTACCAATGGATTAACTAGATAAAATTTACTTAAACCCATAGTTTTCATAGCACGAGCTACCGCACCTATGTTACCGGTATGAGAGGTTTCCACTAGCACGATCCGAATGTTCTGTAGCATACATTAGCATTAGTGAGAGAAAGATGGGTCTTATGCTAACATAAGTCGAGACATTTAAAGCATGCACTGCTACACTGCGCGCCGTTTTTTAGCGTTCTTTAATATTTGTAAGAGATAGACCATGCATCCCATGCTCAACATTGCCGTGCGCGCTGCACGCAAGGCAGGAAACTTCATTGCCAGAAATTATGAAATTCCAGGCTCGGTTGAAACCAGCCAAAAAAGCATTAACAATATTGACCGAGATTCAGAGCGGCTGATTATTGAAGTAATTCAAAAATCTTACCCACAACACTCTATCTTTTCTAAAGAAAGTGGCAAAATAGCAGGAGAGGATAAGGACATTCAATGGATAATAGACCCACTGGATGGGACTATTAATTTTATCAAACGTCTCCCGCATTTCTCCGTTTCTATTGCAGTTCGCACTAAAGGACACACTACAGTAGCAGTCGTTTACGATCCGATGCGTAATGAACTTTTTACCGCGGTTAGAGGCCAAGGCACACAACTTAACGGTTACCGTCTGCGCGGAAGTACTACACGTAATTTAGTAGGCGCCATCCTGTCAACGGGGTTTCCATGTAAATCTAAGCAGCACGCTCCGGCTTATATAAATGCGTTAGCTAAATTATTTATGCAATATGCGGATTTTCGATATAGTGGATCAGCCGCGCTAGATCTAGCATATGTTGCCGCAGGTCGCACAGATGGTTATTTTGAAATTGCCTTAAAGCCATGGAATTTTACTGCTGGTGAACTACTAGTACGTGAAGCAGGTGGTCTTGTGACAGATTTTACCGGTGGTCATGATTTTATAAGTTCCGGTAACATCGTAGCAGGCAACCCGCGTGTAGTCAAATCGATGCTTTTCAGCATACGCGATGAGCTAAGTGAGAGACTTAAACTCTAATTATGAGAAAAGGACAGAAGGACAAGGATACGTACTTAAATAAATAAATGCTAAGATGCCGCAGAAAAGAATCAAGCATAAAACCGCTCAAATCACTCCTTATCATTTGATCCGAGCTTCCTTCCATGGTATAAAAATACCTTTGTTTTATATTCACCTCTCACGCGCATCTTAGCTTTTTCATCATTTTAGATATCTTGTATCGACTTTCTCATTTTTTAGCGTCGTTCGTGACTCAAGAAACTAACACAATATTGAGTACGAAGACCAATACGTCCCATGACCGCCGCTAACACTGCTTCAATCAACAGCATAAAGAAGATATACCAACTTGCCTTTGCAGTTACCTCCGCTGCCTGTTGTGCTGCTTCACGCGCTTTTTGCTCTGCCTGCTGTTTCAGCTGTCGATACTGCTGTACCGCTTGCTGATAGCTCTGTTCAGTTTGATTGACGATCTTTTCTACTTCCTGATCGCTTTTACTAGTATGCGCTTTAATAATGTTTTTTAGTGCATCGCGATTCACTACCTGCAAAGTATCGGAATGAAGATTCAGTACTCCACGCACCCAACTCGTAATATCGTTATCAGCGTTTTTTGAGTTATTTTCCTTATTATTTTTTTCATTACCTATACTCTGCTGTACATTTTCTTGCTGTAATTCCGATGTACCTGTTTGATGTAGCATGGTAGTCAATTCATGTTGCAGGTTATCAAGATTTATATTATTGTCGTACAACTTTTGTTTTGCATAATTAGTCACCATTGGTACAGCTGTAGAAATACTACTACCGATTGCTTGGAAACCTGTACCAATAATATTAAATGCGCCTCCGATTAAATTACTCGCCAAAGAAACTGTCAACCAGATAGTTAACAAAGTGCTGACTCCGAACATGAGTAAACCATGTAGAGCACCTTGCCGCTGTGCTAAACATCCCGCTAAATAGCTACCCACTGCCATAGAAATTAACATACTTAGTCCGGTCCAGATCAGAGCTCCGGTGCCAAGATGTTGTAGTGGATTTTGTTCTTGCTGCGGATCAACTGTGGCCGCCCCAATCGCGGTACCAAGCAAGGTAAGTAAAATATGTACAATGAGCACACTAATTACGCCTGCAAAGATCGCACTCCAAGAAATACGTCTCACCGCTAATCCAGCGTACGTTTCCGCTATGGTTTCTGTTGTACTATTATCAACCCGAGTTTGATGCATAATGGTTCTCCTCACAATAGACAACCTTGAATAACCAATATTTTTCAGAAAAAATAACATCTGAATATTGTTATTCAGCCTAGACGAGAAAGTTGCATTTCACCACAAAGATCACTAATCTATTTTAACTGTTAAAATACATGCAAAGATAATAAGATCAGGAAATATTCACTGACTGTTTTTAAAAAAAATTATTTATAATTAAAAAATATCTGTATTAAGACACAATATCTCTCTGCTACCGACAGATATCTTAAATATCTATGGTGACTCTTAACGAGGCGACTAAATAATACTAATAATCTGTCAATCCACCCCCCGTACTGCTTTATTCATTAATCGTTACCATTCATTGATTGAATGGTGACAAAAACGAATAAGTATGAAAATTACTAGTATTAGCAGCATTGTGAATTTTGACGCTGTTAAGGCTAAAAGGTGCGCGGGCGTAAAAAAAGTGCGGGTAATACCACTAAGGCCATAGCCCAGAAAAGGTGTCCCTGCAAATACGTATAAAGGACTCCGCAGACTATGGTCATTAGCGCTAGTCCACCACCCATGCCTAGCGCTGAATACAGCGACTGTAGTTGGATCACATCCGTACTGCTGTGAGCGGAAATAAAGCGCATTGCCGCTAAATGGCAGACCGTGAAACTGCCGCAATGTAAAATCTGTGCGACAATCAGCCAAGGCAGTACAGTTGTAGCTCCTAGAACTACCCAGCGCGCTAGAGCGCAAATCCCAGAGAGTAATAATAGATCTCGGGCGCTCCAATATTGGAATAAACGATCACTTGAAGCAAAAATTAATACCTCCGCCACTACCCCAAGAGACCATAGATAGCCCACCACTGAAGCAGAGTAACCGCTCTGCTGCCACCAAATAGCGCTAAATCCGTAATAAGCAGCGTGAGCACCTTGCATCATCATGATACACAGCATAAAGTGCCATACGTTCTTTTCGCGCAAAAGCCTAGGCCAAACCTGCCAAGCACCGTACGTCGTTGTGACTTGTTTTACCTCATCCTGTGGTTTAATAAGTGGCGATAATAACATACCAACCAGCATGACTATTACGCCTACAGATAGTAGAGTCAGAATCGCTTGTGATGACCAATAATTCACCAATAGCCCGGTCAACACCGAACTGATCACGAATGCCAAAGATCCCCATAGCCGTACTGGACCATATTTTAGACCAATTTGCTGATTCCAGATAGCAGCTAACGCATCGCTGAGCGGAACTAATGGTGAGAAGAAGAGGTTAAAGCCTACCATTACTAATAGCAGCCATAGCCACTGTTGCCCAATCCAATAACCTCCGGCAAATAAACAAGTCATCAATGCCAACCACCGCAAAACAATTATCAATTGTGTTGGGTGTTGCATCCGAGACGCAATCAACAAACTGCCTGCAAAACGTGCTACCATGCCGCAACCGAGAAGTAGGCCGATTTTTTCAGCATCAAGGCCGGTACTTTTTAACCAAAAACCCCAAAAAGGTAAGTAGATACCGTAACAAAAAAAGTAAGTAAAATAGCTGATACCGAGCCACTTCGCTGAGCTAATTGCCATTTCCCCTCCAGCAATATACGTCCCTTAACGTTATTGCGTGCCAATGTACTTGGAAATACGGCAATAAAAAAGAACAATTAAATCATTCTATTATAATTTAGAAAAAAATTACCGCTTATGCGTAAACTGGCAGACGAGCACAAATTTTTAACACTTTCTGCTTAGTACGCTCGATGGTTACTGTGTCATTGACATTATCCAGTACATCTGCAATCCAGCTAGCTAGCTCGCATACTTCCGCCTCTTTAAAGCCACGACGGGTAACCGCGGGTGTGCCAATACGGATACCGGAAGTCACAAAAGGACTTTTTGGATCATTCGGAACGCTGTTTTTGTTAACGGTGATATTAGCGCGACCTAGCGCGGCATCTGCTTCCTTACCAGTCAGTTTTTTATTGATCAAATCAATTAGAAATAAGTGATTATTAGTGCTGCCTGACACAATACTATAACCTCGTTCAATTAACACTTTAACCATCGCTTTAGAGTTTTTAGCAACCTGCTGCTGGTATACCGTGAACTCCGGTTCCATGGCCTCTTTGAATGCCACAGCTTTGCCTGCTATCACATGCATCAACGGACCGCCCTGTCCGCCGGGGAAGACAGCAGCATTTATTTTCTTGTAAAAATCTTCGTTACCTCCTTTCGCCAAAATCAATCCTCCACGAGGACCGGCCAGAGTTTTATGTGTTGTTGAAGTAACGATGTGTGCATGTGGCACTGGGCTTGGGTAAACGTCAGCAGCTACTAGCCCAGCTATATGCGCCATGTCGACAAATAAATAAGAACCGACACTGTCGGCTATTTTACGCATTTTTTGCCAATCACAAATGCCAGAATAAGCTGAAAAGCCGCCTACAATCATTTTAGGCTGATACTTTTTCGCCAATTTCTCTAATTCATTATAATTAATTTTACCGCTCTTATCGATGCCATAAGGCACAACGTTATAGAGTTTACCAGAGAGGTTTACCGGTGACCCATGAGTTAGATGACCACCATGAGATAAATTCATTCCTAGGATGGTTTCTCCTGGCTGTAACAGTGCCATATAGACAGCAAAGTTGGCTTGAGAACCAGAGTGTGGCTGTACATTAGCGTAATCTGCACCGAACAACTTTTTAGCTCGATCAATCGCAAGTTGTTCAATAACATCAACATATTCACAACCGCCGTAGTAGCGTTTTCCTGGATATCCTTCTGCATATTTGTTGGTGAACTGCGAGCCTTGAGCCTGCATTACACGTGGACTAGTGTAGTTTTCTGAAGCGATGAGTTCAATATGTTCTTCCTGACGGACTTTTTCTTGCTGCATTGCTTGCCACAACTCGGCATCATAGTCTGCAATATTCATTGCACTCTTCAACATTTGGCATCTCCTAATTTAGCTCACTTTATGGACAGTAGTGTGAACTATGCTGCTTACTAGAATAAAAAAAATCATAGTTTAAACCGTTTTGCTAAGTGCCGGTAGCACCAGTTCTAAACTACACGCAAATGATAAGGCACTGGTAAAGGATTGTTATATTTTTTTAGATTGCAGTGTCACCACGATTTCTTTATGGTACTATACAGTTTGTAAAGTACCTTTTTAAAAGGCCAAAATTTAATTGGCCAGAGAAATTTTCTAGTTATTTACAAGCAGCGATGTTCAATAGTGAGCGGAATGTAGTTAAAAGATACTCTATTCCTGATAGGAAATTCTTGTGTTGATTGCATAATTCATTGTTACCATATGACATTCATAATGCTCTTTATCACTAGAATAAGCTTAGAAATCATCATAAAAGTCTACGCTGTGGGAGATGCTGCTTATTACAGCACCATGAAATACAAATGTTTTAAAATTAAAAAAACAACTGTCACTAATATACAGCTCTGTTCCTAGAACATACTATTTTGGCTAGTTTTAGCGATGTAACAGTAACAGCCTACAATTCTATTGTAGGTAAAGTTAACACACCATTATTAGTGGAAATCTGTTGAAGACAAGAAGAGAACTACATAACTTGAAAGATGAATGCTTACTAATATATTCATTTAATGTGTACATTACGATTTTTTAAATATTACACTATTCAACCCGCGGTAAAGATTTGACTGAGAATATGCCAATCCCTCAAAGCTGTCATCAAAAAAAATCTTCAGTAATTGATGAATAGCACATCATAGTTCACATCAAGATACAATCTATCTACCATATTAATACGCCCCATTTTTGGTATATGTTTTATACGCCTAGCCTAATAAATTTGCCATCTGATAAAATGGTATTTAAAAACAACTCATGCCTTCTTTAAAGCAGAAGGCATAAGGAGATTGCATTAATCTGTTTTATATAACATTGGATTTAATACTTTAAGTATCTACTTCCTATCTACAAATGCGTTACCTTTAATCATTTGACAAAATCCGTCTGCTTACAAAAAGCATCTATTCATCTTCCTGAGTACTTAAGTACATATTGTTTTTTAACACTGCATAATTAGATCATTAATAGATCATTTTAAGCAAAACTAGATTTTAAATACCGTATATTTCATTCACTGAATTACGCTTATAGCGACTTTGTTGATCCATATCTTACTAGTAGTATAGCTACTACCAAGCAAAGCTTATTTAAAAATAAGCTGATCGAGAGGTAATTCTTATTAATTTTAGAATTAAGATAAATATATTAACACTTACCAGCCATGGAATGTCCTCATTTTGGACACTACGACCTGTACCTGTAATACAAGAAGATAAGATATAACCTAAGCGTAAAAAAACAGTATTCATTATGAATGAATAACGGTAACCCTATTCCAATTTTGGCAGAGTGAAATTGATTATTTCATCATCGCCTAGTACACAATACTAACTATACCACCACTACATTCTGGTGCATGTTCCTCACTAGAAAATAAAAGAAAGTATACCACCCATTCAGTGGACTCATATTGAGTCAAGTACTCAATTATGAGTCAGCCAAGTATCTTTCTTTATAAAAAAGATAAACTATGATAATGGGTACGTTACTCAACAATCAGAAAAAAACCTTTCTGTCTTTTTTTTGATATTAAAAGAGATGTGTCACTATCCTAGTTGTTTGCGCGCGTTACGAAAAATACGCATCCATGGACTATCCTCGCCCCAATCCGACGGATGCCAAGAGTTGCTTACAGTGCGGAAAACACGTTCCGGATGTGGCATCATGATAGTGACACATCCGCTTTCGTTCGTGACTGCAGTAATCCCGTTAGGTGAACCGTTTGGATTAGCAGGGTAAGTTTCCGTAACTTTGCCGTAGTTATCAATAAAGCGTAGTGCCACTAGATTTGTGACCTCTAATGCACTCAGGTGCTCGCTATTACGTACCTCGACAAAACCTTCGCCGTGCGAAACTGCGATCGGTATATGCGAACCGCTCATTCCATCCAATAATAGAGATGGGCTAGATGCTACCTCGACCAAGCTAAAACGTGCTTCAAAGCGTTCAGATTGGTTGCGCACAAACCGTGGCCAGAGATCACTACCAGGGATTAACTCGTTTAAATTTGACATCATCTGACAACCATTACAAACACCAAGCGCTAACGTTTGTGAATTATGAAAGAAACTTTCAAATTCGTGGCGTATTCTATTATTGAACAGAATAGATTTTGCCCAGCCCTCACCCGCTCCCAGGACGTCACCATAAGAGAAACCACCGCACGCCACTAGTACCTGGAACTCACTCAAGCTATGGCGTCCCACTAGAAGATCACTCATATGAACATCGACAGATGTGAATCCAGCGCGATGAAATGCTGCTGCCATTTCAACATGTGAGTTGACACCCTGCTCTCGTAATACCGCCACACGCGGACGTACACCAGTAGCGATCATCGGTGCAGCCACATCTTCTGTAGGATTAAAAGTCAAGTGCACGTTTAATCCTGGATCATTATAATCTTTACGAAATTCATGCTCCTGATCAGCGTAAATAGGGTTATCGCGTAAGCGCTGCATCTGCCAACTTGTTTCCCCCCACCAAGTACGTAGTATCGTACAGCTTTCACTGTAGATCGTGTTATCTCCAGTGCGGATCACGAAACAGTTTCCAATCTGTGCGCGACCTAGCACATGACAGCAACTTGCCAAACCATAATCTGCTAGGATGTTCTCAACGATGTATAGATCTTCTATTTTAATCTGGATTACAGCGCCCAGCTCTTCGGTAAAAAGTATGGCCAACACATCGTTGCCCAGCTTAGCAATATCTACGTCAATGCCGCAGTGGCCGGCAAACGCCATTTCTGCCAACGTTACTAACAGTCCACCATCAGAACGATCGTGATAAGCCAGTAGTTTTCTCTGTAAGACCAGTGTCTGAATAGCTTTGAAGAAACTCGCTAACTGCTGTGTATCACGAACATCAGCTGGCTTATCGCCTAGCTGTCGATAGATTTGCGAGAATGCCGTCGCTCCTAATGCATTGGCTCCTTCTCCAAGATCGATTAGCAACAACAAATTCTTGTTATTGGGCTTCAGCTGAGGTGTTACCGTACGGCGTACGTCTTCTACACGCGTGAAAGCAGTGATAACCAGTGATAGAGGCGCTATCATTTCTCTCTGCTTAACTCCATGCTTCCATTGCGTTTTCATAGACATAGAATCCTTACCTACGGGTATAGTGATTCCTAGAGCAGGACAAAGTTCCTCACCTACAGCTTTTACCGCCTCGTAAAGACCAGAGTCTTCGCCTGGATGACCTGCAGCAGCCATCCAATTAGCTGAGAGTTTGACGCGCTTGAGATCTCCGATTTGCGTTGCTGCCAAGTTAGTTAGCGCTTCACCTACAGCCAAGCGACTAGAGGCAGCAAAATCGAGCAGTGCAACAGGTGCACGTTCTCCTATCGCAAAAGCTTCACCATAATAGCTATCGAAACTGGCAGTAGTCACTGCACAGTTCGCAACCGGAATTTGCCACGGACCAACCATCTGGTCACGCGCTACCATACCGGTTACGGTACGGTCGCCGATAGTTATTAGAAAAGTTTTTTCCGCCACACTTGGAAGATGCAGCACGCGGTTGACTGCATCTATGAGAGTAATGTCGTCACACAACAGCGCCTTACCTTTTGCATGTTGCATCATTACATTACGCGTCATCTTCGGCGTTTTATCTAGCAACATGTCTAGCGGTATATCGATAGGATTATTATTAAAGTAGCTGTCGTATAGGCTCAGATGCTGCTCTGCAATAGCTTCGCCGACAATTGAATAAGGCGCACGCTCACGCTGACAGAAACTGTCAAACTGCGCTAGTTTCTCTGGTGCAATTGCCAGTACATAGCGTTCCTGAGACTCGTTACACCATATTGCTAGCGGGCTCATGCCTGGATCATCAATGAGAATATCGCGTAGGTTAAACCGACCACCCCTGCCACCGTCCCTTACTAACTCAGGTATAGCGTTAGAAAGACCACCAGCACCTACATCATGGATAAACAAAATTGGGTTTTCTTCTCCCATTTGCCAACAGCGGTTGATCACTTCCTGACAGCGACGTTCCATTTCCGGATTATCGCGCTGTACAGAAGCGAAGTCGATATCAGTATCTGACTGGCCTGATACCACGGAAGAGGCTGTACTACCGCCTAAACCGATACTCATCGCCGGACCACCTAATACAATTAACTTAGCTCCGATGCTAATTTCTCCTTTCTGCACATGATTGGTACGGATACTACCGATGCCGCCTGCAAGCATAATTGGTTTATGGTAGCCTCGTAACTCAAAGCCGTTATGACTATTGACATGCTCTTCATAGGTACGGAAATACCCATTCAACAATGGTCTACCAAACTCGTTATTAAATGACGCGCTGCCTAGTGGTCCTTCAATCATTATATCCAGCGCACTAAAGAGGTGTTCCGGTCTACCGAAGTCCTCTTCCCAAGGCTGTTCAAACCCTGGAATACGTAGATTCGATACCGAAAAGCCGACCAAACCAGCTTTTGGCTGTGCACCGCGCCCTGTTGCTCCTTCATCACGAATTTCTCCACCACATCCAGTCGCTGCGCCCGGCCAAGGAGAAATAGCGGTTGGATGGTTATGAGTTTCAACTTTCATTAAAATATGCGTCGCTTCCTGATAATATTCATATTCGCCTTTTTGCGCATTAGCGAAGAAGCGACCTACCGCTGAACCTTCCATGACTGCAGTATTATCTTTATACGCTGACATCACATAATCTAACGTACACTCGAAAGTATTCTTGATCATTTTAAACAGCGACTTTGGCTGCTTTTTTCCATTGATAATCCAATCGGCGTTAAAAATTTTATGACGGCAGTGTTCGGAGTTAGCCTGCGCAAACATGTATAGTTCAATATCGTTCGGATTACGTCCCAGATTTTGAAAAAAATCCAATAGATAGTTTATTTCATCCTCTGTCAAAGCTAAGGACATCGTACAGCTAGCTTCCTTAAGTGCGTGAATTCCACCGCTAAGTAGATTAATGCTTCTCATAGGCTGCGGTGCATGATGTGTGGAAAACAGCACTTCAGCGTGCATAAGATCGCTAAAAACTACTTCTATCATGCGATCATGCAACAGCGACGCCAGCATCTGCCACTGTGTTTCATTCAGTTGCGGCATCTGCACATAGAACGCCAAACCACGCTCCAAACGATACACCTTCTGCAAATCACAGTTGTGTGCAATATTAGTTGCCTTAGAGGACCAGGGAGAAATAGTGCCGGGACGTGGCGTAACGAGTAAAAGAAAGCCTCGTGGAATATGTTTGGTGAGAGCAGGACCGTATTTCAGTAGGCGCTGTAAGCGAGCTTCTTCATCAGAGTTCAGCGGTGCCCTAATATCGGCAAAATGGACATATTCAGCGTAAATCTTACGTACTGGTAGCTTAGCATCCTTAAAGCGGTTCATCAGTTTGTTCATACGAAATGCCGATAGTGCAGGCGAACCACGCATAATTTCCATTATCTAATCTCTTATTAGAACGCTGATCCATCCTCTAAAAGAGGGATAACCATAAGAAAAAATAATAATATTATAAAGACATACTACGCCTGATAAAATTATTAGCGTATATCTTTTCATCTCGTGATTGAGCTAAATGCTGAATTTTGATGTATATATAAGTTGATCTTAGTAACTAAGATGCGAGAAGTTCCTTCTGGTTACCGTTCAAAACAATATCTATTCTACCTCTAAGGAAAATATTTTATATAATATAAAATCCCTAATAGTGCTGTATATTCGTACCAATCAGCCCCCTTTTAAATTATTGTACCATCAAATACCATAGTTATGAATTAAGCAATAGTAAAACTTTTTACCCATTGGCTGAACAGCTATATATGAACTGATTAAAAAGACCTTCCGAAGGATTAGAGTGATCTACAAAAATCAGTTGCAGTCTAATTGATTAGACTATCTTTTCTTTCCTTATTAAAGGGGGCTTAATATAAATATAATAATATCCCAATTTATCTGAGTTAACTTTGCCCCTTAGCCTATGAAAGTCGACGGTAGACTCAGGTTCCAATAACATTAGCAATAAGCTTATTTAACACTTACTTTCGTGCTAGTTTAGTACGGTTACCACAGTACACCATCGACGTAACATAAATAGGAGCAAGTGACATGGAAGGATATAGTCCCTATGATAATCGTCTCCTGCTCGTTCATTGGCATAGAACGACTAATCTATAAATATAGTAATTCCTATTATCTATATATATTATCTATATATATTATCTATATATAGTAGGTATCCTGTGGATATAGATGGAGAATGTAATTAAGTCCATATATGAGCGTGAAGTGTTAGCAGCGTGGGTAACCACACAAATTACTACCGTGACGTGCTTGCCACAGCGTTTTTTTTTGCTTGCGACGTATGCGGAAAAAGTCTCTCAGCATCATCGCACATGCTTCCTCTAGTACACCAGATGCTACTACTACCTGATGATTCGTACCGAAATGGCTAAGTACATCAATCAGCGACCTTGATGCAGTAGTTTTCTCATCACTGGCACCATAAACTAGTCGTGTAATACGGCCATGTACCATAGCGCCAGCACACATAAAGCAAGGCTCTAGAGTAACGTAAAGAGTGGTATCAAGCAGACGGTAATTTTCTAGAAACCTCCCTCCTTGACGCAGTGCTATAATTTCAGCATGTGCGGTTGGGTCATGCTGACTAATAGACTGGTTCCAACCTTCACCGATTACTTGAATACCCTGCACAAGCACTGCCCCGACTGGCACTTCACCTTGTTTCCATGCGCGATGCGCTAGCCGTAGTGCATAGCGTATCCAGTATTCGTCTTGATATTGATTCATGCAGATTCATACTTCCGACAACAGCGAAAGAAAATTTACAGCTATCCCGGTGAGCTGTGATTTACAAAATTTAAACTTTATCCAGTAGCTGGAACTCACCACGCGGCGTAATACGCCAGCGATACTGACAGTGCAAAAGCATCGGGTTATCCTGCTTGCTGTCGCTGTATCCGCTGTAAAGTTGCAGTGGCGTACCTATCTTCTTTTTCAGTTGTGCCACCTTTTCATAACCGAGACAGCGCATGGTTAAAACACGTCCGCCAAAACCACGCCGCATCTGACTAGCGATTAGATTGACACAAGGCAAGAAATTTGAATCGTAATATACTTGCTCCACTAGCGATTGCGGTGAACCGGTAATCAGCCATACGGCGGTATCATTACTGCTCAGGTACTTTATCAGACGCTGATGTACCGCCGGAAACACAACAATACGCTTACGAAACCATTGTACAAACGCTATTTCACGTCGTAAGAGTGTGTTCTCCGAATGACCAAAGGTAATGGACCAAAGCAGTAGGCTCATTGGCCAACATGCCGCGCGACCTTTAATTAACAAACCTAGACAGACTATCGGTAGCAAAGGTGTTACAAGAAATAAATTAATAGGTTGGCGCCATAGCAAATAACGAATGAACATTCCAAACATGTTCTGCTGGTGTAATGTACCATCTAAGTCAAAAAAAACCACGCGCTCCTGATTTCCGTTCGTTAATCCAATTTCTGGATTCATTGTATTCGCCACACTTACTCCTACTAATTAGTAGTGATCAGACACCGCTTTATTATTTAATAACTGCTATTTTAAAGGGCGGTCATAATCAAGGTGATTTGAATATTGTATTTAATTTCTATCTTTACATATTACAGTAACATTGTTTTAGTAAGAGCACATTCACGTTCTCATCGCTGTAAATCCGTAAGCTTTAGCTATCAAAAAAATCTTTTATGGAAGCGAATAAAGAGCGTCCTAATACTTCATTATTAGTGCGAAGTACTGTGGTGCACCGACCTCACACACCTAATAGGTCCACTGCTACTAAGAGCTTTATTTAGCATCATTGTAATAAGAGAAAACAAAATACACGCATAGCGCCTCCCTCTATTTATCATCTATATACTTCAGGGACAACCATTCGCGTAGTACTATTGATTGTAGTGAGTGTATTAACCGAGATTGTAGGCACTTAATCGACAACACTTGTCATGACAATTTATAAGATTAAATAAGCCGCTGTATTCAATACGTTCACCACTACGATAATTTTTTAATCTACAAAGAGCCACATTATTATTAATCTAATATCTCACTAGATTACGTGTTGCAATAGCAACAATTTCATTTACTAAAAAATATTAGCTTTCAAGAAGGACCGTTGCATAGGCATAGTAACGTTCATCTGCCATGGTGACATGTGCTTGCCTAACACCTAGTTTTTCTGCTACTTCTCGGGCATGCTGGAAAAAGCGCAGCTCAGGTTTGCCCAACGCTTTTCCATATACTTCAAATTGATTAAACGCTAGCCCGCCGCGAATCCCAGTACCAAAGGCCTTCGCCGCTGCTTCCTTAACAGCAAAACGTTTAGCCAAAAAACGTACAGGCCATTGATGACACTGATATTGCTGCCATTCGGTTTCACTCAGCACGCGACGCGCCAAACAATCGCCAGAACGCTCTATTATACCTGTGATACGCTTGATTTCAACGAGGTCAGTACCTAGCCCTAGAATAGCCATTAACAACGCACTTCCCGAATGAGCAACTTCATATCTTTGATCGCATTAGCAAGACCGCTAAAGAGTGCACGACTGATAATACTATGGCCAATATTCAACTCGTGTATCTCCGGCAGCATGGCAATAGGTTTTACATTATGATAAGTAAGACCATGTCCAGCGTTAACCTTGAGTTTTAAGCTAACGGCAAAGGCCACCGCTTTACTAATACGTGCTAACTCGGTATTGCGTGCAAACCCTTTTTGTACATTGGCATAAGCGCCGGTATGAATTTCAATGTATGGTGCGCCACTGGCGAATGCTGCCTCAATCTGATAATAATCAGGGTCAATAAACAACGATACCTGAATACCCACGTCGCTCAGCTCCTTAACTACAGCTTTTATTTTATCTTGCTGACCCGCTACATCTAGACCACCTTCAGTCGTTACTTCCTCGCGCTTTTCAGGTACTAGACAGACAAAGTCAGGCTTAATATCGCAGGCAATACCAACCATTTCTTCAGTAACTGCCATCTCCAAGTTCATCCGTGTTTGAAGAGTCTCATGCATAATACGTATGTCACGAGCAGTAATATGACGGCGATCCTCGCGCAGATGTACAGTGATAGTATCAGCACCCGCCTGCTCTGCTATAAAGGCCGCCTGTACCGGATCGGGATATTGAGTACCGCGCGCATTACGTACCGTGGCGATATGATCAATATTAACCCCTAACAATAATTCCGCCATGAATCTCCTCAAGTTAAAATTAGATAATATCTTATCTTAAAATCAGAATGTACTTTATATCTATACACCAGGCACAGCGCTATTTACCAGGCGCACTTAGTTTACTATTCATCGCAAACTAGGAAAAAGATAAATATTTGTTTAACACTTTAACATCTAAATAGGGATTCAAGATGAATACAGGTAAAGCGCTTTACCGCATACGGAGTATCAGCACCAAGTACACTACGTTCGCACAGAAAATGCAATATTAACGGCTACTTAAAAGGTGCTGATTCAAGCTACCCAGCTAATGATATTTTATTCGCGATATCTGGTAAGTCATGTTGTCGATGATATGCACACTACTATCAATGAACTTAATAAATTCAGCATCATAGATTAAATTTTCCCATAACACTAGCTCTAAACAGTGCCGCACCCATTCAGAAGAATTATTAGCCGAACCTAACATTTGCAGGTAGTTGAAATAATTAAAAAGAGTTTTGAAAAAAAGACATTTCTATTCCTTTAGCATGAGCTACAGCAGGTCATTGACAAAATGAACGCAGAAAAGCAGATTGTTGTTCTAACTGCACTAAAAGTTCTAACTTTACTACCATGGTTTAGGATATCAGAAGTCACACAAGTCCAAAAAAGAATCGGCTACGCAATAGAAAGATAGTTACCATCCCTCTATACATTGATCACACATTCTCTATATAACTAAAACTACGCAACGCATGTTCATTATTAGCCTGGCTGTATTTCACTTTGACCCATAGCTCAAGATGCACCTTAGATTTAAATATTTCTTCCATGTTTTTGCGCGCTTCTATACCCATCGTCTTAATTTTATTACCTTTACTGCCAATTACAATTTTCTTTTGACCTTCACTCTCCACAAATATAACACCGTTAATATTGTAGCGACCAAGCTTATCAGTCACAAATTGTTCGATTTCAACCGTTACAGAATATGGCAGTTCAGCACCAAGGAAACGTATTAGTTTCTCGCGTATGATCTCTGACGCCATAAAACGCTTCGAGCGGTCGCTAACGTAATCTTCAGTAAAGTGATGATCCGCCTTCGGTAAATGTTTACGCACAATTCCTGCAATTGTATCGACGTTTCTCCCATTTTCTGCAGAAATCGGTACAATATCTAAAAAATCCATCCGCTGGCTTAGAAAATACAAGTGCGGCAGCAGGATGCTTTTATCTGGAATATTATCAACCTTATTGATAACTAGTAGAACAGGTACTTCTTTGTTCTCACGCAGCTTGTGAATAACCATATCTTCATTCGGAGTCCAGACTGTACCTTCCACAATTAAGAGCACTAAATCGACATTGCCTATAGAGCTATTGGCAGCACGGTTCATCAGGCGATTAATGGCTCTCTTCTCTTTCATATGCATACCTGGTGTATCAATATAGACTACCTGATACTTGTTTTCGGTATGGATACCAAGAATACAGTGACGAGTAGTTTGCGGCTTATGCGAAGTTATAGATACCTTCTGTCCTAGCAGCCGGTTCAGTAAGGTAGACTTTCCGACGTTGGGTCGGCCAACAATTGCGACAAAACCGCAGTAAAGACTCTGCTTGCTCATTTGAATCCTAATTTATTTAGTGCCTGTCCAAGAGCCGTAATGTTACTATCTATTCAGGACTTAAATGAATTAATGCCTGCTCTGCGGCAGCTTGTTCTGCTTTGCGGCGGCTGGAACCTATGCCTACTACCGGATCAACCATGCCACTCACTTGACAGTGAATGGTGAATTCTTGATCATGAGCTTCACCGCGTACTTGTACTACCAGATAGGAGGGTAGAGGAAGATGACGCCCCTGTAAATACTCCTGTAAGCGGGTTTTTGGATCTTTTTGTTTGTCACCCGGTCTAATTTGATCGAGGCGAGTCTGATACCAATTAAGTATCAATTTTTCTACCGTCTGAATATTGCTGTCAAGGAAGATGCCGCCAATCAATGCTTCTATTGTGTCGGCTAGAATAGATTCTCGGCGAAATCCTCCGTTTTTCAATTCACCCGGACCTAAACGTAGACATTTCCCTAGATCAAACTCGCGCGCCATTTCTGCCAGTGTATCGCCGCGTACTAAAGTTGCTCGCATGCGGCTCATATCTCCTTCATCTACGCAAGGAAACCGATGATAAAGCGAATTGGCAATTACATAACTAAGGATAGAATCTCCTAGAAATTCAAGGCGCTCATTGTGATTACTACTAGAACTACGATGCGTTAATACTTGTTGTAAGAGTTCTGGATGAATGAAAGTATAACGTAGTTTATACTGAAGTTTATTGATCAGGGTGGTATTCATGCGATTCCAATTTTTTGTACCCTTGTAATTCTTCATACAAAATAAAGATATAGCCTTTGAGGTACTCTGCTTCGTATGCAGTGGCCCTTTCCTATACGGAGAGCCAGCTGTTTAATTTGAATTTGATGCATCAGTGAATAGCGCCGATACGACCAAGGCGAATCCTTGCCAGCCACTGATCTTCCTGCTTGTCAAGGCTCATCCAAATAGCGACCGCCTTGCCGACTAAATTACGCTCTGATACAAAACCCCAATATCGGCTGTCATAACTGTTATCACGGTTATCGCCCATCATAAAATATTGCCCCTGTGGTACGATCCAACTAGCCTGCTGCTGTCCAGGCTGCTGATAATACGCGCTGGCCTGGCTCTGTGCTTTGTCCACCAATAAAATTTCGTGTGTTACATTACCTATTGTCTCTCTACGGATGTCAAGACGCAGTCCACCTTGCTTATTTTCGCCTTGTGTTACTTTATAAAAACTATTTTTATCAGAGCTACTGAATATCTGAATAAAGCTGCTTGGCTCAATGTGAGTATAGATAATTGGCAGTGCTACACCGGCGCCTCCTTGAACTGTAGCGCCATTTGGAGTAACGGTTAGCATCTTGTTATAAGGATTGTAGACTATTTTATCGCCAGGCAGACCAATAATCCGCTTAATATAATCGAGGCTCGGATCCTTGGGATATTTGAAAACAGCAACATCCCCGCGCTGAGGATAACCAGTTGAGATTAACTTTGTTTGTGTAATAGGATTTTTAATCCCGTAAGAGAATTTATCCACTAAAATAAAGTCGCCAATGAGCAAAGTCGGCATCATAGATCCTGACGGTATCTGAAAAGGCTCATAGAGAAATGAGCGCACGATAAACACTATGGATAGCACTGGGAAAAACGATGCAACGGTCTCTAACCACCAACCTATCTGACCACTGGCTTTACTTGAACCTTTTTTACTATTAAAGATATTAAAGCGATCGACACACCAGATAACGCCAGTAGCCAGTGTGGTTATCCCTAAAAAGAGGGCAAACATATTAACCATTGGTACTCCTTATTTGCTGTCCTTACCGACATGCAGAATGGCAAGGAAGGCCTCCTGCGGCAGTTCAACGCTACCTACTTGCTTCATGCGCTTCTTTCCTGCCTTCTGCTTCTTTAATAATTTTTTCTTACGGCTGACGTCACCACCGTAACATTTAGCGAGTACATTTTTACGCAGTTGTTTGACGGTTGATCGAGCAATAACGTGGTTGCCAATAACCGCTTGAATTGCAATATCGAACTGTTGACGTGGGATCAAATCTTTCATTTTTTCTACTAGGCAGCGGCTACGATACTGAGAATGGTCGCGATGAGTGACCAAAGCAAGTGCGTCGACGCGTTCTGAATTGATTAGCACGTCAATACGCACCATATCAGCACTTTGAAAACATTTGAAATTGTAATCAAGAGAGGCATAGCCGTGTGATGTTGATTTCAGTCGATCAAAAAAATCAAGGACCACTTCCGCCATTGGAATATTATAAGTCAGAGTCACCTGTTTACCGTGGTAGACTATACCAGTCTGAACACCACGTTTCTCGACACAAAGCGTAATAACATTGCCGAGGTACTCCTGTGGCACAAGTATATGACATTCGGCGATGGGTTCACGTAACGCTTTAATATTATGTGTTACCGGCAGTTTTGATGGGCTGTCGACATAAATAATTTCGCCACCAGTAGTCGCCACTTCATACACCACGTTCGGTGCCGTTTTGATCAGCTCGAGATCATATTCACGTTCCAGACGTTCCTGTATAATTTCCATATGTAGTAAGCCAAGGAAACCACAGCGGAAGCCAAAGCCGAGTACAGTAGAGCTTTCAGGCTCGTAAAAAAGCGAAGCGTCATTGAGACTTAGCTTAGCAAGTGCGTCACGGAAGGCTTCATAATCATCAGAGCTGACTGGGAAGAGTCCGGCATAAACTTGCGGCTTTACTTTTTTGAAGCCTGGTAGAGCTTTCTTAGCCGGATTGCGCACTAAGGTCAAAGTATCTCCCACCGGTGCTCCGAGAATATCTTTAATAGCACATACCAACCAGCCTACCTCGCCGCAGTATAGTTTAGCGCAGTCAACCTGCATCAGAGCAAAAATACCTAAACGATCAACATGGTAGACCTGACCAGTGCTCATTACTTTGATTTTATCTCCTTTTTGCAAGGTACCATTTTTTACACGAATCAGCAATACTACTCCCACGTAGTTATCAAACCAGGAATCAATTATCAGTGCCTGCAGCGGTGCGTCTGGTTTTCCCTTCGGATGCGGAATATCACGTACTAAACGTTCCAGCACGTCGTGTACACCTATGCCAGTTTTCGCTGAGCAACGCACTGCATCAGTAGCGCTAATGCCTATGATATCTTCAATCTCCCGAGCCACACGCTCAGGATCTGCGGCTGGTAGATCAATTTTATTGAGTATTGGTACAACTTCTAGATCCATCTCAATCGCGGTATAGCAGGTTGCTAAGGTCTGCGCTTCTACACCTTGTCCCGCATCTATCACAAGCAGGGCGCCTTCGCAAGCTGCTAGAGAACGGGATACTTCATATGAGAAGTCGACGTGCCCTGGAGTGTCAATAAAATTAAGCTGGTAAGTTTTGCCATCTTGCGCTTTGTAAGCCAACGTAACGCTCTGTGCCTTAATGGTAATCCCGCGTTCGCGTTCTAGGTCCATAGAATCGAGCATCTGTGCCGACATCTCGCGATCGGGCACGCCTCCACAAATTTGGATCAAACGATCTGAGAGCGTCGATTTGCCATGATCTATATGGGCAATGATAGAGAAATTTCTTATATGGTTCATTTATATGAATAATCTTCACTTAGAAAATAATTAAAAACCTGAGCACAAGAAAATTTTTCAAGATCGTTTTTTAAACTGCGATCCTATAAAGATTATTATCAATAGCTCATTGTACACTCTTAAAGTCACGTATATAACGTATATAAAGAACGGAAAGTTGCAGAACCACAATAATTTTGATAAGTTACAAACTGTAAAAGGCCACTTGTGTCGTGCGCTGGCAAAAGATTAGTTTTCCTTTTCCACTCGTAGAACATCAGATGGAAAAACAACCCTCAGAATAATCGGTTGGAAAGCTGCGAGATTACCTACTTTCAGGGATATACTTTTAGCAATTATAAAGCCACCACTGCCACCGAGCAATGCACCGTATACCGCTGCCATATCGCTGTGAAACAGCGACTGTGAAAGACCGGCTAGTAGGAGCAGCCCTAACAGCGGCATAACATAGACCAACAGCGTTGCTCCTATCAAACTGTTCTCTTTAGTTCCTAGCTCAATACGCTGACCAGGTTTCAGAGGCATTGAACTAACGATTGTCACGGCGTGCGTGTCTTTAGACCCCAGATTGTTAAGAGTATAGCCACCACAAGCGTGGTACGCCGAGCAACCGTTACAAGCAGTTTTCGCTCCCATATGTACTGTAGCAATGCCATTATGCCATGCCACTACTGTGGCCCACTCTTTTATCATCAGTTGTGACCTTAAATAAACACATACCCACAATGTAACTAGTTAATATGGCAAGAAAAATTCACTTCACAGTATTTTTTCACTATGTTAGTTTAAAAATTTTATCATGCAAAAGCATAAATACATAGTTTTTGTATACTAGAATTATAAGGGGATTATATGAAGTGACCGATGATAAACTATTGATATTAACAGGCTTAATCATTACACCTATTCAATTAGCAGCGATTTATCAGTTTATCAAAAGTGCTTCATAATTGCTATTTAATATCTAATGATTAATTTTGAGAATGTCTGTTTTTGTTGGATGCGTTGAATTATTTTCGAATTGTAGGGGACTGGAATACAGAGACGCTACAGTTCATAAGTCTGCAGTATTGCGGTACAGCAATAGCTTTATGTATCTGCTGCTGAAGCTCACTATTGGCTTCCGATAAATCGGATAATGCATCTAAACTAGCCTGTGAGACTTTATTCATCATTGTTAACGCATTATTAAACACCACCGAATCAGATCGCTTAGCGGAACCGCCACTCGGGCGGTTGTAATGCACGCGAAAAATTATTATTAGGAACATACATTCAGTAATGCCAAGCAGAGCCAGTGGAGTTAACCAATGAGGTTGACACTAAAAAGGCATTTTTCAATACTGTCGTGTTCGTACTGAACATTGGGAGCAAACATGGTAATACTACTAATCTCTGATTGCTAATCGAGTGCTGCTGCGATGCGTGTAGAGATATCAAATCAAGCAACTTGACTATACATCACCACTAATGGTGTTAATAGTGTCGCGAGTAAGATGATAGATCCTCCAGCGTTGTAAGAGTTCCGTATCATGAAAGATAGCTAACAAAAGGGTATCGTCGAACACTTCAGCATCCATTAAGCGGATAATTTTTCTTTCTGCATTCCTTAGTACCCTTCGAATAGTCGCCTTTATCACTTAGTAGCCTCTACTATTATTGAAGTTGTATAAAAGATTGAACTTTATGATCAATAGCTTCCCGTGCACGGAATATACGCGAACGCACTGTACCGACCGGGCAACCCATAATAGCAGCAATCTCTTCGTAACTTAGTCCGTCCAACTCCCTGAGTATAACCGCTATGCGTAAATCTTCAGGAAGTGTCTCAATGCTATGAAAGACAATTTGCTTCAACTCATCTGACAATATTAAGTTCTCAGGGTTCGAAATTTCTTTTAGCGCATTTGCACCATCTAACTTTTCCGCATCAATCGTATCTACATCACTAGGTGGTGGACGACGTCCTTGAGCGACTAAATAATTTTTTGCAGTATTTACTACTATACGGTAAAGCCAAGTGTAGAATGAGCTGTCGCCTCGGAAAAATTCCAGCGCTCGATATGCTTTAAGAAAGGATTCTTGAACAACATCAGGGACATCTCTCGAAGGGACATAACGAGCAACCAAATTTGCTACTTTATTCTGGTAACGAATTACCAGTAAATTAAATGAATTCTTATTTCCTTTCTGCACTCGTTCTACGAGAATCTGATCCGTTAACTGCTCACCCATCCGAGGTAAATGTCTCCCTAAATTTTTTAAAAAATTAGTAAAGGAGCTGCCAGCACGTCTTTATGATTTTGAGCGAACAACGCACCTGGAGTCTGATAGTGCAGAAAAAACTTACTTCACGTCCTGATTAGAACAGATCACAAAACTATAGTTTGTTTTCCATTTTCAATAACAGTGTAATCCATGCTGGAGTTATTACCGCAGAATCGCGGGTACAGTACCCTATAAAGAAGTTAATTCAACTTTAAAATTATTTAAAACCAATTTTTTATACAAAAAAACTAGATTTGCTAATCGAGAATTATTCACAGTTTTATTTACATTTCACCACTTTTTCTTTCTCTGAACCTCAATAGATGATCATTAAAATCCTTCACAGGTCTTCCTTAAAAATTTATTCTCCTTCCACCCTATACTTTATTTAATAAATGAAATTATGACATCTTTTATCTCCCCAGATTATCAGTGTGATGTTTTAATTATTGGCAGCGGTGCGGCGGGTCTATCACTGGCTTTGCGGTTAGCAACGCATCATGACGTTATTGTACTGAGCAAAACTCAAGTTCATGAAGGGTCTACCTTCTATGCACAAGGAGGTATTGCTGCTGTATTCGATGAAACTGATAATGTTGAATCACATGTGAACGATACACTGAAAGTCGGTGCAGGGTTATGCGAGTATGATGTAGTCTCTTTTGTAGCCAGTAATGCACGTCACTGCGTGCAATGGCTTATCGACCGTGGCGTCGCTTTTGACCGAGACCCAAGAAATAAAGAGAATCTGTGCTATCATCTGACACGCGAAAGCGGCCATAGCCACCGGCGCATTTTACACAGCGCTGATGCCACAGGTCGCGCCATCGAGACTACTCTGGTTAACCAAGCTTTGAATAATGCGGGTATTCATATAATTGAGCATGTGAATGCGATTGATTTAATTCTGTCTGATAGCTTAGGCTTAAGCGGCCCACGACGTGTGACTGGTGCTTGGATCTGGAACGAAAATCTTAAACGGGTGGAAACCTGCAGTGCCCGCGCGGTAGTGTTAGCAACTGGCGGGGCAGCAAAAGTATATCAGTACACTACTAACCCAGACGTTGCATCAGGTGATGGAATTGCCATGGCTTGGCGTGTCGGCTGTCGCGTAGCTAATTTAGAGTTTAATCAGTTTCATCCTACCTCACTATTTCATCCTAACGCACGCAACTTTCTTTTGACAGAGGCCTTACGTGGTGAAGGTGCATGGCTATTACGGCCAGACGGCACACGTTTTATGCATGAATTTGATGTACGCGCCGAACTGGCTCCACGGGATATTGTGGCACGTGTCATTGATCATGAGATGAAGCGACTTAATATTGATTACCTTTATCTAGATATCAGCCATCAACCACCGGCATTAGTGCATACCCACTTCCCAACCATCTATGAAAAGCTACTATTTTTTGGTTTTGATCTGACACGAGATCGCATTCCCATCGTGCCGGCAGCACACTATACTTGTGGTGGGGTAATGGTAGATACGCACGGACGTACAGACGTCGACGGGCTCTATGCAATCGGTGAAGTAAGCTACACTGGGTTACATGGTGCTAACCGCATGGCATCAAATTCGCTGTTGGAGTGCATAGTTTACGGTTGGTCAGCTTCCGAAGATCTGATCCAAGTATTGCCATACATAAAAGCAGTTAACGCATTACCAATATGGAATGAAGGCTGCTTTGAGGATGCAGATCAGTGCACATTGATCCAGGAAAATTGGCACGAATTACGACCTCTTATGTGGGACTGTGTCGGTATTGTGCGGACCACGCAGCAACTGGAGCGCGCATTATGCAGTATCAATCTGCTACAGCAGAAGATCGATGATTACTACTCCACATCTCGTATCTCAAATAACCTGCTAGAACAGCGAAATTTAACTCAAGTAGCAGGACTGATGGTGCGATGCGCGCAGGCACGCAAGGAAAGCCGCGGACTGCATTTTATTCGCGACTATCCTGGTAGTCTTTCTGAGGCACAGCCAACGATATTAATACCACCATCTTATATAAAGAGGTAAAATATACTAGAAGAAACGCCAAACAGTACTTGATCTACTGAGCTAACTTAGTGGTGAGAGCAATTTTTTTTCTTGACGGGAGTATATTAGTGATCGTCTACATCGATATGCATGCGCATTGCTATCATTACTAGTGACTAGTGTGGGTAGATATTGTGTTTATAATATAGATATAGTTAGTGCCTAACTTAGGGTAACCTAAGAATACTACGAACGTATTTTATCAAATAGAACTCTATGTCATCCTGCTCGTTATACCAATAGGAGCAATGTAGGTTGCGTTAGCCTAGGAGTAATCTCAATGACGGGAATTACTGTTATTATCATCGCCACATATAAAAAATCTAAACGCTGTGTATTTTAGCTTCTGATGACTACTCATGAACTAGTAATTAACAGTATTCATAAGTAACTTACACTCTTACCAATTACGCTAACTGGAAAATAAAGTAAAGTAATAAAAGATTGTTACGAACGGCCACTAAATTATTTAGTAGTATTGGAAGTCTTATCAGCCGTTATCAAAATAAAATACTAGAAGAAATATTAGCTAACTTCACATGTGTTGAGCTAAAAATAAGTTTCTGGCATAGTCGATAAAGCTCCTTATATCACATGCTGCCTATGTATGTATTTAAGCACATATATCTGTACTTATTTAATAGTTACATAGCTATAGAATCGGCATCAGTGCCAACTTTCTGGAAGGGAAAATAGTGAAATTAAACGTAATTAATAAAGTTGCTACTTATTGATGCACTAAATTTAGTAATGCGTATAAAGAGCACTACAGATACACAAAATATATAATATCTACGTAAAATCTTAACGGAAAAATTTTGCAGTAACACTAAAAATATTGGCAAGTTATTCAAGGATTGATGTGACAACTAATAATAAATAATTTAGGTTTATATAAAATTGTCTTATTAAGCTAATTAATTTTTTACTCTGTAAAAAACTTGTTAACACCCTCCACAAAATCCCAAATACTAAGGTGTATAATGTTTTCGATCCAGCGCGGCGAACCGTTAATTTAACGGGACTAACTTAAAGGGAGAAAACTATGACGGATAAACTGACTTGGCACGATGTGCTGGCTGAAGAAAAAGAAAAACCCTACTTCATTAAATTGCTAAAGCTCGTGGCTAATGCACGAGCTACTGGCATGGTGGTGTATCCACAGCAAAAGGATGTCTTTAATGCATTTCGCCTGACTGAATTAGGCGAAATCAAGGTCGTAATACTTGGACAAGACCCCTATCACGGCCCAAATCAAGCACATGGCTTAGCATTCTCTGTTTTGCCAGGAGTGCCCATTCCACCTTCCTTACAAAATGTGTACAAAGAGCTGGAACAGGAATTTCCCAATTTTAAACGACCGCAGCATGGTTTTCTAGAAAGCTGGACGAGACAAGGTGTGTTACTACTAAATACAGTTCTGACCGTTGAAGCAGGTAAAGCGAATTCTCATGCACACTTTGGTTGGGATAATTTCACCGATGAAGTTCTCGCTGCTATCAATAAGCATCGAGAAGGAATTATATTTTTGCTATGGGGATCTCGTGCTCAAAAGAAAGGTAGTATTATAGATTTTAAGCGTCATCACATATTGAAAGCAACTCATCCGTCGCCTCTCTCAGCACATCGTGGTTTTTTTGGCTGTGGACATTTCGCGCATGCTAATGCACTACTTATTAAGTCTGGACAAATTCCAATTAATTGGATACCTCAATTAATGAGTTAATGAGCAGAAAATCAGATAGCAGCGTCATGCACTGCTATCTGATTTTCTCTTGTTAAGAGAAATTTAACTTTTAGCCTTTGAGACTACAACCATAGCCGGGCGTAGCAAGCGCCCATTCAAAGTATAACCGCGTTGCATTACCATCATCACATGATTTGGCTCATTTTCACCCGATTCTATGACGGACATTGCCTGATGAATTTTCGGATTAAACGGTACGTTAGTTTCTCCAACAACCTCGACGCCGAATTTACGTACAGCATCGAGCAACGATTTAAGGGTAAGTTCAATCCCTTCAACCATCGACACCAAAGCTGAATTTTCTTTATCTGAGACTTCTAAAGCACGCTCAAGACTATCAATCACTGGCAGTAATTCATTAGAGAACCTTTCTAAAGCAAATTTATGCGCCTTTTCAATATCCATTTCAGTTCGACGACGAATATTTTCGATTTCCGCCTGTGCGCGTAGTTGGGCATCACGCATATCCGACTGAGATTGTTTTAGCTCAGCTTCCAGTTGAATAATATGCTCATCACGCGGGTCCACCTCAGCCGTTGTCTCCGTTTCCTGATATTGATGATGTTCCTGTTGAATTTCGTCTGAGACTCGCTCGTTCAGGGTATTGTGTTCTTGAGTGCTCATGAATTTCTCCGCGTTTTATTGCACATTCATCTCGTTAGTCCGCTTATTATGGGGATCAGTTTAAAGGTTTCAAGAGAACTAATAATATTCCCCTTTTGGTTTCGCTTACGAGGAAACATCCATCACAATGAACAAACATTTCAACTGTATTGGTATTATAGGCCATCCGCGTGGCTCTACTACTACTCTCACTACACATGAGATACTCTGGCGCTGGCTAACATCCAGTGGTTATCAAGTTATTCTTGAAAAACAGATAGCTGAAAAACTCAACCTCCACGATGTGCAAACCGGCACACTGGAAGAAATTGGACAACAGGCCGACCTTGCCGTAGTGGTTGGTGGCGATGGTAACATGCTAGGAGCAGCGCGTGTACTAGCACATTATGATATTAAAGTGATCGGTATTAACCGCGGCAATCTAGGTTTTCTCACTGATCTTGATCCAGACAATGCGCAGCAGCAACTCAATGATGTTCTGCAAGGACATTATTTCATTGAAAGCCGTTTTTTACTGGAAGCGCAAGTCTATAAAAAAGCATGTAAGTCTCGCACTGGTCTTGCCATCAACGAGGTAGTATTACATCCTGGTAAAGTAGCACATATGATTGAATTCGAAGTATACATAGATGAGATTTTTGCTTTTTCGCAACGTTCTGATGGGCTTATTATCTCTACTCCAACTGGCTCCACAGCTTATTCTTTATCGGCTGGTGGTCCTATTCTAACACCATCACTTGACGCCATCGCAATAGTTCCCATGTTTCCACATACACTCTCAGCACGTCCGCTAGTGATCAATAGCAGCAGTACTATTCTGTTAAGGTTTTCTTCGGGGTGCAGTAATTTAGAGGTTAATTGCGACAGTCAAATTATCCTTCCTATTCAGGAAGAGGAAAATGTATTAATTCGTCGCAGTAACAAATACCTTAACTTAGTTCATCCAAAAAAATACATTTATTTTAATACTCTAAATTCTAAATTAGGGTGGTCGAAAAAATTATTTTAATATGCCCTCTTTATCAGGTAAACATGCATTCATACTACATGAAGTAACATGTACTTTTTTTTAGGTAGGTGACTCTATACTAGCGATCAGTGATTTTTTTAATGTTCATTGGATTTACTGTGATGTTCAACGCAGCATGTCAGAGAAAAACTGTAAAATCGGTGCCGATGAATCTATTGTTATAGACACTATTAACATATAGGCTATGCCTCGGCAATCGCGATGAAGTCAAGATGATACTGCATTCATGGCACTCACCGTACTGATCGCTATACTTATTTTAAGCTAAAATTTTTAGAATACTGCTGCTGGAAGAAAATTGGTTTTATTATACAATAATAATACAAATGCATATTTGCTACGATAAGTTACTAACATCAAAGGTCAGTTATGCGGTTTAATTAATCAATATCACCATAATATCGCTGTAGTAGATACGTGTTTCGATTAGCTACTAATTCAAAAGCACGCTCTTTTTAAGAAGCAATAGGGGATATATTAGTTTGTAACAGCGAAACATCAAATAGCATAGAATGCTGTAAAATACATGTCAAATGGTAAGAATATTATATATCGTAATACTGGACTAAATGATAAACAGCGTACTACATATGCTAAAAAGGGGTAAAATCTACCTCAGTGAAACACACGATGAACTGAGTCATTAAGTTGACTGTCTCAATCTTGTTCGCCTTAATGAACGGAGTCTGGAACAAACTATATCGAATTAGTGAGTTCATAAGCGACCATATCGCGATAGAAAGACTTACAGATATATATCAGCAATTTTTGGCAAAAACAAATTAGTTATTATTTCAGTAGGAAAATAATAAAGAGAGCCTACAGACGCTAGTGATAAAGCACCATCAGACAGCACTTTTAGAGCTTGGGCAATCATTATGCATTATTCATTTTCAATGTCACATGCTTGTTTTAATGTTGCATTAATGAGTAAGTAAATTACCTGATAAGAAAAGGATTCAGTCATAAGTGGTAAAATTTTCGTGTATTGCTTTACCTATTAGAGTTTTACTTATTAAAAATAAAACTTGGTATTAGTGCTCTTAACAGTTACAGCTGCTGTTATTAGCTTCCTTTGTTTATTAGCTAGATGAATAGACGCAGGGAATTTATGTAACACAGTGACCGCAAATAGCTAGTTGTACCCGTTATATTTTTAGTAAAAAACCCTATGATACGATGGCTAAACTTATAAAAGGAAGCTAGAAAAGTATACGAGTTTTTGGAGGTAGTAGGCGGTTCTGCTAGAGAGTAATAATGAAGTTTCTTACAATCTCCTTCATAAAGGAATTTTCCACTATGGTTATGAGCCTTTAATTTTTTTCTGGATCTGTTATCCTGAAAAAATGGTATAGGCGCAGAGTTTGAAACTCAATCTTACAAAAAAAATTAAGAAAGGACGTTTTATTCCAAAAAAGGAATGCAAAGATGCGTCGTAACATATTGAACGCCACAGCAATTTTGTTATTAATGATAACCACTGGATGCTCGTTCCTTGAACGAGTGGGTTACCATATAGATATTAACCAAGGTAACTATTTGATTGCTGATGAGGTAGCTAAAATCCATAATGGTATGACAGAGCAGCAGGTCGCCTATGTGCTCGGGATGCCAATGATGCGCGACCCATTTGGTGGCAACGTGTGGTATTATGTGTTCCGTCGAGAACCAGGTCATAAAAGTGTTAAACAGCAGACTCTAACGCTAACCTTCGACAGTAACGGCCTGTTAAGTAAAATTCACAATCAAGATTATATAAAAATTGATGAATCACCTAACACCTAAAGAAGTAAGGTAGTCTTTTATATTCTGTATATTCTTTTTAGGTACCATCCTTTCTTATTGTTGCACGCTTAGCACGTTGCCGACGTAGCTCGTTTGGATCAGCAGTCAACGGACGATATATTTCCACTCGATCGCCCTCCTGCAGCTTATGATCTAGCCTCACTAGTTGGCTGAAGATGCCAACTTTATTACAATTGAGATTGATATATCGGCAAAGATCAAGTATGTTCGAAGCTTGAATAGCTTGCTCGACGGTGCTATGAGCTTCCAACATCACTACTTCCCGATACTGCTTTTTCGGCAACGCAAAAACCACTTCAACTGCAATCTTAGGCACTTGAAACCTCTTTGGCACGTTGAGTAAATGTTTTAAGCAGACTAGAGCTAATTTTTTTTAAAATACCATCAAATGCTATTTTTACTAGCATATTCATGCACTCAAATTCAACACTTCATTAAAACTTATAGTTATTATTGTCCGACAAGATGAACTGCCATCTACGATTGAGTTTACGGAAAGAGCCGTCGACTAGTTGTATGTGGATGTGCTGGTTATTAGTAAGTTTGTTGCGCATACTAGAATTTTTATACTTATGCCTGCTTTAGATATCTCTACGGATGCAGTTATTTACCTTTTAGTTAACTGCAGTACACATCTATTTGTACAATACGGCAAACCCTGTGAATAGTAATCCATATTATTGATTAGTTGGTACAGTATCTGCGAGCTGAACCGCACCAGATTATAACGGCTAATCAAAGCTGTAGTAGCTCCTTTTCCATCATAGAACAATTATGATTTATGATTTTAGCATTTTCAACGACTAAAAAACGTTTCTACCTTATGTGTATTACTGTGTGCTAAGATGACAACCTTTTAGTACTCGTCCTGGAAAATGGGTGCAATAGTTACTTTAATGATGTGTAATTCTTATTACTATGACAAATAAAAGAGTACATAAACCCAGTTCTTTTACTGCTACGCTCAACAAACGCGCCCGTTATGAATATTTCATTGAAGAAGAATTTGAAGCGGGATTAGTGCTACAAGGATGGGAAGTCAAATCGATTCGTGCTGGTAAAGCTAACATTAATGACAGTTATATTCTTTTACGTAATGGAGAAGCATATCTATTTGGATCTACTTTTCATCCGTTAGCTATGGCCTCCATACATATCATTTACGATCCGACACGTAATCGCAAGTTATTGCTTAATCAGAGAGAGCTGAGCTCGCTCTACGGCCGCATTAACCGTGAGGGTTACACCATAGTTGCACTTTCTCTCTACTGGAAAAATGCTTGGTGTAAGCTAAAAATCGGCATTGCGCGTGGTAAGAAAGAGCACGATAAACGCGCTAATATTAAAGAACGGGAGTGGAAACTTGATAAGGAACGTATCATAAAAAATTGTAATCGTTAATTGCTAGATTGTTTTAAAAATTTTTGCTACTCTAGACAAGAGTGTAGGGGGGCTGATTATGGATTCGACGAAATTTACAAAACCCAAAGTGCATGCCGAGGTACGGTAGGCCTCGCTAAAAAACCGTAAAAAATAGTTGCAAACGAAGAAAACTACGCACTAGCAGCTTGATAAACTGCTTAGAGCCCTCTCTCCCTAGCCTCTGCTCTTAGGACGGGGATTAAGAGAGGTCAGAATCAAAAGAGATCGCGTCCGATGCCCTGCCTGGGGTTGAAGCGTTAAAATTAATCAGGCTAGTTTGTCAGTGGCGTGTCCGTCCGCTGTTGGCGAACAAATATAAAGACTGGAATAAGCATGTAGTACTGAGGATGTAGTGATTTCGGACGCGGGTTCGATTCCCGCCAGCTCCATTAATATATCGACGGGGGATAGGATATATTTAGTTAATAATAAGAATATATATAGTGAGGAACAGGACTTTTTTTGTATCTAGACTCTATCTTATTATTTTATCTAGATCGTGATGGTATGTCTTTTTTTAAAAGAAAAAACTATATAGAGAATCCTATGTAGGCTAGGACCCAGTAGGTTTTTACTTAATTGTATACTGTAAATATCAGTAAATAGTATTTATATACTATCTTCTAATTATATTAATTAATCTAACTTATTATCATTTAATAATAAGTAATTACATTTTTTGCTCAATAAAAAATAGCGATGTATCTGATTGACGTGATCCAGAATAGGAATAAATTTAAATCTATTTAACTGCTGTATGTACATTAAGAGGAGGATGTGACAAATTACAAGTAAGTAAATGAATATTACTTACGTACCCGTTGTATTAAGTGCAGTTTCATTTAATAAAAGGCATATCTACCCGTGATACTAAATAATTTTTAGCTCATTGCTAAATAAGTGATATTTATTTACTACCAACTACTTACTAGTTATCCAATCTTATTTTTAGATCTGTTAAAGTTATCTTGGTAAAGATGTAAGTATTTATAAGTACTATAGATATTATTTAGACAGCAAGCTGCATATGAAGTTTTCTTTTTGTTTGAAATCTTGTAAGCTGCTTAATAAGCAGTAGGTATCTACTTATCTCCATTAGATCTAGGTAGATATATTCGAGATTTTGTTTGTTTTTATAAACATATAACATCGTGCAAAACTTATTAATTCTTAAGGATGAACTTAAGAATGATGATTAGGGTACGTGCCATTAAAAGGAGCTAGCTACTAGCTGGATCATAATATCAGTATGGTATTCCCCGTGGTTTAAAAAAACTAAGATAATGACGGGATGATACTATATATTTATTGATATTTTATCATAAGTATCTGAAAAGTACCATAAAGGTGGTGTATAGCAAAAATTGCTAGACAGTGGTAACTGGATATATGTTATATAAGCATAACAAGGGGGGGGTAGTCGAATTCCTATTGAAGAAAACTCTTCGAAGGTTTTAGTCTTATACTGTGCTCGGTTAATAAAATAAAAGGCTTTTAAGCCGAACTTGCCAAACGTAGATTACCAATGCTAATATATACAGAGTATATCCCAACTCATTTTAACTAAATGAAATGATAAGTTATTGGCGTACTTCTGACCTATTTTGCTGATAGGTTAGGCCTATACTGCTATTTGATTCAAACTTCTCTAGAAGAGAAGTTCGCAGTCATAGAGACCTTCATGCTCCTACTTAACACTAATACTCTCTTTGCCGGCATCTTAACTTTTAAGATATACCTTTTATGGCTATAGGTAATAACCATAGTGTAGTCTGTACATAATCATCAATTCTTTCAGAGATCTCTACCACTGCATGAGATGCTAATATTACCATATTATTTACTAGTAGACTATTTACTTTGAAATGCACAAAACTGCGTATAATACTGTTTAAGGTTTACGTGGTGCTAAGATTTTCTAGTGCCAGTACAGAACTGTCGCATTTGAGAAAATATAACCAATCGCTGATGTCAATACTATTGTTTTTTAATTAAAAAAAGCAGACGCCATCGTGATTTTCTGTGTTAAATAATTTTACTAATTCTGTACCATTTACTATATGATGAGATTTATAATGCACTGTGAGCCATCGTATCACGAAACTATAACGTGACGCACACTGCATAAACCAGACTCAAAAATCGTTTTTGATTGGTAATCAAATAATGCGCACGACAATAATTTTTACCGTAACTAAGCATCTCTTTCCGATACTGACGACGGATAAATTTCTAAAGGATTACTAAAGTAATCTTAGTTTGTACGTACTGTCTTGACGTATTTAATATATTGATATAAGGTAAAATAAAATCATTATTGCTTACTTTAAAGCAGATATTTTCTTGATGAATTGTGGTGGTGACTAAAGGTAAATATGAATTTCTTCTGACATGACGGATTATACTATACTTTATTTTTACCTAAAATTAGGATCGGGAACATTTCTTATTTTTATCTAGAAGAGAGATAACCTTACATTTTAAATTCATCTTACATTTATTCCCTCCTACATTGAAAATACGAAGATAAAATTACTTAATGCATTATAGGACTAAACTTACATTAAATGATTAAACTTATAAAACAATCTATTTTGTATGCTACTTGCAACTCTTCTTCTCGTAGTCATGGAAATCATTGACTTCAATGACACCTTTAACCCCTCTATACTAATTAATGTTAAAAGATAAGTAATTATTCTTTTTCTGCGCTATCTCTACTGGAAGATAAACCACTGTTACATGATTTTACTAATTCTATAACAAATAAATCTATAACAAATAAATCTTTAGTGTGCTTATTGAATGACGACAGTCAGTCAAGTGACAGCAAAATCATCTGCATAAAGTTATGTGATTTCCGATGCCGAATTTGCTTCACTAGTATGGGCTAATCAAAGAAGGGCGCATAAAACAGTAACTGTTGGTGAATATGATTTTTACTATATACACAATGACTACCTGAAACAGCTGAACTATATCACCATATATCAGAGGAGTAGTGATTCATCTAGTGTAGTACACATAATGCATAAGCTAAATTTTGCGTAGAAGTTCAGTTCGATGAAAACATCATCTACTCGTAATTTACTCTCAAAATATTAGCGTAATAAAGAAAAGTAAAAAGACCCAACTAAATTAAGTTGATGTCATCATTAACTATGATAATTTATTCTTTAATGATCCAATACCTTGAAATATTAAAAGAGAAAAATTGTACTAAATGTTATCTAAATTTAAACACAATAAGCATCAAAAATATCTTGCACAATTGCCGAAATTGGCACAGTCCGTTGCAGATATGTCCACGCTGTACTCACCAGCCGAATTTCGTTGTACGCTTCTAAAAAAAATTGCAGCTGCACGATATCGTATATGCATCGTCGCTCTTTATATGGAAAATGATGATGCCGGACGTCTGGTAATGGATGCACTGTATACGGCAAAGCGCATTCGCCCGACACTAGATATTAGCATTTTAGTGGACTGGCATAGGGCTCAAAGAGGACGAATTGGTGCGACACACAGCATTACTAATGCCGACTGGTACTGCGAGATTGCAATGCAGCATACGGATATCAATATTCCAGTTTATGGCATTCCAGTAAACACACGCGAAGTACTCGGTGTACTGCACCTTAAAGGTTTTATTATTGACGATACACTTATATATAGCGGAGCTAATATCAATAATGTTTATTTACATCAACACGATAAATATCGTTATGATCGCTACCAGCTTATTCGTAATTTACAGCTAGTTGATACCATGTATGAGTGGATTAATATAAATTTCAAACAGTCAAAAGCTGTGAATCGTCTTGATCAGATAGAGCGTTCTTCTGCTTCTCAGGTTAAAAATGTAACTCGTCAATTCCGGCAGACACTACGTAGGTTTAATTATCAATTTGTTGGCAACGGTCATAATGGAGAACTTACGGTCACACCGTTGGTTGGCCTAGGCAAGCATAATCTACTGAATAAAACTATTTTTCATTTGATGCCGTGCACTGAAAAAAAACTGACGATCTGTACTCCTTATTTTAATTTACCAGCTATCCTGGTGCGTAGAATTATCCATCTCTTACGTAAAGGCAAAGAAGTGGAGATAATTGTAGGAGATAAGACTACAAATGATTTCTATATTCCACCAGACAAACCTTTTAAGGTTATAGGCACGCTTCCTTATTTGTATGAAATAAATTTACGCCGTTTCCTCAGTCGCCTGCAATATTATGTAGATAATAAACAGTTGGCAGTGCGCATATGGAAGGATGGTGACAACAGTTATCACCTTAAAGGTATCTGGGTGGACAAAGAATGGACACTCATTACGGGTAATAATCTTAATTTACGCGCTTGGTATCTTGATCTAGAGAATGCGGTTTTAATCCACGATCCACTTCAACAACTAGCAGAGCAACGCGAAAAAGAATTGATGTTAATTCGTAACCATACTCAAGTGATGAAAAATTTTGGTGAACTGGAAAGTATCGCCGATTATCCAGTTAAGGTGCGTAAATTAATCCGCCGAATGCGCCGTATTCGTGTTGACCGTCTTATTAGTCGAATTGTCTGATACTTTATTACTATACACTAGCATACTGAGCAGTAGTAGGTGCATCAAATTAACACAACAGAAGAATGGGAAAAGATAAAAACCTACCTTCAAAGGCGCACTGCCTGTCATGCCAGGGATCAGTGCAAGGTTTTCAAGACCGTTAATTCCTTTCTTCAATGTCCATTCAACTAGCATATGCCAGTTTTCCCCAGCGCCTACGTGAAGTTTCCAGGCTTTG
>NZ_SZZW01000011.1 GCF_009829915.1 Pantoea sp. Nvir | reverse complement strand
TTTTACTGACACTCGCGAAAGCTAACGGAGTATGATATTCAGGAGACTTAGCAGCTAAGTAACCCGGAGAAAATCTCTGAAAAAAGAGATTGACTCTGAAGAATAAAAGCGTAAGCTATGCTATCTCGCAGCATAGCCCGGCTCCTAACTGCGCCGCTCTTTAAAAATTTATCAGACAATTTGTGTGGGCACTCGTAAGACAGATATCGAAAGCCTTTAGGCTTTTAAAATATCAAGTCTCAAGAGTGAACACGTAATTCATTATGATGTTTAATACTCTGAGCATCAAACTTAAATTGAAGAGTTTGATCATGGCTCAGATTGAACGCTGGCGGCAGGCCTAACACATGCAAGTCGAACGGCAGCACAGAAGAGCTTGCTCTTTAGGTGGCGAGTGGCGGACGGGTGAGTAATGTCTGGGGATCTGCCCGATGGAGGGGGATAACTGCTGGAAACGGTGGCTAATACCGCGTAACGTCGTAAGACCAAAGTGGGGGACCTTAGGGCCTCGCACCATCGGATGAACCCAGATGGGATTAGCTAGTAGGTGGGGTAACGGCTCACCTAGGCAACGATCCCTAGCTGGTCTGAGAGGATGACCAGCCACACTGGAACTGAGACACGGTCCAGACTCCTACGGGAGGCAGCAGTGGGGAATATTGCACAATGGGCGCAAGCCTGATGCAGCCATGCCGCGTGTATGAAGAAGGCCTTCGGGTTGTAAAGTACTTTCAGCGGGGAGGAAGGGATAATGCCTAATATGCATGATCATTGACGTTACCCGCAGAAGAAGCACCGGCTAACTCCGTGCCAGCAGCCGCGGTAATACGGAGGGTGCGAGCGTTAATCGGAATTACTGGGCGTAAAGCGCACGCAGGCGGTCTGTTAAGTCAGATGTGAAATCCCTAGGCTTAACCTAGGAACTGCATTTGAAACTGGCAGGCTTGAGTCTCGTAGAGGGGGGTAGAATTCCAGGTGTAGCGGTGAAATGCGTAGAGATCTGGAGGAATACCGGTGGCGAAGGCGGCCCCCTGGACGAACACTGACGCTCAGGTGCGAAAGCGTGGGGAGCAAACAGGATTAGATACCCTGGTAGTCCACGCCGTAAACGATGTCGACTTGGAGGCTGTAGTCTTGAACTGTGGCTTCCGAAGCTAACGCATTAAGTCGACCGCCTGGGGAGTACGGCCGCAAGGTTAAAACTCAAATGAATTGACGGGGGCCCGCACAAGCGGTGGAGCATGTGGTTTAATTCGATGCAACGCGAAGAACCTTACCTGGTCTTGACATCCACAGAACTTTCCAGAAATGGATTGGTGCCTTCGGGAGCTGTGAGACAGGTGCTGCATGGCTGTCGTCAGCTCGTGTTGTGAAATGTTGGGTTAAGTCCCGCAACGAGCGCAACCCTTATCCTTTGTTGCCAGCGGTTCGGCCGGGAACTCAAAGGAGACTGCCGGTGATAAACCGGAGGAAGGTGGGGATGACGTCAAGTCATCATGGCCCTTATGACCAGGGCTACACACGTGCTACAATGGTGCATACAAAGAGAAGCAACCTCGCAAGAGCAAGCGGACCTCATAAAATGCGTCGTAGTCCGGATTGGAGTCTGCAACTCGACTCCATGAAGTCGGAATCGCTAGTAATCGTGGATCAGAATGCCACGGTGAATACGTTCCCGGGCCTTGTACACACCGCCCGTCACACCATGGGAGTGGGTTGCAAAAGAAGTAGGTAGCTTAACCTTTTGGAGGGCGCTTACCACTTTGTGATTCATGACTGGGGTGAAGTCGTAACAAGGTAACCGTAGGGGAACCTGCGGTTGGATCACCTCCTTATTCTGTTATAGAATGCTGTCTTCGAAGTGCTCACACAAATTGTCTGATAAAAAAGTAACAAGATGGCTGTGAAGTCGTGACGCAT
>NZ_SZZW01000010.1:2500-3681 GCF_009829915.1 Pantoea sp. Nvir | reverse complement strand
TATAAAGGAGGGTGGCGGTGCGGACGGGACTCGAACCCGCGACCCCCGGCGTGACAGGCCGGTATTCTAACCGACTGAACTACCGCACCACCGAACACGATATCGCGTAAGATTATGACTAATAACGCAATACGTACATAATATGGATACCTGGCAGTTTCCTACTCTCGCATGGGGAAACCCCACACTACCATCGGCGCTACGGCGTTTCACTTCTGAGTTCAGTATGGGGTCAGGTGGGACCACCGCGCTAAGGCCGCCAAGCAAATTTATTTTTTCCATATCACCAGAGAGTTGGTGACATGGATGATGTGATAAAAGAAACAAGCTAAAAAACCATATCTCTACAAAACGCCTCTGGTGTTGTAAGGTTAAGCCTCACGGGTCATTAGTACCGGTTAGCTCAACGCATCACTGCGCTTACACATCCGGCCTATCAACGTCGTCGTCTTCAACGTCCCTTTAGGACCCTCAAGGGGTCAGGGAGAACTCATCTTGAGGCAAGTTTCGTGCTTATATGCTTTCAGCACTTATCTTTTCCACACTTAGCTACCGGGCAATGCCATTGGCATGACAACCCGAAAACCAGCGGTGTGTCCACTCCGGTCCTCTCGTACTAGGAGCAGCCCCCCTCAATTCTCCAACGCCCACGGCAGATAGGGACCGAACTGTCTCACGACGTTCTAAACCCAGCTCGCGTACCACTTTAAATGGCGAACAGCCATACCCTTGGGACCTACTTCAGCCCCAGGATGTGATGAGCCGACATCGAGGTGCCAAACACCGCCGTCGATATGAACTCTTGGGCGGTATCAGCCTGTTATCCCCGGAGTACCTTTTATCCGTTGAGCGATGGCCCTTCCATTCAGAACCACCGGATCACTATGACCTGCTTTCGCACCTGCTCGAGCCGTCACTCTCGCAGTCAAGTTGGCTTATGCCATTACACTAACCTCCTGATGTCCGACCAGGATTAGCCAACCTTTGTGCTCCTCCGTTACGCTTTGGGAGGAGACCGCCCCAGTCAAACTACCCACCAGACACTGTCCACAGTCCGGCTAACGGACCTATGTTAGAACACCAAACTCTAAAGGGTGGTATTTCAAGGATGGCTCCCCGTGGACTAGCGTCCACGCTTCACAGCCTCCCACCTATCCTACACATTAAGGTTCAATATTCAG
>NZ_SZZW01000001.1 GCF_009829915.1 Pantoea sp. Nvir | reverse complement strand
CAAGGTAACCGTAGGGGAACCTGCGGTTGGATCACCTCCTTATTCTGTTATAGAATGCTGTCTTCGAAGTGCTCACACAAATTGTCTGATAAAAAAGTAACAAGATGGCTGTGAAGTCGTGACGCATATCCCGGCAGGCTTGTAGCTCAGGTGGTTAGAGCGCACCCCTGATAAGGGTGAGGTCGGTGGTTCAAGTCCACTCAGGCCTACCAAATTCTTTCTTATGTTGTATTAAGCCTGATAATTTGCTTATGCAGCTTATTGGGGCTATAGCTCAGCTGGGAGAGCGCCTGCCTTGCACGCAGGAGGTCAGCGGTTCGATCCCGCTTAGCTCCACCATTATCGACTTTAACATTGATAGTTAATAAATATTTCATAATATCCCTAAGGGTATGTTATGGAATATTTGTCTTTTCTTGACTTCATAGAAGATATGAAGATACAGATGCTGTCAGGCATCATCGCACATATCTTTTAATGGCCGTGAGAACACGTGGATAAGACGTCTGTGGGTTGTAAGGTTAAGTGATTAAGCGTACACGGTGGATGCCTTGGCAGTCAGAGGCGATGAAGGACGTGCTAATCTGCGAAAAACGCCGGTAAGGTGATATGAACCGTTATAACCGGCGGTGTCCGAATGGGGAAACCCAGTGTGATAAATCACACTATTATTAGCTCAATACATAGGCTAATAAGGCAAACCGGGGGAACTGAAACATCTAAGTACCCCGAGGAGAAGAAATCAACCGAGATTCCCCTAGTAGTGGCGAGCGAACGGGGAACAGCCCAGAGCCTTAATCAGTTTGTGCATTAGTGGAAGCGTCTGGAAAGTCGTAGGGAACAGGGTGATACTATTATTGAAAAGAGTTTTAAAAGACGTAAATTTCAGCTACTCCATACCAGATCGTCCGTATGGTCAAATAGATACTAGTAATTTGAATTTGCCCGGCACCATTAGCAATGGTAGTTACATCTGACCCACATGTCTAAACTTAGAAGTAATATACTACTACGCTAACAGTAATATGGCTCCCTACCCCTCCCTCAACCTTCCTTCTTCCTTATCAGGGCGTCCCCTAAAATAAAAGCCTTGAGCTATTACGGTAGTAAATTAGTGGTACAGTACCGTACAGAGATAATTTAAAGGTTGCATAATGTCCCCTCAATATTTCTCTCTGCAAGCAGACAACACCTTTGGCCTTAAAATCCAAGCGCGTCAACGCATTATTGCAGATACGCCGAATACAATTCTTAGCGCTTGGCAAAATAGTAGACGACGCCATCAGCCATTTCTTCTACTTGGCGCAGGCAGCAATGTACTTTTCCTCAATGATTTTGCCGGTATTGTAGTACTAAATCGTATTAAAGGGATTAAAATTAACGAGCAGGACAAAGCCTGGAAACTTCACGTAGGCGCTGGGGAAAACTGGCATATGCTAGTTGAATGGACATTGAAGAAAGGAATTAACGGTCTTGAAAACCTTGCACTGATCCCTGGCATGACAGGCAGTGCGCCTGTTCAAAACATAGGCGCCTATGGTATGGAGTTCAAAGATGTCTGTGAGTATGTTGACATCCTTAATCTGAATACGGGAATTACGCAAAGACTCGATCGTGAAGAGTGTGCCTTTGGTTACCGTGATAGCATCTTCAAGTATGAACCATATTATGCAATTATAGCAGTAGGAATCAATTTGAGTAAACAATGGCAACCACTACTTACCTATGGTGATTTGGCTCGCCTAAATCCTGTTACTGTTACCGCATTTGAAGTCTTTAATACTATTTGTTATATGCGTAAAAGCAAGCTGCCAGAGACATGCATGACAGGTAATGTTGGCAGTTTTTTTAAAAATCCTCTCGTAAGTTATGAAAAGGCTGAAATGCTTAAGATGACCTATCCAGGTATACCTTCCTACCCACAAGTGAATGGAAAGGTCAAACTGGCTGCGGGTTGGTTAATCGATCAATGTCAGTTAAAAGGGTTACGCATCGGTGGTGCGGAGGTCTATCAGAAACAGGCGCTGGTTCTTATCAATGTCGGACATGCTACATCCCAGGATATTATTGAACTTGCTAAAACTGTGCGTTTTCATGTTGGGAAAAAATTTGATGTCTGGCTTGAGCCTGAGGTACGCTTTATTGGTGCGCATGGAGAGTACAACACTCCTATAAAGGCAATTTTATGAAAGACTATAGCATCCCTTTAAAATTAATTGAGATACTCTCAGATGGAGAATTTCATTCCGGAGCAAATTTTGGTAAATCATTGGGTATGAGTCGAGCTGCAATAAACAAACATATTCAGACTCTAAAAAGCTGGGGACTAGATATCTATACAGTTACTGGTAAAGGGTATAGCTTGCCAGCGCCATTACAATTGCTAGATAAAAAAAAGATTCTCTCGCAACTAAAAGAGCCAAATCTAGATGTAATTCCCATTATTGATTCTACTAACCAGTACTTACTTAACCGCATAAGTGAGCTGCAATCTGGCGCTACTTGTATTGCTGAATATCAGCAGGCTGGAAGGGGAAGGCGCGGGCGGCGATGGTTCTCACCTTTCGGAGCAAATCTTTATGTGTCAACGTATTGGTGCCTAGAGCAAGGACCCGCTGCGGCTATAGGGGTCAGTCTCGTTATTGGCATTGTAATGGCAGAGATTTTACACCAGTTTGGGGTACAAGATGTACGTGTTAAGTGGCCTAACGATCTTTATTTACATGATCGTAAATTAGCTGGTATCCTCGTCGAACTAATAGGAAAAATAGGCGATGCAGCGCAAATTGTTATTGGAGCTGGTATTAATTTAGCAATGTACAGTACGAATACAGAGCAAATCAATCAGAAATGGATCGACCTGCAGGAAGCTGGAATTGTTGTCAATCGTAATGATCTTGCAGCTAAGTTAATTAATAGCCTACGTGCAGCTTTGCTTGTATTTGAGCGTGATGGACTAGTACCTTTTACCGAGCGATGGAGGCAGCTAGATAACTTCATTAATCGTCCTGTTAAGTTATTAATCGGTAATCAAGAAATTAATGGAATAGCACGTGGAATCGATAAGCAAGGCGGTTTAGTACTCGAGCAGAATGGAGAATTGAAGTCATGGTTAGGGGGAGAAATATCTCTGCGATCACAGTAAACAAAAACTGCCCCGTCTAAGGCAATCTTTTCAAGGGCTACTTACGTAGCCAAACTCTTTCCACAGCATGATTACTGCTTTTCCTCATAATAAGACTTGCTCGTGCACGCGTGGGTAAGATATTTTCCTGTAAGTTTAGCAAGTTGATTTCTTTCCATAAACTAGTAGCTATTTCTACTGCTTTCTCTTCAGAAAGCTGAGCATAATGATGGAAATAAGAGTTTGGATCAGTAAAGGCGCCTTTGCGAAATTTTAAAAATCTATCGATATACCAATGCTGTAGCAGATCTTCAGGTGCGTCTACATAGATAGAAAAATCAACAAAGTCTGAGACAAAGACATGATGCGGATCGTGAGGGTAATCCATTCCACTTTGTAATACATTTAATCCTTCAAGAATCAGTATGTCGGGTTGATACAATACTTTACCACCCTCAGGAATAACATCGTAAGTCAGATGAGAATATATGGGCGCAGTAACTTGGTTGGTGCCGGATTTTAAATCTGAAACGAAGTTCACTAGCCGATGTATGTCATAAGATTGCGGGAAACCTTTTTTTTTCATTAGGGATAGCTTTTTTAGCACCGCATTAGGATGCAGAAAACCATCTGTAGTGATGAGCTCAACTTTACGATGCTCTGGCCAGCGACTCAGCAATGCTTTCAGCACACGCGCTGTTGTGCTTTTACCTACAGCCACGCTTCCAGCAATGCTAATAATATAGGGAATTTTCTGTCTATTAGTACCTAAGAATTGCTCAAGTACTTCCTGGCGACGCAAGTTGGAACTGATATAAAAATTGAACAAACGCGATAAAGGAAGATAGATTTCTGCAACTTCTTCTAATGATAAATCTTCATTAATGCCTTTTAATTGTGTAATTTCTCCTTCTGTTAATGTCATCGGCACAGAATTTCGCAAGGCAGCCCACTGTTTGCGTGTAAACTCTAAATAAGGCGTTCTCAGAGGTGAATTTTTTTCATGCATAAATATTACGTCTAACTGCAAATTAAATCTCATTCATATCATACAGCTAAAAAAACCTGTAGTGATATGGAAATATCACTACAGGTTTTTTCTCAAAAATAAGAATCGGTAAAGAGATTTAATATCCCTTTAATTATACGAAGAAGAAAAATAGTAAATTTGTGCTCGCTTTCACAAATAACAGCAGTGTATAATCTCACTTGTAATGTTGTTAACATTACAAGTGTTCCCTATTATTTCTTTCTTTAGTAACTTTTATATACCTCAATAAAAAAAGCAGTCCTAGTAGTTAAAGATGTAACCTTAAGCAAAGAGGGACAAAAGAGTAGTCGTCGTGCGTGAAAACAGCTAGTTATTATAAATGGTTGCAGTAAATTGCTACAATTCGAGCACTTGTAGAAAAATAAACGATAGAGCCGTTTTAAGAATTTTTTTGTTGCATATTGTCGTCTATATTTCTAGAATGCGCTTCAATTGAAGCCGGCTTAGCTCAGTTGGTAGAGCAACTGACTTGTAATCAGTAGGTCACCAGTTCAATTCCGGTAGCCGGCATCATCAGTAAGTAGGTGGGATTCCCGAGCGGCCAAAGGGAGCAGACTGTAAATCTGCCGTCATAGACTTCGAAGGTTCGAATCCTTCTCCCACCACCATCTCAATTTTTCGGTTGGTTGCGGATAAAGACAGGTTATATACAATTGATATGTTAGTGAGTTATTTATTCTTCTTATCGGAAGAAACACTATGCTAAAGCATAGTTCGTATTAGTCAGCCACTTCGGTGGAAATAAAATATTGTAGGAGAATTTTTCTATACTCATAAAACTACAAGAGAACAAGAAATCGTGTTCTAAGTAAGATGCGGGCATCGTATAATGGTTATTACCTCAGCCTTCCAAGCTGATGATGCGGGTTCGATCCCCGCTGCCCGCTCCAAATATGCTGATATGGCTCAGTTGGTAGAGCACACCCTTGGTAAGGGTGAGGTCCCCAGTTCGATTCTGGGTATCAGCACCAATTATAATTCTAATTTTCTTTAGAATATTAAATTCATAGACAAATTAGTTAATTATAAAAATATTCTTAATATTTCTTTGTATCTCACAATACACGATAGGGATTCTGTTTGCAATTCCTGCAGGGTAGAACGGGATGTAAGTGTAGTTTTTACTAAAGTGATTCGTTATTAGCATTAGTAAATTAGCCATCTTCTGCGTCCCGTCTGTAGGGATAATTTAGTTAAAAGGTAAGCAGTGCACATACTTTATGTATGTACATAGTTCATGACAAAATCTCGGATTCGGTAAAGAGTAGAGCTGTTATTAATTGAAATATATAGAGTAGATGTGCTCCTCTACAAAGAAAATTACCTTATATTCCACTTAATTTTATCTAAAGACCCATTATTTCATCGAGTTTTTTGACTTCTTTTTATCCGCATCTACGATCTAATTTAACTAGAAGTGGAGGCAGTGAGATGAAAGGCGAGATTAAAATCATAAGGCATCTTAATAAATTATTAGGAAATGAATTAGTTGCTATTAGCCAGTACTTTCTACATGCTCGTATATTCAAAAATTGGGGCTTAATGCAACTTAATGATACAGAGTATCATGAATCTCTTGACGAGATGAAGCATGCTGATAAATATATCGAGCGTATTTTATTTCTTGAGGGTATCCCCAATTTACAAGATATAGGTCAGTTGCAGATTGGTAAAGATATTGAGGAAATGTTGCATTCTGATCTTCGGTTGGAGATGGAGGGGGTAAGTGACTTGCGCGAAGCTATCGCTTTTGCTGATAAAGTGCATGACTATGTTAGCCGCGACATTATGATCAATATCTTAGTAGATGAGGAACACCATATCGACTGGATTGAAACTGAGCTGTCTTTGATAAATAAAATAGGTATCCAAAATTACTTGCAAATGCAAATGAGAGAAGGAAAGTGAACTTTTAATAACTACATTAATAAGACAGCCCGTATCAGAGAAGTTTAGCTGAAATATGAGAAGGCTTGCGTTTTTCTCTTTTTCGTGTCTCATATTGTTATCGGTTCAACTTACTTCTTATTTAGTTGCCCGATGTAAAATGTAAATAGATTAATAGTATTAAAAAGGAGATTAAAACAAAACACAGGTTGCTTCCTAAGTAGATTTACGTACAATATGCTGTCCTGTCAATATTGGCAGACGTGATTAAAGCAGGATCGCAGGCGGCAGCATACTTAGGTCGCCTAACAACACTCCCAATTGGGGAGTTATATGCTGAACAATTACACTCCCCTATCAATTATAATGGGTACGAGGGGTGTTTTTTTCGTCTATCCAAAGTTTGGAGTTCTGGTCTTATGCAGAACCAAAGAATCCGTATCCGTCTTAAAGCGTTTGATCATCGTTTGATCGATCAATCAACCGCGGAAATCGTTGAGACTGCCAAGCGTACTGGTGCGCATGTGCATGGTCCAATTCCGTTGCCGACTCGTAAAGAACGTTTTACCGTTCTAATCTCACCACACGTTAATAAAGATGCGCGCGATCAGTATGAAATTCGTACTCACCAGCGTCTGGTAGACATCGTTGAGCCAACTGAAAAAACCGTTGATGCACTGATGCGTTTGGATCTGGCTGCCGGTGTAGATGTACAGATCAGCCTAGGTTAATCAGATCATCGGGCGATTAAGAGGTTGATACAATGATTGGTTTAGTAGGTAAAAAAATGGGCATGACCCGTATCTTTACTGAAGATGGTGTTTCTGTCCCAGTAACTGTAATAGAAATTGAAGCGAACCGTATTACCCAAGTCAAAGTCCTGGAAAATGATGGCTACCAAGCAATTCAGGTTACCACAGGTAATAAAAAACCGAACTGTGTAACCAAGCCTGAAGCTGGGCATTTTGCTAAAGCTGGCGTAGAAGCTGGCCGTGGTCTATGGGAATTTCGTACCTCTCAAGGTGAAGAATATTCTGTTGGCCAAAGCATCGGTATTGAAGTTTTTAATGATGTTAGAAAAGTAGACGTAACTGGTACCTCTAAAGGAAAAGGGTTCGCAGGTACGGTTAAACGATGGAACTTCCGTACCCAAGACGCAACGCACGGTAATTCCCTTTCTCATCGCGTTGCAGGTTCTATCGGTCAGAACCAGACTCCTGGAAAAGTGTTCAAGGGTAAGAAAATGGCAGGTCAGTTGGGTAATGAGCGTATAACCGTTCAGAGCCTAAATGTTATACGCGTTGACACTAATCGTAATTTACTGCTAGTCAAAGGTGCTGTCCCTGGTGCAACCGGTAGCGACCTGATCGTTAAACCAGCTGTGAAGATGTAAGGGGATAGCAATGGAATTACCACTAAAAAATGCGCAGAACACGATGACTGTTTCCGAAACTACCTTCGGTCGAGCTTTTAATAAAGCACTAGTTCATCAAGTTGTTGTTGCATATGCTGCAGGTGCCCGTCAAGGTACCCGAGCGCAGAAAACTCGTGCTAAAGTAAGTGGTTCAGGTAAAAAGCCATGGCGTCAAAAAGGTACTGGTCGTGCACGTTCAGGTTCTATCAGGAGTCCGATTTGGCGTTCAGGAGGTATCACTTTTGCTGCACGTCCACAGGACCATAGCCAAAAAGTTAACAAAAAAATGTACCGCGGTGCGCTAAAAAGCATTCTGTCTGAGTTGATACGTCAAGAGCGTCTAATAGTTGTTGAGAGGTTCTCTGTAGAGGCAGCGAAAACTAAGCTACTAGTACAGAAGCTGAAAGACATGGATCTGGAAGATGTGTTAATCATTACCAGTGAATTGGATGAAAACCTGTTCTTAGCTGCGCGTAACCTATATAAAGTTGATGTACGTGATGCAGCAAGTATAGACCCAGTGAGCTTAATCGCTTTTGAAAATGTCGTTATGACTGTTGGAGCAGTCCAGCAAATTGAGGAGATGCTGGCATGATTCGTGAAGAACGTCTACTGAAATTACTACGCGGGCCGCACGTATCTGAAAAAGCGTCTACTGCAATAGAAAAGAATAATACTATCGTGCTTAAAGTTGCGAAAGACGCTATTAAAACAGAGATCTTCGCCGCTGTGGAAGAACTTTTTGAAGTAAAAGTTCTACACGTAAACACTCTAGTTGTTAAAGGTAAGGTTAAGCGTCACGGAAAACATATAGGTCGTCGTAGCGACTGGAAAAAAGCTTACGTAACTTTGAAGGATGGACAGAACCTAGACTTCATAAGTGGTACTAAGTAAGTCGGAGAAAGACCATGGTAATTATGAAATGTAAACCGACATCTCCGGGTCGTCGTCATGTCGTTAAGGTGGTGAACCCTGAACTGCACAAGGGCAAACCTTTTGTCCCGCTTCTGGGGAAAAAAAATAAATCAGGAGGCCGGAACAATAACGGTCGTATTACTACTCGTCATATAGGTGGTGGTCATAAGCAAGCATATCGTATTATTGACTTCAAACGTAACAAAGACGGTATTCCAGCAGTTGTTGAACGTCTTGAGTACGATCCGAATCGCTCTGCGAACATCGCACTAATTTTGTACAAGGATGGCGAACGTCGTTATATTTTAGCGCCTAAAGGACTGAAAGGCGATGACAAAATTCAGTCTGGTGTTGATGCTGCTATTAGACCAGGGAATACGCTACCAATGCGTAACATCCCAGTAGGTTCTACCGTGCATAACGTAGAAATCAAGCCAGGAAAAGGTGGTCAAATTGCTCGCTCTGCTGGATCGTACGTGCAGATCCTTGCGCGTGAAGGATCTTACGTTACCTTGAGGTTGCGATCAGGAGAAATGCGTAAAGTAGAAGCTGACTGCCGCGCTACTTTAGGCGAAGTCGGAAATTCTGAGCACATGCTACGCGTTCTAGGCAAAGCTGGTGCGATGCGTTGGCGTGGTATTCGTCCGACTGTGCGTGGTACTGCAATGAACCCAGTTGATCATCCGCACGGTGGTGGTGAAGGTCGTAACTTTGGTAAACACCCAGTTACTCCTTGGGGTATTCAAACTAAAGGTAAGAAGACACGTAGCAATAAGCGTACTGACAAATTTATTATACGTCATCGTAGTAGCAAATAATTTTAGAGGATAAGACATGCCACGTTCTCTCAAGAAAGGTCCATTTGTTGACCTGCACTTGCTGAAGAAGGTAGAGAAAGCAGTGGAAAGCGGAGATAAGAAGCCGCTGCGCACTTGGTCCCGTCGTTCAACCATCTTCCCTAACATGATTGGGTTGACCATTGCTGTCCATAATGGACGTCAACACGTACCTGTCTTTGTTTCCGACGAAATGGTCGGCCACAAGTTAGGTGAATTTGCACCAACACGTACTTATCGTGGTCACACTATTGATAAGAAAATTAAGAAAAAATAAGCCGGAGAAAGAGATGGAAACTATTGCTCAACATCGCCATGCTCGTTCTTCTGCTCAGAAGGTGCGCTTAGTGGTTGACCTGATTCGAGGTGAAAAAGTATCGCAGGCTCTGGAAATTCTAACTTATACCAACAAGAAAGCAGCTTTATTGGTCAAAAAGGTCCTAGAATCTGCCATTGCTAACGCTGAACACAACGATGGTGTGGATATTGATGATCTGAAAATTGCGAAAATTTTCGCAGATGAAGGACCGAGTATGAAGCGAATTACGCCGCGTGCCAAAGGTCGTGCGGATCGTGTCCTGAAGCGCACTAGCCACATTACTGTGGTTGTGTCCGATCGCTGAGACTCTGGAGATTAGCAATGGGTCAGAAAGTACATCCTAATGGTATTCGTTTAGGTATTGTAAGACCATGGAACTCTACTTGGTTTGCAAGTACGAAGGAATTCGCAGATAATTTGGAAAGCGATTTTAAAGTTCGTCAGTTCCTAAATAAAGCACTGATGAAAGCGTCTGTATCTCGCATCGTTATCGAGCGTCCGGCTAAGAGTATCCGTGTTACTATTCATACCGCTCGACCAGGTATTGTTATAGGTAAAAAAGGTGAAGATGTAGAAAAATTACGCACGGTAGTCGCGAAAATCGCTGGCGTACCGGCACAAATTAATATTGCTGAAGTCCGTAAACCGGAGTTGGACGCAAAACTAGTTGCTGACAGCATCACTTCACAGTTAGAGCGCCGTGTAATGTTCCGTCGCGCGATGAAGCGTGCTGTTCAAAACGCCATGCGGTTGGGTGCGAAAGGTATCAAAGTTGAAGTAAGTGGACGTCTGGGAGGAGCTGAGATTGCACGTACTGAATGGTATCGTGAAGGCCGGGTACCATTGCACACACTTCGTGCTGACATTGACTATAATACTTCAGAAGCGCAAACTACTTACGGTGTGATCGGTGTTAAGGTGTGGATATTCAAAGGGGAGATCTTGGGTGGTATGGCTGCTGTTGAACAACCGGAAAAATCAGCTTCTCAACCGAAGAAGCAGCAGCGTAAAGTTCGTAAGTAAGGAGAGTCGCTGATGTTACAACCAAAGCGTACAAAATTTCGTAAAGTGCACAAAGGTCGTAACCGCGGTTTGGCGCAGGGTACAGATGTGAGCTTCGGCACTTTCGGTCTAAAAGCTGTGGGCCGTGGTCGTCTGACTGCTCGTCAGATCGAGGCAGCACGTCGTGCTATGACTCGTGCAATTAAGCGTCAAGGGAAAATTTGGATTCGTGTGTTTCCAGATAAACCAATCACCGAGAAACCGTTAGAAGTGCGTATGGGTAAAGGTAAGGGTAATGTAGAATACTGGGTTGCCCTAATTCAACCGGGCAAGGTTTTGTATGAAATGGACAGTGTTCCAGAAGAATTAGCACGTGAAGCATTCAAGTTAGCAGCAGCAAAACTTCCTATGAAAACTACCTTTGTTACTAAGACGGTGATGTAATGAAAGCAACTGAGCTGCGTAAAAAAAACCCTGAAGAGCTGAAGACTGAGCTGCTGAGTCTGCTACGTGAGCAATTTAACTTACGTATGCAGGTAGCATCTGGACAAGGGATTCAGCAAAATCATCTACTGAAGAAAATTCGCCGTGATGTTGCACGCGTTAAAACTTTACTAACTGAGAAGGCAGGTGGTGCAGTATGACGGATAAAATCCGTACGGTGCAGGGTCGTGTTATTAGTGATAAAATGCAGAAATCTGCTGTTGTTTCTATCGAACGTTTTGTGAAGCACCCAATCTATGGTAAATTCATCAGGCGTACGACTAAGCTGCACGTCCATGACGAGAACAATGAATGTGGAATTGGTGATGTGGTTGAAATTCGTGAAAGCCGCCCGTTATCAAAGACAAAATCCTGGATGTTAGTTCGTGTTCTTCAGAAAGCAGTTTTATAACGAGAATAATTTTTTCTGAAAATCTCTCTGCCGAAGCAGAGGGATTTTGCACTTTAAAGAAATTCTTAATAACAATTAAGTGGATGTTGTGTGGTGATTTAACACAGGTAATAAAAAGTCACAAAGAAGATGATGACTAGAGTTTTCTTCTTATTTATCTACCTGATATATCATTTATTAAATATGTTATTCTTATAAGCAACCAGGTTTTTTTAACTAGCTATTTATCTTTGCCTTATCTGGCAAAAGATGATCCGAAAAAAATTTTTTTATAGGATTGTAATTTATTTCGAGATTTATACGTATATTTAGCGGAGTAAATATAACGATATCCCCTGTAGTCTTGATAAATCAATATTATATTGGATTAGTTATATGAAGATTTTCGGTTTATGTATGAAATAATCTATGTAAATATTTTGAATTATCGAAAATCACATCGAGTACCAGCCATACACTGTCTGTTTCGAATATGTGTCTTGCTGTGAAAATTGTACCGAGTGTCGACAATTTTGCTCTTTATTATTTTTTCAATATCTTTGATAAAAGATTCGTTCACACTGGGTGAAAGACAGAGCCATGTGTAATAATACACGTTAAGTGCTGTAGTATCAACATGGAGAAGTTATGAAGGAATAAGGTGCTTAAAAAAATATAAAGGTATGGCTTGGTGCGATTTTAAAAGCTAGGACTGATCTAGATAGGTCTATAGCATAAGCAACGAAAAGGTCTTAGTTCGCAGAGGAGAAATGAATAGTTATCTATTCGTTAAATTTACTCTATTGGCTATAAAGTTAATGAGATATATTCGTAACGAATAGGGCTGATAGTGCGGTTTGCAAATAAAACAGATGCTAATTGTTATTGATACTATGCCTGAAGTATATGCTTTCCCCTCGTAATACGAGGGGGGAGATCAATATCTCCGTTGTTAAGCTGTGCATTTTCCTATCTATGTGTTAGAACCGGTGTTACAATGCCGCGCCTTTAGAATATGGGGCTTTCTAGCGACCTGAAATTTGGGTCCCAAAATAGTAATTGATATTATCGGAGCACAAAAATGATCCAAGGACAGACTATGCTAAGCGTTGCCGATAACTCCGGTGCACGTAGCGTAATGTGTATCAAGGTTCTGGGAGGCTCGCGTCGCCGTTATGCCGGCATAGGCGATATCATCAAAATTACCATCAAGGAAGCAATTCCACGTGGTAAGGTGAAAAAAGGTGATGTGTTGAAAGCAGTGGTAGTGCGTACGAAGAAAGGTGTGCGTCGCCCGGACGGTTCTGTCATTCGATTTGATGGTAACGCATGTGTTATTTTGAATAATAATAGCGAGCAGCCAATCGGAACACGTATTTTTGGTCCGGTGACTCGTGAATTACGCAATGAAAAATTCATGAAGATCATCTCGTTGGCACCAGAAGTACTCTAAGGAGCAAACAATGGCAGCAAAAATCCGTCGTAATGACGAAGTCATCGTTATAACCGGTAAAGATAAAGGTAAGCGCGGTAAAGTTAAGGATGTTCTACCTTATAATAAGGTCATTGTGGAAGGTATCAAATTGGTTAAGAAACATCAGAAGCAGATTCCAGATCTGAATCAACCTGGTGGTATTGTTGAAAAAGAATCTGTTATTCAAGTTTCTAATGTTTCAATTTTTAATACAGCGACGTGTAAAGCCGACCGAGTAGGCTTTAGATTCGAAGACGGTAAAAAAGTCCGCTTCTTCAAATCTAATAATGAAATCATTAAGTAATATTGGAGTATTACGATGGCGAAACTGCATGATTACTATAAAGATAAAGTAGTTCAGAAACTCATGACAGAGTTCGGCTACACTTCTGTCATGCAAGTCCCTCGGGTAGAGAAGATCACCCTGAACATGGGAGTTGGTGAAGCAATAACTGATAAGAAACTACTAGAAAATGCAACAGCTAACTTAGCAGCAATTTCCGGTCAAAAGCCTCTGGTCACCAAAGCACGTAAATCAGTTGCAGGCTTTAAAATCCGTCAGGGCTATCCCATTGGCTGTAAAGTCACTTTACGCGGTGAGCGTATGTGGGAGTTTTTTGAGCGGCTGATCATCATTGCCGTGCCACGTATCCGTGACTTTCGTGGTTTGTCTATAAAATCTTTCGATGGTCGTGGCAACTATAGCATGGGCGTCCGTGAGCAGATTATTTTTCCAGAAATTGACTACGACAAAGTTGATCGAGTGCGTGGTTTAGATATCACTATTACTACTACTGCGAAATCTAATGATGAAGGCCGTGCTCTTCTGACTGCCTTTGACTTCCCGTTTCGGAAGTAAGATAGGATTACTTAATGGCTAAGCAATCAATGAAAGCGCGCGAAATTAAGCGTTTAAGATTAGCAAATAAATTTTTCTCAAAACGGACTGAACTAAAAAAGATTATTTATAATTTGAATGCTTCCGATGAAATGCGTTGGAATGCTGTTCTTAAGCTTCAGACTCTCCCACGTGATTCCAGCCCATCTCGTCAGCGTAATCGCTGCCGTCAAACAGGGCGTCCACACGGTTTCTTGAGGAAGTTCGGGTTGAGCCGTATTAAGGTGCGTGAAGCTGCTATGCGCGGTGAAATCCCAGGCCTGAAAAAGGCCAGCTGGTAATTGTCACTAATTGAATCACGGGAGTAAAGACAGATGAGCATGCAAGATCCAATTGCCGATATGCTGACCCGTATCCGTAACGGTCAAGCCGCGAAAAAACTTACGGTTATCATGCCTTCCTCTAAGCTGAAAGTGGCAATTGCTAGCGTGCTGAAGGAAGAAGGTTACATTGAAGATTTTAAAATAGAAGGTGATATCAAGCGGGAACTGGAATTAACACTTAAATATTTTCAGAGTAAAGCTGTTGTAGAAAGTATTCAGCGTGTTAGTCGGCCGGGTCTGCGTATCTATAAGAAAAAAGATGAGTTGCCTAAAGTGATGGCAGGTTTAGGTATAGCGGTGATTTCTACCTCTAAAGGTGTCATGACTGATCACGCTGCACGTCAGGCTGGGATTGGTGGTGAAATTATCTGCTATGTGGCGTAAATCGGAGGAAATATGTCTCGTGTGGCTAAAGCACCTGTCGTTATTCCTGCCGGTGTAGAAGTAAAACTCAACGGCCAGGTAATTTTTATCAAAGGTAAAAATGGTGAGCTGACTCGTACTATCAATAGTGCCGTAGAAGTTAAGTATGCTAACAAAGCACTTATTTTCTCTCCTCGCGATGGTTTTGCAAATGGTTGGGCGCAGGCAGGTACTGCCCGTGCGTTGCTGAACGGTATGATTATTGGTGTTACTGAAGGCTTCACTAAGAAGCTTAGACTGATTGGTGTTGGTTATCGTGCGGCAATTAAAGGTAACATAGTCAATTTATCACTGGGTTTTTCTCATCCTATTGATCATCAACTTCCTACAGGTATCATTGCAGAATGTCCAACACAGACTGAAATCGTGCTGAAGGGCGCTGATAAACAACAAATCGGTCAGGTTGCAGCTGACTTGCGTGCTTATCGTCGTCCTGAGCCTTACAAAGGCAAAGGTATCTGTTACGCCGACGAAGTCGTGCGTATTAAAGAGGCTAAGAAGAAGTAAGGTAAAACAACAACACCATGGACAAGAAATCTGCTCGTATCCGTCGTGCAACCCGCGCACGTCGTAAGCTCAAAGAGCTGGGCGCTACTCGCCTAGTGGTACATCGTACCCCGCGTCACATTTACGCACAGGTAATCGCCCCCAACGGTTCCAAAGTTCTAGTGGCTGCTTCTACTGTAGAAAAAGCTATCTCCGAACAACTGAAGTACACTGGTAACAAAGATGCCGCGGCGGCAGTAGGTAAAGCTATTGCTGAGCGCGCAATAGAGAAAGGTATTAAAGATGTTTCTTTCGACCGTTCCGGTTTTCAATATCATGGTCGTATCCAGGCACTAGCAAATGCTGCCCGTGAAGCTGGCCTTCAGTTCTGAGGTAGAGGTCTACTAAGATGTCACACATCGAAAAACAAACTGGCGAACTACAGGAAAAATTAATCGCAGTAAACCGTGTTTCTAAGACTGTGAAAGGTGGTCGTATTTTCTCCTTTACTGCACTAACGGTAGTGGGTGACGGTAATGGTCGCGTTGGTTTTGGTTACGGTAAAGCTCGTGAAGTTCCGGCAGCGATTCAGAAAGCAATGGAAAAAGCCCGTCGTAATATGATTAACGTCGTGCTGACTAATGGTACTCTACAGCATCCGGTTCAAGGTGCTCATACGGGTTCACACGTGTTCATGCAACCCGCTTCTGAAGGTACTGGTATCATTGCTGGCGGTGCCATGAGATCTTTTTTAGAAGTCGCAGGAGTCCATAACGTTCTAGCTAAAGCATACGGTTCTACAAATCCGATCAACGTAGTTCGCGCAACTATCGACGGCTTAAGTAACATGAAATCTCCGGAAATGGTCGCAGCTAAGCGTGGTAAATCTGTTGAAGAAATTCTGGGGTAATCTGATGGGTAAGATTATTAAAATTACTCAAACTCGTAGTTCAATCGGCCTTCTATCTAGGCACAAAGCCACTCTAGTTGGCTTAGGTCTACGTCGTATTGGGCACACTGTTGAGCGTGAAGATACACCGGCAGTACGCGGTATGGTCAACGTAGTTTATTACATGGTTAAAGTGGAGTAGTAATAAATGCATTTGAATACTCTGTCTCCGGCCGTAGGATCTAAGCACACAGCGAAGCGTCTAGGTCGTGGTATTGGTTCTGGCTTCGGTAAAACCGGTGGTCGTGGTCATAAAGGTCAAAAGTCTCGTGCTGGAGGTGGTGTACGTCGAGGTTTTGAGGGTGGGCAGATGCCTTTGTATCGTCGTCTACCAAAATTTGGCTTTACATCGCGCAAATCATTCATGGAAGAAGTGCGTCTATCTGATATAGCAAAAGTAGAAGGCGGTATTGTTACCTTGAAAACATTGAAAGCAGCTAACGTAATTGGTGTACAGATTGAATGCGTGAAAGTAATTTCATCTGGTAAAATTTCTGTACCGGTAATAGTGCGCGGTCTATGTGTCACCAAGGGTGCTTGTGCTGCAATCAAAGCCGTTGGCGGTAATATTGAGGAATAAGTAGCAGATGGCTAAACGACCGGGATTAGATTTTCAAAGTGCCAAAGGTGTCTTCGGTGAATTAAAACGCAGAATGCTGTTTGTAATCGGTGCATTGACTGTCTTCCGTATTGGTTCTTTTGTTCCAATCCCTGGTATTAATACTGCTTTACTTGCCAAAATGCTTGAGCAGCAACGAGGCACTATCATTGAAATGTTTAATATGTTCTCCGGTGGTGCTCTTAGCCGTGCTTCAATTTTTGCATTGGGTATTATGCCTTATATTTCTTCTTCTATTATCATACAGTTATTAATGGTAATTCATCCGGTATTGGCGGAGGTTAAGAAAGAAGGGGAGAGTGGCCGTCGTAAGATTAGTCAGTACACCCGCTACGGTACTTTGATATTGGCAATATTTCAATCAATCGGTATTGCTACAAGTTTACCAAGAATGCCTGGAATGTATGGCTTAGTGATTAATCCAGGACTTGCTTTCTACTTTACTGCTGTTGTGAGCCTGGTTACTGGGACAATGTTCTTGATGTGGTTAGGTGAACAAATTACTGAACGAGGTATTGGCAATGGTATTTCGATTATCATCTTTGCTGGTATTGTTGCAGGACTTCCTCCTGCTATTGGCCATACCATCGAGCAAGCGCGGCAAGGTGAACTGCACTTCCTCCTGTTGATGTTAGTTGCGATTCTTGTGTTTGTAGTGACTTTTTTCGTTGTCTTCGTTGAGCGTTCTCAACGCCGTATTGTAGTTAATTATGCAAAAAGGCAGCAGGGTCGCCGTATGTATGCTGCACAAAGCACACATTTACCGTTGAAAGTGAATATGGCAGGAGTTATTCCAGCTATTTTTGCTTCTAGCATTATTTTGTTCCCTGCGACGATAGCATCCTGGTTTGGAGGTGGTACAGGTTGGCACTGGTTGACAACAATTTCATTGTATTTACAACCAGGACAGCCACTTTATGTGCTACTTTATGCGGCTGCAATTATCTTTTTCTGTTTTTTTTATACGGCATTTATTTTCAGCCCACGCGAAACAGCAGATAACCTGAAGAAGTCTGGTGCATTCGTACCGGGTATTCGTCCTGGAGAACAAACGGCGAAGTATATTGATAAGGTAATGACGCGTTTAACATTAATCGGCGCGTTCTACATTACTTTTATTTGTTTAATCCCGGAGTTCATGCGTAGTGCTATGAAGGTTCCTTTCTACTTTGGTGGTACGTCTTTGCTCATTGTAGTAGTTGTTATTATGGATTTCATGGCTCAAGTGCAAACTATGATGATGTCTAGTCGGTACGACTCTGTATTAAAGAAAGCAAATTTAAAAGGCTATGGCCGTTAATTCAAGAAGTTGAGAAGTTACGGAGATTAAAAATGAAAGTTCGTGCTTCCGTCAAGAAATTATGTCGTAATTGTAAAATTGTCCGTCGCGACGGTGTCATACGTGTACTTTGTAGCACCGAACCTAAACATAAACAGCGGCAAGGCTGATTTTCTATATTTTTCTTGCAAAGTCGGGTTAAGCTCGCTAGATTATGCGGCTAATCTTTTGTATAAGAATACGTTTCCATTTGAGCATTCTGAAAACGGGCTTTTCAGTATGGGGAGCATTTATTAAATTATTAGGAGTGAATAGTGGCCCGTATAGCAGGCATTAACATTCCTGATCATAAACACACCGTTATCGCCTTAACGTCGATTTTCGGTATCGGCAAGGCCCGTTCTAAAGCCATTTGCGCTGCAATGGGGATCGCTGAAGATGTGAAGATCAGTGAGCTGTCCGAAGAACAGATTGATCAACTGCGTGATGCAGCTAGTAAGTTCGTTGTTGAAGGTGATTTACGTCGCGAAATCAACCTGAGCATCAAGCGTCTGATGGATCTTGGTTGCTACCGTGGTTTACGCCATCGTCGTGGTCTGCCAGTACGTGGTCAGCGTACCAAGACTAATGCACGTATCCGTAAAGGTCCGCGCAAACCGATCAAGAAATAATCGGGGTAAATAAATCATGGTAAAAGCACCAATTCGTGCACGTAAACGCATAAAAAAGCAACTTTCAGATGGTGTGGCTCATGTTCATGCTTCTTTTAATAATACTATAGTGACCATTACTGATCGTCAGGGTAATGTACTAGGTTGGGCAACCGCCGGTGGATCCGGTTTCCGAGGTTCTCGTAAATCTACTCCGTTTGCTGCTCAGGTTGCTGCAGAGCGCTGTGCAGAAGCCGTGAAAGATTACGGTATTAAGAATCTGGAAGTCATGGTTAAGGGTCCGGGGCCGGGGCGCGAATCTACTATTCGTGCTTTGAACACTGCAGGATTCCGTATTACTAACATTACTGATGTGACTCCGATTCCTCATAACGGTTGTCGTCCACCGAAGAAACGTCGTGTATAACACCCCCGTTTTTAGGATAATTGGAGAAGAAAATGGCAAGATATTTGGGTCCTAAGCTCAAGCTAAGCCGTCGTGAGGGCACAGACCTTTTTCTAAAGTCTAGCGTTCGCGCGATTGATTCTAAGTGTAAAATTGAACAAGCACCTGGTCAGCATGGTGCGCGTAAACCGCGTCTTTCTGATTATGGTGGGCAATTGCGTGAAAAACAAAAAGTTCGTCGTATATACAGTGTACTGGAACGTCAGTTCCACAATTACTATAAAGAAGCGGCACGCCTGAAAGGAAACACCGGCGCAAACCTATTAGCGCTGCTAGAAGGTCGTTTAGATAACGTAGTGTACCGTATGGGATTCGGCGCTACTCGTGCAGAAGCACGTCAGCTAGTTAGCCACAGATCTGTAATGGTTAACGGTCGTGTTGTTAACATAGCGTCTTATCAGGTATCTCCGAATGATATCATCAGTATACGTGAGAAAGCTAAAAAGCAATCTCGTGTGAAAGCGGCTCTAGAGCTAGCTGAGCAGCGTGAAAAGCCCACTTGGCTAGAAGTTGATACGACTAAAATAGAAGGTGTGTTTAAACACATTCCTGAACGTATCGATCTGTCTGCGGACATTAACGAATACCTGATCGTCGAGCTTTACTCTAAGTAAGCAAAGCTTAGTACCAAAGAGAGGACACAATGCAGGGTTCTGTGACAGAGTTTCTAAAACCACGAATGGTAGATATCGAGCAAGTGAGTTCGACGCACGCTAAGGTGACGCTTGAACCTCTAGAACGTGGCTTTGGCCATACTCTTGGTAATGCACTTCGCCGTATTCTGCTTTCTTCCATGCCAGGTTGTGCGGTGACTGAAGTTGAGATTGATGGTGTTCTTCATGAATATAGTACTAAAGAGGGTGTACAGGAAGATATCTTAGAAATCATGCTCAACTTGAAAGGATTATCAGTAAGAGTTCATGGTAAAGATGAAGCTATCCTGACTTTGAAGAAATCTGGTATTGGCCCTGTGACTGCAGCCGACATTATCCACGACAGTGATGTTGAAATCGTCAAGCCACAGTGCGTGATCTGTCATCTGACAGAAGAGAATGCATCGATCAGCATGCTTATAAAAGTTCAACGTGGTCGTGGCTATGTACCGGCTTCCGCCCGCATTCATTTGGAAGAGGATGAGCGTCCAATTGGACGCCTGTTAGTAGATGCTTGTTATAGCCCAGTAGACCGTATCGCCTATAATGTGGAAGCAGCGCGTGTAGAACAGCGTACTGACCTTGATAAGCTAGTTATTGAAATGGAGACTAACGGCACCATTGATCCTGAAGAAGCAATTCGTCGTGCTGCTACTATCCTGGCAGAACAACTAGAAGCTTTCGTTGATTTACGTGATGTACGTCAGCTGGAAGTAAAAGAAGAAAAACCAGAATTCGATCCGATACTGCTGCGCCCTGTTGATGATCTGGAATTAACTGTCCGTTCTGCTAATTGCCTCAAGGCAGAAGCTATTCACTATATCGGTGATCTGGTACAACGTACCGAGGTCGAGCTACTCAAAACACCTAATTTAGGGAAAAAATCTCTTACTGAGATTAAAGATGTGCTCGCTTCCCGTGGTCTTTCTCTTGGCATGCGTCTTGAGAATTGGCCTCCGGCAAGCATAACTGATGAATAACCATCGCACAGGTTAAGGTTTCATTGAGAAGGATAAGTTCATGCGCCATCGTAAGATTGGTCGTCAACTGAACCGCAACAGCAGCCATCGTCAGGCTATGTTTCGTAACATGGCTAGCTCTCTAGTGCGTCATGAGGTCATTAAAACGACTCTGCCGAAAGCCAAAGAGCTGCGTCGTGTAGTTGAGCCGCTGATTACTCTTGCCAAGATTGACAACATCGCTAATCGTCGTCTGGCATTCGCCCGTACTCGTGACAACGAGATAGTGGCAAAACTATTTAACGAGCTGGGACCACGCTTTACAGGTCGTCCTGGTGGTTACACTCGAATTTTAAAGTGTGGCTTTCGTACTGGTGACAATGCGCTTATGGCATATATTGAGCTAGTGGATCGTCCAGAAGCTCAAACAAAAAATATTAAAGAGTAAAAGTTTACAGTGTGATAAAAAACCCGCTTCAGCGGGTTTTTTATCACTGTATTATTTATCCTGCTTGTTAATCTCCTAAACATACTTATCCCCATCTGAGTAATCGAAAAAATGCTTAAAAAGCATTTTTATGCAGTAAAAAAGAGTATAAAATTCAGTAATTTTTCTTAGGAAGGCGAAGGCTTGCTAATTTGAGCAAGAAGACAATAATAATGAGGTTGTTTGAGGTCATCTAATTTGGTGACCGTCGGAAGCCTAGGTATAAATAGTAACATTACGACGTAAAATTTTTATTCGTATGGATTATATGCTTACATTAAATAGAGAGCGAGTTACTAAATAATAGACTGCCATCACAAAATTTTATTATAAGCAATACCTCACAGTAAGTCCTTTAGCAAACTTTACTATGTGTAAGACATAAGTGTATTTAGGAGGTATTAGATCAATAGATTTAATATTTACTATGAGAAAATTATTTCAGTGGATTAAAATAATTAATAATGCATTTTTGCTGAAATAAAATTTTTTATGCATTAGATTAGGTTATATGTGGAAAGAACTAATATATTATATGGTAACAGGACACAACACTAGTTTCATCAGAAACTCATGATGCTGATGTCAGAGTCTTCTCTCTGCGTCCTGCTCCCATAATTACGAGTTTGTTCCATATTCTTCTTATAAGAAAATAGCATTTGTTATTTGTTGATTCAGGTAGTCAGATTGATATCAACAACTGTAATGTCATTATTCTAGCAGTCCAGATTTACTTTCAGAACACCTCGAAGTACTTAGGGAAGTACTAGGAAATCATCCCAATTGCGGATCATGACTTAATTAAGTCACTTTTACCAGTTTAGCATAGAAAAAGCCATCTCCGCCTTCAATAGTTGGAAAAATCTGTAGCCCTGTTATATTGCTATTTTGTAGGACTGCGGCACGTGCATCCGTATGGCGTCTTAGAAAAGTTTTTATCTGAATTTCATTTTCTTCCGGTAGAACGGAACAGGTCGCATAGAGCAGTGTACCTCTTGGTTTTAAATGCATCCAGCTCGCCTCTAGGAGATCTCTCTGTAGCGCTGCCAGTTTAGAAATATCCCTATTACGGCGTAGCCATTTAATGTCTGGATGACGGCGAATAACGCCTGTTGCTGAGCAAGGCGCATCTAGTAGAATACGATCAAATTGGCGTCCGCCGCACCACGCTTCAGGTGTACGCCCATCGCCTTGTTTTACTTCTGCATGCATATTAAGTCTCTGCAAATTCTTTCGTAAACATTCTAAGCGGTGGGCATCTACATCAACTGCCATCACGTGTGCTTCAGGAGCGATTTCAAATATATGTGTGGTTTTTCCTCCTGGTGCTGCACAGAGATCAAGGATCTGTTCACCATTTTCTGGTTCCAGTAACAAGGCACAGCGTTGTGCAGATAGATCCTGAACTGTAACCCATCCGGCAGCGAACCCCGGAAGTTTGCTAACAGGAGAGGGTGATTCTAGCCGTAGAGCATCAGGTACAATTTCATTTGCAACAGCAGAATTTCCACTTTGAATTAGTAATGTTAACCAACTATCTCGGCTATGATATTGGCGATTCACGCGTACCCACATTGGTGGGTACTGATTATTTGCTTCTATAATCTGCTGCCATTTTCCTGGCCACGCTTTTTTCAGTCTTTGTAGTAGCCAAGTTGGATGCAGATGTCGCTGAGGACCCCGATTGACTTCTGTCATAAGTAGCACTTGTTGACGCTGGAACTGACGCAACACACCGTTAAGAAGACCTTTAAAGTTACTGTACTGAAGTATTTCAGCACCAGCAACAGTTTCTGCTAATGCAGCATGAGCAGGTACACGTGTATATATAAGTTGATAGATACCGACCATAATCAGATAGTGTAAAACACGATATTTATCAGTCAACGGGCGCTTCATCAGTTTGCAGATTAAAGTTTCTAGCTGCGGCAATGTACGTAAAACTCCAAAGCAGAACTCTTGTACCAGTGCTCCATTTTTATCAGACAATTGTTTCTTTACGTCAGGTAAAATTGTGCTAAGCGATACACCTTCATCAATAACACGCTCAATCAGTTGAGCAGCAAGGCTACGTAGGTTAGTTGATTTAATCATACGAGTTTATATATGCTAATTTCAAATATCGTAGTACGACAGAATCTGCATTTAAAGTCAGCATAAGATGCTGCCTGACATGAACCATTCACGACGTGAGTTAAGCAAATCCTGTGCTGACATCGGCTTTTTACCGGCAGGCTGAAGCGTTTGAAGATTTAATACTCCTTCGGAGGTGGCAACTTGGATACCCTGCTTATTAGCTATAATAATCTCTCCCGGCTGTTTAGTAATGTGTGGTAATATATTTGATTGCCACACTTTTACCAATTGGTTTTCAATAAAGAAATAACTCATCGGCCAAGGATTAAAAGCACGTATACAACGTTCAAGCTGGATTGCGGGAAGCTGCCAATCGATCCTAGCTTCCTCTTTGCTTAGCTTCTTCGCATAATTAGCTTGAGAGTGATCCTGCTTTTTTGGCTGGGCACATCCATCCGCTAGCTGCGCTAACGTGTCCAATAGAGCTTGTGAACCAAGCTGTTCCAGTTTTTTATGCAGTGTGGCACTAGTATCTTGCGCTGTAATGGGACAGCTGCGCTTATAAAGTATATCACCGGTATCGAGGCTAACGTCCATCTGTATAATGGTCACACCGGTTTTGCTGTCACCTGCCCAGAGTGCACGCTGAATAGGGGCGGCCCCTCTCCAGCGCGGTAGTAGTGAACTGTGCACATTAATACAACCGAGGCAAGGAATCTCTAGCACAGCCTGCGGTATTATTATTCCGTAGGCGACTACTACCATTATATCAGATTGCATATTAGCGACTAACTGCTGGTTTTGAGAGCAATAAAATGATGTCGGCTGAAAGACAGGAATGGCATGCGACTGCGCTAAAATTTTTACGGGACTGAAAGCCAGTTTCTTACCGCGTCCGGCAGGACGATCTGGTTGAGTAAAAACACCAACAATTTGGTGTTCAGAAGCAAGTAACGTATCAAGATGACACGCCGCAAAACTAGGTGTGCCTGCAAAGATAATTTTCAGCGGAGCTGACATAGCAGTCGTCCCCTTCTTTGTATAGTTCGTTAGGAACTACGCGCGTTCTGGCGCGCTAATTTTTCTAATTTTTGTTTAATACGTTGCTGTTTTAGTGGGGATAGGTAATCAATAAATAATTTGCCGTCTAGGTGATCTATTTCATGCTGAATACAGATTGCTAACAGGCCATCTGTTTCTAGTTCGAAGCTATTGCCGTTGCTATCTAACGCACGTACTTTTACGCGCTCGGCGCGCTGAACAATTGAACGCTGTGTGGGAATAGACAAGCAACCTTCTTCAATGTAGGTTTCGCCACTCTTTTCCAGTAGCTCCGGGTTGATCATCACTAAACGCTCATCGCGATTTTCCGAAACATCGATCACAATAATACATCGATGAATATCCACCTGAGTCGCAGCCAAACCAATACCCTCTTTGGAGTACATGGTTTCAAACATATCATTGATGATTAACCGAATTTCGGTGTTTACTTCCTTTACTGGCGCTGCCATTTTACGAAGACGATCGTCAGGGAAATGTAATACTTGCAAAACTGACATAACTATTCAGATCTATATGCAATTAAGAAAAGGTTAACTTCTTATTCTAGCCTTTTAAAGAGTTGGTTGATAGTATTTCTTTCTAGGAAGCAGCACAGAGGAGCAGCTAATACGAAAACTATCTAATTTTATTTGCGTTTTCCAGCATAAAGCAGTTTCAGCATAGTGGAAAATGCTAGATTTAAGATGTCGAAGGCATTTATTACAATGAAAGAAAGCACTACCTCATACGTTCTATGAGTCTAGATTGACTAATCTGTAAATCTGGCAATTTCGTATCGTACTATATACAACTAAGTCTTAGCTTGACAGTCGTGATTCTTAGTAGATGTTTACGATAGTGAGTTAATGATTGCGTCGTTTTCCATGTCATGCACTGTATCTAAAATATGCTGCCGCTTACTGTTTAGTAAGTAATTGACCATCGTTTGTAGTTAGGATTGGTACATTACGTGTAGTTAGGATTGGTACATTACGGGAATAAGCCATCTGAATCTTACTAGCTACTGTGAGCATAAAAGTAGTATCGTACATCTCGCGGCTCCGGATATGCAGGAAAAACTTATTGCAGTGTTTGGTAAAGCATTGCTGGCTCTTTATCCTTAAAAATATCATTTAATGGCGACACAAATATTAGAATTTTCTTTATTTTTATTCGGCGTCATCACTACATTATTAGCAGTTTGAGCCAGGTTGTGGTAGTGAAGTTGAACAGTCAAAAATAGTGAGCTGATCACTTCTCGCTATGCGCTTAAATAAAATCATACTATCTATAGTTTTGCTCTGCGTACTAAGAAAATAACTCAGTGAAGGACCGTAATAGCTGATTCAGAAAAGTGCACTGCTGATAGTACATCCTGCCGATATATTAAAGAGTTTTGCGCGAAGCGTAGCTATCTACCATTTACACCCCAGCCTGGGGCAATCAATATATCGCAGGATCTGCAATGATGATGTGTCATTGCCATTTGCTAAGGTGTTGGCTAACGTAGGTGATGAGGTTACACCTGTTGACGTTGTCGCTGAACGTACCGGCCAACCTGTGCCAGTGATTACAGCTCAACTGCTGGATCCTGGAGTTTACAGGGTGGATCGCAGCTGTACCCGGCGGCTATGTCCGATTAAGGAGGGCATGCCATGTTCGACGTACTAATGTACTTATTTGAGACATATATCCACAGCAAAGCAGAAATGCAGGTTGATCAGGATACATTGACTAATGACTTAACCGATGCTGGTTTTCATCGTCATGATATCTTTAATGCGTTGAACTGGTTAGAAAAACTAGCAGATTATCAGGATGGCTTGACCAATCCGATTTTATTAGCCAACGATCCTTTTTCAATACGCATCTACACGGAAGAAGAATGTCTACGTTTAGATGCCGAATGTCGTGGCTTCCTACTATTCTTAGAACAAATTCAGGTGCTCAATATGGAAACACGCGAAATGGTTATCGAAAGAGTGATGGCGCTCGACGCGCTTGAATTTGATCTGGAAGATCTCAAATGGGTTGTGCTAATGGTATTGTTTAATCTTCCGGGATGCGAGAACGCTTATCAGCAAATGGAAGAACTCCTATTTGAAGTTAATGACGGCATACTGCATTAATCATCCATAATATAACCATCATTATGAGTAAATCAGCACTCTTTACCCTGCGTAAACAAGCAATCTGCCCCAATTACTGGAGGGCAGATGTGGGTTTCTGCCATCCCAGACATGGTTTTTTTAGACTACACAAACTTCGTCACTAACAAATACATTCTATCACTGCAGATTCATTATCATGGTTATATTTTTAAAATGATTAAAGAACTACCTTATTTTCAAGGTAGACCATATAACATATTGTTTCAGAAACGTTATGTTATAGAGTGACTATCAGTATTATCTGCTATTCTGAATACGGATATATTAAAGCCATATATAAGCCGGATAGAAACTTATCGCCTGTCAACAGTGCTTAACATGACCACTGGTGCGGCATTTTTTTGTTATGCAAGAATTTTCAAACTCAGTATGGGTGAGTCACTGCACTTCTATTTTACTTTTCTACCATAAAAAACGATTATGCGAGCATGAAACTTTTTACGCGAGTAAGTATTACGTTAATGCCCATGTATTATAGAAATAAGACAATATTATGCAAAATCATTATTTTTCCGGTTCACTTGATGCCTGTGTTGAGCAATTACGTCAACAGAATGTTATTGCGTATCCTACTGAAGCTGTTTTTGGTCTAGGTTGTGACCCGGACAGTAAAAACGCTGTTATGCGGCTACTGGATTTGAAAAAGCGTCCTGTTGAGAAAGGGCTGATCCTTATTGCAGACGATTATTCTCAGTTTGAGCGCTATATCTCTGACAGAAAGCTGACAGTCGAGCAGCGCGAATACATGTTTGCTCATTGGCCTGGTACGGTTACTTTTGTAGTCCCTGCAACATCGCAAACACCGCGATGGCTAACCGGAAATTTTGATTCGCTAGCAATCCGGGTAAGTAATCATCCTCATGTAAAAGCGCTTTGTCGTACATTCGGTAAACCGCTGGTATCAACTAGTGCGAATCTGTCTGGTGCAGAGCCTTGTAGAAAAGTAGAGGCAGTTAGAGCACAGTTCGGCGAAGCGTTTCCTGTACTAGTAGGTGAAACTGGTGGACGGCAGTCTCCGTCAGAAATTCGCAATATATTAACTGGTAATCTTATTCGTCAGGGATAATTCATGGAGCAGTTTGCAGTATTCGGCAATCCTATTAGCCACAGTAAATCTCCTTTAATTCATCAAGCTTTTGCTGAGCAAACCGGTATTGCATATCATTATGGCCGTGTCTGTGCAGCGCTTGACGGTTTTTCAGGAGCTATCAAGGCGTTTTTTGCACAAGGAGGACGTGGTGCAAATGTAACATTACCCTTTAAACAACAGGCATATGAGTTTGCCGATGAATTAAGCGAACGTGCAGCCCTTTCCGGTGCTGTTAACACGTTAAAAAAGCTCAACGAGAGATGTATTTTTGGTGATAATACTGATGGAATTGGTTTGTTGAGCGATCTTAAGCGTATTTCATTCATAAAGTCTAGTGATCATATTTTGCTAGTGGGGGCGGGTGGCGCGGCACGAGGCGTTATTCTCCCGATGTTTTCTGCAGGCTGTGCGGTAACGATTGTTAACCGCACGCATGCACGTGCGGAGGATCTCGCTAAGCGTTTTAAACATAAAGGAAATATAGAAGCTTGTAGTATTGAGCAACTAAAATGCAGAACATTCGATTTGATTGTAAATGCAACATCAAGTGGCGTAAACGGAGACATTCCTATATTGCCTATTTCACTAATAAACAGCCAGGTGCGCTGCTACGATATGTTTTACCAAGCTAATGTAACACCGTTTCTACGATGGTGCGAACATTATGGCGCACAGCATTACGCGGATGGTCTAGGCATGCTAGTAGGACAGGCTGCTCACGCTTTCCAGTTATGGCATGGAGTCATGCCGGAGATTACTCCTGTCATTAATCTGCTTAAACAGCAGATAACGCAATGAATTATATTCATCTATTTTTTAGATTATGAAGATTAGGTCATAAAGAAAAGAATTGATCTGTTTCCCAGTGAAAGAAAAATAAGATGATCTTAATCCGTGTTATTTCTACCGATGTTCTGCATCGATTCTTTAGTTTACGGAAATGTTAATGCCTTATTAACCAATTTCTAAGAGTTAGAAACTGGTAGTAAGAAATAATAATAAGTACTATGGTTAATAACAATCATCCATAATCAAGGGATTCTGACTTAATTAAGCTAGTAAGCATTTTTAGTGCAACATAGTTGTTGTCGGAGAACGGTGATACCATTTCCTCCTATTAATTTAGGGGAAGAAGTACTTTCTGAATAGGACTTTCGAGATGAAAAAATTGCCAGCCATCATGACATATTCAATTAATGCGCCCTGCACACTCCAGCATCATTAACTTTATTTTTTTACCGATACTAGATTATTGATATTGGATTCTAACCAACTTTGGTAAAGACTGTGCCATGCAATACTGAAAAGTGTTTCCTGCGCCTCTTCTCTACATACTATACTAGAATCAAAAATTCAATAATCTGTATATTTATCAAAATATGTGCAGATTTTAATTTAAAGGATTTTTATAAATCGTATGTATGAAGGCTCGACAACATAATTCCTTCAGGTTAGTGTTAGGCATCTGGATCTCTAAATGTATATCACATTATGAGGAATGCCACCGATGCCAATCAGGGTTCCCGATGAATTACCGGCAGTGAATTTTTTGCGTAACGAAAATGTTTTTATAATGACTGCGTCGCGTGCCCGTATTCAGGAAATCCGTCCGATAAAAGTATTATTGCTTAATCTCATGCCAAAAAAGATTGAGACGGAAAATCAATTTTTACGTCTCTTGTCTAATTCACCGTTGCAGATCGATATTAAACTGTTGCGTATTCGTAGTCGTGAATCACGAAATACACCGATGGAGCATCTTAACACCTTTTATTGCAATTTTAACGATATCCTAAACGACAACTTTGACGGTCTGATTGTGACCGGCGCACCACTTGGGCTAGTAGATTTTAATGATGTTGCTTACTGGGCGCAGATCCAGCGTGTGGTTCATTGGGCAAAAGAACATGTTACCTCAACCCTATTTGTCTGCTGGGCTGTACAGGCGGCTCTCAACATTCTTTACGGTATTCCGAAACAAACAAGACAAAAAAAGCTTTTTGGCGTGTATGAACATCATATTCTGCATCCACATGCATTATTGACTCGCGGTTTCGACGATAATTTTCTAGCACCTCATTCTCGCTATGCCGATTTTCAGAAGCAGATGATTACCGATTATACTGATCTGGATGTATTTGCAGAATCAAGGCATATTGATGTCTATCTTATGGCGAGTAAAGATAAACGTTTAGTTTGTGTTACCGGTCATCCTGAATATGACGCTCTAACTTTGTCAAAAGAATATTATCGTGATTATGAGGCAGGGCTACAGCCAGCTATGCCCTGTAATTATTTTCCGCAGAACAATCTAGAACTACTACCGCGTGCGACTTGGCGTAGTCACGGTAACTTGCTATTTGCTAACTGGCTAAACTATTATGTCTACCAAATTACACCATACGATTTAAGCTATATGAATCCTACGTTGGAATAAAATTCAATGAATGTTTTATTCTTTACTGTTTTTCTACAATTGGAAAAGATAAACTACGGTGCCGTAGCACTATTCCATGACGTATGAGTAGTAGAAATTTAGGATGGTACCAGCAATATAAGCTTGCCCCCTAAATCTTACATACTCAACATCGTCCACTGTTAAGGATCTAATTTATCACAATAATCACTTTACTAATTGGTAGGGTATCCTGTAAATGAGCTTGAGTATTAAATGGTGGGTAGTGCTGTCGATCAATGATAGATAGGTTCTTGGAAAATCTAAAATGTCTAATCAACGATTAGAAACTTGATACGGATGTAACGTCTAATTAAATTAGAGAGCATACCACTAGTTTCCCCATAATCATCAGCGGTAAGTACGTTTCTAAGTCACAGCATACGAAGAAGCTGGCTCAGAATGATAAGATTATTTTCCTCAATTGAATTATCGACGATTTGAGTATCTTGAAATTTTCAAATCAACAGGTAATATAAAAATGCATGTCATAACATCATTAATTTAATTTTGATGTAAAGAAGGTGTAGAAAGTACCCCATATGCTTTTGTTAGCACATTACTGTGCTGTGCGTTCTTTCCTTTTATCACTGATAAGCAGTAAGCCCGCTTATCGTAGGATGGTGGTTTATTATCTTGGTACGTATTGAATAGTAAAATAAATACATGACCAAGCGATGAATTTTATATCATGTAATTATGATAAGTGTGAACCCTAATGTATTCTCTAATCTCTAGAGGCGTCTCTAACGTCTTTTTACATGCTACAAGAACCTCCTAATATATGTTAGTAAAGCAACTTATGTTATCTTCTATCCGCTGATCATAACAGGCATGTCTGATTAAGTGAATCTAAGAAATACTAATAATAGAAGGATTGAAGTAGCATAAGATATTTTCAGTTAAAATAAAATGTTACTGACCATAGTAGTTAACGTAAGTATGACATCCTGAAATAAAAGCAGGTGATGGGTTTCCTTTTTATGCACTTATCATGCACTAACTGCATTTTTCTATAGTGAAAACAAAATTGTTGGATGATTTTAATGGAAAAGGTAAATTAGCAAGAATTCAGATGAAAAAATAATCTGGCAAATAAAGAAAATTCCCATGTAAGGCAGGTAGATAGGATTACCTTTTTTGTACTATTGTTCATTTTAACATCTTATATAAAAATACTCCTTTTCCTTTAAAAGGATTCTAGGGTGACCTGAAAGAAAATGCATTAAAAGTAATAAATAATTAAGATCGAGTTTAACTCAAAGTAAGCAAAATGATAGCTATTATGCTAAAAGCAATTTTATGTAAATAAGCTTTTTTTAATCACACCACTAATCATTAACCAGTATTCATTACTACTAAATTATAGTAAGCGATTCTTATGAAATTAAGACCATAATTATAGTAAGCGATTCTTATGAAATTAAGACCATAATTTATAAGTATTGATCAAACCATTAGTGGAACTATCATGGCTGGTAATTTTTGCATTGTTTTCCATCTCTGGTAAAATACTAGTTGCCAATTGCTTACCTAATTCCACACCCCACTGATCGAAAGTAAAAATATTCAGAATGGCACCTTGGGTAAAAATCTTATGCTCATAAAGTGCAATCAAAGCACCTAGGCTATAAGGAGTAATTTCGCGTAGCAAAATCGAGTTGGTTGGGCGGTTACCTTCAAATATCTTGAAAGGTACGATGCGTGCGATAGACTCAGTAGATTTACCTGCATCATTAAATTCTTTTTCCACCACTTCACGCGATTTGCCAAACGCTAGCGCTTCGGTCTGGGCAAAGAAGTTAGAGAGTAACTTCTGATGGTGATCTGCCAATGCGTTATGGGTAATGACTGGCGCGATAAAATCGCACGGCACTATTTTGGTGCCTTGATGGACTAGTTGATAAAAGGCATGTTGACCGTTGGTACCTGGTTCTCCCCATATAATAGGGCCTGTTTGATAATTTACTGTGTGACCGTTCCGATCTATACACTTACCGTTGGATTCCATATTGGTTTGTTGGCAGTAGGCAGAAAAGCGGTGCATATACTGATCATAGGGCAAAATTGCCTCAGTCTCGAAGCCATAAAAATTATTATACCAGATGCTAATCAGCGCCAATAGTACTGGCAAATTCTGTTTGCTAGGCATGGTAAGGAAATGCTGATCCATTGCATGCGCCCCACTCAGCAACTTCTCGAAGTGATTGAAGCCGATAGAGAGGATAATTGACAAACCTATCGCTGACCACAGTGAATAGCGACCGCCGACCCAGTCCCAGAACTCAAACATATTGGTCGTATCAATACCGAATTCATTAACCGCTTTTGTATTAGTGGAGAGCGCTACGAAGTGCTTCGCCACATATTGATGATAGTTTGCTGTTTTTAGGAACCATTCACGTGCGCTATGTGCGTTAGTCATAGTTTCCTGAGTTGTAAAGGTTTTTGATGCTATCAAAAAGAGGGTAGTTTCCGGGCTGAGATTTTTTAGAGTTTCAGTAATATGGGTACCGTCGATGTTAGAGACGAAGTGCATATTAAGGTGGTTTTTATAAGGTCGTAGCGTCTCTGTCACCATAAGTGGACCTAAATCTGAACCTCCTATGCCGATATTGACTACGTCAGTAATTACCTTACCAGTATAACTTTTCCAATCACCACTAATAACGCGCTCGGAGAAATGTTTCATCTTCTTCAGTACTTGATTAACTTTAGGCATTACATCTTCTCCGTCTACTACAACAGGAGTATTGCTGCGGTTACGTAACGCTACATGAAGTACTGCGCGATCTTCGGTACGGTTAATTTTATCCCCGGAAAACATTGATTTAATTGCATTACTTAGGTTACTTTCTATTGCCAATGCCTGTAACTTGTCCAATGTTTCCTGAGTAATGCGGTTTTTAGAGAAATCTACCAGTATCTGGTTATCAAAGGTCTTAGAAAATTTAGTAAAACGATCGGGGTCTTGGTCGAACAAATCGCATATGGTTACTGATCTCATTTGTTCAAAATGCTGTTGGAGCTCTTTCCAGGCTGCAGTGTGCGTCGGATTAATATTATTCATTATAATACTCTTATCGATTGAAGACCCGTCATCCAATGTGGGCAATCATACCTCTTTACTACTTTAGTATGACAACAGTTTTACACCGAAAGGAAATTTTTTGGCATAGTCGTTATTTTCTGCACCGCTTATTATAGTGTGCGTTCTAGAAAATTCACGTCAGTACTGTATTTTTTTATTTTTTTCTTCTAAGAACTTCAAATTAGAAGAACATAATATCCTCTCGTAAGCTTTGTGCCAAATTAGAATCAAGTACCGGCCTAGATGATTTCATTTAACAAGCATAGAAGATAAAGCACTGAATAGACGTAGACAGCAACCTTATGACCCGGTATTTTATGCGTCTACTTGCGCACCTACGCGCAAGCCAGAAGAGGCGCATCGCCCGAAAATGTGTTAAAGGAACCGTATCTGAGGATAGTATATCATGTAGAGTAACGCCGAGGTGGTCAACACACGGGGGAAATGTTGCTTATCGGTATAGAAGAGGGGGGATATGACCCTTCTGAGAGTGGTCACTAGGGGCGTCTATAGTCGGTCACTTTGCAAGGTGAAGTTTTTGGTGACTCGTCTCCTGATATTATTTACCTAATTCTGCTCTTCCCTTGTGCTAAGGCTGATATAAGGTCTCCCGTCCCTCTGTGCGAGAGAAGATAACATCACACGAGGTCATACATGTCTCACAATCTGATTATAGCGAAGTTCGGCGGTACTAGTGTTGCCGATTTTGATGCTATGAACCGAAGCGCCGATGTGGTGCTGGCAGATTCTAATACGCGTCTAGTAGTTCTTTCGGCCTCGGCTGGAGTAACAAATTTATTGGTCACGTTGTCTGAAGGGCAGGAGCAGACGCAGCGCGCCTTTCTACTCGAAGAAATTCGTCGTATCCAGTACGCGATTGTCGAGCGTCTGCAAAATTTAGCAATGATCCGTGACAAAATAGATTGCATGCTTAAAAATATTACCATGCTCTCTGACGATGCTTCGCTAAAAACTTCTACCGCCTTGACTGATGAATTGGTTAGCTATGGTGAACTAATGTCTACACTGCTGTTTGTGGAGATCTTGCGTGAACGTCAGGTCGATGCAGAATGGTTTGATGTGCGTAAGGTGATGCGTACTAATGATTGTTTTGGACATGCCGAGCCCGAAGTAGCAACGTTAGGAGAACAGGCGGCCTCGTTGTTAAAACCGCGGCTCGAACAGGCAGTGGTAATTACTCAGGGTTTTATCGGAAGTGAGCACAAAGGTCGCACAACTACGCTAGGGCGTGGCGGCAGTGATTATACCTCGGCACTGCTAGGTGAAGCACTAAAAGCGGCGCGTGTGGACATTTGGACTGATGTTGCAGGTATCTACACGACTGATCCGCGTGTAGTACCATCTGCCAAACGTATCGATGAGATCACCTTTGAAGAAGCGACCGAAATGGCTATCTTCGGCGCAAAAGTTCTGCACCCAGCCACGCTAATGCCTGCAGTACGTAGCGATATTCCAGTCTTTGTTGGATCGAGTAAAGATCCGGCCTCTGGCGGTACTCGAGTACGTCGCGAAATTGAGCACCCACCACTCTTCCGTGCGCTGGCGCTACGTCGTCGCCAAACTTTGTTGACTTTGCACAGCCTAAGTATGTTACACTCACGCGGCTTCCTTGCACAAGTATTTGCTATCTTGGCGCGACACCATCTTTCTATTGATTTGATTACAACATCTGAAGTCAGCGTAGCGCTGACGCTTGACATCACAGGATCAACATCGACCGGCTGTGACAGTCTACTGACTCAGATGCTGTTAACGGAGCTTGCATTGCTTTGCCACGTAGAGGTAGAAGAAAACCTGGCACTGGTGGCTCTAATTGGAAATAACCTTTCTAGGGCACGTGGTGTTGGTAAAGAGATATTTAACACGCTCGAACCTTTTCATCTACGTCTTATCTGTTACGGCGCAAGTAGCTATAATTTCTGCTTTTTAGTACCGGGGGAAGAGGCAGATAATGTAGTGTGTGTGCTGCATGAAAACTTGTTTGAATAGAATACAGATTATACTTTCGCTGAATCGGAGCAGACTGGTGCGCTCTATGACTTTTTTTACCGTAACATAAGCCTGATATTTTAGTGCTTTGCCTCAAAAAAAGGATCCGCTGATCTTCTGCGGATGCTCTATTCATATAATGGGCGTCTGACTATATACACAAATTATTTGTGCAGATTCTGCAGTAGATTCTTTGTTTCTAACTGGCCGCTTACTATTATTAGTACATTCGTTGTTAAAGGAGTAACTAACAGTATTAGAGCATTGCTCTGTTCTACTCTATACCAGAGTCTGTGATACAAATTTTAGCTAAAACCACTCCTATATTTCTTTTCAAAGCTGTGGCTGAGAACATTCAATAAATTGATGCAAAAAATACGCACAATAAATATTGTTACGCATCATATAGGTATCCCATACTAGTAAAAGGACAGCTTAAAAACGAGTGAACGGAATCAAAATATCATGTGGTTGTACAACCGTCAGCCTGAAGGAAAAGGTAATCTATAAATAGCATTACCAGGCTAGAAGTAATTTTCCTGCTTTTAAATTTATATATTTTCTGATAACCTTATCTATTAAACTGTGTCACCAAGTAAATTATTACGTTTCGATATTAACTTATATTATCCTCATGTTTATCATATTTTATAATTTATATTGTATTAACACACGTTAACGGTTATTTCCTTATTAGGAAATAACATGAGGTAGATGATGGATGAACCTGCAACCCATTGGTGGACGATATATTTCGAACGCACTGCAATGGGTGCTGAACATAGGCTTATTGGCACTAGCGGTTATTCTAGCAGTATTTTTAGGGAAAGAAACGCTACAATTTGCTAATGTTTTGCTAAATACTAGCGAGCAAAGCTCCTCATATTTGCTGATTGAAGGAATTGTTATCTACTTTCTTTATTTCGAGTTTATCGCTTTAATTATTAAATATTTCCAATCTGGATATCATTTTCCTTTGCGTTATTTTATCTATATTAGCATTACAGCGATTATTCGGTTAATCATCGTCGACCATACAAATCCCTTTGACACGCTCTGTTACTCCGGTGCTGTTCTGATATTGGTGGCAACGTTATGGCTAGCTAACAGTGACCGGCTAAAACGGGAATAACCGCAGCTGCTAGCAATGTTATAGTAGATTGAAGGTACCACCGATTTGTGCATATATTGATTTAAGGGTACTAACTGAAGCTGTTATCATCCTTTCATGAAGTATTATACCTAAATGTCATAAGTGCTAATTGCGACTTCCACTAGAATTTCTTATAGTATGACATGCTATTATTGAGTAATGACCATTTGAGTGCGAGTAAATTATTTATATCTAATATTCATTAAACTATGGTATATGATACTAGTATTTAATCCTTGATTGCTATGATAGTGTGAAATTGTTATCCACTTCCTTAGGCTGATTTTTTTACGATGTTACTATACTTTGATTATTAATTGACTATATTTTATTAAGCCATGTTCATCCTATCTGTTGGGCTCTATTTAATATATATTAAAGCGATTATCTGATAGACTTTTGCAGTAATTATCAGCACTTTTGGCTACTATAAGCGTGTTAAGCAGTATGTAGTTACTTTATACTTTTGAGTGAAACTATTAATATTTTTGTTAAATAATCTGGCATCTATTTGCCTATTTATGAGTAAATTATATCGTTTATATAGCCTCTTTTTTGTGAATAGCAACTTGCTATGTCATGTCATAATTTGGTTTTCAAACGGTAAATATTATCTGTGTATAACAGCTGTTTCAATTATCGAACGTACATCGCTGGTCACCAAATCGGCAATAATATGCCAGGTAGCTTGAGTACGTTCGAAGTCAGCGTCACTAGTATCGCTGATATAGCCTTCAGTACGAAGGGTCATCACTAGCGTAGTAAAAACTGCTTTGTCGAAAAATTCTAGTGTATTAATCCCTTGTTGCAACACGGTAAGACGCTGTGCGAGCATATAACTCTCTTTCTCTAAAGACCTACGCTTAATGGTAGGCTTCGCTTTAAGAATAGAAAAAGTAATGGCGAACCTTTGCATGGTATCACGGATACCGTTAGCTAGTAACTGTAAAGTACAGTAACGAGCAGCAGTATGGTGCAACAATCCACACCGAATGGTAATCATGCCTTGGCGTGCCAGCTCCTGACAGAGGGCTACTTGTAACTCTGGCAATTCATCTATAGTCCATCGCAGGAAAAGTTCTTTTTTTAACATTGGATATATCACACGGATCTGACATAGCAGCTCATCTTCTCTAATATTTGGATGTTGCTGAATAATAACTGCGATCAGTGATGGCATCACTAGCATATGGTGGATATTGTTGCGGTAATAGGTCATTAACACAGCCTGTTCATACGGAAGGGTGATGATGTCACCATTATTATCATGCTTTATTTCGAATTTATTCATGCTCATGGCGTGATTTAAAAGTTCTACCGCTGAAAGTATTGGTACTGTTGATTCCGGCGAATATGGCACATTGCGTAATAGTTCAATATAACATTTAAGTTGTTCGATCAGCTGCTCCCGTGTCAAGGACCTCTGGCGAGCAGCTAGCAGCGCGGTGACACAGAGATTTATTGCATTGGCGGCTCCTGCTTCGTTAATGCGTATCATCAAACGTGCTGCTATATCATTGACCGTTGGTGTTAGCCAACTAGGACGCTGGGGCTCAATAGGATCGATGATTTTGCACCACTCTGGCACCTGTTTGTTGAGGTAATTTAGTAGAGGTAAAGGTTCCCCAAAATTAACATAGCCTTGGCCCAGGTTATGCAGTTTAAGTAGTCCGCTCAATAACTGTACAAGATTTTCTTTCTTTTTAGCTGCGCCTTGAACCTCCTTAGCATAAGAACCTAATTCCATAATGTGCTCGTAGCCAATATAAGTAGGCACTAGAGTAATGGGACGGTTACCGCCGCGCAGCATAGCCTGCAGGGTCATTGCGAGTATTCCGGTTTTGGGATCGAGCAGTAATCCAGTACGTGAGCGTCCTCCTTCAACAAAATACTCGATGGGGTAGCCGCGGCTAAAAAGCTCGCTGAGATATTCACGGAAAACATTAGAATAGAGCTTATTTCCTTTAAAGGTGCGACGAATAAAGAAGGCACCTAAACGACGAAAAATTGGGCCAGCGGGCCAAAAGTTAAGGTTGATTCCTGCGACGATATGGGGGGGCACGAGGCCCTGATGGTAAAGTACATAGGAGAGCAATAGATAGTCCATATGACTACGATGGCAAGGTACGTAGACAATCTCATGACCATCTTCCGCTAGCTGGCGTACCCGTTCGCTACCATTGACATTGATACCCTGATAGAGGCGACTCCAGAGCCAGCCCATAACACAGTCAGCAACGCGAATCGCCTCGTAGGAAAAGTTGGCTGCAATCTCTTCCATCATCTCTATGGCGTTCCTCTGTGCTTTATTTTGAGAAATATTTTTGTTATGTGCTTCATCTTCTACTGCTTTTTCAATCGCTTTAGACTGTAGCATTTTATTAAAAAGATTTTTGCGCTCTGATAACTTAGGTCCTATAGCAGCTAACCGCTGGCGTGCGAAGTGAATATGCGCCACACGTGCCAATTTTTGAGCCATTGCCTTATCGGGGAGATGTTGTGTCGTCATTCGGCGCAGAGAAATGGTAGGTGAAAAACGGACAAAACTGTCACGACCATGCCAAATGACAGCGAAAAACTTTTCCATCATATTAAGTGCGCGTTGCTGCGGTTTTTTATCACCCTGATGACCTTCTCTGCCGGGTGACCGTCCAAACATCACTGATACTAGCAATATTTGAATATCAAGAGCTGAATTATTGTAATTCAAATCGAGATATTCATGGAAAATCCTTACCGATCCCGTATGCGGTACGAAATAAGGAAACACACATGGACCATCATGAACAAATATATGACTCGGCAATAATTTGCCATTGACTTCTAATGGAGACATGCAATCGGGTAAATTATGGTGTAAGCACTGTTGGCGCAAAGTTAGCAAGTCTACCTTAGAATTATAAGGTAGTACGTAAATAATTGGTCGCATTGGATCGATTCCATATTCGGAAACGAGATCAGCTGGGATTGACTTACTTTTTACTGGAAAGGAAAGTACTAAATATAATAGTCTATAATAGATTTTACGCCAACTTGACATAGACAAACATTAAGCCTCTTGTTAGCAACGCGCTAAAAGCATACCAGAAAGTTTGAAGAATATCTTTGGTGGTGCCACATGTATTTCATTCAAACATTAATTTTAAATAGTCCAAAATTGACCTAAGCAATAGCTAGTAAATACTCAAGAGTTTGTTAGGAATTGTGAAAGCTATCAGACAAGTTGCAAAGAGATGATAGAGTTTACGTAGTTACGTACTGACGCTTTTCTTCTTAAAAGACTGTATTTTAAGAATTATTAATTCAAATTTGTGATATCTTTCTCAAATTACTATAACTAGTTGTGTTTCCTATTAATTTTATTTAATTAAAATCTGTATATAGTTGCTGCAACCATATAATAACTAGACAGTTACAGTGTAAAAGCATTAATTAGTATGCACTAACAGGTTTATATATTAATTTGTGATCATCTTAATCAAAAAAGCATATTGCCGGTACGTTGGGAAATCGCCTTTTTATTAGATCAGTAGCAAAGCGATCGCATCATTTACGTCTTTGACATTCAATAATCTGGCAGATGGTAATTTATGAACTACAATTTGATTTGTAAGAGTACGACATAGTAGTACCTTGCTTTGTCGTGGTATTTTTCGAACAATGAAAAACTGAGGGTAAGGCGGAGGTCTAAAATGAATAAAGATGAAGCAAGCGGTAACTGGAAGCAATTTAAAGGAAAATTTAAAGAGAAATGGGGTAAGCTTACTGACGATGATATGCAAATTATTAAGGGTAAACGCGATCAGCTCGTCGGGAAAATTCAGGAACGTTATGGTTACGCCAAGGAGAAAGCTGAAAAAGAAGTTTCAGATTGGGAATCTCAGAACAAAGATTGCCGCTGGTGATAGATAATGTTGCCAAAAACGGAATCCTGAACTGCCGGCACAAGGACGTGCCATTAGATTTTCTCATCTTTGGGCGTGCATACTTAAGTTCTGGTAGTTTAGCGCAATGCACTTTGATAAAGCTGTATGTGCTGTATATCTGTACATAAGGCATATTTGCATGACTATTCTTAGATTCTAACTATTGAATATATCACCTCGCCGCCCCAAGGAATTTAGGGTGTAGTAAACATTTGTTATGTTTGGTCAAAATTCAACCAGACAAATATACCTTTTGTTTCATATTTTATATATGACTAGGATGAATTTCATTCTTTGTGAGAAATAACTACGAGTAGATGATATAAAAATATATTAACTTTTTAAAAAAAAATACAGAAGGGGTACGATTCTTCTCGTATGTTGCTTCCGTTTTTCTTGTGTGAATCATCTGTGAACAGCTTAGCGATAATTTTACTATACTTCTCTGCCACCGGTTTTCAGCTTATATATCATAGCATATCAAGCTAAAGTTGATATGGAAATGTCTTTACTACAGATTGCAGTTTATTGTCTTTTAGCAAAATAGTAAATTTAGATTTAGCTTTTTTGTTAGGTAATAAGAACATTTTAGGATAAGCTGATAAATCTCCTGCTGCATTCCTTTAATTGTTTTCAATGGTGCATAAAATAGGAGAAATGTAAAGTAGTAATCTTCCTGCATCTCTATAAAAAGTATGCTATACTTGTGCTGATTATCACCACTGTTAGGATTTTCTACGCTTCATATGAGCAGCTCTTTTGCCTTCTCCTCCCAACGTTTTTCTGTTGCGCCGATGCTGAATTGGACCGATCTCCATTGTCGATATTTTCATCGTCAGTTAACAGATAATGCCCTACTCTATACTGAAATGGTGACTACTAGCGCCATTATTTACGGGAAGAATGGCGATGACTACCTAACTTATAATGAAGCAGAGCATCCGGTGGCATTACAGCTCGGTGGCTGCAATCCGACCGCTTTGGCACAATGTGCAAAACTGGCTGAGGCACGAGGTTACGATGAGGTAAATCTCAATGTCGGATGCCCTTCTGGTCGCGTCCAGAATGGCTCTTTTGGTGCCTGTCTAATGGCTGAAGCGGCACTAGTAGCAAATTGCATTGACGCAATGCGCCAGGTTGTGTCTATTCCTGTCACTGTAAAAACTCGCATCGGTATTGACGATCAGGATAGTTACGAATTTTTAAGTAATTTCGTCTCCACTGTAGCACATCGTGGCGGCTGCAATACTTTCATTATTCATGCGCGTAAAGCTTGGCTCTCTAACCTGAGTCCAAAAGATAACCGTGTCATCCCCCCGCTTGATTATTCGCGTGTATATAAATTAAAACGTGATTTTCCGCATCTGACAATCGCTATTAACGGCGGCGTAAAATCTCTGGAGGAGGCAAAAATACATCTTCAACACCTCGATGGTGTGATGATGGGGAGAGCGGCCTATGGAAATCCAGGCTTGCTGACACATGTTGATCATGAGCTTTTTAGTCAAAATAAGTTGATTCCCAATCTAGTCGCCGTAGTACGCAGCATGTACCCTTACATTGAAGCACAGCTATCGAAAGGAATTCATCTAAGCCATATTACACGTCATATGATTGGTCTTTTTCAGGGCCTCCCCGGCGCACACCAATGGCGTCGTTACTTAAGTGAGAACGCTTACAAACCTGGCGCAGACGTACGTGTAGTGGAAGCTGCGCTGGCGCTGGTGGATAAGATGCCGGAAAACATTAAATAATCTATCATTATAGTAAAATAATAAACCTTATGACTGGTGTCATTTGCGCTAGAAAATGGGAAATTTCATTATAAAAATTCGTTACATTTTCTACATATAATATAAAAAATCAGTGTATCAGTTTAATACATGCTTCTTGCGGTATGTTGCGAGAAATCACAAAAGGAGAAAATAATGGAAATTATATTTGTTTTGGGATTTTTCCTGGTGCTGCTGGTCACAGGTGTATCACTATTAGGCGTATTAGCGGCGATAATAATCGCAACATTATTAATGTTTATAGGATGCTTGTTGAGCCTTATAATTAAATTATTGCCTTGGTTACTTCTGGCGTTTATTTCTGCTTGGATTTGTCATACTTTTTTTAGTGATGACCATGAAAAAAAATACCTAAAATTACTTAGAAAGATCATTAAGTTATAAAGATATTACAAATATTAATTAAATGAGAAATATCAAATTGATCTGAATACTTATGCCTGATTTAAAATTAAATATATATTCTACTGAATATCTTTTTTGTTAAGATAGTTGCTGTCGAGTAAATAGAAATCACTTAACGCACGATGAAGTTGATGGCTCCTTAGGGTTCTCATGATTTTTATTAGCATCGCTTTGCTTAATAAATAATTAATTGCAATAATAGGTAATTAGTTGTCATGCCGTCTGTTTGTTAACTCATGAAGTAATAGACATTTAGCGTGCTTTGTAATTCTGGTACAGTCAAGTAGTAAACTATCAGAAGAAAACAAATAGCGGCTTCTGTTTGAAAGTTATGCTATTTGCTCCATAGGCTAGACCAGCATAGTCTAGTAAATTTATCTACGCTCATCTTACTCCGTATACTCTAGTAATCGAATATAACCTGTAGCGAACATTAAGTATCAATGTACTGAGTAACAATGGCATAGTTTTTAACTGCACTGCATGTTAAGAAAGACAAAAAGATCGGTAGAAATAATGATCTATTCGCGCAATAACTCATAAAGGTCCGGACTATGTGGTAGATTCTGCGTATATTTTATCATTTTTGCTAACTGTGATTGTTAAATATGAAATATAAGGGTCGTGTCTCCATAATGTATACTGGTTCGTTCCCTTAAAAGATCGGTATTATATTTAATATGGCAGGCAATAAATCCACCAAAAAAAATCACGATAGACAGAGTAGCGAGCGCCTAGAAGGCATTAAAATACCGCCGCATTCAATTGAAGCTGAGCAGTCAGTCTTGGGTGGATTGATGCTGGATAACGAGCGCTGGGATAACGTTTCTGAGCGTGTAGTAGCAGATGATTTCTTCAACCGTTCTCACCGCCTAATTTTTTCTGAAATGAAGCGGTTGCTGGAGGCAGGTCAGCCTATTGACCTAATTACGCTTGCTGAATCATTGGAAACGCGTGGCGAGATAAAGATAGTTGGTGGGTTTGCTTATTTGGCGGAATTAACGAAAAATACGCCCAGCGCTGCAAACATTAATGCCTATGCTGATATCGTACGCGAACGGGCAGTTGTACGCGAAATGATATCAGTGGCAAATCGGATAGCTGAGGCAGGTTACAATCCTCAAGGTCGTAATAGCGACCAGTTGCTCGATTTTGCCGAATCCAAGGTCTTTAAAATTACTGAGGCGCGTGCCAACAAAGATGAGGGACCAAAGAACATTCATGAGGTGCTGGAAGCAACGATTTCGCGCATTGAATCCTTGTTCTCTAGGCCTCACGATGGTGTCACCGGGGTTAATACTGGCTATCAAGACTTAAATAAAAAAACGACGGGCCTGCAACCATCGGACCTAATCATTATCGCAGCACGTCCATCAATGGGCAAAACTACTTTTGCCATGAACCTATGCGAAAATGCTGCGATGTTACACGATAAGCCAGTACTCATTTTTAGTATGGAGATGCCTCGTGAGCAGATCATGATGCGTATGCTAGCATCGCTGTCACGTGTAGATCAAACGCGCATTCGTACCGGACAACTTGACGATGAGGATTGGGCGCGCATATCCGGTACCATGGGTATTTTGCTAGAAAAAAAGAATATGTATATAGATGACTCTTCTAGCTTGACGCCTACAGAAGTGCGTTCACGTACACGGCGTGTGTTCCGTGAGAATGGCGGATTGAGTATGATTATGATAGATTATCTGCAGTTAATGCGCGTGCCAGCGCTTTCCGACAACCGTACTCAGGAGATCGCTGAGATCTCCCGCTCGCTTAAGGCACTAGCTAAGGAGCTTAACGTGCCTGTACTGGCGTTGTCGCAGCTTAACCGCTCTTTAGAACAGCGTGCCGACAAACGACCCGTTAATGCAGATCTACGTGAATCAGGTTCTATAGAGCAAGATGCCGACCTGATTATGTTTATCTACCGCGATGAAGTTTACCATGAAAATAGCGATCTAAAAGGCATCGCCGAAATTATTTTAGGTAAACAGCGTAATGGTCCTATTGGTACAGTGCGTCTGACCTTTAACGGTCAATGGTCTCGCTTTGACAACTATGCCGGTCCAGCATATGATAAATAGTCCCCTTCTGACCTTAAGTAGGTACATTTAATGTTACGGGCATCTTGTATTTATAAATCTTACTTAATTAAATTAGGCTTAGGTATGGTAGAGTTAATGAACATTTAGTTGATAAATTATCTGAATATATTGACTAGATTTATTATGCTCCCTGTTCTGATTTCTCTTGTATGAGTATGCTAATAAACTATCTCTTGGCATATTACATGTAAAAATCTTGGTGTGGAGACATTTGTTAAGAAGAAGGAAATTAAGGATGCTCCTAGAGAACGAAATATGTCAAAAACATGCGTTATGTGCATATTGAGTGCAAAATAGATGTATTTAATGTTAACATATTAACTAAAAATCATATTTACGTATGTTTTACAGATTTTTCCAGTAGGGCCTCTATAAAAGATTAAATAAAATTTACTGATATATTCATCTTATGGATTTTCTTTCTTCAGAAATTTATAAGAAGTGAAGTTTGGTGAGTTTCTTACATCAGCCCGGCAATAATTACTTAGCATTGAATAAAATAAGGTCTCTCTATGGATAACTTTGTAGAGCTTGATCGTATAACACATTCGTATATTGAAGATATGCTCGCGATCCTGCTTGGCACACTTATGGTCTCCTTTGGCATTATTATGCTGAAACAAGCGGGTGCACTAACTGGTAGCACTGCTGGCATAGCTTTTTTAATTAGCTATGTGTCGCCGCTTTCTTTCGGTAGTATTTTTTTTCTAGTTAATCTGCCATTTTATTGGCTTTCAGTCTATCGTATAGGATGGGAGTTTACCCTGAAAACTTTCTGTTCAGTAGGGCTTGTCTCTCTTTTTACACATGCCCATTCTTTATTTATACACTTTTCTACGCTTAATCCTATTTATGCAACACTGTTTGGTAACGTGATTATGGGGATGGGGTTTATATTATTGTTCCGGCATAAAGCCAGCTTAGGAGGAATTAATATTCTGGCTCTGTGGCTGCAGGATCATATGGGGTTACGTGCCGGGAAGTTGCAAATGGTTGTTGATACTTGTGTTGTATTAGCTTCGTTGTTTGTTGTCAGTGTACCGATGTTAATAGTATCGGTCGTGGGCGCGGTGCTCCTAAACTTAATTATTACGATGTATCATCGTCCTGGCCGGTACATAATTTAAAAATATGATTTTCCCGTTAATGGGAAACTTTAAGTATATATATCAGCGTTGGTAATTGTATTAGTAATAAATACCGAGTATCGTGTCGCAGAAGTATCCAGTAGTTCAAGGGCTTTTTCTGTGAGAAGCCCTTGAATTCATACTAAAAATTTTTTATATACAGGTTTTTATTCATAAAAAAATATATATCAATAATGTAATTAATCGCTTCTACGTTCAGTCTGATTTTATATATCATTTTAACAATGGTTTCAAAAAGCGTGCAGTATGCGATTTTGCGCACTTTGCTACAGTTTCCGGCGTGCCCGAAACGAGGATTTCACCTCCTTTATTACCCCCTTCTGGTCCAAGATCAATAATCCAGTCAGCAGTCTTTATTACGTCAAGGTTATGTTCAATGACCACAATAGTATTGCCTTGGTCACGTAACTTATGCAGAACCTCCAGAAGCTTTGCAATATCAGCGAAATGCAACCCAGTAGTTGGTTCATCGAGAATATAGAGTGTTCGGCCGGAGCTGCATTTTGACAATTCACGAGCTAGTTTTACTCGCTGCGCTTCGCCACCTGATAGTGTTGTTGCCGACTGTCCGAGAAGAAGATAGGAAAGTCCTACGTCGATTAACGTCTGTAGCTTACGCGTCAGTGTGGGTAACGCATTAAAAAATTTAAGTGCTTCTTCGATAGTCATCTCAAGCACTTCGTGTATGTTTTTAGATTTATATTTGATCTCAAGTGTTTCACGACTATAGCGTTTCCCTTTGCATTGGTCGCAGGGCACATGAATATCCGGCAAGAAATGCATTTCTACCTTCAATACACCGTCTCCATGACAGGCTTCACAACGGCCGCCTCGCACGTTAAAGCTGAATCGCCCCACACTGTAGCCGCGTGACCGCGCTTCCGGCACGCTAGAAAACAGCGTGCGCACCGGAGTGAAGATACCAGTATAGGTAGCTGGATTAGAACGCGGTGTGCGCCCGATTGGGCTTTGGTCAATATCAATCACTTTATCGAAGTGTTCAAGACCGCTGGTCTCACTATAAGATACGGCTTTGCTGAGAATCGATCCACTTAAGTAATTCTGTACAACCGGGAATAAGGTATCGTTAATCAACGTCGATTTACCTGAACCTGATACTCCGGTAATACAGGTTAGAAGACCAACCGGTAGAGTCAGAGTCACATTTTTCAGGTTATTGCCGCATGCACCACTTAGCTTCAGTGTTTTCGCTGGATTGCCTTTTGCACGCTCTTGCGGCACAGAAATCTTGCGCTTGCCGCTCAGGAACTGGCCGGTAAGTGACTTTTCGACCGCCATGATATCTGTGACTGTCCCTTCTGCCACGATCTGCCCTCCGTGCACACCCGCACCAGGACCGATATCAATTACGTGATCAGCCGCACGAATTGCGTCTTCATCATGTTCGACTACAATAACAGTGTTACCGATATCGCGCAGGTATATAAGGCTGCTCAGTAGGCGTTCGTTATCACGTTGATGCAGCCCTATAGATGGTTCATCCAGTACATACATGACTCCCACTAGACCGGCACCAATCTGGCTTGCTAGACGAATACGCTGAGCTTCGCCACCGGACAGTGTTTCAGCTGAGCGTGACATTGACAAGTAGTTTAGTCCAACGTTCAATAGAAAACTAAGTCGGTTTTTAATTTCCTGCAGCACTTTTTCAACGATTTTAGCGCGCTGGCCACTTAGCTTAAGGTTCTGGAAAAAACCTATTGCATGACCGATACTCATATCTGATATGGTCGGTAAGTTAATATTCTCTAGAAACACGTGGCGTGCTTCACGCCGTAAGCGTGTACCTGCACAGCTGACACACTCTCGATTGCTAATAAACTTCCCCAAATTTTCACGTACTGCGGTGGATTCCGTGTCCTTATAACGACGTTCCATATTATGGAGCACTCCCTCAAAGGGATGGCACCGCACTGTCGTATCCCCGCGATCGTTAATATACTTAAATTCAATATTCTTTTTTCCAGAACCATATAGGATCACTTTCTGTACTTTTTCACTGAGAGTATTGAACGGTGCTTCAACGTCAAAATTTAAGTATTTAGCAAGCGAACGTAGCATCTGAAAATAGTAGAAATTACGGCGGTCCCAGCCTTGCAGTGCGCCGTTAGCTAGTGAAAGTTCGCTATGTTGTACCAAGCGCTCGGGATCAAAATATTGCTGCACGCCCAGACCATCACACGTCGGGCAGGCGCCTGCTGGGTTATTAAAAGAAAAGAAACACGGCTCTAATTCATTTATACTATAGCTGCATATCGGGCATGCAAAGTTGGCTGAGAAGAATAATTCTCCAAACGCGGCGTCTTCCATATCAGCAACAATTGCTATTCCACTAGAAAGATTCAGAGCGGTTTCAAAAGATTCAGTAAGGCGCGTTGCCATATCCTTGCGGAGCTTAAAACGATCAATAATAACTTCAATAGTATGTTTCTTCTGAAGTTCTAGCTTCGGTATATTAGAGAAATCACATACTTTGCCATCAATACGTGCGCGTGTGTATCCCTGAATGGCTAAGTTTTCTAATATTTTAATATGTTCTCCTTTACGGTCTTTCACTAAAGGCGCTATTAGCATCAGACGACGTCCCTCATCCTGTGCTAGCACTTGATCCACCATCTGGCTGACACTTTGCGCTGCCAGCAATGTGTGATGATCTGGACAACGTGCTTCTCCAACACGTGAGAAAAGTAGACGTAGATAGTCATACACCTCTGTGATTGTACCGACCGTAGAGCGAGGATTATGTGAAGTAGACTTTTGCTCGATAGAAATAGCAGGCGATAGACCGTCTATATGGTCGACATCTGGTTTCTCCATTAAGGAGAGAAACTGGCGTGCATATGTAGAAAGTGATTCTACGTATCTACGCTGACCTTCTGCATAGAGTGTATCAAACGCTAGAGAGGATTTTCCAGAACCTGATAGGCCGGTGACTACTATGAGTTTATCGCGAGGGATGATCAGGTTGATGTTTTTCAAATTATGGGTGCGGGCACCACGAACTTCGATTTTAGCCATTCATATTTCCCAATTAAGTAACACGCATTCTATACGTCACTAACACGATTAACGTAATAATATTTTATGATAAAAAAACATACTCATTAAATATCCAGTATTTTTTGTTTTGTGAATTTAAAATAAGCTTTTAAATGAACTGACTAGTAATTGGGATGGTTAGCTGGGTATGATATAATTATTATTATTTCAGATTCATTAAGCATTTATTCATTGGGAGAGAGCAACATGACTAGTCGTGGCATAAATAAAGTGATTCTTATCGGGAATCTGGGTCAAGATCCGGAAGTGCGCTATATGCCTAATGGTGGTGCAGTTGCTAACATGATGCTGGCTACGTCAGAAGGCTGGCGTGACAAACAGACCGGTGAAAAAAAAGAGAGTACAGAATGGCATCGTGTTGTGCTATTCGGGAAAATGGCGGAAATTGCTGGTGAGTATTTGCGCAAAGGTTCTCAAGTTTATATTGAAGGGCAGCTGCGTACCCGTAAATGGCAGGATCAGAGCGGCCAAGATCGTTACACCACAGAGGTAGTGGTAAACGTTAACGGCACTATGCAGATGCTAGGTGGTCGACACCAGATTGCTAGTTCTGGTGGTACATTAATAATGGGTGGAGGTCAGAGTAGCAACAGTAGCTGGTGCCAGCTGCAGCAACCACAAGAAAGTAAACAGTTTAGCAAAAGCGTACAATCGCGGATGCAGATGCAGAAAAGCGCACAAGAAATTAATAACGAACCACCAATGGATTTTGATGACGACATTCCGTTTTAATATTTTTTAGGATTTGTTAAATATGAGAATTTATTCTCAAATCTATTTAGAATATGCTTGAATATTCGATTCGGATTTTTTATTTATTGAAACTTTATTTAAAAGTGCACTAATTTGATAACATATTCATCCCTTCTATAAGAAGGGAGCTTAATCACTGCTAGTGAATGCAATTGTTTTTTACTTTATCTGTAATAGTGGTACATAAAAGAGTGTTTTACACAAAAAAACTTTTTTTAAAAAAAATATATCAAAATAAATTTGATCATTATCAAAAATTATGAATGTAGATTGCATCATAGTAATATTCCTTAATAAATAAAAATAACTTTAAATATCAAAGTCACTTACAGTACTACGAAAATTATTTGATAAATTTGTTGATGCTCATTGCACGACATCTAAGATAACAAAATTATCTACGTCTAATTGTTGCTCTCTCAGCAAGCTTTTGGATATCTTTGTTATCAAGAAAATTCTTGTCATTTGGAAATTTAGTCGCTAAATGGCGACAGGGTTTATATACCACCGCATACACAATTCTTTAGAAAACACGTAGCGAGCTCTGTCCTTCCTAAATTAAGGAAGGAAAACGTTTGAAATTTCATGCCATACTCTACATTAATCTTCTCTATCTCCTTCAGAAGCTTTAAGACTTAAAGTCAACTGTGCCACTAGATGCGCTATTATAGAAAAAAATTTAGAGAGGCCAGTTATTAGTTATCTTTCCCACAAGCAGTATCCATACTTGTATTTTATACAACCTGTTGATAATAAAAACTTGACTGACAATACTAACGTTAGAATATGACGGTCCTGTTCATCGCTGCTGATGAAAATTCAGCATCTAGCATATAGATGGTGCTTGGTCATTTTATTTTATCATTCTACCGATAACGCTATGACTAGCATCAGAATCTTTCTAGTAGCGATATAGTATCCATCTGTGATTATCATCGTGATGCTGATGATCTTTTACACCAGTGATTGGATGATATTATTTTTTGATCGAGTAAACATAGCTCCGTCCGTAATTTTTTCTTTTTTACCACTGTGTACGTGTCCCTTACCATTCTTTGCATACTTTGCTTTAGACTTGAATTTTCATAACACTATTTTGACTTTACAATTGTCCTAAGGAAAGCATGGAAATTTTTTTCACTATTCTCATTATGACACTAGTGGTATCGCTATCCGGGGTTGCTGCGCGTATTTTACCATTTCAGATCCCTCTGCCTCTGGTACAAATCCTTGCCGGGGCATTGCTTGCCTGGCCGACATTCGGGCTGCATGTTGATTTTGACCCTGAACTTTTTCTTGTGCTATTTGTTCCTCCGCTTCTTTTTGCTGATGGTTGGAAAACTCCTATCAGAGAATTCTTACATCATGGCCGGGAAATTATTGGTCTAGCCTTAGTGCTAGTGCTCATTACTGTGGTAGGCATCGGATATCTGATTTACTGGACAGTGCCTAGTATTCCACTCATTCCTGCCTTTGCACTAGCAGCAGTGTTATCGCCGACGGATGCAGTAGCCCTCTCCGGTATTGTTGGTGAAGGACGCATTCCAAAAAAAATCATGTCTGTGGTACAGGGTGAAGCCCTAATGAACGATGCATCCGGTTTAGTTTCGTTGAAATTCACTGTTGCAGTAGCAATGGGCACTATAGTATTCACTTGGGGCGGCGCTAGCATTGAATTTTTTAAAGTAACGATTGGTGGTTTGGTAGCCGGCGTCACAGTGTGCTGGCTCTATGGTAAATCACTGCGATTGCTGAGTCGCTGGAGCGGGGACGATCCGGCAACGCAAACAGTGTTTCTTCTACTACTGCCGTTCGCATCGTATCTAATTGCTGAACACCTAGGTGTCTCCGGTATCTTGGCGGCAGTTGCGGCGGGAATGACCATTACCCGATCAGGCATCATTAGGCAGGCGCCACTAGCGATGCGTCTACGCGCCAATAGTGTCTGGCAGATGTTGGAGTTTGTCTTTAACGGTATGGTGTTTCTGATGCTTGGTTTGCAACTGCCAGATATTATAAGCACCTCTATTAACGCTGCTAATGCTGATCCAAATGTTGAGCTCTGGATGCTCTTTACTGATATCATTATAGTTTATGTGGCCCTTATAGTCGTACGTTTCAGCTGGTTATGGATTATGCAGCGTCTTAGCAAACGCATATTGAAAAAAAAACCAATGGAGTTCGCCAATTATTCGCTACGTGAGTTGCTCATTGCCTCTTTCGCAGGGGTGCGTGGCGCAATTACCTTAGCTGGTGTTCTCTCTATCCCGTTATTTCTTGCTAACAGTAAGCCTTTTCCAGCGCGCTATGAACTAGTGTTTATTGCCACCGGTGTTATCCTTTTTTCACTACTAGTGGGTGTTGTAATACTCCCGCTGCTGTTACGCAACGTGGATGGTATCGATAAAGCTGGAAATCATCATCACGAGCTGCAAAATGCTCGTGCGGTGATGGCAAGTGTAGCGATTAAGAGTCTCCATAAAATGGAAGAGAGGTTGGAAATTGATACCAAGGAGAATATTGATCCTGAATTACTTAAAGAGGTAAGTTTGCGAGTGATTGGCAATTTGCGCCGACGCGCTGATGGCAAGAGTGATCTAGAGCAAGCTCTGTTTGCAGAAAACTTGGAACGTCGGTTTCGTTTGACTGCGCTACGTGCCGAGCGTGCTGAAGTCTATCACCTACGCGCGACGCAGCAAATTTCTGATGACAACATGCATCTTCTATTACGTGATCTTGATCTACTAGAAGCATTATTGATAGAAAAAGAACAATAAGCTCTAAGCCGCGTTAAAACTGATAGACGCGGCATTGCATCATTCTAGTATTCACAATAGCATACTATCTAAGCTTGTTTATTACGTGATAGATAGCTTCCTTTTATTTTATCACTTCTAATATCCATTGCAGTCTCGGTAAATCCAAAAGACGTTAAAATATGACTTACTGATTCAGCAGCTAGTAAATAGGCTTTCCTGAAGACGCAGGAGCAGGATATTATTATTATATCCTCTTTACTAAAGGTGATATACTGCGTTGGTATACACTGCAAAAATAATTTTACTTGAGCATAATAATCATCTACATGGGACTGGGACTGGGGTTAACAATTTATATTGGGGGGAGTTAATTCTTGTCGCTGTCCCCGAGAACATTTGAATTCTTTTACAATGATATAATAAGAATGGCGTTTTGTTATCGTTGCACGATAACAAGTTGATTCTATTTCTGAAATGGTTAGCCTTTATGATTTTTAATATATAAAAAATTATAGTGTTGGAGATTTTCAATGCTTTCTGCGGGCACGATTAGCAAATGATATACATCATTAAAATACCGCCTGTACGGATCTTTCAGATTTCGTGAAATTCCTACCTGATGTAATCTTCAAATAATCTTTGAAAATTAATAGTATATATTCTATCAATATACGTTGATGATAGCTAATTTTCATTTTGATTATATCGTTGATTATGAGATTTCCTATGCTAATTATTAATCGGTTCTTTGAAAATCATATCCCTTTCATATAGAATGACCTTTTCCGATTGAGCGATGCTAACTAGCAGTGTGGTACTCCCACTCACATGTTTACACCTTATTATTAATATGTGGATTATATAGTATTTGCCAGTATGAAAAATTGCAGATGAGAACTCACAGACAGAGAAAATGCAATTTTATTGTAGTATCTTTAGGAGGACCTGCTTAATAAGCAGAGCAAACCTACCATTGTATTGTATCGAGTTAGCAAAGCATAAAGGCGATCAATAGGACAAAGAAATCTGTATAATAAACAAGTAGCAGAGCAAAATAATTGTAGTTATGTTTTTTCTTATTTTTTCTTATTAGAAACTGCGCATTTGTTTATTATAGGTTAAAGTAGCCAATTAATGTGCCTATGCGATCAAGTCCTAATGATACATTAATCTATGACTTCAAAATATATTGAATCTGTATAAAGAAAGGACAATAAAAAAAGAAAGATTTTCTTCCAGTAGTTTTTATATTAAGGCATGCGATCTATATGGCTCTTCTCCTGCAGTAGCTTGTCGACTACGTCTGGATTAGCTAAGGTAGAAATATCTCCTAGATTACTTGTATCGCTTATAGCAATTTTTCGTAAAATGCGACGCATAATCTTACCAGAGCGGGTTTTCGGTAGTGAATCAGTGCAATGCAAAATATCAGGAGTAGCGATCGGACCGATTTCTTTGCGCACCCAACTTCGCACCTCACTGCAAAGACTATGCGATAATTTTTCACCGCGGTTCAAGGTAAAATAGGCGTAGATTGCTTGTCCCTTAATATTGTGCGGAATACCAACTACTGCAGCCTCGGCGATTTTCGGATGGGAAACTAGCACAGATTCAAGCTCGGCGGTGCCGAGACGGTGCCCGGAGACTTTTAGAACGTCATCAACGCGCCCAGTGATCCAATAGTAACCATCTTCATCACGGCGTGCGCCATCACCGCTGAAATATCGATTTTTAAAAGTAGAGAAGTAGGTTTGTTCGAAGCGAGCATGATCTCCCAATATAGTACGTGCTTGTCCTGGCCAAGAGTCGGTAATAACTAAGTTGCCTTCGGCCACACCTTCCTGTATATTACCTTCATCATCTACTAGCTCAGGCTGCACACCAAAGAAAGGCTTCGTTACAGAACCAGCTTTTAGATCGGTAACACTTGGCAATGGTGTGATCATAAAGCCGCCTGTTTCGGTTTGCCACCAGGTGTCGACAATTGGACAGCGACCGCTGCCCATCTTATTGTAATACCACTCCCAGACTTCCGGATTTATTGGTTCACCGACCGACCCCATAATGCGTAAGCTTTGGCGGCTAGTGCCTTCAATCGCCTTATCGCCTTCCGACATCAGTGCGCGTATTGCTGTTGGTACTGTATAGAGTAGAGTAACTTTATATTTGTCCACTATTTCCGCCATACGACTCGGTTTTGGCCAGTTTGGTGCACCCTCGAACATTAGGGTAGTCGCACCGCATGCCAGCGGCCCGTAGAGAAGATAGCTATGTCCCGTTACCCAGCCAACGTCTGCTGTGCACCAGTAGATATCTTCCGGGTGGTAATCAAAGACATATTTAAACGTAGTAGCCACATATACCAGATATCCGCCAGTGGTATGCAGAACGCCTTTAGGCTTTCCGGTCGAACCAGAAGTATAAAGTATAAAGAGCGGATCTTCCGCCTGCATTTCAGCAGGAGTGTGCTTCTCTTTAGCTTGATCCATTAAATCATTCCACCAGAAATCACGGCCATCTTGCCAGTTGATTGGCTGGCCAGTACGTTTCAGTACCACCACGCTCTTTACACTATTAATACAAGGGCTTCTCAGCGCTACATCGACATTTTTCTTCAGCGGGATAGTGTGTCCGGCGCGCACACCTTCATCAGCGGTAATTATCAACTTTGCGCTAGAGTCTGCCATGCGTCCTGCCAACGCCTCTGGTGAAAAGCCACCGAAAATTACCGAGTGTACTGCACCAATCCTCGCACAAGCGAGCATTGCCACTGCTGCTTCCAGCACCATCGTCATATAAATTGCCACTACATCGCCTTTTCTTATCCCCAAAGAAAGTAGCACGTTAGCAAATTGACATACTTCGTTATGTAGCTGGCGGAAAGTGAGCGTTTTACTTTCGCAAGTATTGTCGCCTTCCCAGATAATAGCAAGATGATCGCCACGATTTTTTAAATGACGATCAAGACAGTTAGTAGCTAGGTTAAGTGTCCCGTCTTCATACCATCTGATCGAGATATTGCCAGGAGCGAAAGAGCTATTTTTAACTTTTCTATAGGGTTTTATCCAGTCGAGAATTTTTCCTTGTTCACCCCAGAAAGCATCTGGATCGCTTATAGATTGCTGATACATGCTCTGATATTGTTTGGCGGTAAGCAGAGCATTTGCGATAATACTATTAGGTATTTTATATTTTTTTTGTTGGCTCATGGCAGACCTCCTTGAAGAAATTAATGATATGTCAATCAAATGGTCAGGGGAGCTTGTGCCGTTTTTTGTTTCTTTTTTGTGTCTCAGATCACGGGTGTATAGCTAGTAGGTAATCTTTTGCAACGTACTGCAATCTCTATGTGTATTTAGTAAATAAAAAGAAATAAAATGACTTACAACTAAATTGTGAAATTTTCATATAAATTAATTTTTATAACGGCAAGTTATGTGTTGTTAATTAAAAAACATCTTATATTATAATATAAGAATGGATTATCTTTAATCGAACACGCCAAGGGTTGCATTTGCCATAGTGAAAATAGTAATTATCTCGCTCTTGCTTATCAGAACTCAACTAGACGGTGTCTGAAAATAGTAGGGAGTCTTGCACTTTTCGTGCGGGATACTGCCTGCAATAACCATCTAATTTATCGGGATTTTGCTCACTTCTCCGTGTATCCTCTATGCACCTTTGAAGCGTATAGATAGGAGTTTTGACTGAGGAAATAACGTGTTATGAAAATTTTTAAAAAAGGCTTCCAAATAAGCTTGGCTTGGCAAATCGTAATAGCATTGATGCTCGGTATTGTTTTCGGTTCTTTGTTGCATAATCGGCCAGAAGATCGTGAATGGTTAATTAACAACCTTCTCAGTCCTGCAGGTGATATTTTTATTCATTTGATCAAAATGATTGTCGTGCCTATTGTTGTTTCATCCCTAATTGTCGGTATCGCCAGTGTAGGTGATGCAAAAAAGTTGGGACGTATTGGTGTAAAAACTATTATATATTTTGAAGTGATTACTACCCTTGCTATTGTGGTCGGGATTACGTTGGCTAACGTGTTTCAACCCGGTACTGGCATTGATATGTCAACGTTGGTAACGGTGGACATTTCTAAATACGAAGCGACAACTGAAGCAGTGCAAAAAGGACCACATAGTTTAGTGAATACCCTCCTTTCGTTAATCCCACAAAACATTTTCACTTCACTAGTGAAAGGCGATATGCTGCCTATTATTTTCTTTTCAGTCATATTTGGAATGGGGTTATCGGTGCTACCATCGGAGCGTCGTGAGCCGCTAGTAAAATTCTTTCGATGCGTCTCGGACACCATGTTTAAAGTGACTCATATAATCATGTGTTATGCGCCGATAGGCATATTTGCGTTGATTGCTGTTACTATTGCCAATTTCGGATTTGCCTCGTTATGGCCATTAGCTAAATTAGTACTTCTAGTTTATGCCGCAATCATTTTCTTCGCCTTCGTTATCCTCGGTAGTGTGGCTCGCTTGTGCAAATTACGCATAACCACCCTGATGCGTGTTCTGAAAGATGAGCTAATCCTTTCTTACTCTACTTCTAGTTCTGAGACCGTATTACCACGTATTATCCAGAAGATGGAGGCTTACGGTGCGCCAAAAGCAATTACTAGTTTTGTCGTACCAACCGGCTACTCTTTCAACCTTGATGGTTCTACGCTCTATCAAAGCATCGCTGCAATCTTCATCGCCCAGCTCTACGGTATCGACCTATCGCTGACCGATGAAATTGTCTTGGTGTTGACGTTAATGGTTACTTCAAAAGGCATCGCTGGCGTGCCTGGCGTTTCCTTCGTGGTGTTGCTGGCGACCCTAGGAAGTGTCGGTATTCCTTTAGAGGGTCTGGCATTCATCGCTGGCGTTGACCGTATTATGGATATGGCGCGTACTGCGCTAAATGTTATAGGTAACGCGTTGGCAGTATTAGTTATCTCACGTTGGGAAAATCAGTTTAATACTGAGAAGGCAAAGGCCTATGAACTGAAATTACGTACTCAAGAAGTTGGCTAATTGTCTTCTTGACTTACTTAAAATTAGATATATCTTTTTTTACACAACCTGATCTCTTGTAGTATTAGAATTATAAATGTGATTAAAGATCATGGAGATAACAGCTAACATCTGATTATTTTAGGAGTGAAAATACGGAGAAAAATCGCAAGAAGGGAGTGTAAGGATATGCGTGACATTCAGTACAGAAAAAAGATATTTACTCGATTGAAAAGGTGCTTTAAAAGCATGTTAGATACTACAGAAAGGAAGTTTTAACTTTATTAACGTTGCGTGTAAGAAAGTGAAAAGCATATTAGTGGTTGATGATGGACGATAACAAGTGTTACTGATGTTAACCTTGTTTACCTTTGCGTACCAGCAACTCGTGAATGGCGTGCACACTTCTAGCAGAAAGCTGAGGCATACTTTCTTGATTTTGAATATCCTGCTGCAGAATCATCTCAAAGCTGCGTAGCCGTTTGTTGATCGACATTAGTTCCACCAGGGTGGACCATGAGTTAATTAGATACTGGAACGAAGAGCGTACCTGGTCAAAAACGTTGGTAATTTGATTTAGCAACCCGAGGGTGATAGTGCCCGTCACAATTGAAGGAAATAACACAAATAAACCAAATACGTTATCTACTTGAAGATAAAGTATCCGGGTGATGTTAAAATAGAGATAGTGAAAATAGAGCCTGAAGTAGTTAAAACGTACGTAGCTGAAGAGTTCTTTTACCGTTGGAGGAGCAGCGCGATCTGGATCGTCTTCGCCATAGACTAATTCTTTACGATAGGTAGCTTCAACGCGCTGATTACGGAACTCCAGCCCCGGCAGCTTAATCCCTACTAGCGCTAGTAGGGTAGTGCCGAATAGCGACCAGATTAGTGCGGCGATCACAAGAGCATAAGGGACATTACCTAGAAAAGGCACGTCTTTGACGTGCTTTGACAAGGCAATTAGAACTGGTAAAAAAGCCACTAACGTCATAATTGCCTGAATAAAACTAACGCCCCAGTCCTCTAAAGTACTGGCAAAACGCATGGTATCTTCTTGCACGCGCTGTGCGGCACCTTCTATATGACGTAGAAGCTGCCAGTTATGCATATAGTAGTTATTCATCGCTGTACGCCAGCGGAATACCCAGTGGCTAATAAAGAAAGAGTTCAGCACACCGATTACCACGGCAATTAGCGCGATGCCAAGAAATGCCTCTAATTCAGCGTAAAAGCGACCAATCGGTACTGAACCAGTTTTAGTCAGAGCCTGCTGAATTAAATCGTAAAATGGACCATACCAGGCATTAACACCGACACCAACTTGCACGCCGAACCAAGTGCCGAAGATAATCAGTGCCGATCCCCAGACGGACCAGCGTTGCCAATAATGGTTATCGAACACACGCCACGCTAGGGCAAAAATTGCTACAACGATCCAATAATAACTATAAAACCAGAGCTGACTAGGCGCAATAAAGCGTGCTACTGTAGTTGGCAACGGCCGATTCATCGTAGCATGCAACATAGGCAATTGGGACGGTAAGTCATCGACAAAACCAAACCAGGCAAAAATTGCGACCAGACTCCAGATTAATGTCGAACTGAAAAACAGTACTGGACGAGGAAAGTAGCACTTAAACATAAGTTCTCCCGCTTATTGATTGTAAGTTGAGTGCATGTACCCCGTTTATAACGTTTTTCATCGTTATCTGTCTGTTATACGATGTTATCCATAACAGTGCGTACTAGCGGTCTCTCTTACCGGTAAACTATGACTTACCATATGATTAAATCAGTATAAAAAATCATTTTAATACAACTAATTAAATTTTATGCCGTATTATATGGAGTACTGAAGTAACATCATGCCAGAATGAAAACATGGGTAGACATGAAGATTTTTTGTTAAAGATAAGTGTGCTAGCGCCAGTATAGGGCTCACTGTTTAGACTGCTGAATCTGCCTCTGTGTGGTTCTGTGCACGACTCTTAGTCCAGTAGTTGCATTGCTAAAAAAGTTTTTTTATTAAAACTACGGCGGGTACTTCTATTGCTCGATGAGGATTACAATTCAGGAGTATTAGAGTCGAAGTGCTAGAGCGCAGGATGTCATATGACCCTTACATACTATGTTATTGAGATTAACTAGTATGTATAGAAGCTGTTCAACACGACATTGTTAAGAAAGGGGGGGTGAGTCTATTCTATTACTTACTATATATTCAGGTTTTTTATATCGCTTGCGAGGTGCTTTGTAGGATATGCATTACCTCAGGTCATAGAATTGTATTAGATGGATAAACATGCCATGAAACTAAGTAAGTTACTGCTGCTGCACTGCAGCATTCTACCTAGTTTATTCGACAATTGACCACCACATTGGGTTACCAAAAGACCGGCTAAGATATTGATGATAATATCCGCACAGTTATAGGCTCGATAAATAGCTGATGACGTACGGTCACATACGATAAACAAATAATTTTTATGGTGATGCGGGTTATGTATTCAGTTTAATATGAGTGGAAAATGCGGCACGAAGACATCAATCATTCCTACTATGCAGAGAAAGTAATCAGTCGTTTGAGAACTGTTCTAAATATAGCTGGTGAGGAACCGTCTCATCTGGTGATGTCACGGGGTAGTGATTTTTTGTACTATGATGAGCTGCAGTGTGATAGGTTATTTTATTAGTCTGATTATCTCAGAGAGATTTTTTAAGTTCAGCGCTTTCTATCCTACGTAATTATTACTGCATCCTTCATATCATCAATGTTGTGAAAGTGCATGATTTAACATGCATGCTACGTCACTTCTCTACATTGGTGCAGTGACGCGATAATTGACAAAAAAGAGTTTCTGTTAACATGCGTGATCTGATTATCTGTTCAGTAGTTCACGCTCAATTAGTTCGCGCGTTTCTACTGCCTGCACCTGCATTTTTTCTGGATAGCCAAAGAGAGCAGCAGCAATAATCGATTCGCCACCAATTTTATAGGTACGATTAGCAAAATCCATTTCACGTAAAGTCTGGAACAGTGTGTCGAAATCGACTTCGCCTTCGCCGATGCTAACATGCTGGTGGATAGTAGCGTCCACACCAGGTGGATTGACGATATAACGGCATTGCTTAGTATGGTTCATGGTATCGGCGACCAAAATATGCGACAGATCTTCGCCGATATACTCGAGCATTGGTCTGATATCCCCTTTGCCATTATCGTAAAAAAAAGTATGCGGCACACTGTACACATATTTTATATTATCGCTACGGAATGATTTTACTAAGTCTGCAGTTTCATTGCTATTCTCACAAAAATCCCACGGATGGGACTGAATTTCTACGCGAATATTCTCGCGTTCAAAAATAGGCAGGAGCTCTTCTATTGATCGGTAGAACATTTCTTCACATATTTCTGGTTCATTAGGGTTACCGGAAAGCTCGGTATTAATTACCTGTACACCCATCTCTACTGCGATTTTAATCATGCATTTCCAATTTTTTACCGCTGCCTGACGACGTAGTTCATCAGGACCGGACCAGCGATAGACTGCGATAAAAGAAGATATTTCCACACCAGTAGCGGTTAGCGTATTTTTATATTCTCGCATGATTTCACGGCTAGCTTTAGGATGTTTATAGAATGGGTTAATTTGCGGATGAGGGGACTGTTCTATATATTTATATCCCCAGTCTGCCACTTGATTAATCATGCGTGGGATGCCCATATTTCTAATTACATCTACATCAAAAGCGATTTTCATTTTAATACTCCAATCTCAAAGATAGCGTTCTTCGTTGAATGCCATACCAACTTGGTATTTTACTACATCTATTGAGCATAAAATCAGAAACAATGCCTGTAGAGAGCAAGAGTTACAAATTTGCTAGTCTTTAATAAACTAACTCTAAAAAACTAACCTTATATCATATTGATATCTTAATAAAAGTTAGTTAACTCTTTCTTTAGTAAATGGTCTAGTATTTATCTCTAGATACTACGCAGAGAAGGTTGTCTTGTACATAGAAATATTGGACCTAAATAAAGTGTTTGCTGTCACGTATCCTAGTAATTACTATCAATCTTTTTGGCACATTGAAAATGAGTACACTGAAGGCAATAAGAGGATTTATTGAGAACTAGAATCATGCTGCCGGTGGTACAGGTGATTCATAACAGAGTTATCTTACTTAAAAACTCGCAATAATTGGCTATCGAGCTTGTAATACTTCTTTAGTGCGGTATTTGCTGACAATAATCATATTTCTGCGCTGCACAGATTGCATCGCATTGTCTTTATACAAAGACGACGCTGCGTTACTTCTTGCTATTATATACGTGTGGAATAATACATGTGTTAGAAAATATCTCTATCGCACGTGAAGTAGATGTAGCATCATCGATGACTTAAAGCCGTAGTAAAACAGATGCAGACAAGCAAAACGTTCCACTCCTATGGTCTGAGCGGGGTAATTTACATTACGTTGATGTTTATTGGATATCAGTCTACGCAAGATATTTATATCATTATTCCACTTCCTCCCTTTTCTTTCATTCGTGTAAAAGAAAACCCCGACTAGAATAAGTCGGGGTTTTTGATGACACAAGCGTTAGGGTTAATTACATCATGCCGCCCATACCGCCCATGCCACCACCAGCTCCAGCACCTCCTAAATCAGGAGCCTCACTTTTTTTCGGCAGGTCAGTTACCATGCACTCAGTGGTGATCATGAGACCTGCAACCGAGGCTGCGTACTGAAGCGCAGAACGGGTTACTTTAGTAGGGTCCAAGATACCAAAGTCAATCATATTACCGTATTCTTCTGTCTGGGCGTTGTAACCGTAGTTACCATCGCCGTTTTTCACATTGTTCGCAACAACAGAAGGTTCTTCACCAGTATTGGATACGATCTGACGCAACGGAGCTTCCATGGCACGTAGCGCCACTTTAATGCCAACATTTTGGTCTTCGTTATCGCCTTTCAAGTCAGCTATTTTTGCCGCTACACGTACCAGCGCCACACCGCCACCGGCTACTACACCCTCTTCCACCGCAGCACGGGTGGAGTGTAGAGCATCTTCAACGCGCGCTTTCTTCTCTTTCATCTCAACTTCAGTGGCTGCACCCACCTTTAGAACTGCGACGCCACCTGCTAGTTTTGCTACACGCTCCTGTAGTTTTTCTTTATCGTAGTCAGAGGACGCTTCTTCGATCTGCTGACGAATCTGGGTTATGCGGCCAGATATGGCAGACTCTTTACCCACACCGTCGATAACAGTGGTTGTGTCTTTGTTAATGACAACACGCTTCGCCTGTCCTAGGTCTTCCAAGACTGCTTTTTCTAGCTCCATACCAACTTCTTCAGAAATTACTGTACCGCCGGTCAATATAGCTATATCTTGCAGCATCGCTTTACGACGGTCACCGAAACCTGGTGCTTTCACTGCAGCTACTTTCACGATACCGCGCATGTTGTTAACAACTAATGTTGCCAAAGCTTCTCCTTCAACGTCTTCAGCAATTATCAGCAAAGGCTTACTTGCTTTAGCAACAGCTTCCAGAACTGGTAGCATTTCACGAATATTAGAGATTTTCTTGTCAGCTAGTAGGATGTATGGTGACTCTAGCTCGACCACACCGGTTTCTGATCTATTTATAAAATATGGAGAAAGATAACCACGATCGAACTGCATACCCTCAACCACATCCAGCTCATCCTGCAGACCAGTACCTTCTTCAACAGTAATAACACCTTCTTTACCTACTTTTTCCATTGCCTGAGCAATCAGGGTACCGACGGTTTCATCGGAATTGGCAGAGATGGTGCCTACCTGTGCAATTGCTTTAGAATCAGAACAAGGCACTGAAAGAGCTTTTAGTTGCTCAACAGCAGCCACAACGGCTTTGTCAATTCCGCGTTTCAGATCCATTGGATTCATGCCTGCAGCTACAGATTTTAGTCCTTCGCTGACGATAGATTGTGCGAGTACGGTAGCGGTGGTTGTGCCGTCTCCTGCAGCGTCATTTGCTTTAGAGGCAACCTCTTTTACCATCTGTGCACCCATGTTTTCAAACTTATCTTCTAGCTCAATTTCACGCGCTACAGATACACCATCTTTAGTGATAGCTGGGGCACCAAATGATTTATCCAGAACTACATTTCGGCCTTTCGGACCTAAGGTAACTTTTACTGCATCTGCTAATACGTTTACGCCACGTAGCATTTTTACGCGAGCGTCATTACCGAATTTTACGTCTTTAGCTGCCATTTCAATTATTCCTTAAATTCGTTTCGTTCAGTGAATTTCGCACAATTATGCTTCAACAATAGCTAAAATATCACTTTCAGAGATGATCAACACCTCTTCATTATCTAGCTTTTCAGTTTTTGCACTATAACCTTCATTAAAGATTACTGTGTCACCAACCTTTACGCCTAGCGGTTTCACCTCACCATTATCTAATATACGACCATTACCCACGGCGAGTACCTCACCACGGGTGGATTTACCTGCTGCAGAGCCGGTTAGAACGATACCTCCAGAAGATTTAGCTGCTGCCTCTTTACGCTTGACGATAACACGATCGTGCAACGGACGAATTTTCATTAAATAGTTCTCCTTTGAGAATTCCAATTAGTCACCTTTGGGTTGAATGCCGGATTGCATAGCCTCCAGCCTCTTGATACAGGAGATAGGGTCGTCCAAAATGGCTTTCAAGGGCTTCCACGACAAATTTTTTACTTGATTATGATAACAGCTCTTTTATTACTCAAGAAGAGAGCTTATGCTTACCTCTCGTAAGCCATAAATGTACACTAAATATAAATAGATAGAAAAGCATAACATGTAAACCATAACTATCTCTAGATATAGTTTTGCCATAACTCCTCATCATGGTCGGAGTATTTGCTATCCTCACGCTCAGTCTGCATTAGACTTGCAAAGTAAAAGCATCAACGTCATATTTTTTCAACGGGAGTAACATCAGCGGGGTAAGAAAACAATAAAAATAAGTATAGATAAAAGGAAATTAACAATGCGTAACAATACAATTGTTAGTATCCTGTTGGTGGCTCATATTGCATGCAACAACTTTTTCTGCAACAGTAAAATTTTTTATGCACTATTTGTAAGTAGCTATAGGTCAATCACTGAGATAGATGAACATAAGTAAGATACTAAATGGCATTTTACTTGTATAACAAGTACTAAATAAAAATTGAAATTACAATTCAAGTAAATATTTAATAAACATTCAAAGTCACTAAATCATTAAATTATCATTTCAATTAAGTTGCTCCGAGTCAGACAGGATCGTAATAAAGAGCTTCAATGTGATGAAGCCATCTACTTTATGAAAGAGATAGGTAGAAAGCTTGAGTACTAAAGGGACAAGAGATTGAACCTTTCCCCTTTAAATGGAACTTTCCCCGTAATGCAGGACGAAAAATACCGATAATGATTGTTTACTATGTTTACTATGAAACGAGCATTTCCTCATTCTGCATAACTATGCTGCTATTTTCTATTTTCTATAAATTCCATGTATAATATATAAAGATATGTCCAGTTTATCACTTTATGTTATACGGATAGTATGTTATACGGATAGTGAACTAGTATAGTGGGAGAGTGTAGATTTGACACTCCAATCTAGTAGCTAGTCGTTTTTTTAGTTTTTTATGTAAATACGTTGACGCGTAACAGACTTTACGGTCTAATGCGCTCCGTTGCCCGAATAGCTCAGTCGGTAGAGCAGGGGACTGAAAATCCCCGTGTCCCTGGTTCGATTCCGGGTTCGGGCACAGTCAATTGAAAAAACCAGTTTCGTAACCAAGTTTTTTTAGCGCGCCTACATTGATTAAATTATTCGTTAATCAGACTTTTTTCTACGTAAAGCTACTTACACTACTGCGACGTCTGACATCATCACCTAACCCTAATATACTAGAGATTCGAGTATACTATTATTTTGAGTACTGAATTTAGCACATCTAAACAGTGTAAAATATCAAAATATGTATATGTAATTCTATAAGATAGGAAGTCGGAGATTTTTGACCTCTGCCAAGTAGTTAGCTGTCAATTGACATCACTCAAAGTATTGTCAGCTGCAACAAATAAAGTTATATACTCACTTATAAAAAAACTGCACTATACAATTTCTCAACTAATTTAACTTCCCTTAAGTGGAGTTTTTTTATAAGTAAGAACGTCACAGTCAGTCTTGTAAGCATCGGCTTATTTATATCTCATGCTTTGTTATATTATAGTTACTCTATTCACTGATTTACCGAGCTCGAGACATATTTTTGATATTCTAGCTTTAGAGGTCTGTCTTTTACCATTAGTGTCAGTTATTTCACAATCAAGTGATACATCATTCACAGATGTATGATCGATCAGCTCTTTAGACTGTATCAAGGTTAGGATTGACACTTAAAATTATAGTAACTCAACAGGAGACTGAGATTACAAGCAGTCAGCAATGGGCATCCGTGGTGCTATATGCTCGTAAATAGTAGTTAGATATTGATTGAAGTAAGCACAAGAAGATTATACTTTTCATTAGTTCTTTACCAGTGAAGTAGTATCAATAAACAGATTTATACAGTTTGTTAAAACTTCTGTCTGAGCACAAAGAGTTAAAAGGCAACTGTAAATCAAGTGGAGTTTTCCCTAGTTCGCCAGCGCTGTCCCTCACTAGTTTCGGCACCATATATCCAGCAACCTGATGAAGAAGCTCGCGCACTAACGCGCGAGCTTCTTCATCAGGAACAAAAAAGTGTCCTGCACCTTGTACTTTATCTAGAACATGTAGATAGTAAGGTAAAATGCCTGTATTAAACAACGCCTTGCTAAGTTCGGACAGTACCAAAGTACTATTGTTAACACCTCGTAGCAGAACACTCTGGTTCAGAAGAATGACGCCGGTACTTTTGAGCTGACGCATCGCCATAATTAATGAGTCATCAAACTCCTGTGCATGGTTGATATGTGTAACTACTAATACCTGCAGACGAGTTTCAGCTAGGATATCACATAGTCTGTCCGTAATTCGTGAAGGGATAACTACAGGCAACCGGCTATGAATACGTAAAGTTTTCAGATGCGGAATTTGCTCCATTGCACTGATTAACCATGCCAGTTCATGATCTTTCGCCATCAGCGGATCCCCACCAGAAAAGATAATTTCATCTATTTCGGGATGAGTAAGAATATAATTAATAGCTCTCTGCCAGTTGCGTTTATTTCCCTGATTCTCCTGATAAGGAAAATAACGGCGAAAACAGTAACGACAATTAACTGCACAGCTTCCCTTAACCAACAGCAGCGCACGATTCCTGTACTTATGTAATAATCCAGGAACCACGCTACACTGCTCGTTAAGAGGATTGGTGCTGTAACCTGGTACTTGAATAAATTCTTGACTTTGCGTCACTACTTGTAACAACAAAGGATCTTGTGCGTCTCCCGGTTTCATACGTGCAATAAAGGTTCTGGGAACGCGTAGGGCAAAAAGGCTACTTGCATTGATGCCATCGGCTAGTTGAGTATACTGATCAAGGCCTAAAAGTTGTAATAATTCATTAGGTTCTTTAACAACATCAGCAAGTTGCTGCAACCATTCTTCCCTAGAATGCAGTTTTCGATTTACAATATACGTCATTTTTTTGCTATCACTTAGTTCAATTATTCCTAGAGGATTTTATGGCGACATATCTTAGTAACGATTTTCGTTCAGGTCTTAAGATCATGTTCGAAGGCGAGCCGTATGCCATCGAATCCAGTGAGTTCGTTAAGCCAGGTAAAGGCCAAGCATTTGTGCGTGTAAAAATGCGTCGCTTGCTGACAGGCACTCGTATTGAGAAAACTTTCAAGTCTACTGACTCAGTAGAAGGAGCAGACGTTATTGATGTAACGCTACAATACTCTTACAAGGATGGTGAATTCTTCTATTTTATGCACCCAGAAACCTTCGAGCAATATCATATTGAAATGAAAATTCTGGAATATATGCAAAGATGGTTGCAGGATAATGCAGAGTGCATCGTTACTCTATGGAATAATAAAGCTATCGCTGTTCAACCACCGAACTTCATTGAAGCAAAAGTAACTGAAACTGCCCCTAGCCTGAAAGGCGATACTGTAGGGACTGGCGGTAAGATAGCTAAGCTAGAAACTGGCGCAGTAGTTAAAGTCCCGCTGTTCGTTCAGATTGGTGAAGTGATTAAAGTAGATACCCGCTCTGGCGAGTACGTGTCACGAGTAAAATAAGTAGATAGTGCATTTCCATATTAGGAGATAGTACATTTATGTGAGTACAATAGAAGAATAAAAAATTCTATGCTAATTCTTTACGCCTAAGCTCAAAGAATTTAATTCTGTTAAGACTATTATTTATACATATCTTTCTCACTTTGGAAAAGTTATCAGAAAGATTCTCTACCAAGAGTCCTTTTTATGTGCTTTTTAGTAGTACATTCAGCCATAAGCAGTCTATGCTTAGCATTGGACTGTAACGACAAAAAGGACATCGCCATGTTTAAAAAAAATATTGTTGCTATTTTTTCAATACTGCTATTCTCTTCTTTACTTTCTGCCTGTAACACTACACGAGGGTTAGGAGAAGACGTAGAAGCGGGTGGCCAGGCTATTCAGCGTACCACTCAGTAATCTCTTAGAAAAACCGGTACGTATCTTTCGTACCGGCTGTAATAATCATTCCTAGCCGGTTTTTTGCCATTTTTCTTCTGCCATTTATAGCTGCGTTTAGTAACCTTGTGAGGCCGCGATTTCATGATTACCTCTTTTTACTTATTACTTATATAGAGCGTTTTTGTTATGAGCGAAATAGTAAGTTGGCAACCGAGCGCCCCTATGGGTAATTTGTTGAACCGTGCTGCTATTCTGTCAGACATTAGACTTTTTTTTGCAAATCACGGTATACTAGAAGTGGATACTCCGGCGCTGAGTCAGGCAAGTGTTACTGATGTTCATTTAGTGCCATTTCAGACACGGTTTGTGGGTTACGGTTCGCCGCAGGGTCGTGACCTCTGGCTAACGACCAGTCCAGAATATCATATGAAACGACTCTTAGCCGCAGGCAGCGGCCCCATCTATCAAATGGGGCGCTCCTTCCGTAACGAAGAGGTTGGACGTTACCATAATCCTGAATTCACCATGCTGGAGTGGTATCGTCCACACTATGATATGTACCGCCTCATGAATGAGGTTGACGAACTTCTTATACAGGTTCTAGGGTGTAATAAAGCTGAATTTATCTCCTACCAACAAGCGTTTATTGTTCATCTAAATCTAGACCCACTTTCAGCCAATAAAACACAGTTGCGCAGTGCGGCTACACCATTGTGTGAAGATCAATTGGCTAGTCGCGAAGAGGATATTGATACTCTACTCATGCTTCTCTTTATGATGGGTGTAGAACCAAATATTGGTATTGATAAGCCAACATTCATCTATAATTTCCCTGCGAACCAAGCAGGGTTAGCTAAAATTAGTACTGAAGATCAACGTGTTGCGGAACGATTTGAAGTCTATTACAAAGGTGTTGAGCTAGCAAACGGTTTCTACGAATTAACAGATAGCTACGAACAACTGCAGCGTTTCAAAAAAGATAACTACCAACGCGCAGTACGCGGGTTACCACAATATCCAATAGATAACTATTTACTAGATGCTCTGGCACATGGCATGCCTGATTGTTCCGGTGTCGCGCTTGGCGTAGATCGTCTAATTATGCTAGCGCTGAAGGCAAATTCTCTAAGCGAAGTGATTGCATTTCCAATAGATCGCAGCTAAAACTGAAGAAGTTTATTAATTTTTAGGAATTGCTCAAACTAGGCAGCCATGCTTTCTCTTATACTAGTTAAGTAGGCTCATAGGAAGGGTCAGCTGGTAATATAATTTAAGAACTGTGCGTCAAGACTAGCGTGGGACCATGAGTAAGATACCCGCCATCATCGTGTTTACAACAAAAATTCAAAATTTTAAAAAAAATGTTAATTCATGCACCACTCTATAGGAGATCATAGGCAAATAACAGAGAAAGAAAGGCGAACAAACCCGTTCTTAAGTTGTTCGCCAGACAGTGAGTTATTAATGTAGTAATAGGTAGATAGATTCGTCTCCTCGTATCACATTGAGAGCTAGTACCGGGGGCTTAGCTGCCAGCACTTTACGCATTTCGGCAAGGGTAGTGACACGTGTACGGTTAACTCCAATAATGACATCATTTTTTTGTAGACCAACCTGTTCAGCCGGCGTGCCCTTATCAATGCTGTCAATTTTAATACCCTTATCACCGGTTTTCGTTGCGCCATCGCTTAGCATAGCGCCTTGCAGTGCAGGTGACATCAGCTGTGCATTAGCACTGCTCTGTGCACTTTGGTCCAGAATGACATCTATTAAAAGTGGTTTTCCATCACGCAAGAGGCCGAGTTTCACTTTCTGTCCTGGTGCTGTGGTGCCAATTTTCACACGCAATTCAGCAAAACTATTAACAGGCTTATCGTTAATTGAGGTGATAATATCTCCAGATTTAATACCCGCTTTCTGCGCGGCAGACTGCGGCATTACTTCAGAGACAAAAGCGCCACGCTGTGCGTCAACGTTAAATGCCTTAGCGATATCTGCCGTCATCTCAGTACCTTTAACGCCGAGCTGGCCACGTTTTACTTCCCCATATTTCAACAGCTGCTGTGCAAGATTAATTGCCATATCGCTGGGGATTGCGAAGCCGATGCCAATATTTCCTCCACTCGATGCTAGAATCGCGGTATTAATTCCGATCAGCTCGCCGTTAAGGTTCACTAAGGCTCCGCCGGAGTTGCCGCGGTTAATAGCAGCGTCGGTCTGTATAAAATTCTCTAGTCCTTCCAGGTTAAGCCCACTGCGTCCCAGCGCGGAAATAATTCCAGAGGTCGCTGTCTGGCCTAGGCCGAATGGGTTTCCAATCGCTACGGCAAAATCTCCTACTTTTAGCTGATCGGAATCAGCTATTTTCACCTGAGTCAGATTTTTTGCTCCTTTAACATGAATAAGGGCAATATCGCTCTGTTCGTCATGACCAATGAGCTTTGCGTCATACTCTCTGCCATCGCCAAGCTGTACGCTGATTTTATCCGCACCGTTTACTACGTGATTATTTGTAAGCACATAGCCTTTAGCGGCATCAATAATTACACCAGAGCCTAAGCCTTCAAACGGCTGTACTTGCTCGCCTCCCGGCGTTTGGCCGAAGAAACGCTTCAATGGTTCAGGTATATCTTGTACTTGAGTGGTCATTTCAGTACCTTCAACGTGGACGCTGACCACTGCGGGCAATACTTTCTCTAGCATTGGCGCCAAGCTGGGTAAAGGCTGGCCCTGAACTTGGGCGGGTAGAGTCGCCATCGTGGCTGGGGCCACTGCAAGACTCATCCCGATACTCAAGGCTAATGCACTTAACAGTTGTGCTTGTTTTTTCATTGCTACAACGCTCTCGCTGCGTAAAAGTGGGGGGGAATTAAACATATTTGACAGCTGATATAGGGTCTGGGTTCGTAAAAATACAGGGTGCAATTGCAATATAGTTGCTTCCTAAAATAATTAGTCACGTCCGGTACGTTTGTCGCTTGACATACCGGAAGCACTCTCTGAATAATCACGTGGTATTTGTACCAGTACTTGGTCATTATCCGCCTCTGCTTGGGTCAGCTGGTAGGCGAAAGTGTTTTTTTCGAGCGTAGGGTTCGACAATAGATCGTTCGATCCTTTTACAATATGCTGATAGAATTGGTGATGATCGTGCACCATATTGTCTAATAATTCAGTGCTGCGTAAAAAATAGTTATTTAACTCTTTGCGGTAATCAGCTAACTCTGCTTTAGTTTTCTCCAATTCATACAGTAAGCTGCGTTGCTTGCGTATTTTTTTATTCCCGAAACGCATAGCAACTGCACCGACAAGAGTACCTATAACTAAACCAATTAGCCCGTATTCCCAGGTCATAATAACTCCCATATAATTTCTGTTGCTTATAAGGCATCTAATATTTAAGGCATCTAACATTTCAATAATAGCCACTATACCTGTTAATTTTATGGATGTGGAACTCTGAGAGAGCATGCTTTAATATAGAGTGGTCTTTTTTCGATAATTAAGTTGTTAATAAAACTATTTCAGAGATTCAAAAAGAGCCATGCAAACCTCATCTCTGCTTGCGTATTATGAAAGAGCATTGTTACAGGGAGACTATAAACCTGATAATGTACAACGCGAAGCAGTTACCAAACTGAATGCTATTCAGAAGGTGCTGGTTGCGCGTGAACCTGATTTACTAGCCCATGGAAAAAAAAGATTATTCAGCTGCCTATCCTGGCTGATAGGCAAAAAGAAAAATAAGACGCAACAAACTGTGCGTGGCTTCTATATGTGGGGTGGTGTAGGACGTGGCAAAACTTGGATCATGGATCTTTTTTTTCATTCTATTCCCGGCAATCGCAAACTGCGTCTCCATTTCCACCGTTTTATGCTGCGTGTACATAAAGAACTGACCCAACTACAGGGACAGATCGATCCGCTGCTTACTATCGCCGATAACTTTAAAGCTGAAACGGATATTCTTTGCTTTGATGAATTTTTTGCCTCAGATATTGCCGATGCTATGTTGCTCGGTACGCTAATGGAAGCGCTATTTGAGCGCGGTATTACTTTGGTAGCGACTTCAAATGTTCCACCAGAAGATTTCTATCGTGACGGTCTGCAACGTGATCGCTTTCTGCCGGTAATTGAAAAAATTAAACAGTATTGCGATGTAATGAATGTGGACGCTGGGATTGATTATCGATTGCACATGCCGACTGTAGCAAATTTGTGGAATTTCCCTCTTAACGAAGCCACGAATGCCAAAATGGAACGTATGTTTAAGACGTTGGCGGGCAGGTCACCTGATAAGGTTCTAGTTCTGGAGATCAATCATCGTCAAATTACGACACTAGGTGTTAGCAAAGGGGTAATGTCAATTGACTTTATGACGCTGTGTGGTGAAGGTCGTAGCCAGCATGACTATATTGAGATATCGCGCTGTTTTCACAGCGTGTTACTTTATAATGTACCGGTAATGATCTCTGAAACAGAAGAACAGGCACGACGCTTTCTTATGCTGGTGGATGAGTTATACGAACATAATGTCAAACTAGTTGTAGCAGCGGAAATGGAATTGCTAGACATTTATCAGGGTAGACAGCTGAAATTGGAGTACCAGCGTTGCTTATCTCGCTTGCAAGAAATGCAAAGCAAGGAGTATTTTTACCTGCCGCATCTACCTTAAAATCTCGTAAGGAAAAGTCAAATAGAGTTCGATTTTTAGAATTGACTTCTTTATAATACCGCAATCCTACTTTACAACAGCAACTGGATTTATTTCCCTAATTTGTTGTGCTCCGGTAACTATATCCTAAACAAAGGGGTAGTAGGCTTGCTAGTCAAAATGTTCGTGTGAGCCTCAAGCGTTTAGGTTTTCACTAACATGAAACTTAATTTGGGTAAGCTTTTCGATGAAAACTTTCATAGCTAAACTAGAGACCGTACAGCATGGCTGGTATATTGTTGACGCAACTGGTAAAAAATTAGGTCGCTTGGCGACTGAACTGGCACGTCGTTTGCGTGGTAAGCATAAAGCAGAATACACTCCGCACGTTGATAATGGTGATTACATCATTGTTCTTAACGCTAAAAAAGTTATCGTCACCGGCAACAAGCGTCGTGATAAAATTTACTATCGTCATACTGGTTATATCGGTGGTATCAAACAGGCGACCTTTGAAGAGATGATTGCTCACAGCCCTGAGCGTGTGATTGAAATAGCGGTAAAGGGCATGCTACCAAAGGGACCTTTAGGTCGCACAATGTTCCGTAAGCTAAAAGTTTACTCGAGCAATAAGCATAACCATGCAGCACAGCAACCACAGTATCTTGACATTTAACAGGATTATAGGCAATGTCTGAAACTCAATGTTACGGAACTGGTCGCCGTAAAAGCTCTTCCGCACGTGTCTTTCTCAAGAAGGGTAGAGGTGACATTATAGTTAATCAGCGCTCTTTAGATCAGTATTTCGGTCGTGAGACTGCACGTATGGTGGTGCGTCAACCACTGGAACTCGTGAATCTGGTTGGTAAACTTAACTTGTATATCACCGTAAAAGGTGGTGGCATCTCTGGTCAAGCAGGCGCTATACGTCACGGTATCACCCGCGCTCTAGTAGAATACGATGGATCTCTGCTTTCTGAATTGCGTAAAGCAGGTTTCGTTACTCGTGATGCACGTCGGGTTGAACGTAAGAAAGTCGGTTTACGTAAAGCACGCCGTAGTCCGCAGTTTTCCAAGCGTTAAGTATTACAGCTTAGGTAATAGCAACACGTACAAAAAACCCTCTTCGGCGGGTTTTTTTATTTTCTTTGGAGTGCCTTTATCTAGAGCTATGCTTACAATATCTGTATGACATTACAAATGCTCCCGTAAATTTTAAATCCTCACCTACAATTTGCTTAAAATCTGGTAAACTCTACGATACTTTGCGCCTATATAGAAACACATAGGCGGTGCCTGACGTCTATTCAACAGTCTAAAGAGGATCAGGCTAACAAGGTGTCTATGAGCGAACGATTGAGTAGGTGAGGCGCTGTAAGAACTGCGCTATTAGCCGTATTTTGTGAACAAACTTGGAGGTTTTCATGGCTGTCGCTGCCAACAAACGTTCGGTAATGACGCTATTTTCTAGTCCTACTGATATTTTCAGCCATCACGTCCGTATCGTGCTAGCTGAAAAAGGCGTCAGCGTGGAGATTGAGCAGGTTACAATGGATAACTTGCCGCGGGATCTTATTGAACTCAATCCTTATCGAACCTTACCGACATTGGTAGATCGTGAATTGACGCTCTATGAATCACGCATCATAATGGAATATTTGGACGAGCGTTTTCCGCACCCGCCATTAATGCCGGTCTATCCGGTTGCACGCGGCGAAAACCGTTTGATGATGTACCGTATTGAACAGGACTGGTATAGTCTGATGTACACCATTGAAAAGAGCAACGGTCAAGAAGCAGAAACAATGCGCAAACAGTTGCATGAAGAGTTGCTGTCAATTTCGCCGCTTTTTTCTCGCACCCCTTTCTTTATGGGAGAGGAGTTCAGCATGGTAGATTGCTATCTTTCATCGATGCTATGGCGTCTACCATCTATAGGTATAGATATTACAAGTACTGGTTCAAAAGAACTGAAAAGCTATATGACTCGCGTATTTGAACGCGACTCTTTCCTTACTTCATTAACGGATGAGGAACGTGAAATGCGCTTACAACCCTGGAGCTAAGAGCTATGAAAATATCAAAAATATCGGCTCGTCGTCCTTATATGTTACGTGCTTTTTACGATTGGCTAATTGATAACCAGCTAACGCCACATCTGGTGGTCGATGTTAACGTACCCGACGTCCAGGTTCCTCTGGAATATGTGCGTGACGGCCAGATTGTACTGAATATCGCACCACGCGCGGTTGGTAATCTTGAGCTTGGCAATGAAAAAGTACGTTTTAGTGCGCGTTTCGGTGGCATACCGCTTCAGGTTTCTGTGCCAATGGCTGCTATCTTAGCAATTTACGCACGCGAAAATGGTGCAGGTACAATATTTGAATCAGAGCCAATCTATGGATTAGGTGTACAGGATACAAAAGATAGGCCACGTACTATAATGTCAGTAATTGACGGTGATCGTCTAGATAACGCTACCGGTGAGCAGAATAATTCACCAGATGATGATCCGCCACCGCGTGGCACTCGCCCATATCTGCGAATAATAAAATCAGTAATTGACGGTGATCGTCTAGATAAAGCTAGCGATGAGGAAAATAATGCACCAGATGACGATCCACCACCGCGCGGCACCCGCCCATATCTACGAATAGTAAAATAGGTAGTAAGGTAGAGTAAAAATCTGACTCATTAAACTGCATGCGGTAATTGCCGTTAATACTAAATCCAAGCCATGCACCTCGTCGTCATTAGCAAAAATTTAGGGTTCTAGCTTGATAGAACACTCTCTATATGTTCTGGAGAGATAATGTATTCTTAGATGGCCACTTCAACTTTAAAGTTAGCAAGCCACTCCATTCTGTACGGACGAAAGCCATCTGCCCGCTAGAACCTAGAACTAAGACAAGATTACTTTCCATGTGGATATGAAACTGCTCAGTTTTACTTAGCAAATCCCATAGTGTGTTTGTTGTGGGCGATTAGGAACAGCTAAGGCTTCATACACGCCAGCTAATTCTCTTCTCTATCCTGCTGTACATCGAACTCAATATAAGGGTCTCTACTCCAGGGAAAATTGCGTTATAGGCGTTTATCAGAGCTCTTATCTATACATCATGTTCTACTTCCGTATTAAAGTGATATTCAATACAGATCACAGTGAAGATCTTTCATTGTTTGATTATTATCTTTTTTTCAATGTTGAACAACAAAATCCCGAAGTGCAGCAAGCTTCCTATTTCTAGATAGCAATCGTAAATACTATTTTTACGAGGTTTCGTATTAGTATATCGGCGTGAGACCAGCTAGATCTGTTAGATCATCGCTATGTGCTTACCAATCACTTTTATACCAACATATCTGAGTTACAGCTAATCTCTCTTACTTTATTATTAATATAATGCTTCATATTAGATATGGTCACTGCGCCAAACTCATTGTTCAACGTATAACAGCCTACACGGAAGCAATTTTGCGCACAAACACATCCATTCCTGGTGCAACAGATATGCCGTTTCAATTATTCGAGCTTCGTTTACTAATGTTAATCAGTTAGCAATATATTTATGAACTGGGTACCTTTACTTGCAGTAGGAGTCTATTTTTACAGGAAAAATAACAATGAGCTTAATTTTGCATAGATTTCAGAAAAGATTTCGTAAATTTATACAAAAGTCATTTTCTCTATTTTTAATTGTTTTTAGCTCGGCTATGGAATGAACACGGTGACCTAACAACACCCCCCCTTTAGATCACTATACTTAAGTTTTACCTGTAAGAAATACGATAACTAGTGTAGCTAGTTAGCAAGGATCTCCTTTATGGAATGCACTGCCTTGATTCAGTACTAGGAGAAGCCGTCTCTCATTTCTGCACCGAATCTTACGATGTTATGACCTAGTGTTCAGATGAGATACCACCAACCATGTATTCATAATAGTTATTTTCAGTCCCTTTCATTACAATAATTATGCCCAAGTTAAGTGACGTCCCTCGAATTACTTGTAATCTCTTCCGTAGGTAAATAGCTTGCCTTGCCGTAAAGATAGGTATTACATGTAATGGTGGCTTGTAGCTAAAAGAAGTGGAACCGCTTAATGGACGAATCGACAGTGTGCTACTTGACATACCCTTACCAAAATAGTCATTATAGTCTCCGGTCATAAAGTTGTTAATGTACTAGATTTGCAAGTATTTGTAGACTAGAGGATCTTAGAACTAGGGCTGAAGCCGAACTTTCGGAACTAAGGAACGCTGTTTTAATAAAACCGTGGACTGTTTTTAGGACAGTATCCACCTTTAAATATTCTTGACAAGTACTGTATTCCCCGTTCTGAAGAGAGTGTTATAAAGTGCATACTATCTCTGAGTTCGTGAGAATGGTATTCTTCCACGGTGCATATATTTTAAGATGCGAAACTGATCTAGCGGGTTACGCTGTAACTAAGCGCCTTACATTTAATTTACTCGATCCTGTTAAAAATCTACGAAGTGCTCTCCTCTAATTCAGCTTACTCCGCTACAGAACCATAAACTAGCACAGCAGTGTGTAAACTGACTGTTTGGAACAATTTTAAAGAGCTGTAGGCGGTAATGGTCAATATGTTCAATTATGGTGTTAAGATGCTGTGGTGTTAACACTAGGGGGGGAAGATGCTATTGCTATAATTAAGGGAGGTATTACAAGTAGTATTGGGCGATGCTTTGTAGATTCTAGCACTTACTTAGCAAGTTAGTTAGCTCTTGCGTGAAAATTCGCCATAAGATATGACATTGAGAAGTATTTGAACATAAAAAAATTAAATGGGTAATTTAGCAAATTAAAAAAATTATTTTCTAATTGTATGCTGATACTTTTTTGAGATATTTTTCTTCGTTATATTGGCGTAATTAATCTTTCCGTAAGAAAGGTAATTTAATCTGATCAGGCTCTCAGCATTTTTTTAAAACTAACTCAATGAATTATGCGCAGCTTTTTCATGCCAAAGAGTAGTTATTAAAGTAATGTTAGCTGTTGATTCTGCGTAAGATGGGTTAAGAAGGAATTTCTACAGGGAGATTACTTGCACTAGGATTATTCTTCGTCGAAGCCTGCCTCAAAAAACTCTATTACGACCGCTAGTGCTTGGTTTTCTTCTGCGCCACTGGATTCAATCTCAATGTACCCCCCTTTTTCTGAATCAAGCATCAGTAATGCGATTACACTTCGCGCTTCTGCCTCGGTGCCTGATTCATTTCTCAGTAAAACTTCGGCATCAAAACTTTTAACCAATTCAAATAATTTCATAGCAGGACGCGCATGTATGCCATACTTATTTTTGATTTTAACGGTTTTTTTAACAGTCATGGTTTGTGTTTTTCCAAAGTGCGATGCCGAGACTGTACATTTTTGCCACATGAACGAAAATAGTCAGCCAGCTGTTCCGCAATATAGACTGAACGGTGTTTACCTCCGGTACAGCCGATAGCGATGGTAAGATAGCTACGGTTGTTAGTTTCTAACATAGGTAGCCATAATTCTAGATAGTTGCGCGTTTGGTAAATAAATTGATTTACTTCTATGTGCTGTTCAAGGAATGTTATGACAGGCCGATCGAGACCAGTCATTGTTTGAAGTTTAGGATCCCAATGTGGGTTGGGAAGAAAACGCACATCAAAGACGTAATCAGCATCAATGGGAATTCCATGTTTGAAACCAAAGGATTCGAAGACCATCGTCAGCTCACGCTTGTTCAGCAACTTTGTACGTAATATTTCTGCGAGCTCGTGAACTGACATCTCTGATGTATCGATTATTAAATCAGCGCGCGAGCGCAGAGGTTCCAGTAAAGTATTTTCTTCATCAATCGCATTTTCTAGTGACAAGTTTTTACTAGAGAGTGGATGTAGACGACGTGTATCGCTGTAACGACGAATGAGTGTGTGACGGTCGGCATCTAAAAACAGCCACTGTGGTGAAAAAGCGTCTGGCAGATTATTAAATGCGGTATCAAAAATTTCTGGTGATTCTGGCATATTACGTACATCGATACTGATGGCCGCCGAAATATTACGCGCTACAAGGGAGTGCGCTAGCTCTGGTAACAGAGCCACGGGCAAGTTATCTACGCAGTAAAATCCCATATCTTCCAGAGCACGTAGCGCCCCCGATTTTCCTGAACCTGAACGACCGCTAACGATCATCAGCACCATGACTTTATGCTCCCCCCCTATTTTAAACACGGAATGCGCACCGATAAAATTGCAACACGCGTTACTACTCCTTTGGAACTGCTGTAATGATGGCATACAGATCTTCATCACTTTTTGCCGCCCGCAAGCGGCGGCAAATAGTTTTATCCGCTAGGCGTTTCGCGACTAGAGACAGGGTGTGCAGATGAGTTTTGCACTGATCCGCTGGAACTAGCAGCGCGAATAATAGATCAACCGGCTGATTATCTACCGCATTAAAAGCGATAGGTTGATAAAGACTGATAAAGACTCCTATAGCATGCAGTGCATCTTCTTCCAGCTTACCATGCGGGATTGCAATACCATTGCCTATACCAGTGCTACCCATACGTTCACGTGTTTGAATTGCTTCAAAAAGCTTTTGAGGTGACATATTGAGCTGTTGAGCCGCTATTTCGCTAATAATTTCTATTGCACGCTTTTTACTCTTGCAATGTATGCCTCTACGCGTACAGTTAGGTTTTAACACGGTGCTCATTTCTAATGTCAGTTCTTTGTTCATCATTGTTTCACTTGCAAGTTCATAGCATCATCACATGCCTGACGAATTTAAAGACTGCGTGATATCTTGTAGCGCTTGCAAAAGATGGCATAATTAGGGGGGGGTTCCTCCACTTAGACCGCCGTAAACAGCAAGCCGCACACACTCTGAAAGCGTGTAGATTAATATTTTTCAATGTGTATTTATGTCGGATGAATTGACAATCAGGAGTATCAAGCAGTCCGCCAATCGCTGTGTACATATCTTCCGCTTCTTATGTAACGTACAACATCAATACTCTTGATGTGTAACGTTCATTCTCCAATAAGACAGATCGTCTCTACTTTTAGATCAAAATGCCAATATTGATTGGATTGTTTTTATAAAAATAGTATTCCATTTTAGAAAATTTATTGTTGATAAATGCACATAATAGTTCATTTATTTCAATATGTTGTCTAGTAATGTTCAGACGCATAGGGGTTTCCTGCTTTTTTCTGTCAAACTAGCTGCTTGCGCTGGTTCGATGGAGGGATAGATAAAGATTCGCGATATTTAGCAACGGTTCGACGTGCTACTATAATACCGTACTCGGATAATATGGAGGTAAGCTTGCTATCACTCAATGGTTTAGCAGAATTTTCTACTAAGATTAATTTTTTTATTATTGCTCGAATGGCCGTTGATGAGGCTACACCTCCACCTTCGGTATTTACGTGGCTGGAAAAAAAATATTTGAGTTCAAAGATACCACGCGGGCTGTGCAGGTACTTCTGCGCCGTCACACGAGAAATAGTGGATTCATGCATATTTACGGCTTGGGCAATATCTGCCAACACCATCGGACGCATAAACTCATCGCCCTGTTCAAAAAAAGCTCGCTGCTGGTCGACAATGCAGTGTGTCACTTTCAGCAGTGTCTCATTACGGCTTTCCAGGCTTTTGATTAGCCATCGAGCTTCCTGCAAATTGCTACGTATAAACTGATTATCACTATTGTTACGCGCGGAACCGTCCATAGCCGCGTAGTGCTCATTAATCCTCAGGCGCGGCAGGCTATCATTATTAAGGTCAACCATCCAGCAATTGCCAATTTTGCGTACTAACACATCGGGAATCACATATTCTGGTATGCTGGTACACACTGCTTGTCCCGGAAGTGGATCTAGTGACTGGATAAGTAACATTGCCTCTTTCAGAACATCTTCTTTAAAACGAGTAACGCGCATCAAGCTACGAAAATCATGGTTAGCTAGCATATTAAGATGCTCTCTGACGATCAGAAGGGCTGAGGATAGAATCGGCGTAGCCTGATGAGCATTGGAGAACTGTGAGAGTTGTACCAGCAGGCAGTCGCGCAGATCGCGAGCGCCGACGCCGACAGGATCAAAGAGTTGAATACGTTTTAGTACTGTCTCGATTTCGGCCAGCATTAGCTCTTCATTGCCTAGACTATCAAGGATCTCATCAAGCGAAATAGTAAGATACCCTGTATCGTCAATAGCATCTATAATCGAAGTGGCAATAGCTCGATCGGTTTCAGTGAAAGGTGTCAAATCAACTTGCCACATCAAATAATCTTGTAGTGATTGGGTTGTTTCGCCTTGATAGACTGGTAAATCGTCATACTGGTAGTCAGTATCAGTACCTGAAGGTGTGCCCGCGGTATAGAGCGCATCCCAAGTAGCATCAAGCGGTAGATCGTCTGGTATTTCTTTCTGTTCAAGAGCATCGAGAGTGTCTTGTACTTCATTTTCCTTATACTCAAGATACTCGAGGTTGTCGACTTCTTCGTGTACTTCGGCTTGTTCCAGGAGCGGATTACTTTCTAGCGCTAGTTGTAGCTCCTGTCGAAGCTCAAGTGTAGAGAGCTGTAGTAAACGAATTGCCTGCTGCAACTGAGGAGTCATCGCTAGCTGTTGGCTAAGCCTAAGTTGTAAACCTTGCTTCATATTCAGGACAGCATTTCCTAAGCTAATGTCGTATTAACGACACCTTATCAAAGTCTGAAATCTTTGCCCAAATAAACTTGTTTAACTTGCTCATCTAAAAGAATTTCATTAGGTGTGCCATGGGCGATTAAATGGCCTTGGCTAACTATATAGGAGCGTTCGCACACTGCTAGGGTTTCTCGTACATTGTGATCGGTAATTAATACGCCGAGACCTCTAGTACGTAAGTGCTTGATGATATTTTTGATATCGATAATTGATATAGGATCCACTCCGGCAAATGGCTCATCCAGGAGTATAAATTTGGGATTCGCCGCCAGAGCACGAGCGATCTCCACGCGGCGACGTTCACCGCCTGAGAGTGCCTGACCCATGTTTCTGTGCAGATGATAGATATGGAATTCTTCCATTAGCTCATTGGCACGATCTCGACGTTGTCCTTCAGTAAGGTCGTTACGGATCTGTAGTACCGCCATCAAGTTATCATAGACACTCAGACGACGAAAAATAGATGCTTCCTGCGGTAAGTAGCCGATGCCACGACGCGCTCGCGCATGGAGTGGGAGAATGCTGATATCATCCTTGTCGATAAAAATTCGACCGCTGTCGCATGGAATAATGCCAACAACCATATAAAAAGTAGTAGTTTTACCTGCCCCGTTGGGGCCGAGCAGACCTACGATCTCACCAGATTTTACCTGTAGGCTGACATTTTTTACTACGGGACGTCCTTTATAGGACTTTGCTAGGTTTTTTGCGATGAGTATAGCCATAGCCGCCTATCAGTTTTTTTTCTGGATGTTAGTGTTTTTTTCATGTATCTGTGACGGCATAAGCACGGTTGTTACACGCTTATTCCGTCCCTGGCCATATGCCTGCATTCTTTGCTCCTTCACTAAATAGGTTATGTGGTCTCCTGTGATATTACTATCTAGCTGCTCGATATAAGCATTACCAATTAACTCAATAAAATCTTTTGCGAGTTCATAGTGCAACTTAGCGGCGTGACTATGTAGAGGTTTGCCATTATCCTGCATTTGATAAAAGGTTGCAGGATTACCATAAGCATCAACTATAGTTTTATTACTATTGCCGTTGGGACGTGTCACCAAGACTTTATCAGCAGTGATTTTGATGGTGCCCTGGGTTACGATAACGTTTCCAGTAAAAGTTGCTACATTACCTTGCAGATCTAACGCTTGCTTCTCGGATTCAACATTAATGGGTTTATCCAAATCGCTAGTCACTGCTAGCACGGGTAAGCTGGTTATTACTAGTATCACCATGATTAGGAAAAACTTAATGCTGTTGGTGTATATTTTTAATTTCATAATAAGTTTTAACCTTCCCAATCAACTGAGCGGTTTTTTTCTTTAAATTTCCACACATCTTCATACCAGCAGATCTAAAGCCTCGCCCAAAAAATATAACCTTATCGTTAGAAGTCACATTTTGTGAGATTAGGCTAACCCGCGCACTATCCGTTTTAATAAATTGAAGCTGAGAATTATGCATTAAGGTATTCACTTCAACATGTCCATATAGATACAACATATGATCATTACTCAGTCTAGCTGTATCAGCACGTGCGGACCAGTTCGGTACTTGATGTTCGTCATAAGTAGTGATGGCTGGATTGTGAAACCAGCTGACTTTATTCACTGTAAAATAGGTTATTTTATCTGATGTTATCCTGTATATCAGCGCACCTTCAGTGTTATAAATGATGGTGTTCGAATTCATGCTAATATAGGTAGATGTCTGGTTTTTAGTAGCGCTCAGCGCACTGCTTTCATCTTTGCTAGTTAGGTTCCGGCCGAGTAGTAACAGTGCAATCAAGGCTAGAATGAGCGTTATCCAACGTCTGCTTTTACTCATGCTCACTGCCTTTCGATATTATCAAAACTTTTTATAAATCATTAAAGCAAAGTTACATAATTCATGGAAAGCAGAACAATATCGGATGTTTGTCGGCGACTGTTATGCTCAGAGTCAATTTAGACCATCATTTGATTAAGCTAGATCGCCGCCGATACAGGTGACAGGGGTTTGCTCATCGGCAAGCGATAGCATCCAAGAGTTCTCAATAGACCAAACACATCCATTAGGCGCAAATTAAGTTTGGTAACATATAGCCCCCCCCAATTTTGCTAGAAATTGGCAAATGAAAAATGTTGTCACTAGGGGACACTCTACAGATCTTTAGCGCTTAGTCATTATTGACCATCATAAATTACTCATGTCCGATTATGAAGAGCCATTCATGTGAGATTAGATGAATCAGCTAGCATGCGTCTAACATTATTAGATTGCTAGATTAGCATCAGGTTTCTAAATTAGAATTAGAAGAATATTTAAAGAAATTATCTTTCATGTTCATATTACCCCTGCACGCAACAGGTCATGCATATGTACCACACCTAGTAGCCGATAATCATCGGCTACTAGTAGTGTAGTAATATTTTTCTTTTGCATCAGATTTAATGCATCTACCGCTAGCACATTAGGGCGTATCCGAATACCTCCATGAGTCATTACTTCTGAAATAGTGGCATTTCGGAAATCAATCCCCATATCAAAGACACGGCGTAGGTCTCCGTCGGTAAAAATGCCTTCAATTTTCATGAGATCATCGACGATTACAGTCATGCCTAAATTTTTACGCGTAACCTCCAACAGCGCGTCGCGTAGTGAGGCATCACGCGTGACGTGTGGGATCTCGTTTCCGCTGTGCATAATGTCACTAACATGCAACAGTAATTTACGCCCTAGCGCACCTCCCGGATGTGATAACGCGAAATCTTCAGTAGTAAAGCCACGTGCCTCAAGCAGCGCTACCGCAAGCGCATCACCCATCACCAACGTTGCAGTAGTACTGCTAGTCGGTGTGAGACCGAGAGGACAGGCTTCCTGCAGTACTTTTATACATAGATTCACATCAGCGAGGCGACCCATGGCGCTATTAACACGACTCGTGATACAGATGAGTTTGATATGCTGCCGTTTTAATACTGGGATCAGTGCTAAAATATCATTTGATTCGCCACTGTTTGAGATAGCAAGCACTATGTCGCTGTTGTCAACCATCCCAATATCTCCGTGGTTAGCTTCGCTTGCATGCACGAAAAAAGCAGGGGTACCGGTACTAGCGAAAGTAGCAGCTATTTTTTTCCCTATATAGCCCGATTTGCCCATGCCCATCACTACCACTTTTCCTTGACAGAGATAAATCATCTCACAGGCACGTGCGAAATCGTCGTTAATATACTGGTCTAGCTGTTCTAGACTTTCACGTTCAATACGTAGTACTTCTTTTCCCGCCGTCTGAAAATTGAAATTTGCTATTGAAAGTTGAGTTGACATGACAAATCGGTCCTTTTTTATCAATAGATATAAAATGTGCTGAATCCACAAAATTATTGCCCAGACGAGAACACCACGGTAGTAGCATCTGCACTAAACGGCGATCTGGTAGATCCGTTATAGGTTATAGGAAGAGCGCAATGTAAAAAACACTGATATTTACATACCTCCCCAGTTATCGAGCGTACGTAAAGAAATGTCATTCATCCATAATACCGCCATAACTCATCAGACGACAGATTGCAGAAGGCAGGAAATATTTAATACCAATTAGTTTAAAGTTAGCGATATTTTCTTGTTTTGTTAATGTGCCTACGATACCTGCCACCAACTCGAGCGGGTTCGTACATACTACGATCAATAATTAGAGAGAGGTAGCGTTGTCGATCACCATGCGTTCGAGATTGCAGAACAATAAGCGCGGCCGCTATTTTCTTCGCGTAATATTTTCAGTGAGATGCTCATGTTTTAAAGTATTGCTATTATCCTATTCAGCGCGATATGCAATACGGTTTCCCCCAGTAAATAGATTTACCATAATGGGGATTTAGCTGAGATTGTCTTTTATGATCAGATAGTTATTAAATAACAGCAGACTATTAAGTATTTATAGAGCAGTATCAGTGTTAATTCACAGCTTACAGGGATTGCATTTTCAGTGAAAACTATATTTAAGCTAAGTGCTAAGGATAAGCAAAATATTAATGATATTGGAATATTGCACTGCTTAAAGTGGGATAACCATCATTCGTAAAACACGGTACTGATGGAACATTAAAAAATTAAAATCAAATAAATTATTAATATAGAACAAGCTGAGAACATTAAAAATTCTTCTGAATACTCTCGTACAATAGAGCTAGGATTTATAATCACAAATATACGTTGATTTTGAATGTCTAAGCTAAGTGTTAAAAGTAAATTAAATTCCGGATTTCACAAAATCAAGGTGGTAACTTTCTGTAAAGTTGTCGTGCAATAGCGTGTTACAGGCTACCATGAGTAGGCATTTATAATGCCAGAACCACAACAGTAGAGGTAATAATGGATCAACAGGAAATGAACTTGGTTGAGGTTCATGGAGTCAGTTTTTCTTACGGTGATCGTCCAATTTTTGACAAAATTTCGCTGACGGTACAGAAAGGTACAGTAACTGCTATTGTAGGCCCGTCGGGTATTGGAAAAACTACGCTGCTACATCTGATTGGCGGCCAGCTTCGGCCTAAGTGCGGGGAAATCTGGTTCCATGGTGAAAACATACCTAAGTTGTCTCGCACAAAACTTTATGAGATGCGTAAAAAGATGAGCATGTTATTTCAGTCAGGTGCACTATTCACCGAACTGACCGTTTATGAAAACGTAGCCTGGCCACTACGCGAACATACTCAGCTTCCAGCACCTCTACTACACAGTATAGTGATGATGAAGCTGGAAGCAGTGGGATTACGCGGTGTAGCGCAATTAAAACCAGGCGAGCTTTCTGGTGGCATGGCACGTCGAGCGGCTCTAGCTCGAGCTATTGCTTTAGAACCTGATCTCATTATGTTAGATGAGCCTTTCGTTGGTCAGGATCCTATCGCCATGGGCGTATTGGTAAAACTAATCGACGAGCTAAACCATTCGCTCGGCGTCACCTGTATTGTAGTGTCGCACGACGTGCCTGAGGTGTTCAGCATTGCGGATCGCGCATATGTTGTAGTCGGACAGAAGATTATTGCTCAAGGTAGTACGCAGGAACTACGAGAAAACCCCGATCCGAGTGTTCGTCAGTTTCTGGACGGAATTGCGGACGGACCTGTCCCCTTTAGATTTGCCGCTAGAGATTATCTTACTGATTTAACTAGCGTAGGGAGAATGTAATTCAATGTTGTTAAAAGTGCTGGCGTCATTGGGACACCGCGGGATCAATATTTGTTCTACCTTTGGTCGAGCAGGTCTTATGTTGTTTCACGCGCTGGTAGGTAAACCTGCTTTTCGTAAACATGCACCACTGCTGGTAAAGCAGCTTTACAACGTTGGTGTTCTATCATTGATGATCATCGTGGTCTCTGGGCTATTTATCGGTATCGTGTTGGGCCTGCAGGGATATTTAGTGCTAACAATGTATAGAGCAGAAACTAGTCTTGGTATGTTGGTTGCATTATCTCTTTTACGCGAGCTAGGACCGGTGGTGACTGCACTGTTGTTTGCAGGACGTGCCGGATCGGCGTTAACAGCCGAAATTAGTCTGATGAAGGCTACAGATCAACTCTCTAGTATGGAAATGATGGCTGTGGATCCGTTGCGCTACGTAGTGTCGCCGCGTTTCTGGGCAGGCTTCATTAGTATGCCTCTGCTCGCGTTAATTTTTACTGTGGTAGGGATGGTAGGAAGCGCTCTGGTTGGAGTCAGCTGGAAAGGGATTGATCCGGGCTTTTTTTGGTCAGTAATGCATAACATGGTAGATTTTCGTAGAGATGTGATCAACTGCATGATCAAAAGTGCCGTTTTTGCGGTGACAGTCACTTGGATTGCGTTATTTAATGGTTATGACGCAATCCCGACCTCTGAAGGAATTAGCCGCGCAACGACGCGCACCGTAGTACATACCTCACTGGCAGTGCTTGCTCTAGATTTTGTGCTGACAGCACTGATGTTTGGGAATTAATATAATGCAAAGTAGAAAAAGCGAAATTTGGGTGGGATTTTTTATGCTTCTAGCGCTGGCGTCGATGCTTTTTCTATGCCTGCGCATAGCGGATCTTAAATCACTCAGTACCCAGCGGACATGGCAACTCTATGCGACCTTTGATAACATCGGTGGTCTTAAAGTTAACTCGCCAGTTAAAATCGGAGGTGTAGTGGTCGGCCGTGTAACCAATATCTCTCTGGATCCGAAAATGCTCCTGCCACATGTCACTATAGCAATCAGTGATGAATATGCTGAAAAAATTTCTAATACTAGCTCGCTAGCGATCCGTACACAAGGTTTACTCGGCGAGCAGTTTTTAGCATTGAATTTAGGGTTTGAAGATCCAGAGTTCGACTCGACAATGTTAAAAGACGGTGACACGCTCCATGATACAAAATCAGCCATTGTTCTTGAGGATCTAGTTAGCCAATTTCTATATAAGAACGGTAGTGGCGATAATTAAACACATCAAAAAAAGATACTTAGATAGTCGACAATATCTCTATAGTTCCTGCCTCACCCCGAGAGGTAAAAAAAGATGTTTAAATACTTACTGATAGTTGTTATGTTAATGATAATGCCGCTGGTTACGGCAAAAGAAGTAGATCAAAGCAATCCTTATCAATTGATGAATGAAGCAGCATTAAAAACCTTCACACGCCTGAAGAACGAGCAGCTAAAAATTAAGAAGAATCCTAATTATCTGCGTAATATAGTTCTTGAGGAACTGTTGCCCTATGTGCAGATAAAGTATGCGGGTGCACTTGTACTAGGCCGTTACTATAGTGCAGCAACTCCGGCACAGAGCAATGCCTATTTCAATGCATTTAGCGACTATCTGGCGGAAGCATACGGCCAAATACTGGCCCTTTATCACGGCCAAACCTATCATATCCAGCCGGAAAAACCGCTAGGAAATGCTAATATTGTTGCAATTCGTGTTACCATTATCGACCCTGACGGTCGTCCTCCGGTGCACCTAGATTTTCAATGGCGTAAAAATAGCCAAAATGGCAAATGGCAGGCTTATGATATGATAGCGGAAGGGATTAGCATAATTACCACTAAGCAAAATGAGTGGAGTGATCTACTACGAACGAAAGGTATTGAAGGCCTGACCGCACGTCTTAAAAGTTACGCGGCAGAGCCGATCACACTGGATAAACATTAAAAATGCATAAGTCATTACGTTGGAAGCGCAACGCTAGCACGCTAGCGTTGCATGGTGCACTAGATCGCGATACTTTAATAGCACTATGGCAACAGCGTAATGACCTGATTAATAAGGTAGAAAACATTGATGTTTCTGGACTGATACTAATAGATTCAGCTGGTCTAGCTCTACTTATTCATCTGCAGGAGCTTGTCCGTAGACAATGTGCCGCACCGTATTTTATCGGCATCAGCGATAAATTGCAGTCGCTTATTAACCTTTATAACCTTCAGAATATTATTTTTTCTGTGGAGAAAAGTGACTAATTTCTCTTGTAACCGTAATCCCATTTTTACATTGTTTTTTTTATTTTTTTAGATTTCGTAGCTTTACTCTAAAAAAAGTCACCTATTTTATTTTTTAACTTAAATAAGTAATGAGCAATGGAAAATAGTGAAATTCAGGCATTACTGATGAAAGCACTGCCACTAGACGCAGTGTATGTCATAGGAAATGACGGCAGCCATTTTCAAGTGATTGCCGTTGGAAAGATGTTTGAAAAGCTGAGTCGTGTTAAGAAGCAGCAGGTCGTTTATGCGCCATTAATGGAATACATTGCTGATAATCGTATTCATGCAGTGTCTATTAAAATCTATACTCCTGATGAATGGAAACGTCACTGTGCCCTTAACGGTTTCTGAGTTTTTATAGAAAATCAAGCTCTATCTATTTAGTGAATTAAGAGCAGTTTTTATGGATAAATTTCGTGTGCAAGGCCCCATCTGTCTAAGTGGTGAAGTAAACATTTCTGGGGCGAAAAATGCTGCTCTTCCGATTCTGTTTGCCACGTTACTGACCGAAGAACCGGTTGAGATCCAGAATGTGCCAAAGCTGCGTGATATTGATACTACTATGAAGCTGCTCACCCATTTGGGTGCGAAAGTAGAGCGGAATGGCTCTGTACACGTCGATGCCAGCAAAGTTAATACTTACTGCGCGCCCTACGATCTAGTGAAAACTATGCGCGCCTCTATCTGGGCATTGGGGCCGCTGGTGGCTCGCTTTGGTCAGGGAGAAGTCTCCCTACCAGGAGGCTGTGCGATTGGCACACGTCCAGTAGACATGCATATTATAGGACTTGAGCAGTTAGGCGCAGTCATTAAGTTACAAGAGGGCTATGTCAAAGCATCTATCGATGGCCGTTTGAAAGGTGCGCATATCGTAATGAGTAAAGTGAGCGTCGGAGCAACAGTAACCATCATGAGTGCCGCAACGTTGGCAACCGGTGTCACCATTATCGAGAACGCAGCATGTGAGCCGGAAATTGTTGATACCGCTAATTTCCTGATCACTTTAGGAGCGCAAATCAATGGCGCTGGTACGGACAAAATCACCGTGAAAGGTATTGAGCGCTTCGGTGGAGGAGTCTATCGTATATTACCAGACCGTATTGAAACTGGTACCTTTTTAGCGGCTGCAGCAATATCTAGTGGTAGAGTGGTATGTCGTAATACCCGCCCATGCATGCTAGACGCCGTACTAGCGAAACTACACGACACAGGTGCTGATATCACAACCGGCGATGATTGGATCAGTTTGGACATGCGCGGTAAGCGTCCAAGAGCAGTGAATGTGCGTACTGCACCGTATCCTGGTTTTCCAACCGATATGCAGGCGCAATTCACGTTACTGAACTTGATCGCGAAAGGTACAAGTGTAATTACAGAAACTATCTTTGAAAACCGCTTCATGCACGTCCCTGAGCTTATCCGTATGGGCGCGCAGGCTGAGATCGAAAATAACACGGCGATCTGTCACGGTGTGAAGAAACTTTCCGGTGCACAAGTGATGGCAACTGATTTGCGTGCTTCGGCTAGTTTGGTACTAGCGGGCTGTATTGCTGAAGGTACCACTCTAGTAGATCGTATATACCATATTGATCGCGGATATGAGTACATTGAAGATAAACTAAAAGCGATAGGAGCACAGATCGAGCGCATAAGAGGTGAGTGATCCTCCTTTGGTAAACTTGAAAATAGCAAAACTACAAGTCTGAGTAGTTGGTTTTTTCCTGAATGATTTCAGAGATTGGGTGGGGATTCTCTTTGCTTTTTTTACTGCACTAAGGTAAATAAGCCACTTTTTGTGATGCAACAGTAGATGCTTCTGCACTGCAGAAGCATTGAAGCTATCAATATTCATGAACTCAATCATACTGTATATTCTCAGAAGTTATGTATCGAGTGAGCAGCAGGCTGTATTGATTGCCTTCCTTCAAGCATTCTTAGCTGGCTTTACAGTCAATAAAATTATCAATTAATTTGAATGCTGTATTGATATACAAACTATAATCTTAGATTTATTTCCCTAATCTTTAATTAGATTAGGCGAACATTATAGATGTCTATGTAGTAACTTTGAACAAATATACGAAGTTTTTCATCAACTGTAAGTGATCTCATACGCTCTAAAATGGTGAGGGAAAATCAAGATGATCATGCAACATATGATATACTATTGTTGACCTCTCTAATGACTAGTATTTCAGCTGATTAATCTAGCAAGTATCAGAATACTATACTGTGATTGGACTAAGGATAGCCTAGTTGATGACTACCATATCTTGTAAAGATCTATTCTTCTGTTCACTCTTAAATAGGTTCAAGGACTTTTAGTAGTTGCTTAAAACAACCCTTTTGATCAGATATTCTGTTACTTATTATATTTGAATTTTTCGGATGAAAAATGTTCTTGGTTATCTTTTGCTTTCTTTTCTATAATAAAGAATGAAAAGTACACTTGTCTTCTGCTTCAGATTTGCGTAGGATCTGAGTTTTATAACAGGTATTTATTGCACCTCTCGATGGAAAATTAGGTGCAGAAGGGCAGGGTTTATATGTACGCGGTTTTTCAAAGTGGTGGTAAACAACACCGAGTAAGCGAAGGCCAGACTGTTCGCTTGGAGAAACTGGACATCGCAACCGGTGAAGTCGTTGAATTTCACCAGGTGATGATGGTCGTAAATGGAGAAAATGTAAAAATCGGTACGCCACTAGTTTTAGATAGTGTGATCAAAGCTGAAATTATTGCGCACGGTCGTGGGAAGAAAATTAGAATAGTTAAATTTCGTCGTCGTAAACACTACCGTAAGCAAGCTGGTCACCGTCAGTGGTTCACGGATGTGAAAATTATTGGCATCATCGCCTGCAAGGAGATCTGAGAAATGGCACATAAAAAGGCCGGTGGCTCAAGTCGTAACGGCCGTGACTCCAATGCAAAACGTCTAGGTGTAAAGCGTTTTGGTGGTGAAACTGTTCTAGCAGGTAGCATCATCATTCGGCAGCGGGGTACTAAATTCCACGCAGGTGACAACGTAAGGTGTGGTCGTGACCACACCTTGTTCGCTACTGCAGATGGTAAAGTAAAATTTCAAGTTAAAGGACCGCATAATCGTAGATATGTTTGTATCGTTTCCGAGTAAGGTTGTTACAACGTAGGCATAGAATAAATGTCTGAATCCATAGGAAAACACTGGTATTATCCGCGGTATTTTTCTGTTTGGTTACCTGCCATACTTATGGTGTAGTATGCTTTAATGTATCCCCTTGATGAAAATCCTTTCTAATTTATCAACTAATAGTGAACGTAGAGGGACGCTTACTAGTGGGATACGCTTATTAAGCCATATTCCATGCTGTAGACGCCGTTGTTTAACGGAGAAAGAAAATGAAGTTTGTCGATGAAGCGACAATTCTGGTATCCGCCGGTGACGGTGGAGATGGTTGCGTCAGCTTCCGTCGTGAAAAATCTATTCCCAAAGGAGGTCCAGATGGTGGAGATGGCGGTGATGGCGGAGACCTTTATTTAGTAGCCGATGAGAACTTAAATACCCTCATTGACTATCGCTTTGAAAAATTTTTTCGTGCAAAACGAGGCCAGAATGGCCAAAGTCATGACTGTACTGGTAAACGTGGTCAGGACTGTATTCTTCAAGTCCCGGTTGGTACAATCGTAATTGACCAGAGTACCGGCGAAACTCTGGGTGATATGACGCACCATGATCAAAAGCTCATGGTTGCCAAAGGTGGTTGGCACGGTTTAGGTAACATGCGTTTCAAATCATCCGTCAATCGGACTCCGCGTCAAAAAACCATGGGTACGCCTGGTGAAAAGCGTTATTTACAGCTGGAGCTGAGACTGTTGGCTGATGTCGGTATGTTGGGTTTACCGAATACGGGAAAATCAACTTTTATTCGCTCTATATCGGCGGCTAAGCCAAAAGTTGCAGAATATCCGTTCACTACTCTGGTGCCAAGTTTGGGCGTAGTACGTATGGATGGAGATCAAAGCTTCGTGATCGCCGATATCCCAGGTTTGATAGAAGGCGCCGCTGAAGGCGTAGGTTTAGGTATTCGCTTTTTAAAGCATCTCGAGCGTTGTCGGTTGATGCTACACCTTATTGACATAGCACCTATTGACGAATCTAATCCGGTGAAAAACATCCGTATTATTTTTAGTGAGTTGGAAAAATATGGAAACAAATTATTCAATAAGCCGTGTTGGTTAGTGTTTAACAAAGTTGATTTGATAATTAGTAAAGATGAAGCGCAAGCGCGCGCTAAAGCAATTACTGATTCATTAGGTTGGAAAGAAAAGTATTATTTGATCTCTGCGGCAACCGGTCAAGGTATTAAAAACCTTTGCTGGAACATAATGCATTTCACTAAAACTCACTCAAAATAAGTAAAAGCAGAAAGTTGAATTTATGCGAAATAACTATAACCAAAACTCATTGGATAGTTGGAGAGGATGATGACGCCGAAGGAATTAAAATCATCTATCAATGCTCTTAGCAAGAGCTGCAGATGGTCTGCATTCTACCACAGACTTGCTAGTATTACCATATAACATATACTAATACTAGCATTTTATGGATCTAAACTTTCACATTTGATAATGCGAACTAAGAATATATAGCAGCTGCTGCTATATATTTAGCCTCTCGCTGAGAGAGAGTGCGGTAAGTAAGCATTTACCTTGGTATCAAACATGCTTTTAGAATCTCTCGTGTAGGCGAGATCCACAAGTACATTTATTAAGCTACACAGTACTTAAAAACAACATCTTTGTAAGATTGGCATCACTATATAGGTATGACGTCTTTCAGATAATGGCCTTCGATAACAATTAGATTGCGTCGTTTGCTGTAGGTAGCGCTACCTACTAGTTCTTTATTACCTATTAAATTGAACTACTAGTGGTTGAATGTAGGAATAAAATCAGGAGCATGGTACTACTTCATGTAATTTGAACTATTCGAGCGAACTTTACGTAACTGATAAAAGGTGCATCATTTAATAAATTTACAGTATTAAAAACCCTTTATCTAAAAAATAGATTTTATCAGATACTGTAATTGCCCATTACTAACACTAGTGACTGTTGCAAGTCAAGTACTACATTTATTGATCAATAGGAGCTTACTTGTGCTTGCAGCACAAATACAAAAGTAAGCCAGACATAAGTCTTAAAATTGCATCACATCGTGATATATGTTAGATAAAATAGTTCCTGCTTGCTGCTTCCGCAGCAGTAGAAAGTAAACGATGACTGGTGAGGAACTCTAGGCTAAGATACTATCAAAGTGGAAGGGTTCTTCTAGTCCATAACCTTGCTGTAAGTGAGTTTTTTATATTTGCAACCAGTGTAAAGCGCTGTAAGACTATCTATTGGAGGTCTTACTCGGGATTATGCCATTAAAACAGGATAGAGAGCGAGGAGCTTAAGGAGCTTAAATGAACCAGATTCCGATGACGTTAATGGGTGCTGAGAAGCTGCGCGAAGAACTTAACGAACTCAAAATGGTAAAACGCCCGCGCATCGTCGCTGCAATTGCGGAAGCACGCGAGCACGGCGATCTGAAAGAAAACGCGGAGTATCATGCTGCTCGCGAAGAGCAGGGTTTTTGTGAAGGACGTATTCAGGAGATCCAAGCTAAACTCTCTAATGCGCGGGTGATCGATGTCACTACTATGCCAAATAATGGTCGGGTGATTTTCGGAGCAACCGTAACAGTCCTCAACATTGACACCAGAGAGGCCTCTACCTATAGGATAGTGGGCGATGACGAAGCTAATTTTAAACAAAATCTTATTTCAGTTAACTCGCCGATGGCGCGAGGTATGGTAGGTAAAGCAGTGGATGATGTTGCTATCATCAAAACTCCAGGTGGTAACGTCGAATATGAAATTATTAAGGTAGAATATCTTTAAAATAATCCTCCCTTTTATATAAGAAGGTAAAAACGCAATATAAAAAAGAATAAAAGGCTTCAAAGGAGCCTTTTATTCTATGCTAGAGCACAGATTATTTCTTGCCCGAAATGTTTGTTTGGTACAGATCGCCAATCACCCTCACTTTTTAGGCGTTGCTTTTATGCACAATATCCTCATAATTAACACCATTTTTTCGTCTTCTGAGGCCATTGTAACTTTCATTAACTCATTAATATGTTTTAGCACAAATTAAATTGCAGCTATTACTACCTTCAGTCAGATTATTTCCGACTCCGGCATCTTGCTACTATTTTTAATAGATGGGTTATGCTTTTTAGGTGCTGTTTTTATTTGATACTGGGTTCATTGTATTTTTGCTAGCTTAGGGATTGAAAACGGTTTATTCGGCCGCCATCTCGGGGTTATCGCCCAATCAACATAACTTATTATAAGTTATATGTAGATTGTTAGTCGAGAAACTATAACATATCGAAAGTGTTGAGATATCTCCTTTGCTGGTTGACTAATGTTTTAGCGAGTAACATGTGAAAAAAGCAGTGATGGAAAAAAGCTATATTTTGGCATATTTGTTGAAATACAACAAAGTTACAAGCTTTTTCACTCAATTTAACCACATTAGAGCAGGTACAGCATCCAGCGGCTTCCATTTGAATATATGGTCTAGAAGATGATTCACTAACTCGAACGCACGATAACTTCCGTATTGTGCCTATGTATCTTAATTATTGCTTTAATTTTTTTAAGAAGGTTTCCGTGAAGATAGGCGATTAAAGAGTTTAGAGGGTTATGTCTAGTATAGCACCCGATATGAGTAGAAAAAGGCTAGTAGTTGATATCTCTAGGAGAAATATCAGGTAGAATCGGTGTATGAAATATGTTGGGAATTTATGTGTAAGGCGGTTTTTTTGTGGTGAATAAGTGTTTTCAAGGAAACGGCTTGAGGAATAATTTCAGAGACTTGGGTGCCTATTTAAGAAAATAAAAAAAATTATTAGCCGGCCGCTTCGTGTTCACATGAAGTGCCTATTGTATCGACAGGAAGTGAACTATAGCTAAATTAATGAAGTCGTAGCCTTATTTGGCCGCAATTCCATGTATGAAGGATATATAGTACCCTACGTTGTCTGTTAACACTGTTGTAATATGAGGTTAATCTCTTGAGTGACATGGCGAAAAACCTAATTCTCTGGTTAGTCATAGCAGTCGTGCTGATGTCGGTATTCCAAAGCTTTGGGCCCAGTGATTCGAATGGCCGTAGGGTTGATTATTCAACCTTTCTATCAGAGGTGAATCAAGATCAGATCCGCGAGGCACGCATCAACGGGCGTGAGATTAACGTACTCAAAAAAGATAGTAACAAATACACTACATATATTCCTGTCAATGATCCTAAATTACTAGATAATTTATTGACTAAGAACGTTAAAGTGGTTGGTGAACCTCCAGAAGAACCAAGCTTACTTGCTTCAATCTTCATTTCTTGGTTTCCAATGTTGCTATTAATTGGTGTATGGATCTTCTTTATGCGTCAAATGCAGGGTGGTGGAGGCAAAGGTGCAATGTCCTTTGGAAAAAGTAAAGCACGCATGCTGACGGAAGATCAGATTAAAACTACTTTTGCTGACGTTGCCGGCTGTGACGAAGCGAAAGAAGAAGTCAGTGAGCTAGTAGATTATCTACGGGAGCCTGGCCGTTTCCAGAAGTTGGGCGGTAAAATCCCGAAAGGCGTGTTGATGGTAGGTCCGCCGGGTACTGGTAAAACCTTATTGGCAAAAGCCATCGCAGGGGAGGCTAAAGTGCCGTTCTTTACTATTTCCGGTTCTGACTTCGTTGAAATGTTTGTAGGCGTTGGCGCCTCACGTGTGCGTGATATGTTCGAACAGGCAAAAAAAGCGGCTCCCTGTATCATCTTTATTGATGAAATCGACGCTGTTGGTCGTCAACGCGGTGCCGGATTAGGAGGCGGTCATGATGAACGTGAGCAAACCCTAAACCAGATGCTAGTTGAGATGGATGGTTTTGAAGGTAACGAGGGCATTATCGTGATTGCTGCGACTAACCGTCCAGATGTTCTTGATCCAGCGCTGTTACGTCCAGGCCGCTTTGACCGTCAGGTTGTAGTCGGTCTACCGGACGTACGCGGTCGTGAGCAAATCCTGAAAGTACATATGCGTCGTGTACCTTTAGCAACAGATATTGATGTAGGCATTATTGCACGCGGTACGCCAGGATTTTCTGGTGCGGATCTGGCTAACTTAGTAAACGAAGCAGCACTGTTTGCTGCACGTAGCAATAAACGTGTTGTCTCAATGATTGAGTTCGAAAAAGCAAAAGATAAAATTATGATGGGTGCAGAAAGACGTTCTATGGTAATGACGGAAGCTCAGAAGGAATCAACTGCTTATCACGAAGCAGGCCATGCTATTATTGGTCGTTTAGTGCCTGAACATGATCCAGTACACAAGGTAACAATTATCCCACGCGGTCGTGCTCTTGGAGTAACCTTCTTCCTACCGGAAGGTGATGCGATCAGCGCAAGCCGTCAGAAATTAGAAAGCCAAATTTCTACTCTTTATGGAGGTCGGCTGGCCGAAGAGATTATCTACGGTGTAGAACGTGTTTCTACCGGTGCTTCCAACGATATCAAAGTGGCTACTAATTTGGCACGTAACATGGTTACTCAATGGGGATTTTCAGAAAAGCTAGGACCGTTACTCTATGCAGAAGAAGAGAGCGAAATATTCTTAGGACGCTCAGTAGCGAAATCAAAACACATGTCTGATGAAACCGCACGTATCATCGACCAAGAAGTTAGATATATAATCGAAAGTAACTATCAGCGCGCGCGTCATATTCTAAACGAAAATGTGGACATACTTCATGCAATGAAAGACGCACTGATGAAATATGAAACCATTGATGCGCCGCAAATTGATGACCTGATGGCACGTCGTGAAGTACGTCCACCAGCAGGTTGGGAAGACCCACATAGTAACTCCGACAGCAACAGCACATCGAAAGGGCCTCATTTAATTGATGGATCTCATATGCCAAAATCTAACAATACTATATCAGGTTAATTTGATAAATAACAGGATCTTATCCTTGCAAACCCCGGTTATCCGGGGTTTTTTACATTCTTTATCAAATAATTATAGGATCTTTTACTATGAAATTATATGTTCGTGATATCCATCTTGATCTATCATTTCCGCATGTGATGGGTATTTTAAATGTCACCCCGGATTCCTTCTTTGATGGCGGAAAATATAATTCATTAGCAAATGCTCTTACATACACTAACGAGATGGTGAACGCGGGCGCAACAATTATTGATATTGGCGGCGAGTCGACACGTCCAGGTGCGTATGAAGTAAGTGTGGAAGAGGAATTAACACGTGTTATTTCTGTAGTAGAAGCGATCGCACAACGTTTTGAAGTATGGATCTCTGTTGACACCTCAAAGGCTGCAGTAATCCGAGAAGCAGCGCGAGTAGGCGCTCACATCATTAACAATATTCGTTTTTTTTCCAATCCGAGCGTGTTGGAAGCAGCGGCAGAGGTCGATTTACCAGTTTGTCTGATGCATATCCAGGGTGAGCCGCGTACCATGCAACAAAATCCTAGATATAGGGATGTTGTCAGCGAAGTGGACGCGTACTTCATAGAACAGATCACACGTTGCGAGGTTGCTGGTATTAAAAAAGCGAATCTACTCCTCGACCCTGGCTTTGGTTTCGGTAAAACTCTCAAACATAATTATGAGTTACTTGCTCATCTTAGCTACTTTCACCATTTCAAGCTGCCATTGTTGGTAGGTATATCACGTAAATCAATGATTGGTCATCTACTGAATGTCGAACCATCGCACCGGCTGATAGGAAGCCTGACCTGCGCAGTCATTGCGGCTATGCAAGGTGTACATATTATTCGTGTACATGATGTAAAAGAGACGATTGAAGCGATGCGCGTTGTCAAAGCGACACAGCAAGCAAAGGGTATAAGATATGAGCAATCGTAAGTATTTTGGTACAGATGGTATTCGCGGCAAAGTTGGCAAGGCGCCTATTACCCCTGATTTTGTATTGAAACTTGGCTGGGCGGCCGGTAAAGTATTAGCCCGTCATGGTTCCCGAAAAGTTTTGATCGGTAAAGATACGCGTATCTCTGGCTATATGCTTGAATCTGCCCTTGAAGCGGGGCTAGCGGCTGCGGGCTTATCCGCTTTTTTTACAGGCCCAATGCCGACACCTGCTATAGCTTACTTGATGCGTATCTTCCGTGCTGACGTGGGAATCGTAATCTCTGCGTCACACAACCCATTTGACGATAATGGTATCAAATTTTTCTCGGCTGAGGGTACTAAGTTACCAGATAAGGTGGAAAAAGCTATCGAGCTGGAAATGGAGAAGCCACTGACTTGTGTGAAAGCTGACAAGCTAGGGAGAGCCGGACGTATTGTAGATGCTGCAGATCGATATATTAACTTTTGTAAAGGAACCTTTCCTACAGAGTTGAGATTGAATACTTTGAAGATCGTCGTCGATTGTGCCAACGGTGCAACCTATCAGATCGCACCAAACGTGCTCAGCGATTTAGGAGCGACTGTTATAACTATTGCTAATCAGCCCGACGGTATGAATATCAATAAAGCGTGTGGCGCGACCGATTTACGCATGTTACAACAGTGCGTTCTAGCAGAAAAAGCCGATTTAGGGCTAGCCTATGATGGTGATGGCGACCGCATTATGATGGTTGACCATTTAGGAACGAAAGTAGATGGAGATCAAATCCTCTATATTATTGCGCGCGAAGGCCTGCGTCAGGGTGAGCTCCACGGTGGCGTAGTAGGCACCTTGATGAGTAATATGGGACTAGAACTAGCACTGAAGGAGCTAAATATTCCTTTTTTGCGTGCTAAAGTAGGTGATCGTTACGTTCTAGAAAAGATGCAGGAAAAGAAGTGGCGTCTCGGTGCAGAAAACTCCGGCCATATTATTTTACTTGATAAAATGAGCACCGGTGACGGCATTATAGCGAGTTTGCAAGTGCTTGCTACAATGGTGCGTAACCAAATAAGTTTGTATAATCTCTGTAAAGGCATAAAAATGCTGCCGCAGGTGCTGGTGAACGTGTGTTTTAATGGTGTCAGCGATCCGCTAAAAAATGAAAACGTGAAACAACTAACGGCAGAAGTAGAAAAAACCTTGGCCAGCCAAGGCCACGGACGCGTGCTATTGCGCAAATCTGGCACTGAGCCGCTGATTCGCGTCATGGTCGAAGGCGAGGATGAAGAGCAAGTTACTAGATTAGCTCATTTCATTGCCGATCAAATTAAGGTCCTTGCAGGTGTTAACGGTGAATAGTTTTATACGTCTTCTATTTTTAAATCTATAGAGATCGCTCTTTTTGCCATATTTAGACGAAATAAATAAAATTGTGCTTGCAGAGTTATATGGCTTTGAGTAATATTTAAAGTCTGTCCTAGTAGGATAGTAGATGGATATGATTTTACTCTGAGATCTAGCCTTGATGTGCGTTTACCGTTCAAGGAAGTGGGTTATGTATCAAGCTTTTTTGATTGTTTTTTTTATTGTAGCTATAGCTATCGTGGGTCTTATTGTACTTCAACAAGGTAAGGGAGCTGACATGGGAGCTTCTTTTGGTACAGGTGCATCTGCAACTTTGTTCGGTTCTACAGGTTCTAGCAACTTTATGACTCGCCTCACCGGTATTCTCATGGCTTTGTTTTTTATCATTAGTTTGGTTCTAGGAAACCTAAATACTAATAAATTCTCAAAAAGAAGTCAGTGGGAAAATCTGTCTGAGCCTGCTCAGAGAACACAACCTACTCAGGGACCTGCCCAGGCAGCTACATTAAATGATGATATTCCTAAATAATTTCACCAACGGTTTCAATAAAATGGGTTTTAAACTTGCCATTTGAAAAGGCCGAGGTGGTGGAATTGGTAGACACGCTACCTTGAGGTGGTAGTGCCCTTTTGGGCTTATGGGTTCAAGTCCCGTCCTCGGTATCAAACTTGAGTTTTACTTGCATACTTGTAAAAATGATAGAGTGGTGGTAGTATCCATAGTTTTTCAGACGCGGGGTGGAGCAGTTTGGTAGCTCGTCGGGCTCATAACCCGAAGGTCGTCGGTTCAAATCCGGCCCCCGCAACTACCTTCTCTGAGGGTTATTTTCAAAATATAATACGTGCATTATTGGTGTGATTTTTGAAAAAAATTCTTCTCATACGGTACTACAGTGTACAAGGGTATAGTAATAAAAAACCCCGAATTCTCGGGGTTTTTTATTACTATACCCTTGTACTAATGGGCTCTTTAGGCCCTTTTTTTACGTCTTGGGGTGAGGATTGTCTATATTAAAGCAAAACTTGACAAAATTGTTATCAGCTCCGGTAGAAGCACTCGGCTATGAATTGGTCGGAATTGAATTCTTTCACGGTCGTATCTCAACTCTACGTATCTATATTGATAATAAAAATGGCATCAATATCGAAGATTGCGTAGATGTAAGCTACCAAGTAGGCGCGGTCTTGGATGTGGAAGATCCCATTACTGCAGCTTTTAACCTTGAGGTATCCTCACCGGGGCTGGATCGCCCCCTCTTTACCGCGGAACATTATACACGTTTTACAAATGAAGAAGTGAGTCTGGTCCTACGCATAGGGGTACGGAACCGCCGTAAGTGGAAAGGCATTATTAAGTCGGTAAAAGACGAGATGGTGACGGTGACTGTTAAAGGGAAAGATGAAGTGTTTGCACTGAGCAACATTCAGAAAGCGAACTTAGTACCCCATTTTTAAAAGTCCGGATTGAGGCTAACAACGATGAACAAAGAGATCTTAGCTGTTGTAGAAGCTGTTTCTAACGAAAAAGCCCTTCCGCGTGAGAAAATTTTCAAAGCGCTAGAGAGTGCTTTGGCAACTGCGACAAAAAAAAAGTACGAACAAGAGATTGATGTTCGCGTCAGCATCGATCGTAAAAGCGGAGACTTTGATACCTTCCGCCGCTGGGAAATTGTAGAAGATGTCATACAGCCGACACGTGAGATCACACTGGAAGCAGCCCGCTTCGAGGACGTAGCTCTCAATTTGGGTGATTATGTTGAAGATCAGATTGAATCAGTTACTTTTGACCGTATTACGACCCAAACAGCAAAGCAGGTTATTGTACAGAAAGTACGTGAAGCGGAACGCGCGATGGTAGTTGATCAGTTTCGTGAACATGAAGGTGACATTATCACTGGCGTGATAAAAAAAGTTAATCGCGATAATATCACGCTTGACCTCGGAGGTAATGCTGAAGCAGTGATTTTACGTGAGGATATGCTACCACGAGAAAATTTTCGTCTAGGAGATCGCATTCGCGGTGTCCTTTACTCCGTGCGTCCAGAGGCGCGGGGTGCACAGCTGTTTGTAACTCGCTCTAAGCCAGCAATGCTAATCGAATTATTTCGCATTGAGGTGCCGGAAATCGGTGAAGAGGTTATAGAAATAAAAGCAGCAGCTCGTGATCCAGGCTCTCGTGCGAAAATTGCAGTAAAAACTAACGATAAACGTATTGATCCAGTCGGTGCTTGTGTGGGTATGCGCGGCGCGCGCGTCCAGGCTGTTTCGAGTGAGCTAGGCGGTGAACGGATAGATATTGTATTGTGGGATGATAACCCAGCACAGTTCGTTATTAATGCCATGGCTCCAGCAGATGTGACGTCAATATTAGTTGATGAAGACAACCACACTATGGATATCGCTGTTGAAGCTGACAATCTAGCTCAAGCGATCGGTCGTAACGGCCAAAATGTGCGTCTGGCGTCTCAGCTAAGCGGTTGGGAGTTAAATGTAATGACTGTTAGTGAGTTGCATGAGAAATACCAGGCTGAAGCTTATGCAGCTATCGATATATTCACCAAATATCTGGATATAGATAAACAATGCGCTACTGTTCTGGTAGAAGAGGGATTCTCTTCGCTAGAAGAACTAGCATATGTTCCCCTTAAAGAGCTGCTAGACGTTGATGGTTTGGACAAAGAAACTATAGAGAATTTGCGTGAACGCGCAAAAAATGTGTTAACAACGTTGGCACTAGCGAAAGAAGAGAGTCGTGGTAATCAGGAGCCTGCTGAGGATTTGCTGAAACTTGATGGCATGGAGCATTCTCTGGCGTGTTGTCTGGCTGCAAAAGGGGTGCGCACGCTAGAAGCTCTCGCTGAGCAAAGTATAGATGATCTTATCGATATTGAAGGGCTAAATAATGAACAAGCCGGCGCGCTGATTATGGCGGCAAGAAATATCTGCTGGTTCGGCAATGACGCGTAATAACAGGAAGGAACAGCATGACAGATGTAACCGTAAAGTTGCTGGCCGTGGAGATTCAGACTTCGGTCAATCGATTATTGCAGCAATTAGCTGATGCGGGGATCCGCAAGTCGGAAAACGACGCGGTAACGCAGCAAGAGAAAGAAATTCTACTTTCTTACCTTAATCGCGAACATGGTCAGACCGGCTCAGAAAAGTTAACATTGCAGCGTAAGACGCGTAGTACTTTGAGTGTACTGGGCACTGGAGGTAAAAATAAATCTGTGCAAATTGAGGTGCGAAAAAAACGCACCTATGTAAAAAGTGATGTTGAAACTGAACAGGAAGGAGTAGCAAGACAAGCACAGCGTGAAACCGAAGAAAAAGCTAAACGCGAAGCAGTAGAAAAAGTAAAGCGTGAAACCGAAGAAAAAGCTAAACGCGAAGCAGTAGAAAAAGTAAAGCGTGAAACCGAAGAAAAAGCTAAACGCGAAGCAGTAGAAAAAGTAAAGCGTGAAACCGAAGAAAAAGCTAAAGGGGTGAAGTACCAAACTAACAATACTCACAAGACTGTGCAGTTTGACAAAGCCCGTCGAGAAGCGGAAGCGGCTGAACTAAAGCGTAAGGCTGAAGAAGAAGCGTACCGTAAGCTAGAAGAAAGTGCCCGCCGTGTCGCCGAAGAAGTGCGTTGTCTGGCTGAAGAGAAAGCTGGTGATTGGAACAAGAAAGACGATGAGGAGACACATGGGGACTATCACATTACGACTTCACATCATGCACGCCAGGCTGAAGACGAAAATGATCGCGAAGTAGAAGGTGGTCGTGGCCGTTCTCGTACTACTAAAGTGGTGCGTCAAGCAAAAAAAAGCAATAAACATTCTGAAGCAAAAACCGATCGAGAAGAAGCGCGCGCTGCGGTACGTGGCGGTAAGATTGGCAAACACCGCAAGCCGAGCGTGCTACAGCAAAGTTTCAATAGGCCTTCTCAAGCTGTAAACCGCGACGTGATCATCGGTGAAACCATCACTGTTGCTGAACTGGCTAGCAAAATGGCTGTAAAAGGTTCTCAAATTATTAAAGCAATGATAAAGATGGGTGCGATGGCGACTATTAATCAGGTTATCGACCAGGAGACAGCACAGCTAGTAGCAGAAGAAATGGGTCATAAAGTGATTCTGCGCCGTGAAAACGATCTAGAAGAAGCAGTCATGAACGATCGAGATACCGATGCTGTACAGGAGTCGCGGGCACCGGTGGTGACTATCATGGGACATGTTGACCACGGTAAAACTTCGTTACTAGATTATATTCGTTCTACCAAAGTAGCTTCTGGCGAAGCAGGTGGCATTACGCAGCATATTGGTGCTTACCACGTTGAAACTGAAAACGGAATAATCACTTTTCTGGACACCCCTGGCCATGCTGCGTTTACTGCAATGCGTGCGCGTGGTGCACAGGCAACGGATATTGTTATCCTAGTGGTCGCAGCTGATGACGGCGTAATGCCGCAAACTATCGAAGCAATCCAGCACGCGAAGGCAGCAGAGGTGCCTGTTGTAGTTGCTGTTAACAAGATCGATAAGCCAGAAGCTGATCCAGAGCGTGTGAATAATGAATTAACAAAATACGGTATTATCCCCGAAGCTTGGGGAGGCGAAAACATGTTTGTGAACGTCTCTGCAAAGACCGGAACCGGTATTGATAATTTAATGAATGCGATTTTGCTACAAGCGGAAGTTCTAGAACTGACGGCTATTCGCGAAGGTATGGCGAGCGGTATAGTAATTGAATCATTCCTTGACAAAGGCCGTGGTCCAGTTGCTACCGTGCTGGTGCGTGAAGGTACGCTGAACAGAGGCGATATTGTGCTCTGCGGCTTTGAGTATGGCCGTGTGCGTGCTATGCGTAATGAACTAGGACGTGAAGTGACTGAAGCCGGTCCTTCTATTCCAGTAGAGATTCTCGGCCTTTCGGGCGTGCCGGCGGCTGGCGATGAAGTAACTGTAGTACGTGACGAAAAGAAAGCTCGTGAAGTGGCTCTCCATCGTCAGGGTAAATTTCGCGAAGTAAAATTAGCGCGTCAGCAAAAATCGAAGTTGGAAAACATATTTGCTAATATGACTGGAGGCGAAGTTTCCGAACTTAACATCGTACTTAAAGCGGACGTGCAAGGTTCTGTAGAGGCAATTTCCGACTCGTTGCTCAAGCTCTCTACCGAGGAAGTGAAAGTAAAAATTATTGGTTCTGGTGTAAGTGGTATTACCGAAACGGATGCAACATTAGCCGCAGCTTCTAATGCCATCATCTTGGGTTTTAATGTGCGTGCCGATGCTTCTGCACGTCGTATTATTGATACTGAAAACGTCGACCTACGCTATTATTCCGTTATCTATACTCTGATCGATGAAGTCAAAGCAGCAATGAGTGGCATGTTAGCACCAGAGTTTAAGCAACAAATTATAGGTCTGGCTGAAGTACGTGATGTGTTCAAGTCACCAAAATTCGGTGCGATTGCAGGCTCTATGGTCACAGAAGGTAATATCAAGCGTCATAACCCGATTCGAGTACTGCGTAATAATGTAGTTATCTATGAAGGTGAACTGGAGTCTCTGCGTCGCTTTAAAGATGATGTTAACGAAGTACGTAATGGTATGGAGTGCGGTATCGGCGTTAAGAATTACAATGATGTTCGTGTTGGCGATATGATCGAAGTATTCGAAGTAGTTGAAGTTAAACGCACCATATGACTAAGTGTCATATGATGTATTGTGATTTAGGATAAATGATGATGGCAAAAGAGTTTGGTCGTTCATTACGCGTAGCGCAGAATCTGCAAAAAGAGCTTTCAATCATCTTACAGCGTGAGATCAGAGACCCACGCCTTAGTATGATGGTAACAGTATCTGGAGTGGAAGTATCGCGCGATCTTGCTTATGCCAAAGTATTTGTTACGTTTCTTAAAGATCAAGATAAGGATATAGTAAAAAATGGGCTAAAAGCCCTTAAAGACGCGAGCGGCTATATTCGTAGCCTACTCGGCAAGGCAATGTGCTTACGTATTATACCAGATCTCACTTTCTTCTACGATAATTCTTTGGTTGAAGGTATACGTATGTCAAACTTAGTGAGTGGCGTAATAAAGAACAACGATGTTGAATATCACGGAGAAAATGTTGTAAAAGATGAATAAGGAGAATTGATGAGTTGTCCTCGTCGTCGCGGACGCGACGTCCACGGTATTTTTTTGCTAGATAAGCAGCATGGTGTATCCTCCAACAATGTGTTACAGAAGGTTAAACGGTTATTTAATGCTAACAAAGCAGGCCATACTGGTTCGCTTGATCCTATGGCAACCGGCATGCTACCGATTTGTTTTGGTAAATCTACTAAGTTTTCTCATTATTTACTCAATTCAGATAAACGTTATCACGTGATTGCACGTCTTGGCCAGCGCACAGATACTTCAGATGCCGATGGCAACATTATTGCAATACGTCCGATGACTTTTAGTCGTCATGATTTGAATGCAGCGCTAGAGAGATTTCTTGGTGAGACGATGCAGGTACCAACTATGTTTTCTGCCCTTAAATATCAGGGGCGTAAGCTTTATGAATATGCACGGGAAGGGATTACTGTACCACGTCAAGCGCGTCCAATTACCGTCTTTGCAATTCAGATTATCCGCTGGGAAGGTAATCAACTAGAGCTAACAATTCACGTTTCCAAAGGAACATATATCCGCACTATTATTGACGACCTTGGTGAGCAGCTCGGTTGTGGTGCTCATGTTATTATGCTGCGTCGTTTACAGGTAGCACACTACCCAATCGAAAAAATGATGACGCTGGAAGAACTACAAGCGCGAGCTTTGATAGATACAGTTAATGAAGCAGAAACGCCAGATTACATGCTGCTTGACAAATTTTTGCTACCGATGGATAGCTTAATGGAGTATATCCCATGTTAAACTTAGCTCCTATCGTTCGCCGCTTAGCTTAATTATTTTAAGCAAAATATTTCAGGTATGTATGCTCCCAGATGGCGAAGAAACTATAGATGAAGAGTATTAGTTAAACCACATTTATTTATCAGTATGTTAAAAACAACAACATATCAACAATAGGGTTGTGGCATTTTATCCTTTTAGTGGTTGAGTTTTCGGCAGCTGTATAAACGAGAATATTGTAACTTGCGTACTTTACATTGGCGACATACTCCCCAATTAAAGGATGTTGTTACGTACGTAACAAGTGTAGTTTAAATAAAATAGGATACTTTTAAATAAGCCTGTTGCATTCAGCAATCGGTACTTGTACATTCATTTATTACTGGAGTTTATTATGTCCCTAAATGTAGAAGTTAAAGCAGATATAATTGCTAAATACGGTCGTAATGCTAAAGAAAGCGGTTCAGCTAAAGTTCAAATCGCGTTACTTACTGCTCAAATTAACCACCTGCAATCTCACTTCTCTAAACATAAAAAAGACCACCATAGCCGTTGCGGTCTTCTACGCATGGTATCTCAGCGTCGTAAAATGCTAGACTATCTGAAGCGGAAGGATGTGGCGTGTTACACAACACTAATTGAAAGCTTAGGTCTGCGTCGTTAAGTCTGATTTAAAGATATTGTTCAAGGATATAGTGCAGTTACTTTTGAAAAAGAGTATATTGCAGTAAGATTTGTGCTAATTTCGAGATTATAGGGTCCTTTATGGCTCTTATTCTGGAAGTCCACAGCAATCTGGACTAAATTGATGTATTGTTGTAAGTGATCTGCGTTTGTAAATTTCGCGTAGCTAATTATAGGCTTTATCTCATAATTGGTGATAAGGTTGTTATTAGTAGTGAGTATGCAACCGAAGATAGGTAATCTATGGTACGCCAGAGGTGCGTTGCCCTGAAGGTAAGGAATGTATTTTGCTGAATCCGATCGTAAGTCAATTTCAATATGGTCAGCATACCGTCACACTGGAAACCGGTATGATGGCGCGCCAGGCCACTGCAGCTGTTATGGCCAATATGGACGACACCGCTGTATTTGTGACCGTTGTTGCCCAGAAAAAAGCCAATCCAGGCCAGGATTTTTTTCCTCTGACAGTCAATTATCAGGAGCGTACCTATGCGGCTGGTCGTATCCCGGGAAATTTCTTTCGTCGCGAGGGTCGTCCAAGCGAAAGCGAGACGCTTATTGCTCGTCTGATCGATCGCCCAGTCCGTCCACTGTTCCCGGAAGGTTTCATGAACGAAGTTCAAGTGATCGCTACCGTGGTTTCCGTGAACCCACAGGTCAACCCGGATATTATTGCGATGATAGGCGTTTCTGCCGCTCTGGCGCTGTCAGGTCTTCCCTTTAAAGGTCCGATTGGTGCTGCTCGCGTTGGATATATCAACGATAAGTATGTGTTGAACCCGACTATTGATGAAGTAAAACAATCACGCCTGGACTTAGTGGTTGCAGGTACCCAAAATGCGGTATTAATGGTTGAGTCCGCAGCATCTATCTTAACTGAAGAGCAGATGCTAGATGCAGTAGTCTTAGGTCACGAACAGCAGCAACTTGTAATTGAAAATATCAACTGTCTGGTTGCAAAAGCAGGCAAACCGCGTTGGGATTGGCAACCGGAGCCAGCTAACGACGTGCTGATTGCACGTGTTGAAGTACTAGGTGAAGCGCGGATCAGAGACGCTTACCGCATCATTGATAAGCAAGAGCGTCATGCACAACTTGTTGTTATAAAAGATGATATTATTGCTACGTTGTTGAATGAAGATAATACGCTGGATAAAACAGCAATCAGTAATATCATTCATAACTTGGAAAAGAAAGTGGTACGTACTCGCATCCTGAATAACGAGCAGCGTATCGACGGTCGTGAAAGAGATATGGTCCGCAGCTTGGATGTACGTACTGGGGTATTACCGCGTACTCATGGTTCTGCGTTATTTACCCGTGGTGAAACTCAAGCACTAGTGACCGCAACGCTAGGCACCCCGCGTGATGCACAGAACTTAGAGGAGTTAATGGGCGAACGTACTGACGGTTTTTTATTTCACTATAATTTTCCTCCGTATTCGGTAGGTGAAACTGGTATGATAGGTTCGCCGAAACGTCGTGAGATTGGTCACGGAAGACTGGCGAAACGCAGTCTAATAGCGCTTATGCCTAAGCAGCAAGAATTTCCCTACACTGTGCGTGTGGTATCAGAAATAACTGAATCTAACGGTTCTTCTTCCATGGCTTCCGTGTGTGGTGCCTCATTAGCTTTAATGGATGCAGGTGTGCCAATTAAAGCGGCTGTTGCTGGTATCGCAATGGGGTTGATAAAAGAAGATAATAAGTTTGTGGTATTATCTGATATTCTTGGCGATGAAGATCACCTCGGTGATATGGATTTCAAAGTAGCCGGTAGCCGTGACGGAGTGACTGCTTTGCAAATGGACATTAAGATAGAAGGCATAACTCGTGAAATTATGCAGGTTGCACTCAATCAAGCCAAAGGTGCGCGTCTACATATTTTAAATGTGATGGAGCGAGCAATCAGAACACCTCGCCAAGAAATCTCAGAATTTGCACCGCGCCTTTATACTATCAAGATTAATTCAGACAAGATCAAGGATGTCATAGGTAGAGGCGGTTCTGTGATTCGTGCACTTACGGAAGAGACTGGTGCTACTATTGAAATCGAAGATAACGGCACTGTCAAAATTGCAGTGCCCAATGGTATAAAGGCAAAAGAGGTAATCCGTCGTATCGAAGAGATTACCGCCGAGATAGAAGTAGGTCGTATTTACACAGGTAAAGTAACGCGTATCGTTGACTTCGGTGCTTTCGTTTCCATTAGTAGCGGTAAAGAGGGTTTGGTACATATTTCTCAAATCTCTGACAAGCGCGTTGAAAAAGTTACTGATCACCTGCATATAGGTGAAGAGGTCCCTGTTAAAGTACTGGAAGTAGATCGTCAAAATCGCGTGCGCTTAAGCATTAAGGATGCTACAGAGTCTTAAAAACATTATAGTGTAGAGAGGAGGGAATGCTCTGTTATAATCCACAAGCTATATGCAATGGAGTGGGGTGCGGTATGTGTGTACAAGGGGTTTTATTTTCTCACCGAGATACAGGAATTTTCTTATTCAGTCAGTAAGTATGGAGAATAATAGTATTATCTATAATGTTTTACAGGAGGGTAGCAAATACTAATTATAGCTTGCTTAGAGTGCTTGTATCAGCGTACATATGAAATAAATTTTTAAAGAAGTGCTCCCCCTTTACCAATAGATGGGCACGTGAGCTTGTTATATGAACGGGGAGTGTTGTATGATAGCCTACGATATGAAAGAGTTTTATCAAAATGATCCTTTCTGTGATTTTTAGCTCCGTTTTTTATTTACCGAAATAGAGCTATAGGCTATAGCGTTGTCTGTAATAAGGATTTGATTTTATAAAATCATAGTTTAGAGATGCAGTAGGTGTGCACTATTAAATACCTTAAAAGATAAGCAACAGATAATAATTTGCTCGATGACTATTTCAGTAAACCCAAATATTATTAAAATATGGAGTTATCGTTATATAAATCTAGTATAGAAGTCCAGCTGGGGAATACTGGCCAGCCTCAGCTTGGCCAAAAAACATCAATAATTTTGTTAAAAACCAATACCTATTGTTGAAACTGGCATAACTCAGCGCCAGACACAGGGCGGTTTATCAGAATTTAAACAGCAATAGCTGACGAGCTTTTTTTGCCTAAAAGGCCCGCTAAATTATTAGCATCTGGGGCAGGGGCTTTTGTTCGTCGAAACCTTTAATTTGAGCCAGTTCATGCTTTTTGATGAGAATGAATGCAAATCTTCACGAAGAAGTACAGATACTGGCTTCTGCAATAATAAGAGATACGTGTAATAAATGACTGATATAAAAATCACTTTTGCTGATCTGAGCTTGAACACAGACATCCTTGAATCACTAAACGGCATGGGCTATGTTCAGCCGTCCCCGATCCAAGCAGAGTGTATTCCTCATCTACTGGCGGGCCGCAATGTGCTGGGTATGGCGCAGACCGGTAGTGGTAAAACTGCGGCATTCTCTCTACCATTATTAAATAATGTTAATCCTTGTCTTCACGTACCGCAGATCCTGGTGCTGGCACCAACCCGTGAGCTAGCGATTCAGGTAGCAGAAGCGATGACTGAATTTTCTAAACATATGAGTGGTATCAATGTTGTTGCCCTATACGGCGGACAGCGGTATGACGTCCAGTTACGTGCGCTACGTCAGGGCCCGCAAATTGTCGTAGGGACCCCAGGGCGTCTACTCGATCACCTGAAACGAGGTACACTGGACCTTTCTCACTTATGTAGTCTGGTATTGGACGAAGCTGATGAAATGCTGCGTATGGGCTTCATCGAAGATGTTGAAACTATCATGGCTCAGATTCCAGAAGGTCATCAGACTGTACTATTTTCTGCAACCATGCCAGAAGCTATTAGGCGCATCACGAAGCGTTTTATGAAAGATTTAGAGGAAGTTCGTATTCAGTCTAATATCACGACACGCCCAGATATTAGCCAATCTTACTGGATGGTATACGGACGTAAAAACGATGCGCTAGTTCGCTTCCTTGAAGCGGAAGAATTTGAAGCAGTGATCATATTCGTTCGTACTAAAAATGCTACATTAGAAGTCGCTGAAGCACTAGAGCGCAACGGCTACAGTGTTGCCGCGTTAAATGGCGATATGAACCAGGCGTTGCGCGAGCAGACTTTGGAACGTCTAAAGGATGGCCGCCTAGATATTCTGATCGCTACCGACGTTGCAGCACGTGGCTTAGACGTTGAGCGTATCAGCTTAGTAGTAAATTACGACATTCCGCTGGATGCTGAGTCTTACGTCCACCGCATCGGACGTACTGGACGCGCTGGACGTGCTGGACGTGCGATTCTGTTTGTTGAGAACCGTGAACGTCGATTGCTACGTAATATAGAGCGCACCATGAATCTAACCATACCGAAAGTAGAACTGCCAAATACGGAAATATTGAATGCCCGTCGTTTGGAAAAATTCGCCGGACGTGTACAGAAGCAACTGGAAAGCAGTGATATCGATCAGTATCGAGCACTACTAGAAAAAATCTCTCCTCACAATGACCTAGATATGGAGACTCTTGCCGCAGTATTACTGAAAATGGCGCAGGGTGAGCGACCACTCATCTTACCTTTAGATACTCCGTGTTTACAGCGTCGTGACGATGACCGCCGTGGCAACCGCGATAGCGACCGCTCACGCCGTGAAAGACGCAATGTGAGAGAAATGGAGCTTTACCGTATTGAAGTAGGTCGTGATGACGGTGTTGAAGTACGTCATATTGTCGGTGCTATAGCTAACGAAGGAGATATTAATAGTCGTTACATCGGTAATATCAAGCTGTTCGGTACCCATTCAACAATCGAACTACCGAAAAGTATGCCAAATGAGATTCTGCAGCACTTCACTCGTACCCGTATTCTCAATAAACCGATGAATATGCAGTTACTAGGAGACGCTCAACTGCACAGCGATTCACGCAGTACGCGTCGTAGTAGTGGCCGTAATTTCAGTAGTGAATATCGTGGCAGCAACAACTGCAGGGGGCGTGGTCCGCATCGGGAAGAAGGTGTAGCTACATTACATCGTCGCGAGTTTTGATGATTATTAGCTATACAATAAATGTATTAAACATTTGTTAAGCTATTATTACAATGCTAAATAGCGTTAATGTACCTGCAACACCGCCGCTATTTGGTAGTCTTTGCACGGAGTAAAAAAGGTTTGTCTAATCATGGCCATCTAGTACGTTACTTGAAAAAACAGCATGTTCTTTCTCTTTGCTGTCACTCTGCCAGTGACCTTTGGTGTGCCAACTGTTTCTATATCTTTGGTGAAGTACGTATGGTGTTCTGGCTAATGACAGAACACCATACACGTCACGGGATTTTACTACAATCTAATTCACAGGTGGCGGGTACGGTAAACAGCCAACCGAAAACGGTACTGTTAATTAAGGGGATACAATATAGCGGGACTATCGTATCGTTAAAAGGTGATACCGAAGAGCAAGTACGCAGACTCTATCAAAAATATTTTTCAGTGGCCCATAAAGTTTCTGCGCCTCTATGGGAGATACGGCTGGATAAAATCAAGATGACTGATAACTCGCTAGGGTTCGGCAAAAAGATCTTTTGGCAGCGAGAAGAGCGATAATTTACTTTGCCCCATAACAGGAGAACAATCTTGCTTGTAACTTTTTTAAACGTAGCAGCCCATTCTTCATTAAGACGCTGGGAAAAAGAGTTCGACGTCTGGCTAAATGACTAGGCAACTGCAGAAGGAGAAAATTGAGTAGAGTTATAAGATGTTGGTGCAGTAAAGTAGTATTTATTAGTTGCGTTCAACAAAATCCTTCAAGTTAAGTAGAAGAAGAAAGAGATCTGGTGCATATTATAACGTCTGAATGTGTAGATGCTTTCCTCTTGCCTGGCATCTGATGACAAACATCATGTATGCACCAAATTATTAACCGCGCAGCGCTATCGCTTCGATCTCAATTTTTGCATCTTTTGGAAGACGCGCTACTTCCACACAGGAACGTGCCGGGAAGCTAGCGTTATGCTCAATAAAAAAAGACTCATAAGTAGCATTTATGATATTAAAATCATTGAGATCTTTAACGAAGACTGTAGTTTTGATAATATCGCTTACTTGCAAACCAGCGGCTTCAACGATCGCTCTTACATTTTCTAGTGATTGACGTACCTGAACAGAGATATCGTCCGCTACCGTGCCGGTTGTCGGATTAATAGGAATCTAGCCAGAGGTAATGACTATCTTACCTAAATTTATACCCTGAACATAGGGACCGATCGCAGCAGGCGCTTTTGCTGTATTAATTTCTCGATACATATCTATTCCTTATGACTAAAGCAGTAGCCACTTATTATCTCTGTTGTTTAAAAAAACTGCCTTATTATTAATTTAGGATGTGGTTACCAATTACTGAGTACTACGTAGTGTGCAAAGGCTTTCTCACAATATTTACAAGTGAGTATAACTTCTTTGGCTCGCTTTTTCACTGTAAAACTGGAGAAGACCGGTTCATTACAACTGATGCAATTGCTATTCGGGCAGCTCAGGACACGCTCGATGCAATCGGGTAGAGCAGGAGCGATCTTTGCTACCACTTCATAATCGTAAATGCGGTTGACCGTAGCGTGCGGTGCATAGACTGCTAACTGGTTAATTTGATCATCAGTTAAGAAGGTATTTTCAATTTTGATCAAATCCTTACGAAATATTTTATCGGACGGAAGATTAAGACCAATGGTAATGCGCTGGTCAGTTTCAGTAAAGCGAAATAACGATAACAACTTAAACCCAATCTGTGCTGGAACATGGTCAATGACTGTGCCACGCTTAATTGCTTCTACCTGCAGTTTATTGTCGTGAGTCATAGAAATAATTTACTCCTTACAGATTCAATTCGCTGTTAAGTACTAACGCTAAAAGAGCCTGTCGTGCAAAAATGCCGTTGCTGGCCTGCTGAAAATACCAGGCATAAGGGGTTTTATCTACTTCAATAGCGATCTCATCAACGCGTGGTAGAGGATGTAGCACCTTCATGTTATTACGTGCACCTACTAGATCTTCTACATGTAGGATAAATTGTGCTTTAACGTTGGCATACTCTGATGGATCTAGACGCTCTTTCTGTACACGGGTCATATAAAGGATATCTGCATGCGGAATTACTGCTTCTATGCTATTGTGGTGTGACCAAACTATACCATGCTCATCTAGCATATCGGTAATGTAGGCAGGCATTGATAGCGTGTTAGGAGCAATGAAGTAGAAGCGATTACCGTCGAATTTCGCTAATGCTTGCGCCAGAGAGTGTACTGTGCGGCCATATTTTAGGTCGCCAATCATAGCGATACTTAAATTATCCAAGCGGCTCTGTGTTTCACGAATAGTAAAAAGATCCAGCAGAGTTTGCGTGGGATGCTGGTTTGCTCCATCGCCTGCATTTAATATTGGTACGCCACCGGAAAATTCAGTGGCAAGTCGCGCTGTGCCTTCTTGCGAATGTCTCATAACAATGGTATCAACGTAAGTACCGATCACAGAAATAGTATCAGCTAAAGTTTCGCCCTTTTTACTAAGCGAGGTGTTGCTACTATCGGCAAATCCCACTACTGAAGCTCCTAGGCGGTGAATAGCGGTTTCAAATGATAGGCGCGTACGTGTTGAGGCCTCAAAAAAGCAGCTTGCAATTACCTTATGCTTCAGCAACTCCGGCTGGGGGTTGGCTTTCAGCTGTGCTGCTGTATACAGCACACGCTCCAATTCGTCTCGATCGAGATCATTTATAGAAATAATATGCTTTTTATATAATGGATTAACCATAGATTGCTCCTATGAGCTGCCGAATTTCGGACAAAAAAATACTCTACTTAAGGTAAGGAGAGGTAAGGAGCTTTTTGACGATCCATTAATTAATGATGGAAAGAGGTATGATAGCCGCATATGTTCAGGCATAACTTTTGTTTTGACATGTAGACCATGTTGCTGCATGCTGCCCTCCAGGCAAATTGCGACGCAATATATGCGTCTGGTAATTTGCATCAAGGGTAAAAAGGTTACAAATTTTACAATACAGTTTACCCTTGATTGAGCGTTGCCAACATTACCGCCTTAATAGTGTGCATGCGATTTTCCGCCTGATCGAACACAATGCTGTGTTCTGATTCAAATACTTCGTTGCTTACTTCTATACCGTCGTGCAGACCATATTGTTCAACTATCTGGCGACCTAATGTCGTCTGGGCGTCATGAAAAGCAGGCAGGCAGTGCATGAATTTTACCTCTGGGTTACTGGTTAGTAGTAACATCGCTTGGTTTACCTGGTAGTTGCGTAGAAGCGCTATACGGTTTTTCCACGCCGCTTTATCTTCACCCATAGAAACCCACACGTCGGTGTAGATAAAATCTGCACCCATGACACCTTCAGCGATATCTTCTGTCAGAATAATCTGACCACCAGTATTCTGAGCTACTTGTCGGAACTGCTCGACTATCGCTTGTTTCGGCCAGAAACTTTTAGGAGAGACTAGACGTAGTTCTAGACCAGTGATTACTGCAGCTTCCATCATGCTGTTGCCAATATTGTTGCGCGTATCGCCAACGTAGACAAGTGTTATTTCACTAAAATCTTTTCTTGGCAGATGCTCCTTTATGGTCATGAGATCCGCAAGTATCTGAGTGGGATGAAACTCAGTAGTAAGTCCGTTCCATACCGGAACACCGGCAAATTTCGCTAGCGTCTCTACTAGTACTTGTCCATAACCGCGGTATTGGATACCGTCATATATTCGACCAAGTACCCGTGCGGTATCTTTTATAGACTCTTTATAGCTAGTCTGGCTGCCGCTTGAACCAAGATAGGTAACGTTAGCTCCTTGATCGTATGCGGCAACTTCAAAAGAGCATCGCGTGCGGGTTGATTTTTTTTCGAAAACGAGCGCAATATTTTTACCTTTTAAGCGCTGGGTCTCCTTACCTTTTTTTTTAGCTATCTTTAATTCAGCAGCGAGGTCAAGCAGGTAAATAATGTCAGTCGGTGTAAAATCTAGAAGCCGAAGGAAGTGTCGTTGAAACAATGGACTCATCATGAATATGCTCCAGTAGATTAGGTTTCTTTGAATTTTAATTCATATTAAAATACGAAGATTTATTTTCAATACTAATAAAAAAACTTTCCATTTTTAATGGAAGTTAACTACAAACGTGTAGAATCATCTTATTTATTGCCGAATATTGAAATGAATCAGTGCCATAGTCGGAAGAGTACCTGAAAAAGAACGACTGATTATTAATGATTTGCTGGAAGCCAGTATTAATCCTAATACGCCTTTACTATTAAATAGTATTTCTTTTATAACAATTATGGTTACTAAAAAAAAATTTTCGAGGTGTTGAAAGCTGGATTACGATGTAACTAAGATAAAATTAAAATAGGTGTATACCTCAATGTTCTTAGTGAATGAGCGTTAAAAGTTAAAAAATTTACGCTCGAGTTAAGTAACTGATTAACCCAAAACGTCAGATACTCTTCCATACATCTGAAGACTCTATTTTAAAAAGTCTAATATAATCTTTCAGAAGGAAGTGATAGATAATAGTTGTACGCTACTTTTATTTTCTATGTTCTCCGTCTTTAATTTATCCACCTTGATAAAAAGTGAATCATGTACTATTCACTTGAATTCATTTGTCATTTTTATTTTTCTGATAAGATATGTTCGGAATTGATGAGGCGCATAAAACAAAAAATTAGATGTTATGGCTCACTGACAATCTAGTTTGTACACTCAAAGCACGGTAACTCAACGCAGAACGTTACTTGCCTAATCCGTAATATTTATCAACAAACGTGTTGTTCACCTCTTAGCATCAGCACTACTATTAAGGGTTAATCTGCTTCAAGTTTCCATTTACCATAAAAACTTTAAATAAACTGTAATACATAATAAATTGTGAACGAACAATAGTCCTTAGGAGGATGAGAGATATTACAAATTTGTTTTCACTACTACACAAATGAAATTTATTAATCCAGGCTTTGGTTGTTTAATCTTTCAGATTAAGACGTTTACAACGTCTTAATCATTAACTGTTGTTCAATGATTTTTGATTTTAATGTTTCCAACTTATCCAATCGCATGCGTTCTTTTGTCACCACTGCTTTTGGTGCACGGTCTACAAAGACTTTGTTAGCAAGCTTGACCTGAGTTTTCTTTATTGCAACGTCGACCTTACTAAACTCTTTTGCCAAACGTTCCAGCTCCGCTGTTTTATCTACTAGTCCTGCCATCGGAATTAATAATTCAGCACCTTCGATAATTTTAGTCACAGAAGGTGGACTCTTTTTACCAGTCTGCAAAATAGTCAAATGATCAAGATGCGCCAAGTGCGATAAAAAATTGCGATTCTCTTCTACACGACGCACTGTCACCAACGAACAGTTGCGCAGAAAAACGTGAAGCGGCTTGTTCAGCGGAATATTCATTTCGGCTCTTATATTACGGACTGCGACAATTGTTTGCTTCATCCACTCAATATTCTCTATCGCTTCTACATCTTCTTTATCCACTTCGAACTGTGGGAAAGGCTGTAGCATGATAGTATCAGTAGTTATATTTTTCAGCACTTTCACACGTTGCCAGATAGTTTCAGTTATAAACGGAATAACCGGATGGGCAAGGCGTAGCAACGCTTCTAACAACGTTACCAGAGTATTGCGTGTACTGAGTAATTCTATTTCGCTACCGTTTTTTATTACCTGCTTAGTCATTTCAAGGTACCAGTCACAGAACTGATTCCACGTAAAGTCGTAAAGTAAATTAGCGGCTATGTCAAAACGATAACTATCCAATGCCTCACGGTAACCCTTCACTGTGTTATTGAATTTGGCAAGGATCCAGCGATCAGCTAGTGATGGAATGATTTGACCGCCTTTCTGGCCGCAATCCTGAGCTTCAGTGTGAATCAGCACAAAACGACTAGCATTCCATAGCTTATTGCAGAAGTTACGGTAACCTTCGAGGCGCTTCATATCCCAATTGATATCACGACTAGTTGAAGCAAGTGCTGCTAATGTAAAACGCAATGCATCGGTACCTGATGGCTCTATCCCTTCTGGAAAATGCTTCTTAGTGCGTTTACGGATCTTCTCTGCTAACTGTGGCTGCATCATATTACTAGTGCGTTTTTTCAGTAAATCTTCCAGCGAAATACCCTCAATTACATCCAGGGGATCAATGACATTCCCCTTGGATTTCGACATTTTATGACCTTCTTCATCGCGGATTAGACCAGTTACATAAACGGTTTTAAACGGTATCTGCGACCTGCCTCTATCATCTTTGATGAAATGCATGGTTAACATAATCATGCGAGCAATCCAGAAAAATATGATATCAAATCCACTCACTAGTACGTTGGTTGGATGGAATTGATGCAGTGCCTCGGTATTTTCTTCCGGCCATCCGAGTGTAGAGAAGGTCCATAGGCTAGAAGAGAACCAAGTATCGAGCACATCGTCGTCTTGGCGCAACACTATGTGCGCACCCAAATTATTCTTGTTGCGTATTTCCTCTTCGCTTCGGCCAACGTAGACCCTTCCCTCATTATCGTACCATGCTGGAATGCGGTGGCCCCAACAGAGCTGGCGAGAGATACACCAGTCTTGAATATCGCGCATCCAAGAGAAGTACATTTTTTTATACTGCTTCGATACAAATTGGATCTCGTCGTTTTTCACAGCATTGACCGCAACTTTCGCTAGCGGCGCTGTGCGCACGTACCACTGATCAGTCAGCATTGGCTCTATTACCACACACCCTCTATCACTGTAAGGAACGGTTAGATCGTGTGGTTTGATATCGTCTAGCAGACCTAGCTCATCAACGGCAGTGACTATCGCCTCGCGCGCGGAAAAGCGCTCCATCTTCTGAAACTGCTCTGGAATCTTGTCTGAATAGGTATCACTGACTTTACCGTTGGTATCATAGACTTCGGCTCGTTCACGGATAGAACCGTTAAAAGTGAGAATATTAACCATGGGCAGCTTATGACGACGACCCACTTCATAGTCGTTAAAATCATGTGCTGGAGTAATTTTTACACAGCCAGTGCCTTTTCCCATATCAGCGTGTGCATCGCCCACAATTGGGATTCGACGGTTAACCAGTGGTAGGATGACTTGTTTTCCGATTAAGTCTTTGTAGCGAGGATCGGCAGGGTTGACTGCCACGCCGGTATCGCCTATGAGGGTTTCTGGGCGCGTCGTAGCAATAACTAAATAATTATTACCTTCGGCTGTTTTTACGCCGTTTGCCAACGGATAACGGATATACCACATTGATCCTTTGATTTCGCGGTTTTCCACTTCAAGATCGGAGATTGCAGTGCATAATTTCGGATCCCAATTCACTAGGCGTTTACCGCGGTAAATCAGATTATCTTCATAGAGACGGATGAAAACCTCTTTTACTGCATTGGAAATTCCCTTATCCATGGTAAAGCGTTCACGCTCCCAGTCCACGGAGTTACCAAGCCTGCGCATTTGGTAAGTAATGGTACCACCGAATTTTTCTTTCCACTGCCAAATTTTTTCGATAAAGGCATCACGGCTATAATCTTTACGAGATTTGCCCTCTTCGGAGGCGATTTTGCGCTCTACCACCATTTGGGTGGCTATGCCGGCATGATCAGTCCCTACTTGCCATAGTGTGTTTTTACCTTGCATTCGCTGGTAGCGAATCATGATATCCATAATGGTTTGCTGGAAAGCGTGTCCCATATGTAGGCTGCCGGTGACGTTCGGCGGTGGAAGCATGATGCAGAAACTTTCTTGGTTAGTGTCTCCGTGAGGTTTAAAATAGCCTTGTGCTTCCCAGTGCTCGTAAAGAGGTTGCTCGATATCTTGTGGATTGTATGTTTTTTCCATTACTATCACATCGTTTGCGGCGGTTTAGCCATATTCAGTTGAAAACCAACGCTGCGATAAGCTTTATACCGATCACGCGCTAGCTGTTTTTGGCACTCTTTGTAAGGTACGAAATCTATTACTTCATTAAAGTCAGTAGAAAAATTTGTAAAGTATAGCAGGAGGTTTATGAGTAGATCGCGAGGCAAGTTACTGCGATATTGCAGCCAGGAGAGTTCTACCGGTGCGCCATAGCGTGGACCTTCTCCTTCTCCTGCTAGATTGTGAGGTATAAAAGAGTTAGCTGGATTTTGCCACAATGCCTCGTCTAAACGAATAGCTTGCTGTTCGGTTTCACAGGCGATTAGAATACTTTTACCTGCCCGCCAGTGCGTTGCCGCTAAATAGCATACCAGAGTCTCAATCGCGCTCAGTGCCTTGTTGTGCAAATTTGATTCCATTAAGTAAAAGGTTGCATGTTTCATGAGAATGCCTTATGAACAAGAGTGAAGATATTACTAGCTCAGGTTCGTGACGGCTCTTCCTATAAAAAGGAAGAGCCGATAGGTGGCATTTTACAGCAATCTACCGTATGCGTACTAATTCTCAAGGGGCGGTACACTATGACCACACTCAGTCGTCATAGTTCATACCAGCGCGGTTTAGAAGGAACTGGGATAGCATTGGCACTGGACGACCAGTGGCGCCTTTTGCTGTACCGGAACGCCAAGCAGTACCAGCGATATCTAAGTGCGCCCAGTTATATTTGCGTGTGAAACGCGACAAGAAACAAGCTGCAGTAATAACACCGCCGGGACGGCCGCCGACATTCGCAATATCGGCGAAGTTAGATTCCAGCTGTTCTTGGTACTCATCCCCCATAGGCAAACGCCAAGCACGGTCACTAGATTGTTCAGAAGCGATGATTAGCTCATGCACCAGAGGGTTATGATTGGACAACAGGCCACTGATATGATGGCCTAGTGCGATCACGCATGCCCCAGTTAGTGTCGCCACGTCAATTACTACTTCGGGTTCAAAGCGTTCAACATAAGTAAGCGTATCGCACAGCACCAAACGGCCTTCTGCATCAGTGTTCAACACTTCTACAGTTTGGCCCGACATAGTGGTCAGGATATCACCGGGACGCATGGAGCTACCATCCGGCATATTTTCACAGCCTGCCAGCACGCCTACTACATTAAGTGGTAGATTCAGCTCAGCCACTATACACATCACGCCGTAGACCGATGCCGCACCGCACATGTCGTATTTCATTTCATCCATAGATTCGGCATGCTTAATGGAAATTCCGCCTGAATCGAACGTGAGACCTTTACCCACTAATACAATGGGGCGTACTTCAGGATCTGGATTACCTTTATACTCAATGACTGACATTAGAGCATCGTTTTGCGAACCAGCACTTACGGCAAGGTACGCGTTCATGCCAAGCTCTTTCATTTGCTGTTCGTTGATAACACTTGCGGTGACTTTGTTGCTAAAGACTTTAGCCAGCTTGCTCGCTTGTAGGGAAAGGTAATGCGCGTTACAGATATTCGGCGGCATATTACTAAGATCTTTTGCAACCTTCACACCGGAAGAGATTGCTAGACCGTGCTGGATGGCGCGTTCACCGCTAGTTAGCTCGCGGCGCGTTGGCACATTAAACACAAGTTTTCGCATCGGACGCCGCGGCTCAGTCTTATTACTTTTTAGCTCATCAAAATTATAACAAGCCTCTTTTGAGGTCTCAACCGCCTGACGAACTTTCCAGTAAATATTACGGCTTTTCACATGCAGCTCAGTCAGGAAACAGATTGCTTCCATAGACCCAGTATCATTCAATGTATTGATAGTTTTCTGAATTACCTGTTTATACTGACGTTCATCTAGTTCCCGTTCTTTCCCGCATCCAATCAGTAAAATGCGTTCAGAAAGAATATTGGGTACATGATGAAGCAGTAGTGCTTGGCCTACCTTTCCTTCCAGCTCGCCACGGCGTAGCAGTGCACTAATATAACCATCACTGATCTTATCTAACTGCTCTGCGATAGGTGACAAACGACGCGGCTCAAAAACACCTACAACAATGCAAGCACTACGCTGTTTTTCCGGGCTGCCGCTTTTTATACTGAACTCCATGCACTCTCCTGAATTTTTCAGACAACAACCTCAGCTGTTGCTAGGATAGTCCGCCTATTACTCATAGGTTAAATTTTCTGTTAATCAGCTTTAGTATTAATTTTAATAATAGCAACGTATAACGTATAAGGTTGCCCCTCGGGCGACACATTTTGCTATACCATTTTAGTCACTACAAGAGCTACTGATGTAGAAAGGAACCAATAAGTATTGAAAATAGCTATTTTTCTGCAAAAAGACAACTTATTACAAGTATACTAAACATGATCATCATCAGATATCTAGTGCGGGAAACACTCAAAAGCCAACTGGCCATCCTTTTCATCCTCTTGCTTATCTTTTCTTGCCAAAAGATAGTGCGAATTTTAGGGGCTGCGGTGGACAGAGAAATTCCAACAAATCTTATTATAACCCTGTTGGGGTTAAGAGTGCCTGAAATGGCACAACTTATCTTGCCGTTAAGCCTATTCCTGGCAATGTTAATGACATTAGGTAAGCTTTATACTGAAAGCGAAATCACCGTGATGCACGCTTGTGGTTTGGGTAAGAGTATGTTGATGAAAGCAGCGATTTTGTTAATTTTCTTGACTTCTATCGTGGCTATGGTCAATGTTATTTGGCTGGTGCCTTGGTCCTCGCGTTATCAGGATGAGGTGATGCAAAACGTAAAAGCTAATGCTAGCGCAACTATGCTGGCGCCCGGCCAGTTTCAGACTTCTGACGATGGTAACACAGTACTGTTCATTGAAAACGTCAAGGGTAGACACTTCAACAACGTTTTCTTGGCACAGCTTCATCCCACAGGAAATGCACGTTCATCAGTAGTGCTGGCGGATAGCGGCCATATAGAACGGAATAAAGATGGTTTTCAAGTTATTACTTTGTATCAAGGTGCGCGTTTTGAAGGCTCGGCAATGTCGCGTTACTTTCGTATCACCGATTTCACTAACTACCAGGCCCTCATAAGCCATAAAGAAATAATATACGATCCGAATAACGCCGAAAAGTCTGATCTCACTACACTTTTGAGCAAAAATACACCGGCGTTTCGTGCTGAGTTTCATTGGCGCTTGACGCTAATTTTCTCAGTTCTGGTAATGGCGCTTATTGTGCTACCACTCAGCACGGTCAACTTGCGTCAAGAGCGCATACTATCAATGTTACCTGCTATGCTACTTTATCTAATTTTTTTTCTAGTGCAGAGTTCGCTAAAGTTGAATGGGGCAAAAGGGCATCTCGATCCGGCATACTGGATGTGGGCGATTAATATCGGCTATTTGTTGCTAGCCATAGTGCTTAACTTATGGGATACCGTGCTGATGCGTTACGTATATGCAAAATTTAGCCACATATTTTCTGTCTGATATGTTTCGTATTCTTGACCGTTATATTGGAAAAACTATTTTCAATACTATTATATTAACGCTCTTCATGCTGGTCTCGCTCTCCGGCGTCATTAAATTCGTCGATCAGTTACGTAAAACTGGGCAAGGCACCTACACCGCTCTGGCTGCCGGTTACTACACGTTACTAAGCATACCAAAAGATATTGAGATTTTTTTCCCTATGGCAGTATTGCTCGGCACGCTACTTGGTCTGGGAACTCTGGCACAGCGCAGCGAGCTGGTAGTAATGCAGGCAGTAGGCTTCCTACGCATTCAATTGGCTATATCGGTGATGAAAACCGCAATTCCGCTAGTGCTATTAACCATGGCAATCGGTGAGTTTGTCGCGCCTAGGGGTGAGCAGTTGGCACGCAACTACCGTGCACATCAGCTTTACGGTGGCGAGTTGATTTCGACCCAGCACGGTATATGGGAGAAAGACGGTAATAACTTCATTTATATAGAGCGAGTGCATAGCAACTATCATCTTGATGGCTTAATTATTTACAATGTCGGTGATGATCATCGCCTAAAAAGCATACGTTACGCTGCTCATGCTACTTGGAACCAGAACAACAAGCGTTGGAATTTAGTGCAGGTCAATGCATCCAATCTCAATGATCCGGAGCAAATTACTAGTTCGGTAATATTGAGAGACGAGTGGATAACCAATCTTACGCCAGACAAGCTCAGTGTAGTAATGCTTAATCCCGCTGCTCTATCGATTCTCGGCCTCTATAATTACATCAAATACCTAATGCAGAGTGGCCAGGAGTCAAATATTTATTGGCTTAATATGTGGAATAAAATTTTTCAACCGCTATCAGTAACAGTGATGATGCTAATGGCAATTTCTTTTGTCTTTGGGCCATTGCGAGGGGTGTCAATGGGATTGCGTGTAGTAATTGGCATCAGCTTTGGCTTTCTATTCTACGTGTTGGACCAGATCTTTGGACCACTGAGTCTAGTTTACGGTATGCCTGCGATATTGGGAGCAATAATGCCCAGTGCCTTATTTTTCATTATAAGTGTATTTGTGCTAATTAAGCGATGTTAAAAGAAATAGCGCTAAAAGCTGTGGTAATTGCTAAAAAAGCATTCCCATAAAGATTACTTTATTGGCACTTATTTAATAAGTAACTATATGAATTTAAATCATTATCGATAATTCAGCTTAAGTAGCTAAAAAAATATCCTGTACTCCTAGTTCTTCATCGTGCGAAGTAGGGTTGCACGTAAGAACTGTAGTTCATGATACTAAAAGACTTAATACGCGTCAGGAATTGGTGGAATTTAGAGTATTTGACTACCAAGCTCCGTATCATCTTTGTACTATAACTCCAAACCACGCTGAGATGCTATATTTTAGGTTGATCCTACAAATCTGTATGATGGATAAAATCCCATTGTATGATAGTTAATTTATGCTGTAGATGGTGAAGGTTTAAGAGCTGATCTGACGTTGATGCCATATTGGTTGCATGGTGCTAAATTTCTTACGCACTATCATCTTCTGCAATTTCTCTAAAGGGCAATAAATAAGAGTTCCTCTATACAGTGCATTCTGAGAATTAGCTTCCTCGCACGTCTTAATGTTTAGATCGAGATCTACTAGACCACGTCCTTTTCCAGAATTTTAGAAAACCCGGGTCATTCTAGAAGAAAGATGCTAATGTTAGTATTTAAATCGATAATATTAGTTTCCCCTAAGTGAATATCACAACCGTATATTTTTCCTAAAACTCAAACTAAGTCTCCGATTAGGAGAACAGCGCTCCCGTCTGGTTTTGAAATGCATCTTCAATGACTACTTTATGTCCATATTTGCATTAGTTACAGTTACCACCATCAGCACTCTTCCTCCGCGATGGAGAGGTATGTAAGGGATGATCCCCTTGTAGTGGGGATACAGCACTCATTCTTTCAGCACCTACTAGGTGCTGATGTCGGGAAATATGAACATCTTGATGCTGTACTAGCAAGCACCGTACAACTGCACTAGTATAGTACTCTTAGCATGGAGCTTCTTATAAGCCTACATTCATTTTATCAGTATTGAATCATTATGCTGGTAAATCTGGATTGAGTGCGACCTACAACGCATGATTTTTTGTTGGCTAATCATGCGCTATGTATAGAAATAGCAAATAAAGATTAGTGTTTGGGACGATCTATCGCTTCTAGAAGCTCAGGGAAGAAATCTTCCATAAGTTCGGGTGTCATTAATTCCGGATAACGCATTAGATGTTCACGGATGCGTTCACTGAGTGCTGGGATTAGGCTCTGAGCCCCGGTAAGCGCAGAAATCTTTCTCTGCTTTACCAGTCTTAATACATCTTTTGGTAGACTGTCCTCATCGTCACAATCTTCTACTGCTTCCAGCGCATCTAGATTATCGAATAGATTAAGGAGAGTTTCAATCTGTGGGGTGCGTGAGACGTATTGCTCTGGATTCTCCTCTTCTAGATAGCGCAGTAATGCGCGTACTGGTGAGCCATCCGGTGTAGCAGGGGGAGTAGCGGTAAACCACTCAAGCAGTTGATGGGTACTGACGTGATGGACGCAGTAGCCGTTATCCACTAATTCGTCGGCGAGGATATCAGCAGTATCGTGCTTAAGTAGGCAAATATGAGTACGGTTTGGAGTAAACTGTTCGAGCCACTGATAGATTTCTTCTATAACCGCATCGTCGTACTGGAATTTTTTGCTAAGATAGATGTTATTTGGTTGATGTACAATTGCAAAAATTAGATTAGGATCAAAGTAAATCGAAATGTTGATATCTTGCATGCGCTCTGTCCTGTTGGCGTAAATCTTCACTATAGCGCTGTTAGATTGGTGGTGGAAATGTGCCTAGGCACTTTACAAGAGAATAGACTCATGTGAAATGCCTAATGACGTTCAAAACTAGTATCAAAAAACAGGGGTAATCAGGGAATAAAATAAAAGTAGCAGATGATTTAGGGGAGAAAGATAGACAACTTATCTTGAAATCCGCACCATATCACACTATACATAAATATGTTTTTGTCATATCTTCGGTAGTACCTTACAAGCTTTGGCTTTTAGCTTTTCATCCACCTTTTATTACCTGGGTTTTACAAGTTAAGCTATTAGTCTTTACCGTTATTCAGTGTACTATTATTTTCTCTTTTAGTTTTTGACTGCCAAGGATACTAAGCATAGTTTAATTTGAAATTAACTTAAAACGTACTAACTTCTGCCAGAAGTATGGTTGAATCCCTTCCTAAGGGAAGTATAGCATACTCAGACTGGGATTAACTTATTTTTCGTACTCTGATTATGTTTAGGTAAGCCTGTACTTTGTTTTTCTTTATTTTCTTTTAAAGAGAATATGATATATAGAAAATTTTAGTGGTGGATATGTGTGGAGGTTTGAAATTAGAAAATTTCAGTTTATAGGGCAAAATAAGAAGGTAGAAACATTGAAGAGAGGACGAAACGACCATTCCCCTCCCGTTCCCTTTCTGTGAGAATAATAAAAGAAGGGAATAAAGATGCGATATACACGAAATGTACAGTGGGAAAAATAGTTGTATCTTCTAGATTTAGTGATTTTCAGTTGCATAATTAATAGTTAATAGTATATTAACTGAATTTCCCCACGTGCCGAAGTGGCGAAATCGGTAAACGCAGTTGACTCAAAATCAACCGTAGAAATACTTGCCGGTTCAAATCCGGCCTTCGGCACCAATATATTATACCAGAGTAAGTATTTACTCAAAAAATCCTTCAAGGGAAGGAAAAACTTTTTCTATCTGGCTTTAGTTTTCCTGCGGCTTAGAAATTATGTATTTGATACATAAGCATGCTAATAATGATTAGGCACTGTATAAAGCGGTACTATTTCATACAATTCTGATGTAATGGCCACTATGCCCTAGAAGTATTTTAGATAAAAGCCTTTATTTGATGAAATAGGGTAATGGTAGTGTACTATCTATCTTTAAAAATAGAACTAAAATAGTTTTTTTAAAAAAACTTGTTTAATATTTAATGAAATTATCTATAAGTAAATTTTCTCATATTAAATTTATTAAATTTTTTATCTAAAAATACAGTGTAACTGTTTAATTAAAAGAGTCATTTAAACACTCATAAAAGATATTTTTCTTTTTCTTTTTAAAAAAGAAATCTGCTAGTAAATTATAAAGAACATTCCATTAGAATGTTCTTTTGATAATGTTTATATTGAATGACACATTGACTTTTTATTATTTTGAATAAATGACTGTGGTGATGCACAATTAATCTCAGTGTATACATCAACGATTGGGCATTGTGCATAAAGTACATACTGGAAAGTATGTGGGTAAAATTTTCCGCAAAAAAAATCGTCGTCTTCATACGTAGTACAGTGTGCAAATTATCAAAACGGGAATAAGCAATCTGGCGTTGTTCGAGATTTTCATATTAATTTTATACCATAAGACAATGGACTATAGAATTAGTCAGATAATGACTACATCCCTACTAAACTTACTTTTTTTAACTGGATTATTACTATCGGGTAGGATAGCTCACTGGGCTTTGTTCCTACTTACCATACCGTTTAAACGCAGCGTCATTGAGTAGACGCCTATTTATATTACTACCACATCCATATCAATACCTCCGATAAGAGCACTTAGTATCTCCTGAAGTTAAACGCTAAAACATGGAGTGGGTACGCCGGAAAATTATAATAACACGCGGCTGCAGTCTCATTATGATCTTAATCATATAATTAAATGTAAAAAAATTATGTAAAATCTGTATATTACAAATAGTTAATTTTTTAAAGATATGTCTCTTAAATGTTTTTTTTATTTTTGTAAGAAAATTAAAAATACTATTTTAGCATGCTTCTGCTTCTAGATTAGCGAGTAAGTTACAAATTAAAATGACTCGCCAGAAGAGAGGCAGTAAAGCTTTTTCTCAAATAAAAACCAAGAGGTAGTGTCATAATCGGTTCTCCGTGTTCACCAACTCCTTTAGTTAAAGCACGGCTATTAGCCGCTTTTGGCCTTATCTGTAGACAACAACCATGGTGGGCAGTAATGCTTTTCACTTGGCCTAGGACAATCATATCCATCAGTTCTTCCCAATCTTGACGCAACATCTGCTCCTCTTTTTTGTTTGGGCTCCAAAACAGCGGGGAGCCAACGTGTCGCTGAGCTATTGGAAGGTTACGGTCGCCTTCTACTGGGATCCAGAGTACCCGTGCTAGCTTGCGGCGCACATAGCTAGTTTCCCAAGTAATACCGCTGTTACCAGTCAGCTGTGCAAAACATACAAAGGTGGTCTCCAGTGGTTTACCTTTTTTTGCGTCAATCGGAATCGTTTTAAGCTCAATGCCGAGATGCGCAAAATCTTGCTTTGCTTTGCTGCCAGCATTGGCACCTAGGTGGCGCTCCAGTAATATGCCGACCCAGCCTTTATCGCGTTTAAGATCGGCCGGCATCGTCAATCCCTTTGCTAGGGCTTCTAAAGGAAGGCCTGCTAAAGCACGGGCGCGAGCTATCAATATTGATTCATTTTCAGGTGGTACTTGTAGAGGGATCATGGCGAATTCTTGTGTTGTAAAAATTATATATCCCTATTTCTGCTGCATCTCCATATCTGTACCAAAAGAACAGAGTAGTACTATCGTGTATAATCTGTGAGGAGTGTTCTACTGATCTCTTCTTGTATAACCACATTAGTATAATGTCATTCCGGATTAACTCAAAGTAAAGGCAATAATGAAGAAAATTTAAAATTAAGTTATCTATATTGATAAGGTAGCTTTTCGCTCGCTGATGAGCAGGTTTTTATGTACTTCACGAGGGGAAACCTATATCTACTGGACATTTACTAACATTAAAGGTCTCTACCCATAAAAGGTATTTTTGTTCTTTCTATTTCAATTTTATTTGATATGAAAAATTTTATCGTAAAAATGCCATTAGTGCCATGTGCTTTAATCCTTACCAACTCACAAAAATTTGTTAGAGTAATTACCGTGTTTTATTTAGAACTATCAAAAAAACTGATGAAATGAATTAATAATCAAGCTGATTTTCATGAATCAGAGCAACTATGGATTTATTTAAGTTTTATTCAACATTCTTGCCATACATCAGTATTTACCCCCTGTAAGTAGTATGAAACAATTAGGCCATTCAAATTTAGTTTTTTTGAGGTAGTCTAGTGATCGATGATAATGGCTACCGCCCGAATGTTGGTATCGTAATCTGTAATAGGCAGGGACAAGTGTTATGGGCCAGACGCTTTGGGCAGCACTCTTGGCAATTTCCTCAGGGGGGTATTAATCTGGGTGAAACTGCTGAACAAGCGATGTATCGTGAACTGTTCGAAGAAGTGGGTTTATGCCATAAAGATGTACAAATACTTACATCTACCCGTAACTGGTTACGCTACAAATTGCCAAAACGTTTGGTGCGTGGGGATACAAATCCAGTGTGCATCGGCCAGAAACAAAAGTGGTTTCTTCTGCAGTTGATGTGCCATGAAGCGGATATTAATATGCAACACAGCAGTACACCAGAGTTCGACAGCTGGCGCTGGGTAAGCTTTTGGTATCCAGTGCGTCAAGTTATTGCTTTTAAGCGAGATGTCTATCGCCGTGTAATGAAGGAGTTCGCTGGTGTAGTAATGTTAATGCAGGACAGTTCAAAGCAGTAGCACAACGCGTCATCCTATTGACGGAAAAGAGGATAGTCTTACGTACTGTATGCTCACTCAATTGCGCGAAATAGTAGAAAAAGTGGCGAGAGCGCGTCGCCTCAACGAAGCACTTGACATTTTAGTACATGAGATCTGCTTATCGATGCACACCGAAGTATGCTCTATTTATATTGCAGATCACGCCCATCATTGCTACTACTTAATGGCTACGCAAGGCTTAAAAAAGCCACGTAGACGTGTTATTACACTAGCTTTCGACGAAGGGATCGTGGGACTGGTAAGACGACTTGCTGAACCAGTTAACCTCGCAGACGCACAAAGTCACCCTAGCTTCAAATATATTCCTGCGGTAAAAGAAGAGCGCTACCGTTCCTTTCTTGGCGTGCCGATCATCAATCTGCGGCATCTGCTAGGTGTGCTGGTGGTACAACAGCACGAACACTGCCAATTTAACAAAAGTGAAGAGTCTTTTCTAGTTACACTAGCAACGCAGATGGCGACATTACTATCACAGTTACAACTCGGTCATCTATTCGGGCAATTTCGTCAAATGCGTGTGCGTGCTATTGCCACTTCACCAGGAGTGGCTGTAGCTCTTGGCTGGGTGGAAGAAAGCAAGCATCTACTAGATCAAGTTTCTGCCGCCTCGACTCTTGACGTTCAGAGCGAACGTGAACGACTACTAATCGCGATGAACGAAGCTACTAGCGAGTTTCGTCGCTTTAGTAAGCGTTTCGTCTCCGGTGTACAAAAAGAGAGCTCAGCAATCTTTGATCTCTACTCTCATTTGTTAGCTGACGCACGTCTGAAAAAAGACTTATTCGAAGAAATTGAAAAGGGATCGGTGGCGGAATGGGCAGTCAAGAAAGTTATTGAAAAATTTGCCGTTCAATTTACTACGTTGAATAATAACTATCTACGTGAGCGAGCGGATGACCTACGTGTGCTAGGACAGCGCCTGTTATTCCATCTCGATGATTCTATCGTCAACATGAACGCTTGGCCGAAACGCTTCATACTTGTGGCAGACGAGCTTAATGCTACCATGTTGGCAGAACTACCGCGCGAGAGGTTAGCAGGGATCGTAGTACGCAACGGTGCCATTAACTCGCACGCCGCTATATTGACGCGTGCTATGGGTATTCCCACGGTGATGGGTGCGGATATCTTGCCTGCACAACTTGACCAGAGTTTGTTGATTGTAGACGGTTATCACGGCGAGCTGTTAATTAATCCTGGACCTATGGTAGTGAAGGAATATAAGCGTCTAATAAAAGAAGGGAATGCACTGAGTAAAATAGCGGAAAATACAGTCGACCAACTGGGAGAACTGAAAAGCGGAGAGCGTATTCAGGTGATGCTTATTCATAATAAACCTGTAACGTTACGCACTCTGGATATAGGCGCTGATAAGCAGCTGCCCTACATGCCAATTAGCGAAGAGAATCCTTGCCTTGGCTGGCGTGGCATCCGCCTTACCCTAGATCAAACGGAAATTTTTCTAGTGCAGGTGCGAGCTATGCTACGTGCTAATGCCTCTTCTGGTAATCTCAGCATACTGTTACCAATGATCAGCCATATTGACGAGATTGACGATGCAATGTGTCTTATTCGACGTGCTGGGCGTGAAGTGGAAGAGATGTTGGGCTATGTAATTCCAAAGCCACGTGTAGGCATAATGATTGAAGTTCCGTCGATGCTGTTTATGATCCAACACTTGCAACCACGTGTTGATTTCGTCTCGGTCGGCACCAATGATTTAATTCAGTATTTAATGGCGGTGGACCGAAATAATACGCGCGTTGCCAAACTTTACGATCCATTACATCCAGCGATGTTGCGTGCTCTACGTGCTTTTGCTGCTGAAGCACATATGGCGAATCTAGAATTCTGCCTTTGTGGTGAAATGGCTGGCGACCCGATGTGTGTAGCGTTATTGGTAGGGCTTGGCTATCATCACCTCAGTATGAACGGTAAGAATGTGCCGCATGTGAAATATTTGCTCCGTCATCTAGATAATGAGGAGGCACAGAAGTTAAGTAACCAAGCTCTCAACGCGTATACTGCTAAAGAAGTACGCCACAAGGTGACTACTTTTATGGAGCAGCGTGGGCTAGGGGGCCTGATCCGAGGAGGACGTTGATTGATATACTCAGTTCTATGTTCCTTCTCTGTATAAAATTGCGCTTTGATATGATCTTAACTTATAAGTTATTTTTTGAACTACCCTTTTCGGGGCTGAAAATTGAATTATGAATAATCAGTATATCGCACTTCCGCAGTTTAATCAAGTAATCTTTTTCATTGGACCGGTTTCAGTGCATTGGTATGGATTGATGTACCTTATTGGTTTTATTTTTGCCATGTGGCTGGCGGCCCGCCGAGCCCATAAACCTAATAGTAATTGGAAAAAAGAGGAAGTTGAGAACTTACTTTATGCTAGTTTCCTAGGAGTCTTTCTCGGTGGCCGTATTGGCTATGTGCTTTTCTATAATTTTTTACTATTTTTGGAGAATCCACTTTACTTATTTAAAGTTTGGAATGGTGGTATGTCGTTTCACGGCGGCCTCATTGGCGTCATTGTAGCAATGATAATTTTCGCAAGACGTACTAAACGTCCTTTTTTCCAAGTTTCTGATTTTGTAGCACCGCTGATCCCGTTCGGACTCGGTGCAGGCCGTCTCGGTAATTTTATTAACGGTGAGCTATGGGGGCGCGTTGCGCCCAACTTTAAATTCGCTATGTTATTTCCCAGTTCACGCAGTGAAGACATGGTGCTTGCGGCACATAATCCTACCTATCAGGAACTACTGAATACGTACGGTGCGCTCCCGCGTCATCCCTCTCAGCTTTATGAGCTAATGATGGAAGGTGTGGTACTATTTATTATTCTTAACTTATTTATCCGCAAAGTGCGCCCGATGGGTAGTATCTCTGGTCTGTTCTTAATAGGCTATGGAATATTTCGCTCTATCGTTGAACTTTTCCGGCAGCCTGATGCGCAGCTTGGCCTCTTTAAAGGAGGTATTAGCATGGGGCAGATTCTCTCCATGCCGATGATTTTAATTGGAATTATAATAATGTTTTGGGCGTATCGTCGTTTCCCTCAGTATCAAAATCGAGAATTCAAATGAGACAGTATCTGGACCTGATACAACATGTACTGAAAAACGGCACACCGAAAGCTGACCGTACAGGCACAGGGACACTGTCGGTGTTCGGCTACCAGATGCGTTTTAACCTGCGAGAAGGGTTTCCCCTGGTTACTACGAAAAAATTACATATACGCTCAATTATTCATGAGCTGCTCTGGTTTTTAAAGGGAGAAACCAATATCGGTTACCTTAAAGAGAACAATGTCACAATCTGGGACAAATGGGCCGATAAAAACGGTGAGCTTGGCCCAGTATACAGCAAACAGTGGCGCAGTTGGGAAACCGCAAGCGGCGACCAGATTGACCAAATCGCGAAAGTTGTTGAGCAGCTGAAATTCAATCCCGATTCACGCCGTCTCATCGTCTCGGCGTGGAACGTTGGAGATCTAGATAAGATGGCACTCGCGCCGTGCCACGCTTTGTTTCAATTCTACGTTGTAGAGGGTAAGCTCTCTTGCCAGCTTTATCAGCGTTCGTGTGATATTTTTCTTGGCTTGCCTTTTAATATTGCTAGTTATGCCTTACTAGTGAATATGGTAGCACAGCAGTGCAATCTGCATATCGGTGATTTTGTTTGGACCGGAGGCGACACTCATCTCTACGGTAACCATCTACAGCAGGCGCATTTACAGCTGATGCGTGAGCCACTACTGTTGCCGACATTAGCAATTAAACGTAAGCCCAACTCTATTTTTGATTATCGCTTTGAAGATTTTGAGATCGTAGGCTACGATCCCCATCCTTCTATCAAGGCACCAGTCGCGGTATAATGCACTAATTGGTTCGAAAACCCTTACTAAACTTGGGCGCTCCTTTGTTTTTGTGTGCTGAAACAACGATGATTCTCAAACTACGAAATGGAAATGGAGTAGAGAAATGATATATTCATGATACTAGAAATGCCACAGTAAGTATCCTCACAGGAATTTCCATGCTCCATGTTTATCACTCAAACAAGCTTGACGTTCTAAAAATCCTCGCGGCAGCAGTGATAGAACATGAACCGCTTAATGATCCACTTTCCCCCGAAATTATACTAGTACAAAGTCCTGGAATGGCACAGTGGCTACGGATAGAACTGGCGCAAATTTTTAACATTGTCGCTAATATTGAATTTCCGTTACCAGCCTCTTTTATCTGGAATATGTTCATGCGAGTGCTACCAGATATTCCAGCTGAAAGTTTTTTTAATAAATCGAGTATGCAATGGAAATTAATGCACCGTTTGCCTCAGCTGCTAACACAGGAAGCGTTTGTGTCTTTGCGCCACTATTTACACGATGATATCGACAAGCGCAAATTATTCCAGCTCTGTTCACGCCTTGCTGATCTCTTTGACCAGTATCTGGTCTACCGAGCCGACTGGTTAAATCGCTGGGAACAGGGCGAACTTATTAAGGGATTAGGAGATGCACAACTTTCTCAGTCCTTATTATGGCGTGATCTAGTGAACTACACTGAATTACTGGGACAATCGAGATGGCATCGCGCTAATCTCTATGCACAGTTTATCCAGAAATTAGATCGTGCGAAACAAACACTGCCTAACTTGCCAAAGCGCGTCTTTATTTGCGGTATTTCTGCCTTACCGCCGATTTATCTACAATTACTACAGTCACTAGGTCGCCATATCGATATTTATCTGTTAGTGACTAACCCCTGTAGAGATTATTGGGGCGATATTCAGAATTATACCTTTCTGACTAAACTACAAAACCATCAACGTCGCTACCATAACAGTGAAGAGGTAAAAGACCTTTTTTACAATCCACTACAGACATATACACTGTTCAGTACCCAAGGTGAACAACAGATCAGTAATCCGCTACTTGCTTCCTGGGGTAAACTGGGTCGAGATAACCTCTTCCTACTTAGTGAAATTGATGAGATAGATGAAGTGGAAGCCTTTGTTGATGTGAAAGAAGATAACTTACTTCATGCAATACAGCACGATATGCTATTTTTACAAAACAGGGCGGTGATAGGTTTGAACGCAGAAGAAGTGTCGGCATGTAGCGGCAGAAAACGTTCTCTAGACACTAATGATCGTTCTATCAGAGTACAAATCTGCCACAGTGTACAACGTGAAGTGGAGGTGCTACAAGACCACCTACTGGAGATGCTAGAAGCAGATCCATCGCTTAAGCCGAACGACATTATCGTGATGGTGGCTGACATCGACAATTATGCGCCTTTTATTCAAGCAGTATTCGCTAATGCTCCTGCCGATCGTTTTCTGCCATTCTCTATTTCCGATCGCCGTGCCAGCCACACACACCCGGCTATCTTAACTTTTTTGAACCTTCTAGAGCTACCTAATAGCCGCTTTGTTGCAGAAGATGTACTCGAACTTCTTCAGCTGCCTGCAATAGCAAATCGTTTTTCAGTGGGCGAGCATGCTTTGCGATTGCTACGCCGCTGGGTAAAAGAATCTGGTGTGCGTTGGGGACTGGGTGATGACAGCGTAGAAGAACTGATATTACCGGTTACAGGACAGCATACTTGGCGTTTTGGATTGGAACGCATGCTACTAGGTTATGCTATGGAAAGTCATTACGGTGATTGGCAAGGCATCCTACCCTATGACGAATCAAGTGGACTAGTAGGCGAATTAGTCGGTCATCTAGCAGAACTGATTATGCGACTAGACTACTGGTGCACCAGACTTAAACAACCCAGACCGCTAGAAGCTTGGCTACCACTCTGCCGGGATATGATCAATGATTTTTTCCACGGTGACATGGAAGCAGAAGCCGCATTGTTACTATTGGAAGAACATTGGAATCAGAATATCAAATATGGGCAGGGTGCGTGCTATCAGGATGCTGTATCTATAACGTTGCTGCGTGACGATTTGCTCGCACGTCTTGATCAGCAGCGTATCAGCCAGCGCTTCATCGCTGGGCAGATTAATTTTTGTACATTGATGCCAATGCGATCTATTCCCTTTCGAGTAGTCTGTCTACTGGGAATGAACGATGGTATTTATCCTCGCACGTTGCCAGTACCGAGCTTCGATCTAATGCAGCAACAGGCACGTAAAGGCGACCGCAGCCGTCGGGATGACGATCGCTACCTCTTTCTGGAGGCTCTACTCTCAGCAAATGATTGTTTCTATATTAGCTATATTGGTTGTGCAATTCAGGATAATACTAAACGTTATCCCTCTGTGCTGGTCACAGAGTTGCTAGATTATATCGGACAAAGTTTCTGTCTACCCGGTGATGAAGGAAAAGAACTAGATGAAAGTGCACAAAACGTGCAGCAGTATATTCAGTACCTAAATAGCCGCATGCCATTTGCTGCCGAAAACTTCCAACCGCAAAGAAAATACCATAGCTTTGCCCGAGAATGGCTCCCAGCTGCGCAGGGAAAAGGTGAAGTACAGGTAGATTTCATGCAGCCTTTGCCGGAACCAGTACTGAAATCTGTATCATGTGAGCAATTCTTACGCTTCTGGTCTCATCCAGTTAGAGAGTGGTTCCATCATAGGCTTGGCGTCACTTTTGGGGGAAAGGAGTATGAGCTATCAGATAACGAACCTTTCGTGCTTGATGGTCTGGAACGTTACCATATTAATACCAAATTGCTGAATGCATTAGTGGAGGGTAAGGATACACAACATCTTTTCACACTATATCGTGCGGCGGGTAACTTGCCTTATGGCGCATTCGGCGAACTATTCTGGCAAGCGCAACAGAAGAAAATGCAGGAGATCGCAGCAGCGGTTATCGAACGGCGTAACAAAAGCGAGACATGGGAAGTGAATTTACAACTCAACGGCGTTGAGTTGACCGGCTGGATAATGCAGGTACAATACGATGGTCTGCTACGCTGGCGTCCCGGAATACTCAATATAAACGATGGGTTACAGCTCTGGTTAGAACATCTGATCTACTGCGTACTATGCGGTAGTGGTGAGAGCCGTATGATTGGCAGAGAAAATAGTCACTGGCGATTTCCAGCCATTGCAAGTCAGGAAGCTGCTATAATATTAACGCGTTATATGCAGGGCTATAAGCAGGGAATTTCACGGCCGTTACTATTGTTAAATAAGAGCGGTGGTGCTTGGTTGACCACAAGTTACGATGTGAAAACACAGCAGCTTTTGCTAGATGAAGTTACACAAATCAAGGCAAGAAATCGTATTCTACAGGCTTGGGCGGGGAGATATGATCAAGAAGGAGAGAGCGGTGATCCCTACCTACAACGCCTGTGCCGTGGATTGAATAAAGCTTGGATAACACAAATCACCGAAGCTGCGAAACTTTGGTATCTACCGGTCATACAGGCTCATCAAGATGATGAAAGGTAATATCTACCAGTCTCAAAATATTTATATATGTATACTAGTAAATGATATGTTAGTATATCTTATCAGGTTGGTAGGTTATAATGTTACTGCTGTTAGTTCTCGTCCCATCAGGGGTTAGCTACGTCAGTGAACAAACTTGCTTAATACACCAACAGACATATCATCTAAACTCAACTTTTAATTCCACCGTCATTTCCTATATTCACGATGACTTCACACTGAAGTCCTACAAGATACTAAAAACCTCTTCTAAATAGAACTAATTAAATTTTATTACATACAGTCCTACTGAATATCCAGCTGTTTCTACAAAAATAATGAGCAAACTTCAATCATCCTAGAACTTCGAATCAGTATACTCCTAGCAACTTGAGTTAATTAACCTGAATAATTTAATTGCTGAAGGTAGGTATTACATAAGCTTAAAGCGCTAACTTCGCTAAATGATATTAAAATCTCCCCCCTCCCCTGCAATGAAAAATTAGGGAGTATGTTCAGTGCTAGCAGTTTTACATAGATAATATTCTGCTTTGTGGAAGAAACTCCTGATAGTGCTTATGATGCTCTACAGCCTAGAAAGTATATAGCTAGATGCGATATATAAAAAATAAGGGTTGTGATTTGGAAGTTTCTCTATTCAGCTGATACACAGTCTAATACTATATAGCTGATAAAGTTGATGTCGTTTTATAAAGTAACGGCGTATTTCAACAATATGATCCATAATGCGACGCTTCAATAATAAAATTATATCTTTGTTGTAATTTAAATAGCATAATATGAAAACGTAAAAAACACATCTTTCTCATAACATCTCATAACATTTATTTATACAAAATAGTAAAATGCAAACTGCAAAAGGTGGGCAGCAGAACCTATTTTATACTAGTGGTGGTTCTATACGATTATCTGGGCTCACGCGAACATTAGAGCATAGTGAAAACATTATGCTAAACATAGATAATGTAGTTCTAGTAAGTACTATCAACCAACTACTCACTAAGAACCTATTTTTGTACAGTATTTGTTTTTTAAATGCTGATACGGTTTCAGCAAGACATTAGTTTACAAAGAATAACAATAAAAACTTCCTTCCTGTCTTAATTCTATCAGCAGGTTTGTGATACGTGGGAAAATTGGTTATAGGACTATTCTGTCTCCCAATGAAGAAGTAGAGCAGAAGTAGTAAGTTATAGTCGAAACGTTAAATATCGGAAAGATGCCTTCGTTAGGCTTCAAAAAGTTATTGAATGAATTTAAATTTTGACGCCTTTTTGAATTAAAAAATAAAATAGTCAAAATGCTCTAGTCGCTACTGGTTATGAGTAAGACATAATGAATAATCCCGAATTGCTAAATTCTCTGACATTGCCACTACACGGCAATCGTCTAATTGAGGCTTCGGCAGGCACTGGTAAAACTTTTACCATTGGTATAATTTATCTACGGTTGCTGCTGGGACTAGGCGGTGAAAATGCTTATAGCCGCCCGTTGTCGGTTGAAGAAATTTTAGTTGTAACCTTTACAGAGTCTGCTACTGCGGAACTGCGCGGACGTATCCGCGAAAATATCCATGAGCTGCGTATCGCCTGCGTGCGTGGCTCTGGTGGTGGCCCGATACTAGCACAGATTGATGATCTCTCCCAAGCTGCTTCGCTGCTTCTAGCAGCTGAACGGCAGATGGATGAAGCGGCAATATTTACTATCCACGGTTTTTGTCAACGCATGCTCAACTTGCATGCCTTTGAATCTGGGTTGCTATTCAAACAGGAATTAATAGAGGATGAAACCCCATTATTCAAGCAGGCGACGGAGGACTTTTGGCGGCGTCACTGCTATCCATTAACGCTGGATATGGCCCGTGCCATCATTACTGAGTGGGACGGGCCGGAAAGCTTATTAAGCACACTAAGGCCCTTGTTGCAGGGCAACGCCCCACTACTGAAAAATCCACCCGCAGCTAACGAAACTTTAGCTGCACGTCATCTTGCTAATTTAGATCATATCGCTGTACTCAAGCAACAGTGGCGCGCAGACAGCAATAAAATTAAAGAGATCATCAGCCGATCAGGCATCGATAAACGAACTTATAATAGCAAATACCTTCCAATTTGGATAGCTAAGATTACACAGTGGGCTAACAGCAAAACTGTGGATTATCTCTTTCCTATAGAACTGAAGCGTTTTGCTCAGTGTGTGCTGGTACAGAAAACTAAAGAGGGATCTCCGCCACTACACCCGCTATTTCAGGCAGTAGAGACCTTTCTCGCTTTATCATTGTCGCTACGCGACGTAGTCATTGCCAAAGCACTGGTCGAAGTACGAGAAGCCGTGCATAAAGAGAAGCGACAACGCGCGCTTCTTGGTTTTGATGACCTTCTAAGTCGTATGGATGAAGCACTGCAGAAACCAGGCGGTGCACTGCTAGCTGATACTATCCGCAACCGTTTTCCAGTGGCACTGATTGATGAATTTCAGGATACTGATCCTCAGCAATACCGTATTTTTCGCAAGCTCTACCTTAATCAGCCAGAACTGTTACTGTTGCTTATAGGTGATCCTAAACAGGCTATCTATGCATTCCGCGGCGCCGATATTTTTACTTATCTTCGTGCTCGTAGAGAAATCAGCGCACACTATACGCTCTATACTAACTGGCGCTCTACTCCCGGTATGGTACAGAGTGTTAACCATCTATTCTCTTGTATAAAATCACCGTTTCTCTTTTCAGCAATACCATTTTTACCAGTTAATTCGGCCGTGTCTAACCAACATTTAAGACTATTAAAAGACTCGCAATCACAGGCAGCGCTACGCTTTTGGCTACAGCCTGGCGATGGCGTGAGTGTAAGTGATTATCAACAATTCATGTCACAGCAGTGCGCCGCCGACATCAGTCGGTGGCTTGTTGCGGGACAAAAGGGACGAGCGTTCCTGGGTAAATGCGAAAATCTACGCCCAGTTTATGCGTCAGATATTACGGTACTGGTACGTAGCCGCAATGAGGCTGGACTAATCCGCGATGCATTGAACAAGCTATCAATTCCTTCGGTTTATCTCTCCAATCGCGACAGTGTTTATACCACTTCGGAGGCGCGCGAGCTTTTGTGGATACTTCAGGCAGTACATGCACCGGAACAAGAACGCTTGCTGCGTCGCGCGATGGCCACCTCTATCTTTGCCCTTGACACTACTACGCTTGATAGATTAAGTCAAAATGAATGCGAATGGGATGAGCTGATAGAACAGTTTGCTACATGGCAGAAGATTTGGCGTCAGCGTGGTGTACTACCGATGATGCGTAATATAATGCATCAGAGAAATTTAGCAGAAAATATGCTGATTTCGGAGAATGGCGAGCGCAGGTTAACGAACCTAATGCATCTTGGTGAACTGTTACAAGAGGCATCGATGCAGTTCTGCAGCCGTCATGCGCTACTTCGTTTTCTTACCCAAAAGATATCACGGCCGGATAGCCAGTCGCCAGACCAGCAGCTTCGTCTAGAGAGCGATCGACATCTGGTGCAAATTGTTACTATTCATAAGTCCAAAGGACTACAATATCCGATTGTGTGGCTGCCTTTTGCCGCCGGATTCCGAGAGGTATCTAGTGCCCTCTATCACGATCAGCAAAGCTTTGCACCGCTGCTTGATGTACAAGGCGACAAGGAAAGTATGGAGTTAGCCGAGCAAGAGCGCTTAGCAGAGGATCTACGTCTGCTTTACGTGGCCTTAACGCGCTCAGTATTTCATTGTAGCGTCGGTATTGCGCCACTGTTTAAAGGCATATACAAAAAAAAAGGTAACAGCGACTTGAGCAAAAGTGCACTGGGTTACCTTTTGCAACAGGGGAAAAACGACGACTCTAACCGATTGCGCGCCAAACTTGAGATGCTGGTCGATTCTGATACCGAGGTAGTGATTCAGGGGCTTATACCCGGAGAAAATTGGCATGAGCAACCGGTATGTAATCATATGCTCAGTAGCCGAAATTTTACGCGTGACATGCGCGACGATGCTTGGCGTATTAGCAGCTATTCCGAGCTATGTCAGTACAGTAGTACTCCTCTAATTGAGGTGATGCCGACTTCCTTTGATACCGATGCTACGGACAGAGAAAGCGACGAAGTGAAAAAAACGCTAACACCACATGACTTTCCGCGCGGCGTAGCGCCCGGTAATTTTCTACATAGTCTATTTGAATCTTTGGATTTTACTCAACCACCTGACAAAAACATGCTGAAAACTCAGCTTGAGCAAAATGGATATCCCATGCACTGGTTGTTAGTGTTAGAAGATTGGATTAGTCGGGTACTGCATACACCGCTTAATGACGATGGTTTGATGCTGGGGGTACTGAAAAATTGCGACCGGTTGGTAGAAATGGAATTTTATTTGCCATTAAATCGCAAGCTCAATACGGCAGATCTAGATGCTTTACTACGAACGCATGACGCGCTTTCTACGCGTGCCCCACAACTTGAATTTCGTCAAGTACATGGCATGTTAAAAGGATTTATTGATCTAATATTTCGCTGGAAAGACAAATATTATCTTCTGGATTATAAATCTAACTGGTTAGGTGATAGCCAAGCCTCCTATACTTCTGAAGTAATGGCACAGGCAATGATCGATCATCGCTACGACTTACAATATCAGCTCTATACTTTAGCGTTGCATCGCTATCTTCAGCACCGCCTGCGTAGAAGTTACGATTACCATCGCCATTTTGGCGGTATTTTTTATTTGTTTTTACGCGGTATTGAAGTTAATAACTTGGAAACCGGCATTTTTACCGCTCGGCCATCCGTGAGATGTGTCACTGAACTGGATGAACTGTTTCGTTATTCAGGATAGGAGGATACATGACTGAAATCATGTCATTGCTCAATCAAGCGGTAGAAAAACGTCTGTTACGACCACTTGATCTACAGTTTGCTCGTTTACTAACTGATAATTCACATCCAGCATGGTTACTAGCGGCCGCCTGCGTTAGCTCCGAGGCGGGTGACGGACATGTTTGTCTTCCGATAGCACACCTTAATACTGAAAGCCTTTTAGGCGCGCGCGATCCAGAGCTGGCAAAAGCTCTGTGGCGTGCAGCGGGTGCCCCACCGTGCTGGCAAACTGTATTATCAGATTGGCCAGCACTAAGCAACGGCAGGATTGCTACGCCCTTGGTACTAGATCATAATAGGCTCTATCTACACCGCCTCTGGCAAAGTGAGGGTCAAGTTGTACGGTTTTTTACCTTGAAAACGGATATAGAGGAAATAGACTGTGTGGCTGCTCAGAATGTGCTTAGCATCTTGTTTGGGGATCATTGTCCAGATGACTGGCAAAAAATTGCAGCAGCTGTAGCGTTGACTAGTAAAATAGCGGTTATTTCGGGCGGTCCTGGTACTGGAAAAACTACTATTGTGGCGAAATTACTAACAGCAATGATTCGCATGAGTCATAGTAGTTTGCGTATCCAACTAGCTGCACCAACTGGTAAAGCAGCGGCGCGCCTGACAGAATCACTCAGTAAGGCTCTTCAGGTTCTATCAGTGAGCAGTACCGAACGTGCTCGATTTCCCAACGAAGCTACGACACTGCATCGCTTGTTAGGTGCACAATTCGATACACAGCGCCTACGTTACCATACTACTAACCGCCTGCATTTAGACGTGCTAGTAGTGGATGAGACCTCAATGATTGATATCTCAATGATGGCAAAGCTAATCGCAGCATTGCCCGATCATGCACGCGTTATTTTTCTAGGTGATCGCGATCAATTAGGATCGGTAGAAGCGGGAACAGTGCTAAGTGATATTTGCCATTTTGCTGAAATGGGATACAGCTTGGTACGTGCACAGCAACTGAACAAGCTAACGAAGTGCATGATTCAGGGAGTTGATGATATGAGCGCACCTGACTTGCGTGACAGCATCTGTCTTTTACGTAAAAGTTACCGCTTCAATGTAAAATCTGGTATTAGCCAGTTGGCACGTGCAGTCAATTTAGGCGATATTCGCGAAGTAAAGGAGATGTTTAACGCAAAATTTGATGATATAACGTTTCAAAGGCTGCAAAATGGCGAAGCCTATCAGGAAATGCTTGATGCGGTGGCGGAAGGTTATCGGCCCTTTTTGTCATTAGTGCAGTCTCGTGCTTCGATTAAGGAGATCCTACTAGCATTTAGCCAGTATCAGTTGCTTTGCGTTCTACGGGACGGTCAGTTCGGCGTGCAGGGACTAAATCAGCGTATTGAACAGCGTCTGTTACAACTAAAATGCATTCGTCGCCCTGTTGGCGACAGTAGCTGGTATGCAGGAAGGCCAATAATGGTTATTCGCAATGACAGTGTACTAGGGCTCTCTAATGGTGATATTGGCATTACTCTACACGATATGGAAAATCAGATAAAGGTTTTTTTCTCTCTGCCAGATGGAACGGTTAAAGCGGTACATCCGAGTAGATTACCGTCTTATAATACCGTATGGGCGATGACTGTGCATAAATCACAGGGTTCAGAGTTTGATCACGCTGTACTAGTGATGCCTGTACAGTTCTCTCCTCTTTTGACACGCGAGCTAGTTTACACTGCTGTTACGCGCGCGCGTAACAGGCTCACTCTCTACAGCGAGCCCGTAGTACTTCAACGGGCATTACAGCTGAAAGTGCAGCGACGTAGCGGTCTAGTAGAAAGACTGACTGCTGCAACTTAATCTTTAACATTCTAGACTGGCTACTACTATACGATATAGTATTATATCAGGATATAGTATGTGTTGTAGAACAAATCATATCTTGTCTTATAGAGTTTAAGTTGATCGTAAGCTGAGCTGATGTGAATAAGACGGCGTCTGCATGTATGCAACAAGACTATACAAGCCACGTCTGTAGCTACAGCAAATTTAATCCTTTAAATTTCAGAGTTTTTTTTACATTAAACTAGCTCAGTCATTAATATTTTGGAGCGACGTTGATAGTTGTACATTTTCTTTTTACTTTCCGGCAGTAACTCGATGTCTACCGGCGTAAATCCACGCTCCTGAAACCAGTGGATGCTACGTGTTGTTAGCACGAAGAGCTTCTTTAATCCCATTCTACGTGCCTGTAGCACGATGCGCTGCAGAAGTATATCACCGTGCGACGAGTTACGATAGTCAGGGTGAACCGCTACGCAGGCCATCTCACCAATTTTCTCATCCGTAAAAGGATAAAGTGCAGCACAAGCTATGGTAAGATTATCACGTATAATAATGGTGAACTTATCAATTTCCATCTCCAGTTGCTCACGCGACCGGCGGACCAGAATTCCTTGCCGCTCTAATGGACGAATCAACTCTAGTATACCACCAATATCGTTTATGGTAGCGCGGCGGATTTGTTCACTTGATTCCATTACAATTTGCGTACCAATACCGTCGCGCGAAAAGAGCTCCTGTAGTAACGTACCATCCTCCCGATAGCTGATGAGATGGCTACGGCGTACGCCGTGGCGGCATGCTTTTACAGCACCACGCAAGAAGCGCACTGTGGCGGTCAGGGAGTCGATGTTGTTTTCCATTTCCTCTATGTAAGCCTGTGCTTCCTTAGGAAACAACTCAGAAATAATTGTGCCGTCGTGGCGAATAACACCTTGCTCAGAGCAAAAGCCAATCATTTTTTCCGCTTTTAGCTTAATTGCAATCTGGGTCGCCACCTCTTCTGATGTCAGATTAAAACTCTCACCAGTTACAGAAACCGCCACCGGACCTAGCAGAATAATCATATTATTATCCAGTTGCTGATGGATTGCACCTTCGTCAATACGGCGAATGCGCCCGCTGTGGCAATAATCAACGCCGTCATCTACACCAAGCGGCTGCGCGATAACAAAGTTGCCACTGACGACGTTGATATGGGCGCCCTGCAGTGGGGTATTATTAAGGCTCATTGAAAGACGCGCTGTAATATCAAGCTGTAGTCTACCTGCTGCTTGTTTTACCAGCTCTAAAGACTGCGCGTTGGTAACGCGAGTATATTTATGATATCTTCGATCAAGCCCATGATCAGCTAGGATGGCATCGATTTGTGGGCGTGCGCCGTAAACTACTACCAGACGAATACTTAGGCTGTGTAATAGGCCGATATCATTAATAATACTAGAAAAATTCTCGTGTTCAATGGCCTCGCCACTCAACATAATAACAAAAGTTTTATCCCGATGGGCATTGATATAGGGAACGGTATGGCGGAAACCGTCCACCAACTCAGTACTACGTTCCTTCACGGTAAATCCTCAATAAATTATTATTCATAATTTGTATATTTTTATTTTTTTAAGACACTCTTTGCAAGAAATAAACCTGATGTAACTTTAAGTTTTTTTGATGTAAAATATGACAATAAATTGCACTTATTTTTTCCGGATGAATGCACTAGAATTGATAGGCTAAAATTCCCACTGTAATTTATTACATAGTGTTTTTTAGACAAAAAAATAAATGTATGTATGGAGTAATTTATTATACTCTAACTGACCATCAGCCACGCTTGTTTTAGCAGTAAAAAATATGTTGAAGCTATTCGCGTTAGGTACTCATGGATTTATTCAAATGAGACGCTAAATTCTGAAATATGTCAATTCAATAGATGCCGCATAAAGTACAGCCTATATAGATTTGACAAAAATGCTAAATTTAACATTTAAATCTGTGGGCACTACTACCACCAGCTTTGCCAGGATGTTTTCTTTTCTTAGAATATAACTTCTTAGAATATAACTTTTTTATTAGGCTTTTCCCTGCAACGAACGGATTGTTAATGCTGGTTTGATGATAATATTTGCGTGTTATTTTATCATATATGTGGACGATAAAATAGTTAAGCATATATAAGGAGTTAACTTTCTCTAACGGTCCAATAGAGATCATGGGGAGCACCTATTTATAGTTCTACGGATTCATTATAATACCCGACAGGTAAACTAGATTTTTCGTTATGTCGACGATACTAATCCGTAAAGATGAAATACTGTGCTAATATGCACAAATGCTCAAAAGTTTTTTTGATATAATGGTATTAGATAGGATTAATCTATTGTAATAACTTTTCAACCAAGGTGACATTTAAAAAACCTCTAACATATAAGTTGTAAGAAGATTTTAAAAAGTTACTGACGTGCTAACCGCGACAACCCTGGGGTAAAAGGAACATTGCTATTACTACGCCATGGATTGATATCCAGACCACCACGTCGTGTGTAACGTGCATAAACCGTGAGGTATTCCGGTTGGCAGAAGTGAAGCACATCAGTAAAGATACGCTCTACGCACTGTTCATGAAATTCATTATGTAGACGGAAGGAAACCAGATATCGCAGCAGCGCCTCACGATTGATGCGCATACCTTTGTAGTGGATCATCACTGAACCCCAGTCAGGCTGCTGGGTAATTGGACAATTAGATTTTAACAGATTGCTGAATAGCGTTTCCTCAACTATCTCGAGTTCTGCTACAGCATCGGCGAGATACCGTGATTTTAAGTTATAGTCAGTAATCGTAAGATCCTGTTCGTCGATACAGGAGCCGCTAAATTTGCAAATATGCTGATTTTCCACTTCGCTTAAGTGAAACAGAGTTACTCTGACTTTATCCTGTGCACAAGTGCTTAAATCACGTTCCAGAATTTTACGGACTTTGCTCCAGTTATCAAAACATGTCTGGTTAAAGCTATTTAGATAAAGCTTAAAGCTCTTTGACTCAATAAAGTATTCACTAGTGGCCTCTAGTACCACTTCACCTACCGCAATCTGCGGTACCCCTTTACTATTGAGCCAGGAGAGTTCGTAAAGAGTCCAGATATCCGCGCCTGTAAAAAAGGGAAGTAAGTCTAACGTAAAGTCCAGCGACGTACGGCCTAGGCTGCGCTGTACTGCTTGCAGCAGGCTAGGGTTGTATTTATTATGATAAGAAGTTATTTTTTTCCCCAAAGTAAGGTTGCTCAGCAATTGATTGTTTTCATGTAAGGGCATAATAGCGGTTTCCTTTGAGACAAATTTTATACGTGTACTGTAATCAGAAGTGAGAAAATGATTATGCGATAGATAATAAACACTTTCACGTGAATTGATTATCTGAATAAATATTATTATTCAGCATTTTATCTGAAAAGACTAGTCTAGCTAGATGCTTTATGGTGTTCCGTACTCTAATATCTTTATCAATTGTGACCCCACCGCCCTTAATATATATTTCAAAAAAAGAAGTGATAGGTATCTCTTCACAATAAGAGTGAAGATCATACATGGTACGTGCCTATCCTCAGCACCGCATTCTAAAGTAATTATCATTTTTTTTATATGACATATAGGAAAAACTGGACAGGAGAGGAGACAGGAAGAGTAGAGAGCAGCTGCGTAGCAAGAAAGTCACAGGAGAACTCGTGACATTATTTTAATTGTGTGTCTTCTTTTTGTGTCCCGAGTATAATACCCTTATCGTGCAGTTTGTTCCTAATTGTAGGAATATGGTTCATCCCTTACTATTTTTACAGGGGTTGTAAAAAGTTTTTATTAATGCGTACCTTCGCCTGGTGGAGCCTCTAGTTAATGAGTACGCTACGGTGGTTAGAAGCGGCTTTTTTTTGCTGGAGCAGCACTACAATCTAAATCTAAATCTAAATCTATTATTCAAAATTTTTTAAAGGAGGCTCGTTTATAACCTACCACCCAGAGCCATGTCGCCATCCTATATAATAACTTTCTTTCGTATAATTTTGAAGATCTTCGTCCCATACTAGAGCTTATTTATTAAGACTAATAGCTGGTTTAACAAGAGCCGAATTAGCTCGTAATGAAAAAATTGTAATGTACGTCATGCGCGACTAAATTAATTAGAAAATTTTTACAGTTCTATAGCACCTTGATTACCCTGACCTCAACTAGTTTTATCTAATGGGTATTATATAATGCATTTAGGCGTCTATTTACACAGTAGCGCACGAATAGCATACATCACTAGCAAGCACAGTGAATTCATATTATTTATTATAAATAAGGTTAGGTTGGAGGAAAATAACTGTATCGATTTGACCACGGTTTTTTCATTCACTGGCGTAAGTATCACTGGCACGGTGAAATATTGTGGCATAGAGCTTTTGATCGTGCCCTTTAGGGTCTTAGCATTGATAGACATCCATTCATTGGCAATCTGCCAGATATTTGCACCAGGACTAAAAATTAGAACCCAGCAAACTCCGCTTTCTAGCAGCGGTTGCTGCTGCAGTGTTTGGGTATACTGAAGCGATAGTCAATAATAGAATTTCAGTTTAAAAGGCAGATAAAATGGAAAAAATTGGCATTTTTGTGGGCACAGTATATGGCAATGCATTGTTGGTAGCAGAAGAGGCGCAGCTAATTCTACAGAGGCAAGGGCATGAAGTTGCGGTATTCGATGATCCAACGTTAGATCAATGGCAGGACTACGTCAGCGATGTAGCCTTAGTGATTACGTCCACTACGGGTCAGGGTGATTTTCCTGATACCATCGCTAGGCTTTATCAGGATGTAAAAGGTAAGATTGACTATCAGCTCAATTTACGTTACGGCGTCATAGCACTAGGCGACAGCAGCTACTCCAACTTCTGTGGAGCGGGCAAGACTTTTGATGCGCTATTGCAGCAGCAACGTGCTCAGCGTATCGGCAACATACTGCTCTTAGATGTTGTAGAGGATCCTGAACCGGAGTTGATCTCTTCACCTTGGGTTGAAGCATGGGGCAAACAACTTTAAATTATTTACTATCTTACAACTAAATAATTTATGTACGTACTATTATTATATTAGGTAACCAGAACCAGCACCCAATTGAACAATTACAACTGGGTGCAAATTTCACACTAATCAGCCTATGACAAGCTTTAGGAGCGACGTTCTGAGTTGCGAAATAACTTATTCCATCGTACCATCGCCGTAGGTATTAGGATTTAGTTGATATTAATTTAAATTATGCTAGTAATAATCTCGTGTAAGGCTTGAAGTTGAATCCAATCTGAAGATTTATATGAAATCTCTGTAGAGAGAAATATCACATCGCTTACAGTTGCATAAAATTTAACGGCTACTATGTAAAGTAACATAATGCGTCGTTGCAACCTACAAGTAATGTTAGCTAGTTACTCTAGCGGTATAATTTCTTTTGAATGGAAGAAGATATGTTCTGAATTATACTTCTTCATTGAAATTAAACAACTATGTATTATTACTGTCTGAAACTACCTAATTTTGGGTACTCTTGAATCAAGTTTGTGGTTACTACGTAAAACATTTAATATTACCTAGTACTGGGTTATCACATTAGGTTATTATTAATTAATGAAACTTTATGTAGAACTAGTGTGGCGTTACTGAGTAGTTCTACTGGAATCCGTCTACTTAACGGCTTAACCGAGTTGGTAATTGTATATCAGTGAGGGAAATATAAAACTACGTAATTTTATATCACTCTAAAAGTACTGTTAAAGGATTTACGCTTGGAGATGATACTAGGTCACAGGTTTCTTTGAACTACTAAATTTCATGCCTGTTGCTATTGAACATCAAGCATAACTAGATTTGCTTTCTGTCTATACCTGTTCTAAATAAAACTCTTTATCCTGCTTTTTAAGGACGGATGTAAGAGCTCTTAGTATAATAGTGATAGGTAGTGCAGTATATCTTAAGTTTTTTTTAAAAGAAAAGACTTAAAGGAGTATTACAGTTCTGTGTTATCTCTTTTAAAGAGTATTTTTAAGTTAAAGTGCTTATTTAATAGGGACCTATGTAGTAAAATTATTCTTTTGCTTTATATTTTTATCCATATAAGCAATATATTTCCCTATTTTATTAAGGTTGTTCATTATGGTATAATGAGAGCTGGATCGTTTGGTTACCTGTTAGTAATTACTAGGATTAAGCGCCAATTGCCCTAATTTTTAAGGTATATATACAAAAGGACAGCTCCTATAAGGAGTAAAATTAAAGCGCATAACAGTATAGCTATGCTCTCTGAGCGTATCTTGATGATCTATTTAATTAACGTGATAATTTAGCAGGTAATACCAGCAACTATGAGCGGTGATTATGGTTCCAATGTAGTGCTTAATACCTATTTTTCAGCTTTATCACTTGTTGTATGAAAGATTCTCCATGTTGGTGGTCTTAAATATTAAGATAATGCTACAAATATCATTTTAAAGTAGATGTTGGATTGGAGATCTTTCTTAGGTACGGTACTGCACCGTAATTAGGTGTGGAAGTAGTGTACGTACTAGCACTAAAGTGTAAAATAGCTGTGTTACATACTCTATTAGGACTGTGTGTAATACAGTAGGATGATAAATATGTTTTAATTTAGCATGTTACTAAATTAGATGTTCTTTATAGTTTCTATCAAAACGCCGGTATAGCTCAATTGGTAGAGCAGCGCATTCGTAATGCGAAGGTCGTAGGTTCAACTCCTGCTTCCGGCATCAATCAATATTTATTCTTGCTTTAGTATAAAAGGTTTTTTCTAAAACACATTACTAAAATTGTTCCCATGTAATTCATTCACTTTTGAATAAATTTTTTTAACAAAAAATTAAGAATGCTTGCCGTTATCAGTTTAGAGTAGTATTCTAATAGATAAATTCCTATACTTTTAATATAATATAAAAGAAAGCTCATTAAAATAATTGTGCCATAAATAATTCTATGGAGGTATAAAGTGGAACCTCACTAATTAGAATATACCATATACCTATATTAATTAATTTTAGCAGTTAACTACCTTAATTAGGATTAATTTTACTCCTAGGATAAAAATCAACATGCTTGTCTCTTTGTAAGAAATAATTTTTCTAATGTAATGGATTGGCTATTATTCATTAGTATAGGTCGGTTATTTTAAATAAGTAAATATCATTTACTATATTTGTTTATAGTTAAATAATATTTTAAATATAAATATTATCTTTCATATATACAATATGATATTTGGTGAATAATTAAATTATAATAGGTTTTTAATCAAAATAAGTCATTCAATATGAATTAAATGATAGATTATTCTAATTTTTAGAATATCATATTAATGATAAAAATGTAGGATTAATATCAGGTTTTTATCTTTCTTATAGCTTGATTGCTTGGTTTTAGGTAAAGGGTAACTGAATGAACTTTCGTTCATCACTTTACATAAAATTACTTTTTATGAATATTTTTAATATAAAAGCAGGTATAGATGTACTATCTAGTTATGGGATAACTATATATATTATATACTATGGAATATATATTCCATAATCGATGTGTGTTTCACCATTAAATATGTAATAAGTTCTGCAATAGAACTTATTATTAAGAAGTAATAATATTGTCTTTTATATAAAAAAGATACTACATATAAAAAAATTATTTTATCTTTCTAGCCCTTCTTTACCCTGATCCTCATTCAAGATTACTGAGCGTATTTTTTATAATATAAAAAAAAGAAGAAAAATCACTTTGCTATATTTTATTTCAGCGCCTTGTCTTGTAGTTGCCCTGATTAAAAATTAGAGCAACTACAAGATTTTTAGTAACTTACAGTATAAACTTCTCAAAGTTCATATTAAATTAACTTAAATTTATTTTTCATTTAAAGATACTTAGATAATTGAAAGCATTAATATTAGTGATAATATATCTTATTTTTTAAGACGTTACAAGATCTTCAATAGGCCTGCAATATGGAGGAGTCTACCTATCACTCTTCTTGTGATAAGAATTACAGAGTATGGATATTAAAAATAAATGTATATAATAATGAGTTATATTGTAAAAATATAGTGAATACGGTTTTGAATAATTATTCACTCTAACTGGTTGAGAACGTGATATGTATTATACTGATATCAAATGCTATCAAATTCATTACCTATAACATAACACTCACGAAACCTTGGGTAGAAACTACATCGTGTAACGGTGTAAAAGCAATATGTTCTTGTACCATTAGTTGAACCGTCTATACTAACTTGATTCTCGACTAAAAGAAGTTAATAAAAAATGACCATTTATAGAAAAGGATCGGCGCGCTGGGAAGGAGATATTAAAGGCAAAGGTACTGTCAGCACTGAAAGCTGTGTACTAAGCCAGACTGCTTACGGTTTTGATACACGTTTTGAAGGAGTTAAGGGTACCAATCCGGAAGAACTAATAGGTGCTGCTCATGCTGCCTGTTTCTCGATGGCGTTGTCACTAATGCTTGGTAAGGCAGGGTATAAGCCTGAAAGTATTGATACTACTGCTGAAGTGTCGCTGGATAAAAAAAGTGAAGGATTTGCTATTACTAAAGTTGCGCTAAACAGCACCATTAACTTGCCAGGCGTTGACAAAGTCAAATTTGATGAAATAATCCAAAAAGCAAAACTAAGTTGTCCGGTTTCACGTGTGCTCCATACTGACATAACCCTCAATTATATTTTGAATAATTGATTTAGCCTGTTGCCAGTTGAGGGAAACGTCGTTGCATTTTCAGCAAAATGCAACAGTGGATACAGCCGGATGATGTGTATTTTTTTAATTATACGAAAAGAGTGATCTTCATTAGTATCTACCGGAAAAATAAAAATTATGTTACTATGCTGCTATTGGCTTTTACTGCCTATTTGATAGATGGTGTATAGCTCTAAAGGGCTAGATGATTTTTTAGTTGTGTAGTTAAGGTATTTTCATTAGTGGAGCTGTTGGGATCAATTCACCTAATTATGAATTGATCTCATTACAATCGGAACAGATTTTACCTGACCAGTGTTATATGTTTCTCCTATCAAGAGAAGAACGCTCTTAGCTAGATCACTTAAGATAATATAAAATTTGAAAAAAAATTAAAGGTATAGCCATCAGATATCTCAGCGTTACGACTCATTGCATAATAGTTACGCTGCAATATTAGGAATACTTTACTTTCATATGGTTCACAACGCAAATAATTCAAAACAAGCCTCTTTGTCCAAAGAGGCTCTTATTTATAATATTAAGATTTAAAAGATCTTTTCTTAAAAAATGCATTTAAGAAAAATTTCCTCTAACACGGAGCCTATGTCAAGGTTTCCCTTTTAGAGGAAATCTTCTATCGTTTCACACCCTATTTTAAATAATGAGGAAAATGGATTCTGGTGTCGGTGTATCGGTAGAGAATTTAAGGACCATTGCCACTACAGATGATTATTAACAATACATTATAGGATATTCTCTAGTATGAATATGCTCTCTAAGTGTTTTTTTATCTGGTGTAAGTAAATATACTTACTGTTCAACATTATCAACCCGGGCGGTGATACATTTCAGAAGAAAAACTAGGCATAGGGGTTGCAACAAAATTCAAACTACTAATGTTAGTAGTGGTGTAGTTAGCCATAGGGATATCAACATAGACGGTTCTCTGCTACGGTTATTCAATCAACTAGTGACCTTTTTTGTTGTCATGCAAGGTAGTGCGATCGCCGTTGCAAATTTGCGCAAAATTTTACCGTTTTATTGATCTCGTGTCAAAATTGATACTTTATTGATTGATGAATGAGTTTCTGCTAAAAAATTATTAAAATTTTTCAATGAATATTGAATTTTTTCTATCTCATTGTTCTCCCTGTGATAGGAACGTTTTATGTCAACATAAGGAGCCCGATGTATGGTGGCTACAATTATTGTCAGCATTTTTATTCTTAGCGTTGTTTATGCTCATTCTCGTGGCGTTGAAAAACAATCATTGTCGCGACAACTTTTTGATCACTCAACGTTTATGGCACCTATCAATATGTTTATGGTCAGCTTTTCAAGCTTGCCAGGCAACCAACCATATTTCCCAGTAAAGGATTTTCCTGAGCTACAACAGCTTACCGATAATTGGCACGTAATTCGCGAGGAGGCAATACGTTTACAGGATCATATTAAAGCAGCACAGCGTAATAACGATGCCGGCTTTAATACATTCTTTAAACGTGGATGGAAACGTTTTTATCTAAAATGGTATGGTAGTGCGTATCCCTCTGCACAAGAGCTTTGTCCGATCACTACTAATCTAGTTAATCGTATCCCTTCAGTGAAGGCGGCAATGTTCGCTGAATTGCCTGCAGGTAGCCATTTAGGTAAACATCGCGATCCCTATGCGGGATCTATTCGTTATCATCTAGGACTGCAAACACCCAATGACGATCGCTGCTTTATCGAAGTGGATAATCAGCGCTACAGCTGGCGCGACGGTGAAGCTGTAATTTTTGACGAAACTTATGTACACTGGGCGCAAAACAAGAGCAACCAAACACGAATTATTTTATTTTGTGATATTGAACGTCCTATGAAATGGCATTGGGCTCAGTTAATTAATCATTGGGTAGGCAGTTGGCTGATGGCAGCAGCAGCTGCGCCAAACGATGAAAACGATCGTACCGGCTTTATCAACCGCATTTTTAAATATATTTATGTCATACACACTACTGGTCAGAATTTGAAAAAATATAACCGTAAACTTTACTACTGTGTAAAGCGCACTCTCATTTTTGTAATATTCGCTTTAGTTATAGTGCCTAGTATATTATTCTAAATTCGTACTTGTGTAAATTTTTAAATATGGGAAATAATTAACTTTATGTTCTGCATAAGACTTAACATTATGTTTTTATTATACTTATTTTTATAAGTAGATGCATGTTACCGAATAATATTACGATAATAACAAAGAGAAAAAATCAAAGTAATAAATCATTATTACGGTGTTGCCTTAGCATATTTACTTAAGTTTTCAGCCTATTAACTCAAAAGTAAAGTTGTCTATTTACAGATTACAGAGCACGACTTTTGATTATACGTGATAAAAGACCCCTAGAGATATAGCAGATCATGTGTACTTATTTTTAAGTTACTCTTTGCCATTTACGGTTATGAATTCTTCACTATTTATCCATTCCTTAATATATTGATGCTAATGCAATAGCAGTAAATGATTATAGAGAAAATTCTAATAATGAATATGGTAGAAATCTAGTAACAGGTATAATGTTTTGCTAAAAAAATGGATCTTTTATGAGAAGTTCATCTGTGCATTTTTACTATAGCTTCAGATTTGGCCATGCACTGCATCATAGCTTCAATCACAGCTCCACGAAAGCATTTCTCTTCAAGGACTTTTACTGCTTCAATAGTAGTTCCACCTGGTGAGCAGATTATATCTTTTAGCTCGCCAGGATGTTTACAGGTTTCCAATATCATCTGGGCGGAGCCTTTTACCGACTGTGCGGCAAATTGGTAAGCTTGTGCGCGTGGCATACCGCCAAGCACAGCGGCATCTGCCATGGCTTCGATCAGTATAAAGACGTAAGCAGGTGCTGAACCACTCACGCCTACTACAGAATGAATGAGACTTTCATTTACTACCGCTGCTTTACCAAAGCTTTCAAACATTGCCACTATTTGGTCAATTTCCGGTTGCTTAACCAGAGCGTTTGGTGTTAATGAAGACATGCCTTCGTTGACTAGTACTGCTATATTAGTCATTACACGCATAATCTTGCGATTATGGCCTAATACTGTAGTCAACGAGTCGAGTGTAATACCGGCAGCAATTGACACAACCAATACATCTTTTTTCAGCTGATGTGCTAAGTCTTTTAGCACTTTTAGTATCACATTGGGTTTTACTGTACCAAAAAGGATATCGACCTTGCACGCAAGTGCGTTAGCGTTATTAACTGCATTGACGCCATACTTGTCTACTAGTAATTGGTTAATTTCTGGCTTGTGGTCAAAAACCCAGATATTCTTTGGTGCAATGTAGCTACTTTTTACCAGCCCCCCAATAATCGCATTGGCCATATTACCGCCACCAATAAAACCAACTTCTTTCTGTAGCATTTTTTTCTCTTTAATAAAATTTTTTAAAAAAATACTTTTAGACGTGAATTCTAATGTTTCAGCTAATTAGAGTAGCAAAATATCACATTGGATGAAACTAATAGATAGTAGAACAATAAGACTTGTGGCATCGCTCTACACAGCTCATAACTAGACGAACATCTGAATAATCAAGTAAAATCCACCAGTTACGCACATTTGCCATTGTTATCTAACCTTATTCTTTGCAAAATATGCACGGTTAATTCGTGCAAAATTAATTTAGTATTTGTAGAGTATTTGTAATTTTCTAAATTCTAGTTAAGATAATCAAGATTTGACCTCTTATAGTGATATATATGGGTTACCACGGCTAAGAACTTGCCCCAGTATGTATTTACCTAAGTCTTTAGTAATACTCATTTTCATTTGAAATGCATCACACAGTGCAGTATTCCGCAGATTGTTTTTGACGAAGGATTCGAAGGCAACCCCCGCGCTTGATACGGTAATTGCATACAGGCGGTGGTATGGTACTGGCTGAACATAATCGTCGTTAGTCGTTGTATGCGTGAAAAGTAGTAGGCTATCTGGCTTAGTGCTCCATCTCGTGTTCTATCCCAACGTCTAGAAGGTCAGCCGAAAGAGGAGTAGAGTTTTACTTTGACTGGTCATCCCTATTGCAGAAGAAATGAGAAACATTCTTAGTAAGAGCGTTCACTCTATCGCGATACTGCTCATTACGAAGTTAATATAGTTGACGAAATTCTTAATTTGCTCTCTCTAGCTAAAATTATCTAGAGCTACAGCTATATAAGTTTCACGATTTTCCTTTCCTGAGATCCTTGCTAGTCAGGTATCGCGGCTAATATCGTAAAATCATGCATGTAGATATATAAAAATAGCATTTTATGATTTGTGTTAAAGATTTTTAGCTAATTTTTATTTGCTTACAAAAAAAGATCACTCTTTTCTGATTCTGTATTGCCTTTTTTCGTTAGAAACTGTCTAATTACGACAGTTTCACATCATGATTATTTATGAAGAAACGGATTTCATCACCAGAAGTATATCTAATCTAAAAGTATACTTCTCCGATATTTGTAGTAAAATTTTGTTAAATAATGGTTTTTACATCGAAAACCTAACTTTCACTGCAACATTTGTAACAGGCAACACAGTGGTATGAAGCATCATTTAACTTCTAAGGATATCCTCGCGCTGGGCTTTATGACTTTTGCCCTATTCGTTGGCGCTGGGAATATTATTTTCCCACCAATGGTCGGGATTCAGTCAGGTGAATACATCTGGACGGCTGCTGTTGGATTCTTACTCAGTGCCGTTGGTCTACCGGTCATAACCATTATTGCACTAGCGCGCGTTGGTGGGGGAATTGACGCACTTCTCGGCTCGCTCATTGGTAAATCCTCTAGTTTATTTCTAGCGACTGTCTGTTATATAGTAGTCGGGCCTCTATTTGCCACGCCGCGTACTGCTACTATGTCTTTTGAAGTGGGTATCGTCCCTTTGATTGGCGACGGCACACTGCCATTGTTTTTTTACAGTCTTGTATATTTTGCAGTGGTAGTGAGCATATCCCTTTATCCTGGCAATTTATTGGATACTGTTGGTCACTTTCTTGGACCTCTAAAAGTTGCTGCTCTAGCAGTTCTGGGAATCGCGGCACTGTTTTGTCCAGCGGGGACTATTCCGATTGCAACGGCTGATTATCAGCGCGCAGCCTTCTCTAACGGTTTTGTTAACGGTTATCTTACTATGGATACCCTCGGTGCGTTGGTCTTTGGCATAGTTATCGTTAATGCAGCACGGTTACGCGGCGTGGAAAGCATTAAACTGTTAACGCGTTACACTATACTGGCGGGTTTAATTGCTGGAGTCGGTTTGACGCTAGTTTATCTCAGTCTATTTAAGCTAGGTAACGGCAGTAGCGCGCTGGTGGCACAGAGCGCAAACGGTGCAGCTATTTTACACGCTTACGTCCAGTGGACCTTTGGAAGTATGGGGAGCTTCTTCCTTGCGGCACTAATCTTCTTCGCTTGTGTAGTAACGGCAGTGGGTCTAACTTGTGCCTGTGCAGAATTTTTTGCACAACATGTGCCCTTATCGTATAAATCACTAGTCTTTATTCTAAGTATTTTCTCTATGGTGGTGTCAAACCTCGGTCTGAACCATCTAATTCAAATTTCAATTCCGGTGCTAACAGCAATCTACCCTCCATGCATTGTACTGATTATGTTGAGTTTTACTTTAAGATGGTGGAATAAGAGTAGCCGTCTGATTGCGCCTACGATGATAGTTAGCTTGATTTTTGGGGTGATTGACGGAGTCAAAACTACTAGTTTTAAGGATATATTGCCAGTATTTAGTCAGCATTTACCTTTGGCAAATCGGGGACTTGCCTGGTTACCACCTGCAATGATAATGATGCTAATAGCTGCGGTTGTCGATCGCATTAAAGGACGCAAGCAGGTTACAACTCATTTGTAATCTCTTTGTAATCTCTACGTAGATCGTCTAATTCACTCTATTATTCAATAAATAATTTTAAGGAAAGTGATTATCATCAATCGTAACAGCTAGTCCTTTTTCTTCATGATTTTCTATCAGCAACGGCAGTTTTTTTACACAAGGTATGGTTGTAGTAAAATACAACGTTGTTTAAAACAATGTTTTATTCTCCTATAGTCACATTAAAGAGATATATATCACCGCAGGATAAACCCTAAAGATCAGGTACAAATGTTTTAAGTCCTGTTAATCTTATACCCGAGGATAATATAGGCTTCTCTGATCGATTGATTTTTGGAATATAAACATTCCGCTCTATATGGAGCGGAGCAGGATTGCCCTTTTACTTTACGAGTTTCTCTATTAAAAATAGTTTTCGTACACATTTGTGTAGTCATATTCTATTCGTGCTCAAGGAATAATTTTTTACTTATTGTAGCACATATTAAAAATTTGTTCTTAAAAAAAAGTCCTAAACAGTGTCGATAAGCAGTGTGATTACTGATAAAGCGAATATTTATGCTACTTAATGGTTAATATTCAGAAAAGTGCTAAAGTGATACACTGACATCTTAAGAAGATAGACAGTTTGAACCATATTCAGAGTCTAATGTGGAATGACGGACGTAATATCGGAGATACTGTTTATGCTTTAGGATGTTGCACTAGATGTAGTACCTGAATCTTTCCAAGGTAGTCGATCACTAGTGTTATGCTTATGTTGTTCTAAAAAAATTAGATTAGCATGTTATGTAACAAAGACCTTTATAATAGCCAGGAGTATGGAGGATACGTAGGTATTTATTCAACATAGGCTACTTTTTCGCTAAACTATTACCCCTCTCCTTTTTTACATGAGTAAAAAAATTGGCTATGCGTGTTGCTGATTTTGCTTTTAAATTACCAGAATCTTTAATCGCCCATTATCCGAAGTCGCAACGCAGCAGTTGTTGCTTACTTTCCCTGGACGGATTAAACGGGCAGCTGAAGCACGGAGTTTTTACTGATTTACTGGATAAATTAGATGCTGGTGATTTACTGGTATTTAATGATACACGAGTAATCCCGGCGCGTGTCTACGGCCGTAAGGCTAGTGGAGGTAAAATTGAAATTCTGGTAGAACGTATGCTGGATGGGAAGCGTGTGATGGCTCATGTCCGAGCTTCCAAATCGCTGAAGCCTGGTACACCACTGCTCCTAGGCGACGATGAAAGTGTAAATGCTATCATGGTAGCTCGTCATAACCTACTATTTGAGATAGTTTTTGAAGACGATCGCTCCGTGCTAGATATCCTTAATAATATCGGCCATATTCCTCTACCACCTTATATTTGTCGTCCCGATGAAGAGGTCGACCGTGAGCTTTACCAGACTGTCTATAGCACGAATCCAGGTGCTGTGGCAGCGCCAACCGCTGGTCTCCATTTTGACGATACTCTGTTGGCAGCACTGGAAGAAAAAGGCATTGAAATGGTGTTCCTTACTCTCCATGTAGGTGCAGGTACTTTCCAGGCAGTACGTGTCAACAGTATTAAAGAGCATGTGATGCACTCTGAATATACTGAAGTGTCACAGAGGGTAGTCGATGCTGTACTAGCGTGTAAAGCACGCCGTAACAGAGTTGTCGCAGTGGGCACTACTTCTGTACGTTCTCTAGAGAGTGCCGCACATGCGAGTAAAGAGGCTTTAATTGCACCATTCTTCGATAATACGCAGCTCTTTATTTATCCTGGCTATGAGTATCAAATTATAGATGCTTTAATTACTAATTTCCATCTACCGCAATCTACTTTAATTATGTTGGTATCGGCATTCGCCGGCTATCAGCACACAATGGCAGCCTATCGGGCTGCCATTATCGAGTCGTATCGCTTCTTCAGCTATGGGGACGCTATGTTTATTACTAAAAATCCGCATGCTCCGCAAGAAAAAGTGAGAGACTGACGACGTCCGGTTTATAGCTATGCTGTAGATTACTTATTTTAATCCATCGTACTAGATTTTTTCTCTGATGGAGGATCTGTGAAATTTGAATGTGATAATATAGATGGTCGTGCACGTCGCGGACGTCTAATTTTTGATCGAGGTGTGGTTGAAACTCCGGCATTTATGCCGGTCGGTACCTACGGTACAATTAAAGGTATGACGCCAGAAGAAGTAAAGGATACAGGAGCTCAAATTGTTCTCAGTAATACTTTTCATCTTTGGCTGCGTCCCGGCCAGAAAATTATTAAAATGCATGGTACTCTGCATGAATTTATGCAGTGGACAGGGCCAATCCTGACTGATTCAGGCGGCTTCCAGGTTTTTAGCCTTGGGAATATCTGCAAAATTACTGAAGCAGGTGTGCACTTTCGAAACCCAATAAACGGTGAGCGAATTTTCCTTGATCCCGAGAAAACTATGGAAATCCAGTTTGATCTAGGCTCAGACATCGTGATGGTCTTTGATGAATGTCCCCCTTATCCGATAGAATGGGATTACGCGAAACGATCTATGGAAATGTCATTACGCTGGGCGAAACGTAGTCGTAACTCTTTTGATAGTTTAGGTAATCAAAACGCTTTGTTTGGCATTATTCAAGGATCTATTTATGAAGATCTACGTGATATCTCGATTAAAGTTCTAATAGAGATTGGGTTTGACGGGTATGCTGTGGGCGGCTTGGCCGTAGGTGAACCGAAAGAGGATATGTATCGTATTCTTGAACATATTTGTCCACAGATTCCACAGGATAAACCCCGTTACTTGATGGGCGTCGGTAAGCCAGAAGATCTAGTCGAAGGTGTACGTCGCGGTATCGATATGTTTGACTGCGTAATGCCAACGCGCAACGCGCGCAATGGTCATCTGTTCGTCACCGACGGCGTAGTAAAAATTCGTAACGTAAAACACAAAAATGATACTTCATCGCTAGATGCGGATTGTGATTGTAATACTTGTTGCAATTACAGCCGTGCCTACTTACATCATCTTGATCGTTGTAACGAGATACTCGGCCTTCGTCTAAATACTATTCATAACCTTCGTTATTATCAGAGACTGATGATAAGTTTACGCCAAGCTATTGAGGAGAATAAATTGGAGAGCTTTATCAGTGAATTTTACCGAAGGAAGTGTAAAGAAGTTCCGATATGAAGTATTTAATAAAATCATTATTACTGAGGGAAATTAAATGAGATTTTTCATTTCTGACGCCGCTGCAGTCTCAGGCACGCCGTCTCAGGGAAGTCCGTATTCTTTAATAATCATGCTGGTCGTATTTGGGCTGATTTTTTATTTCATAATATTGCGTCCGCAACAGAAACGTGCAAAAGAGCACAAAAAAATGATGGATTCCATCTCAAAAGGTGACGAAGTACTTACGAACGGTGGTTTAGTAGGTCGTGTAACGAAAGTAGCTGAAACCGACTATCTAGCTTTAGAGCTAAACGAAACTACTGAAGTAGTTATTAAACGTGATTTCGTGGCTGCAGTCTTGCCGAAAGGTACGATGAAAGCGCTGTGATTTTTTAATCTCTTAAGGAAGCTAGTTTGTTAAATCATTATCCTTTGTGGAAGTATGTGATGTTAGTCATTGTGATTTTCTTCGGCTTACTTTACGCACTTCCTAACCTGTATAGTGAGGACCTGGCTGTTCAGATCACCGGCGCACGCGGTGGTAGCGCCAGTGATCAAACGTTAGATCAGATTCATAATATATTAAAACAAGAGAATATCCAGAGCAAATCCCTCATTCTGGAGAATGGAACCATTCTGGCACGCTTTGCTAATATAGATGTGCAGCTGCGCGCTCGTGAAGCGATAATGAATAAATTGGGCAAAGAGTATGTTGTTGCACTCAACCTCGCTCCCACTACACCACACTGGCTCAGAATGCTATCAGCTGAGCCAATGAAACTCGGTCTTGATCTACGCGGCGGAGTGCATTTTCTGATGGAAGTAGATATAGACACTATGCTAGATAAATTACAGAAGCAGAATAGCGATAGCCCTCTGCACCATGACTTGCATCTTAGTGAAGTGCGTGAATATGCTATTGAGCAGAACATCAATATCCTTCGTAACCGCGTTAACCAACTCGGAGTCGCAGAACCTTTGGTACAACGTCAGGGCTATGATCGCATCGTAGTAGAACTACCAGGTATTCAAGATACTGCAAGAGCCAAAGAGATTCTCGGTGCAACCGCAACACTGGAGTTCCTTTTAGTAAACACTGGTATTGATCCTACATCTGTCTCCAATGGCAACGTACCAAACGATTCAGAAGTGAAAAAGACGCAAGAAGGGCAGCAGGTCGTACTTTATAAACATGTAATCCTAAGCGGTGACCATATTACAGATTCCACTTACAGCATTGATGATTATAATCAGCCCCAGGTAAATATCATGCTAGATAGCAAGGGCGGTAAAATTATGTCTAATTTTACCGAGCACAATATCGGCAAATTGATAGCGACTTTGTTCGTAGAATATAGAGATATTGGTAAGAAAGATACTAATGGTCGTACGGTACTAGTAAAACATGAAAAAGTGATTAATATTGCCAATATCCAGTCTCGCTTTAGCAATAGCTTCCGTATTACCGGGATCAATAATCTGAATGAAGCTCGTCAGCTTTCGATGTTACTACGCGCGGGCGCACTAATTGCTCCGATTCGGATTGTGGAAGAGCGCATCATCGGCCCAACTATGGGCACACAAAATATTAAGCAAGGTCTTGAAGCTTGTTTATGGGGGTTGATCGCCTCGATTTTGTTTATGGTGGTACGCTATAAAAAGTTTGGTCTGATTGCGACTAGCGCACTGCTGTGTAATTTAATATTGATTATCGGCATTATGTCACTGATACCCGGTGCCACACTTACCATGCCAGGTATCGCAGGTATACTATTAACGTTAGCAGTAGCGGTGGATGCGAATGTATTAATTAACGAACGTATTAAGGAAGAGATAAGAAACGGGCGTTCCGTACAGAAGGCAATTCACGAAGGTTACAAAGGCGCTTTCTGTAGTATTGTAGATGCAAACGTTACCACCCTAATTAAGGTCATTATCCTGTACACAGTTGGTACGGGTTCCATTAAAGGCTTTGCGATTACTACTTTAATTGGTATTGCCACTTCTATGTGTACTGCAATCGTTGGGACTCGTGCTATCGTGAACTTATTATATGGCAGTAAATGCATTCAGAAGTTATCTATCTGAGGAGTGCATTATGGCACAAGAATATAAAATTAAAAACCTTAACTATGGACGTAAAGTTATCAACTTTATGTACTGGGAGAAGATGGCATTTATTATCTCCAGTTTTTTGATCTTGGCTTCTATCGTTATAATTTCTGTGCGCCGTTTCAACTGGGGTCAAGATTTTATAGGTGGCACAGTGATTGAGATTCACCTAAAGAAGCCTATCGAGATCGGTACGCTACGTACCGAGTTAGAAAAAGCAGGTTATTTCGATCCTATTGTGCAGAACTTCGGCAGCAGTCATGATTTGATTGTGCGCATGGCTCCCACGGACAATCTGATGAGTCAAGAGCTAAGTAACAACATCGTTACTATTATAAACCAGACCGCCCGACAAAATGCAACAATAAAACGTATTGAATTCGTTGGTCCAGGTGTGGGCAGCGATTTAGCGCAGGCTGGGGCGATGGCGCTGCTAGCATCACTTATTGCAATTTTGCTATATATAGGTTTTCGGTTTGAGTGGCGTCTAGCACTTGGCACTGTGCTAGCATTAGCACATGATGTGATCATCACTTGTGGCGTTTTATCATTAGCACACATTGAGATCGATTTGACTATAGTTGCATCTCTGCTGTCGGTGATTGGTTATTCTCTTAACGATAAAATCGTGGTTTTCGACCGTATTCGTGAAAATTTTCGCAAAATAAACATCGGTTCTCCCCGTGATATCACTAATGTATCGCTGACTCAAATTCTAAGCCGCACTTTGGTTACTTCTCTGACTACAATAGTAATGATCTTAATTTTATACATATTCGGAGGTACGATGTTAAAAGGATTTTCACTCACGATGCTAATCGGAGTTTTTATTGGGACTGTCTCTTCGATTTATGTATCTTCCGCTCTAGCTATAAAACTAGGTATGAAGCGTGAACATATGCTAGTTCAGAAAGTAGAAAAAGAGGGAGCTGATCAAACTTCTATTATGTTTTAACATATTTTAAGTAATACATGGACAATCTATCTTATAGATCACTCTATTTTTTTATAAAAATATTTAAATGAAGGTCGAGAACTTATTATAAGTTATAATCAATTACCCTTAAATTCGATAGAAATTGCTCGACTACAACTTAGCTTGCTAGAACGTAGAATTGTAATTTTAAAGTTACATCCTCAACTAGGGCATGTTAGTAACATGCCCGCTCATTACTGAGCACTCATCTTACCTATAGATACAAATTTTCCCGATGTTTCTCAAAATACCAACATTATCACTACTCATTATAACAATAATATGGCACCATTTGCTTTAATCTTCACGCCTTTTAATCACACGGAAAACTTATTTTTGATATACATTTTATTGCCAGTTTTACTCTAAAATCCCACTGGTATTGAAAAGCTTTCTGTTAGCTCTGATGAGGTCAAAAGTGGTGCAGTTATTAACACATTAACATCTAATGACTAACCACCGGAGAGGAGAGAGGGAGATACGTAGCGAGATTCTTGTAATCTATTGATGAAAAAATTCAAAAAACTCGATAAGAGTGCTTATATAAACTTCGTTTTGGTCTATTGAAGCTTTGAAGATATGCAAAATTTTGGTGAAAAGATCTTTAAGTTATAGGATTAATCATGACCGATGAATTCTATATGGCTAGAGCAATGGAGCTGGCGCGCCGCGGTCGTTTTACCACAATGCCTAACCCTAATGTAGGTTGCGTACTCGTGAACGATGGCAATGTGATTGGTGAAGGCTGGCATCAGCGCGCAGGTGAACCGCACGCTGAAGTGCGTGCATTACACATGGCGGGCTACAAAGCACATGGCTCGACCGCCTACGTGACACTAGAGCCCTGTAGCCATCATGGCAGAACACCGCCATGCTGCGACGCACTTATTGCTGCCGGTATTAGCCGTGTTGTAGCGGCGATGAAAGATCCTAATCCGCAGGTTGCTGGACGTGGGTTCTATCGGTTACAGCAGGCAGGTATTGAAGTTAGTCATGGCATGATGATGTGTGAAGCAGAAATGCTGAACCGCAGTTTTATAAGGTTGATGCGTACTGGTTTTCCCTGGGTCCAGCTTAAGCTTGGCGCGTCACTAGATGGCCGCACCGCCATGGCCAGCGGTGAAAGCCAGTGGATTACCTCAGAAGACTCGCGTCGCGATGTACAGCGTCTTCGTGCTCAAAGTTCTGCTATACTCAGTAGCAGTTCTACTGTTCTTTTGGACGATCCCTCGCTGACCGTGCGTTGGAATGAACTAGATAGTGAAACAAAGTCGCTGCTGGACGAAACAGCATTACGCCAGCCTTGGCGAGTGATTATAGATACCCGGAATAGGGTGACACCACAACATAAAATTATTACTCAACCAGGCGAAACTTGGTTGATGCGTACTGCGTTTGATGACCAGGCTTGGCCGGAGACTGTGACACAAATAGCCATACCATCGCACGGCGAAAAACTTGACCTAGTGGAGCTACTACTTCTTTTGGGTAAACGTCAGGTAAGCAGCTTATGGGTTGAGGCAGGTGCATCACTGGCCGGTGCACTTCTGCAGGCCAGCGTGGTAGATGAGCTGATCGTATATATGGCACCGATGTTATTAGGTGATGCTGCACGCGGTCTGTGCCAGCTGCCTGGTCTACAGCAACTGTCTGATGCACCATACTTTTCATTCTATGATGTACGTCAAATCGGTCCTGATATACGCCTGACTTTAACTCCATGCTAATTACCATGGAAAAGTAAGCATACTCTTCTAAAAAATGTGATAGACTCCCACCCCTGCTGGGCTATTATAAAAACCCGCAAGGATTCAATATGAAAATTATTCAAGCTAGTGTTGCTGCACCTGAGGCCAATGTTGGCATTGTTATTGCGCGTTTTAACAATTTTATAAATAACAGCCTTCTAGACGGCGCAATCGATGCTTTAAAACGTATCGGTCAGGTAAAAGATGAAAATATTACTATTATATGGGTACCTGGTGCCTACGAGCTGCCTCTAGCAGCCCGTATACTGACGAATAGTGGCAAGTATGACGCTATAGTAGTATTGGGCACTGTGATCCGTGGCGGTACTGATCACTTTAAATATGTTGCTGGAGAAGCTAGCTCTAGTATTGCCAACTTGGCGATAACCAGCGAGGTCCCTGTGACCTTTGGAATACTGACAACTGAAAATATTGAGCAAGCTATTGAGCGAGCTGGAACAAAAAAAGGTAATAAAGGTACTGAAGCGGCCCTTACCGCTCTAGAAATGATTAACGTATTAAAAGCTATAAAATTCTGATTTTTATAAGGGGAATTTTGTGAAACTTGCTGCTCGCCGTCGCGCTCGCGCGTGTGCTGTCCAAGCGCTATACTCTTGGCAGTTGTCCAAAAACGATATTACCGATGTGGAATACCAATTTCTGGCAGAGCAGGACGTCAAAGACACCGATATTACCTATTTTCGTGAATTATTCTACGGTGTGGCAACCAACAACGTGTATCTCGATGGGCTAATAAAATCTTATCTGTTGTCACGCCAGTTGGAAGAGTTGGGACAGGTAGAAAAAGCTATTTTGCGTATTTCGCTATATGAGCTCATCAAACGTGATGATGTGCCCTATAAAGTAGCCATCAATGAGGGAATTGAGCTAGCTAAGGTTTTTGGTGCTGAAGCAAGCCATAAGTTCATTAATGGTGTGCTGGACAAAGCAGCACCACAAATTCGACCCCACCGCAAGTAAAGTTCAACCTAACAAGCCGATCTTTACTTCTATAAGCGGAATATAACTATGTCATGCAATGAATTTGAACTTATCTCACGCTATTTCAATCGCAGAACACCCAGCCGTCTAGATGTAGAAACCGGTATTGGTGATGATTGTGCATTGCTTGTCGTTCCAGAAAAAAAAATGCTAGCAACTAGCACCGATACTCTCGTGGCAGGTGTCCACTTTTTACACGACATTCATCCTACCGATCTAGCTTATAAAGCGTTAGCGGTTAACATCAGTGATCTAGCAGCGATGGGTGCAGATCCGGCATGGCTGACGCTGGCACTGACATTACCAGAAATAGACGAAGCTTGGCTCGCAGCTTTTAGCAAAAGTATGTTCGAGATAATGGAATATTACAATATACAGCTCGTAGGAGGAGATACTACATGTGGCCCCATGAGCTTAACATTTGGTATTCACGGCCTAGTACCGCAGGGCCACGCGCTGAAGCGTTCTGGTGCAAATCCTGGTGACTGGATCTATGTTACAGGGACTCTAGGCGAAAGTGCTGCAGGGCTGGCGCTGTTGCAGCATCATTGCTGTATCGAGGATCCGGTAGTGCATGAAGTTTTGATTAAACGCCATCTGCGTCCTGTACCGCGTATTATGCAAGGACAGGCTCTACGTTCGATTGCATCAGCAGCAATTGACCTTTCTGATGGACTAACTTCAGATCTTAGCCATATCCTTAAAGCGAGCTCTTGTGGCGCTCGACTTAATTTGGATGATCTGCCGCTCTCGTCTGTTCTGCAGGATAACTTTGAATTCGAACAGGTGTTACGTTGGGCACTTAGCGGTGGTGAGGATTACGAACTTTGCTTTACCGTACCTGAGATGAATTGTGGTGCGTTAGATATTACACTGGGTCATCTTGATGTGCCGTTTAAGTGTATCGGCCAAATTCTGCCAGAAAAAGAGGGGTTAGTGCTATTTGAGCATGGGCAACGCGTTGCCTTTAATTATAAAGAATTTAATCACTTTAAAGTAAAAGAAGGATAGCATACTCTTGCACAATCTATGAAGATTGATGGTGCTTGCAAATATGTTCAGGGTACTGCGGAAAACGTTAATGTCAGATGTCTTATATGGTGATTGACGTATAGTTTTTCTTGATTACTACTCAAATTTTACTACCAGATGCAATTAAAAATTAATTTTCAGATTAATCAATTCTCCCCTCTAAGATTAGTTCTACTTTATTTTTTATTTGCCTGACCTAGATAGGGTCATTGTGCGGCATACAACGTACCGAGAGACAGAACGGAAAAAAGTCTTTTAACTAAAAGCCATATGAACTCTTTCAGCTTACAGGCTAATGCCTTTATAATCATCATGACCTGGAGAAGAGGGATAGCTTGCATCATTCTTTTCTATCTTGCTATCACAAAGATTTTGTTGCCGCACGTTTATAACATAGTTGGTAAATAAAATGATTTCTCTTCTGAATGAAATTAGCAGATCTAAAAATATTATAAATATAACTTTAGATAGACAAACCGGGGAATGCATCTTGCTTTTTGCTTTTTACTTTTTGCTTTTTTTCTTACTTTAATAAGTCTCAATATTAAAAATTGCGATCATCTATGTTAGTTAGCACATAGATAAAGAATTGATTTAAATAATTAATCTGTTTGTAATACTTACCAAAGCAGCTAAAGGTTGAGGTTGCTTCTAATAAAGTAGAGGAAAATATAATATCATTGCTCCCATAGCTACATGGTTATCATAATAGTTTCTTCTCTGTAATTGAAAAATTACTCAAGTTAAATGAGCATAGCAGGCACACATGCTCCTACTATGGAATGAGAAAGTTTGTTTATTGGGATAACCAGGCATGGATCCTCTGCTGAATTCCTTGCGCGTCCAGCTGGTAGTCATGACGCACCTCATCTTGCGTGCCCTGCGGAATAAACTCATCCGGTAGTCCTAGATTAAGAACCGGTACTCTTAGGCGTTTTGCCATTACTGTCTCGTTAACACCACTTCCTGCACCACCTTTTATGGCGCTTTCTTCTAGTGTGACAAGCGACTCGTGGCTTTGTGCTAGATCGGCAATCAGCACATCGTCTAGTGGCTTTACGAAACGCATATCCACCAGCGTAGCATTTAGTACTTCCGCTACTATTGCGGCCGCAGGCAACAGAGTGCCGAAGTTTAGGATCGCGAGCTTTTCTCCCTGACGTTTTACCACACCTTTACCCAGGGGTAAGCTCTGCAGCGGTGTGAGCTCAACACCTATCGCATTGCCGCGCGGGTAGCGTACCGCGCTTGGCCCGTCCTGGTAATTATAGCCAGTATACAGCATATGGCGGCATTCGTTCTCATCGCTCGGCGTCATGATCATCATCTCTGGTACGCAGCGTAAATAGGAGAGGTCGAAAGCGCCTTGGTGGGTCTGGCCATCGGCACCAACGATGCCGCCACGATCAATAGCGAATAACACAGGCAATTTCTGAATTGCTACGTCATGGATGACTTGGTCGTATGCACGCTGTAGAAAAGTTGAATAGATGGCAACAATAGGTTTATAGCCGCCGATCGCTATACCAGCTGCAAAGGTAACCGCGTGTTGTTCGGCAATAGCCACGTCAAAATACTGCGATGGATAGCGTTGGGAAAACTCAACCATCCCGGATCCTTCACGCATTGCAGGTGTCACCGCTATCAGCTTTGGATCATCCTGTGCCATTTCACATAGCCAATTTCCAAAAATTTTGGAATAGGTAGGAAGCTCTCCAGTGTTCTTTGGTAGTTCGCCACTAGCAGGATCAAACTTAGGTACTGCATGCCATTTAATTGGATCCTCTTCTGCTGGCGCGTAGCCTTTGCCCTTTTTAGTTATGATGTGCAGGAACTGGGGTCCTTTTAAATTAGTCATATTCTTTAGCGTGGTGACCAACTTCAGCACATCATGTCCGTCGACCGGACCGATATAATTAAAACCTAATTCTTCAAACAACGTGCCTGGAACCACCATACCCTTCAGATGCTCTTCCGTGCGCTTTACTAACTCCTTAATCGGGGGTAGACCACCCAGCATACGTTTACCGCCTTCACGTAGGCGTAAATAAGTTTTTCCAGAGAGTATTTGCACCAGACGATTATTCAGTGCCCCGACGTTTTTAGATATGGACATCTCATTGTCGTTCAGAATAACTAAAATATCAGGTTTGATGTCGCCAGCATGATTCATTGCCTCAAACGCTATCCCAGCGGTAATTGCGCCGTCGCCAATAATGCAGGCAACTCGACGACTCAGACCTTCTCGTTCCGCCATAGCTGCTATGCCTAATCCAGCGCTGATAGAAGTCGATGAATGGCCTACGCTCAAAACATCATGCTCACTCTCGCCACGCCAAGGGAAGGGATGCAGACCGTTTTTCTGACGAATGGTACCAATGCGGTCGCGGCGTCCAGTAAGAATTTTATGCGGATAAGTTTGATGACCAACGTCCCACAACAGATAATCAAACGGTGTATTGTAGACGTAATGAAGTGCGACAGTCAGCTCAACGACGCCTAGACCTGAAGCGAAATGGCCGCTGGAGCGGCTTACGCTTTCCAATAGGTATTGACGAAGTTCATCGCATAATGCCGAAAGCTTCTCTTTCTGGAGACAACGTAGCTCCTCAACAGTACTTGCTTGCGCTAGTATCGGATATTTTGCAATATCAAAAATCATTAGAAACTCATTATAAAAGTTATTTATCGCGTTCAATTACGAAGCTTGCGAGCTCTTGCAATGCTGTTGTGTCTAAAGATTGTGTTGCAAGAATATCCAGTGCGCTCTGCGCTTCTCGGTAAAGCTCCCAAGCCTTAGCACGGGCGTTTTGCAGTCCTAGCAGTGAAGGATAAGTATTTTTTCCCAAATTCTGATCAGCGCCCCGTTTCTTACCGGTCATTGCATTGACGCCTATTACATCAAGAATATCGTCATGTACCTGAAAAGCGAGACCAATGGCGTCGGCATAGCGGTCTAATGCCGGTAGAGCGGTACGTCCGCACGCACCTGCTGTCAAAGAGCCGAGGCGAACTGCAGCACGTATGAGCGCACCAGTTTTATGGCGATGAATCTGCTCCAGTTGTTCAAGCTCAAGACGTTTACCTTCTGCAGCTAAATCAAGTGCCTGACCACCACACATACCTGCTACTCCGCTGGCGTGTGACAACTCATTAATCATTGCGATACGACTTGTATCGCTGACGCCAGGCATTGGCTCGTTGGCCAAAATAGATAAAGCGAGTGCCTGTAGTGCATCACCAGCAAGTATTGCGGTATCTTCCCCGTATTGAATATGGCAAGTTGGTTGACCACGGCGTAATGTAGCATCATCCATTGCAGGCAGGTCGTCGTGAATTAAGGAATAGGCGTGTATACATTCAACAGCAGCGGCGGGAGCATCAAGGCTAGCCGGATCCGCATTGAGCATATTGCCTATAGCATACACCAGAAAAGGGCGTAGGCGTTTCCCGCCTAATAGCGTTCCGTAGCGTATGGCATTAACTAAAGGAGAACTCTGAAAAGGTAGTTGATCTAACAAGCGCGATAGAGCGGCGTTTACCCTTTCTAGATAAGTGCTTAGAAGGGAAGTAAAATTCATTAACTTTTTCCCATCTTAAAAGTGCTGATATCAGCACTTTTATCTTTTCTGAACAGAATATGTACGTGTAGCTTGATGTGTTTTAATATATGCTGGTTATTCTGCGTAAGTTGTATACCGTATTCAAATACACTTAGTCTCTTTTCTAGACTCTGTAAAAAGGTTGTAAAATTAAAGTTTAATTCGGATTTTTTCTGCATATTTAAGTTGACTCATGTATAAGAATTTATATGGTAATTAATCATAGTAATAAAGAGCATTTTCTTAGTAAAATTAGCAATGTGCCTGTATTTGTAGGAATAGTCATTCAATAAGGTGATATACTTTTACAGTTGAGGTGCGGCATTAGGCGATGCACATGATGTCAATTGTTTTTTATAGCTAAATAATAACGCGTAGTTTACTCACTTAATTCGTATGACTATGAAGCTTATCATCAAGTTATTCCCTGAAATAACCATTAAAAGTCAGTCTGTTAGACTACGTTTTATTAAAATACTGAATGGTAATATCCGTAAAATATTAAAAAACTTTGGCAACAATCTTTCTGTGGTGTGCCACTGGGATTATATTGAAGTCTGTTCAAAAGATAAAAGTCTCTACAGTGTAATTATCACTGAACTTACGCGTATTCCTGGTATTCATCATATACTATCGGTAAAGGATCGTCCCTACAGCGATGTACATGACATTTTTGAGCAAACACTAGCACTTTACGGCGACAGTCTACAGAACAAAACTTTTTGCGTACGAGTAAAGCGCAGAGGTAGCCATGAATTTTGCTCGCAGGACGTAGAACGATACGTAGGTGGTGGTTTAAATCAGCATATTGATAGTGCAAAGGTGCAACTCAAAAAGCCCGACGTCACTGTACATCTAAAAATCGAGGATAATCGCCTGCTATTAGTAATTGGTCGTTATGCCGGGCTAGGTGGACTACCAATCAGTACTCAAGAGGATGTACTATCTCTGATCTCCGGCGGCTTCGACTCCAGTGTTTCTAGTTATATGATGCTGCGCCGTGGCTGCCGTGTTCACTACTGCTTCTTTAACCTCGGTGGTTTGATACATGAAATTAGTGTACGTCAGGTAGCGTACTATCTCTGGAATCGATTTGGACGCTCGCATCGAGTACGTTTTGTGGCGATCAACTTCGAGCCGGTAGTCAGAGAAATTATGGAAAAAGTAGATGATGGACAGATGGGAGTCGTGTTGAAGCGTATGATGGTGCGGGCTGCCTCAATGGTAGCTGAGCGTTACGGTGTGCAAGCTCTGGTAACTGGCGAGGCACTGGGTCAAGTGTCTAGTCAGACACTAACTAATTTACGCATTATCGATAATGCATCCAAAACTCTCATTCTGCGTCCTTTGATTTCTTACGATAAAGAGCATATCATCAAGGTAGCTCGTGAAATTGGTACGGAGGGTTTTGCCCTTACTATACCGGAATATTGCGGAGTTTTTTCTAAAAGCCCGACAGTGAAAGCAGTGGAGACAACGATTGAATCGCAAGAACAGAACTTGGATTATGCTGTTTTACAGCGTGTGGTAGAAGAGGCAAATAACATTGATATCCATGATATAGCCGAGCGAACTGAAGAAGTAATAGAGGTGGAAACAGTGGACTCTTTAAGTAAAGATGATATCGTGCTAGACATTCGTTCTATTGAGGAGCAGGAAGAAAAACCGCTGACCTTGGAGAATACACAGGTAAAGTCGCTACCATTCTACAGACTCAGCACTCAGTTCAGTGAACTCGATCAAAGCAAAAATTGGTTGCTTTACTGTACACACGGTATTATGAGTAAATTACAAGCACTGCACCTACGCGCTCAAGGTTTTAAGAACGTCAGGGTCTATAGGCCATACGTGGGACGACACTAGAATGTGGAAGTTATTTGTGTATATTCAACTATTGCGCTAGTCATAAATACCCGCTGCTGTCACCATTTGAAGAAACTATAATTTTCTTTTTTACCTGTAAAAAATATTTTAGGTGCTAGATAGCAGTGTTTCTAGTTCCGGGCGACTGGTCACCTTGCTATCAATTTTGATATAGGCGCTTTTTTCTTCCGGTACAATCAGCACTGCTGATACGCCCGGCTGAGCTTTCAGATGCTGTTCTAAGTTTGGTATTGATAACGCTTTATCACTCAATACGATCCTTAGACTACTAACATAGGGTGGTTCCTGCATGGTCACGGCGACAAATAGCCAGATAATGGCAATGATTGCACTGACAAGGAAAATAGTCCGTGCATCAAAATGTCCGAATATCCATCCGCTAAGGCTGCCACCAATTGCCACACCGATAAACTGACTGGTAGAGTAGACTCCCATTGCGGTTCCCTTATAGCCAGTAGGTGACTCCTTACTCACTAGTGAGGGTAAAATTGCCTCTATCAGATTAAAGGCTAAGAAGAATAGCTGTACACCGATCACCAGAGTCCAAAAGTAGCACTTTGCATTCCACAGCATAATTTCCGCAACAATAATTAAACTAATGCATGCAACGAATACTTGCTTCATACGGTATTTTACTTCTGCATAGATAATTAAAGGAATAACGCCAATTAAGGCGATCAGCATGGTCACAAGATAGACTTTCCAATGTTCGGCAGCAGGGAGGCCTAATTGTTCGAATTGTCCGGGCAATGCGACGAAGCTCGACATCAGCAAAGTATGCAAGCAAAGAATGCTCACGTTAAGCTTAATCAGATGTACATTCGCTAGCACTTTATAGAAGCCACCTATTACCATACCAGATTCGCGGTTCAGTAGATGGTTTGGTGTATTGGGTACCACTAGCAGAGTGATTAGAATACCCAAAAATACGAGGATGGCGATTATCCAGAACAGAGCGTGCAGGCCGAATGCATGGGTTACAATTGGACTGATTACCATCGCAATAGCAAAGGTAACGCCAAAACTAAAGCCGATGCAGGCCATTGCCTTGGTACGGTTCTGCTCACGAGTTAAATCTGATAACAGCGCCATCACGGCTGCTGCAATGGCACCGGAACCCTGCAAAGCACGGCCAAGAATAATACCCCAGATTGATGTTGTAATAGCAGCGATTATGCTGCCCAGCACAAATAAAAGCAACCCAGAGATAATTAGTGGCTTGCGCCCAATACGATCAGACATTAGACCAAAAGGAATCTGAAATATTGCCTGAGTCAGTCCATAAACACCAATTGCCAAACCAATAAGCGTTTTACTAGCATGTTGCAAGGCCATGCCATAGGTAGTCAATACCGGTAAGACCATAAACATGCCTAGCATACGGAGGGAAAATACCGTCCCTAAACCCCATATGGCACGAAGCTCAGCTGGTGTCATTTTATTATCATTCATTCCAACCTCTATCAGTTTGCACTTATTCTAGAGAGAAGGCCAGGGCGGGTACAATACTAATTGACAAAAAAGGACACGATTTCGTACTTGTAGTCTATGATTTACGGTTTATAGATGTACCATACTTAAGCTAGCATAGCTTTTGGTATTGGGGACATAAAGTCCACTGACATCATCACACTCAACACAGTGATGGCTACAATTGAAAAAAGAAATAGGTTACGTGCCCAGACTCGATTGTTTTCGGTCTTATAGCCTGATAAGGCCATGCCCAACCACCACACACTGACAGCAGTAGCAACAATTAGATATTTATAGCCTGCGTAACCGCCTAGCGACAACATAAGCGTAGCCATCGTAAATGCTAGAATATAGAGTGCAATATGATTTTTCGCTACAGAAATACCTTTCACTACCGGTAAAATGGGAATGTTCGCCGCTTGGTAATCTTTAAAGCGGAAAATGGCAATCGCGTAGGAGTGAGGCATCTGCCAGAAGCCGAAAATAGCTAGTAGGATGAGCGCACCTATATCAAACTCATTTGTGACGGCGCAGTAGCCAATTACCGGCGGTGCTGCGCCAGAGAGGCTACCTATCAGCGTCCCGTAAACCGAGTGACGCTTCATGTAAAGGCTGTAAACACCGACGTAAACTACGAAACCCATGACAGCTAGCCACATAGCCAGAGGATTAGTACCAGCATAGAGTAATGCAAGGCCGGTAATATCTAGAACAACAGCATAAATCAAGCTCACTTTAGAAGAGATCAAGCCTTTGGCTAGCACCCTATTTTTGGTCCGCTCCATCTTCACATCAATATCTCGGTCGATCACGTTGTTAAAAACACAACCTGAAGCGATCACCAGAGAGACTCCGATCAGCAAAAAGAAAAATAAGATGTAGTTGATGCTGCCTTTTGATGCTAGTAGAAATCCACCAATTACAGAAATTAAATTTCCAAAAATAATTCCTGGTTTTGTTACTTGCAGGTATTTTTTGACCATTAGGTATGACTCTTTAGAGGGCCATCATGTTGTAGTTGAGGTTCCACATGATCCACAATGAGCCAACTACGACTATCAAAATAATGATTGCTGAGAAAACAATAGCCACCATGTTCCAACCGTCTTCAGATTTGCTATCAAGGTGCAGGAAGTAAATTAGGTGGACCAGTATCTGCACTATTGCACAGACTAACACTACACTTAGAGTTATACCGTAAGATATGCTGCCTTTCTTCATTACCATAAAGAACGGGATTATCGTTAGGATAACAGAGATGATAAAGCCAATAATATAAGACTTCATATTGCCGTGTGAAGTACCATGTTTAGTTATAACCTGACTCATTACATGGTCCCCATTAGATAAACGACAGTAAATACACAAATCCACACTACATCTAAAAAGTGCCAGAACAGGCTCAGGCACATGATCCTAGTACAGTTCACTGATGTCAGACCGCGAATCGCAATTTGGAAAAGAAGTACTGCCATCCAGATTAGACCAGAAATAACGTGCAGACCGTGGGTACCCACCAAAGTAAAGAAACCAGACAAAAAACCACTACGGCTTGGGCCAAATCCTTCTGCGATCAGATGATGGAATTCATAAATTTCCATGCCGATAAAACTAATACCAAGTAGAAAGGTCAAAATCAGACAACTGATAACAGCACTGTTATTCTCTTTATCCATAGCGATAACAGCCATACCGTAAGTGATAGAACTTAATAGCAGAGACATAGTTTCAATAAAAATGAATGGCAATTTGAAAATATCTTTGCCTGCAGGACCTCCCGCAGTATTGTTGACCATCACTGCATAAGTCGCAAAAAGAGTTGCGAAAATAATGCAGTCGCTCATTAAATAAATCCAGAAGCCAAATATTTTATTTGCTCCTGCATCTTGGTGGTGTCTTGTCAAAGTTTCAATTGACATTGTTTTAGACCTGCTTTGTAAATTTCTTCAAAGTGCTGCTTTTCGATCTTTTCGATCTCAGCAACTGGAACATAGTAGCCCACGTCTTCGTCGAAGCTCTTCACAATCCAAGTTACAATCATACCTAGGAAGGTGAAGCTAGCTAGCCACCATACATGCCAGATTAGCGCGAAACCTAGCAGCGTACCGAAGGCAGCGATAACGATAGCCGCACCACTGTTTTTCGGCATATGAATTTTTTCATATTTCTCTGGCCGTTTGTACGCTTCGCCTTTTTCTTTCATTTCCCAAAATGCATCGCGGTCATGGACATGTGGGATAGTGGCAAAGTTATAAAACGGCGGCGGTGAAGAGGTCGCCCATTCTAGCGTACGACCGGACCACGGATCACCCGTTAGATCGCGATTATGGTGGCGGTCACGCACAGATATCCAGAACATGATCAGCTGACAAATGATGCCGCAAGCAATCAGACCTGCACCAACAGCCGCAACTACTAGCATGGCATGAAAATGCGGATCAATATCTTGACTTAAACGGCGAGTCATGCCCATGAAGCCCAATGCATAAAGCGGCATGAATGCAACGAAAAAGCCTATAATCCAGAACCAGAAGGCACATCGGCTCCATGTTTCATTTAGAGTGAAACCAAAAGCTTTAGGGAACCAGTAAGTAATGCCAGCCATACAACCGAATACTACGCCACCTATAATTACATTATGGAAGTGAGCAATCAGGAACAGGCTATTATGTAGCACGAAATCGGCACCTGGTACCGCTAGCAGAACACCAGTCATACCACCAACAGAGAAGGTCACTAGGAAGCCTATAGTCCATAACATAATAGAATGCATCACGATACGACCCTGGTACATAGTAAACAACCAGTTAAAGATTTTCACTCCAGTAGGAATTGCGATAATCATGGTCATAATGCCAAAGAAAGCGTTAACATTTGCTCCAGCACCCATAGTAAAGAAATGGTGCAGCCAAACAATGAATGATAGTACGGTAATAGCGATAGTAGCCCAAACTAAAGAGGTATAACCAAATAGCCGTTTTTTTGAGAAAGTTGCTGTAACTTCAGAAAAAATGCTGAATACTGGAAGAACCAAGATGTACACTTCTGGGTGACCCCAGACCCATATCAGGTTTACGTACATCATCATGTTACCGCCCATATCATTGGTAAAGAAATGGAAACCAAGATAACGATCAAGAGCTAACAGAGATAACGTAACTGTTAGAACTGGGAAAGCTGCGATAATTAGGACGTTAGTGCAGAGTGCAGCCCAAGTAAATACCGGCATTTTGAATAATTCCATGCCAGGTGCACGCATCTTCAAAATAGTTACAAAGAAGTTGATGCCAGTTAGTGTGGTTCCAATACCGGAAAGTTGGAGGCTCCATATCCAGTAATCGACCCCGACGCTAGGACTGTACTCCGTGCCTGAAAGCGGCGGATAGGCCAACCAGCCGGTTTGTGCGAACTCGCCTATGCCTAGCGACAGGTTAACTAGTACTACTCCGCTCACGGTAAACCAGAAACTTAGGTTGTTCAAAAACGGGAAGGCAACGTCGCGCGCACCAATTTGCAAAGGTACCACAATATTCATCAGACCTATCACAAAAGGCATCGCTACAAAAAAAATCATAATAACGCCATGTGCGGTAAAGATCTGGTCGTAATGATGCGGCGGCAGTATACCAGCTTCCCCAGCTGAAGCCATTACCTGTTGAGTACGCATCATAATCGCATCTGCAAAGCCACGCAGCAGCATGATAAACGCTGTGATGATGTACATGATGCCCAATTTTTTATGATCAACAGATGTCAGCCATTCAGTCCATAAATATTGCCATTTACCAAAATAGGTGAGGGCAGCGATGATTACCAGACCAGCCATAATGATCCCAGTAACCGTAATCATGATAATAGGTTCATGGTACGGTACTGCACTTAATGTTAATTTTCCAAACATCGTATTATCCCTCGACTTTCGCGGAATTAGTATTGCTCATATCCATGCCTTCTTGATGAATCATGTCCATCTGACTATGGCTAGTCATAAATTTATCAATAACTTGCTTGAATATTTTAGAATTTGCTGCAGAGAAATATGTCACTGGATGGTTTTGGCTTGGCACAGCTAGTTTTTCAAAATCTTCCATTGTAATTAGTAAATTAGGTGATTTTTTAACTTTGGTAACCCACTGCTGAAATTCCGCATTATTCTTAGTTGCAATTGCTTTAAACTTCATACCAGAAAAACCTGGACCACTAAAGCTCGAAGAAATACCGTCAAATATGCCTGGCTCATTAGCTATTAAGTGCAATTTAGTTTGCATACCTGCCATGGCGTAGATCTGGCTTCCGAGCGTCGGAATGAAGAAGGAGTTCATAACGGAATTAGAGGTAACTTTAAAGTTCAACGGCGTGTTAGCTGGGAAAACAATCTGATTGACAGTAGCAATACCCTGTTTAGGGTAAATAAACAACCATTTCCAGTCCAGAGAAATAACATTGATCTCAATCGGCTGCACATCAGATAGTAGCGGTTTGCTTGGCTCCAGTGAGTGAGTTGATTTCCAGGTTAGCACGCTAAGAAAAAGAATAATAAGAATCGGAACGGTCCAGACTACAGCTTCCACTTTGTTGGAGTGAGACCAGTTCGGTGTGTACTTTGCTGAAGTGTTGGAATCACGATACTTCCACGCAAATATTATAGTCATTAAGATTGCAGGAATAACAACAATCAACATTAATCCAAAGGCTGTCAAAATTAATGAACGTTGCTCAACCGCAACCTGTCCTTTAGGATTTAACAACGCACTATCGCAACCACTAATTAAAAAAACGCCTGCAATTAATGACAAAATTCTAAAAATTTTATTGTATTTCTTGAGTATCATTTAACGACCCCAATGAAAAGACTGATTCTCTTTTAAGTATACGCATTTTACGAGAAGACTTATGCAGTGTAAACCAGAACAAGTATGTTTGAGATTAGTGTTAATACTTTTTACTGAGGGCAGCATAGATGTTGCTTGCAGCAAAAAATAATCAACTATAACAAGCAATTGGTGAAAATTTAGTAAAATAGATAAAAGTCTTTTTTTAAAGAAATTTAAAAAACAACCAATAATTTTAGTACTTAATTCCTTTAAAATACCCGAGTCATTATTGTTGATAACAATAATGACAAAGTAATTTCTCAACATTTGTAAATGTATTTACAATATGTGTAAAATTTTAGCTGATAGTAAAGTACAAATAACACATGATATCAGAATATCAATATATCCATTATAATGCCTGTGCCAAATGCAATCTTGTATAGAGGGGGGAGGGTACCTGAATTTACTTCATCAGAAAAGCATCTCTGCCATGTTTTTTTATTTTTCCAGACAGTTAATAAGTTTAATGCCGTAGTATGCTCACTAGAATTATTGTCAGATAATAGATCGCCTTTACCACACTGAAATAGCGATACAGCTAGTTGGAGTACTAAAATTCATCAATCAGCATACCGCACTGGTAACGAGTACAATGATAAAAATGCATATTTGACTAGCTCTTTAAGACGTACAACAAGTCTGATTTACATACTTCTAATAAGGTACTTATAAGTAAGGAAAGGAAACAACCAGCATAGCTAGTGCGGAGATGTAAGCGCCCATCTAAAAAAATGATTTTCAGAGCAACCATTTTTATGTCAGCGATATCTGTTATGCAACAGAAGCAGCTAGTAGGTATTTGTAATGATTGAGGTAAAAATAAATAATGCCTGATTCTAGTTTGGAAACAAATGCCAGGTGACCTCTCTAGAATCTAACTAAGGCGGATTAGTGCGCGTTTTTCCTAATGAAACTCAGGATGCTAGAGTCTTGACCCATACTAGCGATCACATCGCTCAGCGTTGAGTTAACCGCATTAGTAATCTTTTCGTTAGTGGCGCTGAACGCGCCTTCTACACTATAGACTTGGCAGTAGTTCTTCACCTGCTGATTACCGTTTTTCGCAGTAGCGATAACAGAAATATCAGCTTTGGTAGTGATGTTATAACGCACATTACCCTGAGCAACATCTGCATAAAGATTATTTAGCACAATCTGCAGATTAACGGCGCCGTCTGGGCTAATCATGTAGCCGCGTGCGGTCATCTGTTTCTCCAGTGCTTCCTGTAGCAGGAAGCGCAAATCACGTGATGGGGTCAAAACAACCAGCTTGCCGTCACGATTGATTTTTGCTAGCGAGTGATCACGGCGTTGATCAGCCCCGTTAACGCTTATAATCACGCCACTCATACTAGGATCCTGCTGCGGTAATTCAATATTTGGCTGAATAGTCAAAGTATTACTGTTTTCTGTGCAACTACCTAAAGCGAAAGAAACCAGCAGAAGAAATAACGTTTTTATTAACATGCTTTGTTCTTATTAATGTTATGGGTTAGTTTGCAAAAAACTACGGCTATCATAGCATAATCCAGTAGTAAAAAAGTCTTTTAAGCAAGGTAATGGGATTGCAAATGACTTATTCACCGAACATAAAGAACTCTCAGTTGATCTTCTTTCTTACTGCGCTATTATGCCGGACGGCCCAAATAAAAGCAGAAATATTTTTACACATCTATATGGAGGTGTATAAAAACATACTAATATTTAACTAGATGGGGCACAGCGTTCACCATTGAGGAAAAAAGAGTAATGATCCGCGAACAAATTGAAGAGAAGCTACGTCTGGCTTTCCAGCCGGCTCATCTGGAAGTGCATGACGAAAGTTATCGCCATAATGTGCCCGCTGGTTCAGAAAGCCATTTCAAAGTAGTTATTGTCAGTGATCTTTTCGTTGGCCAGCGATTTTTAACTCGCCATCGAGCTATTTATGGAGAGCTTGCTGCAGAGTTCATAGGTGGAGTCCACGCGCTGGCATTACATACCTATACTATAAAAGAATGGGAAGGGTTACAGGATACAGTACTCGCTTCCCCTAATTGCCGTGGTGGTACTGGCACTTTTGCATGAAAACCTTCTTTTCTAAAGTCTAAAGAAAAAAGACCCGCAAGCAGTTGATTCTATCTATCAATGAGGTGCTCTCAAGCGTAAAAAGCAGAAAAACCATTTTAAAGTGGGTATTTTACTTCCTCGACTCATGAAGATGATACCATTATAACGCGATTTTTTTATTTTTCCGGAATGCTTTTAGGAGCCTCTAGAAACAGAGATAAGTGGCCCTTCTATGAAAGAAGCTATTCCGGGTTATTTGAATACGGCACATTACTTAATGTATGGTGTCTGAAGTTGACTGACCACGTGATTGTTTGAGGTAACAAGATGACAGTTTCAGTAGAAACTACTCAGGGTCTGGGCCGTCGCATTACGATTACTATCCCTTCTGACAGCATTGAAACAGCGGTAAAAAAAGAACTGACGGAAGTAGCGAAGAAAGTCCGTATAGATGGTTTTCGTAAAGGGAAAGTACCGGCTAGTATTATTATACAACGCTACGGTGCCTCTGTTCGCCAGGAGATCTTAGGAAAACTGATGACGGACAACTTCGTGGCAGCCATTATTCAAGCAAAAATCAATCCGGCTAGTACACCTCACTATTTACCGATTGAGTATAGACAAGGAGAAGATTTTATATATTCAGTAGAGTTTGAAGTCTATCCGCAAGTTAACTTACAGGGTCTGGACAGCATCGAAGTGGAAAAACCACTGGTTAAAGTCACTGAAGCTGACATCGATGCGATGCTAGACACTCTACGTAATCAGCAAGCTACTTGGAAAAATAGTGAGTCGACTGCAGCAAATGGAGATCGCGCCACTATCGACTTCACTGGTTTTATTAATGGTGCAGAATTTGAAGGCCACAAAGCTTCCAACTTCGTTTTGTACTTGGGACAAAATATCATGATCCCTGGTTTTGAAGTGGGCATCATCGGGCATAAAGCGGGAGAAATTTTTACTATCGACCTTAAATTTCCGGAAGACTACCATATAGACTACCTACAAGGCAAAGATGTGAAGTTTGAGATTTTGCTAAAGAAAATTGAAACGCGCACATTGCCAGAACTTACTAAAGATTTTATCAAACTTTTCGGGGTGAAAAATGGCTCTGTTGAAGAGCTGCGTGAGGCAGTACGTAAAAACATGGATCGAGAGTTGAAAGGTGCTATCCGCCATTGTGTGAAAACACAGGTGATCAACGGTCTATTAAAAGCTAACAAAATCGAGGTACCTGCTGCACTGATTGATCGTGAAATTGACATATTACGTCGCCAAGATCAGAAGCGTTTCCACGGCAAAAAGAAGCAAGTTACTAAAATAAAGCGAGAGATATTCGAAGAGCCGGCGCGACAACGTGTTATCGCTAGCTTGCTGCTGGGCGAAGTAATTCGCATCCACAAGCTTAAAGCCGATAAAGCACGCGTTAGCGCATTAATTGAAGAAATAGCTTCCGCCTATGAAGAACCGCAAGAAGTAATTAATTTATATAGAAAAAATAACGAGATGATGAATGATATGTATCACATTGAACTGGAAGAACAGGCAGTTAAAGCTGTTCTAGAAAAAGCAAAAGTAACGGAGAAAGAGACTAGCTTCCAGGAGCTAATGTATCAAGCTACTATGGCGTAATAGCTAGGCTACTAGCCATGCATAAATCCACGACGACTGTCAAGCAATGGGATTTTTTGGGGCGATATGCTCTAGATTTTCTGTTATTTGTTTATTTAAACGTCACATTATTTGCTATAAGATTTTTTCCCTGTTAGCGAATAGAGAAATTTTCTTATGCTTGAAATCACTGGATAGCATCCCCAGATTAAAGAAAGTATCCATGATAAAACTAGATTAGTTGATCAGCCGTCCTTGAAAGTTTCTAAAAGAAGTAGAACACAGTCAACTTCTAGGCTTTTTTTAAATGAAATTAGTAAAAATAATGAATATCTCCAGGAGACTGTAATGTTATACAGTAGCGATCGTGGATTTACTGCGCCGCGCGATGCGCTGGTGCCTATGGTGGTTGAGCAGACTTCACGCGGAGAGCGTTCTTATGACATCTATTCACGCCTGCTTAAAGAACGTGTCATCTTCCTTACAGGTCAGGTTGAAGAGCATATGGCTAATCTGATCGTTGCTCAGATGCTATTTCTGGAAGCGGAGAATTCTGAGAAAGATATTTATCTCTATATTAATTCCCCTGGTGGGGTTATCACTGCTGGCATGTCAATCTATGACACCATGAAGTTTGTCAAACCTGACATTAGCACCATTTGTATAGGCCAAGCTTGTTCAATGGGTGCATTCTTGCTAATGGCAGGGACTAAAGGCAAACGCTTTTGCCTACCAAATGCACGTGTCATGATCCACCAGCCACTGGGCGGTTATCAGGGACAGGCATCTGACATTGAAATTCATGCTAAAGAAATACTTAAAGTAAAACGGTGCATGAACGAATTGATGGCAGGACATACAGGAAAGTCGCTAGAACAAATTGAACACGATACTGAGCGTGATCGTTTTCTCTCGGCAAAAGAAGCGACAGAGTATGGTTTAGTTGACTCCATCTTGACACATCGTGAATAAGACTCGTTTGATTCTTTCCTTAAGCTATAGTTACTGAGATAATGGTTTGAGTTGAATGAATATCAGCGCGCTAAGCATCGTGCTCTGATATGGTGTTATTAGCATTAATAAGAGGTTAACAGATGACAGATAAGCGCAAAGATAGTTCAGAAAAACTACTGGACTGCTCTTTTTGCGGCAAAAGCCAGCATAAAGTGCGCAAGCTGATTGCTGGGCCCTCAGTTTATATATGCGACGAGTGTATTGTTCTATGCAATGACATCGTTTGCGAAGAAATTAAAAAAGAAGTTTTCCCACATAACAAAAAACGTAGTGCGCTGCCTACGCCACATGAAATCCGTCATCACCTCGATGATTATGTTATTGGCCAAGAAGAGGCAAAAAAAGTACTGGCGGTTGCGGTTTATAATCACTATAAACGCCTGCGCAATGGTGATACCAGCAGTGGTATTGAACTAGGCAAAAGCAACATTTTGTTAATTGGACCAACCGGTAGCGGTAAAACTCTTCTTGCGGAAACATTAGCTCGTCAGCTGGATGTGCCTTTCACCATGGCTGATGCTACCACTTTGACTGAAGCTGGTTACGTAGGTGAGGATGTTGAGAATATTATTCAAAAGCTTTTGCAGAAGTGCGACTACGACGTACAAAAAGCGCAGTGTGGCATTGTTTACATTGATGAAATCGATAAAATATCGCGTAAATCAGATAACCCGTCCATTACGCGAGACGTTTCCGGCGAAGGTGTGCAGCAGGCTTTACTAAAGTTGATTGAAGGCACTGTAGCAGCGGTTCCACCTCAGGGAGGCCGTAAGCATCCGCAGCAGGAGTTTTTACAGGTCGATACCTCTAATATCCTCTTTATCTGCGGTGGTGCGTTTGCGGGTCTAGATAAAGTGATCTCACGGCGCGTGGAAATAGGCTCTGGCATAGGCTTTGGTGCAAAGGTAAAAGGTAAGTCTCAGAGAGCTACTGAAGGCGAACTACTCTTGCAGGTTGAACCGGAAGATTTAATTAAATTCGGGTTAATTCCGGAATTTATTGGTCGTCTGCCGATCATTGCTACGTTGAACGAGTTGAATGAAGAGGCGCTGATTCAGATCCTGCATGAGCCGAAGAATGCACTGACGAAACAGTACCAAGCATTATTCAATCTAGAGGGCGTCTCTCTTGAGTTCCGCGACGAAGCCCTTAGCGCCATCGCGAAAAAATCGGTAGCGCGCAAAACTGGTGCTCGCGGCCTGCGCTCCATTTTAGAGGGTACGCTGCTAGATACCATGTATGACCTACCTTCTATGGAAGACGTAGAGAAAGTGGTGATTGACGAATCTGTGATCGATGGGCAATCAAGGCCAATATTAATCTACTGCAAACATGAATCCCAGGCATCTGGTAAATAATTCACCACAGTAATGGTATTGATATCATTAATAAAGGGGGAAAGGATTTCCCCTTTTGTTTTTCTCGCTTCCATGACGTTGAATGTCTGATGATCATCACTATATACTCATAATCTGTGGGTCTAACTGTATATTCTTATCATTATGCAGTGGCCATCACCTGGCGGACTCTAACTAAGAGAGAGCTCTATGAATCCTGAGCGTCCTGAACGTATTGAAATCCCAGTATTGCCTTTGCGTGACGTGGTAGTTTATCCGCACATGGTAATTCCGTTATTTGTTGGTCGGGAAAAATCGATTCGTTGCCTCGAAGCAGCAATGGATCATGACAAGAAAATCATTTTGGTGGCTCAGAAAGCAGCGTCAACAGATGAACCTAGCATGAATGATCTCTTTTCTGTGGGGACGGTATCCTCTGTATTACAAATGCTTAAGCTGCCTGATGGCACTGTTAAAGTCTTAGTAGAAGGCCTGCAACGCGCTCACATCACCAATTTTGTGGATAACGGTGATCACTTTACTGCGCAGGCAGAATACTTAATCTCACCGGAAATTGATGAACGTGAGCAAGAAGTGCTAGTACGCACAGCAATCAACCAGTTTGAAGGCTATATCAAGTTAAATAAAAAAATTCCGCCTGAAGTACTGAATTCGCTGAATAATATCGAAGATGCAGCGCGTTTAGCCGACACTGTTGCAGCGCATATGCCATTGAAATTATCAGATAAACAATCAGTATTGGAAATGTCAGATGTAAACGAGCGTCTTGAATACCTTATGGCGATGATGGAGTCTGAAATCGACCTGCTACAGGTTGAGAAACGCATTCGTAATCGTGTGAAAAAGCAGATGGAGAAAAGTCAGCGCGAGTACTACCTCAATGAACAGATGAAGGCTATTCAGAAAGAGTTAGGAGAAATGGACGACATTCCTGATGAGTATGAAGTCTTGAAGCGAAAAATAGACGCGGCGAAAATGCCCTCTGAAGCGCGTGAAAAAGCGGAAGCTGAGCTGCAAAAACTAAAAATGATGTCGCCGATGTCTGCTGAAGCAACAGTAGTGCGCGGCTATATCGATTGGATGGTACAGGTGCCGTGGAATGCACGTAGTAAGGTAAAGAAAGACCTGTGTAAAGCTCAAGAAACACTGGATACCGATCATTATGGTCTAGAGCGTGTTAAAGACCGTATCCTAGAATACCTTGCTGTTCAGAGCCGAGTTAGCAAAATTAAAGGACCTATTCTTTGCCTAGTGGGGCCGCCAGGCGTTGGTAAAACTTCGTTAGGCCAATCTATCGCCAAAGCAACCGGACGTAAATATGTGCGTATGGCGTTAGGTGGTGTGCGTGACGAAGCCGAAATTCGCGGTCACCGCCGTACTTATATTGGCTCGATGCCAGGTAAACTGATCCAGAAAATGGCGAAGGTAGGTGTGAAAAATCCGCTATTCTTGCTGGATGAGATCGACAAAATATCTTCAGATATGCGTGGTGATCCTGCTTCTGCACTTCTTGAAGTACTCGATCCTGAGCAGAATATCTCTTTTAACGATCATTACTTAGAAGTGGATTATGATCTCTCTGATGTAATGTTTGTCGCGACTTCTAATTCTGTGAATATTCCTGCACCGCTGCTTGATCGCATGGAAGTCATTCGCCTGTCCGGTTATACCGAAGATGAAAAGCTCAATATAGCAAAACAGCATCTATTACCTAAACAGATAGAGCGTAATGCATTGAAAGAAAAGGAAATGACAGTAGAAGATAGTGCAATTATTAGCATCATTCGTTACTACACCCGTGAAGCAGGTGTACGTAGCCTTGAGCGTGAATTATCAAAGATTTGCCGCAAGGCGGTGAAAATGCTGCTTCTAGATAAAGAAAAAAAGCACATTGTCATTAACGGTGAGAATTTAAAAAATTATCTAGGAGTACAGCGCTTCAATTATGGTAGGGCTGATAGCGAAAATCGTGTGGGGCAGGTAACCGGTTTAGCGTGGACGGAAGTAGGTGGTGATTTATTGACTATTGAAACTGCTTGCGTACCGGGTAAGGGTAAGTTGACTTATACTGGCTCACTTGGCGAGGTGATGCAGGAGTCGATTCAGGCAGCATTAACGGTGGTGTGTGCTCGTTCTGATAAGCTAGGAATCAACAGCGACTTCTATGAGAAGCGTGACATTCATGTGCACGTGCCAGAAGGAGCTACTCCGAAAGATGGCCCAAGTGCTGGGATCGCCATGTGTACCGCAATGGTCTCCTGTCTAACCAATAATCCGGTACGTTCCAACGTGGCAATGACCGGCGAGATTACCCTGCGTGGTCAGGTTCTGCCTATTGGCGGTTTAAAAGAGAAACTGCTAGCAGCGCATCGGGGGGGAATTAAAGTGGTTCTGATTCCGAGCGATAACAAACGAGATTTGGAAGAAATTCCAGCTAATATTGTAGCTGATCTAGATATCCATCCTGTGAAACGCATTGAGGAAGTATTGAACTTGGCACTAGTAAATGCCCCTTACTTATAGTAGGTAACTCGTTGTTGCAAACGAGTGATTAGCGACAGAAAGCATTAAAAGCGGAGCTGACAGGCTAATGATTGCTTGCCAGCTTTTTTTTAGTCTTGATAATTTATGTAACTTGAGGGACGGTAAGTAAGATAAATTCGATTATTTTGGCTTAACAGGTTTCAATTCAGCGTGCCTATATTCATATCCGTTAGGACTCGCAGATGTGAAGTGAAATAATAAAATGGGGAGATGAAGATAGTGAATAAGTCACAGTTGATCGATAAAATTGCTGCAGACGCTGATATTTCTAAAGCAGCAGCAGGGCGTGTTTTAGAAGCATTCACTAGTTCTGTCTCCGACGCGCTAAAGGGTGGTGAAGAAGTGGTTCTGGTAGGTTTTGGTACTTTCTCTGTACGTAAACGTGCCGCACGCACCGGTCGTAATCCTCAGACCGGTAAAGAAATTACTATTGCTGCAAGCAAAGTACCAGGATTTCGAGCAGGTAAAGCGCTGAAAGATTCTGTTAATGCATGACAACGCATCCTCCATATACAGAAGTATTTTCTTGCTTAGATTAGAGGAAAAGTTTTCTTGTGTGCTCTCATATAACATAAAGGCACATCAAATGTGATGTGCCTTTATGTTCGGTTTAGTGAGAATAATACTGGTCTTCATTCAACTGAAGCTGTCTGGATAAATAGCAGTGGTGTAATGATTTTTGTATCCGATAGAAAGTTACTTCTATGATTTACATTCACACTAAAATGGAGCAGAATCATACCATGATAGACAATTTACGTGCGGCATCTAATCATCTCGTGCCCAAAGTTATTTTAGGGTTGATTATTCTCTCCTTTGTGCTAACAGGCGTCGGCACTTATATCAGAAGTGACAAAAGTGACTATGCTGCAAAAGTCAACGGACAGGAAATTAGTAGGGCATATCTAGATATGATGTTTAGCAACGAACAGAGGCGTCAGCAGCAGATTTTAGGCGATCAGTTCTTGCGACTTACGAGTAATAACGGCTATTTGCAGCGTCTTCGTCAGCAAACTCTATCAAATTTGATAGATCAAGCTCTTCTTGATCAATATATCAAGGATCTACACATCAGTATCAGTGATGATGAAGTTAGACAGGCAATATTCTTACAACAAGCATTCCAGACTAACGGCAAATTCGACAATGCAAAATACAATGCCATACTTCACAGTATGGGCTCTAACGCTGATCGTTATGCAGAAGCACTACGTAAGCATCTGGCTGCCCAACAGTTGATTAATACTATCGCTAACACCGATTTTATACTACCAGATGAAACTGGTAATCTCATTGACCTAGTGTCCCAGAAACGCGATATCAGACACTCAACCATTGACATCAATGCATTAACAGCAAAACAAAATATCACAGATAATGAATTATTGGAATACTACCAACAGCACAAAGATTCTTTTATAGAACCGGAGCAGTTTCGCGTCAGCTATATCAAGATAGATGATATTGAGTCGCAAAAGAATGTCAATCACTCGAAAAAACAGAGCTGGCATGACCAAAATAAGACGAATAAAATCAACCAGAAGAATGCTTTCGAAGCATTTTTCCAGCAGCAGAAACAGAGAGAAGCAGCAAGTAACAACAATGATGCGCTCGTGGCAGCAGCGCAAGATGCGGGTGTGAAAATCAAGGAAACTAGTTGGTTCAGCCGTGATAACGTGCCGCGGGAGCTCGACTTTGATGCTGTGAAAAATGTGATTTTTAATAGCGAACTGAGTAGCAAAAAAGGAGCACTAGGTAATAACCCTAAGATTATTACCTTGGATAGAGGCTTATTAGTATTGAATATTAGGGAACATAAGCCTGCAGGAGTGAAATCACTTGTCAAAGTGAAAGCACAAATTACTGGTATTATAAAGCGTAATAAAGCTGAAGAGCAGGCAAAAGTTCAGGGTGCTAAAATACTGGCCTATATCAAGGCAGGAAAGCTGAATGCGCTGAGTATGGCCGAGCTTAATCTAAGTGCTAGCAAAACCGTCGATCGTAACAGTCAGGATCCAATAGCCCAAACCGCCTTTAATCTGCCGCCCCCGATCGATGGCAAACCATCATGGGGTTTAAGTAAAGATATGCAGGGCAATGTGGTGCTAGTGGCTTTGACTAAAGTCAACAGAGGTAGCCTACCGCAGGAACAGATTGATGAAATTATAAAAATCTTAAAGCAAGAGAATACACAACTAGAGTTCAACGCGATACTCGCTAACCTACGCAAAGAGGCCAAGATTAAATATGGCGCTATGACTCAAATACAATAACGTTCTTGATTTTTTATAATGAAAACTGATCAAAACAGGGAGCTTAAACGGCCTTTTATTTTTTATATAGTTACATTTTGAGTTTTAGTGTTTTACATGCCATTATGTATCTTTTGTTAAAGAGATTAAGGATTTAGTATAAATCTACATAATTAAGTATTAAGTGGTTTCCTCGCTCCTAGGAAAGCAAGTCATATACCTCTAATGGTATAGTTTACTGTTATCAAGTAGAATTATAAGGGGTACTAGACATAGTCACTGGCGCATCAAACGTTACTTCAGACGACTGAAGTACAGGATAAGTATTACTAACTATAGGCTTTTTGCCTTGAGGGGAGCACTTTTGTACTTTGAAGAGGGGTTACTAAGATGACATTAAACTCATATGATACTAGATCTAAAGGTTTTGGCAGAGAAATACTTTTGAAAAATCTCTCGAAAAGAGAGGCGTTCCTCTAGCTGGTATTTAAAACAGATCAGCGCCTGTCATTTTGGTATCTCTATCATCTCTGAGTGATGAAACTGGAAAGCGATGAGATTATAGTACCGAATACAGCACTTCATTTTGTCTGCACTGATAAACAATTGTGCTAGGAGGGTGATTAGAGATTACATATGGGACATTATCGCTAAGCGATTTATTTTCATGCTGCAAAGATGCGTAAAATCGCTATGAGGATGAATAATCTTCAAAATAGTAAACTGCTTTTTCTTTTCATGGCTGCCATGACACCATTACGGTCATTGAGATAAGCGTTCAGCCCGCGGGAACGGAGATGACAGGCAATACACTTGTTGCAGCCGTCACCTTTCACGCCGTTATAACAAGTCAATGTTTCTTCGCGTACTAGCGTCATGCTTTTCCAGTAATCAGCCAGTGCCCATGTTTCGGCTTTATTCAGCCGCATTAGCGGAGTTTCGAAACGCACGTCCCTCGCCATGCCTAAAATGACAGCACGGTTTAGAGCTTGCACGAATTCATCACGACAGTCAGGATAACCGGAAAAATCGGTCTCGCAAACACCAGTAATTACTGCTTCTGCGTCAACTTGATAAGAATAAATCGATGCTAAAGTCAGGAATAGGATATTACGTCCTGGCACAAAGGTATTGGGTATGTTGGTGGCAGCAGGATCGTAAGATGGCATTGGAACATTATCGCGTGTCAAACTGCTTACTGCGAGTGCATTCAGCATGGTAACGTTAAGAATACTATGTGTGTGTACCCCTAGCTTAAGCGCCAGCTCGCGAGCAACTTCGATCTCTTTACTATGACGCTGACCGTAGTCAAAGGTAACGCAGTGTGTTTCGTCATACTGTTGCAATGATTGAATTAAGCAGGTAGTAGAGTCTTGTCCACCGCTAAATACCACAACACTGCGCTTCATTATATATATGCCCTCTATCAGAAATTTTCACACATTTTAATTAGCATTCTAGGACGTTAAACAGCCTTAAGTAATGTTTTATATCATTAATCACAATTTTAAATCTTTCTTTAAGTAGTCGGAAAATTAGCATAACGTATTAACATAGATGTAGTTAACCAACTATTTATTGTATGGCTAACAGCAGCTTGTGATTATATCAGCTGTTTTCAGCTTGCCTAAGTGAGTTAATCTTTAGCTGACTCACTAACGTAAAGATGAGCACATGGCCAATTAGCCAATTACTTACCATTAAAATATGTTTTGCTACAGTATACGAGCATGCAAGATAGTACAATCCCAGATAGATGCTGTCGTAGAAATACCATATCAGCGCTTCATTAAGGTAGTATATGTCAATCGTGCTAGAAGCACTGCCCTTAACTCATATAGCAAGCGAGTACGACTACAATGTGTATTCATAGGGTGAAGAAGCGTTATGATAACTTTTAGAATCATCTGTCAACAGCGCATACCGTGGCTTCTTAGCATTACCTCTAGATTTATTATGGAAGAAATGGAATACATGCATACACACGGCGCGTTACCTGTTACCCGCCCTAAGGCAAAAGAAAGAGAAGAGCGTAGTGCGACTATTTAGCCAGTTAAGTTGGTATTTTATCCGAGAGCTTCGGCGCTATCTAGGCGCTGTTACTCTCCTAATCATTATTGCCATCCTTCAGTTGCTAACACCGCATCTGGTGGGCATAATCGTTGATGGCATGATACATCGAAGAATCAGTGCAGGCACAATCATGACGTGGATCAGCTTAATTATGATCACTGCCGTGGCAACCTATCTACTGCGCTATGTTTGGCGTGTACTATTGTTTGGTGCCTCTTATCAACTTGCTGTCGAGCTACGTGAAGATATCTACTACCAACTCAGCCGACAGCATCAGGCCTTTTATCTCAGCCATCGTACTGGCGACCTTATTGCGTGTGCCACTAATGATGTGGATCGCGTTGTTTTTGCGGCTGGTGAAGGTGTATTGACATTAGTAGATTCTCTAGTAATGGGTTGCGTGGTGCTGCTAGTAATGAGCCTGAAAATTAGCTGGCAGCTTACCTTATTGTCACTAGTTCCGATGCCGATTATGGCACTGTTCATTCACCGCTACGGTAACCAGCTTCATGATCGTTTCAAACTAGCTCAGGCAGCTTTCTCTAGCCTTAATGATCAGACACAGGAAAGTCTGACTAGCATCCGTATGATTAAGGCTTTTGGCTTAGAGTCATATCAGTCAAAGCAATTTTCCGCTATCGCGTACGACACCGGAATGAAGAACCTCAGTGTTGCTCGCGTTGATGCTCTTTTTGATCCAACTATCTATATCGCTATTGGTTTCTCGAATCTTCTAGCTATTGGTGGTGGCAGTTGGATGGTATGGCACGATCGGCTTACTCTTGGGCAGCTAACTAGTTTCGTTATGTACCTTGGCTTAATGATTTGGCCGATGCTAGCGCTAGCATGGATGTTTAATATCGTAGAACGAGGCAGCGCTGCCTGGAGTCGTATAAAGGTGCTACTGGAGGAAGTACCCACCGTAGAAGATGGGGAAGTAGAGCTACCTGCAACGCCTGGCGTATTGCAAGTATCGATTCAGGCGTTCTACTACCCGGCTGGTATTACTCCGGTATTGCAACAAATCCATTTTCAGCTAAAACCAGGTCAAATGCTTGGATTATGTGGCCCCACCGGTAGCGGAAAAAGTACTTTGCTCAGCTTGCTGCAACGTCATTTCGATGTCAATCAAGGTGATATTCGCTACCATAATTATCCCCTGACCCAGCTACGTATCGACAGCTGGCATAGTCGGCTAGCGGTAGTCAGCCAAATGCCTTTCCTATTCTCCGATAGCGTTGCAAACAATATAGCTTTGGGTAAGCCTAATACTAGTCAGGATGAGATTGAGCGTGCGGCGAAGCTAGCGTGCGTGCATGAAGATATTTTACGTCTGTCACAGGGGTATGATACCGAAATAGGCGAACGTGGAGTGATGCTGTCAGGCGGACAAAAGCAGCGTATTTCTATTGCACGTGCGCTGTTAATAAATGCAGAAATTTTAATCCTGGATGATGCTCTATCGGCAGTTGATAGCCGTACTGAGCATGATATTCTCCATAACTTGCGACTTTGGGGCAAAGGACACACCCTTTTAATTAGTGCGCATCGCCTGTCAGCACTGACGCAGGCCAATGAAATTCTGGTTCTGCAGCAGGGCGCGGTTGTCCAGTGCGGAGATCACGACGTGCTAGTTACTCAACCTGGATGGTATCGTGATATGTACCGCTACCAGCAGCTTGAGGCAGCTTTAGATAAAAAAAATCGGTAAAAGGAACTGCCTATGGCGAAATATAAAAGTCTATGGCCGACACTCAAACGATTACTGGCCTACGGCAAGTATTGGCGCAAATCACTAGCACTGGCGGTAGGAATGTTGTGGGTCGCTGCTGCAGCTGAAGTGACTGGGCCAATGCTAGTCAGCAACTTTATTAATAATATGGTAGCTAAACGCCAAATGTCCTGGGAGATCCTCTCCGTTCTGGGATTTAGCTTTATTTTTCTGCAGATACTAGCGGCAGGGCTGCACTATTTTCAGGCCTTGCTCTTTAACCGCGCAGCGATTGGTGTGGTACATCGCCTACGTAGTGATGTAATGGATGCGGCACTTCATCAACCACTTAGCGCCTTTGATACTCAGCCAGTTGGACAAATTATTTCCCGTGTTACAAATGACACAGAAGTAATTAAAGATCTCTATGTTACCGTGTTAGCTACGGTGTTACACAGCGCGGTTTTAATTAGCGCAATGATAGTGGCGATGTTCAGCCTTAACTGGCATATGGCACTAGTAGCAATGGTAATTTTTCCACTCGTTATAACGGTAATGTTGATTTATCAGCGCCATAGTACACCTATTGCGCGCCGTGTGCGCAGCTATCTAGCAGATATCAACAACGGCTTTAATGAAGTAATTAACGGTATGAGCGTTATTCAGCAGTTTCGTCAGCAGATTCGCTTTGGTGCACGTATGAAGGCGGCCAGCTGGTCACACTATCTTGCACGTATGGAAACTCTACGTCTTGATGGTTTTTTGCTGCGTCCACTGCTCAGCCTTTTTTCGGCGCTCATATTGTGTAGTTTACTAATGTTATTTAGCTTCTCGTCATCGGGTGCATTTAAAGTCGGGGTACTCTATGCTTTTATCACTTATCTTGGGCGTTTGAATGAGCCGCTGATTGAACTTACTACGCAGCAGTCTATGTTGCAACAGGCAGTGGTGTCGGGAGAGCGTATTTTTGAGCTAATGGATGCGGTACAGCAAACTTACGGTAGTGATGATCGCCCTCTGCAAACTGGAAGTATCATTCTGCGTCATCTTAGATTTGCTTATCACCCTCATTGCAATGTACTAAGTGATATAAATCTAGAAGTTCCTGCACGTGGTTTTGTCGCTTTAGTAGGGCATACTGGAAGCGGGAAAAGTACTCTCGCTAGTTTATTAATGGGGTACTATCCGGTAACTTACGGCGAGATACGCCTTGACGATCGCCCTATCAGTCAGCTTAGCCATCATACTTTACGCGGCGGCATCGCTATGGTCCAGCAGGACCCTGTAATTTTAGCAGATACTCTGCTAGAAAATATACGTCTCGGCCGTGATATTAGCGAAGAGGCAATATGGCAGGCGCTGGAACAGGTACAGCTTGCTTCTCTAGCACGTAATATGCCTGATGGTATTCAAACTCGATTAGGGGAACAGGGAAACAATCTATCGGTTGGGCAAAAGCAGTTGCTAGCTTTAGCACGCGTACTAGTAGCAATGCCACAGATACTTATTCTCGACGAGGCTACAGCTAATATTGACTCAGGTACGGAGCAGGCAATTCAAAACACCTTACGCACGTTGCGTCAGCATACTACGTTGGTAGTTATCGCCCATCGTCTCTCCACTATTACAGAAGCTGATACTATCCTAGTGCTGCACCACGGGGAGGTGGTAGAGCAGGGTGATCATACCGCGCTGCTAGCGCGTCAGGGACTCTACTGGCAGATGTACCAGTTACAACAAGCAGGTGACGCAATTAATTGTACCGAATAAAATTATAAATACCGCTGGTTAATTTTTAATTTCTTTATTTGTTCACTTTCCAAAATTATTGGAAATAGCTTTTCTTTGCGTTTTTGTTCCCTTAGTCCATAATATTTCCTCGTGTATATTTTGTAAATGGTTACAGCGGCCTACAAAGAATATGCACCCCTTCTTTTTTATCTTTTAGTTGAAACACCGTTTCACTACTCTCCAATGAGAATACAATGCTCGTATATTGATGTGATACAATGACCATACATACTTATTAGTATGTATGGTCATTGAAGTACAACATTGCTACTAATGCTTATGTCATAAGCTATATCTCTAGAAAATAGGAAAAATGTTTAAACGCGATCTCAGCTGTTAGTAGATAGGGAGAAGTTATCAGTTGGAGATGTTGTCATATTAGTATTGTGCTTGGCAAAGTTGTAGAGAATCATGAGCCAGATGAGTTGTGAAAAAATTTTGTCCATTGATGACAGCATGACGTTTGGATCAGAGAAAAATCGCCACTCTAGTACAGATATAGGATAAGAAGACAATGTATACTATCTAAGAAAATAACGATTTTCTAGAAACCGTGGTTGTAATTACCAAGGACTTCTTCGATAATGACCATTCCCATTCGTAAGAATGGCCTCCAATGGGGGTTCTGTTAGTTCTCCAGCAATGTACTAACTTGTGAACTCGGTCAGGTCCGGAAGGAAGCAGCCGCAGCAGGTGAAACGTGTGCTGAGACTCACTGGCAGGGCCTCCGCCATATTTAGCATCTTTTTAAAAAAGTGGAATATATCTCCTGCTGTTTATTCCGTGGTTATGTATAAAGGTATCTAGGATTAAATTAGTTTTTCAAAAAATAAGTTATTAACGTACAAATTTCCATACCGATCTGGGCACTTTGTCATAAAGCTTGTTCATTGTGAGTTCAGCAAGACGGTGATCAGCAGCTGAATAGAATATTGCTAGTTCATCATCAGATAATGCATACTTATTCTTTTCGATAACGCGTTCCAGCGTATCGATTGAGCGGCAACGTCTCAGCCGCATTAAATAATCATTTTTAGTAAGGGCTTTATTATTCATAAATAAACCGTTTCTTTTCTAACTAGGTGGATTGACTGGGTTGCTGAAGGAAAGAGCACTCTTCCTTAAAGATATTAAATACGCGTAATGCAGAATTTTGCCACCGATTAAGTTCCTGCGCATTGATACCGTAATTAGTGAATAAAATAAAGGTATCATCAAGGTAGTCATCAATTTGCGTAATTAAGGTTTCATCTTCAGCATACTTTATTTTGTAGTTCATAGTGAAAGAAGCTATGTGTTCAATCAAATGATTAAGCTGTAAATTATTCTTTGAAGTCGGATCATTAACCCAGCCATGATAACTATTGGTCAGATTCGACATACTTTCATCAAATAGGTTCTTACACAAGAATTTTAATTGGGCAATATCATGCCTTTTTGGTGAGTACTCGTCCATCTTTTTTCCTTCTATAGGTTACAGGGATAATGTAGGACTGCAAATTAAGGTTAATAGCTAGGAAGCGATTTTAAATAATGTGCATATTTAAGGACACATCAAATATAAGATGCAATCGTTGGATATGCTTATCTAAATTACCAAATATTACAATTAATCACCCTAGAGGATGCTGAGTTCTCAAGAAATTAAATTACTAGATAAAACTTAGTAACAAAAACTGTTTTTCTAATAAATATTTTATTTAAGTACAGGAAGATAATAAATATCTATTATTAAATTAACAAAGTTTATTAAAATGACTGTTAGTTAATTTTTTACTTGAAATATTTTCACTTGTCCCGTCTCTAACCCGATAGAAGTGAAGTTATTTTAAACAAATTCGGGTTAATAAGTACAGTGAATTCCTCTATTGTAATTTTTCTAAAACAGGTTGTTTTCAATCTACTGTCAAAGTCTTGGCACATCGCGTACTTTGATCATTAAACCCATCATTGATTTTGTTCAATAACTTTATAGGCCTTTTGTTATCGATAAACTCATAATTTATAGTATATTGCAATATAGCACTACCTAGGCGGATGGATAATCGTCGTAATGAATCTCTTGTCTTATTGCAAGAACATAATAATTGGCTATCCCGACATAGCAATAAATTCGATTATTAGTGTTGAGTTAGCACAAGGTAGGATGATGGATTTACAGATGACTCCAGTAAATCTAAGTATGTCCGTGATTTGCTATTTTCTTAGCAAGAGATTGATCGTATATACTAGTAAGGCTAACCGTATTTGAACGTTTAATGGATGGTTGGTCACTATACATTAAATTTAATTTCATCCATAATGCATTATGGACCATAAAACTTTTAAGTGATACTCCGTAGTATGAAGTGCTATTATTAAAATAGATTGCCATGATCTCTAATTTATCTATGGTAGCAGCTGTTGAATTTCTAAGCGGTTTAGTGGACCGATCAGTCCATCACTAGTAGCAAAAACTTTGTTATAGAGGGAGATTATAGTCACCTCTATATTATCGAGGAAGGTAAAACCCATTCCATTAATTATCTTGACTTTTGGATCTAACATGTAGAACCACCTTACTTACCTCTTTTAAGAATCGGATTCGCTTTATCACTTTATCAATTAAAAAGGTGTTCTTGCAAAACGCAAGATTATATCTCTTCTTTTCTTATTTCCCCCAAAGTTAGTGAATTTTTATTCCGCTTTTTTTTAAAAAAGAGGCCAAAATAATAATTAAAGTTTACATAGTTAAATAATATAGAAAAATTAATTTTAATTTCTTATTGCTAGAACAGCACGGCACTAATATGAAGAACGCTGGGATAAAGAAAATCACACATGCAATCGCCGTAGCCATGCCATCCATTATGCAGTTCCGATAGAGCTCTATGCACTAGAGCTGAAGATAGTACTGATCGCTAGCGGCAATTTACCCAGATAAAATTTAGAGAAGTCATTAGGATAGAACGTAAACAAGAGATGCTTGATACTAGCTGTTAACAGCACATGTCTTCTTTCTCCATCAAGTTTTTTGTTGAATTTTCATGAAAAAGCAGCCATATTCTATTGCCGACAGGCCAATAGTAATTAGCATCTCTAACATAAGGTAGAGATTATCACTTATCTCGTACATCGTTGTGAAAATCAGCACGATAATAACGCCACGCTACATCCCCAGCATTTAAAAGATTTTTTCACCTCAATATTTTGTTGTTAATGCCTACCTATCTACGGTAACAATGCAATTTGCAATTTATTATTCACCTGATACGTGCAAGGCATCAAGATGCGGTACCGGATTCAGAGCGTAACGTCAACTTAAAGGTGCTAGAAAAGTAGCTATATTAATAAAATTAATATATCAATCCCTTGCATATTCTGTTCAATAAATTACGTTACTCACTTGTGCAACTTTTTTGCATCCGTACTAGGATAAAATACATGGATTTGTACTGTGGGTGTCAAGATATATGACTCTATTATAGATCACTAACTAGCATTAAGGTAATGGATATTACCCATGCAAAGATAGGTCAGTCGATAAAAATCGCCCTGTAATACTTGCTTTAATCAGTAAGGTCTATCTGTAGCACATCACCTGCCCGGGTTAGCATAATGGCTACAAATGCTGATAATAAGGCATTCATCTGCTCTTTATCGCTGTGCTCCTGAAAGATATAAATCTTACATAATTAAACTTTGCTGTTCACGCTGAATACGATTACTATTGCTTCCCAAGTTGACGAGTATATCACTGATTACTGTGACACTAGTGGGTGCATTCAAGTTAGTTCCTTCTTCTAGAAGGCAGAAAGGCAGAACGATTCTTCCTGGTAAAAGAGAATATTCTAAGTTCAAGAACACGGCACTCAATGTAATTGAGCCGGTCGTTTATTTCGTCAACAGCGATGTCAAAAACTCCAGCATACCTTTCTGCACTAGCTCACTTTAATCACTGTGGCTTTATCAATGTGGCCGTTGATAGAAAAGTGACCGTAGTACAAGACAAGATGCGAGCTATTTCTACATTAGCGTTAGCAACGTTCAAAAAATCGGCCACTTCCTTATCATAATATTGTTCACGAATATATTTGTTGCTACTCAATAGTTTATACCTGTTAACTGTCAATTAATGAAAGGATGCGTTAGCTTCTACTTGCGCGAGATCTCATTTAAAGTTATCGTAAATAACTTAGTACTAGTAGATCGTAAGCAAGATTGTTCTAATGATAGGCTTAGATGCGACCTAGTAGGTCTTTAATAATCTTTAGGGTTTTGCTTTTTAAATTAACAACATTGATTTTGGAGTTTTTTGAAGGGTAACCCTGTTCAGATTTATAGTTATTACATCTTATTAAGATAAAGACGTCTGAAAGTATTAAGAAAGTTGCTATATTAAATTCTTGCTGATGACTGCAGCGCATTAAAGATATTTAAATCTGTGTGCTTTTTTCCATAGTGCATACTGCAAAATCACCAGTACCGCAAGCACCGTGTCAATGGACAGTAGGCTCCCCTTTTTCCACTAGCAACTAAATCAAATCAATTACCACTTTTAACAAGAAGCACTAAATATAGGTCAAGCGAGATACGCAGCGAACTCGTACTTCGTAACACTAATATTATATTTTGTCGTTTGAAACTTTCAGTGAATTTTATGAACTAGAGTACTGTACTGATATGTTAGCAATACGCACAAATTCCATTAAGCTGTACAATGTAGTTTTAGTGGTGGCTGATATCTATCTACGGCGACACAGCGGGCCTAGTTGAATAGGCGATTACACTAATCTGTCGTGTGGATAGTGAGGTAAAATGTATCGCTTTTTTTATTAACCCTTTTAACTATATAATCAGCGTTTTTTTATTTTAAAGATCTTGGATCTAATCCATTAGACTACTGTAGTAGTTCATCTAATCAATTTTTCGCTCTCTGCATAAGGAGACGATCTCCGCGCATGCAGAGAAAAATGACGAGTCAATGTCTCATAGTTGCTGTTAACATACAGGAATGATATGCAGAAGTTATGTAGCGTCTGTGCTCTTTGTTTAACTGACATTAATTAATATTATTTATATGAGATATAAGGTGCTTGCCAGAAAATGGCGTCCTCAGTCGTTTGCTGACGTCATTGGTCAAAACCATGTCCTGACAGCTTTAAAGAACGGACTGTCACTAGGACGTCTTCATCATGCTTATCTTTTCTCTGGAACGCGCGGTGTTGGCAAGACTACCATCGCGAGGTTATTGGCGAAGGGTCTCAATTGTGAGACTGGCATTACTGCTATTCCATGCGCAAAGTGCGACAGTTGCCGTGAAATAGAGCACGGGTGCTTTGTAGATTTGATTGAAATTGACGCTGCTTCGCGCACCAAAGTTGAAGATACCCGCGATCTAATAGACAACGTACAGTATATGCCTGCACGTGGCCGTTTCAAAGTTTATTTAATTGATGAAGTGCATATGCTATCGCGTCATAGCTTTAACGCACTACTAAAAACTCTTGAAGAGCCGCCGTCATATGTTAAATTCCTGCTTGCTACTACTGATCCGCAAAAGCTGCCTGTAACTATCTTGTCCCGCTGCCTGCAGTTCCACCTCAAAGCATTAGATGTTGAGTTGATAAGTAATCAACTTGATTATATTCTGCAGCAGGAGCATATTAGAAGCGAGCCGCGGGCGCTACAGCTACTATCGCGCGCCGCTGACGGCAGTATGCGTGATGCACTCAGCCTAGCCGATCAAGCAATCGCGATGGGGCAGGGAGTAGTTAGCAGTAGTATCGTTAGCCAAATGCTAGGCAATTTGGATGATGATCATCATCCAGTGGGCCTAATTAAAGCGCTAGTGGACGGCAGCATTGAAAAGATGATAACATTGCTCAATAAGGCCGCATCCTATGGAGTAGAATGGGATGCATTACTTGTAGAAATGCTACGTCTGCTACACCGTATTGCGATGTTACAGGTTTTGCCTAGTTTAATGAGTGATGAAGAAGAGGCACATACGCCGCTTTTACTTGAGCTGGCGCGTATAACGCACCCTGCTGATATTCAACTTTACTATCAGACACTGTTGATGGGTCGTAAAGATCTGTCGCTAGCTCCTAATCTTCGTATGGGAGTTGAGATGACCTTGCTGCGTGCACTTGTTTTCCATCCTCAAACGGAGATTATGGAGCCAATAGTGCCTTCGACGGTAAATTCGCAAGCGGCTGGGCAACCAGATCCTTTACACGTTAATAGTGGAGTAGCCTTACTTCCACCGGAAAGTACTGGGCCCCTAGCTACTGTACAGAGCAGTTTGCCATCTAATACCACCGGTCGTCAACTACTACAGGCACGTACCCAGCTACTGCGTCAGGAAACTAACGTACAAAAAAAAAATAAGCTAGTAGCATGTCTAACACGGCCTGTTAATTCTACGTTAAAGCACCTAACTTGCGTCACTAAACATACACAAGATACGATAGTGAAAAAAGAGGAGGCATACCGCTGGAAAGCACAAACTGATTTTAAAGCGACATCTAAGGCCACAAGATCAAAATTTTGGGATGCAGCGCTTAAGCATGAGAAGAACACTGAACTGGTAGAATGTTTGATGGAAGAAGCTAAACAGCGCGATACTTGGACAGCGGAGATCGCCATGCTGAAACTGCCTAAGCTAGTGCAGCAGCTAGCTCTTAATGCCTGGAAAGAGACCACAAAGCAGGGTGTCTGTTTACATCTACGCTCAAATCAGCGCCACCTTGATTCTGCGGCAGCACGGCAAGCGCTCGGTGCTGCCATGAGCGATGTTAGCGGTAATAAAGTTGAATTGACTATTATTGAAGATGATAATACTAGTGTATTGACTCCTCTTGAGTGGCAGCAGGCCATTTACGAAGAGAAGCTGATGCGAGCGCGTCAGTCTATTATTAAAGATACCCACGTTCAGACAATATGTCGGCTCTTTGATGCCGATTTAGATGAAGAAAGTATCCGACCAGTTTGACCACGCTGCAGCTGTCTGATGGATGGCAATGCGGCCCAACTTAAAAAGAGAAAACTATGTTTGGTAAAGGTGGACTAAGTAATCTACTTAAGCAGGCTCAGCAGATGCAGGACCAAATGGCCAAAGTGCAGGAAGAAATTTCGACGCTAGAAGTAACCGGAGAGTCAGGTGCCGGTTTGGTAAAAGTAACAATTAATGGTGCGCATAACTGCCGTCGCTTAGAGATCGAACCCAGCCTTTTGGAGGAAGAAAAAAATATGCTGGAAGATTTAATCGCCGCCGCGTTTAACGATGCCGTTCGTCGCATTGATGAAGCACAGAAAGAGAAAATGGCCTCTGTTTCCAACGGAATGCAGTTACTTCCGGGCTTTAAGATGCCATTTTGACACAAACTAGTGCACTGCTTAAAGCCTTGATGGAGATGCCTAACTTAAGTTGCGTTGAAGTTAGAGTAACGCATGAATTTCAAGCTGCTGCATGGGATCACAATCGTGTAACACGACTAGCACATGTTTGACACGTGTGATGTCGAAAAGACGCTATGTAGATTGCCGTACTTTTACCGAACAAGATATCTGTACCATCTATGGCAATTTGTAATAGCATTAAAACAAGCAAATTTTCGTGGTGGAAAGTCTAGCAGCTATCAAACTCACTGAGTAAAAATTTACTCTCAAGGTAGTATTATCTTGCTGACAGATTATGTATTTCTTCTGAAGAAAATAAATAGGCTTAGTCCTAGAGACATTGATTTCGATTAATTTAAACAGCCGTTGTAAAACAGGTCGATTAAAAAAGCAATGCTCGCTACAAATGCTAACCATACTAGTTTCTGGCGGAAGGACCTCATGAGTGAAGTTATCTTGAAATTTTCCGCACTATCCCCAATATCGATGCGAGCATTCGTTCAACCTGCCTGATTTTCTTGAGGTAACAATGACTATGAAAGGGCAAGAGACACATGGCTTTCAGTCAGAGGTAAAACAACTTCTGCACCTGATGATCCATTCCCTATATTCAAACAAAGAGATTTTCTTACGAGAGCTGATCTCAAATGCTTCAGACGCAGTAGACAAACTGCGATTTCGGGCGCTGTCTGATGCTAGCGTCTATGAAGGAGATAGCGAGCTACGCATACGTCTTTCTGTTGATAAGGAAAAACGTACCCTGACACTATCCGATAATGGTATAGGAATGCGTAGAGAAGAGGTGATTGAAAATTTAGGCACTATTGCCAAATCTGGCACTAAATCGTTCTTTGAGTCCCTAGGACCGGAATCAGCTAAAGATAGTCAGTTAATTGGTCAATTTGGCGTTGGTTTCTACTCAGCTTTTATCGTAGCAGACAAAGTTTCAGTACGTACTCGTGCAGCTGGTGCTACAGAAGATGAAGCAGTCTTCTGGGAATCGGTGGGCGAAGGAGAGTATACTATCGCTGATATTACTAAGGCCGATCGCGGTACAGAAATTAAGCTGCATTTGCGTGAAAACGAAGATGAGTTTCTCGACGCTTGGCGTGTACGCAGTATCATTAGCAAATACTCTGATCATATTTCACTGCCGGTCGAAATTGAAACTACAAATGAAGAGAATAATACTACTAGTTGGGAGAAAGTCAATAAAGCTCAGGCTCTTTGGACTCGCGATAAAATTGATATTAGTGATGAAGAGTACAAGGAGTTTTATAAGCACATTACACACGATTTTAGCGATCCAGTGACTTGGAGCCACAATCGCGTGGAAGGCAAGCAGGAGTACACAACTCTGCTCTATATTCCATCGCGTGCACCTTTCGACATATGGAACCGTGACTATAAACATGGTCTGAAGCTTTATGTTCAGCGTGTCTTTATTATGGATGACGCCGAGCAGTTTATGCCGCGTTACCTGCGATTCGTTCGCGGCCTAGTCGATTCAAACGATCTGCCACTGAACGTTTCGCGTGAAATTCTACAAGATAGCCGGGTCACCCAGATTTTACGCTCAGCGCTGAGCAAACGCATACTACAAATGCTCGAGAAACTCGCGAAAGACTATCCGGGAAAATACCAGGACTTCTGGAAAGAATTTGGCTTGATACTGAAAGAGGGTCCTGGAGAAGATCCTACTAATCAGCAAATAATTGTCAAACTACTGCGTTTTAGCTCGACGAACAACGACAGTGCCGAGCAAAATGTGTCTCTGGACGATTATGTAAAACGTATGGAGAAAGGTCAGGAGAAAATTTACTATATTACAGCTGACGGATACGCTGCAGCGAAGAGTAGCCCACATCTGGAACTATTCCGTAAAAAAGGCATTGAGGTGTTGTTACTTTTCGATCGTATCGACGAATGGATGATGAGTCACCTTACTGATTTTAATGGTAAATCTTTCCAGTCAGTCAGCAAAGTAGACGAATCGCTGAGTAAGTTAGCAGATGAAAATAGCGAAGAGCAAAAAGAGATGGAAAAAACTCTAGAGCCCTTTGTAGTCCGCGTGAAAAGTTTACTGGGAGACCGTGTGAAAGAGGTACGCGTTACACACCGTCTAACCGATACGCCGTCTATTGTTACCACCGACGCTAAAGAAATAAGTACACAGATGGCAAAACTCTATGCAACCGCAGGTCATTCAGTACCTGAAGTTCGGTATATCTTCGAGATCAATCCGGATCACCCTCTAATAAAGAGCGTTGCCGATAAACAAGATGACATTATCTTTGGTGAATGGGTAGAGCTCTTATTTGATCAGGCGCTACTGGCCGAGCGTGGGACTCTGGATGATCCTAATCAGTTTATCCAACGCATGAATCAGTTGCTAATAGCGTAACTACTTAAAATAAAGCAGCCAGTATACTAACATTGGCTACTAATGGAGACATTTGCGTGTGATGTGCACCATTTGTAAATGGTGCACTAATATTCATTTTTCTTCGGTCGATATTATCGATGGAGTGGGGGGAAGCTTTTTATTCCTGACCCTATGTTAATAATTATTTGAATTGATGTAGTGTTTTTAATATTACGGGTTGCTTGTGTGTTGTATCGAACCGCAGCGAGTCCATAAATAGTAAAAATTCTTCTAGAGCAATCAGTCATTCTTTTTCGAGCTCTTTCGCACTAGACAGAGCTATAATTTATTATATCTCTGCCTAAATTTCGATGGTAGAAATTACAAAGAGTGCAGTAAAGACACACTGTAAATAAGCTCAGTAAAAGAGGGGATGACATGATATAAGCGTCTTTAATTAAGAAAATGTAGTACTGGAAATAAGGTACTGCTAATACGAATAATAATCCGTTGCGGTAAAAAACATGGAATTTCCTTGACCTCTGCCAGATAGATTATGGGATAATGTTCTATGAGTATATAGATTATGCCATAACGATTATGGGATTTTCCTGATAAGTTCATTAGGGAAAAGAGGCGGGATATCTTTGGTGAAGCTATGGTGCTTGAAGAGATCATGTAACTAAGGTAGTAGAGCTTTCTTCCTTATAATTGTGCTATTATTAAGGTGATCTGTTACTCAGCAAGCAAACTAAGAACCGGGGATTGTAGATACAGCGGAGAATGCTTTGATTTGTGCTAAAAAGTTGCTACGACAGTGAAAAGACATATTAACATGACGCTACAGATCTCAAGGATGCAAAAAATATCACAACGTACCTAGAGATGGCACCGTACCTTATCTTATGGAAAGTATGATATGATGGTACGTTCTGTACCTTCTCTGATTATTAATCTAGAGATTTACAGGGGAATTTACGCTGTGCGTATTATTTTACTCGGTAATCCGGGTGCAGGTAAGGGCACTCAGGCTCAATTTATTATGAAAAAATATGGGATTCCGCAAGTAGCTACAGGTGACATGTTGCGTACGGCAGTGAAAGCTGGCACCGAGCTCGGTAACCAAGTAAAAACAATTATGGACACTGGTAAATTGGTTAATGACGAGTTAGTGATTGAATTAGTTAAAGAACGTATCACGGATAAAGATTGCCGAAATGGGTTTCTACTGGACGGCTTTCCACGGACTATTCTGCAGGCGGTCGCGATGCAAAAAATCGGCATCAAAATTGACTATGTGTTGGAGTTAATTGTACCCGATAATTTAACCATCGACCGTATTGTTGGTCGGCGTATCCATAGCCCTTCTGGCCGAGTCTATCATATGAAATATAATCCACCCAAAATAGAAGGTAAGGATGATGTGACCGGTGAGATATTGATTACTCGTAAAGATGATCAGGAGGAAATTGTGCGTAAGCGTTTAGTTGAATATCATCAATTAACTGCGCCGCTAATCGCTCATTACAGTCAAGAAGCAGAAGAGGGTAATATTATTTACCGCAAAATCGATGGCGCTCAACCAGTTGCTGATGTTAGCAAGCAACTAGTTAATATCCTCAGTTAACGCTACTTAGGTGGTATTGCTAATACCTAGCATATGTACGCTATCAAGGATGCACAATGAGGGAAAATAAACCTGGCGTATTACTGACTAATTTAGGTACTCCAGACGCGCCTAATACGGCTGCGGTAAAGCGCTACCTAAAACAATTTCTTAGTGATCCCCGAGTTGTTGATACCCCACGCTGGCTTTGGTGGCTGATCCTTAACGGTATCGTCCTACCATTTCGTGCACCTCGTGTGTCAAAAAGTTATACTTCTGTATGGATGGACGGTGGTTCTCCATTAATGGTCTACAGCAAGCAGCAGCTTGAGGCACTGACAGCGCGGGTCGATATGCCAGTCGAACTGGGCATGAGTTACGGTAATCCTTGCTTACAAAGTGCGGTCACTCGCCTAATGATACAAGGTGTAACGCGTATGATTGTGCTGCCGCTTTATCCACAGTTCTCCTGCTCTACTGTTGCGGCGGTATGGGACGGCCTGTACCGAGCATTTAAAATGACACGCACCCTGCCGGATATCGAATTTATTCGTGATTATGCCGAACATCCAGCTTATATAGCTGCATTAAAAGCATCAGTAGAACGATTCTTTGTAGTGCATGGGAAACCGGATCTTCTGGTGTTCTCCTATCATGGCATTCCACAGCGTTTTGCTAACGAGGGCGACGACTATCCACAGCGTTGCTCCGACACCACTATCTTGCTACAGAAGGCCCTGGGGCTGCGGGATGATCAAATCATAATGACTTTTCAATCACGTTTTGGTTGTGAGCCTTGGCTCCAGCCATATACCGACAAAACTATACAGACATTGGTGAAGAATGGTATTAAGCATGTGCAGGTAATAGCTCCAGGCTTCGCGGCAGACTGCTTAGAAACTTTGGAAGAAATCAGTGTACAGAACCGCGAGTTTTTCCTGCGCAGCGGAGGTGAAAAGTTTGAGTATATCCCAGCGCTAAATGCCAATACCGAGCACATCGACATGATGGTACAACTAGTGAACGGGCGTAGTTGACATTTTAGCACAGTCTAAATACTTAGGTATGGCCCACCACTTATAGATAAAATTCAGTGCTTTTTTATTTGACATTGCACTTTATGGCACGCATTAAACATCAGTCTAAAACTGTTTTCTGTTAGTATCACTATTTGTTTGTATGTGCATATTTCTTGTCATGGTGTGAAAAAAGGGAAGATAAGTAGTTGAGAGTCACTAGAATCTAGTTAATTTTAGATTTTAAATAAATTTAAATATTAAGTATTTTTAGGGCTGTGTTTAGGAACTCTATCCACTGTCTTATCTTAAGAAGTGGCGGGGATATGAAGTGCTCCTTTGTCATCCATCAGACAAATAGGTAACACCTTATATGCGTACTGAAAGTGTTACTGAGCCAGTGATAACCGTAGTGTTTTTACTAACATGGATTGAGATTGCTTGAACAAAAAAGATTTAAAATCAGATACTGATTTTCCAGTATACAACCGTGAGTAGTGTCAAGATTATTGGTAACGATTCGCAAAGGATTCGTCGGCAACAGGGAGATCTTATGTAACATAACCAGCGAGTTGTTATTAGATTTTTACTAACTAGAACCGGCAAATTGGAAACACTAAATTAAAAATGGCAATGATAGCTAAACATAGAGGTATGTTTTATGAGCAATACATTCATAAATATACGGGAGCACCTCAATAGTAATTTGAATGGCCAGAAATATTAAATTTCGTCTAGAACGACATGACCTGCATGAGAGTCTGTGCACGCAACCGGCGAAAACTCAAGTACATTTCCATTTGAGTAAGCACCCATATTCTCTTCTTATTCACCAATAGGTAACCTGATTAGCGCCAAGATATCGTAGGTCATATTCGTTCAGCGACTAAGTAAAATCGGAAAATATTCATACATTATTGATATATCAAATCTAACAGGTACGTTTTAATTAGTTCGTTCATATATATTCCTAGTTTGGTACTCCGGATAAAAAGAGAGTTAATTCAACTCACTGACAGTGAGTTTCGACATAGCTTTACGTTCTAGATATGGCAAATCGATATCCGTGTATTTCAAATATGATAAAGCGTAATACGTCTAATTTTTAGAACTTATCTATTGCCCAAGAAATACTGCTAGAGTATTCTGGAGGTAGTATTGTCACCAATTCTTTTAACGCTATGGTAAGCCGCTTGCTATCGCTATCAGTAAGGTTAAAATGGCCGACTTTACGATTGGGTCGTACCTCTTTATCATACCAGTGCAGATGTACTAGTGGCTGCTTTAACCAATCGTTATTTATGGATACGCCGATCAAATTTAACATCACCGATGGCGCTAATATCACCGGTTGTGAAAGAGGTAGACCTAGCACGGCGCGTAGATGTAGATCAAATTGGCTGATGGAGGCACCGTTCTGTGTCCAGTGACCGCTGTTATGTACACGCGGCGCCAGTTCATTAATTATCAAACCGTTCGGTGTTACGAAACATTCCATAGCCATTACACCAATATATTTCAGTTCATGCATAATAGTACTTAGCATCCTTTCGGCCTGTGCCTGTTGCATTTGATCTGGTTGTGGAAAGGCGACACTAGTACGCAATATGCCTTCTTGGTGTAGGTTGTGTGTCAGTGGATAGAATACTGTGCATCCATCATAACCACGTGCTCCTATTAGTGATATTTCAGCGGAAAAGTTAATGATTTTTTCGACAATGTATTCTCCGTAGCATTTGTTTGGCAGTAAGGTAGTTTTATCCTTACTCAGCCGCCACTGCTTGCGGCCGTCATAGCCTCCGGTGCGAGGTTTAATGATCACTAAATTACCGAGTGAGGAGAATATATGCGGCCACTCGTTTTCATCTTTAAGCAGTTGCCAAGGTGCAGTAGCAAGTTGAAGCCTATCAAGCAGCTGTTTTTGCGTTAGGCGGTCGGCTAAGTAAGGAAAGATATCGCGGTTTACAAAATTGGAATGCTGCACTAGTTCACTCGTCAGCGCAGTTTCCGGCCAGAGTTCAATCTCAGCAGTGATCACACTCTGTGCAATCGGCAATGTGTCCGCTTTGGCATCAAAGCCGATTGGATAAACAGTGATACCTAGTGGCTCTCCTGCTTGACGTAGCATTCTGCCTAACTGGCCGTTGCCCAGCACATACACTGTTTTCATAATTCCTTTCCTAAGAGGGAGCTATTTAGCACCTCATCAGTTTGCGCTTGTCGCCACTTACCAAGTCGGAATGTCAACTGTGTATCGTGAATTGCTATAATCTGCGCTGCCAGTAGACCAGCATTGGCCGCGCCTGCTTTACCGATTGCTAAAGTGCCTACTGGAATGCCACGAGGCATCTGTACAATAGAATAGAGGCTATCGATACCACTCAGCGCTACACTCTGTATAGGCACACCTAGCACCGGCACTAGAGTTTTTGCCGCGAGCATACCTGGGAGATGTGCCGCACCGCCTGCTCCCGCGATGATTACTTGATAACCGTTGTCAGCCGCTGCTTCAGCAAAGCTGAAAAGTTTGTCCGGAGTGCGATGGGCGGAAATCACTTCAACATGGAAGGCTACGTCTAGACTGGTGAGAATGTCCGCAGTAAACTGCATGGTGCACCAGTCATTTCTGGAACCCATTACAATCGCAATGTAGACCGGGACAGCGTTGGATGACATGCTTTTCACTCCTGTAAATAAACAAATCTAAACCGTCTAGTAAAATCAAGAATGGCACATAGGATATCATGAGAAAGATATAAGGAAAAATGGTTGTGCTCCTCAGGTTCCTTAATTTATGTCGAAATTTAAAATTCGAAATCAATAAGGCTAATGCCGTTATTATCAAGTTGAATCATTGAGCCGCATGTATGATGCCATGCACCTAAAACGGCACGCTCGCAGAGCGTGCCGTTTAGTTCAAAGTAATGAATGGCTGGACGATGAGTATGACCGTGGATCATTATCCTGACATGTTGGCGTAGCATCATCGTTTCTACCGTCTTTGCGTTGACATCCATAATAGTTAGGGATTTATGCTGATTCGCCTGGTTACTACCATCGCGCATGCGCGATAAAATTAATTTTCGAATAAAGAGAGGCAACGCGAGGAAGAGTTTTTGTATCCAGTATTGATGTACTGTGGCTCGAAAGCGCTGATAGCCGGTATCGTCAGTGCAGAGAGTATCGCCGTGCAAGATCAATACTCGATGGCCATAACAATCTAGTACATACTCTTCTGGTAAAAGAGTTATGCCGCTGGCACGTCTATAATCTTTGCTAATTAGAAAATCGCGATTGCCGTAAATAAAAAAGACCTGGAAAGGCAGATCATGCAGCGCGCTAGCAACTTGTTTATGGAGTAAGTCAGAATCATCATCTCCAATCCAAGCTTCGAAGAGGTCACCAAGAATGTATAGCGCATCGCAGTTTAGTGATTCACGTGCTAGAAAACTTAAAAAACCTGCAGTAATCATCGGTTTTTCTTGGCATAAATGTAAATCTGAAATAAACAGTATGCGCGACATTACTCGTTAACAATTAGATTCTGCATGTCAATGTGATCTTTTCGGTGCGTTTTGATGTTTGCTAGACATATTTATAAAGACTTGCACGCTAGATAATTAAGTACCGGAACTACGTGTAATATTCAAAGTGCTTCGATTATTTTTATGAATTTATTATCTTTTTATTGTTTTCGCTTTAGCACCTTTTTCTGTCGTACCTAGATTATGATAACCATCATATATGATAAAACCATTGATAATAAATTGTAAAATACTGCTGTTATAAAAAGCTTCACAGCAGCATTCAAGAAATTTTTGTACTTTAGTAGGTGATTTATCTTCGAATTTTTTAATTACTATGTTGCTGCAGTTGATTTTGAAGTTAACAATTATTACTATTTTACAAATAGTATACCTTCAATCATCTCCTCTGACTGCTTCATAAAGCGCCCTGTTCAAATATCATTCGTTCTGATTATGCTTTATGCGTACAGTGCTACTGTTATTATAAAAGTATCGCACTAGTGCAAAAAGCGGCATGAAAACTAAATCATCTAACAAAAGGGAATGGAATTCTTCAAATGCTAAAGATTTATAACACCTTGAGTAGACGTAAAGAGGAATTTAAACCTATTCATGCTGGTGAAGTCGGCATATACGTGTGTGGTATCACTGTATATGACCTATGTCATATCGGCCATGCGCGCACTTTCGTGGCGTTTGACGTAATATCCCGTTACTTACGATATATCGGATATCGCTTGCGATATGTTCGTAACATCACTGATATCGATGATAAAATTATCAAACGCGCTCAAAAGAACGACGAGAGTATTAAGACATTGACTGACCGTATGATTGATGAGATGCAAAACGATTTCTCTGCCCTCAACATTCTACCGCCAGATCAGGAGCCACGCGCTACGTCCCATATTCCTGAGATCATTGCTCTGATAGAGCGTCTCATTGAACGTGATTATGCTTATATTTCCGAAAATGGCGACGTAATGTTCGACGTGCTAAGTAACCCTAATTATGGTCTGCTGTCGCGCCAAGATTTGGAACAGCTGCACAGGGCACGCATGGAAGTTAAGATCTCTTCTGTTAAACGCAACTCAATGGATTTCGTGATGTGGAAGATGTCGAAAGAGAACGAACCAGCGTGGCCTTCTCCGTGGGGCAGTGGTCGGCCGGGCTGGCATATTGAGTGCTCGGCCATGAATTTCAAATATCTTGGTGCACACTTTGATATTCATGGCGGCGGATCAGATTTAATATTCCCACACCATGAAAATGAGATCTCTCAATCAACCTGTGCTCATGATTGTCCCTACGTTAACTACTGGATGCACTCAGGTATGGTAATGGTAGATCGTGAAAAGATGTCTAAATCTCTCGCAAACTTCTTTACTGTACGTGAAGTACTAAAACACTACGATGCAGAGACAGTACGCTACTTTCTAATTTCAGGACACTACCGTAGCCAGCTTAATTACAGCGAAAGCAACCTGAATCAGGCGCGAACAGCGCTGGAACGTCTCTACACTGCACTACGTTATACAGATCTCAGTGTGGTAGCAGCAGGCGGCGGGGAAGAATTTAATAGCTATTTCCGCGCAGCGTTGGACGACGATTTTAACACTCCGGAAGCATGTTCTGTGCTCTTTAATATGGCACACAAAGTGAATTGTCTAAAAAAAGAAGATGCCTTAGCTGCTAGTGTACTAGCCGTGAAGCTGCGCGAATTCGCTAACGTACTGGGTATTCTGCAACAAAATCCAGAGCAGTTCCTGCAGAGAAGTGTACAGTCTAGTTTCAATACTGTTGCTGAAATCGAAAAGTGGATGAAAGAGCGCGCAGTGGCACGTGAAGAAAAAAATTGGGTGCAAGCTGATATTGCACGCGATCAGCTCAATAAACTGGGTGTGATTGTGGAAGATAGGCCAGAATGCTCTACTTGGCGTCGAAAGTAAAATGTTAAAAGAGGTTGTATAGTTGTATTTAAAGTAAGTAGCCAAAGGTGATTATAAGACTAAAAGGTTAATAAATTTAACTTCTTCTATAATCTATGCATCAGCCTAACAGCTTGTATATATACATTGATATGGGTGTCTACATCTTGTAGAAACCCCATTTGATCGTTTAGGTAATCTAAATTGTTATCCTAAGTTTTCATAAAGTTGTCATAATTGTGCCGGTGGCTGTTTCTCTATAGTAAGTGCACACAATAAATATACATATAGATAGGGATTGGCCTTTTCTCCGAGATGTCCACGCCACAGATAGAGTAGTATTTGTGTACTAATACTACTCTGGTGCATGATAAGAGCAACCTTGTATGCTACCTATACTTCTTAGGTAAATGTTTCAAATTCGGTTATTATGATTTGATCTACGAATGACTTTCTCAAACATTTCCCGACATCGAAGTAGTAGACTTTTCATGTCTGAGCGATGGTACCCGAGTTTTGTTGATAGCATGTTACATTTTCGTGGCGCTTACCTAGCTATGAAACAGCATATATGAGGATTTATTACCAGTACTAGAGGTTTAGACCAACAAAGCCAGTTCTATAACTCTAGGTTTACCAATTATTATTTGCCGCCTCACTATCATGGTAAGTTTCGCACGCTTGCATCGTGTTCTCGATTAGTGTAGCAACGGTCATAGGACCCACACCTCCTGGCACTGGCGTTATATAAGAGGCACGTTCTGAAGCCACATTAAAATCAACGTCGCCCACTAATTTTCCGTTCTCCAGTCGATTGATACCAACATCTATGACTACTGCGCCAGGTTTGATCCATTCTCCTAAAATAAAGCCCTGTTTACCTACTGCTACTACTAGTAGATCAGCGTTCTTAACGTGATGATATAAATCTTTGGTGAAACGGTGCGTAACAGTGGTGGTACAGCCTGCCAGCAATAACTCCATGCTCATAGGGCGTCCTACTATGTTAGATGCGCCTACTACAACCGCATTCAAGCCGTAGGTGTCAATATTGTAACGCTTCAAAAGAGTAATGATACCGAATGGGGTACATGGACGCAGCGTTGGTACACGCTGACAGAGACGTCCTACGTTGTAAGGATGAAAACCATCGACATCTTTGTCTGGTCTAATATGCTCAAGTACTTTGACGTTATTGCTGCCAGCTGGCAGCGGCAGTTGCACCAAGATGCCGTCGATCTCCCTATCGTTGTTCAGTTCATCAATTAGCTGTAGTAACACGTCTTCTCTGGTAGTTACGGGTAGATTATAACAGCGTGACACAAAGCCCACTTGTTTGCAGACTCGGCATTTGTTGCCAACATAGATTTGCGATGCGGAATTTTCACCTACTAGAATAACCGCCAAACCAGGCGCGCGTTTACCGAATGCTAGACGCTGCTTTACCTTTTCCGCTACCTTAAGGCACACTTGCTGCGCAATCTTTTTACCGTCAATAATTTTTGCTGCCATCAGATAGAAAATCCACTATACGATATTACATCTAAGAAAGGCAATAATTCTGTCAGAAACGTGATACGCTGTCAGTTGTTACATCGCTTACTGTCATTAAATCTTTAGGATCTGTGATGGCATGAACTGCCAAAATCATTGACTGATTAAGCACTGATTGTATAATTCTTGTCATTCTCTGCGCCCTTAGCTCAGCTGGATAGAGCACCGGCCTTCTAAGCCGTAGGTCATAGGTTCAAGTCCTATAGGGCGTACCTTAATAAATATGTTACAATGTATGTTAATTTTCCGCGACTCTTTTTAAAAGAGTCAGATTAATGACATGGATTGTTACCACACTATTAATTTTTCTGGTGCGTAAAGGTCTACTTTGTAATAGATTTTTAGCCTTTCATTTGTTGAAAATTAGATAATAGAATTCTGACTACTATTAGTTTGACACACTATGACACATATCACTAATTTTTACATTTAAGCGCGTTTAGTCAGTATATTCCGGATAGGTTATCAGCCGTGCTAAGTTTCTTAGATTCTAATATTTCCTTCTGTTTTGTGTCTCACTGTAGTATGAGTAAAGCAGACATGATTGTAAAAAACTGTGTTTTTTTAGATCGTTGAAAGAAAGATCCCTTAGTATAATGCTAATCGCTCTTTTCCTTTACATTTTTTGATGTATTTAACAATCTTCCTTTTTTATATCTTAATTATTTAAAATTGATTATATTTAGATAGTATAGCCCCTCTTCCTTACCTTCTACCGTATCGAGTACATCAATAATAATATTCCGTAAAATTTATGATACATATTTTACTGAGTAATATCAAATTCATACAAGTATTCTTCAAACTTTTTCTATTCGCTCAGTCAACACCCTCTCCATAAATAAAAATAGTATTGAATAAAATATAAAGTCTCTAAAAGATTAATTATTGAGTCTTTTGTTACAAAGAAATTATGATTTTTTAAAAAATAATTGGTTTTATCTTAGAATTATCGATCGAAGGTATTAAATTAACTTTTTAATCAACATAGTACATGGATACTGCTGTACCTTTGTTCGTATCCTTTTTTCATTTGTGAAATAAGATGAGCACAAAATGAAATTAAGTAACGTACGTAGTGATAGCAGCGCTAGAACCCGTGCATGGAGGCGTTTAAAACAGTTACTAGAGTGCGCCCCATGAAAGGTTACTGGTGTCAAAGATTCATAGACAAAAGTGAACTTTACGTTCCCGTAGATAGTAAATCAAATTTTCATTACCATATAATCTCTTTTTTTCTGAACCCAGGAGGTGATTTTTTGGCAAAAAATTCCCTTAACCCTCTCTAAAATCATTAATAATTAATATACCTAATCTTTTGTAGTTTTTATTTAATCTTTTACTAACTAATCTAGTTTTTTCTAAAAAAGTAGTGTGTCGCCCATTTTGTTAAAAACACGTTAACGCTATTTTTTTAATGTTACTAAAATCTAGTTAATTTAAACTAGCTGTGAAACTTCATTTGACATTATTTTATTTTTGTGTGCATAATGATTCTACAGTGTTGTTCTTAATATGACGAGCACATCTGCAACGAGAAAGAGCAACCTAATAAATTATAAAATAATTTATTAGGTTACAGTACTAGGAGCAATTAACCCCATATCCGATGGATTTAAAGATTTATTAATTAGTACTAATTTTGTTCACTATGGCTGCTTAAAAGCACCTTAGTTAATGAGCGATCAACATCCTCATCTTAGTATAAAGTTTACTTTAGGTGCAAAGGCACGTAGCAATTGAACTTGCTGTATGGGTGTGGGCCTTTCCTCTCGTTTTGTTAAAAGAATAGCATTATCATCTGCTGGATTATCTATGTTTTATAGCGTTATAACTACGGAAGTACTTATTTTATTAACTGTAATAGTCCCAATATAAATATCTCCGCCAAAAAAATGCGTAGTAACGACAAAAGAACTAGATTTATCACTTTTTCATCAATTGTTGCTGGACAAATGGCACAGCAATTGCTGTACTAGGCGTTGACACAGTTTTAGTGTTCATTTTTCATGTAAAGGTAATGTAGATGTCCAAGATCAAAGGTAACGTTAAGTGGTTTAATGAGTCTAAGGGATTCGGTTTCATTACTCCAGAAGATGGGAGCAAGGATGTATTCGTACACTTCTCTGCTATCCAAAGCAACGGGTTTAAAACTCTGGCTGAAGGTCAGCGTGTAGAGTTTGAAATCACCGAAGGAGCTAAAGGCCCATCTGCTGCTAACGTTATCAGCTTGTAAGTTAACAGTCAGAATTCAAAAACCCGCCATATGGCGGGTTTTTTTATTACTAAAAAACAAAATTAGTTTCATCCATAATCAATATACAATATTTTGTACATAGAGTAGCAGCATCATGCTAAAGTTAGCAGCCAGATTAAGTTATCAAATCTTCCAAATTAATCACGTAAAAAAAATAATATATCTCTAACCTACTAGGTTTATCTCACGTGCAAAGATAACATGAATTCACAAAGCTCTATTACAGAAATAGTTTTTGAACCAAGCTTAAATTCACAACTATGACACAGTATCTGCAATTACGTATTGATAAGGTTCATGGGTGAACGGATGTATTTAATACAACACAAACTTCTTAAGTTGTTGCAATTTTTTGTTGAGCTTTTTGCTGATCTAAGCGTAAATGGAAGTATTATTTTTTTTGAGGTCGAAAGGTAAAGTATGGAAGGTATCAGTTTTGCAAAATTACTGCTCATTGGTGCGCTTATTGTACTGTTATTTGGTACTAATAAGTTGCGTTCATTAGGTAGCGATTTAGGTTCTGCAATTAAAGGGTTTAAAAAAGCTATGAAAGATGATGAATCTACAGCGACTAAAACAGCTGTTGAAGATGTTCCAGCAGAGCGCGTGACGCATAAAAAATAAAAAGAGTGATATAAATAAGGTCTTAAAGAGTGTAATCTTCTGGTTTATTTTACTGCCAGCCCTTTTGCCTGCATATCTGCGTGATAGGAAGATCGAACAAAAGGACCACATGCAGCATAGGTAAAACCCATTTTTAACGCTTCTTTTTTTATGTTCTCAAATTCTATAGGACTGACGTAACGCTGGACTGGAAGATGGTGGCGGCTTGGTTGCAAATACTGACCTAAAGTTAGCATATTGACACCATAACAACGTAAATCACGCATAACTTCCATAATTTCCATATTGGTTTCTCCTAGTCCGAGCATCAGACTCGATTTGGTTGGGATACCAGGATGTATTTCTTTAAAACGCCCTAACAATTTTAGTGATTGCTTGTAATTTGCACCAGGACGGACTTTGGGGTATATACGCGGTACAGTCTCAAGATTATGACTAAAAACATCAGGCGGTATGGTTTGAAGGATGTCCAGAGCACGATCCATACAGCCTCGAAAATCGGGTAATAGTGTTTCAATTTTGATTGACTGATTTTTTTTACGAATGGCAGTAATACAGTCAGCAAAGTGTTGTGCACCGCCGTCTCGAAGATCGTCACGGGCTACAGAAGTAATAACTACGTAGCGTAACTCCATATCAAAAATTGTTTGCGCGAGCTTAAGTGGCTCATTACCATCTGGCATGGTGGGGCGGCCGTGCCCCACGTTGCAGAAGGGACATCGGCGAGTACAGGTAGAACCAAGGATCATAAAAGTTGCGGTTCCGTGGTTAAAACATTCAGCTAGGTTAGGGCATGAGGCCTCTTCACATATTGAATACAGGCCGTTTTTGCGCATTGCTCCTTTAATTTTTTGTATTTGCTTAAAATCTGCAGGTAGCTTAATTTTTAACCATTCAGGTTTAGGTAATAGGTTTTGCTTTTCAAGCAAAACAGGTTGTACTGGGATAAGCGCCGTCTTATCTATGTCAGAATATTTAATGTTACGTTCCATTTGAAAAACTTTTTTTAAAAAAACATTAATAATTACATCAGTTCTGCTTAGAAGAAGCAACTATTCCGTAACGAAAAGTTTATCATTTTGTAATATTTTATGTAAGTTTAAGGTAGGGACTTCGTTTCAGCTGTCAGCCATTCTACTTGGCTAAAACCCAGATATTGTGCGAAGGCTGCTACTAGTAGCAATTGGACATCGGCAAGACTAACGTTAGTTTGAAAGGCGCTCAGTTGTGTCATGTGCATGCCGATATAGCCACAGGGATTGATGCGCAGAAATGGTGTTAAATCCATCGCCACATTGAGCGCTAAGCCATGAAGAGAGCAGCCTTTACGGATACGTAGGCCAAGAGAACAGATTTTTTTTTCTCCCACATAAATACCTGGCGCATTAAGACGCGTGTGCGCCTTTACATCGAATTGTGCCAGAGTGGCCAGTACTGTCTTTTCCAGCACGGTTACCAATTGGTGAACACTTATCTTACGTCGCCTGATATCAATCAATACGTACATGACCTGTTGGCCAGGGCCATGATAAGTTACCTGACCACCGCGATCACTTTGCATTACCGGAATATCGCCTGGCATTAGCAGGTGTTCGGCCTTGCCTGCCTGGCCCTGGGTAAAAACTGCATGATGTTCGACTAACCAAACTTCGTCGTGATTTTTATCATTGCGACGATCAGTGAATTCATGCATTGCATCGGAAACGGGTTGCCAGCTGCGTTTACCTAGTTTTCGAATTAAAAGCTTATTCGCTAACAAAACGGCAGTCCTAATAAAGGTTAGGATGTTAGAAAAAAATGGCAAGAAGATCTCTTTTGCTAAGGTTGGCGCTTATAACACCATCCGCACGATATCAATTTTGCCCAGCTCTTCATATAAGGTTTCTATCTGCTCTATGTGGGTAGCATGAATTGTGATTGAGACCGAGTAGTAATTACCTTTACTACTCGATTTTATATTTGGCAAATAGTCACCCGGTACATGGTGTTGCACTACTTCAACTATTCGATCAACAAGCTCCTGCTGCGCTAACCCTAGTACTTTATAAGTAAAAGGGGTAGGAAATTCAAGCTGTACATTTAGTTTTGTTTTCATATTAAATCCGTATGAATAAAAACAGGCTAATATCGAAGTAAAAGGACTATCATATTAATGTTAATGTGGTCGTTAATTATGTAGATAAAAGCATCCTACCGCACAATAAAGTAATCCATTTTTATTAAACAAGCATTATTACCGTAATTTAGAGTTAAGATCTCACGTCAGTTGGGAAACTAGTGAGTCGGTAACTAGAATTGAAGAACATTAGTAAGAAACTTTTAAATAACATTGTTAGGATATTTCAAGAGTCTCTGCCTACTTTGAAGAGTCGTCTTGGTGAATATTCTTTGCTCTTTAATCGCCCAATGCATACATACATTAGTTGGTTATTATTATGGCAGAATGAGGAGGATAGTGAATTACGTCTGCATTGTTTTTAACAAGCACTTTCTAGCCTTATAGTTTTTCAAAAGGCACTTTTAGGAATTAATCTCCGACATACTTTGGATTATAGTATTGAAGTGAACTTTCTTATAAGAAAGAGAGTGTACTCTTATGTTAGGTATTTGAAAATACTACATACATTTATGTACTGTTCTATATTATGGAACATAATATTTATGGCAATGAGTTATAAGTTAGGAAAATAATTCACCATAATAACTACTTATTTTACTATGTCTTATCGTAGAATCTCTATTTTTAATAGAGATACCTAGAATAAGCTAATAATCTACTATGCTTAGTTGCTGAAGTTTAGAAATTGCTACCATGTACAATCTGCGTATGTCCTATAAGTTACTGATGTACTGGATATCAATAGGGATATCCATCAATTTTTAACACGCGCTACGATCTCATGACTTTTAACAAATAACGTTAACAAATAACGTCGTATATACATCACTAAAAAATAGAAACTTGGAAAGTATTCCACTGTCGATTAGCTCATTCGGAATCTTATCTTTTACAATCGATTACTTTGCAGTGTCCCAGTACTCCCTAAGGTTGCACCAGGTAGCTATCTATGTTTTTTCGCTAGCACTAGTGAAATCTTCCATGAGAAGCTAATATCCATTATATTCACTCTCATTTTAGATATTCCTCGATTAATCATTCACTATTTTTATCGCCCTTAGAATTTTCATATCTGGAACAAGCCTGCCGCTATTCTAGGTTGGTAACGATACTATAAATTATAAGGTTCGAGTGTGTACAAACAGACAAAACCAACAATATGTAGTAATAGCGAGGCTATTTTTTATACATATGCATCTTCTTAAACGCTTTTAGATAACATTTTTCTATGAGTGTGGATCGACATTATGATGCCAAATCCCGCCATAAGCACGATTAGAGCAGACCCTCCATAGCTGACTAGGGGCAGAGGCACGCCAACCACCGGTAAAATACCACTTACCATGCTGATATTAACGAAAATATAAATAAACAAAATCAGCATTAACCCACCCGCCATCACACGTCCGAAAGTAGTCTGCGCACGTGTAGCAATCATTAGCCCACGCAGAATCAGTAGAAGATAAAGCACGAGTAGAATCAGTACGCCTACCAACCCGAGCTCTTCGGCAAGTACGGCAAAAATAAAGTCAGTATGCCGTTCAGGTAAAAATTCCAGCTGTGATTGAGTACCGTGCAACCATCCTTTTCCTCGTAGCCCCCCAGAGCCGATGGCAATTTTTGACTGAATAATATGATAGCCAGCACCGAGTGGGTCGCTTTCTGGATCGAACAGTATCATGACACGGTCACGCTGGTAGTCGTGCATGAGAAAAAACCACAACACAGTAATGAAAGCCGCCACCAGAAACACCGATGTACCAATTAGTTTCCAGCTAATACCAGAAAGGAATAGCACAAAGAGCCCGGATGCAGCAATCAGAAACGAAGTCCCAAGATCGGGCTGTACTGCTACTAGCAGCGTCGGTATAGCAATCAAAATGAGTGCAATACTGGTATTTTTAAAAGTTGGTAGATAAATATCGCGGTTGGTAAAGCGAGCCACCATGAGAGGGACAGCGATTTTCGCAATTTCCGATGGCTGAAAGCGTATTATTCCTAGATCGAGCCAGCGCTGTGCCCCTTTACTGACATGTCCAAAGGCATCCACCGTAATAAGCAGTGTCATGCAAACAATATATAAATAGGGAGCCCAGCCCTCATACACGCGCGGCGGTACTTGTGCAAGTAATAGCATTATCACCAGACCAATCGCAATCTGAATAATCTTATGCTGCATCATGCTCGAATCTTGCCCACTGGCGCTCCAGATAACTACGACACTGTAGGTGAGCAACGCAAGGATTATCAGCATAAACATTGGATCGATATGGATACGAATCCACATAGATCTTTTCTGCGTATTGTCGTTTATGGACATCTCTTGTTTACCTTCGTAGTACGGGGCGTTAGGGAGGCATCCGAAAGATCCGTATTTTTATTCTCCAATATAATATGGTCGAGAATATTCCGCATCATAGTACCCACTGCCGCTCCAGCGCCCCCATTCTCTAGAATCATGGTAACGGCGACACGTGGTTTATCGTAAGGAGCAAAAGCTGTCATTAGTTTGTGGTCGCGCAATCGCTCTGCGATTTTTTTCGCATTGTAGATTTCATTTTCTTTAAGACGAAAAACTTGCGCCGTACCAGATTTAGCGGCTATTTTATAAGGTGCGTCGGCAAAACTTTTATGTGCCGTGCCATTAGGGCGATTAGCGACCCCGTACATACCATCTTTGGCAATTTCCCAGTAACCGGAATAAACATCATCGATCGACTCAATCAGCTGTTGACGCCAAGGTACTATACTGCATCCTTCGCGTATAGCGCGCAACAGATGAGGCACTTTTACTACACCATCGTTAATTAGAATCATTAGAGCCTTATTCATCTGTAGTGGCGTTGCTGTCCAGTAGCCTTGACCAATACCGATCGGAATTGTATCTCCCTGATACCATGGCTTTTTAAAACGCTTCATCTTCCATTCGCGAGTTGGCATATTGCCAGCACTCTCCTGCGGTAGATCGACGCCTGTACGCTGGCCATAGCCAAACTTGTTCATCCACTCCGATAAACGATCAATATCCATATTATAAGCTACTTGGTAGAAGAAGGTATCAGCAGATTCTTCTAGCGATTTTGTTACGTTCACACGTCCATGGCCCCATTTTTTCCAGTCGCGATAGCGTTTTTCCGAGCCTGGCAGTTGCCACCAACCAGGATCAAATAGTGTGGTGTTACGGTTAATCACTCCTGTGCTCAGTGCAGAGATAGCCACATAAGGTTTTACCGTAGAAGCAGGAGGATAAGAAGCCTGAATGGCGCGGTTATAAAGTGGGTGATTCTCGTCGTTGAGCAATGCGCGGTAATCTTTACCTGAAATGCCATCGACAAATAAATTGGGATTATAACTGGGCGTAGAGACCATTGCTAGAATCTCACCAGTACGCGGATCGCTGACTACCACCGCAGCACGGCTACCAGATAGTAGGGTTTCAATATACTGCTGAAGATTGAGGTCGATGGTCAGCCATATATCGCGTCCCGCGTGTGGTGACTGTTCATGTAGCTGACGGATCACCTGTCCACGGTTATTAACTTCAATTTCTTCATAGCCAGTAATACCATGTAGAATATCTTCGTAGTAACTTTCTATACCTAACTTGCCGATATCATGTGTTGCAGCATAGTTCGGCCACTTGCCTTCTTTCTCGAGTCGCATAACATCGCGGTCATTAATTTTGGAGACGTATCCAACAACGTGGGTCAAGGTAGCACCGTAAGGGTAATAGCGACGTTGGTATCCCTTAACTTCGACGCCGGGAAAACGATACTGGTTAACGGCAAAGCGTGCTACCTGTACATCATTAAGACCGATTTTGACAGGGACCGCGGTAAAGCGATGTGATCTCTTGCGTTCTTTTTCAAAAGAGTCTATATCTTCCTCAGTGAGATCGAGGATGGGCCGAAGATCCTGTAGTGTTTGCTTAATATCATTAACTTTTTCTGGTAAAAGCTCCGTTTGATAAATAGTGCGATTAAGCGCCAGTGCAGTACCGTTGCGGTCGTAAATAATGCCACGGCTCGGTGCTACTGGTACTAACTTAATGCGGTTTTCATTAGAACGGGTACTATAATCTTTAAAGCGTATAATCTGTAGGTGGTAAAGATTGACTACTAATATGCTAGAAAGCACTAAAATTCCAAAAAAAGCAATTAATGCCCGGCGGACAAAGATTTTCTGTTCAGTACTATAATCGCGAAAGGCGTTGCTTTGTAATTTCATCCGCTACTTAAAATATCGGGGTTAGTCTCACTGTTTATTCACGATAATAAGAATAATTGGTGGTGATGCATTCAACAATGCTTGATAAATGCTCTTAATAACAAATTGTAAGTGTAACCGGGGTACAGGGAGCATTTAAAGGATCTTAAATTATTGTTAGCTAAGCTTTTCTACTGAGCAGCAAACTAACTCAGTGGAAGCCATCTCATTGCTAAAAGCTAAAATTACTAGAATTCCGCTCTGATACTCGATCAGAGACGTTTTCCACTTGTATTTCAGAAGCCTCAATGTAACACGGGATGCCGTTATATTTGTACATTGCAGCTGGCATCTCTTCACTCTCTTTTCCAGAATACACTTGATATTAGTACCCTTGCCATGTTTTATCACAGGCAATCTTACTACAGGTTCGTCTATATATCTGTGGAAAAGCGACTGGAATATAAGGTATCTTTTTTTAATCAGTCAAACATTTTAGTATCTACGGATATAGGCCGTAATTTTATATATTAGCTCCAAAGTTCTTCCAGCTCATAAATTTGGGGGATGTTATCCTGCATCACGTGCAGGATAACATCCCCCAGATCAACCACTACCCAGTCAGCCGTATTTTTACCTTCTACGCCCAATGGCACTATGCCTACTGTACGGGATTCATGCACCACATGATCAGCAATTGAAATCACGTGACGCATAGATTTACCTGTACAGATAATCATGCAGTCGGTAATACTAGATTTACCTTGAACATTAAGTGAGACGATATTCTGACCTTTAAGATCATTAATTTTATTAATAATGAACTCTTGTAGAGTTTTGCCTTGCAAAAGGTTCCCCTTTTATTCGGATAAGTGATTGCCTGTTCTCTGACCTTGATAAAGTAGCTAAAAATTAAGCTAAATAGTATAGCACGCCCTTTATCTAAGCGATATATAACCAAGGTGAAGTTATTTCAAGTAGAGTCCTGCGCGATTGATATAATCAAAAACATCAGCAGGCAAGAGGTGATTGCAGTCCAATCCTTGAAGACGGCGCTGACGAATTCCAGTGGCAGAGATATTAACAAGCGGCGTATTAGCCATCCAGATAAAACCGGCGGGATGCTGGTGCAATTGCTCTATTTGAGTGGTGATATGTTTATCCAGCCAGCGCCGTATCTCCGGAGATCCCAGCTCCACAGAGTAGCCTGAACGTTTACAAACTAGTAGATGAGAAAGTGACAGCAAATCCTGCCAGCGGTACCATTTTGATAAGGATAATAGCGAGTCCTGACCAATGATTAATCCTAAAGGCGCCTGCGGACCACGCTCATTACGTAGAACCTCCAACGTTGCCACTGTCCACGATGGAGTGTCACACATGAGTTCGCGGGAATCAATTTCGAAAAGTGGTCGATTGCGAATGGCATAGCGGAGCATATTCATACGCTGTACAGCACTAGCTTCCGGCTGTGGACGATGAGGTGGTACATTATTTGGTAGTAACAATACGCGCGTTAGTTTGGCCTGCTGCGCTAGTGCTTCAACTGGAAATAGATGGCCAAAATGCACTGGATCAAAGGTGCCTCCGAACACAGCATACATTTCATACATAAGCACAGTTCGTTGGAAAGTGTTGATGACAAAAGATGAGGGAAAGAGTCTCCAGCTGTGGCCAGATATCTTGCCCGTAATCCTTTTTTAAGATTAATTCAATCTGAGCTAGCAGATGAATCGCTTGTTGCAGACGTGTACTATCCACCCTTTGTAGGGTCTTGATAAAAAGTGTGCGACGAGTTTGCAATATGCACCTCTGATCCATTAACAGGCGTAACGGTTGATGCGTTTGATAGCGCTGCAGATGTAGCAGTGTCATCACATCACGCTGTAGTGTACGCATTAAAATCACCGGTTCGCTATCCTCGTTTTTCAACTTATGCAAAATATGCAAAGCTCGTTTACCTTTTCCCCCTAGCATCGCATCCACCCAGTGAAATGCTGTAAATCGTGCTTCATCACTCACCGCTTCTTCTACGCGAGGCAGTGTAAGCTTCCCATCGGGGCAGATTAGTGATAGACGTTCTAGCGCCTGTGCCAAAGCTAGCATATTGCCTTCATAGTAGTAGCAAAGTACCTGGATAACCTCATCCTCCACCAATAGCTTCATGCTTTTGGCGCGTGTGGCAATCCAGCTTGGTAGTTGCCTATGTTCCAACGTCTGGCACGGAACTAGGATGGCATATGCTGCAAATGCTTTAAACCATGCACTGTTCTGCTGAGCTTTAGTAAGTTTTATCATGTGGCAAACCAATAGTATATCGCTGTGCAATAGACTTGCTAGCTTGCTTAATTGATGGGCCATAGCGGAGTTGGGCCCGGTTTCTGGAAAGTACAAGGTAATGATCTGACGTCGGGCAAATAAGCTAAGTAACTGGCAACTGCCGAACAGGTCCTCCCAGTTAGTATTAATATCGAGGGTAAAATTTAAGTGTTCCTCAAACCCCCATGAAGTTGCAGCAGCACGAATCTTATCAGCACTTTCCTGCAACAGCAGCGGTTCGTTTCCGATTAATAGATAACAGGCATGTAACCCTTTACAGAGCTGTGTACTAAGTTTGTCAGGATAGATCTTAATCATTATAAGATGGTAGGAAGAAGAAATGGTCCACTGGCATCACTCATGCACTAGACGATACTGGTATCATATCATTGTTGCTAATTCGTACGGTATATAGTGTTGTTAGTAGTGTGCGGACTAGCTGTTCAGCAGCACGCTGGCGCATCTCCTGCACCATCATATTTTTCTCAAAATCATGCGCCATCACAGAGTTCGCATTATCAAAAAACGAGCGATAAACTGTAGTGCTTATCGGGTAAATGCCTTTTCCCGGGAACTCAACTTGTGCTGAGACATTCATGACCAGAGAATATTCCGCTGTAGTGCCGTTGATAAACATTGAGGCGGTGTCGCTTTTCTGTACTTCCTTATCAAGTCTTAATATAGGGGTATTATTTTTATTTTGCTTATTATCTTCAACAAGAATGATGTTGTTAATACGTAGTTGCTGACTTACCGTGCGGGCTAACGGCCCATAAACGTCGGCGCTGGTTAAAATAAGGGTCTTCAGTTTATTATTGGTTACCTGGGTGGTACCATGTCGGTGAAAATTACATCCAGTATTAATCATGACTATCAGCAAAATAAACAGCCTGATAATCAGATATCGCATAATGCCTCCTAAACTTAACCTACTACTAGGTTAAGCAGTTTTCCAGGTACATAAATCACTTTACGGATAGTCACTCCTTCCAAGTATTTAGTGACTAAGTTCTCATTCACAGCACGAGCCTGAATTTGCTCCTGTGTTGCATCGGCGGCAACGGTAATTTTACCACGTACCTTGCCGTTTACTTGTACTACTACCATCAAAAAATCTTCCCTCATAGCTTCTTCATTAGCTACCGGCCAGACGGCATCATCTACACTACCTTCACCACCCAGGGCCTGCCATAGCACATAGCTAGCATGTGGGGTAAATGGGTAGAGCATGCGAACCATGGCTAGTAACGCTTCCTGTAAGAGTGCATGATCTTGTGCACTCTTCTTCGGTGCTCGTGCTAGTTTATTCATCAATTCCATGATTGACGCAATAGCAGTATTGAAGGTCTGACGACGGCCGATATCATCTGAAACTTTGGCAATTGTTTTATGCAACGCACGACGTAGATTTTTTTGGCGATTATTAAGGTTGCTAATGTCTAGCGCCACGGTTGTTATTTTAGCGTGGTCATAGACTAATTTCCAGAAGCGTTTCAGGAAGCGGTTAGCGCCTTGTACACCAGATTCTTGCCAATCTAGTGTCATTTCTGCTGGCGAAGCAAACATCATAAACAAACGTACTGTATCCGCGCCGTAGCGCTCTACCATCAACTGTGGGTCGATGCCGTTATTTCTCGACTTTGACATTTTGCTTCTACCGGCGTAAATTACCTTACGGCCATGATTATCTTTCGCTTTGATAATATTTCCTTTATTATCACGCTCCACCGTAACATCAACAGGAGAAATCCAGTGGCGCTCTCCATTGGAACCGAGAAAATAGAATGCGTCTGCTAGCACCATGCCCTGACACAGTAGGCGCTTCGCTGGCTCATTTGAGTTTACTAAGCCTGCGTCGCGCAACAGCTTGTGGTAGAAGCGGAAGTACATTAGGTGCATTATAGAATGTTCAATGCCACCGATATATTGATCTATCGGCAACCAGTAGTTAGCCGCATCTGAATTCAGCATGCCTTCGTTATAGTGAGCACAGGTGTACCGTGCGTAGTACCAAGAAGACTCCATAAAGGTATCAAAAGTATCCGTTTCACGTAATGCAGGCTGGCCATTTATAATAGTTTTTACCCACGTAGGATCAGTTCTAATAGGGCTACTAATACCGTCCATAACTATATCTTCTGGCAGAATGACGGGTAGCTGCTCTTCCGGTGTCGGCATCACAGTACCATTTTCCATTGTTACCATCGGAATTGGTGTTCCCCAATAACGCTGACGAGAAACACCCCAGTCACGTAGGCGGTAGCTAACCTTACGAACACCTACACCTTTGGCCGACAGCGTATCAGCAATGGCGTTAAAGCCCTGTTCATGGTTTAGACCGCTAAATTCACCTGAATTAAACAAAGTTCCTTTTTCTGTTACCGCGGCGACGCTAGTATTAGGCTCATTGCCGTCCAGATTCAGTACAACCGGCTTAATTGGTAGATCGTATTTATTAGCGAATTCCCAGTCGCGCTGATCATGTGCTGGCACTCCTATAATAGCGCCTGTACCGTACTCCATAAGTATAAAATTGGCGATCCAAATTGGCACTCTCTCTTTAGTTAGCGGGTGAATTGCATACAGGCTCGTCGCTATCCCTTTTTTATCTATAGTAGATACATCAGCTTCAGCTACTTTGGTATTACGGCATTCAGCGATAAATTCAGCCAGCACCGGATTGCCTATTGAGGCTTTCAGCGCGAGAAAATGGCCAGGCGCAACCGCAATATAGGTAGTACCAAGTAGGGTGTCTGGACGCGTAGTGTAGACAGTGACTTTCTCTACGCTGTCAGCGACGTCAAAGGTGATCTCAATTCCTTCTGAGCGGCCAATCCAGTTACGTTGCATGGTTTTCACCTGCTCTGGCCAATCTTCCAGTGTGTCAAGGTCATTAAGTAACTCATCAGCATATTTGGTGATTTTTATAAACCACTGTGAAATATCTTTACGTTCAACTTGTGTATCGCAACGCCAGCAGCAGTTGTTGATCACCTGCTCGTTAGCTAACACCGTCTGATCATTTGGACACCAGTTCACTGCTGATATTTTTTTATACACTAAACCTTTTTCATAAAGCTTAGTGAAGAACCACTGTTCCCAACGATAGTATTCTGGCTTGCAAGTTGCTAATTCACGGCTCCAGTCATAACCGAATCCCAGTGCCTTAAGCTGTTTTTTCATATATTTAATATTATCGTACGTCCAGGTTGACGGAGCGATTTTATTTTTCACTGCGGCGCTTTCTGCAGGTAGGCCAAACGCATCCCAGCCAATAGGTTGCAGAACATTTTTGCCAAGCATACGCTGGTATCGGGTAATTACATCGCCGATAGTGTAGTTACGTACGTGGCCCATATGTAGGTGGCCTGAAGGATAGGGTAGCATGGAGAGGCAGTAATATTTCTCTTTATTTTTATCTTCGGTTACTTTGAATGTTTGGTTTTCATCCCAGTGCTTTTGGACGCGGGGTTCTATCTCTTCTGGGCGGTATTGCTCTTGCATGGCAGCAGCCTGTGATCGTTAATAAATAACGCTTAGCGTCAAGATCCACATAGCATACCTATATGGCTGTCAGTCAACAATACTTCCCAGTACTATTGTAGTAATTTCTCACGTAACGACGTATCCTAACCCCATTATCTGCTTCCGATTTAGTTTGTTAAAGAAGAGGACAAAGCGGATAGCCATTAATAATGGCTTATTCCAGCAGAAAGAAAATTGATATTAAAAAATAGCGTAACGCAAAATTTTCTAGAATATTTAAAGAAAGTATCTTTGAATTTATTCTCAATACTCTTCTTTACATTTATAAAATTTTTAACAAAGACTAATCTCATTTTATTAGTGGTAGCTTTATCACGCTACAGCAATATCATCTGAGAAAAATTGGTTTTTGATTATCTGTTTTTGTATCTTTAACCAAAATACATTCTGTCTGTTAAAATTAATCAGGTTAGATTTATTTAAGATGTATGATCCTTATATCCCTACACATTCCTTTTTTTTTGAATTTTAATTATATAAGCAAGGAGCATCTTAAAAATGCTAATATCGAGATTAATTTTAAATGAATCATTCAACTCTTTATTTTTTATATTAGATCGCTGAAATGGGGAAATTATTAGATTAATTTTAGAATAGACTAAAAAAGAAATCATTTCTACATCTACATCACCATGCTGTTCATAAGGTCAAGGCATAGCCATAATGACAGAACTGTAGTCAACGTAATACATTATTCGATTAATAAATCTTTCAAAAGTTTTATGGGAGGTAAATATTTCACAAATAGTAAGGCATAATGCCAGTTAGCTAATACATCAGAAATAGAGGGACAAAGGCGTAAAAGTTATCTAAGAGTGAGGAAGGAGCAACGACAAAACGCTATTTGATACGCAATATACTATGATTTAAGGTACTGCCATAGTGCACTTAGCGCTGTGCACAAAGTCAATAACCAGACTGGCCATAACCCAGCTTGTGCGTAAGGTGTTTTACCAGTGGTAGGTACTACCTTATCCAACAAAACTGCACGGGTAAACTGTGGTAGGATCTTTTCGACCTTACTTTGCGCATTCACAACAGCAGTGACGCCATTATTGGTGCTATGTAGTAGCGGGCGTCCTAATTCCAGGGCTCTCATCCGTGCCATTTGGAAGTGCTGCCACGGTCCTATAGAGTGACCAAACCATGCATCATTGGAGATAGCTAGTAAAAAATCAGTATCCGGACGGAAGTTACTACGTATTTGCTCGCCTAGCACAATCTCATAACAGATAGCGCTGGTAATATGGTAACCAGCGGCACTGAGCTGCGATTGCAGATAGTCGCCGCGATTAAATGACGACATCGGCAGATCGAATAATGGTGCTAAAGGACGCAGTAGGCTTTCTAACGGCACGAACTCCCCAAAAGGTACTAGATGGTTTTTCTGGTAACGGTTCATGCTCTGGTGAGAGTAAGATGCGCCACTACCGAGAACAATCACAGAATTATAGTCATGATAGCGGTTTTGCTCTAATCGGGAATCAACAATACCCGTGATAAGCGAACTGCCATGCTTGTGTAACAGTGCATCTAAAGAGCGTAGAAAAGGCTGCTGGCTACTTTCAAGATCAGCAATAGCGGATTCCGGCCAGATGATTAGCGGTACTTTACCTATTAAGGGTTGGCTAAGACTATTATAGATATTGAGTGTTATAAGAAGTTGTTGTGGATCCCACTTCATCGATTGTAAAATATTACCCTGCACCAGAGCAACCTTAAGGGTACGTTCGGGTTGTGGCTGTGTCCACTGGACATAACGTAGCGGCCAAGGCAGTACCAACAGTGCTATTGCAGCGACTGCACTTTTTATACTACGTTTGCGAAGAGCATAGACTAGTAGCCCTGAGTCAATCATTAGTACAAAAGTAAGTGTTTCCACACCCATCAGAGGAGCTAAACCTTTTAGAGGGCCGTCAATCTGACTATAGCCGAATTGTAGCCAAGGAAAACCAGTCAATAGCCAGCCGCGTAAAAACTCGCTGAGTTGCCATAAAGCAGGAGCTGCCAGCGTCAGACGACATAGTGTAGTGAGCGGCCATAAAAGATTTAGCATGCCTGCAAATAACGCTGGATAAAGCGAAAGATAGGTCGTAAGTAAAATCACTAGAAAAACGTTAACCAGAACTGGCATGCCACCAAAGGTAGCGATACTAACGTATACCCAGTGAACGCCGGTAATGAAAAGACCAAAACCCCAAGAGAAGCCAATAGCAACCGCTTGCCCTTTGAGGCGATCGAGGGTCAAGCATTGCAGACCGCCCAGCGATAATAGCGCAGTAGGCCAGGAATCATAAGGCGAGAAAGAAAGCGTACCAACGGCACCTGTGAATAATGCCAGCAATAACCGTATATGTTGTTGTTGGTAAAGTGAGAACAAAAAAATAAATTTATTCGTCATCTAGCTTGGGTAATAAGGATTTTTTCGGAACTTTTACATGAAGTTGAATAATACGACGGCTGTCAGCTATTACAGCTTTAAAGTGATATCCGTGTATGTCAATACTCTCTCCTCGTCCGGGAAGGCGACCAAATCCCTGCATGACTAACCCACCAATTGTGTCTACTTCTTCATCGTTGAACTGCGTACCGAATACATCATTGAAATCTTCGATGGTCGTAAGAGCATGCACTGTATATGTCTGGCAGTTTAATCGGTGGATATCATGATCTTCTGCATTATCATGTTCATCTGCGATTTCTCCTACGATCAACTCAAGAATATCCTCGATAGTGACTAAGCCAGAGACGCCACCGAATTCATCAATTACAATCGCCATATGATATTGCTGGGAAAGAAACTCTTTCAGCATACGGTCAACCCGTTTACTTTCAGGTACTACCACCGCTGGTCGCAATAATTTTTCTATACCGAAAAGTTCAGATTTATTTCTTATAAACGGCAGTAAATCTTTAGCCATAAAAATGCCTTCAATATGATTTTTGTGTTCACTAATTACCGGAAACCGTGAGTGCGCTGACTCGATAATGACGTCCAGACACTCATCCAGCGTCTGACTACTCTTTAGGGTAATCATTTGCGAACGTGGGATCATAATGCTGCGTACGCGCTGCTCTGAGATGTCCAGTACTCCTTCAAGCATGTCGCATGTATCTTCGTCAATAAGTCCTTTTTGCTTGGAATTGTAGATCAGCTCAATCAGTTCATTACGGTTCTGTGGTTCATTATGAAAAATCTGCTTAATAAGATCAGAAAAAAATCCTTTTTTACTATTGGGCGCCTCGCTGTTTGGAGAATGTTCTTCACTCATGGCATTTTTTATAGATCTCTCTGGTGAAGGTAGGTTGCTGTAGGTGAAAAAAGGATAATCTAAAGCAGCGGTTCATGAGTCTTCTGTTTCTAACAAGTAGGGATCAGGATAACCAAGAGCAAGCATTATCTCTGTCTCCATCGCTTCCATTTCTTTGGCTTTATGATCTTCAATGTGCTCATAACCGAGCAAGTGTAGTGTGCCATGTACTACCATATGAGCCCAGTGCGATTCGGTGCTTTTCCCTTGCTTGGCTGCTTCTTGCTCAACGAGCTGACGACAAATAATCAGATCGCCTAATAGAGGTATATCAATACTTAACGGCATTTCAAAAGGAAACGAAAGTACGTTAGTCGGCTTATCTTGTCCTCGATAAGTCATATTAAGATCATTGCTCTCTACCTCGTCTACTAAGCGAATAGTAACTTCGCATTCCGAATGAAAAGGAATCACTACTGCTTCAAGCCAGCGTTGAAAAACAGCTTTATCAGGCAACCCCCTGGTCTGCTTACAAGCTAGCTGCAAATCAAGAATTACCGTACTCATTTATACTTCTGACCTCAATGTGTGCCTCTAGAGCTTCCACTAGCTGGGCGCTGGCAGCATTTCGAGATGCTTTTTTACAGGCATCATAAAACGCACTACTACCGGATAAAGCACCACTTCTGTACCTGCTGTTATGAATGAAATTAAAGCTAAGCTCATCTAATACTTTAATGAATGGATAAATGCCATAATTGATACTACACGGCAGACATGATTAAACCTTTAAGAAAGATAATTATAAGTGCAACAGCATATAATATAGATTAAAGGCGTTAATTCAATAACGTTCACTTTGTCATCTTAACGCGATTAAAACCAAGTGTTTGTTAACAACAGTTGGTCTTTAAGTATAAATAGATGTAAATAGGGAACAACCTTTTAGATCACTTCCTTTTAGCAGGGAGAGTTTCTACCTTCTACCATCACTGGATTCGTCATTACAATACGCCCTCCGATAGATTTTGTATCCGTACCAATACAGTACTAACGCACGAATTTTGCTATACCTGGTACGCTACACGCTATTAGTAGTTATGATGATTCCAAAATACGATTTTCTTTAATTCCCATAGAGACCTTATACTAGATTCAGTATTTGGAGTGGTGTCGTGCACCAACAAGGTATCGATATAGAGCGTGTGCTAATATTTTTAGAGGCTTTAACGCAAAATAGTCCTAATAGATACTTAGCTTGAATGTGTTATGATGTGTTATTATGACAATAAATCTCAATACCCCAACAAGCCGAGCTAATTGTTAAATTTCTTTTACCTTATTTTCAATCTTACGGACAGGCTAACAATGGGTGATTGTCAATTGGTTCAATAAATATTCCACAAAGATGGCATCTCGCTGAGATAAAAAACTAAAAGAGATCTACCGGTGTAACACGCCATACGACAAAAAAGAAAGGGCAGCACCGCAAAATACGTTCGTTATTAAGCATTATAAGGAAATTTAAATGTCAGAAGGTTCGAATCAACGTTGATTTGATTTTCTTTATATGCATGCGCAATCATCGCAGAAAGGCATTTCTATAATGTGCATATCACTTTCCTCTTCGGTATGAACGACTCTACCGCGAAGGGAGTTTGCGTAGACTTCGATGATCTCTACATCGGCAAATTTGCCAATCATTTCCGGAGAGCCTTCAAAATTCACTATACGGTTAGTTTCAGTACGGCCTGATAATTCCATCAAAATTTTACGCGAGGTACCCTCCACTAGAACACGTTGCACAGTACCGAGCATACGGCGGCTCCAGGCCATCGCCTGCTGTTTAATGCGATTCTGTAATATGTAAAGACGCTGTTTTTTTTCTTCTTCCGATACGTTATCTGGCAGATCCGCGGCTGGTGTACCTGGACGCTCGGAGTATATAAAACTGAAACTCATGTCGAAGTTAATATCAGATATTAGCTTCATGGTTTGCTCAAAGTCTTGCTGGGTTTCGCCAGGAAAGCCAATAATAAAATCAGAGCTTATTTGAATTCCGGGACGAGCCGCTCGTAGCTTGTAGATGATAGTTTTATACTCTTGTACTGTATATGCTCGTTTCATCAATGTTAGAATGCGGTCTGATCCGCTTTGTACTGGTAGATGCAAGAAACTTACTAGCTCAGGAGTATCACGATATACATCAACAATATCGTCCGTAAATTCGATCGGGTGACTAGTGGTGAAGCGAATACGGTCTATGCCGTCAATAGCAGCAACCAAACGCAGTAATTCAGCGAAAGTGCATATCTTGCCGTCAAAGGTTTCGCCACGATAGGCGTTGACGTTCTGACCCAGTAAATTCACTTCACGCACACCCTGTTCAGCTAACTGCGCAATCTCCAATAAAACATCGTCACATGGACGACTGATTTCTTCGCCTCGGGTATAAGGAACTACGCAAAAGGTGCAATATTTATTGCACCCTTCCATTATAGAAACGAAAGAAGTCGGCCCACCAGCGCGTGGCTCAGGCAGGTAGTTGAACTTTTCAATCTCTGGGAAACTAATATCTGTGACCGGGATTTTGCTACTGCGAACAGTATTGATCATCTTCGGTAAGCGATGCAGGGTTTGTGGGCCAAATATAATATCCACATAGCTGGCGCGCTGACGAATATTATTCCCCTCTTGAGCTGCCACGCAGCCGCCAACTCCTATTATCAATTCAGAGTTGCGTTCTTTAAGAGTTTTCCACCTACCTAACTGATGAAAAACCTTCTCTTGTGCCTTTTCACGAATGGAACATGTATTCAGTAACAAAATGTCTGCTTCTTCAGCTTCTTCGGTTAACATATAGTCGTGGGTACTATTCAGCAAATCAGCCATCTTAGATGAATCATATTCATTCATCTGGCAGCCCCAGGTTTTAATATGTAATTTTTCCATCGCCAAACTAGCCATTTATTTTAGTGCAGTGAAGTGAAATGCACGTATTGTAGCGCATAGTTATTATACTTGTACAATTAATGAGACTGAGTAATGCTAACCTAACTGCCCACTACCCTAGACTACTTGCAGGACTTTATGGTAGAAAAGCATCGGCAGAATACCCTTTAATATGGGGTATAGTAATTTAGGAGAACAGTCTATGTCTTGCTTACGTATGTGGCTTATACTCAGTATTTTCGCGTCGCTGTGATTCAATACTATGATGCACATATCTGCAATTAGCAGCACTTCGGTGAACCGCTAAAACAGATTAAATACCTAGTAAATACGTAGAAGCATGTACAATTGATCCATTGTACACAAAGAGTTAAATAACTCGAGTCACTTTCTAAATTGCGCTACCAGAGCAGTGTACGCTTTGTAAAGTATAGTCATATCACATTGTGTATATACAGGGTTTAATTTCAGCGACGGCACAGAACGCCATCCTCCTTTTTCAAGAGGAAGTTCAAAGTACAGCTAGGCTATACGCAGCCTTTATGAATTGGGAAAAGCATTAAGCCCTTCTCAGCTATAAAAATCTCAAGCTACAGTGCATTTTACTAAACGACAAAAATAGAATGAGTAAAAAGGACTTGTCGTGAAATTTAGCTGGGGTGCAGGGATTTGAACCCCGGAATGCCGGAATCAGAATCCGGTGCCTTACCGCTTGGCGACACCCCAATATTATCTATCTATTCAAACTATTCAAATTGTCTTTATTATGGCTGGGGTACGAGGATTCGAACCTCGGAATGCCGGTATCAAAAACCGGTGCCTTACCGCTTGGCTATACCCCATCCGGCTGCCGAAGACTTAAATGGTGCGGGAGACGAGACTTGAACTCGCACACCTTACGGCGCCAGAACCTAAATCTGGTGCGTCTACCGATTTCGCCACTCCCGCAAAAAAACACGGTGGCTACGACGGGATTTGAACCTGTGACCCCATCATTATGAGTGATGTGCTCTAACCAACTGAGCTACGTAGCCATCTTCTTTTCGCGTTCCCTCCATTGGAGTTATGGTGCGCATTATGCGTATCGAGCACTGAAACGTCAATATATTTTTGACTGATTTTATTTTTAGCTTACTTATGTCTTTAAGTACTATTCATCATTGAATGATTCGTCATAAGACTTTTATATCATAATTACTTTAAAAATGAAGAAATAGTAATGTATGTATTAGGTTATCTATTGATAAGTAGACTGATGCACACTAACTACACGGCCAGAAGGATCATTTATTTTTTTAAAAGTTTCATCCCATTCCACTGCTTTGGCCGACGAACACGCTACAGAAGGACCGCCCGGAACACATTCCGCCGCACTAGGCAATGGGAATAGATCTTCGAAGATTTCTCGATAAAGATAGGCTTCTTTCGATGTCGGTGTATTATAAGGAAAGCGGAAGTGTGCACTCACTAATTGCTGATCGCTTATCTTCTTTGATGCTGCCTTTTTCAGATTATCGATCCAACTATAGCCAACACCGTCAGAAAACTGTTCTTTCTGACGCCAGAGAATCCCTTCTGGGAGATCGGAGGAAAAGCATTCACGTAAAATATGTTTCTCCATCTTACCGTTTTTGCCACACAACTTATCCTGTGGGTTGATGCGCATTGCAACGTCGAGAAATTCCTTGTCTAGGAAAGGTACACGTGCTTCTACACCCCATGCTGACATGGCTTTGTTGGCGCGGGCGCAGTCATACAGATGCAATGCCTGCAATTTACGTACATTCTCTTTATGAAATTCTTTGGCATTTGGCGCTTTATGGAAGTAAAGATAACCGCCAAATATTTCGTCCGCACCTTCGCCAGAAAGTACCATCTTGATTCCCATTGCCTTGATTTTACGTGACATCAAATACATCGGTGTCGAAGCACGAATGGTAGTAACATCATATGTTTCAATGTGGTAAATTACATCACGTATTGCATCCAGACCTTCTTCCGCAGTGAAGTGTATTTCATGATGTACGGTGCCAAGATAATTGGCTACGGTTTTTGCCGCTTTTAGATCCGGTGCACCTTCTAAGCCGATTGCAAAGGAGTGCAGGTGAAAACAAGAAGCTTCACTATTGCTCTGATCTTCGATGCACTTCGATGCAAAGCGCCTAGTAACTGCTGAGATGATGGAGGAATCTAAACCACCTGAGAGTAACACACCGTAAGCCACATCTGACATTAGATGGCTTTTTATAGAATTTTCCAGCGCTCTCTTCAGAAGGGCAGTATTAGTGATATTATGTTCTACGGCAGCATATTCCATCCAATCACGCTTCCAGTAGCAACGAATTTCACCATCAGTGCTGGAAAGATAACTTCCAGGTGGGAATTCTTTAATTGAACTGCAAACTGGCACTAGGGCTTTCATCTCAGAAGCAATATAAAAGTTGCCGTAATCATCATTTCCCATATATAGCGGGATAATGCCGATATGATCGCGTCCTATCAGATACTCCTGCTTAACTCTGTCCCACAGCACAAAAGCAAACATGCCCTGTAGGTCGTCAAGGAAATCGATACCTTTTTCCTGATAGAGTGCTAAAATAACTTCGCAGTCTGAACCGGTTTGAAATTGGTAATGATTTCCTAGTTCGGCTCGTAGCGACTGATGATTGTAAATCTCACCGTTAACTGCTAAAACATGGCTGCAATCAGCGTTGTACAGCGGCTGTGCACCGTTATCAATGTCAACGATAGACAAACGCTCATGCGCTAGGATTGCTTTTCCATCAGAGAATACACCGGACCAATCTGGTCCTCGGTGACGCATCATGCGAGAACTTTCTAGTGCTTTCTTGCGTAATTCAACCGGATCGCTTTTCAGATCTAACACACCAAAAATAGAACACATATTTTGACTCCTGAACTTGCTTCTTGTAGACGATATTATTTTTAATATGGGAAGGGAGTAATAGATAACTACATGATGTATGAGAAAATGTGTTATTCAATGCATTTAATGCAATCAGATGCAGCTCTGTTACTGACATCAATATTATTGATAATGCTGTTATCTTAAATATTCTCTAATCTAAATGAAATCTTAAGGATCATAAATAGATGACGCAAAGTGCCTAATAAAGAGGGAGGTGAGATAGAAGTACTAAAAATATATATGAGTGATCAAGCGTAGAATCAGTTGAAATAAAATGTTACATTATCAATGTAACGTCTCTAATTCTCAATCACTCTAAGATCCCACCTGGGGAAAATCACTATTATATTCATTTAAGGTATGCAATGAAGCAATAAATAAGGGCTAGATATCGCATACATAGAATTATTATTCTGTTCGAATTTTTCTTCGGAGCAGGGGCCGTTACAGAAGACGAAAGGGGCCTGCTATTTGTATATTATCGATAACAGTAATTTAGTTTTTACTCTCTAAGACATCATCGCCATTGACAAATGTCCTGAGTATTTCAAAATCACGGTTGAAAACAGTTAAGTTAGCAACTTTCCCTGCGTTAATAGAGCCTAACTGTTTATCTACGCCTATTGCCTGTGCTGGATAAAGCGTTGCCATACGCAGTGCTTCATCTAGTGGAATGCCTACATCTTCAACGCTGTTACATACTGACTCTATCATGGTAATAGAGGAACCACTTAGTATACCCTGCTCGTCTACGCAAACCCCATCGCGATGGTATATTTTTTTTCCGGAAAAAATAAACGTATCAACATTACCACCAGCAGGTGCTGTGGCATCGGTAACTAGCACTAGTTTATCACCCTTAATGCGTTTTGCGTTGCGCACATTAGCAAAATGGACGTGTAAACCATCTACAATAATACCGCAGTATACTTCAGGTGAATCGAACAGCGCACCGATTAGACCTGGCTTGCGGCCGACTAATATGGGCATTGTGTTATAGAGATGGGTCGCAAAAGTGATACCAGATCGGAAGCTTGCTTTGGCTTGCTCATAAGTGGCATTGGAATGGCCTGCAGATACGATAATACCTGCCTCTGTTAGCTGGCGAATCACACGCAGGCCGGATTTTTCAGGCGCTAAAGTTACTTTGGTGATCACGTCAGCATTATCACATAAATAATACACCAATTCCGGATTGGGTGGTCTGATTAGATCAGAATTGTGGATTCCTTTCTTAATCTTATTCAACCATGGACCTTCTAAGTGTAATCCAAGTGCTTGATTATTATGTTTTATTTTGTAAGCGCGCATGGTATGAATCGCTTGTTGAATTAATGCATTTCTACTAGTGATGAGTGTTGGTAAAAAACTGGTACAACCAGATTTTGCGTTAGCACATTGCATAATTTCCAGCGTTCCCACGCTTAGGGCATCAATATCATCGTTAAATTGAACGCCGCCGCAGCCGTTGAGCTGTAAATCGATAAATCCGGGAGCAATAATTGCTCCTAAAACATCCAGTAACCTTACATGACTAGGTAGTTCACCGTATGGGCAAACGCGCACAATTAGACCATCGAAGATGACCACAGCATGATTAATCAGAACTTCATAACCAGTATAGATTCGGCCATTCACTAATGCGTACATTTTAATTTCTCCCTGGTTAGAATTTTTCTAATGTTTCAGGTAGAAATTTATAAGATTAATTCACACGCCTTGCATATTTTTCTTCTCCATTTCTAGGAAATATTTGATAGTTTTAACTTTTAATTCCATAGTGGAAGGTTCGTCGCATACCACTACAGATTTCTCGTGCAGCTGTAGGCAGCTGATAGTCCACATGTGATTAATATTACCTTCGACAGCTGCCTGTAGCGCTTGTGCTTTGGCTTGCCCGGTCACCAAAATTACTATCTCTTCTGCATCCAGCAACGTGCCAACGCCAATGGTTAGTGCATATTTTGGTACCTGATCGACATTGCAATTAAAAAATCGTGAGTTCGCTATACGTGTCTCTTGTGTCAATGTTTTAATACGGGTACGGGACGCTAGTGAAGAGGCAGGCTCATTAAAAGCGATATGCCCATCGTTACCGACGCCGCCCATGAATAGGTTAATTTTACCAAAAGTGCGAATCTTTTCTTCGTACTGAAGACATTCAGTATCAATATCTGATGCATTACCATTCAAAATATTGATATTTTCTTGTTTAATGTCAATATGATTAAAAAAATTACGATGCATGAAGCTATAATAGCTTTCCGGATGTTCTTTCGGCAGATCGACATATTCGTCCATATTGAATGTAATAACATGCTGGAAGCTAACCTGGCCCATTTTATGTGTTTTAATAAGGTGTTTGTAAGCTTCTAGCGAAGTACTGCCTGTCGGTAGTCCTAAAATAAACGGACGATTCGCAGTAGGGGCAAACGCATTGATACGATTTACAATATGACGAGCTGCCCACTTACCGACTTGCGTAGAGGTAGCCAAGGGAATAAGTCGCATATTTCACCTCATTCTGAAAAGAGAATGATATAGCAGTGATTACGAGTGTTATTTAACCTGAATGTTTCAGGACATTTTTTTATGTGGTCGCTGCTGTTTCAGCATATTTTTATATCATGAAATAAAGTGTGAAGAATCACTATATACCTCTTTGTTTATCAGTTTTTTTTAGTAAAAACTAACACATCATAAATTTTCATCATTTTAAATGAAAATTTATTTTCCTGTGCATCTTGCAACGTGCAGTATAGTGTCCATGACACGTTCACTAATGACGATATAGAATAAGTGGAAATAAAACTACAAACTACCATCATAGCAGTAAAGTAAATTGACACTTATGTTAACTGTCCACTTTAAACGAAGGTGCGTTAATTGGAAAAGTAGAGCTTGTAGGTGAGTATCGACATCTAAAATTACAAGTATCGATGATGAGAATACTGGTGACGTAGATCAGGACAAAATAATTGGGTTTAATAATATTTGATGAAACCTTCTCACATAAGGGATTAAGGTCATGGCTTATTTATCTGGAAACCAGTAATGAAAAATTCTTGATAAAAATAAGTAGTAACCGTTACTCGGTAGTTGAGGGTAAAGGTTGTGCAATAGTGACAACAGATACGTCCGTGCTGAATGTAAGTCTAAATTTTCTTAGTGCAAATGCAAGTGCAAGTTCGATGATTAGTTCAATGATAATAATGAAGCTTTAATTGTTTATGGGCCTCGAAAATAGTAGTCATTGTGTTAGACCGTAGCCAGTGCTTCCTCTCTTTGTGTATTAGAAGGATACATAATCCCCCTATGGAAAAGAAACAGATAACATAGCGTTATGAACTGGTTATACCCCAGCTGCTGTAGCAACATAAAGTAGATGTGAAATTAGTACTATATTCTGTTTTATCATTTTTAAAATGGCTGTTTTCCTTTAAAGCATTGTTGGAGATTATTTCATTACTATGTGGTACAAATCCCCCACTATATGATGTATTGAGGATTAAAAGATGAGTCAATCTAGAGCCAGTCCAACTAACTTTATTCGTCAAATCATCGATGAAGATTTAGCTAGTGGCAAGCATAATAGCGTGCATACTCGGTTTCCACCTGAACCTAATGGTTACTTGCATATTGGTCATGCGAAATCCATTTGCCTAAATTTCGGTATCGCTCATGATTACCAGGGGCAGTGTAACTTACGTTTCGACGATACAAATCCAATCAAAGAGAATATGGAATTTGTTGAATCCATTAAACGTGATGTACAATGGTTGGGCTTTCAGTGGGATGGTAAAGTACGTTACTCCTCAGATTATTTTGATCAGCTTTATTGCTATGCAATTGAACTTATTAAAAAAGGTCTAGCTTATGTTGATGAACTGCCACCTGAAAAAATTCGCGAATATCGTGGTACTTTAACCACTCCAGGCAAAAATAGTCCGTATCGTGATCGTAGCGTGAGAGAAAATATAGTTCTCTTTGAGAAGATGCGCAACGGCAAGTTCTCCGAGGGAAAAGCCTGCCTACGTGCGAAAATTAATATGGCCTCTAGTGTTATCTTGATGCGTGATCCAATACTTTACCGTATTAAGTTCGCCAAACATCATCAGACCGGTAAAAAGTGGTGCATTTATCCGATGTACGACTTTACACACTGTATTTCCGATGCGCTGGAAAATATTACCCATTCACTTTGTACGCTAGAGTTCCAGGATAACCGTCATCTTTATGATTGGGTGCTGGAAAATATTACCATTTCGGTACATCCGCGCCAGTATGAATTCTCGCGACTTAATCTTGAATACGCAGTGATGTCCAAACGTAAGCTATTGCAGTTGATTAGTGAAAAAGTTGTTGAAGGCTGGGACGATCCGCGTATGCTGACCGTATCTGGGCTGCGTCGCCGTGGATATACAGCAAATTCAATCCGCGAATTTTGTCGCCGGATAGGGGTAACTAAGCAGGACAATGTGGTGCAAATGGCTTTACTAGAGTCCTGTATTCGTGAAGATCTAAATGAAAACGCGCCACGTGCTATGGCAGTAATTGATCCACTAAAGATAGTTATTGAAAACCTACCATTAGGGTATAATGAAACCATTACTATGCTGAATTACCCCAATAAGATGAAAATGTGTACTAGAGATGTGCCGTTTGGTCGTGAAATATGGATCGATCGAGCTGATTTTCGCGAAAAAGCCAACAAGCACTACCAAAGATTGGTATTAGGCAAAGAAGTACGCCTACGCAATGCTTACGTGATCCGTGCTGAGCGTGTTGTGAAGGACAAAGAGGGTAACATCACTTGTATTTACTGCAGTTGCGACATGGATACATTACGCAAAGATCCAGATGACGGTCGCAAGGTAAAGAGGGTTATTCACTGGGTGTCGGTCACCCAAGCATTGCCAGCAGAATTTCGTCTTTATGATCGTCTCTTCAACGTACCAAATCCAGGATCGGCAGAACATTTTCTAACCACCATTAATCCAAATTCGCTGGAGATTCACCAAGGGTTTGTTGAGCCATCTCTACAGAACACTATGCCTGATACTTCTTACCAGTTTGAACGTAAGGGCTATTTCTGTGCTGACAGCCACTATTCTCGACCAGATAAGCTGGTATTTAACCGTACTGTGGGATTACGCGATACTTGGGCAGAAGCGAACATTAATAATTAATCGTAAGATGAACTATAAACTAGTAGGCTACATTTATTTTTATAGCTATAATTTGTATCCTCTTAAGAAGTAAGATATTAGCCTGATTTTTTATAAAAGTTGTATTAAAAGCATCTTTCATTAAAAATGATGATCCGGATCAAATTTTTGATCTTATCTTATTTTTATTGGGGGATTTTTTATAGTGACCACACCCTCGATTTAAATCATATCGAGGGGGGGTTGCTAAGTTAGTTTTAAGTAGAAACATGAAGAATGAATATCAAACGATTGATTAATAAGTTTTTATTTTTAGTTAAAAGTATAAAACACGATTCCGAGTGTATATTATTATTAATTATTAATTGTAGTATACAAAATGTCATTTGATACTGGTTTTGTATATAGAAAAATAACTATCTACAATATATAAAAAGTGGAAGTATATCAGCTTTTAAAGATACTGCATAATACGCCTAATAATGGAGTTTTTCATCTTTTGTACAGCAATTGCCTATAGCACAATGCCCATAAAAATACATCGCTATGGTTAGTCAAATTAATTCCATGATAACTAACAATATCACGTTGACAAGTTTCAATCGATTCGTTGCGGAACTTAATTACCTTATACCGCAGTCAAGGTAGATCAAATTATCATGATATTGCTACTGCGTTCATTCGAATACTGATTTCCCGCTTTCAAAATTGTGACGCATCACCATGCCTCCCTCCATCCTCAAACTGATTGAGTACACGATAAACGGTTGCTAGACATATTTTTTCTTATATCAATTATACGTTTATTTTATATAAATCTTCCGCGCTGGTATGATGGCACGGATATTCCTGAAGTACTACCGGCATCTTGAGATTAGACAACGTAACTTTCAGACCAGCTTTCTTTAATACAGAATCATTTTCATTAATGCGTACATCATCCTATTTTTTAGATTAATGACAGCATCTTTTCTGAAATGTCTTTCATTATCTATCCTCATTTACGTTTTATTTATAAAAATAGAGACTTGAAATAAAAAATTAGGGTAAGTAAAAATATCCACTATGAACATAGATTGTAAGTAAATACATAATAAGTCGGGTAAGACGGACAGGATTTTCGTTGTTATCTTTCTAACCATCATAACATTATTGTAAGATAAGTCATAAGATTTGTAGAGGGTAATCAGGTATTGAAAATTTCTTGTAGCTGTAATTTTTCATAAACTTGACTAACCCAGGTATCAACACGCTGATCAGTTAATTCCGGCTGACGATCTTCGTCGATAGTCAGGCCAAGAAAATGTTTGTCGTCAGCTAAGCCTTTAGATGCTTCAAAAGAGTAGCCTTCTATCGGCCAATGACCTATTATTACTGCACCATTTGGTTTAATGATGTTGTAGATTGTTCCCATCGCATCGCAGAAATATTCGGCATAATCTTCTTGGTCGCCACAGCCGAAAAGTGCGACTAATTTGCCTTTAAAATTTATCTTTTCTAGAGTTGGGAAAAAATCATCCCAGTCACACTGGGCTTCGCCATAATACCAAGTTGGAATACCTAAAAAAAGCATATTAAATGCTTCAATGTCTTCCTTTGTGCTCTTTGCAATATCATGTAATTTAGAGATATTTTTACCTAGTCGGTTGTGGATCATCTTTGCAATTTTTTCTGTATTTCCGGTATCACTACCAAAAAAGATGCCTACGATTGCCATAGGATAATAGCCTCTTAAAATGCTAATAATGAGATCTATGCGTAGTTCGCACAAGTAAACGAGTGATAGCAGAGAAGTCAACAAGGTAAAATTTAAAATTTTTAAAATTTTCTAAATGTGTTCTTGCGTGCATTTTACTCGATTTGGTTTAGTGTAAGCCATACAGTAAAATTTGTGCAATAAGTGCACTATAGTGGATAGTGTGTTGCCTATCTTTGGGTTTATTATTAATCGCATCTACAATTTTGCTGGTCTTTGCACGTTGTTTCATGGACTGTGCTTTATTGATGTGTAGTAGAGTATCTCATTGCACACTAACAGACTTTTTTTGGTAGATGGAGATAATAATCTTTTGAAAAACATCTACCATATGGTACATATTAAAAGATTCTTTTACTATGGATTATGCATCCTAAGAAATAAATAGGACGTTCTATAACGTAATAGACTGCTACGACTTAAAAAATGGGAGGCTGTAAACATTAGTGCATTATCGTACGATTCATCTTACAAAAGATGATGAGCTCCAATGCTAAAAATAGAAAAATAATTTTTTGTCTTCATTTTTTTAAGAGATGAATCATTGCTTTTCACCATAGCTAAAAACCTGCACCTATAGAACACCGAAAATTAACTCAGCAACACTACTATCCTCTCCATAAAAGCCATAATCTTCAAGGGTTACTTACTATCGTCAAAGAATGACACAACCAATAGTTAGTGCTTTGATGTATTGCATATACCACACGATGTTTAACTACACTAATACTTCAGATACGAATTATTGCTAAGAATTTCGTGGTAATGACATTAATCCAATTAATATACTATCATAACTGGTAGTATCAAATATATCCTGTGCCATAAAAATTTTAACACATTGTAAGGTGCATAGCTGCAGGTAGTAGTTGCGCATATCAACTTAAATTAATGTACATATATCTTTTCAAGTATTGAAATAGCAATATATAACTTCATCAAGGAAGTCTATCTGGCCGATAATTCAATTTTAGGGCAATAATTATACTCTTTAAAATGGCACTTATCCAAATCCGAAGATATTCTTGAAAACGTTATATTCTATAAACAGTAATATTAGACATACAGGTATCATGATGCAATCATGCTATTACTTTTATAAGTAAAATATTAAATTTTTATTTTAAAAGATAGCACATAAAGTTTTCAATACTATTTAAAAACGACGCGTCAGGGAGAAACGCCAATGGTTAGTCATCCTCGTGCCGGACAACTCGTCCAACAGAGTGACTTGATTAACGTTGCACAGTTAATTTTAGAGTACTATGTCTTGCATCCCGATATAGGTAATCATGACCATGCAGTAAAATTTGGCACCTCCGGTCATCGCGGTAGCGCAGGACGTCATAGCTTTAATGAGCATCATATTTTAGCTATTACTCAAGCAATTGCAGAAAAGCGTAAGAAAAATGGTATTACTGGACCTTGCTATGTTGGCAAAGATACGCATGCGCTCTCTGAGCCAGCGATTCTATCCGTACTTGAAGTACTAGCCGCCAATGACGTAGACGTTATTATACAACACAACAACGGGTATACCCCAACTCCCGTCATCTCGAACGCCATTCTAGAACATAATAAGCGATATATCACGCAGGCGGATGGTATTATCATTACACCATCACATAACCCACCGGAAGATGGTGGCCTTAAATATAATACTCCCAATGGAGGACCAGCCGATACCAACCTTACAAAAATAGTAGAAGATCGCGCTAATCAGCTAATTAAAGCAAACTTAAAAGAAGTAAAACGCCTACCGCTGAATCAAACATGGGCGAGTGATCGGATTATTGAGAAAGATCTTATTCAGCCTTATGTCGAAGGTTTAGCACAAGTAATTGATTTCGCGTCTATCCAAAAAGCAGGTTTAAAGCTCGGTGTCGATCCGTTAGGCGGTTCTGGTATGGAATCTTGGAAGCGTATTGCCGAGAGCTACAAACTAAATCTAACCATTGTAAACGACGCTATTGACCAGACCTTCCGCTTTATGCATTTAGATAAAGATGGTGTGGTGCGTATGGACTGTTCCTCTGAATGTGCAATGGCCGGGCTGCTAGCATATAAAGATAAGTTTGATCTTGCGTTCGGAAATGACCCGGATTGTGATCGATACGGTATCGTGACTACTGCTGGTCTGATGAACCCAAACCACTATATGGCTGTTGCTATCAATTACTTATTTCAGCATCGTCCTGAGTGGGGTAGAAAAGTCGCTATAGGTAAGACGCTGGTCTCCAGCGTAATGATTGATCGTGTAGTTCACGACATAGGCCGCAAGCTAGTAGAAGTTCCAGTAGGCTTTAAATGGTTCGTTAACGGCTTATTTGAAGGTAGTTTTGGATTCAGCGGTGAAGAGAGTGCAGGCGCTTCTTTTTTACGTTTCGATGGCTCAGCTTGGTCAACGGATAAAGATGGCATTATTCTCTGCCTGCTGGCAGCAGAGCTTACTGCTGTGACTGGCAAAAATCCACAGCAGCATTATAACGAGTTGACAGTACGTTTTGGTATGCCAAGTTATAATCGTTTACAAGTGCCAGCCACTTCAGCGCAAAAAGCAGTTCTCTCTAATTTATCACCGAAAATGGTAGGTGCCGACATACTAGGAGGCGATCCTATTACTGCACGTCTCACGGCGGCTTCAGGCAATGGTGCCTCGATCGGAGGCCTAAAAGTAATGACTAAAAATGGCTGGTTTGCTGTGCGGCCATCAGGCACTGAAGATATATACAAAATTTATTCAGAAAGTTTTCTTGGAATTGAACATCGTACACAAATCGAGGAAGAAGCGTTTCAAATCGTAAGAAAAGTACTGAAGACAGCTAATTAATGGGTACCTTGACAGATAGCTGTGCCAAAGAGTGTTTGCAAGCTACAAACTTTAGTTATGTAGTAAGTCATATTAATACATGAGCCACACAAAACACCCTGTATCTATGAAAAAACAAGAAACGGGAGTTTTTTGAAGGGATTTTTCATTAAAGGGTTTCATCGCCTTGTTCATCCGGGTGCCCTGGCCCCACAGGGTGGAATACTAGCATAGCGATCTTCTAGTATTGTGTGATCTACATCCTCTTCGCCAACGAACTATTGAGGAACATGAGTTATCCTACTATTACCGTTGTGGTCTTGGTGGTAGTAATAATGTTGACCTCATCATGTTAAGGAATGAAACGACGCTCTATTAACTCGTATTCAAGAATGTTAGTAACAGGATAAAATTGGAGTCGTTATCAAAAAAATAGGCGGAGAGCAATCTCCGCTTTTTCTGACTTCAATCTTATTTTTTCAATTCAGAGGTAAATTCGCGTTCGGTGTAGCCAGTGTAGAGCTGGCGTGGCCGTACGATTTTCATTTTTTCGTCATGCATCTCTTTCCAGTGTGCAATCCATCCTACAGTACGTGCCATGGCAAAAATAACGGTAAACATGGAAGAGGGAATACCAATCGCTTTTAGAATAATGCCAGAATAGAAATCGACATTTGGGTAAAGTTTACGATTAATAAAATAAGGATCGTTCAATGCAATATGCTCTAGCTCCATTGCAACTTCCAACAGGTCATCTTTCATGCCTAATTCGTTCAGGACTTCATGACAAGTTTCACGCATCACAGTGGCACGCGGGTCGTAGTTTTTGTAGACACGGTGGCCAAATCCCATCAGTCGAAAAGAGTCATTCTTATCTTTTGCACGGCGCACAAATTCAGGAATATGCTCAACGGTACTAATTTCTTCCAACATACGTAGGCATGCTTCGTTAGCACCTCCGTGCGCCGGTCCCCATAGCGAGGCGATACCAGCTGCGATACAGGCGAATGGATTTGCGCCGGAAGATCCAGCGGTACGTACCGTTGATGTAGAGGCGTTCTGTTCGTGGTCGGCATGCAAGATCAAAATGCGATCCATAGCGCGCTCGAGGACCGGATTTACTAAATATTTTTCGCACGGTGTGGAGAACATCATATATAGGAAGTTACTAGCGTAAGAAAGGTCATTGCGCGGATAGATAAAAGGTTGGCCAATGGAGTACTTGTAACACATTGCTGCCATGGTTGGCATTTTCGATAATAAGCGGAAAGCAGCAATTTCACGGTGACTCTGGATGTTCACATCCAAAGAATCGTGATAGAAGGCCGCTAATGCACCTGTCACACCACACATGACTGCCATTGGATGCGAGTCGCGACGAAAACCATGGAATAGACGGGTAATTTGCTCATGGATCATGGTATGACGGATTACTGTTTCGCGGAATTCGTCATGTTCTTTTTGTGTCGGGGCTTCGCCGTTTAGCAAAATATAACAAACTTCCAAGTAATTGGAGTGTGTAGCTAATTGGTGGATAGGAAAACCTCGATATAGTAAAATACCTTCATCACCGTCAATATATGTAATTTTTGATTCGCAGGAAGCTGTAGAAGTGAAACCCGGATCGAAGGTGAGCAACCCCTTAGCGCCTAAGGGGCGGACATCAACTACGTCTAGACCCAGCGTCCCTTTCAGAATATCCAGTTCAATACGTGCATCATCCTGTAGAGTTAGTGTCACTTTTTTATCTGTCATTTTCGTCTCCATTCCCAGAGTCTTGTGTCATGTAAGCAAGGGCATTAACAAATTTGGTACACAGATAAATTTGGTGCAGATATAGAGGGCACAGTTCATCCTTGCAAGGGGGGATGTGGTCATTATAAAGATTTGTATTTCGCGATTTTTAAAGATCCATTTTAACTATTGGTTTTTAGTAATCAACAAAATGTTTTATAAAGATATTCACATTCGCAATTTGATATAACATGTGTTTGGAGGATCATATGTTTTCGTAACCTTACATGCACTAAGGAATGCAATCTCTTATTTTGTAGACGAATTATTTAATGAAATTATTTAATTTATTATTAAATATTATATTTGTGAGTGATTTCACTGTTTCAGTCAAATGTACCCAAAGAAATTACAGGGTAATTGTAATAAGAATATGATAGTTTTATACTCCTGCAAGGTCTCTGGAAGCTCTCTAAGGCCAGGAGCTACCCAGGGTTTTGCTATGTCAATTAAACACCGGATGTTACTAATTTGGTAATGGTTCAAAGCTCAGCACACCTACGAATCGTATCTGCCTTACCAAAAGAGTTCTGTGGGAAAAAAAGTGAAAAAACAAAGACCTGTCAACTTAGATCTCTTAACGATCCGATTTCCTATTACTGCAATATCGTCCATTCTCTTCCGGGTTTCCGGCGTTATTGTTTTCATGGCACTTGGTATTCTGCTGTGGTTACTGGACCTTTCTCTGTCTTCCCCAGAAGGATTCAAGCGCGCTGTTGTCATTATGGACTGCTTCTTCGTAAAGTGTATTCTGTGGGGTATTATGACGATACTTGCGTTCCATACTATAGGTGGAATTCGTCATATGTTAATGGACTTTGGTTACCTCGATAAGACTTTAGCAGTCGGCAGACAATCTACTTGGATTATTTTTGGCATTACTTTTGTGTTTTCTATTTTCTTTGGGGTACTCGTATGGTAAGCAATGCATCCGCGTTGGGTCGTAGCGGTATTCAAGACTGGCTACTGCTACGAGCTTCGGCAATCCTCATTGCGTTCTATATCTTTTATCTTTTTAGCTTCATTGCCTTGACCGATATGCTAACGTACGACGTTTGGAGCGGCTTCTTTGCCCTTGAGTTTACCAAAGTTTTCACCTTGTTGACTCTTTTCTCAATTCTAGTGCATGGCTGGATCGGAATGTGGCAGGTATTGACCGATTACGTCAAAGGTTTAACTATTCGTCTAATTTTACAGCTAGTTATCGTAATTACTTTGTTTTCGTATGCAATTTATGGAACTGTTGTATTGTGGGGTGTGTAAATGAATTTTTCTGCCAGAAAATTTGATGCCGTGGTAATCGGTGCAGGCGGAGCAGGCATGCGCGCCGCCCTGCAAATTTCTAAATCTGGCCAGACTTGTGCCTTATTATCTAAAGTTTTCCCGACCCGCTCCCACACTGTTTCTGCACAGGGCGGCATCACAGTTGCACTCGGTAACTTCCACGAAGACAATTGGGAATGGCATATGTATGACACAGTCAAAGGATCTGACTATATCGGAGATCAGGATGCGATCGAATATATGTGCAAAACTGGTCCTGAAGCTATCCTTGAGTTAGAACACATGGGACTCCCATTCTCCCGTTTCGAGGATGGCCGCATCTATCAGCGTGCATTTGGCGGCCAGTCGAAAGAATTCGGCGGTGAGCAAGCGGTACGGACCGCTGCTGCTGCTGATCGCACTGGCCATGCGTTGCTGCACACGCTTTATCAACAAAATTTGAAGAATCAAACTACCATCTTTTCCGAGTGGTATGCGCTCGATCTGGTAAAAAATCAGGAAGGCGCCATCGTTGGTTGTACTGCCATCTGCATCGAGACCGGTGAAATGGTTTACTTTAAAGCACAAGCTACCATTTTAGCGACCGGTGGCGCAGGTCGTATCTATCAATCTACCACCAACGCTTACATTAATACCGGCGACGGTATTGGAATGGCGGTTCGTGCAGGCGTACCTTTACAGGATATGGAGATGTGGCAGTTCCATCCAACCGGCATTGCTGGAGTTGGCGTCTTAGTGACAGAAGGATGCCGCGGTGAGGGTGGCTATTTGCTTAATAAGTATGGTGAGCGTTTTATGGAGCGTTATGCACCAAATGCTAAAGATTTAGCAGGACGCGACGTAGTAGCACGTTCAATGATGATCGAGATTCGGGAAGGCCGCGGCTACGACGGACCATGGGGTACGCATATCAAACTAAAGCTTAACCATTTGGGATCGGGAGTACTCGAGTCCCGTCTTCCAGGTATTTTAGAGCTGTCGCGTACTTTTGCACATATCGATCCGGTAAAAGATCCAATTCCGGTTATTCCGACCTGCCACTATATGATGGGTGGTATCCCGACTACAGTTAGCGGCCAGGCGTTACGCGTTAATGAGCAGGGCGAAGATGAAGTAATTTCAGGACTGTTTGCCGTCGGTGAAATCGCCTGTGTATCGGTGCATGGTGCCAATCGTCTTGGCGGTAACTCATTGCTGGATCTAATAGTATTTGGTCGCGCAGCCGGCCTTCAATTGATGGAATGTAGGCAGCAACAGGGTCCACTACTTGACGCTACTCAGGAAGAGATCGGAGCTGCTATGGCACGTTTTAACCGGTGGAAAAATAACACTACTGGCGAGGATCCAGTTGAAATTCGTAAAGCGCTACAGTGCTGTATGCAGAACAATTTCTCAGTATTCCGTGAAGGCGATGCAATGCGGCGGGGTCTGGAAGAGCTGAAACAAATTCGCGATCGTTTAAAAACAGCACGTCTTGATGACTATTCATCTGATTTTAATACCCAACGTATTGAATGTTTAGAGTTAGACAACCTAATGGAAACTGCTTATGCTACCGCGGTTGCGGCTAATTTCCGAACTGAAAGCCGTGGTGCGCATAATAGATTTGATTACCCTGATCGCGATGATGAAAACTGGTTGTGTCACAGTCTCTACCTCCCTGAAACTGAAAGTATGACACGACGTAAGGTGAATATGCGGCCAAAACTGCGTGCAGCTTTTCCACCAAAAATCCGTACCTACTAATTACGGAGACGATCATGAGACTTGAATTTTTCATTTATCGTTATAATCCTGGTATTGATGTCGCACCATACATGCAGGATTATACCCTAGAATTTGAAAATGGGCGAGATATAATGCTCTTAGAAGCTCTCATCCGCCTCAAAGAGAAAGATACGACGTTAGCTTTTCGTCGCTCATGCCGTGAAGGTGTATGTGGGTCTGATGGCCTCAATGTGAACGGCAAAAACGCTCTAGCATGTATCACTCCGCTCTCCGCTTTGGGTAATGGCAACAAAAAAATTGTTATTCGTCCATTACCCGGCTTACCCGTTATTCGTGATTTAGTCGTAGATATGGGACAATTTTACGCACAATATGAGAAAATTAAGCCTTATCTGTTAAATAATGAAAATCATCCTCCGGTGCGTGAACGCCTGCAAACTCCTGCTGAACGTAAGGATCTAGATGGTTTGTACGAGTGTATTCTCTGCGCATGCTGTTCAACAGCTTGTCCATCATTTTGGTGGAACCCTGATAAATTTGTGGGTCCGGCTGGTCTGCTGGCGGCATACCGCTTTCTAGTAGATAGCCGTGACACTGAAATTGAGGCACGTTTAGACAATTTAAGCGATGCTTTCAGTGTGTTCCGTTGTCATAGTATCATGAACTGTGTGAGTGTGTGCCCCAAGGGGCTTAACCCAACGCGTGCCATTGGACATATCAAATCAATGCTACTGCAGAGGGGTGCATAAAGTCTTATCATAAAGAACTCTGGAAATCTCTAATTTCCCGGAAGCAAGGGCGCGTGTGAGCGCATAGTGCTCATTTCTCTAAAATCACTAGAGTAAGCAGTTAAAGTGGCAACAGTGGCAACAAATGAAACCTAAAAAAAGCACAGTAATGCTTAGGGAATCACGATGCAAAATAGCGCGATGAAGCCTTGGCTGGACTCCTCTTGGCTAGCCGGCGCGAACCAGTCTTACATAGAGAGCCTCTATGAGAATTTCCTGACCGATCCAGACTCTGTTGATGCAGAGTGGTACACAAAGTTCCAACAACTACCAGACACCGGCGTGAGCCCTGAACAGTTTCACTCCATTACACGAGAGTACTTTCGTTATTTAGCAAAAAATCCATCTCGTTATAACGCTCATGTCTTAAATCCCTCTGCTAATCCAAAGCAGGTTAAGGTATTACAGCTGATTAATGCCTTTCGTTTTCTTGGACACCAGCACGCTAACCTTGACCCGCTTGGTCTATGGAAACAGGACCGCGTTGCTGACCTTGACCCATCTTTTCATGGTCTAACTAATTCTGATTTCCAAGAAATTTTTAACGTAGGGTCTTTCTTTATCGGTCAAGAAGCCATGAAGCTGAATGATCTTTACAAAGCTCTTCAGCAGACATATTGTGGTTCCATTGGTGCAGAATATATGCATATAAATAACACCGAAGAGAAGCTCTGGATTCAGCAACGTTTGGAATCAGCGGCTGGTGTAATCAGATGTAACAATGAAGAAAAAAAAGGTTTACTGAAAGATCTAACAGCAGCAGAGGGATTGGAGAAATATCTTAGCATAAAATTCCCAGGCGCAAAACGCTTCTCGTTGGAAGGTGGTGAATCACTGATCCCGATGCTACGCGAAATAATTCGATATGCAGGTAAAAGCGGAACATGTGAAATAGTGATGGGTATGGCGCATCGTGGCCGCCTCAATGTACTGATTAATGTACTAGGTAAAAAATCGCAGACTCTCTTCGAAGAGTTCGTAGGAAAACATAAAGATCATCTCGGCACCGGCGATGTAAAATACCATATGGGTTTTTCGTCTGACGTAGAGACTGAAGGTAACTTAGTGCACTTAGCGCTGGCATTCAACCCATCGCATTTGGAAATTGTTAGCCCCGTGGTTATGGGGTCAGTGCGTGCGCGTCTCGATCGTCGAAATGCGCTGGGCAGTAACCAAGTTTTGCCAATTACCATTCACGGTGACGCAGCGGTTATTGGCCAAGGAGTCGTGCAAGAAACTCTAAATATGTCACGAGCACGCGGCTATGAAGTCGGTGGTACTGTGCGTATCGTTATTAACAACCAAGTGGGCTTCACTACCTCTAACCCGCGTGACGCGCGTTCAACACCGTACTGTACTGATATTGGTAAAATGGTATTAGCGCCTATTTTTCACGTTAATGCCGACGATCCAGAAGCAGTGGTGTTTGTTACTCGTCTAGTACTGGACTATCGAAACACTTTCAAGCGCGATGTTTTTATAGATTTAGTTTGCTATCGTCGTCGTGGACACAATGAAGTTGATGAACCGAGTGTAACCCAGCCGCTGATGTACCAGAAAATCAAAAATCATCCGACGTCACGTAAGATTTACTCAGATCGCTTAGAAAAAGAAGGTGTAATCAGACTTGAAGAAGCCACTGAAATGGTTAACCTTTATCGCTCTGCACTAGATGCGGGTGAATGTGTAGTGTCAGAATGGCGTCCGATGAGCTTACATTCCCTTACTTGGTCACCTTATCTTAATCATGAGTGGGATGAAAGCTACTCTTCGATGGTTGATCTAAAGCGTTTACAGGACCTAGCACGCCGTATCAGCCATCTTCCAGAAGAGATTAAAGTGCAGGCACTTGTAGCGAAGATTTATAATGACCGTAAGGAGATGGCCGAAGGTTACAAGCCTTTTGATTGGGGCGGTGCTGAGAACTTAGCCTATGCCACATTAGTGGATGAAGGCATTTCGGTACGTCTCTCCGGCGAAGACTCAGGCAGAGGCACCTTTTTCCATCGTCACGCGGTGATCCACAACCAGTGTAATGGCTCTACATATACGCCATTACACCATATTCATGGTAATCAAAAGCACTTTAGTGTCTGGGACTCCACCCTGTCTGAAGAGGCGGTGTTAGCGTTTGAGTATGGCTACGCCACGGCGGAACCGCGCACGTTGACCATTTGGGAGGCACAGTTTGGCGACTTTGCTAACGGTGCCCAGGTGGTAATTGACCAGTTCATTAGCTCCGGTGAGCAAAAATGGGGGCGTATGTGCGGTTTGGTAATGTTGCTACCACACGGCTATGAAGGTCAAGGCCCAGAACACTCTTCGGCGCGACTTGAACGCTATCTACAGCTATGCGCAGAAAAGAATATGCAGGTGTGCGTACCCTCTACACCGGCACAAGTATACCATATGTTACGTCGTCAGGCGTTGCGTAGTATGCGTCGCCCGTTGATCGTCATGTCGCCAAAATCGTTGCTGCGTCATCTACTAGCTGTCTCTTCTTTAGACGAACTAGCGAACGGTAGTTTCAAGCCTGCTATCGGAGAGATCGACCCTCTCTATCCACAGCAGGTAAAACGTGTAGTATTTTGCTCTGGTAAAGTTTATTACGATCTTCTTGAACAACGTCGTAAACATAAGCAGAAAGATGTGGCTATCGTGCGTATCGAGCAGCTCTATCCGTTCCCCCATAAAATAGTGCAAGAAGTATTAAAAGATTACGCCCATGTGCAAGATTTCGTTTGGTGTCAGGAAGAACCCCTAAATCAGGGCGCATGGTATTGTAGTCAGCATCATTTGCTTGAAGTGATTCCGTTTAGCGCTTCTCTGCGCTATTCGGGTCGTCCTGCTTCAGCATCTCCGGCTGTAGGCTATATGTCTGTACATCAACAACAGCAGCAAGACTTGGTTAATAACGCGCTGAACCTTGGTTAATTTAAAAGGAAAGATAATGAGTAGCGTAGATATTCTCGTTCCTGAGCTGCCTGAATCTGTTGCCAATGCAACCGTAGTAATTTGGCATAAAAAACCAGGCGATACGGTAAGCCGCGACGAAGTGTTGGTAGAGATAGAAACTGATAAAGTGGTGCTGGAAGTGCCAGCACAGGCAGACGGCGTGTTGGAGGCCGTGCTAAAAGACGAAGGAACGACCGTAACCTCCCGTCAAATTCTAGGATATCTAGACAAGGCTAATAGCAAACAAATTAGTGACAACAACATAGATGATAAAAAGTTTATTTTGGCACAACAACGCCAGACAGCGTCGATGGAAAATGAAAGAAACGACGCATTGAGTCCGGCTATCCGTCGTCTTATAGCTGAGTACGACCTAGACGTATCTCAGATTAAAGGTGATAATGTGGGTGGCCGTATCACGCGTAAAGACGTGGATAAACTTCTAGCAATAAAACTAAAAAATAATAAAGTCTCACAGGTACAGGATGCCTCTGGAGTCATACCGAATCCTGCTAATACTAACCGTAGTGAAAAATATGTACCGATGACCCGTCTGCGTAAGCGCGTAGCGGAGCGCTTGCTAGAAGCGAAAAAGAACACCGCCATGCTGACGACCTTTAATGAAGTGAACATTAAGCCAATCATGGATCTGCGTAAACAATATGGTGAAGCCTTTGAGAAGCGTCATGGTGTACGTTTGGGCTTTATGTCCTTTTATATTAAAGCTGTCGTTGAAGGTCTTAAGCGTTTCCCAGAAGTTAACGCTGCAATCGACGGAGACAATGTAGTGTATCATAACTACTTCGACATCAGCATTGCAGTTTCTACTCTGCGAGGCCTAGTAACACCAGTGCTGAAAGATGTTGATACCCTAAGCATGTCAGATATTGAAAAGAAAATTAAAGAGTTGGTAGTGAAAGCTCGTAACAGTAAGCTCACTGTAGAAGAACTCACGGGTGGTAATTTTACTATCACTAATGGAGGTATTTTCGGTTCGCTGATGTCGACCCCAATCATTAATCCGCCACAAAGCGCCATCCTGGGAATGCACGCAATTAAAGATCGTCCGGTAGCGGTAAATGGCCAGGTTATAGTGCTACCGATGATGTATTTAGCACTTTCCTATGATCACCGTTTGATTGATGGTCGCGAATCAGTTAGCTATTTGGTAGCGATCAAAGAGCTTCTGGAAGATCCAGCACGACTGCTGTTGGATGTCTAATTATCACAGACATGCCTGTCTACAACATGCCTAACCTCAGTTAATTCTTTCAACCATAAATGGATAGAGCATCATGAATTTACACGAATATCAGGCTAAACAGCTATTTGTACAGTATGGGATGTCAGTACCAAAAGGCTACGTTTGTACTACGCTACGTGAAGCAGAAGAAGCAGTTGCTAAAATTGGTTCAGGTCCATGGGTAGTGAAATGTCAAGTTTATGCTGGTGGACGCGGTAAAGCAGGTGGCGTGAAAGTGGTGAATAGAAAGGAAGATGTCTGTAGTTTCGCTGAAAGTTGGCTAGGTAAGCGCTTAGTAACCAATCAAACAAATGATGAAGGTCAGTTGGTAAACAAGATTCTGGTAGAGGCTGCTACTGAAATCGAGCAGGAATACTATCTTGGTGCGTTGGTTGACCGTGAAATTTGTCGTGTAGTCTTTATAGCCTCGCCCGCAGGAGGTGTTGACATTGAAAAGGTGGTCAAAGAAACACCTGATCTAATTCATAAAATAGCGCTTGATCCTCTGACAGGTCCGCAGCCTTATCAGGGGAGAGAACTAGCGTTTAAACTAGGTTTGACCAGTAAACAAGCTAGTGACTTTACTAAGATTTTTATTAGTTTAGCTACCATGTTCCTAGAATGTGACCTAGCGTTAATTGAGATCAATCCGTTGGTTATCACTAAGCAGGGAACCCTAGTATGCCTCGACGGTAAGATACGCGTAGACCGTAACGCTTTGTTCCGTCAACGTAAATTACGTGAAATGCATGATCCAAGCCAGGAAGATCTCCGTGAAGAGCATGCGAATCAGTTAGAACTTAATTATGTAGCTTTAGAAGGCGACATCGGCTGTATGGTTAATGGTGCAGGTCTAGCGATGGGCACCATGGATATCATAAAGCAATATGGAGGCCGTCCGGCTAACTTCCTCGATGTGGGTGGCGGCACAACTCAAGAACGCGTTAGCGAAGCCTTCAAAATTATCCTCTCCGACGAAGCTGTAAAAGCAGTATTAGTCAATATTTTCGGCGGAATTGTACGTTGCGATCTAATCGCTGAGGGAATTATCGGTGCCGTCGCAAAAGTAGGTGTTGACGTACCGGTTGTAGTACGCCTGGAAGGAAACAACGCTCAACTAGGCGCGAAAAAACTAGCAGATAGTGGATTAAATATCATTGCAGCAACCAACCTGACCGATGCGGCACAACGTGTTGTCGCTGCTGCAAAGGGGGAAATAAACAAATGTCTATTCTAAACAATAAAAATACTAAAGTCATTTGCCAGGGTTTCACTGGTGATCAAGGTACTTTTCACTCTAAGAAGGCACTAGAGTACGGCACGAAGCTAGTTGGAGGCGTCACACCGGGTAAGGGTGGTACCATGCACCTTGGGTTACCAGTATTTAATACTGTGCGAGAGGCAGTCGAGTCTACCGGTGCGACTGCGACAGTGATTTACGTTCCGGCTCCATTCTGTAGGGATAGTATCCTGGAGGCGATTGACGTAGGTATCAAACTTATTATCACCATTACTGAAGGCATACCAACGCTAGATATGATGATAGTCAAAATGAAACTGGATCAAACGGACGTGCGTATGATAGGTCCAAATTGCCCGGGTGTTATCACTCCAGGTGAATGTATGATTGGCATTATGCCGAGTCATATTCACCTGCCTGGTTGTATCGGTATTGTATCACGTTCAGGCACATTAACCTATGAAGCAGTAAAGCAGATCAGTGATATTGGTTATGGCCAGTCTACCTGTGTTGGTATCGGTGGTGACCCGATCCCAGGATCTAATTTTATTGACATACTTAAAATGTTTCAAGATGACCCAAAGACACAAGCAATTGTCATGATAGGCGAGATTGGTGGTAGCGCGGAAGAAGAGGCAGCGGCGTTCATTAAAGAACATATTACCAAACCAGTTATTGGCTATATCGCAGGTGTTACTGCACCAAAAGGCAAGCGTATGGGCCATGCAGGCGCCATCATTGCAGGTACTAAAGGCACGGCGGCAGAAAAGTTTGCTGCCTTAGAAGCAGCGGGCGTGAAAACTGTGCGGAGTCTAGTAGATATCGGTGATGCAGTAAAAGAGCTCCTACCCGTAAAATAAACTAGCTCAGTATTAGCCAGTAGGTCACCACTACGGGGTGAGTTATTTACCTACACAAAATAAATAAAGTAACATAAAAGGTGTGGAAGAGATCATTTGTGAAGAAGGGATGCTACCCAATTATAAAATATTATATAATTGACAGTATAGTACTTTCTTTAAGAAAAAGTATTATAGATAATATCATTCACAATGAAAAATTAAAGCATCGATCCAAATTAATAATTTTTTAGAGTGTAGCTTCAACTTGAATATCGAGAGGCCATAATTAAATTACATCTAAGTCGTTCTCAATAAAATTGAAATAAATAATAATGTATTAATTCTAACATTTTCTCAGTGAGAAAATTGATTTTTTTAAAAAATCATAATGATATTTTTCTATTGATGTTAATAACCATTACGTGCTTGTATCAGGTCACAAATTATATTTATCCATGGTAAAAGGATAAAATAAATATCAATACTTACTTCCTACAAGTAATTTTTACATAAAATGTAGTTAGATTTTTCGTTTTTATTAATAGCTAATGTCGTTTATAAAAGCAAAAAATCTTTATGTTATGGATTGTAGTTATGTTGTATTCATCAGGGTTCCTTAAGTCTGATGTGCTATTTCTTTATTTTTAGCTATTAATTATTCAGAACATTTAACTTTTTGAGAGGTGAATCATTTCATAAAACATAATAACATCTTACGTTAAGTAATTATATGTTAATTATTATACTAATCTGTCTGCCGAATGCTAGTTTCGCATTAACTGCTCTTACTACCTCATTGTACTAATGACACCTTTGTGTACACACTCAATAGTAAAACGTTATGTGTTCTTTGTATAATACATACATATATTCCTTGTCTATCTTTTTACTTTGTGACTAGTGATTTAAGACATGACCAGTAACTGGCCAGTTACTTAGTCAGTGGATACAAGAACCTACTTTCTCTACACTCTCTGCACTTTGTATCTTCTTAGTAGTGAACAATTAGATACAAAACCCTACTATCGCCTCTGTGCGCGCTTGGTGGGTGTGATTTTTAAATGATAAGAGTCTGTGTAGTAATGCTGGAAGATAGGAGATTAGATGAAGTACGGCATTAACGTCGCAGATATTTCATTAAAGTGGCTGACCATGAAGTGGTCTCAAATCTGTTTGTTAGGTAATATCGTGTTTCGAGAAAAGGGCGGAATGGAGAATGTATACATATAATATACTAATAACCTAAGTATACTACTACTGATAATTTGACTTAAAAACTGCATACGGTAACGTATGATGACTTTAAGCGCTATCATATTTTTACGAATCGTCATAGCAGTAACATATTTGGTAGTATTCCAAAATATACTAGCATATCATTAAATAATATTTTAAGCGTAGGTTACTGATGATGAAGGTAACAAATATGTGTCTTGTCTGTATCTTTTTCTTATTACTGACATACGCCTGTAACGTTATTACTGGCTAGTATTTGGAATACATCAAGAATAGATCTCGGAATATAATCGTGTATTATGCATTCAATATTGTTTAATAACAAAGGGCTATTGCATGATTTTTCGCTCATCTTAAGACTAATTATCACGGGCTATTCGTTCTGGAAACTGTTGTGCGACGCTGTCAAATCATTATCTTTAAACTCTATTCTTACGGAGTCCAAGCAGTGACTGATATAAATATTTTTATATTATTTTTGAATGCAAGCCTTTTAGTGAAGATTATCATTTTTATTTTGATAGGGTTTTCTATTTTCTCATGGGCCATCATTATTCAACGTACTCGTATTTTGAATACGGCGGGGAAAAAGACAGAAAATTTTGAAAACAAATTTTGGTCCGGCATTGAAATTTTACGCCTTTATCAAGAGAGCCAAGGATGTCGTGAAGAGCTGAGCGGTGCAGAGCAAATTTTTTATGCCGGCTTCAAAGAGTTTGCTCGTTTACACCGCGCTAACAACCACGCTCCTGAAGCAGTGGTTGAAGGGGCGAGACGTGCTATGCATATTTCAATGAACCGTGAGATTGAAACACTTGAAAATTATATTCCTTTTCTAGGTACTATTGGATCTATAAGTCCTTATATAGGTTTATTCGGAACCATCTGGGGTATTATGCATTCCTTTGTCGCGCTCGGCGTAGTAAAACAGGCAACACTGCAGATGCTAGCACCAGGAATCGCCGAGGCACTTATCGCTACTGCAATGGGTTTATTCACCGCAATTCCGGCTGTTATAGCCTATAACAGACTAAACCAGCGTGTTAATAACCTGGAACAGAAATACAATAATTTTACAGAAGAGTTTACGGCCATTCTGCACCGTCAGGCTTTCTCTAGTAAAAAATAGAAGTAAGCGGAGGTGAATTATGGTAAGAGTACGTGATCGCATCGGTCGAGATCTTAAATCAGAAATAAATATCGTTCCGCTACTCGATGTTCTACTAGTGTTGTTACTGATCTTCATGGCGACGACACCAATCATTACTCAGAGTGTAAAAGTAGACTTACCGGATGTTAATAAATCTAAAATAGTATCCAGTGATGAAAATCCACCTGTGATTGTAGAAGTTGCTGGTATCAGCCAGTATAGCTTAGTGGTAGAGCACGATCGCATGGAACAGTTGCCTCCGGAACAGGTAGTAAGCGAAGCACAGCGTCGCATTAAGGCGAATCAAAAAACTATCTTTTTGATTGGTGGTGCTAAAAATGTACCTTATAACGAAATTATTAAAGTTCTTAATCTACTGCATCAGGCAGGTATAAAATCTGTTGGTTTAATGACGCAACCGATTTGATTTAAAATCAATCTGTTTTTAGGAACTGAGTGTGTTGACGGCAATTGAGCAAAATGAGAGATTAAAAAGTGGGGTAATAACATCAGTAGCCCTGCATATCGTGTTGTTCGCGCTGTTAGTTTGGAGCTCATTCGATGAGAATATTAAGGTAAGTGATCAAGGTAGTGATATTGGTGCGATAATGGTCGATACCAGAGCCATACTAGAAGAATATAAAAGTCAGCAAAACCAGAAAAGAGATAATCAGCTTGCAGAGCAACAGTTGCAGAAACAAAAGCAGGAGCAAACTTCCAAGCAAAAGTTTCTGCAAGTGTTAGAGAAAGAGCACTTAAAAGTGCAGCAAGCTATGAAATCAGCACAGGAAAATAAAACAACCACTAAAGCGGATCTTTTTCAGGCAAAGCAAAAAGCAGAAAAAAAAGCCAAAGTTGAGCTGAAAAAAGCAATAGTCATAGAAAAGCTTACAGCAGAAATGAAACCCAAGTCTGATACAATAGATAAATTAGACACTGTGAAAAAAAAGAGGCTGTCGAAAGCAGAGAACAATAGCAGTGAAGTAGATAATTTACTTGGAGGACTTACATCAAGAAAGAATTCACCTAATAGTTCTAACGCTAATAGTGGTAGTGTGGTAGCGAAGGGTAATGTAAGAAAATCTGGTAAGTCCAGCACCACAGACATCACTAATTATGCAGCCCAAATCCAAACAGCGATCCAAAATAAGTTTTACGATTGGGAAAACTATAAAGGTCGTACTTGTACACTACGCATAAATCTAGCATCGGATGGTTTTTTGATAGATGCTCAAGCAGAAGAAGGTGATCCTTCTCTGTGTCAGGCGGCGCTGGTAGCCGTGCAGCAAGCTCGTATTCCTCAGCCTCCTTCAAATAAGGTTTATAACATCTTTAAGAACGCGCCACTTGATTTCAAGCCATAATAATATGCTATACATTAACGGTACTTAATCTATTTTTACGCTGTAAATAAAAGGAAGTATTGATTTTCTAGAAACTGTGTAAATTATCTCAGCCGAAAATTTAAGTAAGGGGAGTGAGAGAAGAGAGATAATATGAAGCGAGTTCTTTGTGTTACATTAAGCTTATGTATGCTGTTTTGGACGAGCATACTGGGTGCAGAGGTGCGTATTGAGATTACACAGGGTGCTAATACGTCTCGTCCTATTGGTGTTGTGCCGTTTAAATGGACCGGATCTGGCGTTGCTCAGGAAGATATCGGAGGCATCGTGGGCGCAGACCTACGTAATAGCGGTAAATTTAATCCACTGGATGTTTCCCATCTACCTCAGCAACCGACTAGCGTTCAAGAAGTTCAACCTTCGGCATGGACTGCATTAGGCATTGATGCAGTAATTATCGGGCAAGTGCAATTAAATCTGGACGGTAGCTATCAGGTATCTTATCAGTTAGTTGATACCGCAGTTTCTCCAGGCAAAGTTATCGAGCAGAATTCCTATAAAACTACCAAACAATGGCTGCGTTATGCAGCACACACCGCCAGTGACGAGGTATTCAAAAAACTGACAGGCATTAAAGGTGCATTCCGTACTCGTATTGCCTATATAGTACATAACAAAGGCTCGCAGTTCCCGTATGAGCTGCAAGTTTCGGACTATGATGGTTACAATAAGTTCGTGGTTCACCGGTCGCTGCAGCCACTAATGTCACTAGCTTGGTCTCCAGACGGATCTGAAATGGCATATGTAACCTTTGAAAGCGGCAAATCAGAGCTAGTAGTTCAGACGCTTTCTAACGGAAATATACGTCAGATCGCTTCTTATCCACGTCATAACGGTGCGCCGGCTTTTTCTCCGGACGGCACTAAGCTAGCTTTCGCACTGTCGCAGACCGGTAGTCTGAACCTTTATATCATGGATTTGGGATCGGGTCAGATACGTCGGCTCACTGACGGACATTACAACAGTACTGAACCCACTTGGTTCCCTGACAGCCAAACATTGGCCTATACCTCTGATCAGGCGGGTGCACCGCAAATTTATAAAATCAGTATCAATGGATTCGCACCACAGAGAATAACCTGGGAAGGCGCACAAAACCAGGACGCTGATGTATCTAATGATGGTAAGTCGATGGTTATGATCAGTACTAATGGTGGTGAGCAGCATGTTGCTAAACAAGATCTAGAAACGGGTGCTGTTCAGACGTTGACGAGCACGTTCTTGGATGAAACTCCTAGCTTATCACCGAATGGTACAATGGTAGTCTATAGCTCTACTCAGGGGATTGGTTCCGTGTTACAGTTGGTTTCCACCGATGGGCGTTTCAAAGCACGATTTCCTTTAACTAATGGGGAAATTAAGTTTCCTGCTTGGTCACCATATCTATGATTTCTGTGCAAGCGCGTATAGCACGCTATCTGACAATAATAGGATTTTGCAATGCAAATTAATAAAGTACTAAAAGGGTTAATATTGACGCTACCTATTTTGGTTATAGTTGCTGCCTGTAGCTCATATAAAAAAAGCAATAACGAGCAAAATAGCATGAATTCCAATCATGCTAATGGTAAAGGTGCTAATATGAATAGCAACGGCCTCTTATTTTCTGATGAACAGGCGCGTCTACAGGTACAGCAATTACAGCAGAACAAAATAATCTACTTCAAACTGGATAAGTATAATATCCAGTCTGAATATGCTCAGATACTAGACGAGCACGCAGCCTTTTTGCGAAGCAACCTATCGTACAAAGTAACAATCGAAGGTCATGCAGATGAGCGCGGTACTCCTGAATACAACATTGCACTAGGCGAGCGTCGTGCTAACGCTGTGAAGATATATCTTCAAGGTAAAGGTGTTTCCGCTGAGCAAATGTCTATTGTCTCTTATGGTAAGGAGAAACCAGATGTACTAGGCCATGACGAAACTGCTTACTCGAAAAATCGTCGTGCTGTTCTTGTGTACTAAGAAAATTATATGATTAGTAACTTTAGATTTTTTTTGTTAAGTCTGTCTTTTTTAGTTGGTGTAGCGGCTCCTTGGCACTTTAATGCGCAAGCGTCAATCATTAGCACTGGATCTGCTAGCTCGATCAAAGAACGTGTTAGCACTCTCGAACAAATTTCTAATGCTCAAGCTCAGCTACTGCAGTTGCTACAGCAGCAGATAAACGATAACCAAAGCGACATCGATTCGCTACGTGGACAAATCCAAAACAACAGTCATCAACTTAATCAGGTGATTGAGAGGCAGAAGCATCTTTATCAGCAGTTCGATAACCTCAGTAGTAAAGCAGATAATGCGATACAAAGTAGCAGTGATACGGCAGCATCAGCCTCTCCAATGCAAAACGGCGATGCTAACAGCGACTATACCGCTGCAGTATCAATGATCATAGAGAAAAAACAGTATGATCAAGCAATCATAGCACTCCAAGCATGGGTAAAGCGCTACCCTGATTCAATATACCAACCGAATGCGAATTACTGGTTGGGACAATTGAATTACAACAAGGGTAAAAAAGATGATGCTGTCTATTATTACGCTACTGTCGTCAAAAATTATCCAAAGTCTCAGAAAGCTTCAGAATCACTACTAAAAGTTGGTATCCTCATGCAGGAGGAAAAGAACAAAGGAAAAGCTAAAGCAGTGTACCAGGAAGTGATCAAACTTTATCCTAATACTACTTCAGCAAAGCTGGCACAAAAACGCCTCACCGGGTTATAAGTTTTTCATCTAGCATTGGATTTCACATAATATAGTTGTTCAGTTACTAACTGAAAATAGAAATTTTTTAAAATCGTGAAAGTAATAGTAGCTTCGTTGGTAGAGCAATGTACTTTAGTTAATTGACTGCAGATTCACATTATCTCATGTATGAGTTATTAGTTCGGAGAGAAGCGCCGTTGATAGGCGCTTCTCTCCTTTCTGTTTTATAGCCATTTCTTAAATCAATAACACAGCGAGACTAGACGACAATTCACTAAGATTAAGTTTTTGTTAACCCTTCGCCGGTGTATGACTGATACAGTCCCTTCAGTAAAAGAAGGGTGTACTTACTTAAATTCACTTACACTGTTATAAGGGTGTTATATGATTAATTTTATTGTAAATCATGATATCCTTGTAAAGGAAGAAACCCACTTTTACATCGGGTATGTATCTAATATGATAGTAATTTAAGAGCATTTTAAGCAAAATGACCAGCTTTCATATTACCTTGTTGGACAACTACACGGTTCAGTACAGTGTGGTCAGTACATGCTTATGCTAACTTCCTGATAACACAGGCATTAACGGAGGAAGTATACAGTAGAGAATGTTATCTAATGCATAAGAAAGGAATGCTGATAGGACGCGCGGCGTAGCATGGTAACCAGGTGAAAGATATAAATATGTATCAATATAGAGGTGCGCTAGAACCAATAGGACTTGGTTATAGTTGACGATTTTAACTGCCACTATGTTAGTTGATAATAACGTTTAACTAAAGTTCGCAATCATCGAAAGTACTCAGTATGTGTAAGCTAAAATTGTGACGTTCTAGCTGCGCGTATGGGCGTTTATGAGATAAATTAAGACCTCTATGAATTAAATTACATTGCTAAGAACACGTATGAAACGATATATCAAACAGTATAAACTAAGTGGAGTTGTAGGATACAACGCTACCTCAGTAAAATATGCTTTTTCGGTGGCATATTCTAGATGCTATTCTAAACGACCTATAAATAGGTACTAAGCGCTATCTGTACCACCTTGATTTCTTATAATATAATATCCATTCATATTTAAAATACAGAATTAACCAGTAAGTCATACGTCAGTTGATAAAAAGACACAGTGTGCATATGCGTTTGCATAGCTTTTTTTGCACTGTTTGATAGTGCGCTTGAAATAGTTTTTCAACCTGATGCAAATCGAGTTTACTGCCAGTAGTAAACTCTTGGGGTTACTCTGCGAGGTAGACAATACGGAATAATATAATAAAAGCTTGATGGCAATTTTCTTCAGTATGCCATATTTGATAATACGATTAATTTGCTGAGCGTTCTTGAAGATGCCAAACTATGCATTGTGTGGCGTAAAAGTTCAGGATGAATAACTCAGGTATAAGAAAAACATATCACCTACAATGTTACAAGATTTCAATACTAGTGCAAAAAGCTAAAATATTTAATTCCTTTAATATAGTGCAGTTTTTAACTGCATAGATAGTACAAATGCTGATGTCAATCAAGGCTATGCTAAATATATATAGGATGTCAGAACGGGTATTGTGCTAGGTCAGGCCCCATAATAGATTTCAGAAGAGGGCATAATTTAATTAGAACTGAATTCCAAAAAAAGGTCTTTATAGGATGATATCTCTTCTCTTCAGCAAAATACGCCCCTACGGGGTCTTACTCTGGATGAGTGACCAATTATAGGCGGTGACTCGCCGTCAGAGCAGCTAGAGGAAGAAATTTTCTATAATTGTATTGTTCCGTACCATCATATTTTAGGCGTTAACGGCCAGTGCTGAAATAGTTTTTATGGGTGTTTTCAAGGTAAAAAGCCTTAATTCTCGATCTTGATAGTCCATAAGAAGCGGAGTGTAATAAGATTTTTAGTCGACGAACCAAGCTATTTTAGTTATGATGTTTAACATATAAAACATTATATGAGGGATCAAAAAAATTTTTTGCTTTTTTGAGAAAACTTGGTTTAATTTATAAAACAAGAGCGGTCGTGTCATGAGTGTCATATTCAAAGTAGCGCGCGCGAGACATCTTTTCCCAAAAAAGATGTCTCGCCTGGGTGAAGATGAAAAGGTCTTTTACCTAAATAAAATTAAAGATCTATTAAAAGCGCGAAATGCAGTAATAGTGGCACACTACTATACCGATCCAGAAATTCAGCTGCTGGCGGAAGAAACTGGAGGTTGTGTGGCGGACTCGCTAGAAATGGCACGTTTTGGTAGCACTCATCCCGCCTCAACGCTGCTAGTAGCGGGTGTGCGCTTTATGGGCGAAACTGCTAAAATCCTCAGCCCAGGGAAAACAGTACTTATGCCCACACTCCAGGCAGAATGCTCTCTTGACCTTAGCTGTCCTATTGAGGAGTTTAACGCCTTTTGCGATGCTCATCCCGATCGCACCGTAGTAGTTTACGCTAATACCTCGGCGTCTGTTAAGGCGCGTGCCGACTGGGTAGTAACTTCCAGTATTGCAGTGGAGCTAATCAACCATCTTGATAGTTTAGGCAAAAAAATCATCTGGGCACCAGATCGCCACCTGGGACACTACGTCACAAAAAAAACCGGTGCCGACGTATTATGCTGGCAGGGAGTCTGCATAGTACATGATGAATTTAAAATTCAGGCATTGCAGCGCATGAAATTATTATATCCTGACGCAGCAATATTGGTACATCCAGAATCTCCTCAGGCGATTATCGATCTAGCACACGCCGTTGGCTCCACTAGCCAACTCATTCAGGCAGCGCAGAAACTCCCGCATCCACAAATGATCGTGGCCACCGACCGTGGCATCTTCTATAAAATGCAACAAACGGTGCCCGATAAAATATTGATAGAAGCTCCTACTTCGGGCGAAGGCGCGACTTGTCGTAGCTGTGCACATTGCCCATGGATGGCTATGAATAGTCTTAAAACAATTGCGGAAGGTCTAGAGAAAGACGGCGCTCAGCATGAAATAGAAGTGGATACTGTGTTGCGCGAGGCAGCATTATTACCCCTTAACCGCATGCTCGCTTTTGCAAGAGCACTCAACCTTGAGGTAAAAGGGAACGCCTAAGAAACAAATCATTAATTATTCGTAATAAATATAAATTTGTTTGATTTGCATTACTTATCGTAGGGAAAAGGTAAACAGCACTCACTAATTAATCGTTTGATTACTTAGCGGCACGCTTTTCTCTTGAATTTTATTCATATCGAGTTACAAAGTAGTTTGCCAAGATACAGATCTTTTTTATCATTTTACTACTATACTTACATGGGGTAAGTGCAGAGATCCGTCAGATAGACATACGAACGAACCTAGAGTATTCACTTATCTTCCTGTTGCAGAGAACAGTATTTTATGTAAGTGCATTACTTTTTCCAGTAGCTCAATGTGTAGTATTCTCCCTTTTATCACATTCATGCCGTTATTCATTATTGTGATGAATGCAAGACATTGTGATGAATGCAAGACTCCTGACCTAGTGTACTTTCTTACACTAACTTAGCCGTTAGCCATAGTAATAATAATATAATTTTCTAGAGAAGATGTATATTTTGATAGCACTTTAAATTTTAACAGAAGCTCACTTCGCTTTACCTTGATTGGCAACTGCTGCAGCTCTTGCTATAATCTCTTTAGAATCGCCCAAGTAGTAATGTTTAATGGCTTTGAAATTTTTGTCGAACTCATACACCAATGGTACTCCAGTCGGGATATTCAGCTCTAGAATTTCATCTTCACTCATATTGTCAAGATATTTCACAAGAGCGCGCAATGAGTTGCCATGTGCAACGATGATCACTTTTTCATCGCTTTTAATGCGTGGGAGAATGCTCTCGTTCCAATAAGGGATAACACGATTAATGGTCAATGCTAAATTTTCAGTAGTAGGCAATTGTTCTGCGCTCAGCTTCATATAACGCGGATCGTGGCTAGGGAAACGCTTGTCACTGCGATCTAACTCGGGTGGATTAAAAGAGAAGCCACGACGCCACTGTTTTACCTGTTCGTTGCCATATTTAATTGCGGTTTCCACTTTATTGAGACCCTGTAGGGCACCGTAGTGACGTTCGTTTAGACGCCAAGATTTTTCTACCGGTAGCCAAGCTTGATCCAGTTCATCAAGAACGTGCCACAGAGTGTGAATGGCACGTTTCAGCACGGAAGTGTAAGCAAAATCAAATGAAAAACCTTTTTTTTTCAAAAGTTGACCTGCTACTTTAGCTTCAGTATGACCTTTATCAGACAGATCTACATCATACCATCCAGTAAAGCGGTTTTCTTGGTTCCACTGGCTTTCGCCGTGGCGAATCAGAACAAGTTTAGTTACGTTCATATTTCACTCCTTAAATATTAGTTAATATTAGTGTAATTAACCCCTCATGGATAGCTCGTGGCCGTGGCCACATAGAAGAAAATAAATCTGCATAAGTTTATATACTAAACCTATATACAAAACAATAAACTTTGTTGTTTTACATATCATTACGGTGTATAAGAACAGCCTGTCACCAACAGGCTGTTCTCTTTTCTTTACTGTCAGTCCGATGTTTACAATTATTCAGGACAATTAGACTAATTGATTAAAAACTTTTTGTTGAGCACGACGTTCTAGAAATCAAGTTAGCATTTATAATGCCTTCGGTACTATTGAGTAGAGGAATATGATCGTACCATTTAACGTCGCTAAGTCTTTATCGACTAGGATAATCCGTTTTACGCAAATCGAAGATGGTGCCTACATTTTGAGCAAATCATCATGTATGTTAGGGCCCTCATCAACTCGCAGGGATTCCTTAGCCAGTAATTGTAAGCGAGATTGGTTCATATCGCCATTATGTCCTTCTAGATTGAGGTAGACATAAATTGTTAAATTCATTAGACAGTCCTTGTCAATTGTAGACTAGTAGCTAATCGATAAGTATCAAGTATTGTCGGACTTATAGTATAAGCTATCAAAAAGGGTTAGAGAGAATTCTTATTCGATATATCGCTTTTTATACACCAGTGTTCCCATCAACAACTTGCCCCCCCTAAAAGCTCAGTCACTCTTATTCTATAACTCTATTATAATTTTGATATTATATAGAATTATAATAATAAGCCGTGGTTGCCCCTCAGACTTATGTTAATGAATGGGTATTTTTTCAAAACTATTCATTTTCTTTTAAAGCGGTACAGACAAAAAAAGGCCTCTTTGAGCTTCTTACTATGTTTGATATTACAGATTTCATCGGATCCACCATATCAAAGGCAAGCACACATTCTATGAACCCGCCTTTAGCCAGGTACACGCCACCGCGCTCGTCAATGTCAGCCTGAACAATTTTCTATTATCGCAGTGAGCGTCGTTACGGTGATCTCGCATTACTCGTACATTTAGGAGTAAGATTCTCCGATCAAATTACCATGTATCTCATTAATTATGAGAATCTAATTCTAATATGTGTACTTAGCTCTCATCACGTTTTGCGAATAATGTGGTGCTGCTTTATCATCGTGTACCATTACCTTGTTGGGAGGAGGCTCCGAATCTTGTAGATAGTTGAAAGGATTTCTGTTGGTATGCTTTAGACATTGTAGCAGCTAGATCAGCCACCGACCGTAGTATAGTCGTAGTGTTCTTCCCAACATAAAGACCTATTGCGCTGGTAACACCGTGTCCCACTAGCATGTTATCTGACTGCTAGTTCCTCTTATGTATATTCTGACGTAGGCACTTTTGTAAAAAATGCCTATAAGTTCATTCCCCTCACACTATTAGGTGCGAATCGGAAATATGCGCAATGATCGTGGTGCACTATGTCGGTACAACACAACCCTTTATAACTCTTTTTGGTTTCAGTGTTGTTTATAACTAGTATTTATAATTACTATCCTGCCCCTTATAGGGCATGTATATCATTAGGTTAACGGCTAGAGATGTGTTCCATGTAAGTCAAGTAAGCAAAACATAGTTCATCAAGATTATCAGCGGCAACCTGTAACCTTAGTATAGTACAATTAATCTATGAGTGCACTGGCACTAGACAACAAGCAGTCGACATATCACATTCATGACCCCTTGGTAGGGGTATATCTATGTCAGGAAGGAGCTACAAGCGCTTATTTTGCATTGGGTATGAGCATAAGTATTCTTTCTTTTTTGAAAAAGTTCCCTTTCCTATATTAGTAGTCTTTTAATAAAGGTATAGCTATACCTTTATTAGAGAAGTTTGGTAATACAAGAAGATTAGAATTGCAACAATCAGTTGGCTAGATTACTTCACTTAACCAGAGCATTTTCTAATACTGTTATGTCTTTGTTATCGTATAAAGGTAAGGATATCCTCTAAACTACTCGGTATAGCAGAATTACTCTAACCAGCTCATTCATGACTCATACTGTCTTAAATGAATATCAGGTGTCGAATTTATAATATTTACTCAACACAGCTTTGAAAAATAAAGTAGCGAAAAAATAATTCCAGCATACCGTAGTCTAATTTTTCCATGAAGTGAACAAGGATAATGCATGAAACAAGTCGTTTATATCTCTAGTCCCGAGAGCAAGCAGATTCATATTTGGCAGTTAAGGGAGGATGGTGTACTTTCTCTATTACAAGTGATGGAAGTCTCCGGCCATATCCAGCCTATGGTGGTGAGCCCGAAGAAAGATTTTCTGTATATCGGTGTACGTCCAAACTTTCGTGTGCTAGCATTCCGTATTGCTGCAGACGGTACTCTAAAAGAAGCAGGTAAAGCCCCACTACCGGGCAGCCCTACTTATATTTCCACCGATCGTACAGGCCACTATCTTTTTTGTAGCTCCTACAATAACGCCTGCATTAGCATCAGCCCGATCGGAAAAGACGGGCTACCGCGGTCACCAACTCAGGTGATCCACGATCTGGATGGTTGTCACTTTGCTAATATTGATTACTCTAACCAAATGCTGTTCGTAACAGCATTGAAGCAAGACCGTATCTACCTCTACTCTCTGAGTACCGACGGTAAACTGGTACCACATGCACAGGTAATGACGTTAGAAGGCGCTGGCCCGCGCCATATCACGTTTCATCCCAATGGTAGTTATGCATATTGCGTAAATGAGTTAAATAGTACTGTCGATTTATGGGTGTTAAATAATGCGCACGGTGAAGTAGAACATGTGCAGTCTATGGATATGATGAAGCCTGATTCCAATGAGAAACGCTGGGCTTCAGATATTCACATAACGCCCAATGGCCATTTTCTTTATGCATGCGATCGCACTAGCAGCATTATTACCGTGTTCAGCATTCGTGAAGATAGCGGCTTGATGACCATTGAAGGCTATCAGCCTACGGAAAACCAACCTCGCGGCTTTAGTATTGATAACAGCGGTCGCTATTTAGTAGCAGCGGGGCAAAATTCGCACCACATTGTAGTATACCGTATCAATGATCGTCAAGGGCTGCTAACACCATTGGGACGCTATGCAGTAGGGCAAGGTCCAATATGGGTGGTTATTCATAAACTAGACTAAGTCAACAGATCACTGCGGGCTAATACAGCCACAGCATCCTATTAAGGAAAAAGAACAGTAATTCCCCCATAGGTGGCCATATTAGTTTTATTTAACTAGAGGATAGATGGAGAAAATAATTCCCCAGAATTAAAAAATGATAAAGAAGAAAAACTGTAAGCTTACATGATACTACAATTCTAGCTAAATGGAGTAAGATGTTTATAATCTTAACATGAAATTCTGGAATGAATATCTACGTTGTTAACCAGGTATCTCTCTTTATTACACATAATTTCTCTAGTACACTATATATATATGCTTGAGCAGTTGAATATTAGAAGTATTTTTCCACATAAATATCATAATCAAAGTCGTTTATCTCCTTCTGTGCTAAGGATTAGAGCTTAGCGAATTTATGTATGGGGCGACTAACTTTCCTTGTTATCATACATAGTTCACTGTAATACTGGCATGCGCCAGTGCATGATAATGCACGTTAAAGCCTACCATTGCTCCGCTAGCTCCAGCATCCACCTCAATCTTCTCTACATCTAGCGCATGTACGCTAAAAATATATCGGTGACTTTCGCCTTTAGGTGGAGCTGCACCACCATACCCTGACATGCCAAAATCGGTACGTGTCTGCAGTGCGCCAGGGGGTAGTATGGCCATACCTGAGCCTGTACCTTGTTCCAGAAATCTAGTACTCGCTGGAATATTAACTACGACCCAGTGCCACCAACCGGAACCGGTTGGTGCATCAGGGTCGTAGCATGTTACCACAAAACTTTTTGTGTCCTGGGGAGCATTCTCCCAAGCAAGATGCGGAGAGATATTATCGCCCTGGTAGCCCATTCCATTGAATACTTGACGTTTTGGCATCTTATCTCCATCTTTAAAGTCGTTGCTGAATATACGCACAACATATCCTCGATTGTTAGAAACTATTTATTGTAAGAACATTATTATCTAATAACAAAGTACCTGTTAATAGTTAACACTTGTCAAGCATTAAAATGTATCTCATGAATCAACACTTCAGTAATCGCTTGTTTCAGTTTGTGTAGCGCTTCGGGTTTAATGATATAAGTCGGCATAAAGTAGGTCAGATTCCTAAAAGAAAGGATCCAGACACCATGCTCAACAAAAAAATGCTGTAATACTAACATATTAACAGGTTGACGAGTTTCTACTACGCCAATAGCGCCCTAGGAAGCGTATATCCACTACTTGAGGTGACAAGCGGAGAGGCAGTAACTCATCGCGCGTAGCTGTTGCTCAATCAATACAAGCTACCTGCTTGCGCCAATGGCGTTCGTCAAGTATGACAGATCGATCGTTTTAACATTATGTCCCAAGGACTGCACTCCCCGGAAAAACAGGCGGAGCGGATTCTTGTGGAAGGCTCAGGTGGTCAATGTACGCCGCTATTAGATACACAAACATACTCCGAGTGGGTGATGTAAGAGCAACTGCCTGTTCTCCTAGTGGTTGGAGTCAGGTTAGGCTACATAATAAATCACGCAACTTTTACCGCGGATGCAGTACAGGTGTGTGGCTTGCGATTGGCAGGTTGGATTGCCAACGATATCGAAGAGTCGCCGGACAAATACCATTTATCCTATATTTCGATACTGAAACAGCGCATTTCTGCTCTATTTCTTGGTGAAATCCCTTGTTGTTTAATGCAGCACAGCGCGTGGACTGCGGACAATTTATGATATTACCAAGCTAAGAATAACTTAGCTGAAGTATTTTTTTAATATTACCTTCAACTAAACTGCCTTAAATTTGTATCTTAGCCATACGAAATAGATGGTGGACCAGATTACCAATCACTTTCTTTAGCTAACTTACTGATCTAGTCCTTAATATTTATTAAATAATAAATACAGTAACCAGTATACTTCTATCATTGGATGATTTCTGGAACTAGTACAGGTGTTATGTTAACAAACCTACTATGCAAAATATTTTTTGTCGCCTGACCATATAAAACATGTATGCCGTAAATCAAATTAGTATTTGAATCTCTTCTGTCAGATTTTTTTAAAAACACTACTGATATTTAACTTTTAGAAAACGAGTTATCGACAGTGACGGTAATATAATTTTTTTGTGTGTTTCCATCCATAAAAAATTGTAATAATTTACCGAGCTTAAATGGTATTGAATACTAGTCACTGCTTGCAGAACTCTAGATTTGTCCATTATCTAGGAGATATATGTTTCACAATTGTGAAGATACACAGCTTAATAAAGTAACTTGTTGTATTATTTATATTGAGTCATTTATGAATGAACGCGACAGTGTAACATATAGCAATGTCCTTAAAGTGTTAGCTAATCACTTGGTTTATCGCGAAATTTAATTGGGAAATTATCTACAGGACCTACGTATAAAAGTTATATTCAGGTATCTATTGTTACTATGGATAATATAATGTAATGAAAAAATATCCTGTCATTGCATTTCTTTGTAGCAGAAGGTCCTGCCTTCCTGGTTATTTATTCAATATGAATTTCTAGCAAATGCGCCATGGCAGAGTACAATACATCGGTTACCCGATAAGCAGGAACTGTCAGTCATGAGTAAAATCTTTAAACTAAATTCCGCCTTTAAACCTTCGGGTGATCAACCAGAAGCCATTCTTCGTCTCAAAGAAGGGCTGGAAGATGGTCTTACCCATCAGACGCTGTTAGGTGTAACAGGTTCAGGTAAGACTTTTACCATAGCTAACGTTATAGCTGATCTTAACCGTCCTACTTTGGTGTTAGCACCGAATAAAACCCTAGCAGCACAGCTTTATGGCGAGATGAAAGATTTTTTCCCCAATAACGCAGTAGAGTTCTTCGTTTCCTATTACGATTACTATCAGCCTGAAGCTTATGTGCCAAGTTCTGATACCTTTATTGAAAAAGACACATCAGTGAACAAACATATTGAGCAGATGCGCCTATCAGCGACTAAATCTTTACTAGAGCGTCGTGACGTTATCGTAGTTGCCTCTGTTTCAGCAATTTATGGTCTGGGCGACCCGGAACTCTATTTGAAAATGATGTTACATCTGACCCACAGCATGATTATCGATCAGCGCAGTATTGTGCGGCGTTTGGCGGAGCTGCAGTATACGCGTAATGACCAGACGTTCCAACATGGAACCTTTCGGGTACGGGGAGAAGTTATAGATATCTTTCCTGCAGAATCGGGGGATCTAGCGCTGCGCGTTGAATTATTTGATGAGGAAGTAGAGCGGCTATCACTGTTCGATCCGCTAACTGGAAAAATTGTATCCACCGTACCGCGCTATACCATTTATCCAAAAACGAACTATGTGATGCCGCGTGAACGCATTTTACAGGCAGTACAGGATATTAAAGAGGAACTTCTGAATCGTCGTAAGGTGCTACTAAGTAATAATAAATTAATAGAAGAGCAGCGCCTCACTCAGCGTACACAGTTCGATCTGGAGATGATGCAAGAGCTAGGATACTGTTCTGGTATCGAAAACTACTCTCGCTATCTTTCCGGGCGAGAGGAAGGTCAGCCTCCGCCAACGCTGTTTGACTATCTACCTGCTGACGGACTGCTTATCGTTGATGAATCCCATGCTACTATACCGCAAATTAACGGCATGTATAAAGGCGATCGTGCGCGTAAAGAGACTCTAGTAGATTATGGGTTCCGCTTACCTTCTGCTATGGATAACCGACCACTTAGGTTTGAAGAGTTTGAATTATTATCTCCGCAGACAATCTATGTTTCGGCAACACCGGGCAACTATGAGCTAGAGAAATCAGGCAGTCAAATAATCGATCAGGTGGTGCGTCCAACCGGGCTACTTGATCCGCTGCTGGAGATACGTCCTGTAGCAACGCAATTAGATGACCTCCTGTCAGAGATCCGTCAGCGCGTAATTATCAACGAGTACGTACTGGTGACCACGCTGACCAAACGCATGGCGGAAGATTTAACTGATTATCTGGAGGAGAACGGTGAAAAGGTGCGTTACTTGCATTCCGATATTAATACCTTAGAACGTATGGAGATTATCCGTGATCTACGTCTCGGAGCATTTAACGTACTAGTGGGGATTAACCTACTGCGCGAAGGACTAGACATACCGGAAATATCGCTCGTGGCGATTCTGGATGCAGATAAAGAGGGTTTCCTGCGCTCTGAGCGTTCATTGATCCAGACTATTGGCCGAGCCGCGCGTAATGTAAATGGCAAGGCCATTCTCTATGCTGACAGAATTACCTCTTCAATGGCACGTGCCATTGAAGAGACTGAGCGCCGACGCGAAAAGCAACAGAGGTACAATGAGGAACATAGTATTGTGCCACAGGGCCTTAAAAAAAAGATCACCGATATCCTCGAGTTAAGTCATAAAGTAATAAAAACACGCAATAAATCTAAAGATGCTCTTAGCAGGACTGCTAAGGTTAATACAAGCTATGAGCAGCTGACGTCACAGGAATTACAGATGAAGATCCATCAACTGGAGACCCAGATGCAACAGCGCGCACAGAATCTGCAGTTCGAAGAAGCGGCTAACTTACGCGATAAACTGCACGAACTACGTGAGCTGTTTATCAGAATTTCATAGAGAAGGATAGCTAACTAACAATGAGCTGAATAGCATGCTCTAGCGCTACGCGTAGTAGCTGGCGGTCGTGACGATAAAGAATATCTACTGCTTCCAGCGGTTCGCGCACAATTAAACGCTTTTCTACACCGGATGTATCGGCAAAAGGGCTGACCACTAGTGCGTCAATGACCTGCTTACCAATATGTTTTTCCATCATCAATAATTTGTCCGCTACTGTCATATTGGCTGCAGCAGGGCTGAGTTCGCGTCCTAGGTTGCCAATAAAAATCATGGGGGCATGTGTACGGCGTAGCGCGCACGCTAAATCCCCTATCAGCAAGCAAGGCATTAGACTAGTATAAAAACTTCCTGGACCGATAAGGATCAGATCCGCTTCATCGATTGCATTCAGAGCTTCATCCGTCGGCATGACATTAGGGGAAAGCATTAATTCTTGAGGTGGTAGAGACATAGCATCAATAGCAGTTTCTCCATAAACTATGGTTCCCTCATTATCTAATGCTACCAGATCTACAGGCTGCTCTGACATCGGAATCAAAAAAGCTTCTACTTTTAGTAGATTACGTATGATATTGATAGCCTCAAGCGGCCGTACGCTCAGGTGATCAAGGGCCTTAAGCATCAGATTTCCTAGGTTATGTCCTGAAAGCTCACCATTTCCGGCAAAACGATATTCAAACATCGCTGAGGCGATGCTGGGTTCAGTAATCAGTTGGTTGATGCAGTTGCGCATGTCTCCCCAGGCAATGCCGCCTTCTGATCGCCGGATACGCCCGGTAGAGCCGCCGTTATCTGTTGTGGTGACAATACCAGTTAAGCGCGATCCTAGAGGCGATAGCGCTGACATCACACGCCCCAGACCATGTCCGCCGCCTAGTGCCACCACGCAATCAAGGTCTGACAAAGTTCGATTCATATTTCCTCTTTAAAACCTACTGTTAACGAACATTGCGCTTCAGCTGCAGCGAACGAATTGCTATTTCTATAAAAATATGGTGAAACTAAATTCCGTGCTATCATGGGTTGGTAATATTGGCTACATTGGGCTATATAAACACGAGCCTGAATGTCTAAGTCGAAATATAGGGGATGTATAGTAATAACTGATACGCTGCTGCTAAGGTGAAGAAAGTAATGCTCGTATCTCTCCAATATTTGGAAATATGTAATATATTAAAATTTAATAACATATTTGTACGTATGTCGATTATATTGTCTGCTTCTGTTGAAGCCAGATATATGTAATTTTCTTTTTTATGCGCAAGCACTTATTACCTACAGTAATAGATTGAAGTTATGTATAAGCGGATCTTTCTTTTGTACATAATATTGGATACATCTTGCGTTGTAATATGCTTGATCTCATCAGACATACAGGAGATCACAAAATAATAGTAAATTGTGTTCAGATATTTTTACCACCGTGTTCACGCTCCATCCCCAGCTGCATCCATGGGTGTCTAAAATCACAGTTGAATCGAGAACACCTAAATCTAGTCAAGGAAGTCCTTATCATATTAAAGCGACTTTTATGATAGATAAAAGTAAGTAACTACTACGTAATTTGGTACATATTTTTTGGTCTCTACTTTTATCTATTTAGCGATGATATATACTAATACGTAATTTTCTTGCTACTGAAATAACCAATAGCATGGGCGTATTTATACCTAGCTTAGAAAAAAGCAGAGGACTTTAATACACGAGGGAGACATCAATATATGATGTAGAAATTTCTTTGGCAGATAAACTCAGGAGTAAGGCATGTGAAAATTTTTGCGTAAATTAATTATATTTGCCTTAGTAATACTGACTTTTTTTAATTGATACGATACCAAAAAACTGTATCTTCGGAACTATCTACATGCCGCCGCGAACATATCTTAATCTTGCGGTGTTCTTACGCCCTCCTTAGCGAGGGCACTGCTTTATTAAGATTAATATTTTACATTGGCTTGCTAGTGAACATATACAAACGATGATAATCCATGATAGTAAGAGTGTAAAATAAAAAATACAATACTTAAAGTAATACAACTTTTAGGTGTAAACTATGATTAAGATATTGTTTTTCGCACAGATACGAGAATTGGTCGGTATTAACGCACTAGTAATGTCCGATGATTTTGCCGACGTAGCAACACTGCACAAGGCACTGGTGAAAAAAGGCGATCGCTGGGCGCTTGCACTCTCCTCTGGCAAATTGCTTACCGCTGTTAATCAGACACTGGTGCCGATGTCACACTCCTTAAAAATGGGTGACGAAGTGGCGTTTTTTCCTCCGGTAACGGGAGGCTAAAATGGCAACGTAGATCCGTATTGGAGTTATGCCGTTCAGCATGGCTAACGAGTACAACTGGCTCTCTACATCACATGAAGATGGTGCGGTGGTGACCTTTACCGGGAAGGTTCGTAATCATAATTTAGGGAGTAGCATCACTGCGTTGACACTAGAGTACTATCCAGGCATGGCGGAAAAAGTTCTACAGGAAATTGTCGATGAAGCACGCCGCCGCTGGCCTCTTGGGCATGTTAGTGTGATTCACCGCACTGGTAAGCTTTTCCCAGGTGATGAGATAGTCTTCGTAGGCGTGACTAGCGTACACCGTTGTAGTGCATTTGCTGCTGCAGAATTTATTATGGATTACTTAAAAACCCGTGTACCACTGTGGAAGTATGAGGCGACGGAACAAAAGGGAGATTATTGGGTTAACGCCTGTGACAACAACTATAAGAACAAATAGCTTTGGGAGTCAATCTTATTAAATCCTTGCAGACACATCATAGCTGAACACCTCGCTGATACTATTGGGGGAGATTACTCTGCTATTACGGCTATCTGACAATTGTCAGTTAGCCGCGCGTCAGTTTTTATGTTACCGTTGTAGCTCATTAGATAAATAATGTCGTCAATGTATAGTAATTACTCCATCTAGCTGTTAAGTATATTGGCACATGGTAGAAAGATTTTAATTATTACTGAGTAAGGCGTACTAGGGGAACCCGGAATGAGTAAGAGTATTATTTACGCAGCAACTACTACTATAAGTATAGCTTCAGCTTCGTTGCCTCAAATCTTTTACACATTATTTCTTTTTATATAATGGAATTTGAGCCCATAATTAAGATTGAGAATTTTTGATAAAAAACTCAGTAGCACATACGAATATTGCCTTACATTTAGTTAAAAGCCTAGCCTGTCCGCAATCACAAAGGTGATGAAATTGGAGTCGTGCGATGAAGATTGTTTATTTCCAGTTTTGGTGTGAACGACTTGCAACACTACCAATAAGATCTCCTAACAGGAAAGGTACGGGGTTCTGCTTAATAAAGCAATTGTCAAGAAATAATTATTGACTATCTTAAGATTATTTTATTGATGATGATATGAATCTATTGATTGGGCAGATTCTGTTCAGAAAACTGTCATCGAATACATACTATCCACTCGGTGTAGATGACCTTTCAGCTCTCCCTACAAATATGTGGAAAGTTCTTATTTCGAGATCTAAAAATGTGTAAAGTCTTCGCCTGTTATAAAAGTGTCTATCGTAGGTTAGAGATCTTTTCTTGGCCGTTCAGCGGATGGCTATAAGTTTCTTTATCTTTTCGCGGACTTTTTAAACTGTGGGCTAATACTTCGAGAATAATTTATACTTATGCGGAGCAATTTAGATAAGGACACCGGTAGTAGTAGATGCAGTTATAGTATTTTACGAAAGTAAGTATTCACTTTTGTGAAAAAATATCCGATTGTCAGGCCCTGTTTGGGATGGTTGCTCAATATTAAGCCGTAAGGCTGAAAAATTACCTGTAACTTACCTATTATTAGGGTTCGCGTAGCGTGTCAACCTCTGCAATCAACAAGGTTGATTGCATCAATAATGCGTATTATGTAGCATAGTTGAGTTATGCTATGCTACACATTAGAAATGTCCTTCGGGACCACTAACATTTTTATCAAAATGAGGTGCATCATGGATCGATATCCACGTAATGGTTCTTTAGTGCAGAATGCAACCAGTGATTTGCAGACATTTATGGCCCAGGTTTATGGCTGGATGACCTGTGGGTTGCTGCTGACTGCCTTCGTCTCTTGGTATGCGGCTAATAATGAACGTATTATGTTTTTTATTTTCTCTAATCGAATGACATTTTTTTGTCTCATCATTGCACAGTTAGCAGTGGTGTTTGTGTTATCTGGTTTAGTGCATCGCCTGAGCAGCACATTAGCTACTAGTTTGTTTATGCTTCATTCGGGGTTGACTGGCCTGACTATGGCGAGCGTATTTCTCACCTATACCTATAGTTCTATAGCCAGTACCTTTTTAGTGACCGCTGGTATGTTCGGTGTGATGAGCGTCTATGGCTATACTACTAAGCGTGATATAAGCCGCTTTAGCAACCTGCTATTTATGGCTCTTGTAGGTATTTTATTAGCGTCAATGGTCAACTTCTGGATGAAAAGTACGATGTTAATGTGGATGATTACCTACATTAGCGTAATAGTATTCGTAGGGCTAACGGCTTATGACACTCAGCAACTACGCCAGATGGGCGATCAAATTGATATGGTTGATCATGCGTCGTTACGCCGATATTCGATTATGGGCGCATTAAAGCTCTATCTCGATTTTATAAATTTGTTTCTGGCGTTGTTACGAATTTTAGGGAATCGTCGCTAATTCAAATCACTTTAGTATATTATTTTAATTTTATTGAGATGGTGCTGTTCAGGTTTACGAACTTTTATACAGTTTCTGCTCATTTTCCCCCGCGCAGATATTTTGCGCGGTTTTATTTTCAAATGAAAGAATACACGAGTAAGTTTTCCAAACTTAAAGATAAACCTTATATTACATTCTATCCTTATAGTATCCGCTATTTAGCCCTAGAGTTAACTAATGATTATCTTGTTAGATGTAGTCAAATGTAGATGGTTAATATAGAATTTTACACTACAGCAATATTTTATTAGATGTTTCAATTATCACACAGCATTTAATTAAAATCGCGGTTGTAAATAACTCATAAGATGAGTTTTAAGGTTTCTAGACTTAATGTATGAGCCATGCTAATCTTCTAGTGCAATTTTACCATGTACGGTTAGCGAATTTATTGATCGACTTAATATACCATACTGCCATGATCACAATAGACTAACAGTACTGAAGTTTTATCTATATAGTTTTAATGAAAGGATAGTAATTTAAGCCTTGTCTTATACCATCCCACGTTACGGCTTCATTGTCCATTGCTTGGTACATCCGGGGGGTGGATAGAAAACCATAATCTGTTTTTATACTTCTATTACCAATTCCTATTTTATTTTTTAGCCATAGCTGATGAGCTGATTTCGTTTCTAGCGGAAAAGTTTCTGTTGCTGACAGAATCGAGCGGCATGATATTTGATCAATAACTTAGTATTTTGATGCGTTATCATTTTTAATTTTAGTTAGCTGCTTGTGATGCCTTCTTTTACCTTTGTGCTATGCGATTTGTACCTTGTTTACAACTCAGTTAATTTTAGTAGAGATACCAGTACGGTTCTGAATCGCAGTATTCACCTTACCTTGGCTAACGCTAGCATCGGTAATCACTTGGATGACGGAGGAAGGGAGTGTAATTGGCACTAGTTCACGCGAATTAAATTGCTCTTTATTAGTAGAAAGTGGGCTATGCACTTCAATATAGCGCAACCCGTTCGGCTCTACAGTTGCTTTCACAGGTTGGTCAATAAACTGTACACGCGTGCCAATCGGCACGTTCTCAAAGAGCCATTTAATATCATAGGTACGTAGACGCACGCAACCATGGCTGACACGTAGACCAATGCCGAAATTAGCGTTAGTCCCATGGATAGCATAAAGGTGACCGAGATAGAGCGAATAAAGACCCATTGGGTTATCTGGACCAGATGGGAAAACCTTAGGAAGATTCTCACCGCGCGCTGCATATTCTAAGTGCATTGCTTTGGTAGGAGTCCAGGTCGGACGGGCTTTTTTGCTTTTCACAGAAGTTGTCCAATTAATGGGGGTGTCTTTGCCTAACTTTCCAATGCCGATTGGCAGTACTACAACGGTTTTAGTACCTTTCGGATAGTAGTAGAGACGCATCTCTGCATTGTTAATGATAATCCCTTTGCGCGGTGTATCAGGTAGAATCAACTGCTGCGGGATAATCATTTTTTTACCTGCCTGAGGTAAGTAAACATCTATACCGGGGTTAGCTTCTAGCATATTGCTGATTCCCATCTGGTACTGCGTTGCAAAAGACTCCTGCGGTAGTTTACTGTCTTGTGGGACGATAATCTCAATATTTTGTCCAACTAGACGACTGGTGGCTGCTGGTAAGGGATACACTATTGCGAAGGGCGATTGCATAGATATAGAAAGCAATAGAACTATTAAAATAAACGCACTAATCATTTTCATATTTTATAACTTTTTATTAAAACTTAATAAATTTATTGAAAATATACCAGTCAGAGTGATATGCAGTATTGCAATTATCATTTATTAATCTCTTACGTTTATTATAGATTCTAAATAACAGATTATATTAATTCCCCTATTTATGTAGGCAGTCGTTGGGTTTATATAAAGGTACTTTACTCATCAATTTAAGAGTGTAAAAAATATCGCTAATTAAACTAAAATGGAGTCATTCTTGCGAAGTATTATCCAGTGTGTGTTAAGTACGCCTACAATTCATAGGCATCGAAGGTTCCTTCTGAGTCCGTTAAGCCGTTAGGAGAGAGTATTGTAGTTAAGCATCATATTATTATACTAACTAGTTTAATTTTTACGGTGTAAAGTAATTCATTAATGAATGAATAAGCGGGTATGAAAAAGTACTTTGTTATATTTATTGGCTAGGTATACCGCATTAATATCCGGTTTTATCGATTACTAATATCATTACTAGTGCTTATCTATAAGTGAACCGGCTTAGCCGGAAAGATTCAAAAGTTTGATTTTTCGTAGCTTAATTCCCGATATCAAGATAGACATATTCCTACTAGTAATTTCATCTGGTGATGATGGTTATTTATACCGTAAGTGGGGAGGATTTTACTAGCAGGTAAAATACTTTCTTTAATCTGCAATAGTCAAGAGCTTCAGTGCACCCATATTGAAGACGTATCGCTCATCTAGGAAGGAGTATGCGATAGTTTTGAGTTGTGCATCTGGCGTTTTATAATTTTATCGAGTGGTATATGAATGTAAGAGAAAGGGTCATCTTAGTTGTCATATCTTTATTTAAAATACGGCATGGAGATTAATATTTTTGCTAAGTTATGTGCATTGCAATATTTTTTGCAGTTCGTGTTCGGGACGGCTCATAGAGATATTTAGATAATTAAGATGCAATTACACTGGTGGCTCTCTAGCGCATATCACCGATATCGGTGAGTGTTAAGCTCGCTTCTACCATTTCTTTTCTTAGTCTGGTTTTTCAAGACATTTTGACTGGGGAGATATTGAATTTAATATAGTGCAGTCAAGAACAGAAAGAATAGAAGGGTCCTTTCATTACATGATAGTCATTGAATGTATGTTTAATTTTAGACAATTTTTAAGGGTATGCAGTCGATAAATGATTGTAATAAATGAAATATGACCTACTGAAATGAGAAGTTATAGGTAGTTTCCCTGACACATTATAGTCACTGCACAGTACATCGGCAATAGTTTTATAGTCCTCCGTACTACTTCAAGTTTCCACCAGTACAGATCCTATCTAATCTTCATCGAGCAGAGTAAGAGGTCATCATACTATTTATGAGCACAATGACCAGAGGCTTACCTACCTGTTTCCCACCATGCCGTCTCCACCTCCTAACCGTGCGTCTGTATGTTACAGGTATTTTGTTGCCTCATCATAGTGTTGAAAGTTGTGCCAACTTGACTTTTATGAATAATTACACGAACTACTTCTTTTGATTTGTCCAGCCTAATCAGACTCAGTCTGGCTAGTCAATTTTCTCATTCAACTTTATTTGGATGAAAAAATAGCTGACAAAATCATCGCGCGATTGCGTGTTCATGAGACAGCAGCTCTTCATCTCTTTAGCTAGCACGACTTACAGAGAAAGTAAGATAGTAAAACAGAGTAAATTTATTACATTAGATAAATTCTTTTAAATAAATCTTAAATATTAATAAATATTATGTCATTATAATGGATGTAACATAATGCTACATTAATCTCGATTTATTTCGTCAGCTTTAGCACTTTATGTAAACTGATAAAGAATAAGATCAGAGACTATCACAAAGATATCTTTGTGATAGTAGGCAATATTTAGCATTGGAAAATTACTGTTTTTATCCTGAGGAAGGCAATTATTAATTCCTGGTTGGCTTTGCCAAGTTTTATAATATTAGCGATATATTAGCACCTTTTTTTGTCACTTTATCCGCACATCTAGCAATTTTTCATAACACACCTAATCCTCGTTATAACTTTTATCTAATACCAGACCCTGGTAAATGGAAAAGTTAGACGGGTGTACTTTTCCTCAAGAAAAGTGATTTTCGAAGTTGAGACAGCATTTTTAGGGTTAGCGAGATATTAATATATTAAACAATTTTTCGAATCAGATCCCATTCCTCTCAGAAACATTTTTCTGTCTTAAGATTATAGATTCATTGACTATTCCAGTAAATATTAACGTCATTCAATGAACGTATTCTGTGGCGTTGATAACACAATTCCCTCTTTACGCATACGCATTAGAATCTCAAACAACAGATCGCTCTTAGCAACTGAAATGTGGCGCTGGCTAACGACATTGCCGGTTATACTAATCATGATGCCCTGAGACGTTAGAGCTTTAAATGAAACCGATGGCTCTGGTATATCAAGAATATGATGATTTTCTTTATAGACCTTCAGCAATAGATTGCGCACAATCACCGGATCAATATTTAGCGGGAAGGTCAACATAATAGTTACTATTCCCTGTGCATTACCCATGGTAACGTTACGCACATTCTGAGAAATAAATTGCGAGTTTGGGACAATGACCGTTGATTTATCACTCAGCCGAATTTCGGTAGCACGTACATTGATGCGATGTATATCCCCCTTAATTCCGCTGATAGTAACCAAATCTCCGACATTTATTGGTCGTTCAGTTAGTAGTATTAGACCGGAAATAAAATTCTTTACAATTTCCTGTAAACCAAAACCAATACCGACTGACAGCGCGCTGACAATCCATGCCAGCTTATTCCATTGAATTCCGATTATAGAGAGTGTCAGTAAAATCACTAGCACATAGCCAATATTGCTGAAAAGAGTCACGAAAGACACGCGGATGCCAGTATCCATGGTGGTTTTTGGTAAAAAATTACTGTCGAGCCAGCGACACACACTACGCAGCACATATATACCTACCACGAGAGTGATAAAAGCATTAACCATGTTTACAGGAATAATATTTAATGATTCCAGACCTTTGCCGCACCAAAAATCAATTGCTTTCTGAAGCACTTCTATCGGATTTAAAGAAGAGAAGGTACCTGTTGTTAATAACACTAGAGCTACAAAGCTAATTAACATGGTTTTACCCAGCGCTACTAGCAATGTTTCTGCCTGTTGGAGATGGCGCTCGTGAATATTTAGAGAATGATGCAGCCATTTGCCTGTAAAACTATTGATAGAAAAAAAAATTTTACAGACGTCATTAAATAAATGACTAAGGAAATAAAAAGAGCCAAACATGATGCCGCACCAAATCATTTCATAACTTAGGTAGCGCGCGAAGGTGACATAACCAATAGTCAGTGACATTAGAATGACGACCGTCGTTAGTATCAGCGCCATTTGAATGATCCCTATTAATGTTGAGGGTGTCGGAGTGTTTTCTTCGTGCACTACGCAGCGTTGCACTCGGTTAGTGCGTATGATAATTACCAGCGCGGTACTCCCGATCAATAAAGCCGTCAGGCCATTAGTAAATATAGTACTACTAAAACTAGTCCCTGCAATGTAGTTAAAGTACTCTATCGTCTGAATGATAAATATCAGCACCGCTGTAATTAATGGAAAAGGCTTCAATGCTATAGCCATTTCATTTGAAATAGCAGGTAGACGCCAGCTTGGCCTCCGCATAGATAGAAAGGCGCGTCCCAGACCAACAATCATGCCGCAGAAAAAGCTAAGATTTAATAAGCTGCTCACAAAATTTTGCACATTATTGGATACTTTGTCGTGGCGAACTAACGCTAGTGCAATGAAGTTTACGGTTAGCACTACTGATGTGAGGTTGGTCAGTACAATGGCTGATGCCAGAAAACTACGGCGCAGATGTCCCGCAGGAATTTTGTGAATACTAATCCAGGTGACAAAATCTTCGCTGTAACCGCATCCCAGAATCATTACTAACAGAGCCCCTAGCAACCAAGCGATAGTGCTGAACCAGGAATCTGATTCCCATGACAGCGTAGCGGTATCTTTTAAAGCATGTAAGAAATCGTCGATCTTTTTTTTATCGATATCCTTTTTCATAAACAGCGGTGCCCAAAATCTAGCGCTGAAAATACTGCCAGAGTTAAAAGCTAATTGGGTTTTCATTAAATTGTGGTGCAGGGTGCTAATCTGTGATGAGCACATCATTGCGCCATATTTAATCCCTTCCACCTGTTTGATTTGACTATCTAGTGTACTTTTTTGATTCTTCAAGAAGTGGCGTTTACGGGTTACTTCTGGCGTTTCTTTCACCACACCATCTACTATAGTTTCAGGACCTAGCACTGTTAGCTGTGAGTCGAGTTGCTGAAGTTTCAGCTGCAGGGACGTGGCGAGAGCATTGGATTTATCCACAAGCTCCAGTGCCATATCTTTCAGATGAATCATTTGGTCTTCATTAATCTTTTGCAAAACTTGATATTTAATTTTGTCGAGAATCTTCTGCATTTTTGTCAATTCAATCACCTCATTTACTTTGAACACCACGTCTGAGTTTTGTGTATCAGCGTTTGTTAAATTATACGAGGAGAAGAGGGCTACTATCGCTAGTAGCATTAACAGCAAGGAAAAGAAGCGTAAGTTCAACATAAGATTACTATTCCAGCACGGATTTGATTTGAATAATCATAGATTCGCGCATTATTTAGGATAAATATATTGTGAAACTATAGGAATGCATGCAATTATCGTCGAGTTAGTTGTTGAAGTATGCCTGAGATTGGTTTTGTTAAAAACTAGTATTACTATAATATAACTGCGGATATTAATTGCCATTTGTCAAGTTTTTATGTTTTTTAATATACTATACTAAAGGTGTTACCTGTCATTATTAATGATAATCATATGACTTATTTGTTTAGTCAGGTAAGTGACTCCGTTATCGGTATTTTACACAAGAAAGTTAGTGTTGCAGAACATAAGTCATGGCTTTGATAACTGAAAAAACGCTTTCCGCGAAACCTAACGATATTTCAGGTAGATATCCATCGTGCTGACGTAACTATTGTTTTATGGACAATTTGTTACCCGCTAAATAGCTAGAATTAAAAAAAGAGTGCATTGTCCATAAAACAAATGTAGAAAAGATTATACGGATGCTAGAAAAGAATATACAAACTATCCTCATGTAACGAGACAATACTGTCTAATGTCTAGTTAGATTATATCTAATCTAATGCTTATTATATTCTATCATAACTAGCTATGCCAATAGACTAAAATAACTAGGATTCTGTTATCAGTAAAAATGGATTTACAATAGTACCGTACACTACTTTATTATTTTACTTGATACAGTGCTTTTTTTATATATTTGAATTCTTCGTAAAATCTTTAATATGTTTTATAACATTATCTTGTATATGCAGAAGAGTACCTTACCAATGTAAACTAGTCTTTAAGCAGAGTTTTTACATTTGTGGATAGTACGCTTGCAATCGACAAAAATATTTATGTTAGATTTTAATACCTGAAGTATAGGTCTAAGAAGTATAAAATGTAGATACCGCATGCAGAATAGAGGAGTTTAATTTTGCATTTAGATATAAATCTATTAATTGAGAAATACGGATATTTAGCTATGCTCATCGGCTGTATTGCTGAAGGTGAGACTTTTACTCTGCTGGGTGGTGTAGCAGCGAATGAAGGGCTACTAAATTTTGGGGGTGTAGTACTGGCAGCGATGGGAGGCGGCATTATCGGTGATCAACTTCTTTACTGGATTGGACGGCGCTACGGCACAAAAATTTTTCTCAAAATGAAAAAGCACCGTGATAAGCTTATGAAAGCTAACCGGCTAATCCAGCGTTATCCTAGTTCATTTGTTATTGGTGTTCGCTTCATGTACGGCTTCCGTATCATTGGTCCAATTATTATTGGTGCAAGTCACCTGAAGCCAATGAAATTTTTTATACTTAATATTGTCGGCGCTGTAATCTGGGCTATAACATTTGTGGCTCTGGGCTACTTTGCAGACGGTATGATGATGTTTTGGATACATAAGCTAGATGATCATCTGAAACAGATCATATGGCTAGTCGCAGCGGTAGTATTCGCATTTATTACGCGCTGGGTAATTCGGTACTGGAATACCAGCACCCATCGTGCTGGTTAAATGTCTTTCGTCTGTAAAATAGCGGGTTAGATGTCACAAATGGTCATCGACAATAAAAGGATTGTTCTATTATATAGTTGGGCCACTCATATTCCCATGTTAAATATATTATATAATAGACTTGAATTCTATATAAAATAGAAAAATTAATTTTTTATAATCTGCCTCATTTTAGAGGTTTTTCATAGATTATAGATAACTAGATATTTGGTTATCGGTGCTGTTATTTGAATTACCAGATATAATATATGGTATTCGTTTTAAAAAAAGATTTCAAATAATCGTGACTTATCCTTAGTAGGGAGTCCTACCTAAAAGGTATATTATTGCATGGATACTGGCATAGTTTTTAAAAAACACGTTTATTAACTGGTATTTGTATGCGGATCTCAAAATTCCAATAGTACAAAGACGCTGTATAAGAGCGTCCCTAACTAATATTGATATTAAGCTTATTAATAGAGGATCTAAAAGATGATAAGGAATGCGGAAAGGTACCAAACTAGTTGGCATAGTACATTAGGCATATGTGTACAATTTTTCTAGGGTGCTATGGTAAGTGCATAATTGATGCAATATATAATAGAAATTCTGTAATATACGAAGAGTTCTATTGATTGATGATTTTATCTACAGTAGCATCTCGGTAACCCCCGCCCCATGTACTCAATTTATACAATAAGAGATGATTATAAATCATGCTATACTAGCCCAAAACATCACTGCAGCTAATGCTACCAATTTAGCATTATCATACTACTTGTGACCAGGTAACTGTACCTAAAATCTTACTAGGCGTAGTACTTTAATTTATCCTCATTTACTTAATTATTAACATTCTATAGCCGCATAGAATGTACTTATCCTTCAAGACCATATTAGATTTCCGTTTCCTCGATTAGCGATACAACTGATTTAATACGTTGAACAACATTTGTAAATAAAAGCGTTGGTAGCACATTCTGTACTCATTACAGAGTAACTCACTATTTTATTTATTAATATTAGCCGGATTAGGTAAACTCGGTGATCTCAATACATATTCAACCGCTTAATCATCTAGCTCAGCATGAGTAAAGAACAAGAGTGTAGCCTACCAATAACAGTCCTACTGTGCCACCTATAGCTATAATGAAAAAAAGTATTGTGAAGAAAGTTTTTCGCCAGTTCATGAACAATATGATAGAAGCGCTAGAAAGTTTAGGTGACTACATAGACAGGTAGGCATTTGAAGGCAGAAATACCTCTACTTGTATTTACTGAAAGCATTTTTTTACAGATTATTTCGGGGAATTCTAGTGATTCCTAGTGCGTTAATCACTCGCGCTAGGCACAGGTAGGTGAAATATTTTAATTCAAAACCAACTTCTGCTCTAGTCACATAACCGATCAGCGTATTCCTCTCCCTTTAAATTTTGGTATCTTATTGAAGTTAATATTAGCAGGTAATTTTGTAGACTTGACGATAGTGTAACAGATTTAACTAGAGATTTTTCTGAAGCTTTACCTAACTATCATAGAATATGGCATAGATATGGATTTTTTATTTCAGTAAAAATACTTGGCGCATCCTTACCTACGATGCTGTCCTCCCGATTCAGCGTTTAATATATTTAGTATGCCGAAACCCTCAGTTTTCTAAAATTTACGAATGCTATCTTCCTGATATTACTCTTTTAGAAAATTATCTCCAATGCACTAAGCTCGTAACTAGCTGCAATGTTGTTCAACAAGTTTTTTTACTGTCAAGGATAAAAGAAGTCACTACTATCTTAGAACTCATAATACATAATATAGTAAGAGAACTGTAATCAAAAGAAATTAAATTCTCTTTTTTTTAAACTGTACAGATCAACACTGTAATTAATTTCATAAAAGGTCATCTCGGGTGATTATAGCTATAATAAAAAGTATCAATAATGATGATAAAGGCTAAATCACATTTTTAATTATTAGACTAATGACGCATTATAACTTACTAAAGTGTGTGTAACGGAAACAATCAGTATCGATTCAGACCCGTACGCGTCATCCATCAATAGGGTCTTTTATAGAAAATTCATAGAAAACCCTATTGTGGAGAGAGCGAGTAGGTTTGATGGAGATTATAAAAGTAAATGGTGTCTAGTAGTTGTTTAAAGAGTGACCGTTTCTACAATCAGTTTTGTTACCTAGATGCGGTAATTGATGTTCTTTGTGCTAGGGGCGTACCATAAACAAGTGATAAAATGTGTAATCAATATTGCGATTGGCTTCTAATTTTTCTTGGAAGGCGGAAATTACATATAGCAAATTATAAATTTGTTATCATTGTTTGTTGAGCAAGGCTTAATGCAACATGTAGTCTATAATAGACATGTTGCCGTGGTTCTTAATCCATTTGATTACTTGTAGTAATGAAGATAACAAGCGCTCTGGCTCCGATTTGGAAGAAGAGTTGCCTGCCTAGGTTGGGGCCGCTTTATGGTAAGGAGATAAAGAAAAACTGTGCTAATTTTTTTATTGTGCACTAAATTAATACATTTAATCTTAAATGTTGAAAATTTCCTTTTTAGGAGGCGCTTCTTACTAACATAAGAGGTGGCTTTAGTATGGACGGTATTCTTGGTATATTTACATCTCTAAATGAGTGAATCAGGTTATAAAAACGGAGAGGTCCTAGACTCATGATATTTTGAGATATTATTCAATAATGGCCTCTCAGAAGATTTTTCTTCAATCATTTTTAATGTACAGTGTATTAAGGTAGTTGGTATTTGCTGTTCTCTTAGGATTTAAGATCTGCATGTGCTTACAAAAAAATACTAAAAATCATAGCCGATGCAGCTAATATGGCTCACATATGAAGAATATGTAGCCAGATTTTAAAAAAATAGAGTAAAAGATTACTGAATCCCGAACGTAGTGCGGTAATAAATGTTGTAGCTAGCAAAAAAAAGAGCTTCTCTAGTGAGAGAAGCCACGCTTAGTTAATATTATCTACTACTAGTAGTGGTAATAAGGAATATCGGCATCGAATATTTATTGAAGGGAGGGAAAGATATTTTGTAAATGTATCTTGGTCATCAACATATGTACAATGTGTCAATTAATGTAATAAAGATACAGTGATCAAGGAGAAGCAATGTCAAGTGATGAATTATCTTCTTAATGATATTTTTGTAAACAAATGTCTAACTTGTTAAAAGTAGACTTGACTGTAAAGTTTCTTTTAAAAATTAAAAAGAGTTGGGTAAGATCGTTTTTAATTAAAAAATTAACAGGATAGTAAAAAATATTGACGTTGTGTAACACCTAATGTTCTATTGTATGGCAATTTTTAGGCAAATTTTAGGCAACCTTTCTTGCCAGTTTGATATTTTTAAGATTGTCATGAGAGAAGTATTATTATATTTGAGGTGTTTATGAAAAAAATTGCATGTCTTTCAGCATTGGCTTGTATTTTGTCAAGTTCTGCAATGGCGCAGAGCACAATCACCGGTGGCTTTGCTCAATCAGACTATCATGGAATGGCTAACAGAGCTAATGGTTTAAACTTGAAATACCGTTACGAAGGTAACTTGGAACCATTTGGTTGGAGCAATTCTTTCACCTTTACTGAAAGAGGGAAGTCTGCATCTCATTACTATCACAAAAATCAGTACTATAGTTTGACCACTGGTCCTGTTTATCGTTTTAATGATTGGGTAAGCATTTACGGTGTGGTCGGTGGTGGCTATGGTAAATTTCAGAAGGAAAGAATGACTTACCGTTCTAGACATAAATTCAGTAATAGCGACTTAGGTTTTTCTTATGGTGCCGGTCTACAGTTTAACCCAGTTCAAAACTTGGCTATAGACTTAGGCTACGAGCAAAGTCGCATCCGTAATATTGATGTTAGTACTTGGATGGCTGGCATAGGTTACCGCTTCTAAGCTTTAATTTGTTTAGGCCAGTTGCATAAAAACGGCCCTCCGTGGCCGTTTTTATGCAACTGGCCTAAACCACAGATAAGGAATCGAAAGTTATTTTCCTAAAAGTGCAAACAAGATTCTTTATACAAAGCAAAATATTTCATATAAGAAAAAAATAACAAAAAGAGACATTGAACCACATGAGATGTAGAATTTGTACCATCATAAAATCATTGTATTTTTTTGCTTAGCATTTTTTTATCAACACCAGAGAAAACAGGAAGGTAATATCTTAGTAGAAAAACTTTTAAAGGTTGAAACTGTGGATAGAGAGATGTTTTCTACCCAGAAACATTTATAACAAATCAGCGTGTCATTTTAATCATGACGAACCGCATAATCAGTGCTATTGTAGAAAAAGGTAATCAAATTGATAAATAAGAAAAAATATTAGTAATACTTTATAATGATAGAGCTTATCAGCTTTATATTATATTGCGTAACCCTATTAAAGTTTCTCAACTAAGCGAAAAATCTATATACCACGTAGTAAATTATTTTAAGAAGAATTTGAGCTTCTGTGTGCTTATTTTGTAATAAGCGCAGTGAATGCGCATTATAGCGCGAGCACAAGAAATAATAAAGAGGAAGCTAAATGAATCATTATTCTAAAAACGGCACCTCCCTTCTACAAGGAGCCCTAAAAGATATTGAAAAACATGTCGAAGGCTTTCAAAAAGTACGCGAAGCGCACCGTCGCGAATTAATTGATGATTATGTTGAGTTGATATCAGACTTAATCAGCGAATTTGGTGAAGCACGCCAAGTTGATATGGCAGCACGCTTAGGAGTTTCACAGCCTACTGTCGCCAAAATGTTGAAGAAACTCATTAGTGCCGGACTTGTAGATCAAGTACCTTATCGCGGCATATTTCTTACTGGAGCAGGCGAAAAATTAGCATCTGAAAGCCGTGTTCGTCATCATATTGTAGAAACTTTTCTACTTGCGCTAGGCATTAGTCCAGAAATTGCTCGTCGTGATTCCGAAGGAATTGAACATCACGTCAGCGATGAAACTTTGGCGGTTTTCCAGATATTCTATGAAAGCTGCAGCTAATTAACCTGTATTGCTATGTTGAAATACTGCATACTTTCTACTTTAGTAGCACTAAGAAGCAAACGATGTAATGGTCCTGTTATGGCCAGTGGTGTACTCAAGCAGAATAGATTTACTTTTATGAAAGTATTTAATACATAGTGTTTATTACTAGATTTTAATGTATTGATAAAAACAAAATGAAAGCTTATTAACTTTTTTTTCTTTTACACTCAGCCTTTATTTTCGACCACTCTGTTGTACCTCTGCGTGTCATGCACCTACGCTATTATTAATGAAATAATTTTTTTGCCTCTGATATACGTCAAAGAACACGGCATCTTAGCATGCTTATTAAAATTCTTTCCGGTTATAGTAGTGATTTTCAATATGCATTGAATCGGAATATTTGATGCATCTTGCAAAATTTATATTTCATATTTTATATGTACCATAGGAATAATCTATCGTCGCTTTACGATTGGATATTATCAGGAGATTTTATGTCCAGAAAAAACCACCTTATACTAAATAAGGAGTTAAGGCTTAGCAGCAGCAATACACGCACTGAACCTTTTGTAAAAGTAATTGCTGTAGTTGCCACCTTGGGTGGTTTATTGTTCGGGTACGATACTGGCGTAATTTCTGGCGCATTGCTGTTTATGGGACCAGAACTTAATCTAACACCATTCACCACCGGTCTAGTAACTAGTAGTTTACTTTTCGGCGCGGCGTTTGGTGCGTTAGCTTCTGGATATTTTGGTGTGGCTGCCGGGCGTAAAAAAATTATTCTAATTCTAGCAATAATCTTTGCTGTCGGAGCGTTAGGTACTTCAATAGCGCCTAATGTAGGATCGATGATCTTCTTCCGTCTGGTTTTGGGCGCAGCGGTAGGTGGTTCGGCGGCTACTGTGCCTATCTATATTGCAGAAATTGCGCCTGCTAACCGACGGGGACAATTAGTCACTCTTCAAGAACTAATGATTGTCTTCGGCCAAATGCTTGCTTATATTTCCAATGCTAGCTTCAATTCTGTCTGGGGCGGTGAAAATACTTGGCGATGGATGTTGGCGGTGGCAACATTGCCAGCTGTACTGCTTTTCTGTGGAATGATTTTTATGCCAGACACACCTCGGTGGTATGTAATGAAAGGTCGTTTAGCAGAGGCGCGCAAAGTGTTAGAACGTACTCGCGCCCGACAGGATGTTGAGTGGGAACTAACAGAGATCGAACAAACGCTAGCTACAGCACAACACCAACGATTACATCTAAACGCATTGCGTAACCCATGGCTCTTTAAATTATTTCTTATCGGTATAGGAATTGCGGTTATTCAGCAGCTGACTGGCGTGAATACCATCATGTACTATGCTCCAACTATGTTAAAAGCTGTTGGCATGAATGATAGCTCCGCTCTATTCGCTACTATTTCCAACGGCGTAATATCCGTGTTAATGACTTTTGTAGGTATGTGGTTGCTAGGAAAAATAGGCCGTCGTACTATGACTATTATTGGTCAGCTAGGCTGTACTACCTGTTTAGTATTTATCGGTATAGTGACTTTCTTCATACCTGAAACTATTCATGGCCAACTCGATATGCTCCGTAGCTATATGGTACTGCTCGGTATGCTGATGTTTTTAAGCTTCCAGCAAGGAACTCTATCGCCAGTGACTTGGTTGCTGTTATCAGAAATTTTTCCAACACGCCTACGCGGTACTTTTATGGGTGGCGCAGTATTCGCAATGTGGCTTGCCAATTTTCTTATTTCATTTATGTTCCCAATTTTGCTAGCGAGAATTGGGTTAGCAGGTGTTTTCTTTATATTTGCATTAGTGGGGATCGCAGGAACGATGTTCGTGATTAAATACGTACCAGAAACTCGCAACTGTAGTCTGGAGCAAATTGAACATTATCTACACGCAAAGCTCTCTAGCAATCATGGAGTTGTCAGATAAATACTGCATAGTGATACGAATAGACTATCCTAGTAATAGATTATCTATTACATTCAAAGCCGGTATAGAATCCGGTTTTTTTATCTATTTATCATCTGTTCTTTTCTTCTTTCATCTTATCTGCCAGTTAACATAAGGGTTAAAAGAGAATTATATATATCTAAAATATTTTTTTAAAATATGATGATTTTGATTATTTAAATTTTCTATGATAACTATCAAAATTAAGTACAGTAACTGATAATATAAGGGTTTGGAGTTTTTATTTTTTGACGGTCGTTATTACTTCATTATTAATGATATATTGAGTATTAGCTCAAGATGTCAAATAAAAAGTTATGCTAGAGCTTCTGAATTTGTTTACTTAAAAATTAATTTATTTTTTTATTTAAATTGGTTAATCTTATCTCTTCAGTTTTATGAAAACCTTATAATCAAGGACATTATAATGAATGATGCATTTAAAATTCTGAACAACATTCGCACATTGCGTGCACAGGCACGTGAACTTCCATTAAACGATTTGGAAGAAATTCTAGAAAAATTAACAGTAGTAGTCACAGAACGTCGTGAAGAAGTAGAAGCTGAAGAAACACAGAACAGAGAAAAAGAAGAAAAACTTTCTAAATATCGTGAAATGTTGTTAGCGGATGGCATCGATCCAAATGAATTACTAGGAGCATTGGAAATAAGTAAAAAACGTGTGAAACGAGCGCCGCGTCCAGCTAAATATTCTTACGCCGATGAGAACGGTGAAGAAAAATTTTGGACAGGTCAGGGCCGTACTCCTGCAGCAATTAAAAAGGCTCTAAACGCGGGTAAAAGCCTCGACGACTTCTTAATTGGCTAATAAAAATTCTCTCTCATCCTTGAAAGCGGTAGCCGGCGGTTTAAAAGCCACCGGCTTTTCGATTTTTACTCCACAACAGTGAATTGCCTCAAACTGTATGTTTAAGACTGATATAAGGTAGTTCGATTTCTGGCATAAAGATTACATCACGACTTATCTATAAAACAATACCTGCTTAATAATTAGTAATACTAACATGTAATTCGCTTTTAATATTTTTTTGAAAAAAATTGCTCTTAAATTTAGCTGCAAGCATCGTTAAAGTTTAATTGAAGCAAACACTAGTAATAAATCATACTTTTATGAAAATACCCATATGCTAAATAGCAGAAATATTCTTCTATCCCTAATAGTTATATTGTTAATATGAGAACAGAATTATAATTATGTTGCTATATCTCTTAAAATAAGATCGTCACTCTTCATTTCGACAAATTACAAATTTACAATACAATTATGACTACTATATGAGTGAGCTAAGGTATGCATAAGAGCGATTATTTACGGAAAATTTAAAGAAACAGGTAAAGTATAGACTTGTGCTCTTTTACCAGATAATTTCTAGTGTTAATACTCATACTAATAAATCGCCTTGGATAGCATTATGCAGAAAACAAATTAATAAAATTAAATTAGATACAGTAAAAGTTTTTAACAAAACACACCTTTATTGGGTTTAAAAAGGTAGAAATTATTCTACAAGCCGCTAGGTAATATTCATACTGAGTAAAGGTTGATCATTTGAATGTTAAATTTTAAAACTTTCATTGGCAGTGGACGAAAAATAGCTGTGAGCGTACTGATAACGTCTTAGTAAGATTATGTTACTTCCTTATTCTTACCAAGGAATGCAGCACGTGTTTTATTAGAGGAATCAGTATAGGCAGGAAAGTGATATCTAGCTAGAAGGATACCTAATATTTAGGTCAAGTGCTATCATATACGCTTATTCTGTAGAACACTGTGTTTATTGTCTATGCCACCTATCTTTAAAGTAATTGGCTTCATGCCCTCTGCACAGCATACTTCACAATTTGCATTCTGCGCTACTTTCACGTTGTGAAAGTCAGCACTCATCGCATCATATATTAGTAACCGTGATGCAGCGGGAGTACCAAATGCTGTCAGAACTTTGATCGCCTCCATTGCTTGCATCGCTCCAAGTACTCCAACTAACGGTGCCATTACTCCAGATTCAACACAGCTTAGTGTTTGCTCCCCAAACAGACAGCTTATACAACGGTAGCATGGCGTTCCTGGCTGCCAGTTAAAGACGCTAATTTGTCCTTCCATACGAATCGCTGCTCCTGACACTAGCGGCACACGTTGTGTCCGACAGAGCCGGTTGAGTTGTTCCCGTATTTGTACTGTATCTGTACAGTCAAGAACTACATTATGCTCAGCGAGAAGCTGCTCAAGAGCATTTTCTTCGAGCATAGTGTCAACCGTATTTATATGTACATGGGGATTAATAACGGCAATGCTCTCTGCAGCAGAAGCCACCTTTCTGCGGCCCACATCAGAATCATAGTGCAGGATCTGACGCTGAAGATTCGAAAGAGATACTGTATCAAAATCGAGCAGAGTCAAGGTACCAATGCCTGCTGCAGCTAAATAAGACACTGCGGCGCAGCCTAAACCACCGAGGCCGACAATCAGCGCGCAGCTTGCTTTTAGTTTCTCCTGACCGTCTAAGTCGAAACCACGCAGCATAATCTGACGATTATAGCGCAATATTTCTTCATTGCTGAGTTCGTATAACATTTACTCCTCCAGTAATGCGTTGAAGGGCTCAATATCAACCCATTCGCCTGGTTCAACTATGCCGCGCGAGCGTTCCAGCACGATAAAGCAGTTTGCAGCTGTAAAAGAGCTAAAAATGTGCGAACCTTGATGACCGGTACTACGGACCTGAATCTCTCCATCCGTGCCGCGTTTCATGATGCCGCGCTGGAACTCAAGGTAGTCTGGTGATTTTTTTAGACGTACTGTTGCACGTGCCCGTAAGCGTGGGGGAAACGGTGATACGCTTTGTCCAGTTAACGCGGTAATAAGGGGTTGCACAAGCTGGTAAAAGGTCACAACAGCCGAAACGGGATTGCCTGGAAGTCCGCAGAACCAACTATTGGCAAAACGGCCAAAGGCAAAAGGCTTACCAGGTTTTATTGCTAACTTCCAAAAAGTAATTAATCCCAACTCCTCCAGGAGAATTTTAGTAAAGTCTGTTTCTCCTACAGACATGCCACCAGTACTAATTACTATATCAGCCTGACGATCTGCCTCTTCACAGGCGTAGAGTATTGCATGCTTGTCGTCTTTGATAATGCCTAGATCGATTACCTTACAACCGAGTTTATGCAACATCAGTGAGATAGCAAATCGATTAATGTCATAGATCTGCCCATCCTCTAGAGGCTGCCCAACTTCTTGTAGCTCATTGCCGGTAGAAAAAATTGCAACACGTAGCTTGCGCAATACTTTCACTTCAGTAATACCAAGCGAAGCGAGCAGCGGTAGCTTGGCTGCTCCAAGGCGAACTCCTGCTGCTAGAACTGGTTGACCACAAGCAATATCCTCACCTATACGACGAATATTTTGTCCAGGTTGCACAGGTGCATTAATTAAAACCCCGCCCTCCACTTCGAGGGCATTTTCTTGGATTACTACTGCATTACAGCCAGTCGGCACGGGTGCACCAGTCATGATGCGCACCACACTACCTATTGGCCAGTCGCTGATAAAAGGCGTACCTGCACAAGCCTTACCCGCTACTTTTAACGGCTGATTAGACTGAAGATCAGATAGACGTACGGCATAACCATCCATCGCAGAGTTATCAAAGGATGGTACGTTGATCGGTGAAGTGATCACTAATGCAGTGATAAAGCCAACCGCATCCTCTAGCAGTACGCTAAGGTGATCACGGAGAGGACGGAGCTGCCCCAGCATTTCTGCCTTTGCCTTCTCTAGAGAAATTAACTCTGTGGTAAAGGGTACCATGTAATTTTAACCTGAGTTAAAAAAGTGACTGTTTATTATAAAGAGAGTTTAAGATTTAAACAGTTTAACAAGAACGCAATAATCAAGGTTGATTAAATTATATGTAACTCTTTTTTTCAATATGAATATTTCTGTGAAAGAGCATAAGGATAGTTCTAAAAGTACTTTGTTATTTACAACATGGGAGCTTTCGATTATTTATTTTATTAATGGAAGGGCGAACATAGCTAGCTATGTTCGCCCAATATAATCACTCTAAAAACATAAGAGAAAACTCTACATACCGTTAGCAAGACAGGTACAACTGCTAACTGCTTAAAGAGTTTTTAATTCAATTCTGATAGAATCATTATCCTTACTTGTTAGGGCATCCGTAAGCTAGATGCTAGGATTGATGAATAATGTTACTCTGTGGAGGTGGGTCTAGGATACATTCTGCTTATGTAATGTCCTCTTTAATTGCCACTAGAGATTATTTCTTATTAGAACAGAACTTCGGTCTCATCCATACAGTACGCTATCCAGTGATAAGACTGGTGCTGGTGATGTGTAATGCCTAAGACAATCTAGCTGAGTGTGGACCTTTTTAGGATAAATCACCTAGGCTGTGAAGTAAGGATACAATTTTAACGCGAATACTACTCCTTAAAAATCGATGAGACACCTATGTCTCCGCTACGTGTTAGAAACACGTAGCCTACCTTTATCCATTTAATTAATTTTGCTCTTAGCCATTTTTATTTTACTTTCACTTCACTATCAGCAGTAACCTTAAAAAGAATGCTATCTGATAAAAATCCATCTCATGCCATGAAGATTACTTAAGATAGTAACCATAAAGTGAGCCTCTATCAAATACGCAGGATAAAGTTTATTCCCAGTATCACTGAATGTGTGAATATTATATGTATCACTTCGCTATAAGAAATATGCAAATGACTGTTGGTAAATCCCGTAAAAGTTAGAAAGTACATTATAATTCCGTAAGTTGTTACTTTTGGAGAGTAGATGAACTTGTTAGTTAATCACTACTTGAGAGTGATGAACGAGGAATTGATTCTACTGCTAGTATTTAGCATGCAGTTTATAGCGCTTTTAGAGAGTGAAAATTATTTTTATGACGACCAACTGAGTCAGTTAGAGAGGGGGTGACACTTTATTAGCCGAATAAAACTCAGGGTAAGAATAGTACGGTAGTGGAATATTGCTAGAGGAAGCAGGCCTTTCCTCATGTATTATTAGTACCACTTAATCAGCTTACTCTCTTTGAGATAGACGCATATCAAGTTGTTGAACTAGATCCAGTGATGTGCTCTTATCAAATATGGTAAAGCCGATGGTAGATCTCTTAAATGATTTCTATCATACTGAATTTTACATCAGTCAGATTTTTCTAAGACACTCGAAATATCACAGGCCTTTCCGCAAAGGTCAATACGTAACGCTACGCGCCATGTTGTGACTTTAGTTTTATATCAAATTATTTTGAGATAATTCAAATGCTTTTCTGGGAACAGATTTTCTATCTGTGAGTGTTTCCTTAATGCCGCGATTTAATATGGAATTTTCTCGCATATGATATCCATGTACTCTTCTTACTCTTTAAGATATACAACTGCCGCCTTTTTATTGGTTTTTATTACACCAGTTTTTTCCATGGACGCTCCTATTCCACCTCATATTAATGCTAAAGCTTGGATTTTAATGGATTATGCCAGCGGTAAGGTGCTGACGGAAGGTAATGCGGATGACCGACTTGATCCCGCTAGCCTAACTAAGATGATGACCAGCTATGTGATCGGTCAAGCGCTGAAAGCTGGCAAAATTAAACTCAACGACATAGTCACAGTAGGTCATGATGCTTGGGTCAATAGTAATCCTACACTGAAGGGTTCGTCGCTAATGTTCCTTAAGCCTGGTGATCAAATTCCTGTCTCAGAACTGAATAAAGGGATTGTAATCCAATCTGGCAACGACGCTTGTATTGCTTTGGCAGATTATGTTGCCGGTAGCCAGGAGGCTTTTATTGACCTTATGAACAATTACCTTAACTCGTTCGGGTTAAAAAATACTCACTTTATGACAGTACATGGTCTAGATACTAAAGGACAATACAGCACTGCACGTGACATGGCGCTGATTGGCCAGGCGTTAATCCGGGATGTACCGGAGGAGTATACTCTGAATAAGGAAAAAGAGTTTACTTTTAACCGCATCCGTCAAATGAACCGTAATCGGCTTCTCTGGAACACTCACCTTAATGTGGATGGAATCAAAACCGGTCACACTTCGGGTGCGGGTAATAATTTGGTTGCTTCCGCTACCGAAAACAATATGCGGCTGATCTCCGTTGTTCTAGGCACTACTAATGATATATCACGTTTCAGCGAAAGCGAAAAGTTGCTGACCTGGGGGTTTCGCTTTTTTGAAACCGTTATGCCCGTTAAAATGGACAAGCCGTTCACTCAGCAGCGCGTTTGGTTTGGTGATCGTAAAAAGGTTAATCTAGGCATAGAAAAGGATGTGGTCCTGACTCTACCGAAAGGACAGATGCAGAATTTAAAAACGAGTTATAATCTAACTACACTTCGGTTAGAAGCACCGCTGAAGAAAAATCAGGTTGTAGGGATAATTGATTTTCAGCTTGACGGCAAAATTATTGAGCAGTGTCCTCTTATCGTAATAGAGGACGTTTTAGAAGGAAGTCTGTTTAGACAACTCATCGATTTTGTTTTTATGCAGCTCCATACGTTGTTTGATAATTGGTTTAATTAAAAAAATGAGGGACTAAAAGCCATATATCACATGTGGCATGCTTGATTCATAATGCTCTAGTCCTGACGATTAATTTAGAATCATGATAAATATAGGCAATTATTTCATAATATAGACTTCATTGAATAGTTGTGCATGTAATATCGCCTTTGATCTGCTTGTTCGAGGTCTATCTATCCGCTTGCCTTAATGATAGGAGATAGCGCATAAGTCAACCTTTGACGCCTACACACCTACTTACTGCTTGTACTCACTCTTCTTCAGTGGACTTCGTTTCTAATGCGATGGTTGATTTATTAAATGCTTCTGAAATTTTATTCAATCTAGCAGTAAGTGCGACCCTCAATACCATTATATTAATACTATTATTGTTAATAATCACAATTTGACTATCATCTTGTCTTTAACTAGTAGTAATTATACTCCTAATTTTGAGTGCGCTATAGGAAAGAAGATATAAATTACTTCCTACACTCTTCCATGATATGGTTAACGCGTGTCAAACGCATTAACCGTAGTACGGGGCATAAAATAAAAATCAGCCCCTCACTGATATTATGGAGGGGTGTTTAAAATGGAATTGATACCAGTGCGGAAGAAATAAACATGCAACTGGCACGATTGTATGTCATGATTTTAATAAATAATGTTTAAAAAATAGTTAGTAAACTACAACGTTCTATACCTTTCCTTCTGAAAGGTGGAACATGTATAAAGATATTTTTTTCTTTCTACCACCACTCTGACAAATAAAGCTAAATTTTTAGCAATTTTTATTTAGCACTTTAACAGTGCATTTTTTCATCTTTTTACTTCTCTCACAAGATAGTTGATAACTCAGTGAGTACATTGTAGCTCTTGATGGATTTTGTTTGAAATGTATATTGGCATCAAAATAAACTATCGATGATTATAGTAATAAAATAATCTTTATCATATAAGATTCAATCTATTATTAATTTTTAATATAGGCAGCTCCAGCTTTTTTAACGAATATCTGATGTGGCAAAAGAAAGCTTAGCAAGCGTATTAAAATCCATATATTGATAATAAATCATTGGTACCGATGTGCAGAATTTTAATGGAATATTATGGCAAATATTAACGACTGGATTAACTTTGAACATTTAACGCGAGATAAAGTAAAGAAGGATCTGAATCCGCCCTGTATGTATAGAATCATTATTATTAATGATGATTATACGCCTATGGAATTTGTTATTGACGTTCTGCAAAAGTTCTTTTCTTATGAGGTTGAAAGTGCAATGCAATTGATGCTGAAAGTTCACTACCACGGAAGAGCGATTTGTGGTCTTTTTACTGCCGAAGTAGCGGAGACTAAAGTTGTTCAAGTGAATAATTATGCACGTAAAAATCAGCATCCATTACTGTGTACGCTAGAAAAAGCCTAAATTCGCCCTTATGTAATAAAAGGAAGGGTGATAGACCTATAATTGGGGAGGTGCCTAATGCTCAATCAAGAACTGGAACTCAGTTTAAACATGGCTTTCGCCAGAGCGCGTAAGCACCGTCATGAGTTTATGACCGTCGAGCATCTATTGCTGGCATTGCTCAGTAACCCGTCGGCTGGAGAAGCACTGGAAGCCTGCACTGTCGATACTGTTGCACTGCAGCGAGAACTCGAAGCCTTCATTGAACAAACTATACCGGCACTACCCGCCACTGAAGAAGAGTGCGATACTCAACCCACGCTCGGCTTCCAGCGCGTACTGCAGCGCGCAGTATTCCATGTCCAGTCATCAGGTCGTAGCGAGGTCTCAGGTGCCAATGTACTAGTCGCCATCTTTAGCGAGCAGGAGTCTCAAGCTGCGTATCTGTTACGGAAACATGAAGTGAGCCGCCTCGATGTGGTGAACTTCATCTCTCATGGTACACACAAAGAGGAACTTAATCAGCCTCTAAATAATGAGAATCCTGTTAACGAAGAGCAAATGAGTGGGGAAGAACATATAGAAAATTTCACCACCAATCTTAATCAACTTGCTCGCATTGGCGGAATAGATCCGCTAATCGGTCGTGACAAAGAGTTGGAACGTACTATTCAAGTACTCTGTCGTCGTCTTAAAAACAATCCGTTGTTAGTGGGGGAGTCGGGGGTTGGTAAAACCGCTATTGCGCAAGGACTGGCCTGGTGCATTGTGCAAGGCGACGTTCCAGAAGTTATACAGGATTGCACTATTTATTCGCTAGATATTGGTTCATTGCTAGCAGGCACTAAATATCGCGGTGATTTTGAAAAGAGATTTAAAGCCCTACTTAAACAGCTCGAAAAAGATAAGAGCAGCATCCTGTTTATCGATGAAATACATACCATCATTGGGGCTGGTGCAGCCTCCGGTGGCCAAGTAGATGCAGCTAACCTAATTAAACCTCTCCTGTCTGGCGGCAAAATTCGTGTGATGGGCTCAACTACTTATCAGGAGTTCAGCAATATCTTTGAAAAAGAACGCGCACTAGCACGGCGCTTCCAAAAAATTGACATCACTGAACCGTCTGTGGATGAGACCGTGCGGATTTTGACCGGTCTAAAACCGAAATATGAAGCACACCACGATGTGCGTTATACCGCTAAAGCGGTACGAGCTGCAGTAGAGTTAGCTGTGCAATATATCAATGATCGTCATTTGCCAGATAAAGCTATTGATGTAATTGATGAAGCAGGTGCTCGGGCACGTTTGATTCCTGTATACAAGCGTAAGAAAATTATCAAAATGGCGGACATTGAATCAGTTGTAGCACGTATTGCACGTATACCTGAAAGAAGAGTTTCAGCAACTGATCGTAACACATTAAAAAATCTTTGTAATCAACTAAAAATGCTGGTATTCGGTCAAGATAATGCGATTGAAGCGCTAACTGAGGCAATTAAAATGAGTCGTGCAGGGTTGGGGCAGGATTGTAAACCAGTAGGTTCATTTCTCTTCGCTGGCCCAACTGGAGTAGGGAAAACCGAGGTTACAGTGCAACTGGCAAAAGCTCTCAGCGTTGAACTGTTGCGCTTTGATATGTCCGAGTATATGGAACATCATACGATAAGCCGTTTAATTGGAGCACCTCCAGGTTATGTTGGTTTTGATCAGGGGGGTCTGTTGACTGATGCAGTTATCAAACATCCGCATGCGGTAGTATTACTCGATGAAATTGAGAAAGCACATCCGAACGTTTTTAACCTTTTGCTGCAGGTAATGGACCACGGTACGCTAACAGATAATAACGGTCGTAAAGCCGATTTTCGTAATGTAGTACTAGTAATGACTACTAATGCAGGAGTTCTTGAAACCTCTCGTCAATCAATAGGGCTAATCCAGCAGGATAATAGCGCTAATGCAATGGAAGAAATCAAAAAAATTTTCACGCCTGAGTTCCGCAACCGTCTTGACAACATTATCTGGTTCCACCATTTGTCAACGGACGTTATTCATCAGGTTGTAGACAAGTTTATTGTTGAGCTACAGGCACAACTAGATGCGAAGGGCGTTTCGCTGGAAGTCAGCGATGAAGCGCGAGACTGGCTGGCACAAAAGGGCTACGATAAGGCGATGGGAGCACGTCCTATGGCGCGTACCGTGCAGGAAAACCTTAAAAAACCGCTGGCTAACGAGTTACTTTTTGGCTCCCTGGTGGAAGGTGGATCAGTATCTGTCGTGTTCGATAAAGAAAAGCACCGATTAATCTACGATTTCTTTAGCGCAGAGAAACGCAAAGTAGAAGGTACGGTTCACTAGGAACGATAGTATTAAATAAAAAAGGCTAGATTTAAATCTGGCCTTTTTTATAGTTTCTCAGGGGTGAAAGGGAAAGAAATTACAGCTGCTTAGCGACTACGGAAGACAATGCGGCCCTTGCTCAGGTCATAAGGTGTCAACTCAACAGTTACTTTGTCACCCGTTAGTATGCGGATATAGTTTTTACGCATTTTACCGGAGATATGAGCAGTAATAACATGTCCGTTTTCAAGTTCTACACGGAACATAGTATTAGGTAACGTATCTAGTACGGTACCTTGTATTTCAATGTTGTCTTCTTTAGCCATTGAATCCTCTGGGTAGACTAGCGTTCAGTGAACCGGCAAGATAATGCCTAATTCCACGATTTATGTAAAGAAATGTTGGTATTTAAGGCTCATACTTCTCTTTGCTTTATTCATATCATAGGTTAACCAATATTGTGGTTAAAATAAGTTGTTTATTTGACGTCTGTGGGGGGAGGTAAGATAGCTAAGAATTTAAGTCAAGTCGTGGGAGACACGCGATCACCTGAAAAACATTGGAGATTGATGTGATTCACTCTCTAACAATTCAGGCATACGCATTACTACGCGCGGACGACATACTAAAACGCAACTAATATACTATATTTTATGTATTATTGCGCGTTAAATATTTCATTAAGATATTAAAATAGTTTGTGTTCTATCACGATCTTAACTAACTACCTAATAGGGAAAATATCTTGTGTATATTTTAAAGATAAACTTAGAATATTCTTAATTGCGTATTATGAGATTTGTATAGGTTTCAAATTTAGCAATACACCATTTTTCCATGATTTTTAATACAATACTAAAAAAAATACCAAAAATAAAGTTTTAAGAGATACTTCTGCCGCAACAGTTGAGTATCAACTTTTACAGAAAATCAAGTCGAGCGCAATGTTTATTGCCTTCCTACCAGTACTGGTTATCTAGACTGCAATGGGGAAATAGTACTATTAGTATGTAAGCTATTATGCTACAAATTTTTACCTTAGATATGATTATGGTTTTCCGACAATTACTAGCATCATTCTTAATAAAGTCAAAAAAAGTGTGATTTATGGTAACGACGCGAAATCACAAACGTAGATGATTAGTTGTATTGCCGCACTACGCAAGTAACAGTAATTTTTCATTTGCGAAATTGATATGTAGTATCTGCCTTATGATTATGAATAATAAGACAGGTAGAAGAGGTAACAAGACAGGGAACGAAAATGTCGGCATTCAGAAAATTTTGAATCATCCTTCTTGCCTACGTAACATGCAAGTCATTTCAAAAATGAGGTTCTAAAAATACGATTACACCGTCTTTGCTAGTTAATCTAACCACATGAATAAATGTAGAAACCCTACCAATGATAATATTCTCATGTAAAAAACCAGCGGGCAATTAAGAGTTCTATCCAATCCTACCAAACAAATTATTCATCTCACACATACTCAATCATATACAATAAAGCGTACACAGAGAGCACGTTAGAACGGTCTTAATGTAATTTTTTGCCTGTCAATGACAAAAATGGGTTACTCGAAACTTTAATTATCTGTGTTCGCGTAATTAAATACTGAGTGACCATGGCATAGGAATCTATTTCTATGATCTTGGCCAACCAAAGCAATTTTTAAGCCATAGAAACTCTTATATAACGCGGTTAAGAATATCTCCATCCCCCCGTTGTATGAACTTTTATTCTCACGATAAATTTATCCAAGGTTCCCGCAGATTTCTCGTGAGTAGATACTTGGTTAAGTATTGTTTGAAGATAATCAAATACCTGCTGATACAGCTCTTTACCAAAAGTACTTATCCTGGCGAAAAGCATATAACCTTGCGTAAGAGGAGTTAAGTAAATACCACGTAACATAAAATAAAAAAAGAAAAAACACACTGAGCGCACCTGTTTCTCGACAGGTAGTGCCTATATCAAAAAGTCAATAACTCTAAGCTGGACCAATAGATACCAAGGTATCTATTGGAGATATCATAGCATTGTCAGTTACAAATAACCATATAATCCTTATTACTGATTTTTATTTATATGAGGCAATCAGCACTATCAATCACTAAAAAAACGGAATTTTTCCCATAGAATGTAGCAGTATGCAATAATGCAGAGGGGATCAAATAGCTAATCTATCTTTATATACTTCAAAATTGAAGATAAAAATATTGGAAAATCATAGAACGTTTTTAACTAAGCTATCCAGATAGCGTTCAGCATCTAATGCAGCCATACAGCCAGTACCAGCAGAGGTGATAGCTTGGCGATAAATATGGTCGATTACATCTCCTGCAGCAAACACACCAGGAATACTAGTCTGTGTTGCATTTCCATTCAAACCAGACCGTACTTTAATATAGCCATTTTCCAAATCAAGCTGACCCTTGAAAATTTCTGTATTCGGGTTATGACCGATGGCAACAAATAGACCGGATACCTCCAGAAACTCTTTTTCCGTTTTATTAAGCGTTGAACGTAGTATCAGACCAGTGACACCCATATGATTGCCAATAACCTTTTCGAGAATACGGTTAGTGTGCAGCAAAATATTGCCACTATGTATTTTCCCCATTAGGCGATCAATCAGAATTTTTTCAGCTCGGAAGTTGTCACGGCGATGAATTAGATGTACTTCTACGGCGATATTTGCCAGGTAAAGTGCCTCTTCTACTGCGGTGTTACCACCGCCAATTACTGCAACTTTTTTATTGCGGTAAAAGAAACCGTCACAGGTGGCACAGGCGGAGACACCTTTGCCTTTAAACTCTTCTTCAGAGGGTAGCCCTAGATAGCGCGCAGAAGCACCAGTGGCAATAATTAGTGAATCAGTGGTATATTTAACACTGTCGCCAGTTAATAAAAATGGAATATTTTGCAAATTAACATGATGGATATAGTCAAAGATAATTTCCGTATTGAACTTCTCAGCATGCTCTTGCATCCGTTCCATCAGCAAGGGACCAGTAAGATTTTTAGAGTCACCGGGCCAGTTTTCTATCTCAGTAGTATTCATTAACTGACCGCCTTTTTCAAAGCCGGTAATAAGCACTGGATTTAGGTTAGCACGTGCAGCGTAGACTGCTGCAGTATACCCAGCCGGACCGGACCCCAAAATAAGCAATTTACTATGTTTAATTGCACTCATACTAATCCTCGTTTTCATTTAACTGAGATACGATTTAGGAGAGTAGGGGGGGAATCTACCACAATCTAAAAAGCTGAGAAATTTTGTTAATGATAAACTGTAATCGGCTTAATAAGTTGTTTTAATAAGGAATACCTACGTTATTATTTAATATTTTAATTATTTTGCGTACTTTATTCACTAAGTAAAGTTATCTTGCGTTCATTTTGCTTTAAGTGCTAATGGGAAACAATAATCATTCTTTACTATTGATGCAAATTAGTGCAAAAGTATAAAATAACTCCTTAAAAATATTAAAATGGTTGTTTTTCTGACACCTTGTACTGAACTGGGTCTTTTTTTGACAGTTGCCTACCCTTTTACGAAAACAACTTATAGAAGCGAAAGGGGAGAAGAAAAGACAAAACAAGGTATTATTCTACATTCTACTTTTCCCTAAATAAAGTACAGTCTGACATAAGTAATAACGGTTAGCGTGGACAGACAACATGCACCTCATGCAGTATAAATCACAGGTTCTGATTCTTCACTTTACAAAAATACTTTTAAAAGTGAATGTTTGAGGGCATGGCGGGTAAAAGAAAAGAGTTAAGAGAGCTCGTGATAATGGTAGAAAACAAAAAAAGCCCAGGAAAAGATCTCGATAGAATCGATAGAATCGATAGAAATATTCTAAATGAACTTCAAAAAAATGGTCGTATTTCTAATGTTGAACTTTCTAAACGCATAGGATTATCTCCTACACCATGTCTTGAACGTGTACGTCGCTTGGAGCGCCAAGGTTTTATTCTTGGTTATGTTGCTCAACTAAACCCCCATTATCTTGATGCTTCACTACTGGTATTTGTTGAGATTACTTTAAATCGTGGTATGCCTGACGTATTTGAACAATTTAATGCCGCTGTGCAAAAGCTTGACGAAACCCAAGAGTGTCACTTAGTTTCTGGTGACTTTGATTATCTATTGAAAACACGCGTGTCGGATATGTCGGCTTATCGTAAGTTACTCGGTGAAACCCTGTTGCGTTTGCCAGGGGTCAATGACACTCGTACTTACGTAGTGATGGAAGAAGTTAAACAAAGCAATCGGCTAATAATTAAAAATCTATAAAGTAGTGCACATGAAAACCAGTGAGTATTTTAATACACTTTCCTAAATTCGTACAAGTCCATCTTTTGGCATGCGCGATGTTGAGCTCCGCATAATTTATAAGTATCTGGAGAATTCTCTTGAATCAGGAACACACAGAATACGAGAAAAGTATTTTGTCAAAATTACTCGGTAGTGGAAGTTTTCTGCGAGGGTTGTTTTTTGTTTTTTTCTTGCTTTTATCTGTCTATCTAATGGTATCTCTTGTAAGTTTTAATCCTTCAGATCCAAGCTGGTTGCAAACTGCTTGGAACAAAAAAATTTCCAATTTTGGCGGAAGGATCGGAGCTTGGTTGGCAGATACGCTGTTCTTCATATTTGGCATTATAGCTTACGTTATTCCGTTAGTTATCATTAGTCTCTTTTGGATTATTTCTCGACAGTACGAAAAGCAGAGTGGCTTCGACTATTTCGAGATCGGATTGCGTTTAATTGGTATGTTATTGCTAATTTTTACTACCTGTGGCTTGGCTGCTCTTAATGCTAATGATATTTTTTATTTTGCATCCGGCGGAGTTATTGGAAGTCTGGTGAGCTATATTATCGCACTTCGTTTTAGTCCGTTGACTGGTACATTGATACTGCTCTGCACATTGGCAGCTGGCATTACAATTTATACCGGATGGTCATGGATGACCATTGTAGAGCACATTGGCAGAGTGGTGGTGTATATACTACATTGTGATAATTGTTTGTGTGACAATGAATTTTCGAAAAATAAGAAGAAAGCTGTAGTGGTGAATAACACGTCGCCGAATCTTACCTCTAAAGTTACCGAATTTATTGAGGATAAATAGCAGAAGATATGAAAAGAGCGGTCTGGAAACTACAAACTAGGCTTCGACACCAGCTGAAACTAATACTTCCTCTAAGATACTATGCGATATTTTACCTGAAAGAGAGATTTCACTACAGAGGTAAAACAAAGTTTTGCATCATCACAGCCGCGCCCTAATTCAGTGATACCCAATTGTCTTTAATTAGCCTTTTATGGCATCAAACTGCTTTTAAATAGTATGACAGAGGCAGAAGTAAGTATAGAGGGAATCAATATTATGTTGAATTCTCAATATAAAAACCGTATCTCGGTCTGAATGATTAATTATTGCCTTTACCATTAAGGAATTTAATGAAATATTAGTGCTGTACGGTAGAGATAAAGAACCGCCATTCGCTATAAGCAATATATTACAATAAGGCTGTCTAATTTGTTTATAAAATTGTATCTGATATGTAAGATGCTTTTTGATCCAAATCAGCATCGATGTAGCATGTCGTTGCAAGTTAATGTAAGCCCTAATACTAGTTGGTAAATTTGCCACTTTTATGACCGTATGTATACGAAATTTAAGAGCTAATGGCACGTTAGGAGAAAAGAAAATAAATGCAACGGGTATTTCTTATTTTTGTTACTTAAAGTCTGGCAATGGATTTGCCACCAGTTTGACACAACCAATATCTTCAATGCGTGCTGTTTTTACCTTCTCATATGCAATCAACTCGCGTAACATTTTTGGTTATTTGCTAAGGACGGTATGGTAACTGCAAAGTGCCTTTCTTCATCATTACCAGAAAAGTAAAATAACATATTTTATGATTAAAAATCATGCAGTTATTTTTCTTCTTGCGTGATGTAGAAATGGCATGCAAAATTAAAATAATATTAACTAAATAAAGATCAAATAAATAATTGAAGCTGATGAAATGGAGTACAGTTCTCCCTGTCGTGTTTGCTCTTTTTGCCTCTGTTAGAGCAATGGCAGATGTGTCTGTTGATCTACAACAACGCCTTAATAAGGTGCGCAGTTTCTATGCTAGCTTTACGCAAAAAGTTACCGACAGTAGCGGCTCTAATTTACAGGAAGGAGAAGGGGAATTGTGGGTAAAACGCCCTAATTTATTTAACTGGCATCTAATGACACCTGACGAAAGTGTGATCATCTCCGACGGTAAGAATCTCTGGTTTTATAATCCATTTGTGGAACAGGTAAGTGTCAGCTTATTGCAAAGTACTACGAATAGTACGCCATTTCTGCTGGTTATGCACAACGAGCAGAGTGAATGGCAGCAATACAATATTAAACAGCATGGTGATTCCTTTGAGCTAACGCCAAAGAACAGCGACGGCAACATGAAACGATTCACTATTTCCGTTACTTCTGCCGGTATCATCAATCATTTTAGCGCTACTGAGCATAATGGACAGTACACTGATTATCATCTTAAAAATCAAAAAAATATTATAATCAGTTCCGATAAGTTTACTTTTACGCCACCTAAAAATGTTACGATAGACGATCAGCGTCAGTGACGTCCATACTTTATGGACATCACTCTTATTTTTTAATAATTAAATCTCCTAGAGCATGTGTGTTTTCTGAAATACTTAAGAAGTATATCGGGCAAAGCAGAATTAGAATTCTGTATTTACCGGCATGTTAGTCAACATCTGTAACACACACTCTTGCATTTGGACATCTGCACTTAATTCTTTTTTTATGAACTCAAATTTGACACTGATAAAATTATGTGAAGGAAGTTGCTATACACTGTTTCTATACACTATAGTAATCTATTTTTTGGAGTGTTTGTCAGACTTGACTTTATATATTAAAAAGATTCTGAGTTGCCGTTTATAACGTGGTCCGTGGCCAAGTATTTAATGCACTGTGTACAGTAAGTACACGCAATTCCTTTTTTTTACGAGATGCACTAGAGCATCTACGCAATACTCCTATTCACCCGACGAAATATATATGCCTAAGTTAAGGAGAAGAGTAATAATGCGCTTCACTATGAAAATAGTGAATTGGATTCACAGAATCAAAATAGCTGAAAATGCTACTGCCGATAGCGACAGTACGGTAAGGTGAGTAACGATTGCAATTCATTCCATTAGGAATGGACACCACCTGTTTTATCAATTTTTTATTTCACAGGATAAGCATGCTTGATCCCAATCTGCTACGTGATAAACCCGACGCAGTTGCACAAAAACTGGCACGCCGAGGCTTTAAACTAGATATAGAAACATTTCGCTCCCTTGAAGAGCATCGTAAAGTCTTACAGATCGAGACAGAAAAGCTGCAGGCAGAACGTAACTCCCAATCCAAATCCATCGGTCAAGCCAAAGTACGTGGGGAAAATATTGAGCCAATGTGTCAGGTAGTCAATGTTCTAGTCAAACGCTTAAATGTCGCTAAAGCAGAATTAGATGCCCTTCAAAAAAAAATTCGTGACTTCGTGTTAGAACTACCAAACATGCCAGCGGATGAGGTCCCACTAGGCAAAGACAATAGAGAAAACCAGGAAATTAGCCGCTGGGGAGAACCGTGTCAGTTTGATTTTCAAGTAAAAGATCATGTGGAGCTAGGCGAGTTAGTAAAAGGTCTCGATTTCTCTTCTGCGGTTAAGATCGCCGGTTCACGTTTTGTTGTTATGCAAGGACAAATCGCGCGGTTGCATCGTGCTTTGAGCCAGTTTATGATTGATTTGCACACTGAACAGCATGGCTATTTAGAAACCTATGTGCCTTATCTAGTCAATTATACCACATTATACGGTACAGGCCAGCTACCTAAGTTCTCTGAGGACCTTTTCCATACGAGACCTCTGGAAGATGAGTTAGAGAGCAGAGATTATGCGCTAATTCCGACGGCGGAGGTCCCTTTAACCAATTTAGTACGTGATGAGATCGTAGAAGAGGGGAGCTTACCAATTAAATTGACCGCACATACACCTTGCTTTCGCTCTGAAGCAGGTTCTTATGGTCGAGATACGCGTGGATTGATCCGTATGCATCAATTTGATAAGGTGGAGATGGTGCAGATCGTTGCCCCAGAAAACTCCACGGAAGCACTGGAAGAGTTAATAACTCATGCAGGAAAAGTACTACAGTTGCTCAATCTACCATACCGTAAAATGCTACTTTGCACAGGCGATATGGGTTTTAGTTCAACAAAAACCTATGATCTAGAGGTCTGGCTACCTGCTCAGAACACCTATCGTGAAATTTCATCTTGCTCAAATATGTGGGACTTTCAAGCACGGCGCATGAAAGTACGCTGTCGGAGCAAAACCGATAAGAAGCCTCGTTTAGTGCATACTCTTAATGGTTCTGGCTTAGCTGTAGGTCGTACACTAGCAGCTGTATTAGAAAATTATCAGCAGGCCGATGGTAGGATTCTAGTACCGAAAGTTTTGCTTCCCTACATGAAGGGCCTTAAGTTTATTGGCTGAATAAGAAGGTACGAGTACATTAGGATAAGTTCGATTTAATCATTGCCACGGTAATACTACAGAAAAATAGTACTAACGTTATTCATGCTATATTATTTTATATGAGCACGCTACCTTAAAAAGAAAACTTATCCTTTAAAAAAAGGAGTTTAGCTACTTATTTTCATAATGAACAGCGCCTGAGAAGTGAGAGTGAAAATCTCTATCGAAGGTTACAAGACACATTATAAAAGAGTTTGCCGCTTAGTTACTACTGAAGAAGGATTTCTCCATTGCTAGCAACTGGCGTATGTTTATGGAGCAGTATTCATTCGTGTGTCTCGACGAAACCACTAAACAGTTGAGTTAAACTCCATTCTCAATCTTTCAGATTGATTCTAGATTAAGATAACTGGCTAGTTAGAGAGTCAGAGACTTGGAATTGATAAAATGCTTTTTGTAGTGAGTGCATGAGGGAGAGTATTTCCTCATTAAAAATTCGTAGTGTAAATACGTTAATTTAATGTCATTCAGATTACTGTCCTAAAAAAGTTTTGGAATGATATGCTCAAATATCAGCCTCTAAAATCATCGGAGATGCATAAAAATTATAGTAATTTTTGAAGCCGGTGAAGCAGAGCATGAGATAATTATCTTGCGATAAGAGGAATTATGCATGACTTGCCCTTTTCCATATGAAGAACGGCAAAAATTTTCCCCCACTGTTCATAACATCCGTGCGGTAATAAAGACTTTTTTTATAAAAAAACACATAAAATATATGTGTATATGTAATTAAGTTGGTTATGTGCGACCTATTCGGAGTGTGAGGCCTTGCAAATTTATCATTGTATTCGCTATTAGGCAGTGATAAACCCGGTAAGTAATTCATATTTGTTCTAAATAACCGTGGTGAAGGGAAATGATGCAGATTCATAATTTTAGTTCTGGTCCAGCAATGTTACCAGTTGAAGTACTCCGTCGTGCAGAACAAGAACTAACAAACTGGCAAGGTTTAGGGACCTCCATTATGGAAATCAGCCATCGTAGCAAAGAGTTTGTTAAAGTAGCTGAAGAGGCGATTCAGGATTTTCGCGATCTTCTTAAAATTCCTGCAAACTATAAAGTTTTGTTCTGTCATGGTGGAGCCCGTGCACAATTTGCGGCCGTACCAGGGAATCTGCTGGGAGAGGTCATAAAGGCAGACTACGTAGACGGCGGATACTGGTCATACAGTGCTATTCAAGAAGCTAAAAAATATTGTACCCCCAACACGGTAGATGTCAAAATAACCTATGATGGTAAAAATGCCATACTACCGATGAATAAGTGGAAACTAAGTAGCGACGCTGCTTATGTGCACTACTGTCCTAATGAAACTATTGATGGCATCGCCATTGAAGAACAGCCAGATTTTGGTGATAAGATCGTCGTCGCAGACTTTTCATCTACCATTCTCTCTCGTCCTCTCGACATCAACCGCTATGGTGTGATATATGCCGGTGCACAGAAGAACATCGGACCATCAGGATTGACAGTTGTTATTGTACGTGATGATCTATTAAGTAAATCCCGACATTATATGCCTTCTATCTTGGATTACCGTGTACTAGCAGAGCACAACTCTATGTTTAACACTCCTCCTACTTTTGCCTGGTACCTTTCTGGTTTAGTTTTCAAATGGCTAAAAGAGAAGGGCGGTGTAAGTGAAATCAATAAAGTAAACCAAATAAAAGCAAATCTGCTCTATAGCCTAATAGATAAAAATGATTTTTATCGTAATAATGTCTATGAGGAGAATAGGTCACGTATGAACGTACCTTTTCAGCTAATTGATTCCTCGATGGATAAGCTTTTCTTAGAAGAATCTTTCAACGCTGGGCTGCATGCGCTTAAAGGCCATCGTATAGTGGGCGGAATGCGGGCATCGATCTACAATGCGATGCCCCTGGAAAGCGTAACAGTGCTAACCGATTTTATGGCTGATTTTGCACGTCGCCACGGTTAAGTTTTAGTTTTATTACGACGCTTCGCTGACTGTACACCCTACCCGTACCACGGCTACGAAGTTTTATACTTGCTTGGAGATTTAGTTGCACATGCATGAGTCCCTGACTTTACAACCGATTGTACGTGTTAACGGCATCGTTAACTTACCAGGTTCAAAAAGTGTTTCTAACCGTGCATTGCTGCTGGCTGCACTGGCAAGAGGTACCACACGTCTGAGAAATCTACTGGATAGCGATGATGTCAAGTACATGCTAGTCTCCCTAAAGACATTAGGTGTAGATTTCACTCTTTCCTCTGAACATACCGTGTGTGAAGTAGTAGGACAGGCGGGCCCTCTTAGCACTTCTCAGCCACTGGAACTCTTTCTTGGCAACGCCGGTACGGCAATGCGGCCGCTGGCAGCAGCATTATGTCTGGGTGTTCAAAATATCGTGCTAACTGGCGAGCCGCGAATGAAAGAGCGTCCGATAGAACATCTAGTAGATGCACTTCACCAGTGCGGTGCACAGATTGATTATCTAGAAAAAATTGGTTATCCGCCGCTGCATCTGAGAGGAGGCTTCACCGGCGGTACAATCAGCCTTGATGGCAGAATTTCTAGCCAATTCCTTACCGCATTATTAATGGCAGCACCGCTTGCAGCACGCGATACCTCTATCACAATTAAAGGCAAGCTGGTATCGAAACCTTACATTGATATTACTCTGCATTTAATGCGTTGCTTTGGAGTTGAAATTACGAATCAGCATTATCGTAACTTTGTTATCAAAGGGGGACAGCAATATCAGTCGCCAGGAGACTATTGGGTGGAGGGAGACGCTTCTTCGGCCTCTTATTTTTTAGCAGCCGCTGCGATCAAGGGTGGAACAGTACGCGTTACAGGCATTGGCCGTAATAGCATACAGGGAGATGTTCTTTTTGCTAACGTGCTTGAGAAAATGGGTGCGACTATTGAGTGGGGTAACAACTATATTTCTTGTAGTGCAGGAGCACTCAACGCTATTACCATGGATATGAATCATATTCCAGATGCTGCCATGACTATTGCAACTGCAGCCTTATTTGCTAAAGGTACGACACTGATAAATAATATTTATAACTGGCGTGTTAAAGAGACTGATCGTCTAGCAGCAATGGCGACTGAGTTGCGTAAGGTCGGAGCAGATGTGGAAGAAGGCTATGATTTTATCCGTATCACTCCACCAAAGAAATTATCTCATGCAGAGATTAGTACTTACAACGATCACCGGATAGCGATGTGCTTCTCGCTAGTTGCATTATCTGAGACACCTGTAACCATCCTTGATTACAAGTGTATTAATAAAACTTTCCCTAACTATTTCCAACAATTGGCGAAAATCAGCCAAAACGCTTGATTACCGTTCTCCTTGCTGGGAAATAGGCTTTCCCAGTATTCTATTATTTTTGACATTATTAACCAAGATTTACTTTAAATATGTTGAAATTTTCAGTGTGGTCTACATATACAATATAATGTTTCCTATATCTTGCAGAGAGAGTATAAGGAGCCTAGTTGAATAGCTTGAAAGCTGAACTGTGTCTCGCAGTAACAGGAGATAACAATGACGACAACTGCCCCGGTTATAACCATAGATGGACCTAGCGGAGCAGGCAAAAGTACGCTCTGTAAAGTAATGGCTGAAGTATTACAGTGGCATTTGCTTGATTCAGGTGCTATTTATCGTGCATTGGCGCTAGCTGTATTGCACCATCAAGTAGATATTGAATCTGAAGGGGAGTTAGTGCCGTTAGCCGCCCAACTGGATGTCCGTTTTTTTTCGCGCAATAGCAAAATGCAGGTTATTTTGGAAGGTAAAGAGGTAACGGGCGAAATTCGTACTCAGGAAGTGAGTAACGTTGCATCACGCATCGCTGCTTTCCCTCGTGTACGTGAGGAGCTATTACGTCGTCAACGCGCATTTCGCAATGAACCTGGCTTAATCGCCGATGGCCGTGATATGGGAACAGTGGTTTTTCCCGATGCGTTGGTCAAAATTTTCCTGGATGCTAGTCCTGAGGAACGCGCGCATCGTCGGATGCTACAGTTGCAAGAGAGCGGCTTTAATGTTATGTTTAATGAGCTTGTAGTTGATATAAGAGCGCGCGATGATCGCGATCGTACTCGTGCGATCGCGCCTTTAGTGTCTGCTTCCGATGCGCTGATGCTTGATTCTACACATTTATCCATCAAGCAAATTATTGAAAAGGCATTAATATATACACGTTTACAGCTTGGTGTTTAATCTTTTTACTGAAACCCTGTGCCAGGGAAAGTGCGTAGGGCATGTGAAACAACCCCATTCGACACTGATGTTAGATGGACGTTAAATTGAAGAATCCAAAGATTATCAATATGACTGAATCTTTTGCTCGACTCTTTGAAGAGTCCCTGAAAGAAATCGAGACACGACCAGGCTCTATTGTTCGTGGCATTGTTGTTGCTATTGACAAAGATGTCGTTTTAGTTGATGCAGGTTTGAAATCTGAATCTGCTATTCCCGTAGAGCAATTTAAGAACGCAGCTGGCGAATTAGAACTTCAGGTTGGTGACGAAGTTGACGTTGCCTTAGATGCAGTGGAAGACGGCTTCGGTGAAACTCTGCTGTCCCGTGAGAAAGCTAAACGTCACGAAGCGTGGATTAAGCTGGAAAAAGCTTACGAAGATGCTGAAACTGTTACCGGTGTTATCAACGGTAAAGTTAAAGGTGGCTTTACAGTTGAACTGAACGGTATTCGTGCTTTTTTACCAGGTTCACTAGTGGATGTACGCCCCGTTCGTGACACTCTGCACTTAGAAGGAAAAGAGCTTGAATTTAAAGTAATTAAGCTCGATCAGAAGCGTAACAACGTTGTGGTTTCACGCAGGGCTGTAATCGAATCTGAGAATAGCGCTGAACGCGATCATCTACTGGAAAATTTACAGGAAGGCATAGAAGTTAAAGGTATTGTTAAGAATCTCACTGATTATGGCGCATTTGTTGATCTGGGCGGTGTTGACGGTCTGCTACATATTACTGATATGGCATGGAAACGCGTTAAGCATCCGAATGAAATTGTCAATGTAGGCGACGAAATTACTATTAAGGTGTTGAAATTCGACCGCGAGCGCACTCGTGTATCTCTAGGCCTGAAACAGCTCGGCGAAGATCCGTGGGTAGCTATTGCTAAGCGGTACCCAGAAGGTGTTCGTTTAGTCGGGCGTGTTACTAATTTGACTGATTATGGGTGCTTTGTTGAGATAGAAGAAGGTGTTGAAGGTCTGGTACATGTTTCTGAAATGGACTGGACTAACAAAAATATCCACCCTTCTAAAGTTGTTAATGTGGGCGACGTCGTTGAAGTTATGGTATTAGACATCGACGAAGAGCGTCGTCGTATTTCCTTGGGTCTGAAACAGTGTAAAGCCAATCCGTGGCAGCAATTCGCTGAGAACCGTAATAAAGGAGATCGTGTTGAAGGTAAAATCAAGTCAATTACTGATTTTGGTATCTTCATAGGCCTGGACGGAGGAATCGATGGTCTAGTTCACCTATCTGACATTTCCTGGAACGCAACAGGTGAGGAAGCAGTTCGTGAGTACAAGAAAGGCGACGAAATTGTTGCTGTAGTACTACAAGTGGATGCGGAACGTGAACGTATCTCTCTAGGAGTAAAACAGTTATCTGAAGATCCATTCAGCAATTACATTACCTTGAACAAGAAGGGTGCCATTGTTAATGGTAAAGTCACGGCTGTTGATATTAAAGGTGCTACTATCAAGCTGGCAGATGGTGTTGAAGGTTATTTACGCGCTTCTGAAGCTTCACGTGAACGTGTTGAAGATGCAACTCTGGTTCTAAATATTGGCGACGCTATTGAAGCCAAATTTACTGGAGTCGATCGTAAAAATCGCGTTGTTAGCCTCTCTGTCCGTGCAAAAGACGAAGCTGACGAAAAAGATGCTATCGCGACCGTTAATAAACAAGAAGAAAGCAACTTCTCAAATGCTATGGCTGAAGCGTTCAAAGCAGCTAAATGTGAGTGATCTACCTTAAGAGAATAAATAGGTGCTGGGCAGGGTAAAATCTGTCCGGTTATGCTAGCAGGCTGTCGTACCTTTCCCACAATGATTAACCGGAGGTTATATGACCAAATCAGAACTGATTGAAAAACTTGCTAGCCAGCAAACTCATATTATGGCGAAGATCGTTGAGGATGCTGTAAAAGAGATGCTTGAGCACATGACCATAACCCTGGCCCAGGGAGAACGAATTGAAATTAGGGGATTCGGCAGTTTTTCTTTACATTACCGTGCACCTCGTACGGGTCGGAACCCGAAAACAGGCGAAAAAGTGTCACTAGAAGGTAAATACGTTCCTCATTTTAAGCCAGGTAAAGAGTTACGTGATCGTGCGAATATTTACTCCTAAAACGCACTTAACATAAAATATAAACAATGCGAAGTCTTATTAAACTAGTTTTTTACCCGCGATCTTTTTATGAACCAGTCCTATATTTTGTTAAATCCACTAATATTTCTTTTCTGGACTGAGGGCTGTCTATATATAAGAAATATTTTCCTGCTCTTTCTTTTGTTTTATATCATAATAACATATATAACAGGATGTTAATCCTTTCATCGTTAGGATTATCTATTCTTGCTGAGTCCCCACTGCGCTTCCTTTACCGATTATCTTCTTTCATCGGTAGTACAAAAATTTAGCCAGCTGGCCGCTAGTACTGTATGTATAGATAGCTCTACTCTGTCTCTAGGATAGCTAGCTATTCGTACGCAGTATTCACTAACGCTAATTTGGATTTAAAAAATATTCAAGTTCTAGTTTTACCTCAGCGTGATATCGCAAAATCCAGTTAGAGAAGTATCAGTATTGCCTGGGCAAAAATACATGGCTCTGAACTAAGAGAGTAAATGTGGCACCATTGATATCATCAGCAGTTTGGCGTAAAACTCGGATTTAGGTAGAATGAGCAGCTATTGTAAATAGCGTGAATAAATAATGCATCAAGATAAAGATTTATCAACGTGGCAGACATTTCGTCGACTTAGGCCGATGATTACTCCTTACAGAGTAGGCTTATTTGTATCATCTGTGGCTTTGATTTTAAACGCCGCTGGTGACGCTCTTATGCTCTCTCTATTGAAACCTTTACTGGATGATGGTTTTGGAAAGGCAAATAAATCAGTACTAGTATGGATGCCTCTGGCCGTTACTAGTTTGATATTGGTTCGTGGTGTTACCAGCTATATTTCTAGCTACTGCATTTCATGGGTATCTAGTAACGTAGTAATGGATATGCGTCGCCGCCTATTTAGTCATATGATGGGGATGCCAGTTGCTTTTTTCGATCAACAGTCAACAGGTACACTATTGTCGCGTATTACCTACGACTCTGAGCAAGTTGCATCTTCTTCATCCAGCGCTTTGGTTACAGTAGTGCGCGAAAGTGCCTCAATTGTCGGCCTATTTCTTATGATGATTTATTATAGCTGGCAGCTATCTTTAATACTTATTATCTTGGCTCCCATCGTTTCGCTTGCTATGCGTTCCGTTTCTAAACGTTTCCGTAATATCAGTAAAACTATGCAAAACACCATGGGACAAGTAACCACTAGCGCGGAGCAAATGCTAAAAGGGCACAAAGAAGTGCTGATCTTCGGAGGTCAGGAAGTTGAATCTGAGCGATTTGCCCGTGTCAGTAATCGAATAAGACAGCAAAGTATGAAGCTAGTATCGGCATCATCAATTTCAGATCCAGTAATTCAACTAATTGCTTCGCTGGCACTAGCATTCGTTCTTTATGCTGCTGGTCTTCCTACTGTTATGGAAACTCTTACCGCAGGAACTATTACTGTTGTTTTTTCATCGATGATTGCGCTAATGCGACCTTTAAAATCTCTGACTAACGTTAATGCACAGTTCCAGCGGGGCATGGCAGCATGTCAGACTCTTTTTTCTATTCTGGATAGTGAGCAAGAAAAAGACAATGGTGAACGCGAAATTACTAGGGTTAGAGGTGAAGTTGAATTTCGCAATGTTACTTTTACCTATCCAGGACGTAATATACCTGCACTAAATAATATTAACTTGTTATTACCAGAAGGGAAAACAATCGCGCTAGTAGGACGTTCTGGTTCAGGAAAATCAACGCTTGTTAGTCTGCTCACTCGTTTTTATGATATTCAGCAAGGCGAAATTCTGTTAGATGGTTATGATCTGCGTGAATATAGGCTTCGTTCGTTGCGTAACCAAGTGGCATTAGTGTCTCAACATGTGCATCTTTTCAATGATACTATCGCTAATAATATAGCCTACGCGCGTAATGAGCAATACAGCCGTGAAGAAATTGAGAAGGCTGCAACCATGGCGCATGCCATGGACTTTATTAACAAAATGGATCGCGGCCTAGATACAGTAATTGGAGAAAATGGCGTGCTGCTCTCAGGTGGTCAGCGTCAACGTATTGCCATCGCACGCGCCTTGTTACGAGACTGTCCGATTCTTATCCTTGACGAAGCGACGTCCGCATTAGATACAGAATCTGAGCGTGCAATTCAATCGGCGCTGGACGCATTGCAGAAAAACCGCACCTCACTGGTGATAGCTCACCGCCTTTCAACCATTGAAAAAGCAAATGAAGTTGTGGTGGTAGAAGATGGCCACATTGTTGAACGCGGTACATACGCTGTACTGCTTGCTCAGCAGGGCGTGCTACATAAAATGCAGTTCGGGCAATGATGATCGAGCGGATGATAGAGAGAATTTGGAGTGGGCGTTCTGTACTATGGCTACTCTTGTGGCCACTAAGCATTCTCTATGGTACAGTCTCCACTCTGATTCGACTTATTTATCAACATGGATGGCAAAAAAGTTGGCGCGCTCCGGTACCCGTTATCGTGGTAGGTAATATTACCACTGGTGGTAATGGCAAGACACCAGTAGTTATTTGGCTAGTACAGCAGCTTCATCGTCGTGGCTTAAAGGTAGGAGTGGTTTCACGCGGCTATGGCGGTAAATCAGAACACTATCCGCTACTAGTGAGTACAAAAACTCTAACAGAGCAGGTTGGTGACGAGCCAATCCTCATATCCCAGCGTACTGGTGCACCAGTAGCGGTGGCACCGAAACGCTGTGATGCTGTTGAGTTGCTTTTATCTAGCCAGGAGATTGATATTATCGTTACTGACGACGGTCTCCAGCATTATGCGCTCCAACGCGATCGGGAAATTGTTGTGGTAGATGGGTTACGTCGTTTTGGTAATGGCTGGTGGCTGCCAGCTGGTCCCATGCGCGAGCGCGCGTCGCGGTTGCATCAAGTTGATGCCGTTATCGTGAATGGTGGTATTACAGCAAATGGGGAAATTGCCATGAGTCTGCGACCCAGTGCTGCAATTAACCTACAAACATATCAGACTGCGCCCCTTTCCACCTTAAAAAGAGTGGTCGCGATAGCAGGCATTGGCTATCCACCACACTTCTTTAATATGCTTAAACAACATGGTGTTATACCAGTAGCAGAAATTGCTTTTGCTGATCATCATATCTATAATGAGCATGAACTAATAAGTTTACTGTCTGAAGAACAGATTTTATTGATGACTGAAAAGGATGCTGTTAAATGTCGTCATTTTCCCCAGCATAACTGGTGGTATGTGCCGATTGATGCTGAGTTAATTGGCAGCGTAGTTGGTAGGTTGCTAGATGACATAGAAAGCTTGGCGCGTCGCAATATTGTAGCTAAACTAACTAAATTGACAAAAAGTACGGTAAGGAAATGAAACCGACGCTTTATCCTCAACAGGCAAGCTGACAAGCTGAGAGGTATGTTTCCTTCATACTATATATCGTCTACTTTTAGGACTTGTAGAACAGTAGTCTGTTGTTTGGTTTCATGCTCTTCTTTGAATATAGGCTAGAATTTTTTTAGCTTGATTACTAATTTTTACGGTCTTCATTGCATGCTATTATGTAATAGGTCCATTATGGAGGATATATGGATCACCGGTTACTTGAAATCGTTGCCTGCCCGGTATGCAATGGCAAGCTTTATTACAATAACGTACATCAGGAGATGATCTGTAAACCTGATAGGCTTGCATTTCCAGTGCGTGAAGGTATACCGGTACTTCTGGAAACCGAAGCGCGTATGCTATCTATTGAAGAAATCCATCCATGAATTTTACAGTAATTATTCCTGCGCGCTATGCTTCAACGCGCTTACCCGGCAAACCGTTGGTCGATTTTGCCGGAAAGCCGATGGTTATCCATGTGATGGAGCGTACACGTGAATCAGGTGCTAATCGTGTTATCGTAGCCACGGATCACCTTGACGTGAAAGCAGCGGTAGAAGAGGCAGGTGGTGAAGTCTGTATGACATGTGCCAACCATCAGTCAGGCACTGATCGGCTAGCTGAGGTAATCAAAATTTGCCGGTTCGCCGATGATGAAATCATTGTTAATGTGCAGGGTGACGAACCATTGATACAATCAAAAATTGTGTATCGGGTGGCGGAAAATCTTGAGAGTACACAAGCAGGAATGACTACACTAGCAGCGCCTATTCATGATTTGGAAGAGGTATTTGATCAGAACACAGTGAAAGTAGTGATAGATGCACAAGGTTATGCGCTTTATTTTTCTCGCGCCACTATCCCTTGGGATCGTGATCTCTACGCAACTTCTAATAAAATAATCGGACGTGGATTACTGCGCCATATCGGTATTTACTCCTATTATGCCGGTTTTATTCGTCGTTATGTTTCTTGGGAACCATGTCCTTTGGAGCGTATCGAACTTTTAGAGCAGCTTCGTGTACTCTGGTACGGCGAAAAAATATATGTTGATACAGTGGAAACAGTGCCTAGTATAGGTATAGATACACCTGAAGATCTGGCGCGCGTTCGTGCTTTGCTACAGTGCTAAAATTTTCTAAGGATCTTCCATAATCTTGGTATTTTTATCAATTGGCGTTCCCCTATTTTTACACGCTGCGTTATCCGTTATCTAATATAGAGTGATTATTCTTTAGGAAAGAATATTTAATTTGAAATTATAATTGGCGCTAAGTTGTTTAGAACGGGTTATCTCTGACAACTTAAAATCATCAGTCAATAGTTATGAAATTTTCATATATATTTTACGACACCCTCTCTGATGTGATTCTTGTAAAGAAAATATTCCTCCTCTTAAACACTATAATACTGTACAACAATAAAAAATTAATGCGTTGCTGGAGGATAGATATATGTATGTTTTTTCAATGTCTTGTAATTTTGTAATATACCAGAAATACAGGGCATGCAATTTTGCTCATGATCTATTTCAATAAGGCCTCCGCCGAGGCCGTAATATATAACCAGACGTTTTGGTGGTAGTATCCTTGAGAAGGAAGTGAGGGTGAATAACCTATTCACGCACATAGCGATTATCTGCAATACTCTCCGCAATAATGCCCCTATTTGAAGATTGTTTCTCGGAACAGCGATCTCTAACAGTTATTGGAAATGTATTGAATGATGGTATACAACTGCATATTTAGCTAATCGTAATTTTAGTTACTCAAATTTTCCGTTTCTGGATGAAGAGTGTGTCTTTTTAATGAGGTTTTATAACCAAGCTATTGACGCTCTGAAGGTTTTTTGAGGAGTTTCTCTATAAAAATACTAATGCGTAAATATGTTAATGTTGTCTGTATATACTGTTTTCCTACAGACTAGGAACTTACTTATAGTACTACTAAAACCGTATGGAAGGGAAAAACTTGTAGGTTCAATCGAATCAATATTTACCATATTCGTATCGAGTAACCTGATAACGAATTTTGCACTGTAAGGAAAATACCGATTTTTCTTTGTATACTTAGAAAACGAGTAGTAGCTAATTTACAGCAATCCAAGAAATTCTGAGCAGTAAAAAAATGAGGGGCAGGGATGTTGCTGAGTATTAAAAATAATAATGGTGTCTTTGTTCTACTAGCGTTAGAAATATTTTCTACGTCGCTACATTTTACGCAGGCGATGTGCGCTGAACACACCACCATATCTATCAGTGAAAGCAAGCAGCGACTGCTCCAAGAGTTTGCTGATAAAGAGCCTCCCTTCTATTTGGCATATCTTGCTTTACTTTATGCAGCACATAATATGCAGCCAATGTGGAGGGATCGGGCAGCCGTACAGCAATTTCAGCAACAGTTAGTGGAAGTAGCAATGTCTGGCGTGCAACCTCAATTCACGCGTTGGGTCGATCGCCTAATCGATCCCAACCTAAGCGATTTTGCACGTGATGTAATATTCAGTGACGCCATGCTGGGTTACCTGCAGTTTGTCTCCAGCATACCAATTCAAGGTGAACGCTGCCTTTACGGCAACGTGCCCTACAAACTGGAACAACCATCAGTAGCACTAGTAAACAAGTGGCAAAATGCGGTGCCTTCTGGTTCCTCTGTAACCTTTCTCTCCTCACTAGTACCCCAGCATCCACAGTATCCACCAATGCACGATGCTCTTAGACAGCTGCTGATTGATTCACGCCCTTGGCCAAGATTGAAAAATCATGAAACACTGCGGCCTGGTCAGATCAGCAACGACGTTCCTGCATTGCGTGAAATTTTAAGGAGAACTGGCGTGCTTTTTGCGCAAGTAGTGAGCCTTAAGCGCACAGATGATGTAGTACCACCAAAAGCTAGAATTTCCATGGACCATATTTTGCCTTTGGTAGAGTCCTCCAGTGTGGACGTCAACAATTTACTAGAGCACAGACCTTCAGCAGCAGTAAAAGATATGATGAACAGAACGGTTGGAAATAATTATAACAAAATATTGTATGACCCTAAGTTAGTAAGAGCGGTTAAACGTTTTCAGAGGTGGCAGGGCCTGGGTAGCGACGGCACTATTGGTAGACGTACCCGTGAATGGCTTAATGTTACACCACAAATGCGCGCCGCGCTATTAGCCCTAAATATTCAACGGTTGCGTCTACTTCCAGTAGATATGCATAATGGAATCATGGTGAACATCCCTAATTTCTCTTTGACCTATTACAATAATGGCATTAAAATTCTGTCGTCACGAGTAATTGTTGGTCGCCCAGACCGTAAAACTCCTCTTATGCGTAGCACTATCAACAATGTGGTGCTTAACCCTCCATGGAACGTTCCGAGGAAGCTGGTGCGTAAAGACATTCTTCCTAAACTTAAGCAGGACCCGGGGTATCTCTATAAACACGGTTATACACTATTTTCCGGTTCGCGCACTCATCCCAAGATCATTAATCCTAATATAATTGATTGGAATGTAATCTCAGCTTCTTCTTTTCCTTATCGCTTGCGTCAGGCACCAGGCAAAATGAATGCTCTGGGTCGTTATAAGTTTAATATGCCAAGCTCAGACGCTATTTATTTACATGACACGCCAAACCATGATCTTTTCCAAAATGATATTCGAGCTCTGAGTTCAGGATGTGTGCGAGTTAATAAAGCTTCAGAGTTAGCGAGTCTTCTATTGCTAGAAGTGGGCTGGGATACTTCTCGTATTTCAGATCAGTTAAAACAGGGTTCAACGCGCTATGTGCAGATTAGGCATTGTATTCCAGTCAATTTATACTATCTAACTGCTTGGGTTGCCGATGATGGCAACCCACAGTTCAGAACAGATATTTACAATTACGATAATCTTGCTCATTGCGACGTTCAACTGCTGGAGCACGTTGGTAAATTGTTACTCTAATCATTAATTTTCTAATTTTATTTTTTATGACAAGTCACTTCGATAGTTTTTCCACAAAAGAAAAGATAACCTGAGTGAGTTGTGTAAACTTCTTTACGACAGTGTGACTGTGAACCAGACAGACAGTTATGGTTTCATCTTCTATAATAGTTTTCACATGGCTTTTATCTCAGGTAAAGGTTTTTCTCATGGACTGTTTTAACTTAAAACGTCGCAAATTACTAATTGGTGGGACGGCTGCATTAAGTATGGCACTTCTACCCAATACAGCTAAAGCCTTACTTACAATCTCACATCCTCGATCCTTGACAATGAGTAATCTTCATACTGGTGAGACCCTTAGAACTGAGTTTTTTAATGGAAAACATTACGATCAAAACGAGCTAACTCGCTTAAATTACTTTTTTCGTGACTACCGCGCCAATCTAACTAAAAGCATCGATCCATCTCTGTTTGACCAGATTTATCTTCTACAAACGCTACTGGAGACACGTAAGACTATACAGCTGATATCTGGTTATCGCTCACTGGTTACCAATAATATACTACATAATAGAAGTTCCGGCGTGGCGAAACATAGCTATCATACTAAAGGACGAGCTATGGATTTTTACATTGAGGGCGTTAAGTTAAGTGACATCCGTAAGATAGCATTAAAAATGTGCGCAGGTGGTGTAGGATATTATCCTCGCAGCAACTTCGTTCATATAGATACCGGGCCGGTACGGCACTGGTAGTAATGTAGGCAATAAACTAATGAAATACCATATTATCCCTGTTACCGTGTTTACTCAAAATTGTTCCGTGATCTGGTGTGAAGCAACCTATGAGGCCGCCTTGATCGATTCCGGTGGTGATGCGGGTAAAATCATTAAGAAACTCCAGCAGCTGAATATTGTGCCCACAAAAATTTTGCTAACGCATGGCCACCTTGATCACGTAGGTGCAGTGGCGGAATTGGCTGTACACTATCAAGCATCCATCTTTGGACCACAGAAACAGGACGCATTTTTGTTAGAAGAGTTACCAATGCAAAGTCGCATGTTTGGTCTAGAGGAGTGCGTGCCCTTTACACCAGATCACTGGCTGGAAGAAGGTGACAACATTCAGGTAGGAGAGATTAAGCTTGAAATTTTACATACACCGGGCCATACACCGGGCCATATCGTATTTTTTGATCGGATGGGTCGTCTACTTATCTCTGGTGATGTCATATTCCATGGAGGAGTAGGACGCACAGATTTCCCGCGAGGGAATCATCAGGATTTAATTCTATCGATTAAAAATAAACTGCTTCCGTTAGGCGATGATGTTATATTTATTCCCGGACACGGCTCCCTATCGACATTGGGACACGAACGTACCAACAATCCTTTCCTGCAATGAAAATTGACAGTAGCGCTGTATTTTGCTTTTTATATTTATCTCATGACCGCAATAATTGCTTTGCACAGAATTGAGATATTGTCAGGAGTTATCCCAGCAATGTTAATTCTCCCTGAATGTACGGCATAAATACCAAAATCGTTGCGTAACCGGATCACCTGTTTTTCGGTCAGTCCGCTGAATGAGAACATGCCATTCTGCTGGATAATGAAACTGAAATCGTGTAACGATCCTTTTTCCGACAGAGTATTTACAAAAAGCCGACGCATATGTTGAATACGCAGGCGCATATCGGATAGCTCCTTCTCCCAGATGGTGCGTAGTACTTGACTACTGAGAATAGTCGCGACGATTGCTGCGCCATGCACTGGTGGGTTAGAATAGTTGGCTCGAATGATGTATTTTACTTGACTGAAAGCAATATCAACTGTCGCTGCATCAGCGGCAACTAGCGTAATGGCCCCTACACGTTCGTTATAGAGGCTAAAATTTTTCGAGTATGAGCTGGCAATAATTAGTTCTTGGTTCAAGGCAGCGAAGATACGTAGCCCTTCCGCATCTTCATGCAGTCCTCTAGCAAAACCTTGGTAGGAGATATCAAATAGTGGCAGCCAGCCTTTAGCATGAGAAAGCTGCGCTAGCTGATTCCACTGATCTACCGTAGGATCGATACCAGTAGGATTATGACAACAGCCGTGAAAAAGCACTACATCACCTACTTTAGCCTCTTGTAGTGCATCAAGTATACCATCGAAGTTTAGTATATGGTTTTTCGCGTCGTAGTAAGCGTATTCACACACTTCTAGACATGCTGAAGTAAATACATTTTTATGGTTTGGCCAGCTAGGATTGCTGATCCAGACTCGTTTTACACTAGTTTGAGTAGCAAGGAAATCAGCTGCAATACGAAGTGCGCTGGTGCCGCCAGGCGTCTGTGCCGTACGAACTCGTCCAGAAGTAATCAAGAGATTTTTTGCACCAAAAAGCAGATCTTGAGTATGGTGAACAAAATCGGTCAGACCTTCAATACTCAGATAATTTTTCGTAGTTTCATTTTCTAGCAGGTATTTCTCAGCTTTTTTAACACTCGTTAGCACCGGTGTATTTCCAATTTCATCTTTGTAAATGCCGATGCCGAGATTAATTTTTTGCGGACGATCGTCAGCGTAAAAGAGATCGGCCAGCCCAAGAATAGGATCGGCAGGTGCCGCAGGTATAAATTCAAACATGAGTCTTATCCAAGTAGTGTTATATTGAGGGAATAAGCTCTGAGGTTAATAGCAGTATTGTGCATTACCAATAATACATTTAAGCAAAAAATCGTCAGCTGTAACTGTTATTTTAAATTCTGATAAAAATAAAAAAGAATCCCATATCTAATGTGCTATTCTTTTAGGAATAAAAAACGGAACCAAGGCTCCGTTTTTTATAACCATTAACTTAAAACTTGTAAACCAAGCCTATTGCTAAAGTATTACCGATATTCTGGTTCAGTGGATTAGTCGCCTCCAACTGGTTAAGCTGGTAGTCAGCATATACTGATATATTTTTATTGAAGTAGTAATTTGCACCTAACTCCATATATTTAGTACATTCAGTGTCGTCCATGCCTTTGATGCCTTTAGCTTTAGATTGAACATAAGCTATAGATGGACTCAAACCGAAATCAAATTTATACTGCATAACCAGCTCAACATTCTATACTCTTTTAGCAAAAGCCGTACTAGTAGAACTTTTTTCTGTAGCTACCGTGATCGGAGTAGAGTTATGGTTCTCACCATACATTGCAGCTAAATAAATATTATGAGCGTCATATTTGATCGCTGCCGCCCAGTTTTCTGCTTCTTGGCTGACACCGATTATATTTTCCTTAGTTTGCAATGCAGCAGCATTTTGACTGGTAGTACGGTTGCTATTGCTATATGCGCCAACAATGCCCCAACCAATCGGAGAGGTATAAGAGGTTGATAGACCCCAACCTTTGCCGTTTGCACATCGTATGTCTTCACGATTATTGGTACCTTGATACTGCATTGCGAAGTCCCAGCCATCCATCAAGCCGAAGAAATTTTTATTGCGGTAGGTTAACAGTCCAGTACCCCGACCGTTCATAAAATTATCTGAGTAGCTAGAGTCGCCACCGAATGCTGGTAACACATCAGTCCAGCTTATTGCATCATACACGACGCCGTAGTTACGACCGTAGTCAATTGAACCCATCTTACCGAATTTAAGACCAGCAAAACCTAAATGGGTCTTGTTGCTACTTGCGTTAGATGATTCGGAGTTATTGGCCTGAATACTGTAATCCCACTGACCGTACCCGAGCAGTTGATCTTTAATCTTAGATTCACTTTTGAACCCGAAGTTAACAGAAGTTTTATCGTTCTGGCCACTTTGATCTTGAAAATACTTAACCCCAGCAACCTTCCCATATATCTCTAGCTTATTACCATTCTTATTATAGATTTCGACTGCATTCGCTGCATTAGCAGCTAATAAGGCGGGAATAGCAAATGCAATAATATTGAGCTTCATCATTTATTATCCTCATTGAAGTTTATTTAGGACGCCTGTGCTACTGCCATTAAAAAACATGGAAAAAGGTCTGCTGTCTTTTTTGTGGTTACATGCACATCTTTCCATCACGAACAACAAATCGAGTCATTCTATCCTAGGAATGATATTAATTCGTAATCTTTCTTTCCTTTTTTATAAAGAAATTAATCAATACAAGTATACATGCACTCTTTAAAGCAATGCAGTTTGCTAAAACACAAGAAAACCATCAGAGCTATACTTTTTATCTGTATGAATTTATTCTAATAAATATTTATCCTCAGAAATTAGCATTGCGGGGTGTACGTGGGAAAGGGATAACGTCTTTTATATTTTGTACCCCAGTAACATAAGCTATTAAGCGTTCAAACCCTAAACCAAAGCCTGAATGCGGTACAGTACCGTAACGACGTAGGTCACTATACCACCAATAATCCTTTTTATTAAATCCCATTTCTTCCATACGTGCTTCTAGTACGTCGAGACGTTCTTCGCGTTGAGAACCACCAATAATTTCACCCATACTTGGCACTAGTACATCCATCGCCGCTACTGTTTTACCATCTTTATTAAGGCGCATATAAAATGCCTTAATTTCTTTCGGGTAGTTTTTTACTACTACCGGTGCCTTAAAGTATTGCCCAGCAAGATAACGCTCGTGTTCAGAGGCGAGACCAATGCCCCAGGAAACTGGGTTTACAAAGGTTTTACCACATTTTTTAAGAATAGTAATGGCATCTGTGTAATCTACCTGTACGAAGTTTGTAGAAATAAAGCTTTGCAAGCGTCCAATTACCTCTTTATTAACGTTCTCAAAGAACATGATATCATCGGTACACTCATTTAGCACTGCTTTAAATACGTACTTCAGCATCCCTTCAGCGAGCGAAGCAGCGTCATCCAATGTGGCAAAAGCAATTTCAGGTTCTAGCATCCAAAATTCCGCCAAATGGCGGCTAGTGTTGGAGTTTTCCGCACGGAAAGTCGGACCAAATGTATAAATTTTTGACAGTGCACAGGCGTAAGTTTCACCTGTTAGCTGACCAGAAACAGTAAGAAATGCCTCCCTACCGAAAAAATCTTTGTTGAAGTCGATAGAGCCCTGCGGAGTACGCGGCAAGTTTTCTAAATCCAGAGTCGAAACACGGAACATTTCACCGGAGCCTTCGGTATCCAAGGCGGTGATAAGCGGTGTGGAAACCCAAAAATAACCATTTTCATGAAAGAAGCGATGTAGAGCTTGTGCTAGAGTGTGACGCACACGTGCCACGGCGCCGATCAAGTTAGTGCGTGGACGCAGATGTGCCATTTCACGTAAATATTCGATGCTATGACGCTTTGCCGTCATCGGATAGATATCGGGGTCGTCGACCCAGCCGATGATTTTCACTTGGTTCGCTTGTATCTCAAACATCTGACCCTGTCCAGGTGACACAACTACCGTACCGGTAACGATAACTGAACAGCCCGTAGTAAGGTGTAGAACTTCATCCTGATAGTTATTTAGAGATTTATTGACTATAGTTTGAACTGAATTAAAGCAGGAACCATCATAAACCGTGACGAAGGAAAGACCGAGTTTTGAATTTCTTCGGGTACGTACCCAACCACGCACTGTGACTTCACTATTAACTGCGACGCGACCCTGCAATATATCCGTTATAGGCACCACGCTCATTAAAGATCTCTCTATTTTTGAAGAAGTGAAGTTATAAATCTCATGAATCTATGACTCTGTCATGTTACTTGCAAGTTGCAAGAAAACAAGAAAAATCAGGCGAAATAGTAGATTTTTCAGTAAAGATGTAGAACTTTAACCACACGACGAGTAGGAAGGGGTTAGTTTTTTTGGTAACCAGAAAATCAAATATTTTTCACAAAAGACTCATCCTAGAAGGTTTTTCTACTTGAACTTTAGGAAAATATCGCAGTACAACTTACTGCTGTACTCTGCACTGTCCAATAAAAAGATATTATTAAGTATAACGCTTGAAATCTTGCAGGTAAGTAGGGATTATAACGATGCTAAACACTACGGCAGTTTTGCAAAAAACTAAGGTTTTAGTGCGTATATTAATACCTGTTTTTATAAAATTAAGCAATTTTTATTCGAAATAAACTATGCCTACTATGTCTAGGCCTTGCTGGTACGCTGAATGGCAATAAAAAAGCTTATAATAAATTCTAAATCAAACATTACTATGGTGAGTCTATCTAAAGTGGACTGGGTTATGTCTTAATAGAGAAGCATTATCCTTTCTTGATATTCTATTGAATAGGATAAAAGTATTAGAGCATGTCTCAAATTAACGAGGGTGTACTGGTGCTGAGCAGCCGGCTGCTTATATAATTTTAACTTAGAATTGTGAATTATAGTCATTCTAATAAAAACACTGTAGCCGGAATATTTTTATTAGTCCAGAGAGGCGCAGTGAATATAATACAAAGCTGCAAATATTCTATTATCTCATATGTTATCGTGATCATCCCAGCATGATAACTAGTTTATCATTAATTAATATTATCGCTAAAGAAGAATATTATGCTTATTTACTTGCTTGCTGACGAATATAGCAACGTTGGAAAAATAAACTAGGATTAAAAACTACTTTAAAGTAATAGTATTGGTTTACTGTATGATAGTTGCAAGATACATTTTGAATATAATGTAGCGCCATAAACCTTTATTGTTTTTGGCAACTTAAATTATACTTGCTGAGTAATACCCTCATTAAAAAATAGAATATAGTGGAATGAATATCTTTGCGTCTTAAGATACAATATTGAGATTTTATAATCTTTTCTTTTTATATTTTAATATAGCCACGATAGAAAATAAAGGTCTGATTATCTTTAACTTGAAATATGTGCTTGCCATACAAGAGAAATAATGACAGACAAAAATCATCTTAATATTTAAGAAGTGCTCGACCATGATTTTTTTATAAATGGAATAATAATGTTCTGACTTCCTATGAATAATTTAAGCTCTTTATAGGTAAAGATTATACAACGAATAACTTACGAGTAAGGAATTAACCTCATGTTTTACTTTTTTATTCAATAATATACTTATTAAAGTCTTGCATCATTTGCAGGAATTGAATTTTAAATAGTCTCTGTAAGGAGACAGGTGAGATACAGCAGGCTGATAATCTTGATAAATTGTATACCGCCTATATTAAATACTTCTCAATATGCACAACGACTTTGGGAAAGCTGCCAACTAAGGCAGGTTGTAGCCCTTACTGTCGTTTACTAAGGCGCAATTATGTGTAGCATAACAGGCGCTGTTGTTAGATTAAAATGATGAGTGGATATCACCTGTGTTTTTATCTTACGCGATAAGTCACAAATGAAATTTTCATGTTAATAAGACTGTGTTATTTGCTCTTACATATGGTGAATATAAGATTTTCTTTTGCTATTACCCTATGCAAGTAATAGTGATTTATGCTAAATAGTCTTCTTCTAATAGAAGTTTACTCTGGTGATAGCACTCTTACCATTCTGATGTATCTATTCCTTACATCTTGATAATTCATTGCTTCCTTTATCTAGGAGGATATATGCTCTATCGTATCTTGCGACATGTGCTGTTCAAGCTCGATCCCGAGCACGCTCATGAACTCATTTTTCAGCAACTACACTTCATTGGCGGAACATTTCTAGAGGCGTTGATCCATCAGTCGTTTCCTGCATGTCCAGTAACCTGTATGGGATTACAGTTTAAAAACCCTGTGGGGTTGGCAGCCGGGTTGGATAAAAATGCAGAGTGCATTGACGTTTTTAGTGCGATGGGCTTCGGTTTTGTTGAAGTTGGCACTGTCACACCACGCGCGCAGGCAGGTAATGAAAAGCCCCGCATATTCCGGTTGGTAGAGGCTGAGGGCATTATCAATCGCATGGGGTTTAATAATTTCGGCGTCAATTACCTAATTGAAAATATCAAAAAGTCCCGTTTTAAAGGAGTTCTTGGTATTAATATCGGTAAAAATAAAGACACAGTAGTGGAACAAGGAAAAGAAGATTACTTAATTTGTATGGAGAAAGTGTATGCTCATGCCAGTTATATCGTAGTAAATATTTCCTCACCAAATACACCAGGATTACGTGCTCTACAATATGGAGAGGCTCTGGAAGATCTTCTAGCATCGATTAAAGCAAAACAAAAAAAGCTAGAACAATATCATTTAAAATACGTTCCAGTAGCGGTGAAAATTGCACCAGATCTTTCTGAGCAGGAACTAATTCAGATTGCTGATAGTTTAGTACGGTATAATATTGACGGCGTTATCGCTACAAACACCACGCTAGACCGATCTTTGGTGAGCGGCCTGAAATACAGCACTGAACCCGGCGGTCTGAGCGGTCGTCCGTTGCAGTCGCGTAGCACGGCGGTAATTAAGATCTTAGCACAGGAGCTGAAAGGCGCACTGCCGATTATTGGCGTTGGTGGTATTGATTCATTAACAGCAGCGCGCGAAAAAATAGTTGCTGGCGCTACGCTTGTGCAAATTTACTCCGGGTTTATTTATAAAGGACCAAATTTAATAAAAGATATCGTGACGCATCTTTAAGATGCTTTCAAAAAATATCGTTAGGAATTTATTCTCTACTTTGTAGTTTTTGTATTTCTGTCTCATATAAATACCTTTTTTCCTAAAAAAAGAGATGTTGCTGAGTGTGCATAGTAAAATAAGGTGGTTAATGGAAGGCTAATAGTAAGTATCAATGGTATTTTTGGACACTGTCCATAATTAACGGACGGTACTCAATTTAACTCAAGATATACTTTTCGCTATCATGTTTCCTGTAAAACCTTATTAGTTGAATAGACATCTTTAATAAATAGGGATTCAGTCAGTATTTTTGAAAACTCTACAATATTACTTCCTTTACCTTTTAACAGCAATTCTGCTAAAAATATCAATTCGCGGATCTCTACTAGATGTTTAAAAACAGAGATAATGCTATTTTTTGAAAGTGGAGATGATTAAGAAATTAGCAGTTTTATTAGTCAGTATAATGTCACCTAATATGCAGACAGGCATTTTAAAAAACAGTTAATTTTCTATGTTATTCAGCTATCCTGAAAGGTGATTCTGCCAAATACTGTAGAGTACATTATACTTATACCCTGGAGCTTGAACTGGAACAATCTTGCTGTAAAAGATGAAAGCGTCGTTGACCACGCTATTTAGCGTGTGGCGTTAGCTTTGAAGTTCCTAATAATTGGAAGTTAGGGGAGACTGTAGCTAATAATACGGTGTATCATCTGTTCGAAGATCAGCGCAACATTCAAGACTCACCTTACACTAATCATATTGATTTCTTAGTTTTTTTTAGCGACTCAATTTGGGGACTACAAGTTGGTGCACCGGTAGAATTTCACGGTATACGTCTAGGAACTGTCGCAGAAGTACCCTTTATACCTTTATAATAGAAGGCCTGAATCAGACACTGAATAACGACTATCGCGTGCCTGTGCTAATCCGCATCGAACCCGAGCGCTTTGTTAACCGTTTAGGACAGTATTTTAATATAAAACAAAATCTAAAGGATAACAGAAAGTACGGACTGTGCGCTTCTCTGAAAATAGGCAACTTACTCTCTGGTTCTCTCTATATAGATCTTGATTTTTATAACAATGTGCCCGTTTACAAAGTCCAGGATAAAATTTCAGGTTATGAAACTATTCCGACAATCAGGAGTAGTTTGAGCCAGATCCAGCAAAAGCTGGTGGCGGGGGTTAGATAAGATCAATTCTTTACCACTAACTAACATGCTAATGGAGGCGACCCACACTCTGAAAGAAAGTCAGCGCGCATTACAAGAAATGTATGGCACGTTGAATAATCTTCATCAAATCACTTCCAGTAAAACGATAAAAATTCTACCAGAAGACATACGAAAAACTTTGTAAGAACTTAATAGAAGTATGAAAGGGCTACAAACAGGATCACAGATATATACTAAGCTAGTGACAGATATGCAACGTCTTGATCAGGTATTACGTGAACTTCAGCCAGTCTTAAAAACTCTAAATATCAAGAGCAACGCTCTAATATTTAATGCTAAAAATAGTCAGAATCCAAACCCAAAGAGGGGGAAATAATAAAAAAAATCATTATGTTTTGCACAGTAGTGCTAATAAGCGCGTGCGGAAGCAGCTTTTATAATACCTACTACCAGCTGCCATCAAAAGTAGGAACCGTACAGATTCGTAGCAACAGAAAAGCGCCGATGCCGGAGTTATGGGTGTAACAGGTTGTGGTTCCAGATTATCTATTGAGCAACGGTTTGGTCTATCAGATCAGGATGTAAAATACGTTACCTCTTCTAATAATTTTTGGGCCAACCCACTTGATCAGCAGCTATTTGCTAATGCAGCGATATCATTACAATAAAAGTATATAATGATTTTATTTTCTCCACATTTCTCGTCTAAGTAATGAGTAAAATTGCTATGAATAGATTTATAGTCATTTAAGGCGGAAAATGAATGACTATAGAGTATACAATTTATATATTAATCATCTCTGATGTGACGAGTAAGTATTATTTATTCTCTCCGTTTCTTTCCAATTGAGTTTACCACACTTAATACAAAGTACGAAGAGATTCAAATAATTGCCGTGAACTCTTTTGATCATATGAATGCCATTGAGGGTCGACATTAAAAAATAAAAGAGATCTCTCAGTATCGGGGAAAAATGCTGAATTTAATTGGGTAAGAGATGAGCAGAAAAGAGTCTGAATATAGTGTGATAGGAAATAGAAAGAAAAATAAACCTTTAATCTAACAAGAATTATTATTCTTAATATTAAAAAGCGTTCTGTTTTTTGAACAAACCAACTTTTAGATCATTAGCTAAATAAATAATGTTACCATCAGCGAATACTTCTCCATCAGCGACGCCCATCACTAGCTTACGGTTAATGATACGTTTAAAATGAATGCGGTAAGTCACTTTTTTTGTTGTAGGTAGAACTTGTCCGATAAATTTTACTTCTCCTACACCTAGCGCACGACCTTTGCCTTCTGCACCTAACCAGCCTAAATAAAAACCAACTAACTGCCACATAGCGTCGAGGCCGAGGCAACCTGGCATCACGGGATCGCTGATAAAGTGACAAGCAAAGAACCATAAATTCGGATTAATATCCAGTTCTGCTTCAACAAAGCCTTTATGGTATTTACCACCATCTTCCATCATCGTAACTACGCGGTCCATCATTAACATATTACCTGAAGGAAGAGGTGGACCGTTCTTGCCAAAAAGTTCACCGCAACCCGATGCAATCAAGTCTTCTTTGCTATAGTATTGGCGTTTATCAACCATATATATAATAAACCTTACTTTACTTTTATTTAAGCGCGAAATTTGGTATAAAGTATTTTTATAGAAAATTTAATCAGTTCTATTTAAACCAGTTCAGCCAACTAAATGGCCATGGGCGATAACTAGCCTCATGATTATTGAACTGGATAATACGCTCTTGAATTCTACTCAAGAGGCAGTCGCCATTCTCCTTTTCGCTACGCCATGCGACACGAGTTAGTAAGGGTAGCGCTTCATCAGCTCGATTGATAGCCCATATATGAAAGAGTCCTTGTTCAACAGCATCTACTACATCTTGGTTTAGGCTCAAGTTTCGAACATTACAAGCAGGAATAATCACGCCCTGCTGGCTGGTCAATTTACGTGCATTACAGATAGTGAAAAAACCTTCAATTTTTTCATTTAAACCTCCTACTGGTTGAATGTTGCCAAACTGATCTACTGAGCCTGTAACAGCGATTTGCTGATTAACAGGTTGGTTAGCAAGCGCGCTGATTAACGCACAAAGCTCGGCAAGCGAGGCGCTATCGCCGTCAACTTCAGAATAAGATTGCTCAAAGACCAACGAGGCAGAAAAAGGCAGCTGCTGCTCTAGTTCTAATTCAGCAATCAAATAGGCCTGCATAATCATTATGCCCTTGGCGTGTATCTTGCCACCTAGCTCGACTTTGCGTTCAACGTCAGTAAATTCGCCGTCACCCGGATATGTTACGCAGGTGATGCGCGAGGGTTCACCCCAAGGACGTGGATGACCAGGGACTTCGACTACAGAAAGTCCGTTGACTTGGCCTACAAGTTCACCATTGGTTTCAATGATGATCTGTTTCAGCAAAATTTCATCGTGCATACGTTCAGCAAGGAATGCTTCTCTCCAGTTCCGTAGCTTAAGGGCGCTCAATAATGTCGCTTCACTTAGAGTGTGTCCCTGCATAAAAGCTTCACGTATCTGACGTAGTAGCCAGCGTGGGCACAGCGGTAGTACTTTTTGATCGTAGGTATAGCGCACAGCTTCTCTGATTAATGGAGGCCAAAAATTCATTTGGGGAATAGGAAAATTGGCCTCTAGCGCTAGATGCTGAGTCCAGCGGCACCAAGCAAGCAGATCATGCTCGTCGACGATTTGCAAATTCTCTTCGAATTCGGTATACGTAGCTAGCTCATACAGTTCTGGATCGTTCTCTTGAAAAGCTGCTAGAGTGTTACGATTTCCGCACAGCACTAATTTCAGGTTTAGAGGGAGAGGTGGGATGGAAACTGGCAAAGGAGAGCGTTCATCGGTCGATTGCCATTCGATACTTCCTAGCTGAATAGCGCGCTTTAGACGTAACCATAATAGGGGTTGTGTCTGCAGGGTATGCAGTGAGAGTACTAGGGTACTGCCATTAGCTCGATGTATCAGTCCAGGTTCAAGTTGAATCCCATCGTGACGCAGCCGTACATAACCAAAGAGCTGATTATTTTCAATCCATTCGGCGAAGTGGACCTGACCCGTAACGGTAAAAGGATGAGATGGATCGCTTGGTGGATGGAGTGTCACGTAATCTGTATTAATATGATAGTGCCCACCATATAGGTTACACGGTTCACTGGCAATAAGCTGCATCTGATGTGCAATCAACTTTAGGTAATCAACATTTTCCTGACTACATACTAGTAATAGCGGAAAGCCTTCGGTCTGCTGATGGATATACTTAAGAGCATTTAGTAAACGTGGTTGCACCTTTGCCAAGCTATCGGTCTTTTCTTCAGCAATAAGCGAGAAAACTGAAGAATATCCGCTTATATTTGGCTGTAGGTCTTGCCAGGAAAGTTGAGAGCTGCTCAAAATAATTATTTTTTTCAGTTAAAAAAAAGCAAGTTTATACAGGGAACTCTTTTGTTAAGTACGGTTATGTAGCACAGCCATCCCCTATCGGCATTCATCCTTTTTCCTTACTGTATCCCTTGGATTTCTTGTATAATTAAGGTCATATTTCTGATGAAATTAGAATAACTAGAAAATTTTAAAAGTAGATACTCGAAGAAGATATCTGCTAAAAAAACATTGGGAATCGAGTTAATCACACGATGCTTCAATAACAAAAGTCACAGCGAGCAACTTACAAGCTCTTCTAAATTATCATTCAGAGACAATGCCTTAAAAATATGGGATCTAAAGAAATCTATTACATTTAACTATCTGTTTTATAGCGTAGTTTACAGTTGTTTCTCCTCGGCAAATTAAAATGAATGATGAACGACAATATACGCAATTGAAGTCAAAGGTATGATACACGATCAACCCCGCAAAACGGGGTTGATTATGTCGTCTAAATTAAGACTGAGGCTGAGTCGTAACGTTTTCAACACCTTTCACCTCGATTTCCACGCGGCGATCAGGAGCTAAACATTCAATCAGATTCTCACGGTTTTTTATGTTGTCACAGGAACTTCCGGTAACTGGATTAGATTTACCCATGCCACGTGCAGAAATGTTCTTAGACAAAATACCCTTAGATACTAGGTAGTCAATCACCGATTGAACACGTTTCTCAGACAATTTCTGGTTGTACATGTTTGAGCCAATGCGATCAGTAAAGCCTAGAACTATAATAGAGCTCTCTTTCGGATCCATTGAGCTCAGCTGATTGTACAGCTGATCCAGAATTTTCTGCCCTTCTGGCTTCAGAGTAGATTTATCAAAGTTGAATAGAACCTCAGATTTTAGGGTGAACCGCTTGGCTTCAACAACTGAAGCTGGCGTTATAACTGGCGGAGCATGTTTTTTCTTCTGATCACCGAAACGGTAAGATACAGACAGGCTCAGCATGGTGTTATTCGGTTCTGTACCCATTGTGTGTACATTGCCGCTAGCACCCGCAAATTGATAGTCCACTCGGGTGGCCCAGTGCCGACTTAAATTAAACTCAACACCCAACGCTGCAAGCAGCGACACCCCCGTATCATGGTCACTAATGCGGCCGCCTATGAATTTTTCCTGATTCACGTCAGCACGCCATAGCGTCCCACCAAGACGGGTATAGATGTCTAGATCATCGGCAAGTGGGTAACTTAGTTTAGTAGATAACTGAAAGCTTCGTGACTTCAATGCACCGTTGTTTAAAGTGCCTTTATTAGGCATACGACCTAACCAGTCGTAACCCAACTCTACTCCTACGTACCGATGAACTTGGTAACCTAAGAAAGCACCAGCGCCTAGCTGAGAATGACGGACTGGGCCATCGCTGTTGCCGTAACCGTTACCGTAGTAACCAAAATCGTGGTATTGAGACCAGCCCAGTTTAGCTCCAGTATACCAAGTGTCATCTTTCGGAGCGGCCTGCGCTACAGTGGCGAAACCAACTAATGCCACTGCAATTGCGACAGCTGTCTTTTTCATGTTGCGCCTCGTTATCATCTAAAATAGACAATGAGCAAAAGGATGCTCTTGGTTGTAATTCTTCCTGGGTTAACACACTCGCTTATGACTCTATCTATAAAAGAAGAGATTATTGAGCCCCTAGCGAAGTAGAGTCTACAACGAGATTGAAAACTTACAAGTATTGTGAGGGATACTACAAAAAAAAACAGGGTATCTTACATAAATTCTGATATTTATTGAGGTCTTGAACACCTCATTATTTTAGCAGAAAAAATAAATAATATCCTGTAAAATACAAAAAAATAATCATATTAGCTAATATGTAAAACAAAATGACCAGAAAAGTTCTTAACTTTACTTAAAGAAGTAAATCTGATCAAATTTTTGTTACTATTTTAGAAAAACTGGTCTCAATGGAAGATTGGGTGAGTTTTCATGAAAAAATAAAAATTAATGCTCTTCTGCCACTTAATCTAGTTCATAGTACTTTTCTCATTAATTTCAAAAGGGATCCACGACAGTAATATACTAAAACTGTGTAGGTATGAGGACCACACTACCAGCGAGACGATCTTCTAAACGACTATAGTATCATTAGCAGCGATATTACACTGTGCCAATCTGTTTTTTTGTATCATAAGTAATTAATTTATCCTCTGTGTTACAGTTATTATTCGCTTATAGAAATAGCGAAATATTCTCCTGTATATGCCCCATGCACGAAATCCTCCTAAGAGAACATCTTATGACAATTTCACAGAGTAAGATATTACTTTAAATTTTAGCTTAGCTTTCGTGTGAAGAAAATTCAGATGCGTAGCGTGTTCATGCATGGGCATTTCGTAATTTTCTCAAAAGATAGCAAGAAAAAATAATTCTCAGCTACTGGGGAGTAGCCAAGTAGGCACACGATACGCATTTCTTATCTATAACTAACGTCAGCAGTTAAACTTCGACTTCAATAAAAGCATTGAAGTACATTCTTACCATAAAATACCGCTCTATACTAGCAGAGTAAGTACAATAAAATGTTGGCACTACCATCCGCTTATGGTTGTCTCTGTTAGCTGGACACTATTTAAACGCTCGTGTTAGTAAGATCGTTTTCTGCACTTTAATTAATTGGAATAAATGTAATAATATGCATATCAAACTAAAAAGGATCTTTTGCTAGGATATGCCTAACATTTTATTTATATGCAAACTTGCTTTACAAAATTAAAACGCTCTCATCAAAAGTGACGACGATAACCCTATAAGTGGTTATATAACTTAGGTCGCACGCTATCTGTGTATATCAGGTTCTTCTAAAGACGTATTAGCATGTGAGGTTGGTAACCTATTAGCTAAAGGCATTTAGCTGGTTTCGGCATGCCAGCAATTTTCGTTGCCTGTTGAGCCGGACCGTTTGGGAAAAGACGGAAAAGGTAACGGCTGTTGCCTTTCTCTTCACCATACTTTTTAAGTGTTGCTTTTAATAACATACGAATTCCAGGAGACGTGTTAAACTGCAGGTAGAACGATCGTACAAAATGTACTATTTCCCAGTGCGCCTCGCTCATCTCAATGTCTTCATTTTGAGCTATCTTTTTTGCTACAGCCTCATTCCAATCATCACGATTTTTTAAATACCCTTCACGATCGAGGTAAATTTTTTTACCGTTAATTTCCATCTTTATTACTACTCCTATCACTATTCCTATATATATTCTGTTACCGATTCTGGTCGTAGTTATGAGTTTTTTCACCGAAACGAGAAAAATCATACTGATTAAAACTTGCTCTACTGCCTTATTTTTTTATTAATCGTTGTTTGCAAAGTCCTAACAGCTGCAATATGCTGACAAATATGTTGTAAAGAAAGATACATAGCCTAACAATAACACAAATATGATGTATTTAGTCCCTCTGAATAATGTTAATATTTTCTTTTCTGTAAAATTGCGTGGACAATTAAAGGGAATAATAAGCACATAAACTAAACGGCAACATAATATCAGTACAGTACTGTTTGCTGTCCCTCCTTCATTCTAGTGGTGAAGCGAGTTTTTCCCATGCCTGTAGTTAAAAAGAACCAGGAGGCTACTTGGGAAGTAAATAAAAAAATTACCATTTTTCTATATAGGGAAGATGTAACCAGAATTTCTATAAGTCTAGCCACTAGCATTTTATTAGGTTAAGAACGCTCACCAGTTAATAGAAACACACTAACATCAGAATAAAATTAGCTCAGCTAGGCTGCAGTAATTTGCTGTGCCTACGAGGTTAAAGAAAAAAATTAGCCTCAGATTAGGTAGCAAATATAGGAAATAAAGACCACTACTTTTTGAAGACCTATAATTCAAAAAAAATGGAAAGACATCTCCCTCTCTTCTCTCCCCTACCTCTCTTTTTAAAATAAAATTAATCGCTATTTTTCTTAATAGAATAGTGCTTTCTTCAACACATCACTCCTTTTGGCTGCATTTCAGGCAAGGCAAATGCATGCTACAAAGCTTTACATCATTCTAGCGGAAGTTTAGAATGTGTTTTATCAGGGAGGAATGGCCGAGGGGCTTAAGGCAGCGGTCTTGAAAACCGCCGATGGGAAACCATCCGAGAGTTCGAATCTCTCTTCCTCCGCCATATTTCGGAAATAGCCAGAATATTATTCTGGCTTTGTCTTTGTATAAATCTATTTTCTTGCGGCTATATTTTTCTGAACTCTACTTCTAGTAAAGCAGTAAAACATTTGCTATGTATTATAAAAATCGCATAAGATCCTCTTATAAAATTTTTGATTTAATAATTAAATTCCATACATCATACGGTTAATCAAGATAAAAAATAATCAAAGTAAACTACGATTATATTAAAAGGAATAATGGTTTCTTATTATATGAAATATTTTAACATCTTCTATTTTTCCTATATATTTTCTGAAATTTATTTCATACTTAATGAAATATTTTTTAAATATAAAATCAATTAATAATTTTATTATTCACTTTTTTTTAAAAAAAGTGCAGGATAGTTCTTGTGGAGTCTTCAGAATTATGAATAAACCGGACAGCTTAGGAAAGCGTATCCTTCAATTCAATATTAAAATTATTTGATAAACTTTATCATAAGTTATTCAGCAAAGTCTGGTAGAGACGCTCATAAAAGTAATACTTCTTGGGGGGGGGATTAATTGGTCAATGTAACAGGCTTGTGCATGTAGGTAGAGTCTTCGTAGTGTTGAGTTAAATATTACGCATCAGGTAACCTAATAAAAAATGAATATTCTCCCTTTAGTCGTTTGTAGGAAAGCCAATTACGGATACTGATAATGATTAAAATGACAAAATATAACAGGAATCCTCAACCTAAGGAATATCGGTCCTAAAAACTGCTAGAATCTATTATTGTTGCCTATTTAACAAACTAAATACTAGCCGTAATGTAAAGTGAGCACTTTTGATCTTTCAATATGGTAGTATGCAACATGGAGACTTTAAGTTAGTAGTGAGTGAAATTTTTAATTCTAAAGCCTTTCTCAGTACAGTGACCAGTCAACCAGGCGTCTACCGTATGTATGATGCGACAAATACTGTAATCTATGTCGGAAAAGCCAAAGATCTTAAAAAGCGCCTTAGTAGCTATTTTCGCAAAAACATAGGAAGTCGAAAAACTAAGGCGCTGGTGGGTAGCATCCAACGTATAGATGTGACTATCACGCATACGGAAACTGAAGCTTTATTACTGGAGCTTAATTATATCAAGCTCTACCGACCACGCTATAATGTGCTAATGCGTGATGATAAATCATACCCATTTATCTTTCTTAGCGGAGACCCCTGTCCGCGTCTTTCCTATCATCGCGGAGCTAAATGTGCTCAAGGCAAATATTTTGGTCCATTTCCTAGTAGTTATGCTGTACGCGAAACATTAGCGGCAATAAAAAAAGTCTTTCCGATACGTCAGTGTGAAAATAGTGTCTATCGCAATCGCTCTAGACCCTGCCTTGAATATCAGATGAAACGCTGCCTCGGTCCATGTATGCCCAGTTTCAGTTGTAAAAAAGAGTATGAGCAGCAGACGGAATATGTGCGCCTTTTTCTCTCTGGTAAAAACGATTATTTGTTGAATATGCTAATAAAACGCATGGAGGAGGCAAGCATATCGTTACGCTTTGAAGAGGCAGCACATCTTCGCGATCAAATTCAGGCAGTACGCCGTATCACTGAAAAACAGTTTATATCCAATCAAGTGGATGATCTGGATGTAGTAGGTACAGCGTACAATAATGGAATAGCGTGCATACATGTGCTCTTTATGCGCCATGGCACAGTTCTAGGCAGTCGCAGCTACTTCCCAAAGGTGCCGCCTAACACTGATCTTAGTGAAATTATTCTGAATTTCATCGGACAATTTTACCTAAAAGAAGGTAGCGAAGTGCGTAGTTTTCCAGGGGAAATTTTACTAGACCGCAAATTGCCTGGATATGAACTACTTTCTACTTCTATAAGCCAACTGGCAAGACGCCATGTTATTATTCAAAGCAAGAAGCCGCGCGGTGATCGTTCTTGTTATCTCAAGTTAGCACGCACTAACGCAATGACTGCTTTAACTATGCGGCTATCTCATCACTCGACTATTCAGAAGCGGCTAAAAGCGTTGGCTCAGTTTCTGGATCTACATGACATTAACCGCATGGAATGTTTTGACATCAGCCACACTATGGGTGAACAGACTATAGCTTCCTGTGTAGTATTTAATGCCAATGGACCGCTACGTAGTAATTATCGTCGTTATAATATTGAAAATATTACACCTGGTGATGATTACGCGGCCATGAGCCAGGTGATACAGCGTCATTACTGCAAGGCATTGAATGAGGATGAAATCCCTGATGTTATTTTGATTGATGGAGGTAAAGGTCATCTTTCTCAGGTGCAACAGGTTTTTTCAGAACTAAAAGTCGACTGGGATAAATCTAAACCAATTATGTTGGGCATTGCGAAAAATAATGCTCGTAAAGCAGGATTTGAAACACTTTTTTTTGAATCTAAAGGCGATGGCATTATGCTGCCGCCAGACTGCGACGCATTGCACATTATTCAGTATATTCGTGATGAAGCTCATAATCATGCTCTTTCTGGGCACCGTAAAAAACGAGCAATAGTAAAGCATACAAGCACATTGGAGAATATTGAAGGCATCGGACCTAAACGCCGCCAGCAATTACTAAATTATATGGGGGGACTACGGCCGCTAATGAACGCTACAGTGGAAGAAATTGCCAATGTACCTAGTATTTCGTTTACTCTAGCTGAAAAAATATATCATTCACTAAAACATTAGCATTTAAATAGGGGGGATAATGTAGGGATATAGGGTAATAAATCATACCTATTCCAAACAGTGACTAGCATATGCAATTTAATATTCCGACATGTCTCACCCTATTTCGAGTTGTGCTTATACCTTTTTTCGTTCTAGCTTTCTATCTCCCGTTCCATTGGGCGCCATGCGTTACCGCATTAGTGTTTATTATTGCCGCCGCAACCGACTGGTTTGACGGTTTTCTTGCGAGGCGATGGAAACAAACCACACGCTTTGGTGCCTTCCTTGATCCAGTGGCTGATAAAGTTATGGTGGTGATTGTGCTAGTGCTAGTAGCAGAATATTTTCATGCTTGGTGGATCACTTTGCCGGCTACCGCTATGATTGCCCGAGAAATCATTATATCAGCACTACGCGAGTGGATGGCTGAAATAGGAAAACGCAGTAGCATCGCTGTTTCTTCTATCGGTAAAATAAAGACTACAGCACAGATGGTGTCGTTGGTTGCGCTATTGTGGAGACCTAATACTCTGGTCATTTCTGTTGGTGTTGTGGCGCTTTATGTTGCTGCTATGCTTACATTTTGGTCGATGTATCAATACTTAAGTGCCGCACATAGCGATTTGTTCGATAGCTGATCAATCAAATTTAAAAAAACATCCAATGGATAATCTGTGCAGATAATTATTTTATTGACTCAGCGCGTCAAGTCAGTAGAATATGTCGCTATCAAATGGCAGCAATGCTTCTATAGGATAAGAAGCAGTAGGTACTGTATTTGCTGAATAACGCGGGAATAGCTCAGTTGGTAGAGCACGACCTTGCCAAGGTCGGGGTCGCGAGTTCGAATCTCGTTTCCCGCTCCAGGTTAGCAGGTCAGGAGGGTTATCCTGATTGGCACAAAGAATAAAGGCGCGTTGGCAGAGTGGTCATGCAGCGGATTGCAAATCCGTCTATCTCGGTTCGATTCCGGGACGCGCCTCCGTTGCCCGGGTGGTGAAATCGGTAGACACAAGGGATTTAAAATCCCTCGGCCATTAGGTTGTGCGGGTTCAAGTCCCGCTCCGGGTACTAGTTCTTATATCCATATCTTTCTTAATGATGCTAACTAATATTATGTTCTCTCAAACATAAAAGGCGCGTCTAGTTTAGTGGTTACTGTGATTAAATAACTTTTAAAGTTTAGCGCTGCTCGTTTTTATAGATATCCAAAATTCTCCAAAACTAACGGTTTATCTATTTATCTAAAGAAGAATAAATAGAAAAGAAAGCATAGCGATAATTTCAATAGATCTATCTTATAGAGTATAAATATCACACCCAATACAATCATCAAAACAATGAGAAAACCCAGTATTTTTTATATCAGTAGCGTAATAAAATGCCGTAGAGCAGCCATGTACATGTACTAGATAAATAAAGAGACATCGGCTAGATAATACACTGTGAATATGAGTTACTCAGACGATACTTAAAGATACAGTAGCCATTAAACATGCAGGGCCCTATCAGGAGAAATACATACATCAACCTCATAGAAGAGACTCTGCCGTTTTTATAAAACTAGCTTATGTTTTAAAGTGAAAAAGGCCAGAATTGTGCCGAAGTACATTAACGGATGCAAGCTCATTAATATTCTATTGAGTCAAGTGTGATTACCAAGCCAGTACACGAAGCATAAAAAAGGGCAAAAAAGTGTCTGATTCAGTAGAATACTAGACAAGTTCTCCCTCAGTAGCTCATGAAAATATATACCGCTTACTAAAAAGTATCCCACAACAGCAAATAACTTAACACTACCAATATCAAACTGAGCCCATACTATCCTTTCATGATGTAATCAATAACAGTTCCACTGCTATAGATAGTTGAAAGTAACCATACCAAGAACGATCAATATGATTAGTACGACAAGAAACATAAGAAATTAATTTCCATATTAGATTATTGAATCTGCTGTAAGAAGTAAGGGTTTGTTTAGTTCTTTATCCTCTTTGAGAAAGTGCCTAATGTAAAAAATTGCGGAGGGGTAATCAGTCTTACTGCACATGAAATGAATTAATAAAATTATTCAGTGCAGTTCACTAAAGCAAGTATCCCTGACTGTTAGTAGCCCATTTTTTTGTGGAGTCAATTAGGAAGATGTGAAACATAAATTTAAGCAATATCAAATATGCGCGAATGGAATTGAGAAAATATATACTTGCAGTTTTTAGCACTTTTTATCAATTTTTCTCCTTAACCGGATTTTTTGCTAAAAGAAAACTTTTACTCATTATAAGCAGCGTATACTACCATTTGATTCTAGAACATTTAATTTTCCTAAAAGAAAAAATAGCCCTTATAAAACCATGAAATATTCTTTAGGATACGCTATTCGAAAATCGAATTATCCTTTAACATAAACAATGTTACATTTGGCACATAAAAGTGAAAATTTACTAATTACAGTGAAAAATAAGGGTGAACAAATGAAGATGCACTGGGGTGATGCTCCAATTTTGTTAACTTTATGTGCCTTAATAGCTCGATGTTTACCTTTAACTATATAGCAATAGCAAAAAAAAATCTGAGATGCTAGCAGAGAAAAGTTCTGAGTCGTATAAGAGCAATTTACCCTATCAGTTTCGTAAATTAACATTGGTTGATTATCCGCAGATCAAGTTTAACCACGATAAAGCTTACTGGAGTGGACTACTTATGCAGTTAAAGATTGAGAGTGCTACCATCAGGACATGTATTTTGATACGCTAGTAAAATTCAGCGAAGTGACGGCTAATCATAGAGTACTAAAATTAAATACAGCCCTGACTATTTCATCTGTATCACTTTTAATATAATGATTAATCAATTTAAAATTTATATTTTACAGATTTTAAAATGTTTTATTGAGCGATTATACAATTGAAATCCCAAAAGCTTTTGGGCTGTTGTAGATTAGCCGCTATTGTAGCCACTATCAGGATTTTTATGATAGGCATGTTATACGGCTTCTAGCTCTAGCGGGTTGTTGTACCTTCGAGCAACTGGGGTAAAGACAGTGTGGCACAGATTAAAATTCCGACAATATACTCAATCAAAGATTAATATTGTTGTCTTTTGGACGCCAAAAAAATTACTGTATCTCGGGAAAGAGATGTACTTTAGTTACCTTTTACACTCTACACATGACGGAAAAAAAAACTTTATTATGACTATACCGCATGGATAAAAAATACGCTGCTTTTGGCGAAAACTGTCAAGAAATCCAATCTAGTACGTCAATTGAACAGACTTATTGCTTTTATCATTGACTACGTAGGCCAAGCAATAAGGGGAATACTCAGATTATAACTAGAGTCGGAGTAGGCAACAACGGTGAATTAATGGAGCAAAATCATGCACTATAACCAGGCTACTAAAAGCTGGAGTTTAGTGCTGCTGCATCTTCTGAGTGTTATAAATAAAAAGCAGTTTACTAAAATATACACCGCACTAGTGTGCGGATATAAGACATTGACGGAAACTTGGAGCGATGAGTTACCTGCCAATGAATAAGCCGACATTTATTTCTCAAAATTATGTGGAAGCTTTACCGCTGAATACGGCAGGTAAAGCACATTTAAAAGCTTCGCTGCAGCATACTGAGACATTTCACTTTCTACACAATACGCTAGGTCAGGATGTAGCCGCCAGCGATCGTCTTGATGATGCGCCGCTTAAGTCCGTGTCAGCACGGGTTAAAATGGCATGGCCAGATTCGTTGGCTAACGGAGCGCAATTTGGTAAAGATTACCTGGATCGCACTACTCTGAAAGCGACACCTGAGGTAAAACGTTCACTAATGTTTCCGGAAGCTTGGCGAACTAATCCGATAGTACGTGCATGGAACTCGATACGCGGTAAAAAATTGAAACATCGCTACGCGAATGCAGAAGAGCAGAGCTCTGAAGAAAGGTGGCGTAATGTTGGCTTAATAAGACGTTACGTGCTCTTGGTTTTGACTGTTTTTCAGACGGTAGTCGCAACTTGGTATATGAAAACTATTCTGCCTTATCAAGGCTGGAAGTTATTTTCTCTTATGGAGATTTTTGATCAGAAATGGCAGCAATCGGTAACTCAGATACTGCCGTATATTTTACAGACCATCATTCTCTTTCTTTTTGCGATTTTGTTCTGCTGGGTCTCTGCAGGTTTCTGGACCGCATTGATGGGTTTTTTACAATTACTAATTGGGCGTAGTAAATATAGCATTACATATTTGACTATTAGCAAAGAGCCGCTGAATCCAGAACACCGTACTGCGTTGATTATGCCAATTTGCAATGAAGATGTAGAGCGCGTTTTCGCTGGCCTACGTGCGACTTGGGAATCGGTTGTACGTACTGGTAACAAGGAACATTTTGATGTTTACGTGCTGAGCGATAGCTGTGATCCTGACATTGCCATTGCAGAACAAAAAGCGTGGATGGAGCTAGTGCAAGACGTTATTGGCGCTGGTAAAATTTTCTATCGTCGCCGCCGGAGACGCGTGAAACGTAAGAGTGGTAACATCGATGACTTCTGCCGTCGCTGGGGTAGAAACTATAGCTATATGGTCGTACTCGATGCAGACAGCGTAATGAGTGGTGAGTGTATCACTGGTTTGGTACGCATGATGGAAGCGAACCCAAATGCCGGGATAATCCAATCTTCGCCGAAAGCATCAGGAATGGATACACTCTATGCTCGTTGCCAGCAGTTCGCAACGCGCGTGTATGGTCCGCTATTTACCGCCGGTCTCCACTTCTGGCAGCTTGGCGAGTCCCACTACTGGGGGCATAATGCAATTATCCGTGTCAAGCCCTTTATTCAATACTGTGCACTGGCTCCACTTCCGGGAGAGGGATCTTTTGCTGGTTCTATCCTCTCCCACGACTTCGTTGAAGCAGCGTTGATGCGCCGCGCTGGATGGGGAGTCTGGATCGCTTACGATTTACCGGGATCCTATGAAGAATTACCACCTAACTTATTAGACGAGTTGAAACGCGATCGCCGCTGGTGCCACGGTAATCTGATGAATTTCCGACTGTTCTTAGTTAAAGATATGCACCCAGTTCATCGTGCAGTATTTTTGACGGGAGTGATGTCCTATCTTTCGGCGCCACTTTGGTTCATGTTCCTTACGCTTTCTACGGCATTACAAGTTGTATATACTCTGATAGAACCAACATACTTTCTGCAGCCAAGACAACTATTCTTGTTCGGGCCGCATTGGCGGCCCGAACAAGCCATCGCACTTTTCTCTACCACTATGTTCCTTTTATTTCTGCCTAAGCTACTTAGCGTAGTACTGATTTGGTTAAAGGGTCCACAGCCTTATGGTGGTGCTTTTCGTCTCTTTATTTCATTGATGTTAGAGATGCTTTTCTCCGTGCTACTGGCACCGGTGCGCATGCTATTCCATACGGTATTTGTGATAGGTGCCTTTTGGGGCTGGGAGGTGGTGTGGAGTTCTCCGCAGCGCGATGATTACGCCACGCCGTGGAGCGAAGCATTCTGTCGTCACGGCTTTCAAATGCTATTAGGCATCATCTGGGCGGTTAGTATAGGTGCACTGTATATCAACTTCCTGTGGTGGCTAGCTCCGATTGTCTTTTCGCTGATTCTGTCGCCCTTCATATCAGTCATGTCAAGCCGTGCAACGGTAGGCTTAAAAAGTAAGCGTGCTAGGCTATTTCTGATACCAGAAGAACACGATCCGCCAAAAGAGCTGTTGGATACCGATCGCTATCTGCAGATAAATCGTGAACGTGCGCTGAAACACGGCTTTATGCATGCGCTATTCCATCCAGCGTTCAATGCGCTAGCTACGGCGCTAGCAACATCTCGTCATAAGCGGAGCCAGTTACTGGATTACGCGCGAGATCGTTGTATTGAGCAAGCGCTGAGCAACGCTCCAGAGAAGCTAAATCTTGAGCAACGTTTACAATTGATTAACGATCCAGTGGTACTAGCACGATTACACACACGTTTGTGGGAAGACGGTGATAAATATCATCAATGGTTAGAAAACTATCAAAAGCTGAAGCTTAACCCATTAGCACTACCGCCACAAGCTAGTTAAGTTTGGTAACTTTCACAACTTCATACGTTTTATTAACTTAAAAGAGCGAAAAAATTCCAAGCACATTAATGACAATAGCAACTCTTAAAAGTGAGTATCACATGTGAAAAATCTAATGAAAAACTGGGGCAGTGTTAATTGCACTGACACTAAGTGGATACGGCAGTATTATCAGACGCAGCCTGACTGGACGAGGAGGACATGGTCGTAAATATTATTTTGGCTTACAGTGCGATGTCCATGGTGATGGCTTATGGAGGATGCTGACTATACTTGATTTGCCTATGTTTATGATAGTTAATACTATGATTTTCCCGGTTGATGCTCAATATGGGCCTTACTTATGAGTAAGTATGTACAGTAAGCAATCTTATTCTTCCTTAGCATTCTGCTGTTTCGTTCTTTTCGTTTTTGAGCAGAGGATTAAACCTCCATTCGCTTTTATTCTTTTTCTACAAAATATTTTCTGTTAACCACTCTTGATGTGCAGTGTACTTACTTCCATCATGACTTTAGTTAAAAACAAAGTTTGTACTACCTTACCGCTGTGGATCAAAAATACTATAAATTAACTACTGTCGTCTTTCTATCCTAACAACTCTATCTGAGTTTCTACATTATATTTCTAGTTTATATTCAATACGTTTATAAAATAAACTGATTAATTTTAGTATTATCCCCCCTAATTTTGGGATAGTCAGAAAGATCATACCATGTATGTAACATACATGGTATGATCTAATCTAAAAAGTAAAATAACAGACACACTCTGTTAGAAACCATCATAATTTCTACTCTCTTAAATAATAATAATTTCTACACCTAACGTAAGTTACTTTATATTAAATACCAATAAAAAGGTCTCATCGTTAACAACTTTAATTGAAATTAATTTCTTATGTGGGTTTATAACATACTATTTCTTTATTTAAAGATAATATAATACACCATCTGTTAACATCACTTATTTGTAAAATACACGGGAGCTTTATTGTTGGTTCTTTATTTTTAGTTTAGTACTAGTATTCGGTGTGGTGCTTTTTGCTCTATAATATCTACTTGTTAAGATTGCTACTACACTACTTCCTTTTTACGATTACAATTAATCTAATCTATACTAAGTAGATCATTAATTTTGAAATAAGGCACACCACCTCACCTTGATATCTATGCAATTATTAAGGTCAGGTGTATCTGATAACAATCTTAAACATCGGTTAAGATTGTAATGTTGCAACGACTAAATATTCATTACATCTTTCATAATGTACCTCTGGTGACTTTTAAGATGCTAAAGGAAATATATAGTATGTAGATACTAAAAAGTGCGGTTTTTTATAAACATATTGTTCCTATCTTAAAATTAGCTGATGGATATTCTACAAAGAGATATATGCTTACGTATATTACATAACTCCGGTGTTAGGAGGCATACTCTTCTTACAAGCAGATTTACTATGTGTTTTTATCTTTCTGAAGATTCTCCATCTATAAGTATTTAGATTAACTTTAAATATGTTGGTGACATTAACACTGTGTGATATTAATTTCAATTAACTCTATATTAATTAATATTCTAAGTTGTGATAGGGGCAGTCATTCAGCATTTCAGAAATCGCATAGTGGGTGGATAGCTCAAACGTAATCCAACATATATATCTTACGGGTAAGGATCAGAAAATGAAGGAAAGAAGTACTAGGCCAAGTCTAAAAATTATTGTATAGAGAACTTTATCATAAAATTCGTAATTATAGGATTATGTAAAAATTTTACCTCACATATTGCACCGATCAAGTACAAGTATCTTATTAATTTTCTAACTTTAGTTACTTGCCCCTACTATAAAATAAACGAAATGCTATTAAAAACTAAAAAAGGAAAGTCAAGAAGTTATTATATGAATAAATCATATCCATATAAATTTTCTTTGCGCCTTAGTGTACTTCTGTATCATATCTAGAGTTGAAATTCTCTTAAAAATAGGAATGAATACCATGCCAGTGTTATATAACATTGTTAATAATAAAGAATTAAAGGCGCGTATGTTGACGGAGATCGAACCACGCACTACTGTTTCATTCTATAAATATTTCTATATTGCTGATCCTAAAGCTTTTCGCGATATGCTCTATCTCAGCCTATACGAACTTAAGGTCTTTGGTCGCATCTACGTAGCTCATGAAGGCATTAATGCGCAAATTAGCGTCCCGACTAAACTCTATAAAAAGATGAAAACTTTTTTGTACGGTTTTTCTCCAGAGCTTGATAAACTGCGGATGAATATTGCGCTAGACGATGGCAAATCTTTCTGGGTGTTGCGACTGAAAGTCCGTGATAGTATTGTTGCAGACGGAATCAAAGATGCTAGCTTTAACGCCCATAATGTTGGTACTTACCTTAAAGCGGCAGAAGTTAATGCCATGCTATGCGATCCAGATACAGTATTTGTGGATATGCGTAACTACTATGAATATGAAGTAGGTCGGTTTGATAACGCAATATCAATCCCCGCTAATACTTTCCGTGATCAGCTGTCAATGGTAGTAGAGATGCTACAGCAACAGAAACAGAAAAAAATAGTCATGTATTGCACTGGCGGTATCCGCTGCGAGAAAGCGAGTGCTTGGATGCGTCACAATGGTTTTAAAAAAATCTATCACATTGAAGGCGGCATTATCGAATATGTGCGGCGTGCCCGTGAAGAGAGGTTACCGGTACATTTTAAAGGTAAAAACTTCGTATTCGACGAACGTATGGGTGAACGTATCTCTAACGATGTATTATCGTACTGCCATCAGTGTGGTACACCTTGCGATACACACAAAAATTGCTTCAATGACAGCTGTCATTCGCTCTTTATTCAGTGTTCAAACTGTGCAGTAAAGTATCACAAGTGCTGTACCGTATTTTGTATGGATAAATTGCATTTATTGTCGGATAAGAAAGACGAGTCCAGTGCATTGTGTTGATTCCGTAAATTTCAACAAGTTTTTTAATAAATCGCGTTGTTTGAGTTATTATGTAGAGAAGTGAAAGCAACAAAATACTTAAAGTCACTGCGTTAACTATTATTAATGGGTTCAAAAATTTCAAAAAATATCGAGAAGTGTACTAAATCAAAATAGTTCTCTAGTATAAGTTTGATGTTAGGTCGATAAGTACGAATTTTGCGACTTAAAAATGAAATTTTGCTTGATGACTTTATCTGTGCTGAACTTGGTCTTAGAGCTTTCTCGAGCCACTAAAAATACCTCTGATACTTGCAAATTTCTCTTTGTTTGAGCTTTTAGTTCATCAGAGAGTTAGCTGCCTTTACATCATTTTCTAGTTTTAAAGAAAAAGCATCTCCAGTACTACAGAGAGAAAAACACCCTCCTACGCCAGTAAGCTCATCTCTCCGATTATCCGGAGAGATGAGCTTAAATATAAGAAGATTCATATGTGCGTAGAAGAATTAATGTAAACTACTACACACTTCTATGTAATAACTATGTCGGAGATCTAATGGAAACGTAGATTAAATTTTCACTCGCCAGTGAAATGTCTTTCCTGCTAGAAAAGGCACAAGTGTATGTTCTTCTATACTAATGACTTTTTCAACCTTCCAAGGCTCACGTACTAGAGTGATAAAATTTTCATTAAATGGTAGACCATAAAAGCGCGGTCCATTCTCTGAACAAAAAGCTTCCAAATGGTGTAGAGCATCTATTTCTTCAAATACTGTTGCGTAAGCAGAGAGCGCAATAGGTGCGTTGAAAACACCCGCGCAACCGCAGCTTGTTTCTTTAAGATGACGTAAGTGCGGTGCAGTGTCAGTGCCGAGAAAAAAGCGTACATTGCCGCTGGCGATTACTTTACGCAATGCTTTCTGATGTACGTTGCGTTTGAGAATCGGCAAGCAGTAGAAGTGTGGTCGCACGCCACCTACTAACATGTGGTTTCTATTAAACATTAAATGTTGTGGTGTAATCGTAGCACCAAGTTTTTCGTCGCCTGCTTCTATATACTGTGCTGCTTCCTGTGTGGTGATGTGTTCTAGTACTACTTTCAATTCTGGAAATTGCTTGCGCATCGGTTCTAATACACTCTCTATAAAACGTGCTTCACGATCAAAGATATCGATTGCTGTGTTGGTTACTTCGCCATGAATTAATAACGGCATGCCAATCTTTTGCATACGTTCAAGAACATTACTGATAGCGGTAATGCTGGTAACTCCATGGTTAGAGTTTGTAGTGGCGTGCATGGGATAGAGTTTTGCAGCTATAAAGACGCCAGTGCTAGCGCCTTTTTCAATCTCATCAGGATCTGAAAAATCAGTTAAATAGCATGTCATTAGAGGCGTAAAGCGATGCTCAACTGGTAGTGCAGAAAGAATACGTTTGCGATAATCCAATGCAGCGGCGATGCTGGTTACCGGCGGCACTAAATTAGGCATTACTATAGCACGTCCATTGAATGCACTAGTATAAGGTAGAACCGTATTAAGTATTACGCCGTCACGAAGATGAACATGCCAGTCGTCAGGGCGGCGAATGATAAGTTGCTGAGAATGTGCAGTCATCAGTGAAGTTCCGACTCTTTAGGAGATGCAAAGGGATAGGATAAGTAGGTTCCAAAGCATAAAGCATTGGATGTTTCTTTACATTTTTTCTTATAGAAAAAATATGCATAGATGGGATGTAGTTAAGTGTGTAAAAAGTAGGAAGTTGTGTTTCAGTCCTATTCTATAAGTATTTCATAGTTAGTATAAGGATGGTTATCTGGACAGGCTTCTTACTTCCGTTTCAGTTTCTTTAGGAATTTTTTTTACAAGCTCTTAACCTTTTTACTCCGGTCAACGCTCGTTCAGCATATTAGCAGACTTCTGGGGAAATGAAATTTTTAATAAATGTAATGGAACGAACGTCAATTTTTTACTAATTTTAGTATATATTATGCTAATAATGTCCTATTAATATTGCATTTTAGCTGTATATTCATACTTCCTACCTGTCCTGTATAAGAAGCAGCAAGGCTAATATTGATCTTAGCTCTTATCAAAAAGCGTGGTCTGAACAGGCTCTTTATGACTTCTTTAAGTTAAGATTAGTTAGATGAAATATGAATGTTAATTAGAACAGTTAACTAATATATTTTTATATTCGTTGCCCTCTCTCTTTACCTTTCTAGTATTTTCTGCATTACTTGTTTGCTAATGCTGTACTACCGTACATTGACTATAATAATACATTAGAATGAAAAAAGAGGCCCATCAAAATCTGATGATGCATTCTCTATTATATTATGAGCTTATCAGCTAAGATAGGTATCTATAGGTTGATGGTATCTGAATGTTAGGTCCATGCCGCACTTATTATAAGCAAGGATTATGAGAATCAACCTCGTACTTTTCATGACGGTTTCTCATTACTATTAATAGAATTAAATAATAGGTTAATCTGAGTTAATACAGCCATATTGTCGCGGTATTCCGCCACGCGGTTAGGCCAGTCAATGCTTGCCACCAGCGTTAACGAGCGTAGTAACGGGAAGAGGTGAATATCATCTTCCGATAACTCGCTGTTTACTGCATTAGGTTTTACGATTATCTTGTCAAGTTGTTTTAGATCATTGCTAATATTTTTAATCAAATGGATTTTTTGTCTCTCTAGGTCGAAGAAATTGCCGGCCGACGCTTCTTTTTTCCTGCGAAAATAATCTCTTGCCTCTGGATTGGCAAATTCGACGAAAGAGGCTTTAGCAAAACACGGAAACAGAAGTTTATTAATATAGCTATTTACATGTGCTAACCAGGCGTTTATCTCTGGGTTAGTTTTACCTATCAGTAATGGTTTGCCGTCACTTTTATCAATAAAGCGCACAATATCAAGACTTTCAGGCATCACGCTACCGTCATTTTTTTGCAAAATAGGCACCATCTTTTGGCCAATGAGCATAGTTGGCGTCTCTTCATCATCGTTACGCATTATAATGAGCTCCACTGGTAAATTTTTTAGGCCAAAAATCATTCTTGCTTTGACACAAAAGGGGCAGTGATCGTAGATATAGAGTTTCATTCTAGTATCCTTTTCATATTTAAAATGAATTGAGTTAATTCCAATTAGAACATTGCTGGAAGAATGGGAAAATATATATATTAGGGCAAATCCAGCAATCCAGCAGATTACTATCAAAGCGATAGGGGGTGTAAATAAGAATTAGGGTTATTCCAGTTGTACTGGACATTTTAAGTGCATGACATTTTAAGTAACTCTGGGGCACTGCGTATGTAAGCAGTACTATTCCAATCCTTTTTCATAAATCCTTAAATGATAATATGAACAGTACTAATGTAGCTAGTATAAATTTTTTTCTTGGGAGACGCTGCAAATTTAAAACTAAAATTCATATACGTACACTGGTTTTTCTGTGAAACATTCAGTATAAAAACCCAGTCTATTTGGTAATTACTAGTGTACTATTGTACTAGAGATCTGATCTTGTCAGAAAGAGTGAAGTATCAGGTGCCTAGCGGAACTATAGAATTACTTGATGTAGCCTCTGGTGGAAAAGTGTGGTACAATTATGCAAGAGCATCACGCTCTGTAACGTTCTGTGATGATTATTTTTCGCTGTGGTAGCAGACCATTAGCTGTACTGTTGGCTGCTCTTTCTAAATTAGCTGATTTTCTAATTTTTTAGGAGGTGCGCCAATTATGAATCTATTAAAATCACTGGTAGCAATTAGTTCTGTCACCTTACTTTCTCGTGTATTGGGTTTTGTCCGCGACACCATTGTCGCATGGGTATTCGGTGCTGGAATGTCCACAGACTCTTTTTTCGTTGCCTTTAAGTTACCTAACCTGTTGCGCCGTATTTTTGCGGAAGGAGCATTTTCTCAGGCATTTGTGCCAATTCTTGCACAGTACAAAAGTCAGCAAAGTGATGAAACGACACGGCGTTTTATATCCTATGTTTCTGGTTTATTAACGCTGGTGCTAGCACTGGTGACAATACTTGGAATAATTGCTGCACCTTGGGTGATATTAGTGACTGCACCTGGTTTTTCCTCCGATAAAGTCGCATTGACTAGCGCGCTGCTACGTGTGACTTTTCCCTATATTGTACTGATTTCTCTAGCGTCGTTGGCAGGCGCAATTCTTAACACTTGGAATTGTTTTACCCTTCCAGCTTTTGGACCAACTTTGTTGAACATCAGTATAATCAGCTTTTCTCTTTTCGCCGCACAGTATTTTCATCCACCTGTGATGGCGCTAGCATGGGCAGTTCTAGTTGGCGGCGTGTTGCAACTTTGCTATCAGTTGCCGTATCTGAAGAAAATTGGTATGTTAGTGTTGCCGCGTCTTAACCTGAAGAACGTAGGTATTTGGCGAGTACTACATCAGATGGGACCGGCGATCCTCGGTGTCTCCGTCAGCCAGATTTCGCTGATCATTAATACTATTTTCGCATCTTTCCTCGTCTCCGGATCAGTTTCTTGGATGTATTACGCTGATCGTCTTATGGAGTTTCCGTCTGGAGTACTGGGTGTGACACTCAGCACTATTTTACTACCGTCTCTAGCAAAGAATTTTACCAGTGGAAATAATGATGAATATTCTCGCTTGATGGACTGGGGACTACGTGTCTGCTTCCTTCTAGCGCTGCCAAGCGCAGTGGCTATGGGTATTCTTTCTGGTCCTTTAACAATCGTTCTGTTTAAGTACGGCAAATTTACTTCCTTTGATGCTTTAATGACACAGCATGCGCTCATTGCCTACTCGGTGGGGCTGATGGGACTCATCATAGTAAAAGTATTGGCTCCAGGCTTCTACTCACGCCAGGATATTAAGACACCAGTAAAGATCGCTATAATTACTCTAGTAATGACACAACTGATGAATCTAACTTTCATTGGCCCACTGAAACATGCTGGTCTGTCGCTCTCAATCGGCTTCGGTGCCTGTTTGAATGCTGCACTACTCTATTGGCAAATGCGTAAAAAGCGAATTTTTCAACCTCAGCCTGGCTGGGCGAGCTTTCTTTTACGCCTGCTAATCGCTGTTGGAGTTATGGCTACAACGCTTAGCGTCCTCTATAGGATGTTGGCTTGGGAAACGGGCAACATGCTGTGGCGTCTGCTACGTCTAGTGGAAGTATTAGCAGCCGGAGGAAGTGCCTATTTTTTAATGTTAGTACTACTTGGATTTCGGCTGTGTGATTTCGCGAAACAGACGGATCTATGATGCTTTCTTTTTTCATGTTATAAACTAATTTATTCTTTAGGCTATGAGGCAGTTTTTGATTTTGAGAAATCTTAAAAAAGATTTACCTGAAAATATCCCATTTCACGCAGGATTTTTTTCATCCTAATGAGCTATTCTATCCATTGTTCATTACTTCTCTCATCCAGACTATTTTATGCTTTATAAGCACAGCTCATAACTAAAATAAAATTTTGGTGGACTCATTAAGACCGTTCTAAAATAATCTGAGTATTTAATCGTGCCTTGCTAAGTTTGTGGATATAAGTTAACAACACCCACTTACATATACCCTTTTCATATAACTTAAAAATCATAGTTTAAAAAATGCAGCTTTAAAGCAATGTTTTTTATGTAAAAAAATATAAAAAGATGTAAGTCTGTTACTCTGGCCGATTAAACGGTTTCAGGTTGGGTCACTGGGGCGGTTGCATGATGAGTAGCGCTGTGACCTCCTGCCGCACCTTTGCCTTCAAAAGTGAAGGGTGAACGTGTCCAGTCGCTGTTGCGTATTGGTTCTGGTTGCCATTTAGGCACTGGCACTTTAGTTATTGGTGCAAAAGCGTGATTCTTGAAACAGCGGGTGATAAAATCCTGTGATACATACAGGTTGCTAACCGGCGTGTTTAGCACTTTCTTAATCTGTGTTCTTGTCTCTGATGGAACTTTCGGCGCGGATTCAGCAGTTATTTCGGGCACTACTGCTTGTGTTTCTTCTCCTGACTGATCATCTGGAATGTCCGCATGATTATCGTGGTTGACCAGAATATCAAAATGCATAGCGTCATCAGTAATGAGCCTTAATGGCATTTTACCTTGATATTCGTTGTCGGTGGTCTGTGTCCTTATAGCTCTGCAGGCCCCTTCATGTCTATATTCCAGCGTTTTTTGTGTATTTTTCGCCTTAATTAATTTAGGGATAGGATGTTCCCAAACTTCACCAGATTCTATCTCTGGTGAAGTAAAAGCAGCTGCCAAGGGTATTGTAGACTTGGCAGGGTAGCGGGCACGGTGGTAACGACGGCGACGTTGGCCACCGGCGCGTAGATGATAAGGAGAACGGCACGGCACGTTGCTGTCGTCGCAGTTTTGTACTTTCTTCTGTTCAATCAAAAGTTCTTTATTTTGTAGTGTGCTACATGCAAGCTCTAGCATTACCTCGACATCTTCTGTTGCCGATTGTTGCTCGCTCTCATCGACGTGACGCACTTTTTGCGTTAGCTGACGACTTTTACGTCTCAGCATTACCTGAACGCGCCCTTCTTCCCTTTTTTGTGTTGTTTCGACAATTTCAGAGATAGTTTGTTCAACAAGCTGACTCACTTTTTGTTGTTGTGTTCGTTTCTTTTCCTCACGATGACACTGATGGTGTTGTTCTCGTTTCTGACTAGTGACGTTGGTTAAAATAATATCTCCGTGTTCTACACATGTCTCGTTCTGGGGAAGATGACCCTTATTGTCACGCAAGTTGCTATTGTCGCAAGAAGATTCGCTTTTTTCACGCGCTATATGCTCGTAAAGATTATTATTACGCCAGTTGTTGGAGTGTTTAAGATGGTTGCTGCGATCTTTTTTGATTCCACTCTCTTCAAGAATTTCTTTGTGTGGTATCTTATCTGCGCTAACTGGAACCGGCTTGGATTCACTGTTACTGAACAGTTTTTTCCACAGGCGATTAAAGAACCCGCTACCGTTTACGATAGTAGGCACGATAGCAGTGGATTGCTCCACCGAGGGTTTTGACTGTAACGAAAATGAGTCAGGTATAGCAAAGCCCGGCCCAGGTTGCTCTGGATTACGACGCTCGGCATTTTCTTCTTCTGATAGTAGAGCTATTTCCGCTTCATGAAGTTTCGGTAGAAGGTAACTAAAAGTTTGCACTTCTTCGCCTTTACGCAAACGCACTACAGAGTAGTGCGGAGTTTCCATGGTGTCGTCCGGTACAATAATCGCGCGAACACCACCTTGTCGCTTCTCAATTGCGTTTACTGCTTCACGTTTTTCATTCAGGAGGTAAGAAGCAATCTGCACTGGGACAATTGCATGTACCTCTTTAGTGTTGTCTTTTAACGCTTCTTCTTCAATCAAACGTAGAATCGATAATGATAACGATTCATTGTCGCGAATAGTGCCACTACCTCTACAACGCGGACAGACATGATGGCTAGACTCCCCTAACGAAGATCTAAGACGCTGTCGCGACATTTCCAGTAGTCCAAATCGCGATATATGACTCATCTGGATGTGTGCTCGATCCTGACGTACCACTTCACGTAAGCGATTTTCCACTGCACGCTGGTGACGCATCGGTGTCATGTCGATAAAATCGATCACAATCAACCCCCCAAGGTCGCGTAACCGCAGTTGACGTGCAATCTCATCAGCAGCTTCAAGGTTAGTGTTGAACGCCGTCTCTTCAATATCACCACCGCGCGTAGCGCGCGCTGAGTTTATATCAATAGCGGTTAGAGCCTCAGTAGTATCGACCACAATAGAACCTCCAGAGGGTAGACGTACTTCACGTTGGAAGGCAGACTCAATTTGTGATTCTATCTGGTAATGGCTGAATAGCGGAATTTCCCCTGTATAAAGTTTCATTTTACTGATGAAATCTGGACGCCCGAGAGCAATAATATGTTGACGCGCCAGCTCAAGTACTTTCGGGTTATCGACTAGAATTTCACCGATATCCTGGCGTAAGTAGTCTCGGAAGGCACGAACGATTACGTTGCTTTCCTGATATATTAAGAAAGGCACTACCGGACGATTTTCTGCTGCTTTCTTGATTTCTTCCCAGTGTTTTAGACGGAAGCTCAGATCCCATTGCAGTGCTTCCGCAGATTTACCGACTCCAGCAGTACGTACTATTAAGCCCATGCCATCTGGCAGCTCTAGTGAGGAAAGAGCTTCTTTTAGCTCCGTTCGTTCATCGCCTTCAATACGGCGAGAAATGCCGCCTGCACGTGGGTTATTTGGCATCAGCACTAAATAGCTACCTGCTAGGGAGATAAAAGTAGTCAGTGCTGCACCTTTATTACCGCGTTCCTCTTTATCAATTTGCACTATTACTTCCTGGCCTTCACGCAGCAAGTCTTTAATATTCTGACGCCCGGTCGCATTGGAGTCGGTTGCAAAATATTCACTAGAAATTTCTTTAAGGGGAAGAAAACCTTGACGTTCGGCGCCGTAATCAACAAATGCAGCTTCAAGGCTGGGTTCAATACGTGTAATTTTACCTTTATATATATTAGCTTTTTTCTGCTCGTGTCCAAATCTTTCAATATCAAGATCGTACAAGCGTTGCCCATCAACAAGGGCAACGCGCAACTCCTCCTGCTGAGTTGCATTAATTAACATTCTTTTCATCGTTTCTGACTCGTTATTCTCACATGAGTGACAAAGCTGGGGCGTAGTTACCATGTACGAATGTTTATCGATGGTCACTTTGCTTAAATGTTTTACGTTAACCTTCCGGTTATCAACTGTGCGAGGAGAGAAATAACGTCGTTGGCCTGTTTTTTATAAGAAAAAACAGCGCTGTTATGCTGAAATGCCTAAGAGATATTTAAAACCCCCCCCTGCATTCCAAAATTCCCTCAATACATGTAACATGCATCCTGAGAACTTCCTGAATTAACATTCTATCTTACGTTATTGATGCATGTCTGTTTTATTCGGCAAAAGGATTAATTTTCTCTATTTATCTCCTGAAGGAGATTAGGTGAGAAATGCAAGTATTATTCCATTGCTAACCTTGATATAGCAAGGCGACTTTTATAGCTTGATTAAGATTAGTGATGTTTAATGTTTTAAATATTGCCTAATATTGAATGGAATGCTGAAAAGTAGACGCCAGATGTACTTTCTTACGAAATAAATCAGTAAAAAATTAATCACAGAAAATAAGCAGAGAAAAAAGGATAGCACTATTTCAGAATTCCATTTAGAATTATCAACATGAAGAATGAGAATTTAAGTGTACAATTCATTAATGTTTCTGCTGAAAATGCCGGACAGCGTATTGATAATTTTTTATGCAATCGCCAACTTAAGCACGTGCCGAAAAGCATGATTTATTGCATTATGCGCAAAGGTAAGATACGGGTGAATAAAAAGCGCATTAAGCCTGACTACAAACTTGAAGAGGGTGATCAGATACGCCTTCCTCCGGTGCACATAGCTAAGAGTACTAATCAGACAGTGTCACCAAAGCTAGAGAAGGTGGCTTCATTGAATGAAGCCATCCTTTATGAAGATGATTACATCCTGGTACTAAATAAACCTTCTGGTACGGCAGTACACGGTGGCAGCGGGCTAAGTTTCGGTATCATAGAAGGGCTACGCGCACTTCGACCAGAGGCGCGTTTCCTTGAGCTTGTGCATCGCCTTGATCGCGATACTTCTGGTGTGTTACTAGTAGCGAAGAAGCGTTCGGCACTGCTTACTCTACACGAACAGCTGCGCAAAAGATCTATGCAAAAGGATTATCTGATATTGGTACGCGGTAGCTGGCCGTCGAATTTAAAAGTGGTGCAGGCGCCTTTGTTGAAGAAAATTCTACACAGCGGTGAGCGTGTAGTACGCGTCAGCAGCGAAGGTAAACCGTCAGAGACGCTCTTTAAAGTTGAGGAGCGTTTTTCTTTTGCTACGCTAGTGAAAGCGAGTCCAGTTACAGGGCGTACACATCAGATCCGTGTTCATGCCCTACATGCTGGACACCCTATAGCGTTTGATGGCCGCTGCGGTGAACGTGACTTCGATAGCCAACTAGAAAATACGGGCTTACGTCGTCTTTTTTTACACGCCGCTGCACTAGTCTTTACCCATCCCAATAGCGGTAAAACCCTTCGCTTAGAGGCGCCACTTGATGATGCACTCAACCGCTGTATAAAGGTGCTACGACAGAGAAAAAATAAAATAGATTAGTTCTGCTGCTACTAACAGTCCCAAGTTTTATGGGGTAGTTCTCTTAGCATAATACATTATATATATCATCGGTCGTTACTTTTAAAATTTTCGCGTAATGCAAATTGCTACTTATTACACTACTCCTTACGTATCTACGTATAACAGTAGATATATTGTTGTCAACGTAAGCTAAAGCGTATGATAAAAAGCTTAACGCACGACCGCATCCTCCTCCGTGGGTGTATAGAAAGGTAACGTAGTATAAAAAGTAATAGACTTTACCATTCTGTAGCTACAGAATGGTAAAGGTAATATGTAAATTTATCGGCAATCTCGCCGTCGAGCATTCAGATCTAAACTAGGAAATCAGGATGGCAATAGGCTAGTGACTAACGGGTGAAAATGTTGTAAAATGAACTCTTGTCTTTGACTCCGTCACCTCACAAAATTAGTATACAAGCTATATACAGAATGTGAAATCTTCCCTAATACTAAATTTTAGTAACCATTAGGAGGGTCTTAAGTTTTCAAAGCGCCCTGTAGTGTAGAATGTATTATTTCATTTGCGATTGATAGTTAAGTTCTCACTTCTTAATTTTAATCTTAATGTTGCAACTAGATATCCCTTTGGAAAAATTGCCATACTGGCTATGCCTAGTATAATATCCTATCATAATCAATGAGGTACCAGTGCATTACTCTGAACACACTGAAGTCTCAGATACATTGACATAGCCTTTGGCAAATTTCCCAAGAAGAAATCAATATATTTTATTAAATAAACTAGTGTAGAAAGTTAAAAATTAAAGGAGTAAATTTATTATGGCCGTGCAACAGAATAAACCCACACGTTCTAAACGTGGCATGCGTCGTTCACACGACGCACTAACAAGTATAAACCTGTCAGTAGATAAAGTTTCTGGCGAAACGCATCTGCGTCACCATATTACCGCTGATGGTTATTATCGAGGTCGTAAGGTTATTACCAAGTAATAACTTAGGTTTATCAACCGGTACCTTGGCACGTTTGACTTTAGCAATTGATGTCATGGGCGGGGATTTCGGTCCTCGTGTGACAGTGCCTGCGGCTCTACGGGCGCTCAGTTCTCGATCGCATCTAGATCTTCTTCTCGTCGGTATTCCCGATACTATAACTCCATGGCTTGCTAAAACAAATTCCTCTTTACTAGGTTGTGTGCAAGTTATTCCTGCAAAATCGGTTATTGCAAGTGATTTACGTCCCTTTCAACTACTTCGCAATAGCCACGGTACCTCGATGCGTCTTGCATTAGAGCTAGTAAAAGAGGGGCGAGCTCAGGCCTGTATTAGTGCTGGCAATACAGGCGCTCTGATGGGGCTAGCGCAATTAATGTTAAAACCGTTGGACGGAATTAAGCGTCCGGCATTGATGACATTACTACCAAATCAGCAGCGCGGGAAAACGGTAATGATCGATTTGGGCGGTAACGTAGATTCTGACAGTGATATGCTTGTACAGTTTGCTATGATGGGCGCGGTCATAGCGGAAGAGGTACTAGAGATTATTAATCCACGTGTTGCTCTACTAAATATTGGTCACGAAGAAACTAAAGGACTGGAGAGCATTCGAACGGCTGCCAGTATTCTGAAAAAATCTGCTCACATTAACTATATTGGTTACCTAGAAGGAAGTGATTTACTGACTGGCAAGACAGATGTACTAGTGTGTGACGGGTTCGTCGGAAATATCACACTAAAAACCATGGAAGGAGTGGTAAAGATGTTTCTTTCTCTCTTACCGTTCTCAGAAGAAAGAGAAAAACATTCGTGGTGGCTGAAATTTTTTAGAGGATGGATCCAGAGACATCTGGCGCAGTACTTCAGGCATCTCAACCCCGACCAATATAATGGCGCTTGTTTGTTAGGATTACGAGAAACAGTTATCAAAAGCCACGGCGCAGCAAATCAAAGCGCGTTTACTATGGCGATAGAGCAGGCAGCGCAAACGGTACAGCGGCAGATTCCTGCACGAATCGCTGCACGCCTTAATACTGTATTAGGCAGGAGTGACAAAGCCTAGATGTTTACCAAAATTATCGGTACTGGCAGCTATTTGCCTAGCCAGGTACGTACGAATGCGGATCTGGAAAAAATGGTAGAGACTTCAGATGAGTGGATTGTCACCCGAACTGGCATCCGAGAGCGACGCATTGCCGCACCTAATGAAACTGTGGCCAGCATGGGATGCACTGCTGCGCAGCGCGCGTTGGAGATGGCGGACGTTGAGGCCAGCAAGATTGAGCTCATTATCGTCGCAACTACATCATCTAGCCACGCCTTTCCCAGCTCGGCTTGCATGATACAGCAGATGCTAGGTATCAACGATTGTGCTGCATTTGACCTTGCAGCCGCCTGTGCGGGTTTCACCTATGCTTTGAGCGTAGCGGACCAGTATATTAAAAACGGAGCAGTGAAGCATGCTCTAATGATTGGTTCCGACGTGCTAGCACGTACTCTTAACCCGAAGGATCGGGGTACTATTATTCTGTTTGGTGACGGCGCAGGCGCAGTTGTATTGCGCGCGAGCAAAGAGCAGGGCATTATCTCCACTCATCTGCATGCCGACGGCCGTTATGGTCATCAGTTAACACTGCCATATCAGGATCGCGCCAATCATAGTGAACCCTCCTATCTGACTATGTCAGGCAATGAAGTGTTTAAAGTGGCCGTAACTGAACTAGCGCATATCGTTGACGAAACCCTGCAAGCTAATAACTTTGATCGTAAAATGCTCGACTGGCTAGTACCACATCAGGCTAACTTGCGCATTATCAGCGCTACGGCGAAAAAGCTCGGTATGGACATGGACAAAGTAGTAGTTACGCTCGAGCGTTACGGAAATACTTCGGCGGCATCAGTGCCCAGCGCAATGGATGAGGCCATCCGTGACGGACGTATTAAACCTGGACAATTAATTCTGCTGGAAGCTTTCGGAGGTGGATTCACCTGGGGTTCCGCATTGATTCGTTTTTAATGCACAGGCTAAAAATGGCGAAATTTGCATTTGTTTTTCCTGGTCAGGGCTCACAGAACGTAGGCATGTTAGCAGAGCTAGCAGCAGTGTATCCACAACTGAAAAAGACCTTCTGCGAAGCTTCTGAGGTGCTGGGATATGATTTATGGCAACTAGTTAGCAACGGACCAGCTGAAGAGCTGAACAAAAGCTGGCAAACGCAGCCCGTGCTGCTGGCTGCGTCAGTGGCAATCTATCGAGTGTGGCAGCAACAAGGTGGTAAACAGCCATCCCTGATGGCTGGTCACAGCCTCGGAGAATATTCTGTTCTCGTCTGCGCAGGCGTGATGGCTTTCTCTGACGCTATTAAGTTGGTTGAACTACGTGGCAAATTAATGCAGGAAGCTGTGCCAGAGGGCATGGGAGCAATGCAGGTTATTATAGGTCTTAACGCTCTCGCGATCTACAAAGTTTGCGAAGAAAGTGCACAGGGACAAGTTGTTTCTCCGGCTAATTTTAATTCCCCAAAACAAATAGTCATCTCAGGAAATAAAGAGGCAGTCGAGCGCGCTCGCGTGGCTTGTGAAGCAGCAGGTGCAAAACGCACTCTTCTGCTACCAGTCAGTGTACCTTCACACTGTGCACTAATGAAGCCAGCAGCAACTAAACTAAAGATTGCGCTGGAGAAAATTACTTTCAACGCACCCTTGATTCCAGTGATCAATAATGTTGACGTAAAATGCGAAAGCGAAGTAGCGAAGATCCGTTACGCGTTAGTACGTCAGCTCTATAATCCAGTTCGCTGGACTGAAATCGTAGAGTTTATGGCATCCCAGGGCGTTACTCATATCCTAGAGATGGGACCAGGAAAAGTGCTTACGGGCTTGACTAAACGCATTATGTGCAACTTAACTGCTGCAGCAGTTAATGATCCGACGTCTCTTTCTGCAGCACTTAAACAGGAATAAAAAGAAAATCATGAGGTTTAAAGGTAAAGTTGCTCTGGTAACTGGTGCAAGCCGTGGTATCGGTCGTCGTATCCTGGAAACGCTGGTAAGAGAGGGTGGTAAGGTTATCGGAACCGCCACAAGTAAAAGCGGTGCAGAATCAATTAGCGCCTATTTTAACGATAACTGTAAAGGTTTGCAACTAAATGTGAGCGAACCTACATCGATCGATCGCATGCTAGAGAAGGTTCACACAGAATTTGGCGAAGTAGATATTTTGGTCAATAATGCAGGCATTACTCGTGACAATTTGTTGATGCGTATGAAAGAAGACGAATGGACGGATATTTTAGATACCAACCTGACTTCCGTTTTTCGCCTCTGTAAGGCGGTTATGCGTGACATGATAAAGAAACGTGTAGGACGTATCATTACTGTTGGGTCCGTTGTTGGAGCTATAGGCAATGCAGGCCAAGCAAACTATGCAGCAGCCAAGGCAGGTTTAGTTGGCTTTAGTAAATCATTAGCACGTGAAGTCGCGTCACGTGGCATTACCGTAAACGTCGTGGCTCCTGGCTTTATTGAGACGGACATGACGCATTCACTTAGTAAAGAGCAGCATTCTAGTATTTTAACTCAGGTTCCGATAGGTCGTTTAGGCAATGCACAGGAAATCGCCGATGCTGTTGCATTTTTAGCTTCGGAGGAAGCAGCATACATTACCGGTGAGACGCTACACGTCAATGGCGGCATGTATATGGCCTGATAATTAAGAAATCATTTGCATTACATGCGATAAAAATCGCAAAATGCCATAAAATCGTGGTTCGAACAGCCGGGATTCTATTGCATCTTTTCAGCATTTTACACACTACGAAAACCATCGCGAAAGCGATTTTTGATAGGAAATTAAATAGTATGAGCAATATCGAACAACGCGTTAAGAAAATCATTGCTGAGCAGCTGGGTGTGAAAGAGGACGAAGTAACTAACTCTGCATCTTTCGTTGAAGACCTGGGTGCTGATTCTCTTGACACCGTTGAGCTGGTAATGGCTCTGGAAGAAGAGTTTGATACTGAAATTCCAGATGAGGAAGCTGAGAAAATCACTACCGTTCAGGCGGCAATCGACTACATCAATAGCCATCAAGGCTAAGGCTAAGGCTCATGAATACCTTCAGGCGGTCGCTCGACCGCCTGATTTTTATATATGTTATATAAAGTTTTACTTTCCCTCCAAGGAGGGAAAGCGGAGGAAGAACGTGTCTAAGCGTCGTGTAGTGGTGACAGGTCTTGGCATGTTGTCTCCTGTCGGCAAAACTGTAAAATCTACTTGGAGTGCGCTCCTTGCCGGTCAGAGTGGCATTAACCAGATCGACCATTTTGATACAAATGCCTACGCAACCCGGTTTGCTGGCACCATAAGAAATTTTAATTGTGATGCAATCATTTCACGCAAAGATCAGCGCAAGATGGATCACTTTATCCAATACGGCATCATTGCCGGCATACAAGCTGTGCAGGATTCAGGTTTAGTTGTGACCGAAGGGAACGCTAGTCGGATCGGCGCCGCAATCGGTTCCGGTATCGGTGGAATAGGCCTGATTGAAGAAAATCATTCATTATTAGTTAAGGGAGGACCGCGCAAAATTAGTCCTTTTTTTGTGCCTTCAACTATCGTGAATATGGTTGCGGGGCACCTAACTATTACATACGGCCTGAAAGGCCCTAGTATTTCTATAGCAACAGCCTGCACGTCAGGAGTGCACAATATAGGCCACGCAGCACGCATTATCGCCTACAATGATGCTGATGTAATGCTAGCAGGTGGCGCTGAAAAAGCTAGTACACCTTTAGGAGTCGGTGGCTTTGGTGCAGCTCGCGCGCTCTCAAGCCGAAATGATAATCCACAGGCAGCGAGCCGTCCGTGGGATAAAGATCGTGACGGATTCGTGTTAGGAGATGGCGCAGGTATTATCGTTCTAGAAGAATATGAGCATGCAAAAAAACGAAGTGCTAAAATTTACTCTGAAATTGTCGGATTCGGTATGAGCAGTGATGCATATCATATGACAGCGACGCCGGAAAATGGCTCAGGCGCTGCCTTGGCCATGCAAAACGCTTTGCGTGACGCGCAACTTTCGCCAGATCAGATAGGCTACGTTAATGCACACGGTACGTCGACGCCAGCTGGTGATAAAGCGGAAGCCCAAGCAATGAAATCCGTTTTCGGCAAGGCTATTCAAACCCTGATGGTTAGCTCGACCAAGTCCATGACAGGCCATCTATTAGGGGCGGCAGGAGCAGTAGAATCTATCTACTCGATTTTAGCGCTATGTGACCAAGCCGTACCACCGACTATCAACTTAGATAATCCAGACGAAGGCTGCGATCTCGATTTCGTTCCTCATACAGCACGTCAGGTTAGTGGACTGAAGTACACTCTGTGTAACTCTTTTGGCTTCGGCGGTACTAACGGTTCGCTAATCTTCCGTAAAGTATTATGATTCACGTGTAGCCAAAAATGACCTTATTTACATTCATTGCTTTCTATCTTAAGAGATTGAAAATAGATTCTCACACAGAGCAATACTATTGCAACGTCTTTTCCCCACGAGAGAAACCTACTTGTATAACTGGATAAATGGGAAAAAGCAACCCACACTGGCCATTAGCGATCGTTCTGTACAGTTCGGTGACGGATGCTTTACCACGGCGGCAGTACGTAATGGACGTATTCAGTTACTAGAGGCGCATTTACGACGTCTGCGTTGGAGCTGTGAAAGACTGATAATGCTAAATGTAGATTGGGCGCGATTGGAAAGAGAAATGATTAAGGCCGCGCAATCGCATACGCAGGCGGTCCTAAAGGTTATTATTAGCGCTGGGTCAGGTGGACGTGGTTACAGCCGCACAGGTATAAGTAAAACAACACGCATTGTTTCTATTTCATCTTGGCCATACTATTATCAGACGCTTCAAATACAGGGCATAAAGTTATGTACAAGTCCAGTTCGATTGGCACAAAATCCTTTACTAGCAGGTATTAAGCACCTAAATCGTCTGGAACAGGTGTTAATCCGTGCACATCTCGACCAGAGAGACGGCGAAGAGGCACTGGTCCTTGATACCGCAGGTAATATTGTGGAATGCTGTACGGCTAATTTATTTTGGCGAAAGGGTAGTAGAGTTTTTACACCTGATCTGACACAGGCTGGTGTCGAGGGGATAATGCGGTACTATCTAATGGAGCAGATGTCAACCGCAGGGCAAATTTGTCAGGTAGTCTGCTGTGGATTGTCACAGCTATTCGAGGCCGACGAAGTAGTCATCTGCAATTCTTTGATGCCAGTATTGCCAGTGCGACAGTTGGACGATAGGCTGTTCAAGGAACGCTCTCTTTACAACATGCTACGGGAAAGCTGTCATTTTATGAAAATGAAGTGACTTTGATAAAAAATTGTACGGTCACCACAGTGATTTGAGTTTTTGTCGCTGCCTCGAGCTATTAGTAGATTCAGTGTCTTGCGAAGGCCCTTTAACCATTGACAAGATAATTATTGATATCTTACCCAGTAGGTACTAGAAGTACAGTACTGGGAACACAACTTAAACTAATACTTGAGCTTGCCTAGTTTACAAATACCTACCTTGATAGACAAAAGGATGGTGGTGCGCGCGATACTTAAATTACTCTTAAGAGGTGAAAAGGGAAAATTTTTACTGTAGTTACGCTTAAAAATGGTCAGCGTAACACGCTATTACAGATACTGAACATCGATTACTCGTGTTTATCGAAGGCAATTTCTATACTGATATGTATCTTTTATACTTTTCATACTATTTATATCATTCCTTTGCAGCGCGATTACAACACTATGCTATTAACTCTTTACAGTTAGGTCGGATACTGTACCAAGTAAGGATTTCCTAGAAGTAGGAACGTATCTAGAAAAAAGATTTCCTTTTATTATTTTTTGCGATGGTAGTAAAGTTGGTGATGTTTTTACTAAAAATCTCATCATTCATCACTGAATTATGTAGGATTATTTACAGCAATTAAAGGGAAAAAGATGAGATGAAAAGTAAGTTTATCGTCATTGAAGGCCTAGAAGGAGCGGGAAAGACTACCGCACGCGAGAAGATTGTCACCACTCTGTACGAGAAAGGTATTCAAGATATCGTCTGCACACGCGAGCCAGGAGGTACACCACTAGCGGAGCAGCTGCGCATATTAGTGACACAGAGTATTGAAGAAGAAGAGATTACTGAGACAGCGGAGCTACTAATGCTTTACGCCGCACGCGTACAATTGGTTAACACAATAATTAAACCAGCACTAGCACGTGGCACTTGGGTAATATGCGATAGGCACGATCTTTCTTCGCAGGCCTATCAGGGAGGTGGACGTGGAATGGACAGTTCACTAATGCGTACCGTGCGTAATGCAGTCTTAGGAGATTTCCGTCCTGATCTTACATTCTATCTCGATGTTACGCCTGAGGTTGGTCTGAATCGCGCACGCGCGCGCTGCGAGCTGGATCGTATTGAGCAGGAGTCGCTGCATTTCTTTGAACGCACTCGTACACGTTATATGGAATTAGCGGCAACAGACTACAGTATCCTGATTATTGATGCAATGCAGCCGCTCGATACCGTGACGGAGAAAATCAAAACAACACTGATGTGTTGGTTGGAACAACAGTCATGAAATGGTACCCGTGGTTGAATCAGTTATACCAATACATTATAAACCAACATCAAGTAGGTCGGGCGCATCATGCGCTATTAGTCAAAACAATTAACGGAATAGGCGACGATGCACTCGTATGGGGAGTTAGTCGCTGGCTTATGTGTCAAAAGCCAGACGGGCTCAAGACCTGCAGATCCTGTCATGGCTGCCGGCTAATGCAGGCACAAACACATCCCGACTGGTATTGTTTAGAAGCAGAAAAGGGGAAAAGTACTCTGGGAATTGACATGGTACGGCAAGTTATCGAACAGCTTTACGATTTCGCACAGCAAGGAGGAGCGAAGGTAGTCTGGTTTCCCTATGCCTCTCAGCTAAGCGAGTCAGCAGCGAATACGTTGTTAAAAACCTTGGAAGAGCCGCCGACTAACAGCTGGTTCTTTTTAAGTAGCCTTCAACCTTCGCGATTACCTGCTACACTTCGTAGCCGCTGTATGGCAATTGCTCTCATACCGCCTGATGAACTACAAAGCTTACAGTGGTTAAGCCAGCAGGCGCCTTGTGATAAGGAAGTGCTGCAAACTGCCCTACGTCTTAACACAGGCTCACCGCCCGCCGCTCTGCAGCTGCTAGAACCTGTGCGGTGGCAATTGCGCCAGGCGCTATGCAACGTGCTGCACGACGCGTTGCAGGAAGATATTCTAAAAATGTTGCCAGTGCTACTAATAAATGATACGGAAGATGTCGCTGAACGTATCAGCTGGCTACTAGCGCTTCTAGTTGATGCAATAAAATGGCAACAGTGCACAACGTGCTGGATGATCAATCCTGACCGTCATGATGTAGTAGCGTTACTGGCGAATTTTTTTTCCTCTCGTGCGCTGCATGAGAGTACGCATGAGTGGATGCAGTGCCGTGAAAATCTGCTCCACGTAGGAGCTATTAACTGCGAACTGTTATTAACTGATCAACTTCTGAGGTGGGCTAACAGACGCAATACCAGTATTGTATTTTAACGTTAGGAAGGGATAATTATGTTTCTTGTGGATTCGCATTGCCATATCGATGCCTTAAATTATCAGAAAAATAATCTTGATCTAGATGCAGTCATCGATCAAGCCATTGCTTGTGACGTAAAATTTATGCTGGCGATCGCAACTACTATTCCAGGGTTTCATGCATTAAAGGCTCTGGTAGGCGACCGTAACAATATCGCACTCTCGGTGGGTGTACATCCGTTAAATCAAGAAGAGCCTTACGATTTTAAGGAATTTCGTCGTTTAGCTACCGATTCACGTGTCGTAGCACTGGGAGAAACTGGCATTGATTATCACTATCAGCAGGAAACTAAAGCGCAACAGCAAGCCTCGTTCCGTGAGCATATACGCACCGGTATTGCACTTAATAAACCGGTTATCATTCATACTCGCAACGCACGTGAGGATACTCTGTCTATTTTACGTGAAGAACAGGTTGAAATCTGCGGCGGTGTTTTGCACTGTTTTACGGAAGATAAGAGAACGGCAGCGAAGCTGCTTGATATGGGCTTATATGTTTCTTTTTCCGGCATTATAACTTTTAATAATGCTGAGCAGCTGCGCGAAGCTGTTCGTTATGTTCCTCTAGATCGTATCTTGGTGGAAACTGATTCTCCCTATTTAGCTCCAGTGCCTTACCGCGGTAAAGAAAACCAACCGGCCTATACTCGTGATATTGCGGAATACCTCGCTGTCTTAAAATGCGTCGATATTGAAACCTTAGCTGCTGCTACCACGCAAAATTTCTCGACACTTTTTCATATTCCAGAGAGTCGTCTGGGCGTATGAAGTTTTATCTCACACTCTTCAATAATAAATTGCAGTTGATAAGTGCTCATGTTTTTCTACAATAAAGATATTTTAATGTAAGTCCTGCTTATTTATTTTACCTTAAGTGACAATTATAATTTATCCGCTAGTAACTATTTTACAAGTTTTACTTAACAAAGTTAGGGTAGTGTTCAACACTGCACTTGTATATTAGGAGTTTCAGTTTATGTGCAGGCACACTTTTGCGAATCTGCAAAAGATCGGTAAATCACTTATGCTGCCAGTATCAGTTCTGCCCGTTGTCGGCATTTTATTAGGGGTTGGTTCGGGAAACTATAGCTGGCAACCAGCTATAGTTTCCCGTGTTATGACAGAGACCGGCAGCTTTATATTTACCAATATGCCCCTACTCTTCGCGATCGGTGTGGCGATTGGTTTCACTAATAATGATGGTGTTTTTGCATTAGCATCTGTAGTAGCTTATGGCTTTATTGTAAAGACCATGTCAGTGGTTGCCCCACTAGTATTGGGCATGAATGTTTCAAGCACAGGAATCATCGATACCAGACATTTGTCAGATACTGGTAGTGTTGGGCGGTATTATAGCCGGTGCAATTGCGGCCTATATGTTCAATCGCTTTTATCGTATTCAGCTTTCAGAATACTTAGGCTTTTTTGCTGGTAAACGCTTCGTGCCTATTATACCTGGACTAACGGCTATTTTTTTTGGAGTCATACTCTCCTTTATCTGGCCAGCAATTAGTTCTGCTATCCACAATTTCTCACAGTGGGCTGCCTATCAAAACTCGGTTGTCGCCTTCGGCATTTACGGCATTGTTGAGCGTGCACTATTGCCTTTTGGTTTGCACCATATCTGGAACGTGCCTTTTCAAATGCAAATTGGTGAATACACTAATGCAGCTGGCCAGACTTTTCACGGTGATGTTCCGCGCTATTTAGCGGGTGATCCTACTGCAGGTAAACTATCAGGCGGTTTTCTATTTAAGATGTATGGTCTACCATCCGCAGCAATCGCTATTTGGCATTCTGCAAAATCCGCAAACCGTACCAAGGTGGGCGGCATCATGGTTTCTGCTGCACTGACTGCCTTCTTAACAGACAGGAATCGCTGAACCAATTGAGTTCTCGTTTATGTTTGTTGCCCCGATCCTCTATGTAATCCATGCTCTTCTAGCGGGTTTAGCATTCTCTATCTGTATCCTGCTTGGCATGCGTGATGGTACCAGTTTTTCGCATGGTCTCACTGATTTTATTTTACTAAGCGGCAATAGCAGCAGAATTTGGCTTTTCCCAATTGTCGGGATTCTTTACGGTCTAGTTTATTATACTATCTTTCGAGTACTGATTACTAAGTTACAATTGAAAACACCAGGTCGTGATGATGAAGGGACTACTACCACTGAATTTCTTTCTTCAGAAAACAGCATAAGCAGTCGCGAAATAGCAGGTAAACTTATTGCAGCATTTGGAGGAAAAGAGAATATCACTTACTTGGACTCCTGTATTACACGTTTACGCATCAGTGTGGTGGATATCAGAAAAGTAGATAAGACTGAGTTAAAAAGTCTTGGTGCACGCGGTATTGTAGTAGCAGGTTCTGGCATTCAAGCTATTTTCGGTACTAAATCTGACAACTTGAAAACCAATATGGATGACTACATACACAGCGGTATGTGACTAGTATAAAGAAAATCTCCCTAGGGAGATTTTGGTGTGTTTAAAAAATACGATAAATATTCAGTTCGGAATGTTACAATAGAAAGTTCTAGTGTAGGGTAAAACTATCGGAGTTATATGGAATATACAGTTGGTGGTCAAAAACGCAAAAAAACTTCGTGCTCCTAATTGAGAAGACAAGTTATTATTCGATAAGGTGGTTAATCGAAAAAAATGGTACTATGTTGAAAGGAAAAAAATCCTCTCACATAGGACTCGAATATTAAGCACACTCAAGGAATTGTGTCATGGTGGAAGAAACTATTTTCAGTAAAATCATTCGTCGAGAGATATCTGCTGACGTGGTATACCAGGATGAACTAGTGACAGCTTTTCGAGATATCTCTCCAAAAGCACCGACCCATGTTTTAATTGTTCTTAATGTATTAGTTCCTACCGTCAACGATTTATTACCTATCCATGAAGAGTCTATGGGACATTTATTTACCGTGGCCTTGAAAATAGCACGTTCTGAAGGTATTGCCGAAGACGGATATCGCTTGATCATAAACTGTAACCGTCACGGTGGACAGGAAGTGAATCATATTCATATGCATCTGTTGGGCGGACGGCCGCTAGGACCCATGCTAGCCTACTAATTTTCACACATCACCAAATAATGATTGATACTTCGAAGTATTTAAAAATGAAATTGTCGATGCTTTACTTATCGGTCTAATGAAAAAAAGACTGAAGTTACCCTGCAAAAACGGGTACTGGGGCTGCTGGTGTAGTTTCCTTCTTAGCGGGGAAACCTTAACCTCAAAGCTAGTTAGATTAGTTTCTACTTTTATATTTGAGAACTATCGCGTGTTTCATGAATTACCTCGTTCTGTAGCGTTACTACTGATGACGCTTATTCTTCTCACTGGCTGCGTTACTAAACAGCAGCAGAGACCAGCGCATGTTGAACTAATACGACCCACTGAAGCAACGCAGCCACCACTGCCTATTCCGAAACCACAAATAGTGCCGCAGCTGCCGAAGTTCAAGACTATTAACTGGGATGTCAGCGTACAACCTTTAGTGTCGCAAATGTTACATTCGGTAAATAGTTCTTCAAACAGCTTGCTGATGGTTGATTGCATTAAAAATAGCACTAACGGCACTTTACAAAAAGAAAAAGCTACTAATGCAATCCAGAATGCACTGGTCAATAACGGAAAGTTTACTCTAGTAACCAACGACCAGCTAGCACAAACCAGGCAAATGTTAGGACTATCTACAAATGACAGTTTTCACTCCCGTAGTAAGGCAATTGGCTTAGCTCGTACTTTAAAAGCACAGTACGTACTTTATAGCACCGTACAGGGCGATGCGAAAACACCGACGCTGCAGATGCAATTGATGTCAGTAAAAACTGGAGAAATTATTTGGTCGAGTCAAGGTGTCGTCACTCTGAATTAACACTTCTCTGAATAAGAGAAGCGGAGGAGTGAAAAAACTAGCTAGTTTCTTTCTAATTAACCACCTACGGAACTAGCCATAAATTACTAAACACAGACAAAAACAAGAGTGTCATTCTAAATGAATCTACAAAAGAAGATACTACTGGTTATCACCGATAGAAGATTATTTACAATAAAAAGCGTATCATGGGATGCGCTTTTTATATTAATATCCAGGCGCACAGTTAATTATATAGCTTGTGCGGTAAGGAGGCTCGCTTGCTAAGAAGCGAATAGGGCATTTTTTTCTAGCGTGTCCTATATAATTTTCTGGCAGAAAATTACTGCTTCTTTTCTTTCTTAGCCAATATTTATTAGGCTAGCATTTCCACCCGCAGCAGTAGTATTAATGCTTAAAGTACGTTCAATTAACAGACGTTCCAATAGCAAATGGGTTTCACCGCGGGTAAAACCTTGCACAGAAATAATCGCACCATCGCGAGCAGCAATTTGCTTACACAGTATACGCAATTGATCGGTATCACCATGGTAAATGACGGCGTCAAAGTGTGACGAAAGCATATTTTTTGACAAATGAATACGTGCCTGTACTATACGCGGCAGCATATTACGCATCTTACGATGCAACTCATCGTCTGGCCATAGTGCCTGGCTGCCGACGCTAGTTACTGCTGCTAACTGCACCAGAATATCCTGCTCATTATCAGCTATACAGAGTATACGTTCGCGTGGTAGTAAAGAGAAAGTATTGCGCTCGCCGGTTGGACCAGTCAATAGAAGAACACTACCCACGAGTTCTAATGCAGAGTAGCGCTGGCAGAGAGCCGAAAATTCAGGGTTATCTTTTTTGGCCCAGGTACTTAATGCAATATGGGGCTCTAGCTGCGATTCGCACAGCACACTGTCCGTATGGCGTTCAGCATCATGATGCTTAAAGATAAGCCCTAGTGCATCTTCTGGACGACTGGATAACAGGCGATAGAGGTAGAGCGGACCGCCCGCTTTTGGTCCGGTGCCGGATAATCCTTCCCCGCCAAACGGTTGTACTCCGACCACCGCTCCCACCATATTGCGGTTGACGTACATATTGCCTACTTTAGCCTTTCCTATTACCTTCGCAAGAGTTTCATTTATACGAGTATGCACGCCCAGTGTCAGACCGTAACCAGTGGCATTAATTTGTTCGATCAGTTGCGGTAGCGCGTCACGCGCATAGCGTACTACATGTAGTACCGGACCGAAAATCTCTTTTTCTAAGTCTCTAATTCGTTCAAGTTCAATCAAAGTTGGTTTGATAAATGTACCGTTCTGCCACCCTATCCTATCCTTCAAGTTCTCCTGTACTGCTTGATAGACCACATTGCCTTTATTTAGCATAGCTTGAATATGAAATTTAATATTGGATTTTGCTTCGGCATCAATTACCGGACCAATATCAGTAGATAAATGTTCTGGATTACCCATACGGTATTCTGCAATCGCTCCTCGCAACATTTTCAGAATGTGATCTGCTACATCTTCTTGCAGGCAGAGCAGACGTAGTGCTGAGCAACGTTGTCCAGCACTGTCAAACGCTGAAGCAAGAATATCGACCACTGCTTGTTCTGTCAGTGCGGATGAGTCGATAATCATCGCATTTAATCCGCCGGTTTCAGCGATAAGTGGTATCGGACAACCCTGCGGATTAAGACGACCGGCTAGAGTACGATGCAGCAACGTAGCTACTGTGGTAGAGCCGGTAAACATTACACCACGTACGCGCGGATCGCACGTTAATTGCATTCCAACGGTTTCTCCCTTACCTGGTAGTAACTGCAGCACACCAGAAGGTATTCCTGCATCTAGCAGTATCTGTACTGCCTGTGCAGCTATCAAGGGAGTTTGTTCGGCAGGTTTAGCTAGTACGCTATTGCCCACTGCCAGCGCAGCTGCAATCTGCCCGGTGAAAATCGCTAGTGGGAAGTTCCATGGGCTGATGCAGACCACTGGTCCTAGAGGACGATGGGTTGCATTATCAAAATTATTACGAACTATACTGGCGTAGTAGCGTAAAAAATCTACTGCTTCACGCACTTCTGCGATGGAATTATTGTAGGTTTTGCCTGCTTCTCTCACTAGAATAGCGATGAGCTGATTCATCGAAGCTTCCATATGCTGCGCCGCGCGATCGAGAATCTCAGCACGCTCGGTCGGAGGAATCGCAAACCAGATCGAACCAGCATTCACTGCGGCGTCTAGCGCTAGTGAAATTTCCGCTTCACTTGCTTCGCGTACTTGGCCAACAATATCGCTTAGAACGGCAGGGTTGATAACAGACGATGTCTCACCATAGCTTATTAGTTCGCTATCAATAATAGGCTGCGCCAGCCAGGATTGTGTGGCGCTGTTCAGTAGAGAACTGGAAAGCTTAGCTAAATTGTGTTCATTGGCCATATTGATTCCAATAGAGTTCCTACGGACCGTACCGTAAAGATCGCGGGGTAAAGGAATTTTCGGATGCGGCAGACCAATGATGCCTTCACTAGCACTTAGCTTTTCAACAGCTGAGACTGGATCAGCCACTATATCATCTATTGGTAAAGAGGTATCCGCGAGTTGATTAACAAAAGAAGTATTAGCGCCATTTTCCAGCAGGCGACGTACCAGGTAGGCGAGTAGTGTTTCATGTGTACCAACTGGGGCATATATTCGGCATGGGCGGTTCAGTTTGCCATCCTCGACCTTACCTACTATTTGCTGATAGAGTGGCTCACCCATACCATGTAGGCATTGGAACTCATACTGGCCTAGATAGTAGTTGTTACCTGCCATTTGGTATATTGTCGCTAAGGTATGGGCGTTGTGGGTGGCGAACTGTGGGTAGATTAGGTTTGGTACTGACAGTAATTTTCGGGCGCAAGCTAAGTAAGAAATATCGGTGTAGACCTTGCGGGTATATACTGGATAGTTCTCAAGGCCTTGTTCCTGAGCGCGTTTGATTTCGCTGTCCCAGTAAGCCCCTTTTACTAGACGAATCATCAAGCGTCGGTGACAACGTTGTGCTAAATCGATCAGCCAGTCGATTACGAACGGACAGCGTTTCATATAGGCCTGGATCACGAAGCCGATGCCGTTCCACCCCTCCAGTTCCGGCTCAAAGCAGAGCTTCTCCAGCAGATCGAGTGACAGCTCTAATCGGTCAGCCTCTTCGGCGTCAATATTAATACCAATATCATAAGAACGTGCTTGCAACGTTAGAGATTTTAGAAGTGGATAAAGTTCCTCCATTACGCGTTCATATTGAGAACGGCTATAGCGCGGATGTAATGCAGAAAGTTTGATCGAGATGCCAGGGCCTTCATAGATACCGCGGCCTTTGGAGGCTTTTCCGATAGCGTGGATCGCCTGCTGGTAGGATACTAAGTAAGCTTTAGCATCGCTGGCAGTCATCGCTGCTTCACCAAGCATATCGTAAGAATATCGAAAACCTTTTGCTTCCAACTTTCTTGCATTCGCCAATGCTTCGGCAATGTTTTCTCCAGTAACAAACTGCTCTCCCATAAGACGTATTGCTACATCAAAACCTTTACGAATAAAAGGCTTACAAAAATTATCAATGATTAGGTTAAGAGAGTGCGATAGGTTAGTTTTATCGTTTGATATAAAACGCCGAGTAAAGAACAATCCATAAGTAGCAGCGTTAACAAATGGGGAAGAGCTACGCCCAAGATGTGATTGCCAATTTCCATTACTTATTTTGTCACGAATTATGGCATCGCGAGTGTCTTTATCTGGAATACGGAGAAGCGCTTCTGCCAGACACATTAGAGCCACCCCCTCTTCCGAAGATAATGGGAACTCCTGTAGTAGACTTTGCACTATTCCAGCGCGCCCAGTCGCCCATTTTTTTTGCCTTAGCTTATCGACAAGATTATATGCTAGCTCGTACGTTTTTTCTGCCTGACTTCTAGACAGCCTTGCCTGTTCTAGCAAAATAGGTATAGCGTCAGTTTCAGGATGACACCAAGCAGAGGTAATAGTGGCTCTTAACATTGACTGCGGCAGAATGTTTTCGGCAAAATCAAAAAAAGGCCGATATGTTTCTTCTGTTGGTTTCTCTTCTATCTCGATCAGTGCGCATGTTGTTATAGGACTCTCCGGCCATATTTCTCCTTTTTCCAATTGGACGAGATAATGAAAAATTGCTTGTTTAATGAGCCAATGCGGGGTGCGGTCAATCTTTTGCGCCGCCAGTCTAATACGTTCGCGGGTAGTTTCATCTAATTTCATATCAATGGTAGTAGTCATGCCCATGACATCTTCACTCCTTTTTTTTGTATCTTATAATACGTATGTGGGCAGCACTATCACTGATGTTGTAATATTGTGCAACAGTGTTAAGTGTGACCTGTGTTGCAGCCTTTTTAATGATTAATTTGTTAGCGTCAAAAAAAAGATAGTCAGGAACTTGTTGTAAGAATCTTGTCAAAATTACGCAGGTGCAACTATTGAAATGTGAGCTCGTGCAACCTGTCAACAAAATACATCAACAAAAGGTAGAGCCACCGTGATGCCTGTGTTAGATACCATTGTGCGTGTTGCGCCTTTCCGGCAAGATACCGCGCCTAGGGGTAAGTGCGTGAACGTGGATAAAGTATATTACATATACATATTCACGCGATGCTCCAGCGTGCGGTTTCTCTTGGAGAAACAACTGTAAAGTGGGAGAGACAAATGAGTACAACCACACCAACTACACCAATGATAGTAACTTTTTTAATTTATATAATTGGGATGGTGCTAATAGGTTTTGTAGCTTACCGTTCTACTAAGAATTTTGATGATTATATTTTAGGAGGCCGCAGTCTAGGCAGTGTAGTAACCGCACTATCAGCGGGCGCATCAGATATGAGCGGTTGGCTTCTGATGGGACTACCCGGTGCGATTTTTCTTTCAGGTATTTCTGAAAGCTGGATTGCCATCGGTTTAACTATCGGCGCTTGGCTAAACTGGAAAATCGTAGCGGGACGTTTACGAGTACAGACCGAGCACCATGATAATGCCTTAACTTTACCTGATTTTTTTACTAGCCGCTTCGAAGACACAAGCAAAGTTTTGCGCGTGATCTCTGCGTTAGTAATCTTGATCTTCTTCACCATTTATTGTGCATCAGGCATAGTAGCAGGTGGGCGTCTATTTGAAAGTACGTTCGGTATGAGCTATGAAACAGCACTTTGGGCTGGTGCGGCAGCGACTATCCTTTATACTTTGGTGGGCGGTTTTTTGGCGGTGAGCTGGACTGATACTGTGCAAGCAAGTCTGATGATCTTCGCATTAATCTTAACGCCAATCATCGTGATTGTTGCGGTAGGTGGATTAGACGATTCGTTATCGGTCATTGAGGCAAAAAATATTGAAGACCTCAGTATGCTTAAAGGACTAAATTTCGTTGCTATTATTTCTTTTCTTGGCTGGGGACTCGGATATTTCGGGCAACCACATATTTTAACACGCTTTATGGCAGCAGACTCTCACCGTTCAATCCGCACCGCTCGTCGTATTAGTATGGCATGGATGGTACTCTGTTTGTCAGGTGCAGTAGCCGTTGGTTTCTTTGGGATCGCTTACTTTCAGAACCATCCTGAGCAAGCAGCTGGAGTCAGCGGTAACAGCGAGCGTGTCTTTATTGAACTGGCACGTATTTTGTTCAATCCGTGGATTGCGGGGATTTTACTTTCGGCTATTTTAGCAGCAGTAATGTCAACATTGAGTTGCCAGCTGTTAGTCTGCTCTAGCGCACTAACTGAGGATCTCTACAAAGGTTTGCTACGCAAAAATGCTAGTCAGAAAGAACTTGTGTGGTTCGGTCGTGCCATGGTACTGCTAGTGGCACTAATTTCCATTGCTCTTGCTTCTAATCCGAATAACCGCGTGCTGGGACTAGTAAGCTATGCTTGGGCCGGTTTTGGGGCAGCTTTTGGACCAGTGGTTCTCTTAGGTGTCTGTTGGAAGCGTATGACGAGAAACGGCGCTCTGGCAGGTATTATTGTCGGTTCAGTAACCGTTCTGATTTGGAAACAGTACCACTGGCTGGATCTTTATGAGATCATTCCTGGCTTCGTTTTTGCCAGTATCGCGATTGTAGTATTTAGCCTACTAAGTCGTGCGCCATCAGCTGCTATGCAACAGCGTTTTGCCGCAGCTGAAGCGGAATACCTTACTAAATAATTGCTAAATGGAGTAATGTATGCTTGCTTCTTTACGTTAGTAGTAGATTTTTTTGATGTCTTCAACAAAATAATTTCGAAAGATTACTTGTTTTTTTAATGGCGATAATGCTAATCGGTAGCATTCGCATTTTATGTAGCTTTGTCTGCGGTTAACTCTGCTTAACATTCATGAGGTTGGTAATGTTTGTTCCTTTTCTTATCATGCTACGTGAAGGCCTTGAAGCGGCACTGATTGTGAGTTTAATCAGTAGTTATTTAAAACGCACGGGACGTAAGCAATGGTTCCCTGCACTATGGACGGGCGTTTTTATCGCTACCACAATTTGTGTAGCACTTGGAGTTTTTATTAATCAGACTACCGGAGAGTTTCCGCAAAAAGAACAAGAGTTGTTTGAAGGTATCGTAGCCGTTGTAGCTGTCGCCATTCTTACCTCGATGGTATTCTGGATGCGCCAGGCAGCTCGTAACATGCGTGCGCAGCTTGAAGAGGCAGTTGATCAGGCACTGAACCAAAGTAGATGCGGAGGTTTAGCTCTGGTGCTGATGGTGTTTCTTGCTGTGGCGAGAGAAGGGCTGGAGTCGATTTTTTTTCTACTGGCAACTTTTACTCAGGATGTCGGTTACGCTCCAGCGATAGGAGCGCTCCTCGGTCTAGCTACTGCGATAGTGCTTGGTATTCTGCTTTATTTAGGTGGCATACGGCTTAATATGGCAAATTTCTTTTATTGGAGCGGTTTATTTATTCTTTTTGTCGCCGCCGGATTGGCAGCAGGCGCCGTGCGCGCTTTTCATGAAGCAGGTATCTGGAACCACTTTCAGACTGTTGTGTTTGATATGAGTAATGTGCTATCTACTCATTCGCTATTGGGGACCTTGCTTCAGGGAGTGCTAGGCTATCAGGAATCACCAAGCATCAGTGAAGTAACAGTATATTTTTTCTATCTTATTCCAACACTACTTCTGTTTTTACTACCTACGCGTTCGCAGCGCCAACTTTCTCTCTAATAGGGGATATGGAATATCTATGATGACTTGCTTTCGCTGCAAAACGTTGCTAGCTTCACTGCTAGCTTTGTTATCTGGTCATGCTGACTCAACCGATATTCCTCAGGTCTATGTCAGTGTAACTAATACTCAATGCGAACCGATTCAGTTAACGGTTAAGGAAGGTAAAACCCAGTTTCTAATTAAAAATAATAGCGATAAAGCAGTGGAGTGGGAAATTCTCAAAGGTGTAATGGTAGTGGAAGAACGTGAGAATATTGCACCTGGCTTCATTCAAAAGCTAACTGCTAACCTTGAAGCTGGGGAGTATGAGATGACCTGTGGTCTACTGAGCAATATCAAGGGTAAAATTATCGTGCAGAACAGCGAAACCTCTTCAAAGACAAAGAACAGTCAACCTGATGTAATGGCGCTAATAGGTCCTATTACTGAATATAAAACTTACGTCACCTATGAAGTAGCACAACTCGTGGCGGGAACAGAAGCCTTTACTCGTGCAGTAAAAGCGGGTGATCTCAACAAAGCCCGTGCTCTCTATGCGCCGACACGCCAGCACTATGAACGCATTGAACCTATTGCTGAGCTTTTTTCTGATCTTGATAGTAACATTGATGCGCGTGAAGATGATTTTGAGCACAAAGAGAAAGATCCGAAATTTACTGGCTTTCATCGCTTGGAGAAAGCTCTATTTAGCAACAATAGCACTAAAGGTATGGAGGGCTATGCTAACCAGTTAAATCTAGACGTACGGGATCTGCAGTCTCGTATCAGTGAATTAGCGTTCCCGCCAGTAAAAGTGGTCGGTGGTGCAGCAGCGCTGATTGAGGAAATCGCTGCCAAGAAAATCTCAGGAGAAGAGGATCGCTATAGCCATACTGATTTATGGGATTTTCAAGCAAACTTCGACGGTGCGCAAAAAATTGTCAATCTACTGCGTCCGCAGATACAGCAGGCAAATCCGCAACTTCTATCAAAAATAGACAGTAATTTTAAGAAGATTAACGCCATAATTAAAAAATATTGCTTTAAAGATGGATATGCTTCTTATGAAAAATTAACTCGCGTCGACCGTAATGCGCTTAAAGGCCCCATTACTGCGCTTGCGGAAGATCTTTCTTTACTACGTGCTACATTAGGTCTTGATTAGTATGAGTCATCGACAGGATGAAATACAGTCCGCGCGGCGGCGCCTTTTAAAGGGTTTAGGAATGCTTGGCAGTGCGACTGCCTTAAGTGGTGGTTGTCCGTTTCATGTATCGGCAGAAACTACTCCCACTGATCCCATGGGATCAGTGGTTTCGGCGGTTGAGGCTCGGCAGCAGGTGCAGCCCTTTTATGGACAGCATCAAGCAGGCATTATCACGCCGCAGCAGGCATCAATGATGCTAGTCGCTTTTGATGTGCTGGCCAGTGATAAAGCTGATTTGGTACGGTTATTTCAGGTATTAACCAACCGGATTTCTTTTTTAACTCATGGAGGCTTAGCACCACCTGTTGTTAATCTACAGCTACCACCGATGGATTCTGGCATCTTAGGGGGGTTTATTGCACCGGACAACCTCACGATTACGGTATCGGTAGGAGCAACGTTATTCGACCATCGCTTTGGCCTAGAGGATGTACGGCCAAAAAAACTTCAAACTATGACGCGTTTCCCGAATGATTCGCTTGATGCCTCTCAGTGCCATGGAGATTTGCTGCTGCAAATCTGTGCAAATACTCAAGATACAGTTATCCATGCAGTGCGAGATATTATTAAGCATACGCCCGATCTGCTTGGTGTACGCTGGCGACGCGAAGGTTTCATTGCTGACTCTCCTTCCCGTAATGGAAGTAAAGAAACACCGATTAACCTACTCGGGTTTAAAGACGGTACTGCGAATCCTGATACTCAGAATAACCTGTTGATGGACAAGCTATTATGGGTTACATCTAATCAAGATGAGCCAGCTTGGGCTCATAACGGATGTTATCAGGTAGCACGCATTATTCGTTTTTACGTCGAAATGTGGGACCGTACTCCACTCGGCGAGCAGCAAACTATTTTTGGCCGTGAAAAACTAAGTGGTGCACCGTTAGGTATGAATCACGAGAAAGATATTCCCAACTACGCGCAGGATCCAGACGGCAAGATTATCGCTCTCGATGCACATATTCGTCTTGCTAATCCTCGTACTAGTGAGACGGAGAGTAGCTTGATACTACGGCGGGGCTATAGCTATTCGGAGGGTGTTACCGCATCAGGACAACTTGATATGGGCCTTCTCTTTGTGTGTTATCAGCATGATATAGAAAAAGGCTTCATTACTGTGCAGAAACGATTAAACGGAGAAGATCTGGAGGAATATGTGCGTCCAATCGGTGGCGGTTACTTTTTTGTTTTACCAGGTGTTGTGAATGAGAAAAGTTATCTGGCACAGTCGATGTTAGAAGCTTAATTCCATCTGTATGTTCAATTAATGGTAGGGAGTAACGCTGTTTTTCCTCGTACCGAGAAAAAACAAGAAAGAATAATTGATATATCAACTTATAGTGTGAATTGGGCTGGTTTTTCACCAGCCTAATAATTAAATCCATGTTATGAAAAATAGTAGTAATCCTGAGATAATATCATATCTACAGAATCAATAAATCTTATTTAAAAATCCCCCGTACTACATATATATATTGAAAGAAACTCAGAATACCTAATAGCAAATTATTAAAAAAATAAATTCCTATCCAGTTGAAAGAGATTCTAGTTAAAAAATTTTTTGCTTCTTTTAGAAAGTTGAAAGGTTAGGCATTGTACTTTTATCTATTATACTCATGAAATAACATTCAAAAATGTAAATAGCGTTCTTGATATTAAATTTAGCTAAATAGCATACAACAAAATAGGTAATATTGGCGCTAGAATTAATTAATAGATAGTCAACTTATATCTAATGCTTTTTTAAAAAGAGCTAGTATCATAAAAAAAGTAATTTTTTAACTTGTATAAAAGACACTTTAATTGTTAATTAGCAGTTAATGAACTTGTTAGGTGCTATAATGAAGATAGTGTAAAGCAGTTGTAGAAAAGCAATGTACCCCCATCCAGCACTTATAATTTTGGTGAGGAAGGGATTCGAACCCCCGATACGTTCCCGTATACACGCTTTCCAGGCATGCTCCTTCAGCCACTCGGACACCTCACCATACACTATTTCCGAACTTGTTAGTTCAAAAGGACGTTACTATAAAGATTAGTAAGAAATGGATCAAGCAATATTTGATCTTTATTTAAAAAAATCGCGGTTGTAATTTCACATAAATGAAATTTATCATATAAACTCTTACTAAGAAGATATAAACAGTGGAAATATAATAAGTATACATTTTTATCGCTGACTTATTTATTAAAGCTATGCTATACAGCATATGATATCATCTAAATCACTAACTGCAGGAAGAAAGTGATGAGCTAAAAGAGTTAATAGTATTAAATATCCAATCAAAATTAAAGATGATTTTTTTAGGATCCATATTAACACGTGATGGTATGTATTTTTATAAGTTACCTTATTTGACATGATGGCACTGAATTAAGGTAGGCAAACTCCCTACTGTAAAACAAGTAAACGTTGCCTATTGATCAAGAATGCTTGAATATACTCTTCTGTTATGAGCAGTTTTTACTCAACTGGGTCATAAAGTCTTGCACCCACTCTATACGCAGTTTGCACTCAGGCAAATCTTTGGTAAAGCACAATCTCGTTGGACCATTAAGCTTCCACTGCTTAGGATCTTTTTGCAACAGGCTGATGAGCCAGGTAGGATCAATATTGTTTTTTGGCGTAAATTCAAAAAAGCCTCCTTTATCACTAACTTCGATCTTGCAAATACCAAGACTACGCGCTAATAGTCGAAGCATTGCACTATCTAGTAGATTGCGCACAGCATCTGGTAACAAGCCAAAGAAGTTGATCATCTCAACTTTAAGATCCCGCAACACTTCTGTGTTTTCAGCATTAGCAATACGCTTATAGAGAGATAGACGCGTATTAACGTCAGGAATAAAATCCTCTGGTAAAAGAGCAGGGATATGTAGTTCTAGTTCAGTCTGATTACTAATGAGGTCTTGTAATGACGGCTCACGTCCTACTTTAAGCGCCTCCACTGCATTTTTTAGTAATTGCATATAGAATGAGAAACCTAGCGTCTCTATCTGGCCACTCTGCTCTTCACCTAATAGCTTACCTGCGCCACGGCTATCCAGATCTTGTGCTGCTAGCGTAAAGCCCGCACCAAGATCTCCCAACGAGGCAATTGCTTCTAAACGCTTCTGCGCATCACTATTTATCGCTTTCCGATGTGGCGTCAGTAACCAAGCGTATGCCTGATGATCAGAGCGTCCAACCCGACCTCTTAATTGATGTAGTTGAGCTAGACCAAACTGGTCAGCACGCTCAATAATAATAGTATTGACAGTTGGAATATCAATACCAGTTTCAATAATAGTAGTACAAACTAGCACGTTAAAACGTTGATGATAAAAATCATTTATTACTCTTTCAAGGGTGCGCTCCCGCATCTGGCCGTGGCCGATGGCAATGCATGCCTCTGGCACGAGCTCCACCAACCTCCGTGCTGCTTTCTCGATATTCGATACATCATTGTAAAGGTAATAAACTTGGCCACCACGTGAAATTTCACGTAAAATAACTTCGCGTACAATTAAGGAGTTGTATTCACATACAAAGGTTTTTACTGCCAAACGACATACTGGTGGTGTGGCGATAATTGATAAATCACGCATGCCGCTCATCACCATTTTTAGAGTACGTGGAATCGGTGTTGCAGTCAGCGTTAAAATATCGATATCAGCACGTATTGCCTTAATGCGCTCTTTGTGTCGCACTCCAAAACGGTGTTCTTCATCAATAATCAGCAGACCTAAATCGTAAAATTTCATATCTTTTATTAGTAACTTATGAGTACCTATTAAGATATCAATTTTACCTTCACTAGCTTCTTGTAAAACTTGCGACTGTTCTTTAACACTACAGAATCTCGATAGCATTTTAATACGCACCGGCCAATTAGCAAAGCGATCTCGAAAATTATCGTAGTGCTGTTGTGCCAGTAATGTAGTCGGTACTAGCACAGCTACCTGCTTATGATTATTAACTGCTAGGAAAGCCGCACGCATCGCTACTTCGGTTTTGCCAAAACCTACGTCTCCGCACAACAGACGATCCATCGCCAATGGCTTACACATATCGTTCAACACCGCATCAATCGCCTGAGCCTGATCTGGAGTGGTCTTAAACGGGAACGTCTCACAAAAGAGCTGATACTGTTCGCGATCGTGCTTAAAAGCATAACCTGCTTTCGCAGTACGCTGGGCGTAAATATCCAGCAGTTCTACTGCAACGTCGCGCACTTTTTCAACCGCTTTCTGCCGCGTGCGCGACCAAGTATCGCTTCCCAGTTTGTGTAGTGGAGCATTTTCATCTGCACCACCATCGTAACGGCTAATGAGATGCAGAGAAGACACTGGTACATAAAGTTTAGCGTCATTAGCGTAAGAGAGCATCAGATACTCCGACTTGATACCTCCTACTTCCAGAGTACGAAGACCGATATAACGACCGACTCCGTGTTCTAAATGCACTACCGGTTGTCCTGGTATTAGCATATCCCAGTTGTGAATGAAAATATTGGAATTGATGGGATAGCTCTTATCTTGTTGAAAGTGAGAACTGACGTTTTTACCAAACTGGTCGTTCTCATCAATGGGAGCGCAATTGCGTAGGGTGTTAACCGAATTACACTTACTGGTGCTCATAGTCAGTGTAGGCAGCTCCTGAATGCTCTTATCAAAACAATGTACCTTTTGTTGACTTAGCTTAATCTCCTTCTTTATAAGCCGACGTATTGGATTGAAGCAGTAGTTCTCATAGCGTGTTTCGACATTCCACCAAAAATTTTCTATTCTCTTTTTGAGATTACCATGATTCATAATCACATTCTTTTGGGGAAAGAAGCCCAAGATCATCAGCAGACCTTGCTTAAAAAAGCGCCATTGATAGTATCCTACCTCGCTTGGCAGAGTGTCTTTGCTTATTTTTTTATAGATATATTCTATCTCATGGTGCACAGTAAACAGATCGCGCCATCGGATACGCAAGAGTCCAATTGCCTTTTTGTTGATTAAAAATTCATAATACGATAGTAAATTAATCACTGAAACTGCTTCTGATGTACGGTGTGTGTCAACGTTAAAAAGTCTCTGGATATCGTCAATCTTGTTATCGTAGAAGTTAACTCGATGGGATGTTTGACTGCTGATATAGAATAGATCAAACAACGTGCCCCACGTAATATATTTGCTGTATTTCATTAGTCTGTCTAAATGGCGGTAAACGGCCTGTACTATTAGAAGCAAGCCGTTACGCAATAATCTGTTCCCTTGCTTTGATTATCATTAGCACATCTGTGCGTATAATTATACGCACAGATGTGCTGTATCAAGTTGTGCATCAGTATAATTAGTATACTGTGCTACATTCGGCAGCTGACGGAGTGTCGCCAAGCTGGCCGAAATGATATCCGTACGTGGGTATAAGCTGTTATAAAGCCACATCTTCTAATCAGAGACCTTGCTGATTGGAAGTTCAGTGAACTGAACGAGTGCATACAGCAAACGCCATGTAGTTTTTATGTCTGGGATAATCATCATCAGACCAGAGTGATAATAGGTGATATTGGCACAATATAACACATACACCACATCGGTCAAATGACTAAGCGGGTAGCAATCACCAAGTTTTACTAGCATAGTAAAGAGAGTTTGTGCGGACAGGAGATTTACCCCTTAGTAATTACTTAATGCTATAGTTTTTCTTTAAGCAAGTTGCTTATGTTACTGATATATAGTTAGGTATAGTGCACATATGGAAGATTGATATTCGTTCAGATTAGGTGCAATAATAACATCTGTAGTTGCTTGATACATTCTTACTTCACTTAGTTACAAAGTGTTTTTATTTAAACAGTTCATAATCTTAATTGTGAAATCTGCAAATTAGTATCTTACAATACTATATTTAAGATAGTCGAATATGTTGTCTAAACCTAGATTTAAGGTACATAACTCTAAATATATTTAGTAATATAGCCTAAATACACGATCATCGATTAAGCATATAGCCGGATTATGGGGTTTCCTTCGCAAAAAAATTGATACAATTTGTACCCATAGAATTATGAGATTTTACAAACCTAAATGATTTTTTAATTATCACTGGCCTACTAATTGGGGAAATTACCAAAACAGAATAATATGTATCAACCCATCGCATTATTTATTGGCCTACGCTATATGAATAGTCAAGCAGCGGATCGCTTTGGTCGTTTCGTTTCGTGGCTCTCGACTATAGGTATCACACTAGGCGTACTTGCACTCGTCACCGTATTGTCAGTAATGAATGGATTTGAGCATGCACTGGAGAGCAATATTCTAGGATTTATGCCGCAGGTATTGATTACCGGTGATAAAGGCAGTATTAATCCTCAACAACAACCAGCAAGCAACCTAAGACTGCAGGGCGTCACCCGCATAGCGCCACTCACTACCGCTGAAGTGGTTTTACAGAGTGTACATAATATGTCAATAGGCGTGATGCTCGGTATCACGCCAGAAGAAAAGGATCCCCTAACGCCGTTTCTGGTCAACACGATGCAAAACATTCTACAACCAGGGCTGTATAATGTCATTCTCGGTGAACAGCTAGCGATACAACTCGGTGTTAAACAAGGTGACAAGCTGCGGCTTATGGTGCCGTTAGTTAGCCAGTTTACACCAGTGGGACGCGTACCAAGCCAGCGTCTCTTTAAGGTTGTGGGCACCTATGCGACCAATAGTGAGGTGGATCGCTACCAGATTATAGTTAATCAACAAGATGCCTCAAGATTAATGCGTTATCCAGCAGGTAATGTCACTGGCTGGCGTTTATGGCTCGATAATCCATTAAAAGTAGACGTACTTAGCCAGCAGTCATTACCAGACGGACTAATATGGAAGGATTGGCGCAACCGTAAAGGGGATCTCTTTCAGGCAGTGCGTATGGAAAAAAATATGATGGGATTGCTAATTAGCCTAATCATCGCTGTCGCTATTTTTAATATTATTACTTCACTAGGGCTTCTTATTATGGAAAAGCAAGGTGAAGTGGCAATTCTACAAACCCAGGGCATGACTCGTTACCAGATTATGGCGGTATTTATGGTACAAGGAGCTAGCGCCGGGATTATCGGTTCAATGTTAGGTACATTACTGGGTGTGTTATTTACTAGTCAGCTTAATAATATGATGCCAGTAATCAGTCTATTTCTTGAAGACTCGGCGCTACCGGTCGATATTAATCTCCGGCAGATAGTGACTATTGCTTTAACGGTTATGGTAGTAGCACTTCTTTCAACATTCTATCCCTCTTGGCGTACCGCGGTTAACCCCCCCGCTGAGGTTCTACGTTATGAGTAATGTCCCTTTATTACAGTGCCGAGCTCTATGCAAACGATATCAGGAAGGAGGTATACAGACTGATGTTCTACGTAACGTTACCTTCAGCCTAGAGCCAGGCGAGCTGTTAGCGATTGTCGGTAGTTCTGGTTCTGGTAAAAGCACGTTGTTACATTTGCTAGGCGGCCTTGATATCCCAACTTCCGGTGAAGTCTTATTTAATGGCCAGTCTCTCAACTCTATGTCCTCTTCAGCTAAAGCAGTGCTACGCAACCGTAAGTTAGGGTTTATCTATCAGCGTCACCATCTGCTACCAGATTTTAATGCGCTGGAAAATGTCGCGATGCCGCTTCTGATTGGCAAAAGCGGTAAAGCAGAAGCCCAGCAGCGTGCTCGTGATATGCTGGCAGCAGTAGGGCTGGGAAAACGCGTGTATTATCGTCCTTCAGAGCTATCTGGCGGCGAGCGACAGAGAGTTTCTATCGCTCGCGCGCTGGTGCATTGCCCATGCCTAGTAATGGCAGATGAGCCAACCGGTAACCTCGACGTACGTAACGCTGACTCTATTTTCGAATTATTGAGAGAATTAAATTTACGTCATAATACTGCTTTTCTTGTGGTAACACACGATCTTCATCTCGCAAAAAAGTTATCGCGTCAAATGGAAATGCGGGATGGCGAGTTAAGAGAAAAGGTGACATTAGCAGGAATAGTATAATGGTTTTATCCTTATCCCTGTTTTTAGGGATGCGTTTCAGCCGCGGTTGCCAGCGTAGCAGCATGGTATCACTGGTTTCTATTATTTCGACATTGGGTATTGCAATGGGCGTAGCAGTGCTCATTATCGGTCTAAGCTCAATGAACGGATTTGAGCAAGAGCTTAATAGGCGTATTATAGCTGTAGTGCCGCACGGAGAAATAGAAGCAGTACATCAACCATTCCGTCACTGGCAGTCCCTGATTGTTTCTGTGGAACAGGTACCCGGTATTGCAGCCGCTGCTCCTTATATTAACTTCAACGGACTGATTGAGAAAGGCACTAAGCTGCAAGCATTACAGGTAAAAGGTGTCGATCCCATACAGGAACCATACCTTAGCACGCTACCATGTTTTGTCGAGGGTAATGCTTGGGCAAACTTTACCGCTGGAAAGCAGCAGATTATTCTAGGTAGCGGCATTGCACGCTCACTAAATGTGAAACAGGACGGCTGGGTTAGTATCATAATTCCCAACAATAATGTCAGTACAAAATTATTACAGCCGAAGCGTATTCTTTTACATGTCAGCGGTATTCTTCAGCTGAGCGGTATACTAGACCATAGCTTGGCGTTAGTGCCGCTAGCAGATGCGCAAAAATATCTCGATATAAATGACAGTGTCACGGGTATCGCTCTAAAGATGTACGATCCTTTTCAGGCGGAAAAACTAACGCGTAATGCGGGAGAAGCAACACATGCTCCCGTCTATATTCATAGTTGGATCAGCAAGTTCGGCTATATGTATCGCGATATTCAGATGATCCGCTCTATTATGTATTTGGCGATGCTGTTGGTGATTAGCATAGCCTGCTTTAATATCATTTCAACGTTAGTGATGGCAGTAAAAGACAAAAGCAGTGATATTGCGGTTCTGCGTACTCTCGGAGCAAAAGATGATCTGATCCGTGCAATCTTTATCTGGTATAGCCTGCTGGTATGCCTATTTGGCTGCTTTATCGGTGCGGTGGTTGGAGTGCTGATATCTCTTAATCTTACCATGTTGGTCTACTGGATAGAATCGTTGACTGGATATCATTTACTAGCAAGTAATATTTACTTTATTAATTTTCTACCGTCTGAACTACATTGGCTTGATGTTTTTTCTGTGCTGCTAGTGACCATAGTGCTTAGTCTTCTGGCAGGTTGGTATCCTGCACAACGTGCTAGTCGCATCGATCCAGCATGTATTCTGAACCATCATTAATCAATAAAAGGACAGCGCAGAACTGTGTCGCCCGTGTTAACGAACTTGAGGTTTATGAAAGCGGTCTAACTATAATCTATAAGGATTTTTTTTATGCATACACTTCGTCGGTCTTTACGACTTGTGCGCTATAAGAAGATACGTCGTAAGATATATCAACGGTTTCGTCAGCGTATCTTTGAGCGAGATCGACAAATAGAACTTGTAACTCATTCTTAGTCGTTTGTTATATTCTTGACCGAAGCAGGAGTCCCATTTGTGTGAGACGTTAACACCTTTAGTACCGTGAGAAAATTATCGAGTAGATAGTGTGAAGACATCTCAACAATATCTATTTGATACCAAGCTAGTACAGTACTTTTAAACGTATGACACCGCTTGCATAAGTCGACCGAGATCCAAGTGAGCACTTTACACATGAAATTTTATCCTAGGCTGCCGCTCTGAAATAGAATGGTTTACATGTACACAGCTAGGTATAATATGCACATTATACTAGCTGTACCGTCAAGTTGATTGCATAGAGCAAGGATTGTACTCACTCTATGTCCTGTACTATTACTATTTCCCTACATCAGTCGGGTAAAGCGGATATCGCTATGAGCAGTTTTTCGATTCATGCCTACCGCTACCATTGGTAGATTTTCAGTGCTTTCTTCTTTATCTTCCTGCTTTGAGCTTCTGGAAAAGTGTTTCATATTGTGCGCTGACGTCGCCGACATCATTCTGCCATTCGCCATTCATAATTACTTCAGCAGAAGGATAGAGAGATTGATCCTCTTTTACCGCTTTAGGAAGTAGCGTCTTCGCAGTTAAATTAGGTGTCGGATAGCCAATGGTCTCGGCTACTTTTGCTGCTATATCTGGACGCAGTAGAAAGTTGATTAGCTTCAGTGCACCTGCCTTGTTTTTAGCATTAGTTGGGATTGCCAAGTTATCCATCCAGAAAATCCCACCTTCCCGCGGCCAAATTACCTGAAGCGGTGTCCCTGCCTGATGTGCAACATATGCAGAGCCATTCCAAATCATGCCTAAGTTTACTTCTCCTTCTATAAAGGGATTACCTGGATTGTCAGAGTTAAATGCCAGTACGTTTGGCATCAACTTTTTGAGCTCTTCATAAGCCATGTTAATCTCTTTTGGATCTCGGGTATTTCCGGAAAATCCGAGTTTAAGTAAAGCCATATGAAAAACTTCGCGCGCATCATCAGTTAGTAGCAAGCTTTGCTTGTACTTTGGCTTCCAAAGATCTGCCCAGCTTTGCACTGATTTTACGTCAATAGAGTGGGTATTAATGCCAATCGCCGTTGCTCCCCAAATATAAGGGATTGAATAGTCATTATTTGGGTCGAATGGCTTATTCATTAGGTTCGGATCGAGGTGTTTGAAATTGCTAAGTTGCGACTTGTTGATCTTTTGTAACATTCCCTCACTGCGCATCTTAGCAACGAAATATGTTGATGGCACGATTAGGTCATAAGAGTTATCTTTCCAAGTCTTTAGCTTAGCATACATACTTTCGTTGGACTCATAGGTGGAGTAAATCACCTTAATACAGGTTTCTTTAGTAAACTGCTCTAGTAAACCTGGAGGTACATATTCAGTCCAATTGTAGAAATAGAGGATATTCCCGTCATTAGCCTGCGCACTACCCTGCATGACCAGTGCCAGCATCCCAACTATTAACCAATGAGACCACCATATCTTCATTATCAGTCCTCTTGTTTAGTTTTATTATGAAGTAATAGCTGGCTGATACCCACCAATAGCATCGTTAGCAATAAAATAGTCGCCAACGCATTTACCTCCGGCGATACACCGACCTTTACCATCGAATAAATAGTTAACGGCAAAATTTCAAATGTCGGTCCAGTAACAAAAGAGGAGACTACGACATCATCCATTGAAAGAGTAAAGCTAAGTAGCCATCCGGCTACCACTACCGGCATTATTAGAGGCAGTATAATTTTGAGTAAAATAGTAGTTTCACCGGCCCCTAAGTCCTTTGCTGCTTCTAACATGAGTACGTCAAATCCTTTTAACCGCGAGTATACGGTGATAACTACAAAAGGTAGACAGAAGGTTATGTGAGAAAAAAGAAGAGACCAGAAGCCAAGCGATATACCTAACAGCATAAAAAGAACTAGAAGAGAAATGGCCATCACAATATCTGGCGATATCATTACCATGAATAGCATGCAGCTAACGAATGGCTTGCCACGAAAACGATAGCGGTAGAGTGCTACTGCGGTAAGCGAGCCAATGATAGTCGCACAGCTAGCCGAGAGCACACCTATTACAAGTGAATGTTGTGCTGCTTGAATCAAGCTGTCATTATTGATAAGTAAGCTATACCATTGGGTACTAAACTTCTGCCAATTATTCAAACTGAAGCGCGATGCATTGAACGAGTTTACGATCAAGATCACGATAGGAATATAAAACCAGGCATAAATTAATGCCATAAATCCACCACGTAATAAGCGCGTAATCATTCTAGCTCTACCTTTTGATTCAACAGACGCACGGCCCGCCAATAAAATATTAGCATCAGTCCCATTAGCACCGTCATCATAATACTTGTGGCTGCACCCAATGGCCAGTCGCGAATGTTTAGGAATTGGCTTTTGATAACATTGCCGATCAGTAAATTTTTTGCACCTCCCATCAGGTCGGCCACATAGAAAAGTCCCATCGCCGGAATTAGCACCAGTAAGCAACCAGCAACGATACCAGGCATAGTAAGCGGTAGAATAATATGCAAGAATATTTGTGTTTTACTAGCACCAAGGTCACGCGCCGCTTCCAGATATGCACAACCCAGCTTTTCTAAGCTCGAGTAAAGTGGTAGAACCATAAAAGGTAGCAGAATATATACCAAGCCAAGGATCACCGCCAGTGGCGTGTACATAATATGCAATGGCGTATCAATTATACCTAGCCACAATAGGAAATTGTTAAGCCAACCGCGTGTACTAAGAAAAAGCTTCAACCCATAAATGCGGATTAGAGAGTTGGTCCAGAAGGGTACAATCAGGAGAAACAACATTAATGGGCGTAAGCGCGCCGGTAGTTTTGTTAGGCACCAGGCAAAAGGATACCCTAGTAGTAGACAGGAGAGCGTAGCAATAACTGCCATATTAATAGAATGTAGTAGTACTTCAGCGTAGAGTGGATCGAACAGACGTGTATAGTTACTAAGAGTGAACGCCATGCGAATAAAGTGTGCATCGTCTCGTCTTAGAAAACTGATGATAAAAATCATTAAGTTTGGCAGTAGTACGAAGATCGCTAGCCAGCTGATAATTAGCGATGTCATAACTTTTTGAAAACGATTACGCATTAGCTTCATAGCGTAACACCACCTCCGAACTGGGAATCCAGTTTATGACCATTTTTTGGTTTAGAGAATAATCAAAGTCAGGATCGTCCTCATTGAAGAACTCACTCACTGTTACTATTTTGCCATTTTCAAGCTCCACAGTTAACTCTAGCGTCATCCCTTTGTAGTTACGTTCGCGTATATAGCCAATGAGTCCTTGTACCACCTGCTTGCTGTTGTATACTTCTTCGACGCGTAGATCTTCCGGACGTAGTAGAACATACAGGCGATCACCAACGGTTACCGGAAAGGGACAGTTAATATCGCAGTCACGACTCTCCACTCGTGCACGTACGAGTGGAGAGTCGCTGGCATCCAGTACGGCGGCATTAAATACATTAATCTCGCCGATAAAGCATGCTACAAACAGATTCTTCGGTTCTTCATAGATCTCACGTGGAGTGCCGTCCTGCTCAATCTTGCCATCCCGCATTACCACGATGCGATCCGACATAGCGAGTGCCTCTTCTTGATCATGGGTAACAAAAATAAAGGTAATACCAAGTTTGCGCTGAAGAGCCTTTAGCTCATTCTGCATTTGTTTACGCAGCTTGTAATCGAGAGCGGATAGTGACTCATCAAGCAGCAGTACTTTGGGGCGATTCACCACCGCGCGTGCAATAGCAACGCGCTGCTGTTGACCACCAGAGAGCTGATGAGGGCGACGATCTGCAAAACTTTCCAGCTGAACTATCGACAGTGCCTCACTAACACGCATAGTGATCTCTGCATTCGGCTTTTTCTGCATACGTAGACCAAACGCAACATTTTCAAATACGGACATATGAGGAAAGAGTGCATAACTTTGAAAAACTGTATTAACATGACGATGCTCGGCTGGCATATTGGTGACATCATTACCGTCTAGTATTACGCGGCCGCTATCAACTTCTTCTAGCCCAGCAATTAAACGCAAGATGGTGGTTTTTCCACACCCTGACGGACCAAGCAAAGTAATAAATTCACCATCGTTAATAGTCAAGTTAAAGTCACTAATGATAGATTTGGCGTTGAAAACTTTACTGATGCCAGAAAGCGTAACCAGCGCCTGCGGCACGTATGTTTGCGTCATTTTAGTCACTCAGGTTAGTATGGAAGCGGAAGCTGTTCAGAGATTACAGCACAGCCGTTCGCATCAGTCAGCTAGTAAGAGGGCGCGATGCTACCTGAAAATAGCGGCAGTACCATGTTTTAGCGATGAAAAGAAGTATAATTTAGTTATTAATTACTCTAATCATGATGGATATTACCTAGTGTTGCTTACACAAGAATATGCAGTACGGATTAACATCTCAACATATGTTGAGATGCAACATATGTTGAATACGCCTACTAATGATAACCACAATCAATTTTTGAAATAAATTCATATGTATAAATTATTTAATTTTTTAAGTTAAGTGACAGTATAAAAGTAAGTTAAGCTATGGAAAGAGCTGATTATGCTTAGTTACGTTGATAGATAGCTTGGTAAATGGCATTACTTGATGAGTACACTTTTTCTACCGGAGATTTAATTTGTTACTTAATTCATTGTACATTGTCTTATTTTAGAATGACAATGGAATCTTAATTCCATCAGTGCGATATATTCCAAATAATATCTACGTAGAAGCTATCAAGTCATATTAATATCGATTGTAATCATATTACATAGCAGTTGATGATCCCACCTTGCATGCTGATGAGAGTTCAGGTAAGTCCTAGTTTCTATGTTGCAAAATACAATCGACCTGATTTTTCATTCACTGAATTGCAATTCTCAATGGAGAGATATTTTTTGTGTAGAGTACATAGTGTGATAGTGTGCTTTGTATCCCTGCCAACAGCGTAATAGTATGTATTGAATTAAATTGAATTGGAGAGGTTCAAGAGGGGAAGTGGTGATACCTATAGTGCTGGTATTTATGACTTAGCAGAACGTTTAAGTTACTACAAGATTCTGTAATTCTTGTGCAATCAGTCATCAATATTTTAGCACTTCTCTAGCTAGCTGACTTGAGTTACTAGGTAGATAATAAGTTGTAAAATTCAGTAATAGCTAGCTATAAAAATATGGATCACTAAAATTAAGATGTACATTGGCACTATGTATCTAAAGTCTAACTAAACACGTATGAATACTACTATTCCTGTGGAATGGTAGTTAACCAGATAATCAATGGTTGAATTGTGCAAATTAGTAGGTTAGTACTTTCATAACAACTGATCGTAATAGAAAGTGTAAAGCAAGTAAAAATATCATTGCTGTTAATAATACGCTGTGCGTCTTTGAAGACAAAATATTGATGATTGCGACTGCACTACTAAGGCGGTTACGAGTATCGATTTCGTAAAAAATTAGGCTTCAGAAGAAGCTATTCTGTTTGATTGTTACCCGTATCTCAGCTATTAAACTTGCACAATCATGATTTAATCGTAGTGACAACATCAAGCGAAAATTACTTTGCCACGCATTACGCAATGGTATATCTACTAAAACTGCATGGATCTATTCTAACCACCATGCCGTGCGATAGCGAAAACAAAACACGATGGCAAAATAAAAAACTAGATATCTATCAAAAGATGCAGTATTGATGAATTTTTACTAGTATTGCGGATCTAGGTTTCAACAATAGTTTATTCAAAGGAGATTACAATTTTACAGGTCTGTCATAAATTTAAATTAGCAGTGCACGAAGACACTTGAAACGATGTAATCATGAATCATCTGATGAAGCCCATAATATCCGCCGTTACAGGTGTATGAGCAACTGTAACAATTTATTTTTCTTTAATATTATTGAAAGAAAGTTTTAATCAGATAATCATCTATTGCTACTTGTAGTACTTCGACTTTTAGATTCTATATAATAGTTTCACATAGTCTAAGTCTAGTGCAGACTATCGTCCGCAAAATATTATTTCAGATCATCGACCATCTGAATGGCTAGGCCGAGATAGTTAGCCGGGGTCATCCTCTTTAAGCGCGTTTTTTCTTCTTCCGGTAGAGCTAAGCTGTCAATAAAAGCTTGAATACCAGTTGCGTCAATATGTTTACCTCGCGTCAGCTCTTTTAGCTTCTCATAAGGCTGTTCAATACCGTAGCGACGCATTACAGTCTGAATAGGTTCTGCTAATACTTCCCAATTTTGATCTAGTTCTTCCAGTAGAGCATGTCTGTTGACTTCTAATTTGGAAATTCCTTTCAATGTTGATTGATAAGCAATTAGTGAATAACTTACACCAACACCGAGATTGCGAAGTAAGGTAGAGTCAGTGAGATCGCGCTGCCAGCGTGATCTTGGTAGCTTGCTTGAAAGGTACTTCATAACCGCATTTGCGAGGCCCAGATTTCCTTCAGAGTTTTCAAATTCTATTGGGTTAATCTTATGTGGCATGGTAGAAGAACCAATTTCTCCAGTGGCAGTTCTCTGCTGGAAATGGTTTAAAGCAATGTAACCCCAGATATCGCGATCAAAATCAATCAAAATAGTATTAAAGCGCGCCATGCAATCAAAAAATTCGGCGATATAGTCGTGGGGTTCAATTTGTGTGGTGTAAGGATTCCAGGTAATACCCAGAGAGGTAACAAACTGCTCGCTTAGCTGGTGCCAGTTCACGTCCGGGTAGGCAGCGAGGTGCGCATTATAGTTGCCTACTGCTCCGTTGATTTTCCCCAGAATTTGAATTTCGTGAAATTGGCACAGTTGTCGCTCCATGCGGTAGGCAACATTCGCCATCTCTTTGCCCATTGTGGATGGTGTAGCAGGCTGACCATGTGTGCGCGATAGCAAAGGAATATTGCGGTATTCATGTGCAAGACTTTTTACCGAGCTTATAATTTGCTGCCAAAAGGGAATGATTATATCGCGACGTGACCTTTTCAGCATCAGTGCGTAAGCTAAGTTATTGATATCTTCAGAAGTACAAGCGAAGTGTATAAATTCTGATACATTACGCAGAGTCAGCATACGTTCAACTTTCTTTTTCAAGAAATATTCAACTGCTTTAACGTCATGTTTAGTAGTGCGCTCGATCGTTTTAATATGCACTGCGTCTTTTTCGCTAAAATTTAAAACGATCGAATCAAGGAAAGCATTTGTGTAAGTGTCAAATGCAGGAACTTCCCTGATCTCTGCAGTGGCTGCTATTTTCTGTAACCAACGAACTTCAATCTCAATTCGTAATTTCAGTAATCCGTATTCACTAAAAATAGCTCGCAATAGTTTGACTTTATCACCGTAACGACCATCTACAGGTGAGATGGCGGTCAGAGAGGATAATTCCATCAGTGCAACTCCTGAATCATTCAATATGAGACTGCATTAGCTCAGTATTTCAGAGAAATAGATATGATAAATCAATTTCCCTATCGGTAACATACCGCATACTCCTTTCTACAAACTTGAATTCTACAAAACTGGTCACCTATATACGCATTTTGAATTAACTAATTATACCGATATGGACGCCAACTGTATTATCTGATAGTAGTGATTTCAGATCTAAGTTTATAATGCTCGAGCAGACTAATACTTTGTGCTAACATCGAGATAAACCAATCGCAATAGTTCTACTACAACCACATCCCGTCCGATAAGTGCTGATATTAAGCACTACTATTGATTTTTCTAATTCCAAATGCAGAGTGATGTCACTCACTATTTTCTGAAAACCTCTAATGTCGCGACGGGATTCATATCAATTATATCAAGTAGTGATATATGTAAGGCTTACGGCTGCCACTTATCCTGATGCGCTAGTTGCTAAATGAAGTAAATCAGTTGGCAAATATCTGCCAGTACTATCGGTACCATAACATTTTTTTAATTACGGCGTTACAAATTACCCTTTTTACAAGTTAAAAAGCCATTTCATTTTACAGTCAGTGGCAGGCGCTTTTTAATAATACCTCCACCGAGACATATTTCACCGAGATAGAAAACAGCGGACTGACCTGGGGTAACTGAGGAGACTGGTTTATCGAAACGCACTTCGAGAAAATCCTCACTGCACGAAATAATTTTACAAGGGATATCCGACTGGCGATAACGCGTTTTTACCGTGCAGTGTAGTGGAGCGGTTATGGGTAAGCGGTCGATCCAGTGCGGTTGCTGGGTAATTAGCCCTGCTGACATTAGGCACGGATGATCAATGCCTTGTACTACGATTAGACAGTTACGTGCCACATCTTTATCTGCCACGTACCAAGGATCTCCTGTGCTCTCTTTCAGGCCACCGATGCCCAGTCCTTTACGCTGACCTATTGTGTGATATATGAGTCCCTCATGTTTTCCTATTACTTGGCCATTGATAGTTTCTATAGCGCCAGGGCATGTAGGTAGGTAACGACCGATGAAATCACGAAACTTACGTTTTCCAATAAAGCAAATACCGGTGGAATCTTTTTTTTTCGCTGTCACTAGATCTAGCTTTTTAGCTATGCTGCGTACTCGGAGTTTATTTAGTGCACCTAACGGAAACAAGCTTTGGGAGATTTGCTTATAGCTTAGTGTATAGAGGAAGTAACTTTGATCCTTATTCTCATCCAGACCACGTAGCAGCTGAATTTTACCTTCGGTATCTATGCGCCTTACATAATGGCCAGTAGCAATATAGTCAGCATCAAGATCCTCAGTAGCAAATTCTAAGAATGTTTTAAATTTAATTTCTTTATTACAAAGAATGTCGGGATTAGGCGTACGACCCGCTCTGTTCTCCTCAAGAAAGTGTTTAAAGACTTTATGCCAGTACTCGGCAGAAAAGTTGATTTTATGTAACTTTATATTGAGTTTATCGCATACTGCCTGCGCATCCGCCAGATCGTTTGATGAAGTACAGTAATCCTCGGTGTCGTCTTCCTCCCAATTTTTCATAAATAGTCCTTCTACCTGATAGCCCTGTTGCTGCAATAACCAAGCAGATACTGAAGAATCGACGCCTCCTGACATACCAACTATCACTTTTTTTTGGCTGTTTGTAGACATAAGAACTCTTGATCCTAAAAATAGACGGCGTATTTTACGCATATGTTGATGTTGCGCTATTTTCTGATAAACTGGTTCATTCAGATGAATTTATAACTTAGGGATTTTTATCACAACGTATGCTTTTATCAAAAAATAGTACATATAAGTACTTACAAATATAATTCTCTTAGGCGCACTTCATTAGTAATAATGAGTATCCCTTACCTTCATATTGTTAATATAGTTTCTTATAAAAAACAAATACAAAAGAAATATTATCTGATGGTGTTTTATTTGCTTCCGAGCGAGAAGTCAATTATTTGCAGGTAGCATGATCTTATATTCTTTTCTAACTCAGCCATTAGCTTGTACAACCTTCTGTAAAGGTGACTTTATCTTTAAATAAAGACTTTTTAAATTTTTATTTAATGTTTAACAAAAAACTAATTTCGCATTACGTGCTGTGCACTAATGTATTTAGTCTACAGATAAGCTATGGACCAGTAAATTATAGCTATTTAATATAACAATCATTGAATAATGGATTATATCCGACATCCGTAAAATTTGTAATATTAATTACATTACTTAATTTTTAAAAAAATTTTTTTATTTAGGAGTTAAATACGCCTTAAAACAAAAAACGCCAAAGATTGGCGCGACACATACATTCAAGTATTATACGATTATATTTTTTATTTTATAAACAAATCTTCCAGGAGAAATTAATGAAAAGTAAAGTACTTGTGCCACTGAGAGGTCAACGAATTACTATAGATCAAGGCAAACTTAATGTACCAAGTAACCCGATTATTCCTTATATAGAAGGTGATGGTATTGGCGTTGACATCTCGCCGGTTATGCTGCAGGTGGTTGATGCCGCTGTACAGAAAGCTTATCAAGGTGGACGTACAATCTTTTGGATGGAGATCTATATTGGTGAGAAAGCTGCAAAAATCTATGGACAAGATCACTGGCTGCCTCAAGAAACCCTCGATCTGATCAAAGAGTACCGTGTTGCTATCAAAGGCCCGCTGACCACTCCGGTTGGTGGAGGCATACGTTCTCTGAACGTTATACTGCGCCAAGAGCTCGATCTGTACGTTTGTCTACGTCCAGTTCGCTATTATAAGGGCACTCCAAGCCCGGTAAAACATCCTGAAAATATTGATATGGTTATCTTCCGCGAAAACTCTGAAGATATCTACGCTGGGATCGAGTGGAAAGCTGGCTCTTCTGAGGCAGAAAAGGTCATTAGATTCCTGCGTGACGAAATGGGCGTGGAAAAAATTCGCTTCCCGTATGATTGCGGGGTTGGTGTGAAACCTTGCTCAAAAGAAGGAACTAAACGTCTGGTGCGCGCAGCAATTGAATATACCATTATAAACGATCGCGATTCTTTAACGTTAGTACACAAAGGCAATATTATGAAGTTTACCGAAGGTGCGTTCAAAGACTGGGGCTATCAGCTTCTAAAAGAGGAGTTTAGTGCGGAGATGCTGGACGGCGGTGGATCGTGGATGAAGATTAAAAATCCAAATACCGGTAAAGATATCATCATCAAGGATGTAATCACCGATGCGTTCCTCCAACAAATACTTCTACGTCCTGCGGAGTACGACATTATTGCTTGTATGAACCTCAATGGTGACTATATTTCAGATGCATTAGCAGCGCAAGTCGGTGGTATCGGTATTGCACCAGGTGCAAATATCGGTGATGAATGCGCGGTGTTTGAAGCTACTCATGGCAGCGCACCGAAATATGCAGGCCAAGATAAAGTAAATCCAGGTTCCATTATTCTTTCTGCAGAAATGATGCTACGTCATCTAGAGTGGTTTGAAGCAGCTGACCTAATTATTAAAGGCATGGAAGGAGCTATTGCTAATAAGACTGTAACCTATGACTTCGAGCGTATGATGGAAGATTCTATTTTACTAAAATGTTCAGAGTTTGGCAACGCTATAATTAAAAACATGTGAAAGAATTCTTATTCTTAACCCTAGTCAAATCTCTGGTGGAACCAGAGTTGTTTATTTCTTTTTTCAGCTAACTGCTCTATTAGTTAATTAAGGAGTCATACTAAAAAATGAACTTTACTTTGGCTTCTAAAAACTTGGAACTTGATAATAAGAATTTAGCAGTTAGTTGCATTTTTTAGATTCATTTGGATATTTTATTAATTTTTAGAATTCTGGTTACTAACTAATATGGGAATTTAAGTTAGTAGGTTTATCTGCCCTTATCCTATAACAAAATAAAATTAATTATTGCACTGTCTAGATATAGATTATGTCTCTATCATTTATAGAGTAATGGGTGTTTTTTTGTTTTTCCATTCTTTGTTTTAAAGTATTTTTAAAAAAATTAATATTCCCCAGTTGCTGGTAAAGAAACTTAGCATCATTACTTTCTGCGAGTGAGCAGAAAGTTTCTGATTAAAGGGGAGTACAATAAGATATATACGCAGGAGATTTTATTGTTTTTCAGTCATCTTTTAAAGTAAAACAGGGTAATTAGCAATTTTTTTGCTCTTACGGTATATTTAATTTTTCCTAATATAATTAGTGTGTTATTAGTTGTACAGTTGCTATACGTTTAATCAAAAAAACAAATATGTTTTTAAGTATTTTTTATGAAAACGATTTTTCCTTATAGGAAACTTTATCAGTCAGGTGTCAAAGGTTCTTCCTCACTGCAGATTATGTACGCACTATAATCACTAAGATGAAAAGTTGCAGTCCTGTTATTTTAGCAATGGTAAATAATACATTGAAGCATAGCGCCCTTTCTCTATAACAGAATTTACTATCTATAGTTACCTCTAAAGTATTAAAATGAATTAGTCATTCAAGACATAATGTAAGTGCTAGTTATATGGACTAACAGCTAGATGTTTCCTTTTATTCTGAACTACAGTTCTGAAGAAAGGTAGTTAATTCACAAGACTTCTCCCTGGTACTTTTTTTGTATATAAATTTAGGAGATGATATTAATCGTGTTTATGTATACTATATGTTATATATGATCTCTATGTTCATATATCAGCAACCGGTCAAGTAAAAGAAATAAGGCAAAATACCAACGTAGGTAGGTATTTTGCCTAGGCAGGTTATTTCTTCATTATAGAGATTTGAGGAATATCTTGTGCGTTGTTACAACTTTTCTCTTTTGGGCAGTATTTGTCAAGCAACATCAGTGTTACACCGTTAGTCCAACCGAAGCCATCTTGAAGTGGATATTCGCCTCCACTACCTCCGCCAAGATTTGGCCCGTCAACTACATATTTTTCAACTAGCTTATGATCTTTATCATAAGTGGTTTGTACATTCTTCAGAAAGCGCAATCCTATCTGTTGCGCTAGCTGCGGTTTGTTGTAGTGCTCTAGACCAGCTATTGCTACCCATTGCAGTGGCGCCCAGCCGTTTGGTGCGTCCCACTGCTGACCATTGTTCACCGTAGTGGTAAGTAAACCGCCCGTTTTCAGTAGTTGATTCTCCACGGCAGAAGCGGTACGATCAGCTTGTTTGTCGCTAGCAAGCTGCATATAGAGAGGAAAGAGAGTTGCGGCAGTAAGCCGCTCACTAACGACATACTTGTTCTTAATATCGTAGTCAGCGTACCACCCATGCTTTTCATCCCACAGGTAATGATTAACCGCTGCCTGCCTCTTTTCTGCTAGATTATCGAACTGTTTCGCTTTATCTTGCTGTTTATTTATTTGGTAGGCTTTAGCAAGTGTCTGCTCTAAGTGGAAAATTAGGCTATTAAGATCAACAGGCGCTAACTGGGTAGTACGTATTGAGGTAATGTTATATGGTTCGCTGAACCAGCGTGAGCTAAAATCCCAACCAGATGCAGCACCGGTGCGCAGGTCACGATAGATCTCACTTTTATCGCGCTGCGGCGCTTTTTTCGCGGTATTAACATCGTCTAGCCAAGATTCAGTACGTGGCACGGCTCGATCGTCCCAGTAGCGGTTTAAAAGCGTGTTATCTGCTAGCTTAACCACGCGCTTGCTTGCCTGACCAGCAGAAACGCTGTTACTATCTGCCATCCAGTAGTTATACTCTTTATGCAACTGCGGTAAATATTTAGTGTATATGACATCACCAACGTGTGTTGCCAACAACTCTACCATCAGGCTGAAAAAGGGGGGCTGAGACCGGCTAAGATAGTAGCTGCGATTGCCATTTGGTATATGACCATAGTGATCTATCTCCCACGCAAAGTTGTCCACCATGTTCTGCACGAGATCCCATCGTTTACTTTCCGCTAGACCAAGCATGGTAAAGTAGCTGTCCCAGTAATAAAACTCTCGGAAACGACCACCAGGAACCACATAGGGCTTTGGCAAAGGTAGTAGCGAGTCATAGCGTCCGGTGCTTTTGGTAGTACGTGTCAGCACTGGCCAGAGACTGTTGATATGCGCACGAAGACTATATCCTGTGCTTGGCACATACTTATTACTTTCGTCTGGTAGGGTGAAATTGTTCAATATAAAATTTTTTAAGTCGAAATTTCTCTGATTTCTCTGCCTTTTCCAATCAGCTATGATCAAAGAGGGATCGTATTTAGGTACAGCGTCAGCGAAGGTTTTTTGGTCAGTATAAAGTTGTGCATTCTGCACTTCCTCAAATAGCTCACCAAATCGTATATCCGGAGGTTTTGGATGGTTGCTGAGCATATGTTGTATATTATCATCAGCCTGCGTCGTCAGTGCAGGCTGATAAAACAGCAGAGTCAGCACGACGAATGGTGCAACTCCTTGACGTTTGAAGAGCGTGGTTAAAAACAATTTCTTCATCGTCTTCTTTCCTTCTTAGAAAAGCGTTTGCATGCAACTGACTAGACACTAAAACAACTTTAGTCATCATCTAGCGTCGTAATGTAGTGGTGAAGCGGAAATATAAAATAAAGTGGATAGAAACCGCATGAATAATTATCTGATACCCGACCGACTGGTAAAATGTTCAAATTTGTGCATAGTAGAGATATATTCGCTATTTATGCTAGTATCAAGTATATACCAGTTCATTTGGTGTCTCCGGTTTTTATTAGCATACCTCAATGTAGAGAAAGGGTTTGCATTTAACTGAATCCATGCTGCGCCTACGTCAGTAGGAGCCTTTGTGACCGATTCCTGACGATATTAATTCTCTAAATTGGAAAACTTTTTAAAACGCCATATTCTGTATGTTTTGGAGTATTCTACCTTTTAGCAAAAAGGTAATCTATCATTCGATACGATAAAAAATACACGCAACTATATATATATTTTTTTTGTAATTATGATGGCAAATAACCATTAGATGTTAAACAAAAAGCTCATAACATCACCATCTTTAACAAGGTATTCTCTTCCTTCTAAACGCATCTTACCCGCTTCTTTCGCACCTTGTTCACCTTTGTAATTGATAAAGTCTTCAAAAGCGATCGTTTGCGCACGGATAAAACCTTTCCTGAAGTCAGTATGTATCTTACCAGCTGCCTGCAGAGCGGTGACCCCTACCGGAATGGTCCATGCCCTCACTTCTTTCGCACCCGTAGTAAAATAAGTTTGCAGATTCAGAAGTGCATAACCAGCGCGGATGACACGGTTCAGACCGGGCTCGTCCAGACCCATCTCAGCTATAAACTCATTGTGCTCTTCGTCGTTTAATGCCGCGATATCTGATTCTAAATCTGCACAGATCGGTACTATCACAGAACTTTCAGCGGCTGCTATAGCGCATACTTGGTCGAAGTAGAAATTATTCTGAAAACCGTCTTCATTAACGTTTGCAATATACATAGTAGGCTTCAGAGTTAAGAAGCCTAGGTAAAAGATCACCGCTTTCTCATGGGCATCTAACTCCAGTGTTCTTAGCATACCCGAGTTTTCTAAGTGTAGCAGGCACTTCTCCAGAACTGCTAATTCAACATTCGCATCTTTACTACCACCTTTGTTTTTTTTGTGCAAACGCCGGATAGCACACTCACAGGTTTCTATATCTGAGAGTACCAGTTCGGTATTGATAATGTTAATGTCTTCTACAGGATTGACTTTACCAGCAACGTGGATAATATTGTCATTCTCGAAACAGCGTACCACATGTCCGATCGCTTCAGTTTTACGGATGTTAGTTAATAAACGATTGCCTAGACCTTCGCCTTTTGACGCTCCTTTTACTAAGCCTGCGATATCAACAAACTCCATTGTAGTAGGCACCACACGTTGTGGCTTGACGATCTCTGTTAGCTGATTAAGACGCGGATCGGGCATTGGTACCACACCGGTATTGGGTTCGATGGTGGAAAAGGGGAAATTAGCCGCTTTGATTCCAGCTTTAGTCAATGCGTTAAAAATAGTAGATTTACCAACGTTTGGTAGGCCCACAATACCACATTTAAATCCCATGGTTGGTTACCTTAGTCAATGTTAAATTGAGACGCAACGTCAGCATTAATAAGCATTGTTGAGAAAGAAAAGCTGCCACATTATAGACACATCAATAGCATAAGCAAGGAGTTTAACTTGCCTTAAAAGAGTGTAACCGGTTTATTGCTTTTAAACGAGCTTCCTTCAACCAGACTTCAGTACAGTATACCGCTTCAGCAATAGCGTCTTTGATCCGCTTTTGCTCGCTAGCAGATGGCTTTCCTAATACAAATTCAGTCACCTTATTGCGATTACCCGGATGGCCGATACCAATCCGCAGACGGTGAAAATTATTATTCCCTAGCTTGTTGATAATATCTTTCAGACCATTATGTCCGCCAGAGCCGCCGCCCTGTTTAAATTTAGCAATGCCAGGAAGCAAATCTAGATCGTCGTGAGCGACTAAAATCTCTTCCGGAGTTATGCGAAAAAAGGTTGCTACTGCTGATACAGCTTTGCCGCTAAGGTTTATAAAAGTCGTCGGCACGAGCAGATATATATCTTCTTTACCAGACGGGTTAATGCGTGCAGTATAACCGAAAAATTTCGCTTTTTCCTTCAAAGACTGATTATAGCGTTCCACTAGTAAATCGAGATACCAGGCACCTGCATTATGGCGTGTTGCGATATATTCCGCCCCAGTATTCGCCAATCCAACAATTAATTTAATTTTGCTCACAATGATTATTGTCCTGCTCAAGTTTTGAAAAAGCTAGTGTACTTAACGGCAGACAAGAGGACAAACGTTCCCCCCTAGATTGGCCAAAGAAGCAAACATTATGAAATAAAGTAAGGTATTTAACGAAAGGAATAATCAAAAAATATGGTTTAAAGAAACAGATTCATTAGCAAATTATTATCAAATTCAAAAGAAAACCATTCGCGCTACTAGTCTCTTCTATTGTTAATATTAATGCTCGAACATTGCTGAGATAGACTCTTCATTGCTGATACGGCGAATGGCTTCAGCAAGCATGCCAGAAAGCGTCAGTGTACGAACATTCGGTAATTCTTTCATTGCGTTAGAAAGCGGAATGGTGTCACATACGATAACCTGGTCAATCACAGAATTATGCAGATTTTCTACTGCATCACCTGAAAAAATCGGGTGAGTTGCATACGCAAAGACGCGTTTTGCGTTTCTCTCTTTTAGAGCTTCTGCAGCTTTGATTAGCGTTCCTCCGGTGTCGATCATGTCATCTACGAGTACACAGTCACGGCCAGCTACATCGCCGATAATGTTCATTACTTGCGAAATGTTAGCTCGTGGACGACGTTTGTCGATAATAGCCATATCGGTATCATTCAGTAATTTCGCTATTGCGCGTGCACGTACGACGCCACCGATATCGGGTGAAACTACAATCGGGTTTTCCAGACCAATTCGTAGCATATCTTCTAGAAGAATAGGGCTGCCGAAAACATTATCGACTGGAACGTCAAAGAAACCTTGAATTTGCTCAGCATGAAGATCCACTGTCAGAATCCGATCGACTCCGACGCTGGAAAGGAAATCTGCGACCACTTTAGCTGTGATCGGCACCCTTGCGGAACGGACGCGGCGATCTTGGCGAGCATAGCCGAAGTATGGAATGACTGCGGTAATACGACCAGCAGAAGCTCGACGCAGCGCGTCGACCATCACCACTAACTCCATTACATTATCATTGGTGGGAGCACAAGTAGACTGGATAATGAAAATATCTCCACCACGTACATTTTCATTAATTTGTACACTTACTTCTCCATCGCTGAAACGTCCCACTGCGGCTTCTCCTAGGTTAGTATAGAGGCGGTGGGCAATACGTTGTGCCAGTTCCGGGCTAGCGTTACCAGCAAACAGCTTCATATCAGGCACGAGAAAAACCTCAAACAATGAACAGCGTTACAGTAACCAACGGACACTGCGCATCCTACAGCACTATTCATACGGGTATGTTAATGCGCAGAGTTAAAGTATCTGAAACAAGGTGACACCATTATAAATACGCCTGCATTCTGAAAAGGGTACTGTGCAGAGGAGAAATATTAACACCTCGTGCGACAAATCCGCAGACACATTTTGGAGTGATCTCCAGCACCTGACGAGCTGCTGACTCGGTGTTAAATTCAGCAAACACGCAAGCGCCAGTGCCAGTCAGGCGCGATGGTGAGTATTCTAGCAGCCAAGAAATAAGCTCATCAACTTCGTAAAAACGTTTTCTTACTACTGCTTCACAATCATTATGGAATGGTTCTGCTAAAAGCTCTTCCTGCGAACGCACGGGTGAATTCCTCTTAAGCTGAGAATCGTTAAACACCAGCGACGTGGAAATATTGACGCCAGGGTGCACCACCAGATACCACTTCTCTGTCGGATTGACAGGTTTCAACTGTTCGCCAATACCCTGCGCAAAGGCGGCAAAACCTCTGATAAAGATAGGTACGTCTGCACCCAGCTGTATCCCCAATTCTGCCAGCGTATCGAAAGAGAAACCAGTACACCACAAGTAATTCAGCGCGATTAGAACTGTCGCAGCATTTGAGGAACCGCCACCTAGGCCGCCGCCTATTGGCAGCCGTTTTTCAATGGCAATCTTTGCTCCTGCATTTACGGGTAAATTATTTTGCTCCAGAGCCGTCTGGTATAGAAGCTTTGCGGCACGTATAATCAGATTATCTTTGTTGGCTATACCCTTGACTGGCGTGATCAGAGTGACACTACCGCTTTGATCTGGAGTGATGTATAGCGTGTCCCCATAATCTAGAAACTGAAACAGCGTTTGCAATTTATGGTAGCCATTGATAAGACGTCCGGTTATGTAAAGAAAAAGATTGAGTTTTGCTGGTGCAGGCCAAGAGGTTATCATGGAATGCTCCAGCTATCCATACGTAGCTTAATAATGCATTGGTCATCTTCGCGTAACTCTATACTCATAGGCATCGCAGGCGTTACCTTGTTATCGTAACTTTGAATATTGACCTGCCAATGTTGGCCGTTGCGATTATATTTCAGGCTTTTTAACTGATAGTTACTGTTAAGCTGATATTGACTGATATTGTCAGGATGCCCCATAATCCACTGACGTAGCTTGGTCAGTGGAATATTCATACCTGTTAGCTGAGCGATCAGCTTTTCTACATCGTTGCTGACGTATCTTTTGCCTTTATTGTCTATAAGCTGTACGGTCTTGCCCTGAGCATTGAGCTGTAGCTCTGTGCTACCTAGTGGGCTGGTCAATAGCAAAGAATAGAGGTCTGGTGCTGATTGCTGCCAGTTAAATCGAGCATAAATTTTTTTTCTATTAGAAATATAAGCGAAAACACCGCGTGTTCTATAACGCGTGACTTTCTCCACCTGCTGCTGATGCTGCTTCCACTGTGGTACTGTTGTACTAGGACCAGGACCTTGAGTATTATTAACGGTACATGCGGCTAGCAGAACGCTCACTAATAGCAAAAAAATGCACAATATATTGCGTGGTGGAAAAGATACCACGTAGTTATCTCCTCTCCTTAAACACATTTTTAATTTGTAATAAACAAAGCTAACGACCAAGCTATAACGAGTCAATAAAGATGACAGAAAATTGAACATGATCAATTAATCTTATATGACTATGATGAATTTTGTATAGCTTTCCATGGTCTATCACATCTTATAGAATGCGCTTCACAAAACCCTGACATTATTGGGACAAACCAACTTTATTGCTATTATCGCTATGACGCTGCTTGCTCTCGGAATAAATCATAGAACTGCACCTCTCGCTTTGCGTGAACGCGTTGCGTTCGGACCAGAGGTGCTTGGACCGGCTCTCGACAGTTTACTCTCCCAACCAATGGTCCAGAGCGTTATCGTCCTTTCTACCTGTAACCGCACCGAGCTTTACCTCAGTGTTGAATATCAAGTTGATTTGCAGGAACACTTGCTGCTATGGCTGTGCAACTATCATCATATTAATAAAGAAGACGTGCGTCCAAGTCTCTATTGGCATCAGGACAGCGCGGCCGTAAGCCACCTGATGCGGGTAGCCAGCGGACTTGACTCTCTTGTACTGGGGGAACCGCAAATTCTTGGCCAAGTAAAAAAGGCTTTTGCTGAGTCACAGCAAGGCCATACCTTAAGCAGTGATTTAGAGCGTATGTTTCAAAAATCTTTCTCGGTTGCTAAACGCGTGCGTACCGAGACGGAAATTGGTACTAGTGCAGTATCGGTAGCCTTTGTTGCTTGTACGCTAGCTCGTCAGATATTTGAATCTCTTTCATCGGTCCATGTGCTGCTAGTCGGTGCCGGCGAAACTATTAAGCTAGTGGCTCGCCATTTACGCGAGCATAAAGTGCGAAAACTTATTATAGCCAACCGGACCCGCAAACACGCCGAACGGCTGGGGGAAGAAATAGGTGCCGAAGTGATAGAACTCACTGATATTGATATGTGCCTCATCGAGGCTGATATCGTTATCTCTTCTACTTCCAGTCTGTTGCCAATTATAAGCAAAGCAATGTTGGAGCGAGCTCTAAAAGCACGCCGTAATAAACCAGTGTTGTTAGTTGATATTGCCGTACCACGCGATGTTGAGCCTGATGTCGGTAAACTACCTAACGCCTATCTTTATAGCTTTGATGACTTACAAGTGATCATTAACCAGAATATGGCGCAGCGTAAAATTGCTTCCGTGCAAGCTGAAAGTATAGTTATGCAGGAAAGCAGTGAATTTATGTCTTGGCTACGCGCCCAGAGCGCGGTAGAAACTATCCGTGATTACCGCATTCAGGCGGAAAGTATTCGTGAAGCTCTTGAATCGCGTGCAATGGTCGCACTACAGCAAGGTGCTGATCCACAAAAGGTACTGCAGGAGTTGGCACATAAGCTGACGAACCGTTTAGTTCATGCACCAACCAAATCTTTACAGCAAGCCGCTCGCGACGGTGATACCGAACGGCTGCAATTACTTCGCACTAGCCTGGGTCTTAATTAGACTTTCTGGTTTTTGCCCTCTGTAATGAGAATTTTATCACGAAATGAAAACTTCTATTATTGCTAAATTAGAAGCGCTTCAAGAGCGCTACGAAGAAGTAGAAGCGATGCTGGGCGATGCAAGTATCATCGCCGATCAAGATCGCTTCCGCACGCTTTCACGCGAATACGTTCAATTAACTGACGTTACTCAATGTTTTCGTGCGTGGCAACACACGCAGGAAGATATTGAAGCGGCTCAGTTAATGCTGAATGATGCGGAAATACGCGATATGGCGCAAGAAGAATTACGACTTGCGCGCGGAGAAAGAGCGCGGTTGGAGCAGCAGCTACAGCTGCTGCTCCCAAAAGATCCAGAAGATGACCGTGCATGCTTTATTGAAGTACGAGCCGGCACCGGAGGAGGCGAGGCAGCGATTTTCGCAGGTGATCTCTTCCGTATGTACAGTCGTTATGCCGAAGGCCGCCGTTGGCGAGTTGAAATTGTTAGCGCCAACGAAGGCGAACACGGTGGGTATAAAGAGGTGATCGCACGTGTGACAGGTGAGGGTGCCTATGGCCGCCTGAAGTTTGAATCTGGCGGCCATCGCGTTCAGCGTGTGCCAGAAACCGAATCTCAGGGTCGTATTCATACTTCTGCCTGCACCGTCGCAGTGATGCCTGAACTGCCTAAAGCGAAACTCAGGGATATTAACCCTTTTGATCTAAAAATTGATACCTTCCGTTCATCTGGTGCAGGTGGCCAACACGTTAACACCACTGATTCTGCTATACGTATTACCCATCTACCTACTGGTATCGTCGTGGAGTGCCAAGATGAACGATCTCAGCATAAAAACAAAGCCAAAGCGCTGGCAGTTCTGGGTGCTCGTATCCACGCTGCAGAAATAGCGAAGCGCCGTGAAGTAGAAGCGAGCACACGCCGCAATCTGCTTGGCAGCGGTGAATGTTCTGATCGTATTCGCACCTACAATTTTCCTCAGGGACGTGTCACCGATCATCGTATTAATCTGACCCTTCATCGTCTTGAGGAAACCATGGAGGGTAAGCTCGACAACCTAATTGAACCGAATGTCCAAGAGTATCAGGCAGATCAGTTAGTTGCTCTGGCCGGTGAGGAGTAATAATGGAGATTCATGCCTGGCTAAAACAAGCTATTACCGCGTTGCAGGGAGGTAATAGCCCGAAGCGTGACGCGGAGATCATTCTGAGGTTCGTGACCGGTCAGTCACACAGCTGGCTGATAGCATTTGATAAAACTGAACTACTACCAGAGCAACTTGTGTGCCTTAATTTATTGCTAGAGCGCCGCGTTCAGGGAGAGCCAGTAGCTTATCTGGTCGGTGAACGCGAGTTCTGGTCGTTACCATTGCGCGTGTCCAGCGCGACGCTGATCCCACGGCCAGATACCGAAGTTTTAGTTGAGCAGGCATTAAAGCGTATTCCTACTACTCCATCAAGTATCCTTGATTTAGGCACAGGTACTGGTGCTATTGCCCTAGCGCTAGCGTGTGAACGTCCTGATTGTCAGGTGCAAGGGGTCGATCGCATCGATGCTGCTGTTATGTTAGCACGTAATAACGCTAAACGGCTGGCTATTCCCAATGCAGTTTTCACAATGAGCCACTGGTTTGATAATATACTTACCAAGCGGTTTCATCTGATAGTTAGTAATCCTCCCTATATAGGTAGGAATGATCAACATTTATTGCAAGGTGATGTGCGTTTTGAGCCTCTTAGCGCTCTAGTAGCTAATGAGGACGGATTGGCAGATTTGCGGCATCTTATCACACAGGCGCCGCAGTGGCTTGTACCTAGCGGCTGGTTACTATTGGAGCATGGATGGAAACAAGATGCGATAGTGAGAGAATTGATGCAACAGCAAGGATTTTTTCAAGTTACTACAGTAAATGACTACAGTGGTAACCCACGCGTTACACTTGGTCAAACTGCACCTTAAAAAACATAAGCGCACTATGTGATCTTGTTATTACTTCATTAAACAATTTTATATATGAAATATCTTAAGAATCGAATTCCTCCTTTGTAAGGAAAGTTAGTTATCAAGGGAGTAATCATAGAAAAGAAGATTATAGGATGTACTATATACATCATCTTTTACATAAGCTCCTATTTTTCTGCTGACGATAATATTTTGCCTCCAGCTTGGATCTCATTGAGATGAGTAATGGCAATATGTGATATGTTTAATTAATTATGTAAATATATCAACATAAGATATTGAAAATAATATGTTAGGCAATCATATTGCTTAATATTTTTTTAAAAAAAAGTCAATTACTAGTACAGATCTACTCCAAATACCTTTATAAAATTCGTGATCATAATTTTTATAGTGTTCCCATTTAAAATACGAGCATATGATATTGGGTACTCTAACTTCTTAATCAATGAATTTTTCTAGGATAGTGCTAATAAATATAAGCTCAGTGTATTATACGAAATTAATTATATTCAAAAGTTTCGGATAAAATAAAAGAAAAGGAAAAAGCATGATTCAAAAAGTAGTCACTATTCGTGATATTAAAGTTGCTAACGATCTACCATTTGTGTTGTTTGGTGGTATGAACGTTTTAGAATCTCGTGATCTTGCTATGCGTGTTTGTGAGCACTATGTGAATGTTACCGACAAACTCGCTATCCCTTATGTGTTCAAAGCTTCATTTGATAAAGCTAACCGCTCTTCAATAAAATCCTATCGTGGTCCTGGCTTCGAAAAAAGCATGAAAATCTTCCAGGAAATAAAATTGGCTTTTGACGTGAAAATTATTACTGACGTACATGAGCCTATGCAGGCACAGCCAGTAGCCGATATGGTAGATGTGATACAGTTACCTGCCTTTTTAGCGCGCCAGACTGATCTAGTTAAAGCGATGGCAAAAACCGGAGCGGTAATTAACGTCAAGAAACCTCAATTCCTTAGCCCAGGACAGATGGGTAATATTGTAGATAAGTTCATAGAAAGCGGCAATGATAAAGTGATTTTATGCGATCGCGGCAGCAATTTTGGTTATGACAACCTGGTTGTTGATATGCTCGGCTTTAACGTAATGAAGAAAGTGTCTAATAATAGACCAGTAATCTTCGATGTAACACACGCACTGCAGATGCGTAATTCGTTGGATATAACCTCCGGAGGTCGTCGTGCCCAAGTTGGTGAATTAGCGCGTGCCGGAATGGCAGTCGGCATTGCTGGTCTCTTTATTGAAGCACATCCAGATCCTAATAACTCTAAATGTGATGGACCTTCCGCGCTGCCGCTTAACAAGCTTGAGCCGTTTTTGGTGCAAATAAAGGCCATTGACGATCTGGTGAAAAGTTTTCTTGAACTAGATACCAAAAACTAAACAAAGCTTCAAAGTGCTGGATCAAGAGGATCCATAAATTTTTCCTCCTTTATGTACTATAGAAAATAACTAGTAACGGGTAACTTTTACAAAAGCTCAATAGTTATCGGCATTGATATCCAATATTTAAATATTATAGTTACAACATGATAGTAAACAGATATCCAGCGAAAATGCTAAGTACGCAGTAACTTAAGAACATTTGTATGCCCATTAGAAAAGGAGATCTGTCATAAGAACAGTACTACCGATATTACCATCACCATCTGCGGTGGTTCGAGACCGAACTCTAGTTGCTTACCCGTTAGAGTGGCGATAATGGTAACTGCAGGTACTGTCAGAGAGATATTTGCTAACACCGAGCTAAAAAAATGTTCATGGCTCGCTGCATCTGATTCATTAGCACCGCCTTTATTGCACTTAATCCTTCTGGAGATAAAATCAGCAGTACCACAATAAAACCAGAGAACTGTGTTGGGACATTAAGATAAGAAAGCAAATATTCTAGAGTGCTAGCGTTTATTTTAGTGACGCTGATCACCGCAATTAGATGCACTATTAACCGTACGGTATGCCAGATGCTATTGTGCTCCGAAAGTTTTCTGCGATGAGGCTCGTCGCCATTACTATCGTCTTCATTTTCATATATAAACAGGTTTTAGTGCGTACGTGTCTGAATTTGTAAGAATACACCATAGATTATCGCTGAAATTGTTTCAATAATTAATTTTCTGGTTAATGGTGAAATTGCCACTTGACAGCGCGTTAGGAAAGACGAATATCAATATTGCTAGTGGAGAAATTGCGATCAGATACTGCCTTACTCCTATAAGATTTAGGTGCTGTGTAACAAACTTCCTTCCACTTAATAGCAACGAAAATCCTACCATTCCTCCAGTGACAATCATGATAACGTAGTAGAGGGTATCGCGCATAAGTACGGGTGCGGTATTACCGGGCGCCATTAGGGCGGAAATAAAATGATCTCTAGAATGACTACGAGCAAACTCAATAGCAGAGAACCATAAGGTTCACCTAGACAGTGGGCTAGTACATCTGCATGACGTACTACACTAAAGGCGCTGCTGAGAACAGCTGTTAGTGCCATTAGGTTGATTCCAATAATGACATGCAGTGCTTTGTCACAATTGAAAAAAATAGTAGACCAAGTGAGGTGAGGTGGTAGTATCAGTAGGGACTTTTTATAATAGTTTTTTTGTGCATAGATATTTACCATTCTCTCCAAAAGAAGAGCATAGGCGAAACCTAAACAGAACTTTATGAAATAGTAAAAATTCACTGTATTAAAATTTTGCAAATTTTTTATTGACGTAAATTTCGATAAATAATTTCTAAAAAATAGAACAGAGCAATATTCATTGCCATATACTTTATCGATTAATAAATATATTTTTAGATGCAAAGTAAAATTACAGTTTTGTCCGTATTCGTAATCTTAAAAAGATCCTTAAATGAAAAAATTTTTTGCTTTACGAAAGCTTAATATATAAAATATATATAGAACATCTCACCACTTCGATAGGCTAACTATTTAGCACTATATAGACACCGTACTCCTCTTTATCACCTTAGTTACTATCATAATCACTACTAAAATTAGTAATTAATACGATTAGACTTAGGGAGAGTCTAAATAAGTAGTGAACTATCTATTTCCCATCATCACTATTGGGGAGTGATCTCTAGCTAATCTTATTGATTTCTACGCTGTAAGTACATGCCAATATATTGTATACATGCAGTTCTTAAATACCGGACAACTTCTATATTATTCTATCCACTCTATCTACACATTATGTTCTCCTTTCTATAGGAAGGTACCAATTTCTTGTTGTGTCATAAAATTGGGAAACAGTAACCAACATAGATATAAGAATATCAATATCAAACTTTTCTATTTCAGTTCCGATGTATCAATTTTGAGTGTGCTTTTATTTTTCTTCTAAATAATAATGAGTTGATAAAAGATGCAGGGAAGATCCATTTCTAGCGTACACATTTAGTCAAGAAGATATCGTTCCTTAATTTTTATATAAGTTGTTAATTTAATGTGCTTAAATTGTAAGCCGATCTCCCAATGGAAGAATGAAATTTAAAAGAAATTATAGAAGCACTATTACCTTTTATAAATTTATAAATTTTCTGTTAGATCTGCCCCAATGTCATAAAAAAGATGAAATTATTCAATATATATGCAATATTATTGAATAATATTTATATGTAACTTATTGATTTTCTGTTTTCCTCATTGTTTTATGCATTTATTCCTCTAGCTGCCATGTAAGCTGTAGTTTACAGTAGTTCTGCTTTTACTCATATTGTGCAAATTTAAAACATTCTCTTTACTTGCCTGTGTGCCAGAGAGAAAGCAGGAGAAATAATTATGTTACCGCAGGTTTCGCGTTACGATTTTGATCAATGGATGGTGCCGGTTTATACACCAGCTAATTTTGTACCGGTATATGCTTCAGGATCTACACTCTGGGATCAGAGTGGCCAGGACTATGTGGATTTTACTGGTGGTATTGCTGTTAATGTACTAGGGCATGCTCATCCAGACTTGCAGAGAGCACTCACCGAACAAGCGGAGCGCCTGTGGCATACCGGAAACGGCTATACTAACGAACCCATCTTACTTTTAGCAAAACAGCTGATAGAGGCTACTTTCGCCGATCGTGTTTTCTTCTGTAATTCTGGTGCAGAGGCCAATGAGGCGGCTCTAAAGTTAGCTCGTAAGGTAGCGCATGATCGTTTTGGTGTGAACAAAAGTGGCATTGTTGCTTTCACTAATTCCTTCCACGGCCGTACTCTCTTTACAGTCTCAGTAGGAGGACAACCAACCTATTCACAAGATTTTGCGCCGCTACCATCTGATATTTACCACGCTTCATTTAATGATCTTGAAGCCGCTGCAAAGTTGATTAATGATCATACTTGCGCAGTAATTGTTGAACCTATTCAAGGTGAGGGCGGTGTGCTACCTGCTGATGGCGCTTTTTTGCGTGGTTTGCATACACTATGCAAAAAACATAAGGTACTGCTGATTTTTGACGAAGTACAGAGTGGTGTAGGCCGCACCGGTTCGCTCTACGCCTATATGCACTATGGGATAACGCCTGATATATTGACAACAGCTAAAGCACTGGGAGGTGGTTTTCCCATTGGAGCTATGCTGACGAGCGAAGATCTTGCACAGGTGATGAGTGTAGGCACGCACGGCACTACCTACGGTGGTAATCCGTTAGCTGGTGCAGTGGCGTACAAGGTAATACAGCTAATTAATCAGCCCCATGTAATGAGAGGCGTTATAGAACGGCATAAGTGGATTGTCGAGGCACTGTCAGCTATTAATCAACGGTTGCACCTGTTTAAAAAGGTGCGCGGCTTAGGCTTGCTCATTGGTGCGGTGCTAAATGAGGATTACACGGGTAAGGCAAAGGAGTTCAATTTAGCTGCTGCTGAGCAACGGGTGATGGTGCTAACTGCTGGAACTAATGTGGTACGCTTTACTCCTGCGCTTAATATTAGTGAGCAGGAAGTGAAAACAGGGATGGCACGCTTCGCTGTAGCCTGTGAACATTTGGCTCGAGGATCGAAAACATGATGGTGATTCGTCCAGTTGAACATGACGATCTAGCGCAGCTATTGTCACTAGCAAAAAAAACTGACGGTGGGTTAACATCCCTTCCTATTGACAATCAGTTCTTACAATCCCGCATCGAGCGCTCATTACAAACTTGGCAAGGCTCACTGTCACTGGCTGAACAGGGTTATGTATTCGTGCTGGTGGACAGCGATAACAACCGTGCCATCGGCGTCTCCGCAATTGAGGTAGCGGTCGGACTGCAAGAACCTTGGTACAACTTTCGTGTAGGTACTCAGGTACATGCTTCAAAAAAGCTTAATGTTTATGCAGCTCTGCCAACATTGTCATTAAGCAATGATCATACTGGCAGTAGTGAACTCTGTACACTGTTTCTCGATCCCGACTACCGAGACGGGAAAAACGGCTATCTGCTATCGAAATCCCGTTTCATGTTCATGGCCAATTTTCGTCATCTTTTTATGGAGCGTGTCGTCGCAGAAATGCGTGGCGTCAGCGACGAATATGGCCATTCCCCATTCTGGGAAAGTGTGGGCAACCGCTTTTTTTCTATGGAATTTCGCAAGGCCGACTTTCTCAGCGGTACTGGGCAAAAGGCGTTTATCGCCGAATTAATGCCGAAACACCCCCTTTACATTGACTACCTTTCTCCTGAGGCGAAGGCGGTCATTGGGCAAGTACACGCGAAAACTTTGCCCGCGCGTGCAGTATTAGAGGCAGAAGGTTTCCGCTACCGTAACTACATCGATATCTTTGACGGAGGTCCAACGTTAGAATGTGATATTGACAATATTCGTGCTATACGTAAAAGCCACATATATAGCGCTGCACTTGGTGACACGAAAGAGTATGGGCCGCTTTGCTTAGTAGCTAATGTATCTTACAACTGTTTTCGAGTAACATTGCTACCTGCTCATATAGAAAAAGATGAAATTTTGCTTAATAAGTACCAACTTAAAGCACTACATGCACAGTCAGGAGACAGCTTGCGTGTGGTTATGTTAGGTTATGGGGATAATAAAGCATGACGCAGATGATTAACGGCATATGGTTGTCTGGTGATGGCCGTGCAATGCAAAAAACTGATCCGGTGTTCGGTAAAATTTTATGGCAAGGTCATTCCGCTACAGCGAAACAGGTCTCTGAGGCTGCCACTGCAGCTCGCAATGCTTTCCCTGGTTGGGCGCGTCGTCCTTTTATCCAGCGCCAGGCGTTGATCGAGCGTTTTGCTATGTTGCTAGAGAGGTACAAAAGCGATATAGCAGACACTATTGCCACCGAAACAGGTAAACCACGTTGGGAAGCAATTACCGAAGTACAAGCTATGATTAACAAGATTGATATTTCGGTGAAAGCATTTCACATGCGTACCGGCGAGCAACGTAAGGGAGAAATCTCGCTACGTCATCGTCCGCATGGCGTACTAGCAGTCTTCGGCCCATATAACTTTCCCGGCCACCTTCCTAACGGCCATATTGTACCAGCACTGTTGGCAGGCAACTGCATACTATTTAAACCCAGCGAGTTGACGCCTCTGACGGCAGAAAAAACCGTGCAAATTTGGAAGGAAGCTGGTCTACCGCGCGGCGTACTAGCTCTGTTACAAGGCGCACACGATACGGGACAGGCACTGGCAACTGACGTTCAAATTGACGGGTTACTTTTTACTGGCAGCGCTAGCACTGGCCATCAATTGCATCGCCAGTTCGCAGGTCAACCTGAAAAAATATTGGTGTTAGAGATGGGTGGTAACAATCCCCTCATTGTCGAGAATCAGGAGAATATCGACGCAGCGGTTCATATCATCATTCAATCCGCCTTTATTACTTCTGGACAACGCTGCACCTGTGCACGCCGCTTATTAGTAAAGCGCGGTACATCTGGGAATGCCTTATTAACAAGGTTAGTTGAGGTAAGCGCACGGCTCCAACCCAGCGCGTGGAATACAGAACCGCAAACTTTTATGGGGAGTGTAATTTCGGTCAATGCGGCTGAAAAGATTTTTCAGGCTTGGCAGCAGCGTGTGGCACTAGGCGGGACAGCACTATTATCAATGCATTGGCCTGAACGTAGTAATGCTTTACTCACACCTGGTATTATCGATGTTACCTATGTTAGTGGCCTTAAGGATGAGGAAGTGTTTGGTCCGCTGCTCAACGTGATTCGTTATGATAGCTTCGATGAGGCAATCAGGATTGTCAATGATACACGTTACGGTCTATCATGCGGCCTAATTTCACCGTCACGCTCACAGTTTGAACGTTTGCTACTAGAGGCACGTGCCGGCATAGTCAACTGGAACAAGCCGCTGACCGGCGCAGCAAGCAGCATGCCCTTTGGAGGCATCGGTGCATCAGGTAACCATCGCGCCAGTGCTTGGTATGCCGCTGATTATTGCGCCTGGCCAATGGCGTCTCTGGAGACTCCGGATTTGACTATGCCCATCACTCTGTCGCCGGGCCTTGATTTCTCATCACATGAGGCGATATCGTGAAAGCTATTGAAGCAAATTTTGATGGATTAGTTGGCTTAACACACCACTATGCTGGATTGTCATTTGGCAATGAAGCCTCGACGCGCCATCAGTATCAGCCTTCTAATCCGCGACTGGCGGCCAAGCAAGGTCTGCTAAAAATGAAAGCGTTATCTGAAATGGGGTTTGTACAAGGGATTGTTCCTCCGCATGAGCGGCCGAATTTACCATTGCTACGCCAGCTGGGCTATAGCGGCAGTGATGATAAAGTATTGGAACAGGTATCAAAATCATCACCTATGCTGCTGTCCGCGGCCAGCTCAGCATCGGCAATGTGGGTTGCCAATGCTGCAACGGTGTCCCCTTCTGCCGACAGCGCTGACGGACGAGTACATTTTACTGTCTCTAACTTAAATAATAAGTTCCATCGTGCTATGGAAGCGCCACAGACCGCTCGATTACTACGTGCTATTTTCCGCGATCCACAGTATTTCGCCGTGCATGATGCGTTACCTCATGTTTCTCTCTTTGGAGACGAAGGGGCGGCAAATCATAACCGTCTTGGTGCAGAATATGACGAACGTAATCTTCAGATCTTCGTGTATGGCCGTGACGACTATGATGATAGCGCCGTACCAGCGCGCTATCCTGCCCGCCAAACACTACAAGCAAGCCAGGCGGTTTCTAGATTGCACCAATTGGACGAAAGTTACACCTTATTCATACAACAAAATCCTTATGTGATTGATCAGGGTGTATTCCATAACGACGTGATTGCAGTGAGTAATCGTGAGGTACTGTTCTATCATCAACATGCGTTTATTAATGATTCTATGTTAATGGCAACCCTAGAGCACCGTATCCCAAAATTTACCGCGATTGCAGTCCCTGAGAACCGTGTGTCAGTCGCTGATGCGGTAAGCACCTATTTGTTCAACAGCCAGCTACTGAGTCGTCATGATGGCACAATGTTGCTGTTGCTGCCTGAGGAGTGCCACCAGCATTCTGGAGTCTGGCGCTATTTATGTGAACTAGTCGACCAGGGTGGTCCAATACGCGATCTTAAGGTATGTAATCTTCGTGAAAGCATGCACAACGGTGGCGGTCCAGCCTGCCTAAGATTACGCGTAGTATTAACAGCACAGGAGCAGAATGCACTTAATCCTGCAGTGTTGATGAACGACTGCCTGTTCTCTATCCTGAATGATTGGGTAGATCGACACTACCGTGATTACCTGACTCAGGCAGATCTCGCCGATCCGCAACTGTTGAAGGAAGGACGTGAAGCGCTGGACGAATTGACTCAACTCTTGAATTTAGGAAGTTTGTACCCATTCCAACTTTAGTAATCTAGTATCAGTACGCTATTTTTACCTCACTGAGGAGTGATGATGCAAGATTTTCTCCAGCAAACTCTATCAGGCACTGCGCCTGATATATTGTGCGGCGAAACACCTTTTTTGCGCTGGCAGTGGCACGATCATGGCATCTTACAGCTCGAACCAAAAAAAGAACCACAACAAGCATTAGTTATATCGGCGGGGATTCATGGCAATGAAACCGCTCCGGTGGAAATGTTAAATGCGTTAATCTGTGCCTTGCTGCGAGGTGACATAGAGCTACAGCTAAGCGTATTAGCAATACTCGGCAACCCGTCCGCCTTACGTGCAAAAAAACGCTACTTACAGTATGATATTAATCGCTTGTTTGGCGGTCTCTGGCGAGATATCGAAAGTTGCGACGAGGTGATTCGCGTTCTGTCTCTAGAACGAGCTATTGAGAACTTCAGAATACCGTTGTATAAGAAGCAGCAACCTCCCTGGCATCTCGATCTGCATACCTCCATTCGAGATTCTTGGCATACTTGCTTTGGAATGCTTCCCCTAAATTCGCTTCCATGGCCAGAAGACTTTATGAACTGGCTGACTACTGCAGGACTGGAGGCATTAGTATTCCATACTGCACCGGGCGGTACTTTCACTCACTACAGTTGTGCACACTTCAATTTTGTCAGTTGTACTCTGGAGTTGGGTAAAGCTCTACCGTTTGGTGAAAATGATCTAACGCAGTTTTCGGTAGCACAGCAGGCGTTGACAGCGTTGCTAAGCGGTATGCCGCTGCCTATTGTTACAGGTTCGCCACGCCGCTATCACGTAGTGCAACAAATAACACGCCTGAGTAACCAATTCCAACTACATATAAATGCGCAGACCCGTAATTTTACCGTTTTTCCGCAAGGAGCGCTGTTGGCCGAGGATGGTGAGAAGCGCTATGTCGTACAGAAGGAACGTGAATACGTTCTCTTTCCTAATTCTAACATCGCACTAGGACTGCGTGCGGGGCTCATTCTAGTAGAAGAGGATACCCAGACAGATGCCTTATCGAAAATTGTATAGTAGTCATGAGCGACCCTGATCAGGGTATGATCCACTTAGTACATTTATTTTATATCCGTATGTCTTTTCCTATATAGAAAAATTAATCAATAACGTAGAGCAGTATTACTAATTCATTTTTAGTAAATTTCTTATGGGAAGTAAGTTTACGTTTATGTAAGAATACAAGCCATGTAACAGCCAGCAGATGAACTACTGATAGTAAATAGAAACAGGAACAGTCGGACTCTGTATTCTTCAAATATAGTATTCAGTAAAAAGACAAATACTTACCGGTGAAAATAATAGATTATTTTCATCTATTTATAACACCTGTAATAGAAGTGTATAGATACCTTATGCACCCTTTATTGAACTAGAGGAAGTACATGCTGAAAAAGCTTCTGTAGCATGTATTAGATTTTTTTAAGACAGTTAAAACATGAATATTGCCCTTCCAATAAGACATTGGAAAAGGATTTTTTCTAAAAATTGTCGAATACAGTAATTGGTGGGTGGCGTTTGTGCTGGGTTTTCAGATATAAATTTTCAATTATTTTCGCTGTTTCTGATGAGATATTCTTACCTTCTAAGTAGTCATCAATTACTTCGTAGGTGACGCCTAGTACTACTTCATCCTCTAAACCTGGATGACCATCTTCTAGATCTGCTGTCGGAGGTTTGAGATAGAGATTCTTTGAGCATCCAAGAGCTTGTAGCAAAATTTTCCCCTGACGCTTATTAAGCCGGAACAGTGGATTAATATCAGTGCCACCGTCTCCGTATTTAGTAAAAAACCCGGTAACCGCTTCTGCTGCATGATTGGTACCCACTACAACCCCTTGCGTAACGCCAGCGATACTGTACTGTGCTTTCATACGTTCACGAGCTTTTTCGTTACCGCGCATAAAATCTGAAAGTTTAATTCCTGCGTTTTTTAGGGCACGCTCGCTGGTTAGCACAGACTCTTTAATATTTACTACCACTGAACGATCTGGTTGTATAAAAGTCAGGGCATCTTGGCAATCTTGCTCATCTCTTTGCACCCCATAAGGTAATCGAACAGCAATGAAAGAATAAACTTTATCGCCTGTCTCGTTGCGCAGTTCGCTGATAGCTATTTGCGACAGCTTACCTGCTAGGGTTGAATCCTGCCCACCGCTAATACCTAGAACCAGCGTTTTTAATAACGGATGGCATTTCAGGTATTTTTTAAGAAAATCGATGCTACGGCGGATTTCCCACTGCGCATCAATGACCGGGACAACGCCAAGTGCTGCAATAATTTCTTGCTGAAGTGACATGAATATTCTCTTTAAGAAAGTGGCCTTATCATCATGTAAACCATAACCTAAAATTAACACGCGCACTAAACAATAGTAGCATCGATGCTAAATTACCATGTAATTATCCCTAACAGTAATTGCTGTTGAGAACACAGTATTCAGTAGATTTTGACAAATAGTACGACAAAACCAGTAGATTTCCAACTGTTAAATAAAAAATTATATAGTCGTGTGAGTTCACAGTGTTAACATTTCTAATAAGAGAAAACTTTTATTGCATAGGCTGTTGCAAGAGAAATTTGCAGTATTTTAATAAGCTTTTTGTATATCAATTAGTTCTGAGACTCTATGTTGTAGTGTATCTAAAAAATGAGATGGCCAACTAGGTGGAAACCAAAGTGCATAAACAACCAAAGCTACGCAGACGGTACGTTCAATGTGGTGGCCTCTCTGGCCGTTAAGAACGGGCAAACGAAAACGCCAGCGGCATGGCCATAGTAGAGGGACACCGGCAGGTGTCAGTATATCCGCCGCTATATGACTGGTATAACCTAGAGTTAAGCTTTGCAGAACGTCGGTAGGCAGTAGCAACCATCCTTTGTTATTCACATTGATCTGAAACAAGCATAAAACAAAAGCCACCGCGAGCAAACTATGCGTAAACCCTCGGTGACCGAAAGTGTGAGCCACAGAATACGAGAGCCATTTCACCCTCCGACCGAGCAATGATTTAGGATGGTCAATATCGGGCAACAAGCAAGTAAGCAACGTAGCCGGTATAAGATGCCACCAATCGGCTTGCCCTAAGACCAGAGTTAATTCTGCCCTTTTGGCAAAAATTGCGCTGGCAATCGCAAAGATAATATGCCCTTCACCCGTCATAAGTAAACTTAGCCGTAAGATGTAGATCTATTTAGTATAGAAATTTCTCTAGTAAATAAGAAGTTGTGATGCTGTCATGAACTGTGATTTATTAGATCAATAAGAGGCTGTGGTTTTATAATTGATATCTAGTGTCTTTCTACTGAGAGCAGTGGCTTAGAGTATCATGATAAGCGACAAGTAAACACTTTTAATATTGATAGTGATGGTGTCTTGTCTTACTGCTCATGTTGTCTAAAATTAAGCTCCTTATCGCAAAGAATAGTTCAGAAGTGATAAAATAAACATTTACTTTACCTACATTGGTACCCATCTGTCCTACAGTTAATTCTGGCGGCAATAGAAACTATATCAATTTATTATATAATAATTTACTCGACACAATTAGAGATTGCAGAGTATAATGCTTGTTTATAGAGGATGTGGTGCGGCTGTTCCTATCTTGCTCACTGCATTTACCTACGCTTGCGAAAAATTGCACACAGTTAGAACTCTGTTCGGGGTAGGATTTACTATTGGCGCAACAATAATTATTAGAGTTATGCTAACTTTCACCCAGTAACGAACTTTAATTAGCGCTAATAAAACACTTAGCTATCAGTGATCAACTCATCTATACAGTAAAATTTATTTAGGACTGATCGGTGCGCAGCAAATTTAGGAAAATACTATCATAAACTCCCACATTGCACTGCAACTTGGCATCAACGATTACTTTGCTTTCAAATTGATATAAAGTAACTAATTTATAATCCAAGTAATGACGCTATTAAAGAACTAATACAAAAACTAGTATTGTGCTAATTTACATGTAGTACAAACCTAGCCTAGGCTGCAGTTGAGAATGTTCCTTTAGGTACGGATTTTTCCAAAGGTTCAAAGATTATATTATTAACCTGTGCACCACATTTCTGGGGGTTGTTTTAACATTACATTGGGCCATTAGCAATTACTCTTACTTAATAAGGGTGTATGTAAGCTTACATGTAGTTTATCACTGCAATTAAGGATATGAAATGCCTGTAATTACTCTTCCTGACGGAAGCCAGTACTCCTATGATCGCCCCGTAAGTGTGATGGAGATCGTACGGGATATTGTTCCAGGTCTGGAACAATCCTGTATTGCCGGACGTGTTAACAACCAATTATTTGATACAGTTGATCTCATTACCGATGATTCATCTTTTGTTATTATTACTGCAAAAGATAAGGAGGGTCTAGATATTATTCGACACTCCTGTGCACATCTATTAGGACACGCTATTAAACAGTTATGGCCCAACACTAAAATGGCCATAGGTCCTGTTATCGACAACGGCTTCTATTATGACGTTGATCTCGATCATACTATGACACAGAAAGATATTGTTGCACTGGAAACAAGAATGCATCATTTAGCCAAAACTAACTACGACGTGGTGAAAAAGGTTGTTAGTTGGCAGCAGGCGCGCAAGTTATTCTCCGAGCGTGGAGAAAATTACAAAGTAACTATTCTAGATGAGAATATTAGCCACGACGATTTTCCTAGCCTTTATTATCATAAAGAGTACATCGACATGTGCCGCGGTCCGCATGTACCCAATATTCGCTTTTGCCGTCACTTTAAGCTGCAAAAAATTTCTGGTGCCTATTGGCGGGGTGATAGCCATAACAAAATGCTACAGCGTATTTACGGTACTGCTTGGGCTGATAAAAAACAGCTTGATGCCTATTTACAACATCTAGAAGAGGTGGTTAAGCGTGATCACCGTAAAATCGGTAAACAGCTTGACCTCTACCATATGCAGGAAGAGGCGCCTGGTATGGTATTCTGGCACAATGATGGATGGGTCATTTTCCGTGAACTGGAAGTATTTGTGCGTAGTAAATTGAAAGAATACCAGTATCAAGAAGTAAAAGGACCATTTATGATGGACCGCGTGTTATGGGAAAAAACTGGGCATTGGGAAAACTATAAAGAGGCCATGTTCACTACCTCTTCAGAAAATCGTGAATACTGTATCAAGCCTATGAACTGTCCTGGTCACTTACATATTTTCAATCAGGGTCTAAAGTCTTACCGTGATCTACCGATCCGTATGGCAGAGTTCGGTAGCTGCCATCGTAACGAGCCTTCAGGCTCTCTTCACGGGCTGATGCGTGTACGCGGTTTTACCCAAGATGATGCACATATTTTCTGTACCCAGGACCAAGTACGTGACGAAGTGAACAATTGTATCCGTATGGTCTATGATGTTTATAGCACATTCGGATTTGAGAGAATAACTGTAAAGCTTTCTACACGTCCAGAGAAGCGTATTGGCACAGATAAAATGTGGGATCGCGCTGAGGAAGATTTAGGTGCTACGCTAAATAAAAATGCAATTCCGTTTGAATTACAGCTGAGCGAAGGCGCGTTTTACGGCCCGAAAATTGAATTTACTTTGTATGATTCTCTTGAGCGCGCATGGCAGTGTGGAACAGTGCAGCTAGATTTTTCTCTTCCGGGACGTTTAGAAGCAATTTATATGGACGCAAATAACGAGCGTCAAACGCCAGTGATGATTCATCGCGCGATTCTCGGTTCTATGGAGCGCTTTATTGGCATTTTAATCGAAGAATTCGCAGGTTTCTTTCCTACGTGGCTGGCACCGATTCAGGCAGTGGTGATGAATATCAACTATGAACAAACAGCATATGTCGACATATTGATCAGTAAATTGCAGAATGCTGGATTTCGTGTAAAAGCAGACTTGAGAAATGAGAAGATAGGATTTAAAATCCGCGAGCATACATTACGTCGTATTCCTTACATGCTAATCTGCGGTGATAAAGAGGTGAAAGAAAGAAAGGTTACTGTGCGCACCCGCCGTGGCAAAGATCTTGGGACGATGGATGTAAATGTGTTTTGTGAGAAGCTGCGACAAGAAATTTGCAGCCGCGATCTTAATCAACTGGAGGGATAAAACTATCAAAGTCGGAAAACGAGTACAACCGACGCGTCCGAATCGTATCAACGGTGAAATCCGTGCCTCTGAGGTACGCTTAACTGGTGTGGATGGCGAACAGGTGGGTATTGTCAGCCTGCGCAGGGCTCTAGAAAAAGCTGAAGAAGTGGGTGTTGATTTAGTAGAGATTAGTCCAAACGCGGATCCACCGGTCTGCCGTATTATGGATTACGGCAAGTTCCTCTATGAAAAAAGTAAATCTTTTAAAGAACAGAAAAAAAAGCAGAAAGTTGTCCATATTAAGGAGATTAAATTCCGTCCTGGGACCGATGAAGGCGATTATCAGGTAAAACTTCGCAGCTTGATTCGTTTTCTGGAAGAAGGCGATAAAGCTAAAATCACCTTACGTTTCCGTGGTCGTGAGATGGCGCACCAGCAAATTGGTATGGAGGTGCTTAAGCGTGTGAAAGAAGACCTAGATGAACTGGCGGTAGTTGAATCCTTCCCCTCAAAGATAGAGGGACGCCAAATGATTATGGTACTCGCCCCCAAAAAGAGATAGTAAGAGTTTTAAGTAGAAATGACTACGCTAGGCGATCTTTTATTAGCTTGCCGATTCTTTTTATTAACAATGCGCAGTGGATTTTTTAAAATGCCAAAGATTAAAACTGTACGTAGCGTGGCTAAGCGCTTTAAAAAGACCGCTTCTGGCGGATTCAAGCATAAGCACGCAAACCTGCGTCATATTCTTACTAAAAAATCAACAAAGCGTAAGCGTCACCTGCGTACCAAAGGATTGGTATCTAAAGGCGATATACATTTGGTTGTTGACTGTCTGCCTTATGCATAAGTCAACTTTTTTATAAATTTGCTCAGAATCGGAACGCGTTGCGTAACAGCCACTGGGGTTGGTAGGCAATAGGAGATAAGGGCCATTATAGAATATTGATACAGGAGCTCACATGGCTCGCGTAAAACGTAGTGTAGGTGCTCGTGCACGTCACAAGAAAATCTTAGAACAAGCTAAAGGCTACTATGGTGCACGTTCACGTGTATACCGCGTTGCCTTCCAAGCTGTTATCAAATCTGGGCAGTATGCTTACCGTGATCGTCGTCAGTGTAAACGTCAGTTCCGTCAACTGTGGATTGCGCGTATCAATGCTGCAGCGCGTCAGAACAATGTCTCTTACAGCTGTTTCATCAATGGTCTGAAAAAAGCAGACATTGATGTTGACCGCAAGATCCTTGCTGATATCGCTATATTCGACAAGGTGGCGTTTAGTATTTTAGTTAAAAAAGCAAAATCTGCTTTAGCATAATAGAGATAAAGAAGGGAGCACGCTCCCTTCTTTATCTCTTGTAACTTAAGAGAAATATTGACATGTTCTCCGCTTGGATTTTCAATAGCGTCTTCTTAACTACAGCAAGGTAGCACAAAAATGAATGCTGTTATTTTTCATTTCTTTTTTCACTTGACTACTTAAAGTTCAATGGCTTTTTAGGCTTTTGCGCATAAGAAGAAAGAAACAAAAAATCGCGTTGAAAGCCTCCCCTATGGAGGTTTTGTGTTTCTGGCAAAGAATATCGTATGTAACACATCCGTAACATATCAACGAGTACTGACCGCTTGACTGGAAGAAGAGGAAACCATGTTCCAACTCACAGAACTGGTAACGCGCGCAAAGGTCGCTATTGACGAGGCTGCAGATATCGCCACCCTTGACGCGGTACGCATTGAATATGCTGGTAAAAAAGGACATCTCACTCAGCTGATAGCCAAGTTGCGTACACTACCAGTAGAACAACGGCCAGTAGTAGGCGCAATAATCAACAAAGCGAAGACGGAGGTACAAGAACGTATTCATGTACGTAAAGAGGCGCTAAAGCTTGCTGAGCTGAACTCGCGTTTAGCCACGGAGATCATTGATGTTTCCCTACCGGGAAAGCGCACTGAAAATGGTGGGTTGCATCCGGTCACACGTACTATCGATCGTATTGAAACCTTTTTTAGCACCCTTGGTTTTTCGGTGGTAACTGGCCCAGAAATTGAAGATGACTACCATAACTTCGATGCACTCAATATTCCGATTCATCATCCGGCGCGTACCGATCACGATACTTTCTGGTTTAACGCAACGAGCTTGCTGCGCACTCAGACCTCAGGCGTACAGATCCGTACCATGAAAAACCAGCAGCCACCAATTCGTATCATTGCACCAGGGCGTGTTTATCGTAACGATTGCGATCGGACACATACCCCAATGTTCCACCAGATGGAAGGGCTGATCGTCGATAAAAATATCAGCTTCACCAACCTGAAAGGGACTATGTACGATTTTCTACGAAAATTCTTTGAAGAAGATTTGCAAATTCGCTTCCGTCCTTCCTACTTCCCGTTTACAGAACCTTCAGCAGAAGTAGACGTGATGGATCAAAATGGTAAATGGCTGGAGATTTTAGGTTGTGGTATGGTGCATCCAAATGTGCTGCGTAATGTTAGCATCGATCCCGAACTTTACTCTGGTTTTGCCTTTGGTATGGGTATGGAGCGGTTTGCCATGTTGCGATACGGGGTGAATGACTTACGCTCTTTCTTCGAAAATGATTTACGGTTTCTTAAACAATTTAAATAAGGTCAGGTTATCCAATGAAATTCAGTGAACTCTGGTTACGTGAATGGGTAAACCCAACCTTAGAAAGTGCTGCACTTTATGAACAAATTACCATGGCTGGTTTAGAAGTGAATAGTGTAGAGCCTGTTGCCGGTAAGTTTTACGGTGTAGTTGTAGGTGAAATAGTGAAATGTAGCAAGCACCCAAACGCTGCTAAACTATACGTTACAAAAGTAAACATCGGCAGTGAACACCTACTCAATATCATCTGTAGTGCCCCAAATTGTTGTCAGGGCCTGAAAGTGGCTGTTGCCACCATTGGCAGCGTACTGCCGGGTGATGTCAAAGTTAAAGAGCTGAAGCTATACGGTGAATCCTCAGAAGGTATGCTTTGCTCCTTCTCAGAGCTAGGCATTCCCGACGATGGTTACAACGGTATTATCGAACTGCCTTCTGATACGCCAATTGGTATAGATATTCGCGACTACTTAAATCTAAATGATAACACTATTGAGATCAGTGTTACACCTAACCGTGCCGACTGCCTAAGCATTATAGGTATTGCGCGCGATATTGCTGTGCTCAATAGACTTTCGTTGACTGTGCCTTTTATGGAACCAGTAGTTGCCACCATTAGAGACACTGTATCAATTATTGTTGACGCTACTGATAGTTGCCCACGCTATTTGGGTAGAGTAGTGAGAGGTATCAACGTTAAAGCTATCACCCCTCTATGGATGCGAGAAAAGCTGCGTCGTAGTGGCATCCGTTCTATCGCACCTGTGGTAGATATCACTAATTACGTACTAGTTGAGCTTGGCCAGCCTATGTATGTTTTTGACCTTGATAGTATCAAGGGCGGTATTGTGGTGCGCATGGCGAAATTAGGTGAACAACTTATGTTATTTAACGGAAATAATGTGATACTCAACAACGACGTACTGGTGATCGCTGATCACCAAAAAGCACTTAATATAGGCGGTATATTCAGTAATCAGCAGTCGAGTATAAATGAAGAGACGCAGAACATCTTATTTGAATGCGCTTACTACGATCCATTGGCTATTACCGGTCGTGCACGTCGTTACGGTCTAAACACCGATGTAGCACAACGCTATGAGCGTGGTGTTGATCCAGAACTACAGTATAAAGCAATTGAACGTGCTACACAGCTATTGCTGGAGATTTGCGGCGGTCATGCTGGACCGGTGATTGATCAAACACATGAGGCATCCTTACCGCCACGTGCGGTTATTATGTTACGCCGTAGGAACCTGGATCGCTTGATTGGGCACATTATTGCCGACGATCAGGTGACTAACATCCTAACGCGGCTCGGTTGCGAGGTTACGTTAAATCAGGAAGGATGGAAAGTAGTGGCCCCAAGTTGGCGTTTCGATATGGAAATTGAAGAAGATTTAATCGAAGAAGTTGTACGTGTATACGGTTATAACAATCTTCCGGAAGTTCCAGTACACGTAGACTTAATGATGACCCAGCATCGTGAGACTGATCTATCACTCAAGCGTGTGAAAAACTTACTAGTGGACAAAGGTTATCAAGAAGCTATTACTTATAACTTTGTCGATCCGAAGATTCAACAGTTATTACATCCGGGAGAAAAAGCGCTGATTCTGCTAAGACCAATCTCTAGCGATATGTCGGTGATGCGTCTATCCCTTTGGCCTGGCTTGCTTAGCAGCGTAGTCTATAACCAAAATCGTCAGCAAAGCCATGTACGCCTTTTTGAAAGTGGTCTACGATTTGTGCCTGATAGTAAAGCTGATTTAGGTGTCTGTCAGGATCTTATGTTGGCAGGAGTTCTAAGCGGTAACCGCCATAAAGAACACTGGGACCTGGTGAATCAGAAAGTTGATTTCTATGATTTAAAAGGTGATTTAGAATCGCTACTCGATTTAACGGGTAAATTAGATGCAATCAGTTTCCGTGCCGAAGCTAACCCAGCCCTACATCCGGGGCAGAGTGCGGCTGTTTATTTGCATGAAGAACGAATCGGATTTATAGGAATGGTTCATCCGGATCTGGAATGCAAATTAAATTTGCACAGTCGCACCTTACTCTTTGAATTAGTTTGGAATAAAATAGCAGACTGTGTCCTGCCCAATGCGCGTGAGATTTCACGCTTTCCGATGAACCGTCGTGATATTGCCGTTGTAGTGGCGCGAAATATTCCCGCAGCATCCATTATCACTGAGTGTAAAAAAGCTATTTTTAATCAATTAGTTGAAGTAAAATTATTTGATGTGTACTATGGTAAAGGTGTTGAAGAGGGTTTCAAGAGCCTCGCTATTAGCCTAATGTTGCAAGATACCAGGCGGACACTCGAAGAAGAAGAGATTTCCGCAACCGTTGGTAAATGTGTTGCGGCATTAAAAGAGCGATTCCAGGCAACTTTGAGGGATTAAACCTATGGCACTTACAAAAGCTGAAATGTCAGAGTACCTGGTTGAGAAGCTAGGGCTGAGCAAACGCGACGCAAAAGCATTAGTGGAGCTTTTTTTTGAAGAAGTTCGCCGAGCTCTAGAAAATGGTGAACAAGTTAAATTGTCTGGGTTTGGTAATTTTGACCTACGTGATAAAAATCAGCGTCCAGGAAGAAATCCGAAGACGGGGGAAGATATTCCAATTACCGCGCGTCGTGTTGTGACATTCCGCCCAGGTCAGAAGCTAAAAAACCGTGTTGAAAATGCTCCTCCTAAAGATGAAAACTGATCCATTGTAGCCTTTTTAGAAGGGCCGTACCGGGCGGCCTCTTCCTATATAGTTGTTTATTGTCTTTATTTGGTTTTCCCTTTTTTATATCTCTGTGAGATATATATACCTCCTTTACTTACTAACTTGTAAGTCGCTGGTCGCCACGTTATCTTGAATATTGGTAACCAGCATAATATATAACATTGTTAATATTGGCGCGTACCAAAAATGTTTTAGATGCCTACGTTTATATAAATTTAATACACTTGCCTGCTGCCATAGCTTTCCAAAAATGAATTCCAATAATCGTTGTGGGAAACTAGAAAATTAGAGGTGGAGAAATGGAGTAATATTCGCCAAAATAGATTTATTTCTCAAGAAATAAAAAAGATACAACCCTTAGACAGATCCTAATAAAAGGATGAAATATCGTTTAGCTATCCGCGTAAACTTCATTAAGAATAATATTGTGATATCATCATAGTATTTTCAATGCTATTCTCATAGTATCTAGCTAGTTTTAAGCAAACATGTATGATTATATTTAATTAGTTGATTAGATTCGAATAATAATTTCATTTCCATTTGGTTTAGTAAATATTTTAATTGTATTCAGGGGTCTGAGACAGGAGCTTGCACCTCATGCACCCAGATAGAAATCAGACGGTAAGACACCACTAACACCACAGGACCAATAAACAATCCTATCAAACCAAAAGCTAACAGACCTCCGATGACGCCAGAAAAAATTAAAATCATTGGCAGGTCTGTGCCCGTTCGAATTAACATTGGCCTTAGTACATTGTCAAGAGTACCTACCACGCAGCTCCAAATTAGTAGCACAGTACCCCAAGTCGTATCACCGCTCCAATAAAGCCAAATAATAGCTGGTATCAGTACTATAAGTGGTCCAATCTGTACTAAGCAGCAGAAAATCATCAGCACGCTTAACAGAGTTGCGTAAGGGATGCCGGAGAGTGCCAAACCGATGCCACCCAGTACTCCTTGTACTAGTGCCGTTACCACCACACCAAGTGCCACGGCGCGAATCGTCTGTCCTGCTAATAGCACTGTAGCGTCACCTCGCCTGCCTGCCATCCGAAAAGCAAAGTGGCGAATTCCACGAGCTGCTTGTTCGCCGCGCCAAAATAGCACAGCGCTAAACAGAAGCATTATACCAAGATGGATCATAAGTCGTCCAAAATGACCTGCTTGAGCGACAAAAAAGCTAGTGGTACGTCCAACATAGGGCTGAAGCTTCGCTATGATAGCTGAACCACCGCCCGTCACCAGTTTTTGGTAGCTTGAAAGCAGCTTATTACCTATCATGGGAACATCATTAAGCCACAGTAGTGCTGGCATCTCCATATGCTCCTGTGTCATCCAAGCGATTACGGGGGCACTGTTGTCAATCAAACTGTTAACTAGCAATGCAATGGGAATAATAAACAGCAGAAGCAAGAGTAATGTCATAACCAAGACAGCCAACGAACGCCGATTCCAGAATAGCCGCTGCCCATGCAGCAGTAGTGGCCAGGTGGCGATGACTACTATGCTAGCCCAAGCAAAACCTAGGATAAAAGGCTGCACTATCCAGACGCAAGCAAATATCATTAATGTTATAAACATCAACATAAAGAGTGTTTGTGGTAAATCCGTGATGTAATGCAAGTTTTTCATAAAGAATAAACGACCTCACATAATCCTTCATTATGGGCATATAGGCCACATTAATTATTAAATATTTTCTGGCTTTAAATAGAGTAGAAGGGAAAGAAGAAGAACGATTTTCCTTTTCTGGAAAAAACAGCGAAATGTGTTAAAGTGAATTGCTTGGATAAAACAGACAGTGCAAAAGTTTACAACCTTTTGGTTTCTCAATAATGATCCCACAGATTTCTCATGTACCGAATATCGTTCAACTAGTGGCAACATTCCTCGAAGCTCTGAAAGCACAGGGATTCACCGGTGATACTGCCACTAGCTATGCTGACCGCTTGATTATGTCCACCGATAATAGCATCTATCAACTGTTGCCAGCTGCTGTTCTTTTTCCTCGTTCAACCGAGGATGTAGTACTTATTGCGCGCGTAGCATGCGAAGAAAGTTTCAATCATCTGATCTTTACGCCACGCGGTGGTGGTACTGGAACTAACGGACAGCCCCTGAATCAGGGCATCATAGTAGATATGTCTCGCTATATGAACCGTATATTGGAATTCAACCCTGAAGAAAGATGGGTGCGTGTCGAGGCAGGCGTGATTAAAGATCAGCTAAACGTTTGGCTCAAGCCTTACGGATTTTTCTTCTCCCCAGAACTTTCTACTAGCAACCGTGCTACTCTGGGCGGCATGATTAATACTGATGCATCAGGACAAGGCTCGCTGGTTCACGGTAAAACCTCTGACCATGTGCTGGGACTACGTGCGGTAGTGCTCGGTGGAGAAGTTCTCAATACTCAGCCAATGGCTACCGTTATGGCAGAAAAGCTGGCACGGGAAGACACTCTAGAAGGGCGCCTCTACCAAAAAATATTGACTCGATGCCGTGAGCAACGTGCGTTGATTCTAGAAAAATTCCCGAAGCTTAATCGTTTCCTTACCGGCTATGATCTACTTCATGTCTTTAGCGAAGACATGCAAACCTTTGATCTCACTCGTATTCTCTGTGGTGCAGAGGGTACCCTTGCTTTTATTACCGAGGCGCTACTTGATATTACTCCTCTTCCGAAAGTCCGCCGCCTAGTTAACATAAAATATGACTCTTTCGACTTGGCGCTGCGTAATGCACCTTTTATAGTGGAAGCTAATGCGCTATCTGTTGAAACGCTAGATTCTACAGTACTGAATCTAGCGCGTAAAGATATCGTCTGGCATTCAGTACGTAACCTGATAACTGATGTACCTGACAAAGTTATTTTAGGTCTGAATATTGTTGAGTTCGCAGGGGATGATGAAGAACTTATAGAGCAGCAAATTTCCTTGCTCTGCGCTAAGTTAGATGCACTAATAGTTCAACGTCAGGAAGGAGTAATTGGCTACCAAATTTGCCAAGATCTTGAGGGCATCGAGCTCATTTATAATATGCGTAAAAAGGCGGTGGGCTTACTAGGGAATGCTGAAGGCCGAGCGAAACCGATTCCTTTTGTAGAAGATACTGTAGTACCTCCAGAAAACCTTGCCGACTATATTGTAGCGTTTCGTAAGTTGTTAGATACTTATCGCCTAAGTTATGGCATTTTCGGCCATATTGATGCCGGAGTACTACATGTGCGACCAGCACTCGATATGTGTGATCCGCAGCATGAGCGGCTTATAAAAATTCTCTCCGACGAGGTAGTCGCACTAACCATACGCTACGGCGGTTTACTTTGGGGCGAACACGGAAAAGGTTTTCGTGCACAGTATAGTCCTGTTTTTTTCGGAGAAACTCTTTTTAATGAATTACGCCATATCAAGGCCGCTTTCGACCCAGAAAACCGAATGAATCCAGGTAAAATTTGTACGCCCGTTGGTAGAAACGAGACGATGATGCAGGTTGATGGAGTAACACGTGGTACTTATGACCGTCGAATTCCGTTTGCTGTGCGCAACGACTGGCGCGGGGCCATAGACTGCAACGGTAATGGCCTCTGCTTTAATTTTGATGCGCACAGCCCCATGTGTCCTTCAATGAAGATCACTTGCAATCGCATACAATCGCCAAAAGGGCGCGCAAGCCTAACACGTGAGTGGCTACGGCTACTGGCGGAGCAGAACGTCAATCTACAACAGCTAGAAAAACAGCTCCAGGAAAGAACACGGTCGTTATGGACTTTTATCGGCCGCGTACGCAACAGTTGGCACGCTAGCAAAGGAGAATATGATTTTTCTCACGAGGTGTATAAGTCAATGGTCAGTTGCCTAGCCTGTAAAGCTTGCTCAACACAGTGCCCAATTAAAATCGATGTACCTAACTTTCGCTCACGTTTTTTACAACTTTACCACACGCGTTACTTACGTCCGGTTAGCGATTATATAGTGGCAAATGTAGAGAGTTACATACCGATAATTGCAAAAGCCCCAAAGATATTTAATTTCTTTCTAAGACGGCCATGGATACGTAAGTTTAGTAAGAATCATATCGGCATGGTAGATTTACCATCTTTCTCTTCGCCTTCACTGCAGCAGGTGTTACGCGGCCATTCGGCAGTGAATATGACTCTGGAAAAGTTGGAAGTACTAAATATTAAACAGCTAGCTAACTATGTGCTAGTCGTGCAGGATCCTTTTACTAGTTTCTATGAGGCGCGCCTTATTGCAGATTTTATTCGCTTAATTGATAAATTAGGCTTGCATCCTGTACTTCTACCCTTCATGCCTAATGGTAAGGCACAGCATGTCAAAGGATTTCTGCAACGCTTCGCAAGTACTGCAGGGAAAACTGCTGATTTTTTAAATCGCGCAGCAAAACTTGGTATACCAATGGTTGGAGTTGATCCGGCAACGGTACTCTGTTATCGCGATGAGTATAAGCAAATGCTGTGCAAGAAGAGACGCGGTGATTTTCATATACAGCTAGTACATGAGTGGCTGTACGATATACTTAGCACATTAGACATCGCTAATAATAAAAGCAATATCGAAAGTTGGTATCTTTTTGCGCATTGCACTGAAGTAACGACATTACCGAATACGCCGAATCAATGGCAGGAGATTTTCTCACGTTTTGGTGCAAAATTAGAAAATATAAACGTCGGTTGTTGCGGCATGGCGGGAACCTACGGTCATGAAAGTAAAAATTTTGAAAATTCTATGGGAATATATGGGCTATCGTGGCACCCACGGTTACAGAATCTACCAAGCCAACGCTGTTTAGCCACTGGTTTTTCCTGCCGCAACCAGGTGAAGAGAGTGGAAGGTAACAGCATTCTCCATCCTCTACAGGTGTTGCTTAAGATGCTATAAAATAGCACGTAATCTGGTAGGAAAATTCATTCAGTGTAACTAACAAAGCTGCTCTACAACATGTCCAATCTCCCTCTAACCATCACCCTCTTAATGATACGTAAAAAACTTCCCTAGTGATTGGATAGCATCAGCAACCCCTATGCTTGTCGCCATTACTATAGCGGATTTCCACTTATGTTGTTAGAACCACAACTGATAATGAACAATGTCACGAAAATGAATTATACGACTAATCATTAGTGTATTTAAGTAGTTGGATGATTACAATCATGCAACATACACATCTTATAATGTACTTACTCTATCAATGATAATGACAAGATTTGATTGTTAAATGCAATAACAATCATTAAGAATTAGCTCTAAATTTCATTATGTAATTTTCATGAGATGTATTAGAGCTTGCCTATGCAATATCGTGGCATACATTCTATAAAGAAATGTTATTAGATACTTAGAAATAACTTTAAAAGTATAATGATGATTGTTCATATAAAATAATAGGTTGAAATCATAATTTATGATTCTAATCATATAAGGATAGATTGAACATGTCCGAACTTACGAGATATAAAAATATGGCCTCTATAGATACAACAACATTTTTACCCAGTGATTTTATTTGGAAAGGGTTAACAGTGACTGAATCTGCTGCAAAACAAATTCTTTATTTGTTGGCGCAAGACCCTAATGTCAATGCTTTACACCTGAGTGTAAGGCAATCAGGTTGTGCCGGTTTTAGTTATGTTATGGATTTGGTGAAAGATCCTGCTGATGACGATTTGCAGTTTATACATAAAGGTGCAAGGCTCTATGTACCACTTAAGGCAATGCCGTTTATTGATGGCACAGAAGTAGATTATGTCTGCGAAGGACTAAACCAAATCTTTAAATTTAATAACCCTAAAGCTCAGCATGCCTGTGGATGCGGTGAAAGCTTTGGCGTTGAGTAAGTTAAATATGTCAAGATACAGAGAATCTAATGATGTAAAAATGTGGGAAGGTAAGCTCAATTACAAAGAGGGCTTCTTTACCCAGTTAGAAACTGATGAAATATCACGAGGTATCAATGAAGATGTAGTACGCGCAATATCGGCCAAACGTAACGAGCCAGAGTGGATGTTGGAGTTTCGTCTGAAAGCATTTCGCGCGTGGCTTAGCATGGAAGAACCTCACTGGTTGCAAGCTCATTACGATAAACTGGATTATCAAGATTACAGCTATTATTCGGCGCCATCTTGCAGTAACTGTGACGATAGTTGTGGTTCAGAGCTTGGTAATGTGGGGTCGTCCATTGTTGAAGAGACCAATAATTACCTCACAGAGGAAGTTGAAAAAGCGTTTGATAAGCTTGGTGTACCGGTACGTGAAGGTCAAGAAGTAGCAGTAGACGCCATTTTTGATTCTGTATCTGTTGCTACAACCTACCAAAGTAAATTGGCGGAGCAGGGTATTATTTTTTGTTCATTCAGTGAATCAATTCAAAAATATCCTAAGGTTGTACAGCAGTACCTAGGCACAGTAGTCCCTGCTAACGATAATTTCTTCGCTGCATTAAACTCTGCAGTCGCCTCTGATGGCACCTTTGTATATATCCCAAAAGGGGTGCATTGTCCGATGGAGCTATCGACCTATTTTCGTATTAATGCGGCTAAAACTGGCCAATTTGAACGCACTATCCTGATTGCGGACGAAGACAGTTATGTCAGTTACATCGAAGGCTGTTCTGCACCAGTACGAGACAGCTATCAGTTACATGCAGCGGTAGTCGAAGTAATTATCCATAAAAACGCAGAAGTAAAATACTCCACCGTACAGAACTGGTTCTCAGGTAGCAAAGGCGGTATTCTAAATTTTGTAACCAAGCGTGCCTGCTGCGAAGGCAAAAACAGCAAAATGTCGTGGACACAATCCGAAATTGGTTCCGCTATTACTTGGAAATACCCAAGCTGTATACTACGTGGTGATCACTCTATCGGTAAGTTCTACTCTGTAGCACTCACTAGTGGGCGTCAGCAAGCAGATACTGGCACTAAAATGATTCATATTGGTAAGAACACAAAATCAACCATCATCTCTAAAGGAATTTCAGCCGGTAAGAGCCAAAATACTTATCGTGGGTTAGTAAAAATCATGCCGACTGCAACTAACGCGCGTAACTTTACACAATGTGATTCGATGCTAATTGGTCCAGATTGCGGGGCACATACTTTCCCGTATGTTGAAATACGCAACAACAGCGCCCAGCTGGAGCACGAGGCCTCTACTTCACGCATTAGTGAAGATCAGCGGTTTTATTGCCTTCAGCGCGGTATTAGTGAAGAAGACGCAATCTTCATGATCGTGAACGGCTTCTGTAAAGAAGTTTTATCTGAGCTTCCACTGGAATTTGCCGTGGAAGCTCAAAAATTGTTAGCTATCAGCCTTGAGCACAGTGTAGGCTGATGCTGTTACATGCATTACTGGAAGTAATGTAAAGGAATTTAGTATGTTAAGCATTAAAAATTTACAGGTTAGTGTAGAAGATAAAAAAATTCTACGTGGTCTTAACCTCGAAGTAAAACCGGGTGAAGTACATGCTATTATGGGGCCTAACGGCTCAGGTAAAAGTACGCTTTCTGCAACGCTAGCGGGCCGCGAAGAGTACAAAATTATCTGTGGATCTATGATTTTCAAGGGTAAAAACTTAATGGAACTCACCCCTGAAGAACGAGCGGGTGAAGGCATTTTTATAGCGTTCCAGTATCCCGTAGAAATTCCAGGTGTGAGCAACCAGTTCTTTCTACAGATGTCAGTAAATGCGGTACGTAAATATCGTGGGCAGGAGGAAATGGATCGTTTCGGTTTCCTGGATTTTATCAAAGATAAAATCCATTTACTTAAAATGCCGCAGGATCTACTTACCCGTTCTGTAAACGTCGGCTTCTCCGGTGGAGAGAAGAAACGCAATGATATTTTGCAAATGATAGCGCTGGAGCCGGAACTTTGTATCCTTGATGAAACAGACTCCGGACTTGATATCGATGCGCTTAAAATCGTAGCAAAAGGTGTTAACAGCCTACGCGACGGAAATCGTGCCTTTGTTATAGTCACTCACTACCAGCGTATTTTAGACTATATCGAGCCAGACTGCGTGCACGTTTTATACAAAGGTAGTATCGTAGAATCTGGCGAATTTACTCTGGTGAAACAGCTAGAGGAACAAGGCTATGGCTGGCTTACCGATGAAGAGTAATAATCCCCTGCAGCAGTGGTATCATCTTTTTAAATCGCACAGTAAAATGCGTTCACAACATGCTCACCAGCACTGGAAGCAGGTAATACGTGTCGGATTACCGACACGTAAGGATGAGAATTGGAAATATACAGCGCTTGACGATTTGTTAACACATCAGTTTGTATTCCCGCCAAAGAAAATGCTGAGTCAGGCACAGGTCGATGTACTGGCACTACCAATAGATGCAATCCGTTTAGTATTTGTCAACGGTCAGTATCAATCGTCATTAAGCGCGACTGATACTGACCTTTTTGTTGTTCGTCATAGTCGAGACTTTGATAAGTATTCTCTACCAGGTGCAATTCAGCCTGAATTTTTTCTGCACCTAACTGAAAGTCTAGCGGATGAGGTAACTGCGATTCGACTATCACATGGTAAATTAGCGTCTCGGCCCCTCTATTTACTGCATGTAACTACCGGCCAATCCAAAGCGCTCAATAATGTGCATTATCGCCACCATTTTGAGATAGAAAAGGGTGCACAAGCGCATGTGATTGAGCACTACGTGACGCTGAATGGAAAGCCACATTTCACCGGAGCGCGCTTTGGCTTCGTTGTTGGTAGTAACGCCCAGCTGAAGCATATTAAGTTAGCTTTCGAAGAAAGCAGCGGCTATCACTTTGCCCATAACGACATTATTGTGGGAAGCAATGCGAGTGTGAACAGTACAAGTTTCCTACTTGGCTCAGGGCTTTTGCGTCATAATACCAGTGTGCAGCTCAACGGAGAAAATACTTATTTGTTTCTGAATAGCTTAGTATTGCCGATGAATGCAGAAGTAGCTGATACCCGCAGTTACCTAGAACACAACAAGGGGTACTGTTTGAGCCGGCAGCTGCATAAAACTATTACGCGTGATAAAGGTCGCGCAGTGTTTAATGGCCACATTAAAGTAGCGGAGCACGCGCTAAAAACCGACGCGCAGATGATGAATAATAACCTATTGTTAGGATACCTGGGGGAAGTAGATACCAAACCGTTGCTGGAAATTTACTCCGACGATGTGAAGTGTAGTCACGGTGCTACGGTTAGCTGCATTGACAAGGAGCAGATATTCTACTTACGTTCTCGCGGTATTACAGAAGAAGATGCACAGCACATGATCATCCATGCATTCGCAGCTGATCTTAATGAAGCACTGGATGATGAGGTACTGCGGCAGGCAGTATTACAACGTATCTCGGCGTGTTGCCCTAGAGATGCTTTATGATGAACTTTAATCTTAACCGTATCAGGGCTGACTTCCCGATACTAAAACGTAACGTCAATGGTCATCCTTTGGCTTACCTTGATAGTGCCGCTAGTTCTCAGCGTCCGCTAGCAGTGATTAACGCTGAAAATCATTTTTACCAATATAGTTATGCATCCGTGCATCGCGGTATTCATAGCATGAGCGTACAGGCTACGAATGATTTAGAAAATGTCCGCTTGCAGGCGGCACGTTTTCTTAATGCATCTTCTTCTGAAGAGATCGTATTTGTTAAAAGCACGACAGAAGGTATTAACTTAGTGGCAAATAGTTGGGGTGGAAGTCAACTAAAAGCTGGTGATAACCTGATCATTACCGAAATGGAACATCACGCCAATATTGTGCCATGGCAAATGTTAGTACAGCGAATTGGCGCGGAACTTCGCGTGCTGCCACTGAACGATAATGGAGAGTTAGCCATCGCTAAGTTAGATCGGTTAATCGACAACCGTACGCGTCTTTTCGCGGTAACGCATGTTTCTAACGTGCTTGGTACTGTTAATCCAGTTCAGGCACTGGTGGCACAGGCGAAAGCCGCTGGGTTAGTGACGTTAGTAGATGGTGCTCAGGCAGTAATGCATAGCAGAGTTGACGTACGTGAGATTGACTGTGATTTCTATGTTTTTTCTAGCCACAAGATTTATGGGCCTAATAGCGTGGGTATTCTTTACGGGCGCAAAGTGCTACTTGATGATATGCCGCCATGGGAAGGCGGAGGTTCTATGATCGAACATGTCATGTTGCCAAACGGTACTACTTGGAATAAATCCCCCTGGCGTTTTGAAGCTGGTACCCCCAATACCGGTGGGATCATTGGTTTTGGCGCAGCACTAAGATACGTGGAAGAAATTAGTTTTGATGTGATTCAGCAGTATGAGCAAGTGCTAATGAATTACGCGCTTGAGAAGCTCTCTTCAGTGCCGGATATAACAATTTATGGTCCCCAGGATCGTGTAGGCGTAATTTCGTTTAACTTAGGTAAGTACCATGCTTACGATGTAGGTAGTTTCCTTGATCAATACGGTATAGCCATTCGTACTGGTCATCACTGTGCTATGCCATTAATGCATCATTACGCTGTGCCGGCAATGTGCCGTGCTTCCTTTGCTTTTTATAATAGCAAAGAAGAAATTGATCGTTTAGCGGCAGGGTTGACTCGTATTCATTGTCTACTGGGTGGTTAGGTGGTTAAATAGACAACTGGAGTAAAAGTATGGGAAATTTACCAGAGAAAGAAAAATTGGTATGCAACTTTAACCGTTGCGCTAATTGGGAAGAAAAATATCTTTATATCATAGAGTTAGGGGAAATGCTTTCAGTATCATCTAAAAATATACGTCAGACAGAAAACATTATTTTTGGTTGCCAAAGTGATGTATGGATTAAAATGACGTTGCAAAACGATGGTACTATCTTTTTTGAAGGTGATAGTGATGCAGCAATAGTCAAAGGTTTAATTGCCATAGTTTTTATTCTCTATCATAATCTTACGGCAGCGCAGATTGTCGAGCTAGATGTACACTACTGGTTCGATATGCTTTCACTAACCCAACATTTAACGCCTTCTCGATCACATGGTCTTGAAGCAATGATTCACTCAATTCGCCATAACGTTCAAAGTCTCTTTTAAATAAAACTAAAAGATATAATCATTCCTGAAAAATTATAATAAGCGCTAGTCATGATATGCCTATGTTTTATGCAAGATCCATCCTCTTTTATAATATTTTTTTGGATGAAAATAATTCATTACTTTTCTTTATTAAAAATAAAAGATGTTCTTTCTTATTCTCAGAAGGATCATGCTACTTACTTTAATTCCTACGACATACGCTATAAAACTAAAGTGATCTTAGGTTGCTATAATGAATTGACGTAATTAGTATAAAACTGTCGCTGATTGCAGCATCCACATTAGCTCTGGTCTTGTATTAGTTTTTACAGGAGGGGGTACTAAAGAGAAAATGTTATTGCCTAGCACGGTAGATATAAAAGAACTACAGTAACTGTTGATAAATTTCAGCTCCCTAACAGAGCGTGATTAAGGATGGGCATCTAAGCATGCCAAATTAGTGAGATATATAAGAACATAGGTCCAGGAGAGAAATTCAAACTAGAATGGCGCCATATAATGAATGGGACGCCATTCTGGTTTAAGAGAGCTTATTTATGGTAAGAATGAGCTTGATTGTCTAAACGTTGGTTAGCACGAGCCGCATCGCCTTTAGCAGTTTGTACATTAGAACTCATTGATTTCATGTCGTTTCCCAGTTGGTCAACTTTTTTATACAAAGTTTGAACTTCTGAAGACAGTTGTTGAGTTTTAATATCACTTGAGCAACCAAGCAAGAGAGTTGAACTTAAGAGTACCACACTTAGTGCCATTTTAGTATGATTCATTATTTATATCCTCTAAATTGAATTAATTTACATGTAGCATTATTAAGTATTACACAAATAGTTTTAAATAGATACTTAATCGGTTCAACTTTAATGTTGATAATTTTGAATAGTTAATTTTTCGTTAAAAACAACTACTCATTTTAATTAGCAGTAGATTAAAAAACTTTTTATAATCAAACCACATGAACAAAGATTGTATTGATATTATCGAGTATTAATAATGCACTAAAAACTTTTACTAAAAAATTTTATTTCTTTGTATAGGTATTTTTACTTATTTAGCGATGATGATATTCATCATCAGATGTTTTTTTAAAACTTTTACTTAAAACGAGATACAGTTTTATAAGTGGTGGTCATCAGAATATTTTCTTCAAAAGAAGCGAATATTTGTGTGCATATTCATCGTATAAACTACTTTATTTGTCATCTCAAGAATCAGCATAGTTCATGGTTGACAAGTCGCTATTTCATCCTTAGAGCAAAGATTTTTAATCATTGAGTTACGAGCATCTTAGTCACAGTGTGTGCTACTTTTACGTAAACTATCAGTCAATATCTTTTTTTAAATGTTATCTAGTATATAGAAGTTCTGTACTCAAGGCATCATGTGCAAACATAATACTGTTTGACAAATCGAAAATTTCGTGAAAGTTATTCAGACCTTCTTAGTTTTTTTATTTTGGATATACTACTTGATGCTTTAAAATTGAAAGTAAATTTTTTTATTAAAAAATAAAAATAAATAACACAACCTAAGTGTGCAAGAAACTTTTTACATTGTTAAGTCTAAATACTAAAAATACAGTATTTTATAAAATTGTAACTAATGTACAGTCTGTGTTGAAGCTTTCCAAGTTGGAAAGGGTGTTGAATTTTAATATCGTATTATAATTAAATTGATTTAAAACTATGTGGAATAGTGACATACATACTAACAAGTAGCAGTATGCTTCAAAAAAGATAGTGAAAGTTTGGTGCGTTCTAATGGATTTGAACCATTGACCCCCACCATGTCAAGGTGGTGCTCTAACCAACTGAGCTAAGAACGCAAAAATTGTTAAGGTTATAGCCCTGATGAATACTAACCACAGGCTGTAATATTAGCAAGCAGATAGAACTTTTTTTTGATTGCCTAAAAATTATATATACTATGTATAGAAGTCATAGACTTTTTTAGTCTATGACTCCTAAAAACGAGCGCAGCGCGCTAATATAACTTGTATAGGGAGCTGTTGAAGGTGACGGATACGCCACAGAATCATGATTGCCGCCGCAGTAAGACCAATGATAAAACCGCACCAGAATCCAGCTGGACCACGGTGTGGTACGATCCAATCCGTCATTGCGAGGGCATAGCCAATTGGAAGCCCTAATAGCCAATATGCAATCAAAGTGATAAAGAAGATTGAGCGTGTATCTTTATAACCACGCAGAATACCGCTGCCTATTACCTGAATTGAGTCTGAGAATTGGTAGAATGCTGCTAGCAGCATTAATTGTGCTGCTAGCGTTACTACTTCTGAGTTGTCATTATACAGTAGTGCAATTTGGTAACGAAAAATTACAGTAAATAGCGCAGTGATAGCTGCCATACAGATACCAACGCCTTGTGCAGTCCAAGCTGCTACACGTGCTTGCTCCGCTGATCCCTGTCCGAGACGAAACCCAACACGAATAGTCGTTGCAACTCCTAATGACAGTGGTAGTACGAAAATCAGTGAACTAAAATTCAGTGCGATCTGATGCCCCGCGACATCCACAATGCCAGATGGCGATACTATCAGTGCGACTACAGCAAATAGAGTCACTTCAAAAAAAAGTGCTAATGCTACCGGTAACCCTAGCGATATAAGTTGCTGCAGTATTACACGTGATGGAGCTGACCAGCGTTTAGTAATGCGGATTGTGCACATATTATCCATATGATGCATCCAAACCCGCATTACTATAAACATTACCCAGTAGACTAAACTGGTCGCCATTCCGCAACCTACGCTGCCAAGCGCAGGCATACCACAATGGCCGTAGACGAATATCCAGTTTAACAAAATATTGAATAGTAGGCCGATAAAGCCTATTACCATCCCTGGTTTAGTATTCGCTAACCCTTCCCACTGATTACGTATTACTTGAAAAAAAAGATAGCCAGGAGTTCCCCAAAGCAAAGCTTTAAGATAATTTTCTGCATTCAGGGCGAGTTTTTCATCAATATTGTGCATAATGTGAATAAGGTATCCTGAATTCCATAACACCACCATAATGAAAATAGAGACTAAAAACGCTAGCCAGTAAGCTTGTCTAACCTGTTCAACAATGCATTCGTAGCGCCCTGAGCCGTTGAGTTGCGCAACGGTAGGCGTTAATGCAAGTAAAAGACCATGGCCAAACAAAATTGCCGGAAGCCAAATAGAAGTACCGATTGCGACAGCTGCCATATCGGTGGTACTGACTCCACCGGCCATAATAGTATCTACAAATCCCATTGCAGTTTGTGCTACCTGAGAAAGAATCACTGGAATTGCAAGGGCAAGTAATTGACGCGCTTCTATTAAATAATTCTGCACGTTTACACCTATGTAATTAAATTATAAAACCATGTAGTAAAATATGAGACTAGTGTAACCGGCTTAACGAGATTCACCAAATTTTGTCATACTGTGCTTTATATTTTTCTTGTAAAGTTAACGTGATAATAGTAATAATTTTACGCGTTACTCTGTGATATAAGCTATGAATAATTTCAGAGAGACTTACACTATGTTTACTGGCATTGTACAGGGCATGGCAAAGATTGTGTCCGTTGAAGAAAAAGAGTCATTTCGTACCTATGTTGTAGAGTTTCCAGAAATGTTACTGTCTGGTCTGGCATTGGGAGCGTCGGTCGCCCATAATGGCTGTTGTTTAACAGTCACTACTATTGAGGGTAATTATGTTGGTTTCGATTTAATTCAAGAAACCTTGCGTGTTACTAATTTAGGTGATCTCCATAAGGGAGATTTAGTGAATGTTGAACGTGCAGCAAAATTTAGTGATGAGATCGGTGGCCATTTAATGTCTGGTCATATTGTGACTACTGCAGAAATTTGCAAAATTATCCAGCTAGAGAATAACCGTGAAGTCTGGTTTAAAATTCACGATCAGTCGCAGATGAAATATATTTTACATAAGGGTTTTATCGGTATTGATGGGATAAGTCTGACCGTGGGGGATGTAAAAAAAAGCAAATTTTGTGTTTATTTAATTCCAGAGACTTTAGAGCGAACTACTCTCGGTCCCAAAGAATTAGGACAACGCGTTAATATTGAAATTGATGCATATGTACAAGCCATCTTCGAATGTACGTTAGCACAGCGTAGAGTCTCTGCAATATCTCCTGCACTTTACGACAATGAAAAAGCACTTTAGAAAGAGTTCTAAAGTGTCTTCATTTATTTTATGATTTAGCGTACAACGAGTACGCCGCCTTTTACACCTCGGCTAAATACTACCTGCCATAGATGAATATTACGAGCACGAAATGCACCAGCGCAAGAATTAAGATAATAACTAAACATGAGTTTAAAGCGTTCGTCATATTTCTTTGACAATTGTGGCCATGCTTTAGTAAAACGGGCATACCAAGCCATCAGTGTAGTATCATAATCGGCTCCAAAATTATGCCAGTCTTCAAGAATAAAATATGATTCACTGGCATTCGCAATATGTCGGACTGACGGCAGACAACCGTTGGGGAATATGTATTTATCGATCCAAGGGTCGATATTCATATTAGTGCGGAGTGCTCCGATAGTATGTAGCAGAAAAAGACCATCAGATTTTAAATTACGACGCACTATATCAAAATAAGTTGCATAGTTTTTGGGACCAACGTGCTCGAACATGCCGACTGAAACAATACGGTCAAACTGCTGGTGGAGATCTCTATAATCCTGTAACACAATGGTGATATCAAGTCCTTTGCAAAGTTGCTGCGCTAGCTTTTGTTGCTTTGACGAGACTGTTACACCATACACAATAGCGCCGTAGTTACGTGCAGCGTAGGCGGCTAGACCGCCCCATCCGCAGCCGATATCTAGTAGCTTCATGTTAGGTTCAAGCTGTAGTTTACGACAAATCATATCGAGTTTTGCTTCCTGAGCCTGTTCTAGTGTGTCAGCTTTTATCCAGTAAGCACATGAGTACTGCATATAGGGATCGAGCATTAGTGAGAATACATCATTACCAATATCGTAATGTTCTTTACCTACTATCCACGAGCGTTTCTTTGACTGCAAGTTGGTAAGACGCGCCGCTGCTGCACGCAGTGTATCTTTGAAGTAATGCGGCAATTGTTCGTTTAGTTTGTGCTTTAGTACACGATGAAAAAATATATCTAACCGTTCGCATTCCCACCATCCATCCATATAAGCTTCGCCAAGGCCAAGTGAGCCTACCTGGATTACACGTTTAAAAAAATCAGGATGTTTAATTTTTATATCCCATGGACGACTGCCGTTAATTTCAATATCTGCTTTTTCTAGCATCTTGTGAATAATGCGATAATAATAATTATTATCCTGTCTTACTTCTTCTGTAGATAATGAATTCATAGCTTCCTCATCACCCGCCTTCTTTAAACCTGAGGAAAAGCATAGTCAATTTCTTTAAAATTATGAGAAAAGTCACGACTTGCTATCTGTACATGACATCTAAATTTTTCTAAAAAATTGACTCTGTACATAGAGGTCTGATAGTATATGAAGTTATCGTGCGGATAACGTAAATACAACCTAATTTGGGTAATAAAAAGTTTATTTACAGAGTCTAATAAATGCCAAAATTCATGCATCACTGAATTCATCTATAGTTCATGGAATGAAAAGAGGGGATGCTCACAGATTTAAACCCGTCGTTTCTATCATTCGACAATGCGCTTGTTTGAATAGCCTTCAGGCTATTCAGGTTGTTTATTTTTAATAATTATATTCGTACTTTAGTCGTCTAAAAGATTGCAGAAAATAATCTTGTTAAATGTTCCTCCTCTTTTTTATGTGGTAAAAGGTATCTTAGAAAGGATGTTCTAATTTATTTTTCTATTAATCTGTTCCATAGTTGTAATTAACTTAAGTAATAAGTATCCGTAAGCATGATGATAGAATCATCATTCTTATCAGTTAATAACAACTTATATTTTTATTTTATTTATAAAAATTTTTATTTATGAAATAAAGTAAAAAAATAATAATTTCACTGGGCTAATGAAAAATTATCGTTTCAGCAATAGGATTGCGACCTCTACGATAAATAAACTTATATTAAGGAAGGCACATTATGAATACTGTAGTAGAAAAAATTCAGCGCCAAATCGCAGAAAATCCAATCTTGCTATACATGAAAGGATCCCCTCAGCAGCCAAGTTGCGGTTTTTCTGCGCAAGTGGTACAGGTGTTGTCTGCCTGTAGTGAGAGTTTTACTTACGTAGATATTCTGCAGAACCCAGATATTCGCGCAGAGTTGCCGAAGTATGCCAATTGGCCAACATTTCCGCAGTTATGGGTTGACGGTGAATTGATTGGCGGCTGTGATATCATCGTTGATATGTTCAAGAACGGCGAATTGCAGTTGTTAATTACCCAGACTGCGAAAAAAAAAACACAAATGTAGAATAAAACAGAAGTTTCTTTTAATGGCTTAACCCGACGTAGTCTCGTCGCCTGTGTCCACGATCGGCAGCGGCCACCCTCCTAGTCTTTTCCATCTATTTACTAATTCACAGAAAAGCGTTGCCGTCTGTTCGGTATCGTAGAGTGCTGAATGCGCCTGCGTGCTGTCAAAACTCATACCAACTGCTTTACAGGCTTTTGCGAGCACTGTTTGCCCCAGCACTAATCCGCTCAGCGCCGCTGTATCAAAGGTAGCGAATAGATGAAAAGGATTACGCTTCAGTCCAACACGTCCAGCGGCCGCCATCATAAAATTCAAATCAAAAGTCGCGTTATGTGCTACCATAATAGCGCGATTGCAACATTGATCTTTAATGCCTTTACGAGTCATTTTGAAAATAGCATGCAGTGCTTCATACTCGCTGACCGCGCCGCGTAGCGGATCACTAGGATCAATACCGGTAAATGCTAGCGCCTCAGGATGAAGGAGTGCACCTTCAAAAGGCTCAACGTGGAAATGCAGCGTCTGATCACGGTGCAGCCAGCCTTCCTTATCCATTTTCAACGTGGTGGCAGCAATCTCTAGCAGAGCATCGGTCTGCGCGTTAAAGCCTGCGGTCTCAATATCAATCACCACAGGATAAAAACCTCGGAAACGTTGGTTTAGTGCGTTTAGGGAGTTAATTTCAGACATTAGCATCTCGTAGCAAGAAGTAAGCAACGCGTATTATGGCAAAAAAAAGAGGAGGATGCAGCAGAACGGAAGACCTCAGCCTACCACCTTTATTATCTAGGCTGTGTCTGGTATACTTGTTTTCAATCAGTGATTTGTATGCGAATTTTTAACCAAGATGATAATAGTGGTTTCTCTCCATCTTTAACTTGGAAGACTTACTTCCACATTACAAGTAATGATACAATGCAGCAACATCTCCTACGTCTCCACAATACAGTGTCTTTGCTTTTTTCTGTGTAGCTCACACACGAAGCCAGAATTGATTTTTGTTTTGTATTTCCTATGTAACATAGTATGTCAATACATCATTATGGTGTAAATTGAACGCACAAATACCCTTATATTGCATTCTAATCTTCACCACCACTCATACGTTACATAGAACGATACTAAATGGCAAAGCTATAACAGCTAGGTACTGAACACAAATTAGTTATTCAGTTCACTCGCAAGAAATATAGAAATATTTAGCTATTTGTCACCATTTTGTATAGTTTGTAACTTGTCTTATAAATTTGCGGAATAGTGTAAAATTTTTCTGGATAGTTAATAACCCAATGATAAAAACATGAAAGAGGTTCACTCCATTGAACAGATTTTTCGAAGATTCATACGCACCCAGCATGCGTTAGTTCATGGATGTCTTAAGCATTCTCATTGGATGAGGATGGGAGTTATACTTTACACAGAGTTCATCCGCTACCACAGACATAGTCGCAGATTTATATGACAAAGGCAATGGTTACAATAGATCAGTGTGTAAAAAAGATTGCTTAAGCATTCTGCTTGAATGCCAAATAGTATCGCACAAAATTTCTTAAACTGAAACAATGATCAGCAGAGCTTATGTCGAATATACTTGGAAATATGACCTTCACTATACGTGATGATATTCTTTACATAATCAGTCATCATTTAACCCACTAAACTAATAATTTTAATTATCAGTCTAGAAACAATATTCTCTAATGTCATTATTATGCTTCCTGAGAATAAAGCACCAATGCCACCATTTCGTTTTTTTAGAGGTTAGTTTAGCGTGGAGAAACAGTTAGCTGGGTACCATTAAGCGCCAACGCCACACGCTGGCCGACGGAATAGCGGTTCGCCGCTTGTTGCTGCACTACCATAATAGTAGTACCGTCATCTTTGCGGATTTCCAGCTCAACGCCTTTAGTTTTATTGATAGCGCCCTGAACACCCTGGCCCGCTAGACCGCCAGCAATTGCACCCCCTGCAGTAGCAAGGCTACGTCCGGTTCCGCTACCGATAGTGTTACCAAGGAAACCCCCTAGTACAGCACCACCGATAGTACCGATGAGATTATTGTCATCATTGCCATGAATATTTACTGGGCGCACCGATATCAGCGTGCCATAAGAGACACTTTGAATCTGCTTGGCTGCACTAGCACTATAAGCATCACCTGATAAATTACTAGTATTAGCACAACCCACTAAAGTAATGCCAACTACTGTGGCCGCAACGAAACTTTGAATCATTTTCAACTCCTTTTTTTAAAGAAAGCACCACACGAAGTGCGAAATCCTTTAAATAGTATAGGACACAACTTAAATTAAGGTTGAAATAGTGAAGTAATTTATCTCAGTTATAGAAAGTAATCCATTGACAATATTGAAAATATAAGAAGAATAGTTTCAGCATCTAGAATGCTACATAGATATAAATAATCTATTTTCTTTTAAAGAAAATGGTACATCTGTCAGTGTAAAGATTAAATCATTGTTAATGACTGCTAGCTGTACTTTGATAGTTAACGTAATAAAGTGAGTAAACAAAATGAGTGATAATCAGTCGCTACAAGCAATTGCTAATCTGCGGCGGGAATACACACGTAGCGGGCTACGGCGTAAGGATCTGCCAAATCATCCACTGGCCCTATTTCAAACTTGGTTACGACAAGCATGTGCAGCTCAGTTACCCGATCCCACAGCCATGACTGTAGCAACAGTGGATGCACATGGTCAGCCTTACCAGCGCATTGTTTTGCTTAAGCACTATGACAATGAAGGCCTGGTATTCTATACCAATTTATGCAGCCGTAAAGCTCAGCAGCTAGTTAATAATGCGCGCATTTCACTGCATTTTCATTGGAATTTTCTAGAACGCCAAGTAATGATATTAGGAGAGGCAGAAAAACTAACGCCGATTGAAGTATTAAAATATTTTTACACCCGCCCGCGCGACAGTCAGATTAGTGCTTGGGTATCACACCAGTCGTGCAGTATTGCGTCTCGCGACGTATTGGAAAGTAAGTTTATTGAATTAAAGAAAAAATTTCAGGAGAAGGTTCCTCTGCCGAGTTTTTGGGGAGGGTACCGAGTTAAATTCTATACCATGGAATTTTGGCAAGGAGGCAAACATCGTCTACATGACCGCTTTATCTACCAAAGAGCCGTCAACTGCTGGACAATAGATCGTTTATCTCCATAAGAATTTGTTTATATTGTCTTTTAGAGTGGTATAGAAGAGTCTGGTACTTTATGTTATGGCACTATTTTCTTTTCCGTAACACAGCATAAAGTTGTATACCAGAACAATTGCAGTCTGATTAATTTGGAGTCAGTGATGACCAGGAGTAACCTGATACAACAATTGCACAAACGTGGTTTAATTACCCAAATAACAGACAAGGAAAGGTTAGAAGAGAAACTAGCACAAGGGCCGATTTCTCTCTATTGTGGTTTTGACCCCACCGCAGATAGCCTACATTTAGGCCATCTGATACCTTTGCTCTGCCTGAAACGTTTTCAGAATTCCGGACACAAACCAATTGTGTTGGTGGGTGGAGCGACGGGACTGATTGGCGATCCTAGCTTTAAAGCAGTAGAACGTAAACTCAATACCAGCAAAACTGTTTCTGAGTGGGTCGAAAAAATTCGTAAGCAAGTGGCACCTTTCCTCGATTTTAACTGTGGCGATAACAGTGCAATCATAGCCAACAACTACGACTGGTTCAGTAGCATGAATGTACTAACTTTCCTACGCGATATTGGAAAACACTTCTCTGTGAATCAGATGATTAACAAAGAAGCAGTTAAACAACGTATTAAACGTGATTCCCAAGGTATATCTTTTACCGAGTTCTCTTATAACTTATTACAAGGATATGATTTTGCAGAACTTAATAGGATTTACGATGTTTCACTGCAAATTGGTGGTTCTGATCAGTGGGGCAATATTGTATCTGGTATTGATTTAACAAGGAGACTTTTAAAAAAACAGGTCTTTGGCTTGACGATGCCTTTAATCACCAAATATGATGGTACTAAATTCGGTAAAACTGAGGGCGGTACCGTATGGCTAGATGCGAAGAAAACCAGCCCATACAATTTTTATCAGTTCTGGATTAACACTTCAGATGCCGATGTCTACCGCTTCCTAAGATTCTTCACCTTTTTGAGTCTTGAAGAGATCAATGCATTAGAAGAAGAGGATAATCATAGTGGTAAAACACCGCGTGCACAGTATATACTTGCTGAGAAAATAACTCGATTAGTGCACGGTGAAGAGGGCCTAACAGCAGCAAAACGTATAACTAAAAGTTTGTTTTCAGATGAGCTAAATGAAATAACTAAAGCAGATTTCGAGCAGCTAGCACGGAGCACCGGTATGCCAGCTATCCAGCTGAGTCCAGAAGATGATCTTCAGCAAGCGCTAGTCAACTCTAAACTAGCGCCGTCGCGCAGTCAGGCACGCACGATGATATGCTCTAATGCAATTATCCTTAATGGCAAAAAACAGTCAAATTCAGAATACCACTTTAGAGACACTGATAAGCTGTTTGGGCGCTATGCGTTGCTACGACGCGGTAAAAAAAATTACTGCCTGATAGTTTGGCTATAAACATTTAATGAAAAGTATTTCATCTCTTAGAGAGAAATATTATTATTATAATTTAATAATGCAAGAACACATTTATTAGATTTACAGAAAATTTTTATGGATTTTAAGTTCTAACTACGGATCCCTCTCTATTTGAATATGGTTTAGAGGTGATTAGGGATCAGTATTGGTAATAAACAACGGTGGGGATACTAATCTGCTGTAACACAATAAAGAGTATTATTAGCGCCTTTATCTTTTTAAAGATATGAAATCCAGAATTAATGTCCCTTAATGTGTCTAATAAATATTATATGTTATTTATTTTAGATGATGATAATTTTGAGAAATTTGACATATGCAAAAATAAAGAAATTTAAAGTATTTTTACGAAAAATATTGTAACAACTCCATCACTGTAACGTGCAATGTCCTATAAGCTACAATATATATATAAGAAAATGATCTATCATTTCAAATAAATTTTGGGAAATTATATTCCTGTTAACTAGATTTCAATAAAAATATATAAACTTTACTGAAATATTTGGCGCTGTTAATCACTTAAAAACAACAAGAGTATAAAACTTATTCATTTTTTCGTTTTATCTAGGTACTCGCATAGATCTTGAATGAGGCAGGTACCACAGCGCGGCTTACGAGCTAAGCAGGTATAACGACCATGGAGGACTAGCCAGTGATGACAGTTAACCTTGAATGCCTGCGGTACTACCTTTAGCAGTGTCTCTTCGACTGCTTCTACGTTTTTGCCTAGCGCAAAACCAGTGCGGTTACTAACACGGAAAGTATGAGTATCGACGGCAATTGTCGGATAGCCAAAGGCAGTATTTAGTACCACATTGGCAGTCTTACGTCCGACACCGGGCAAGGCCTCTAGCGCGATACGATCTTTCGGTACTGTACCATTGTGCTGTTCTAATAAGATATGGCATGTTTTGATCACATTTTTTGCTTTAATGTTAAATAGTCCGATAGTTTTAATATATTCCTTTATGCCTTCAAAGCCGATTGCTAGCATTGCGGCAGGCGTGTTGGCAACAAGATAGAGCTTTGCCGTAGCCTGATTAACCCTCAAGTCGGTTGCTTGTGCTGACAATAGTACTGCAATTAACAACTCAAATGGAGAAGTAAAATTAAGTTCGGTAGTTGGATAAGGATTCTGCTCCCGAAGCCGACTAAGGATTTTTATACGCTTCGTCTGGTTCATATTGCTTTTTCCACATGTGTATGTATATGCTTTTCTTTACTACCACCGCGTTTACAGTGCCACGACGTGGCGGCATGATTAATTAGGTGTTTCGCGGCTAGCATCATACCTAACCCGATAAAAGCGCCTGGCGGTAGCATCGCTAGAAGCATTGGTGAATCTAAATACATACATTTTATATGTAGCGCTTTGGCCCAGGGGCCAAGCAGCTTATCTACGCCGTTGAATACCTCCCCACTTCCGATTAGCTCACGCATTAAGCCAAGCATGACCATTGCACAGGTCGCTCCCATACCTATGGCAAATCCATCAGTCGCTGAAAGCAAAACATTGTTTTTAGAAGCTACGACTTCGGCACGACCTACCACAACACAGTTAGTGACGATCAGAGGAATAAAGATACCAAGTGAATCATAGAGGATGTAGAAGTAAGCGTTAATGAGCATCTGTACACAACTAACCACCGCAGAAATAATCATTATGTAGATAGGTATTCGAATCTCTGACGGTATCCAACGGCGTACAGCAGAAATCACGCTATTGGTAGTTGTTAACACTAGAGTAGTAGCTAATCCTAGACTCAGTGCGTTAGTTGCCGTCGAGGTAACAGCCAGAAGTGGACAGAGCCCTAATAATTGCACCAGCGCAACATTGTTTTTCCACAAACCGCTAATTAGTAAATTTGTAACCTCACTCATGTGTGTCTCCACATTCTGGCAGTAATGAAAGCTTATCTCTCAGGGTTTCAATTAATAAAGCAGTACGTTTAGTGGCGTTGATCACTGCGCGCGGTGTAATAGTAGCGCCAGTAAATTGGTCAAAGTCACCTCCATCTTTCTTCACTGCAAAGGATTTATCATCGGCACTTTGTATCACCTTACCGTTAAAACTATTAATCCAATTGGAAATACTCAGATCAATTTTATCACCGAGGCCAGGAGTTTCGTGATGTTCAATCACACGTACACCGAGCACCTTGCCATGAAAATCGGCGCCCACTAACATTTGAATGACACCAGCATAACCATCTGGCACAGTGGTCTCAAGTGCGGTAGCAGATATCTGATCTCCTTTTCTTGCTAAATAGAGATGATGTGGTGTAGTATTACCTAAAGCGGGATCAGTAACAAAATAACACTCAAGTTGAGTCTGATTATCATACAGATCCAGATTCATCACCTGATTCAGCAAATGTTTCTGTTTAAGTGCAATATTGCGCGCAATAATTGGCTTAGTGATATCATTAACTACTGCGGTTAAGCCGGTAGTGAAGATAGAAAAGATCGCCAAGGTAACCGCATTTTTATAAATAGTCTCAAGCATCCAATAATCACTTCTGCCGATGGCCGTAAACGCGCGGCTGTGTGTAGTAATCGATCAGTGGCACACAGATATTAGCCAGAAGCACGGCAAAAGCAACGCCATCAGGATAGCTGCCAAAACTGCGTATTATCCACAGTAGTATACCAATTAGTGCACCATAGATAAGACGACCGCCGTTAGTAGTAGAGGCTGTGACCGGATCAGTAGCTATGAAAAAAGCACCAAGCATAGTAGCCCCAGAGAAGAGATGAATAAACGGCGTGTAAAGATTCTTTGGAGAAATTATCCAACCAAACGTGGAACACAATATCAAAGCTAGCAGTATCGCTGCGGGGATATGCCAACGAATTACATTTTTCCACAGTAGAAAGAGGCCACCGGCTAAATATCCGATATTTACCCACTGACTTGATAATACGTCGGTATAGATTGGTTGGGCTAATATTTGATCTGCGCTATGTCCTGCATGCAATTCAGTCTTAAAGTTATCTAGTGGCGTAGCCTGACTGATACCGTCTACGCCAAGTTGTAGCTGTTGTATCGTATCCCCCAACAGTGTATGGCCAGTAAAAATCATGCTTAATGAATCTAGTAGACTTGCTTTCATCACTTGTAATTCATTAGGAGTTGGCCAACTGGTCATTTTTAATGGGAAGGAGATTAGAAGTACTACGTAACCAACCATGGCTGGGTTAAATAGATTTTGTCCTAGTCCACCGTACAGTTGTTTAGCTATTACAATGGCGAAAATAGTTCCAATCACTACTATCCACCATGGCGTTATTGGAGGTAAACTGACGCCGATAAGTACAGCAGTCAATAAAGCGGAGTTATCTGTTATCTGCGACATTACTGAAATCTTACGCAGTTTTAGAATCGCTGCTTCCGCCAGACATGCTGTTAGCACGGCTAGAAGCACCTGTACAAAGCTGCCGTAACCAAAAAAATAACACTGTATAAAAAAGCCGGGCATGGTTGCTAACACTACTAGCAGCATAATCTTGCCAGTACTGCGGCGGTTGTGGATATAAGAAGAACTTGCGATATGCAGAGACATTTTATTTCCCAAATATCAACGGTAACTATATTTTAGTCCTAGAGGCTGTGTCGGGTACTTGACTAGTATCATCTGACGGACATACGTCATTATTTTTAATATTTATATTTAATTTTATAACTTCCCTTTCTATTTTTTGCGTTACAGTAGCTTTTTTCGCTTTCGCACGAGCAATAGCAGTAGCTACTTTTGCTGCATTATTTTTACGAGAATTTTCGATCTGACAGTTTAGTACATGAATCTCCGCTTTCGTTTTGGCGAAGTCTGGAGCTATAAATTTTGCTGTCGATAGTTTTTTTCTTTCCAGACGAGCTTGACGTGCTTCAAAACGTGCTTTCGTTTGGGAGATTCGTTGCTTTTCAAGATCGATGACTCGTATCTTGGATTTTTCCTGACGGTAATATTGTACTAGAGGAATATTGCTTGGACAGATATAGGTACAAACGCCGCACTCAATACAATCATCGATATGGTGCGTGCGCGCTTTATCGTGATCGCCACCTTGGCTATACCAGTAAAGTTGCTGTGGTAGCAAATTAGCTGGGCAGGCTTCGGCACAAGCTGCACAGCGAATGCACGGGCGTTCCTTTCGGTTGTGCCCCATCTCACCGGAGGAAGGAGCAAATATACAGTTAGTGATTTTAACTATTGGAACGTCTAACGACAACAAAGGTATACCCATGAATGGGCCACCCATAATAACTGTCTGACACGTGTTAGGGTTAAAACCAACTTGGTGCAAAAGATGGCTAACGGGAGTACCTATACGGCTCCAAACGTTACATGGGTGTGCAATTTCCTCACCTGTTAAGGTGACTACACGCTCGGTCAGCGGTTCGCCGTTGATAATCGCCCTTTTTACTGCCCAAGCTGTGCTGACGTTTTGCATTAAAACTCCAATCTCACTAGAATGTCCGTTGTGTGGCACTTCCAATCCAGTTAGAATTTTAGTCAGCTGTTTTGCACCGCCTGATGGATACTTCGTTGGAATAACGCGGAGTTGCAAATCGCGCTCATTGCCTAGAGCCTCTTTTAGTGCAAGGATAGCTTCCGGCTTATTATCTTCAATACCAATCAGCACACGCTTGGCCTGCAATACCCACGCGAGAATACGAATGCCCTCAATGATTTCGATAGCACAGTCCTGCATTAGACGATCGTCGGCAGTGATGTAAGGCTCGCATTCGGCAGCATTGATAATCAGAGTTTTTATATTATGCAGCCCGGTGCGCAGCTTGGTGGCGGTTGGAAAGCCTGCACCACCTAGACCTACAATGCCAGCATTATGAATGCGCTGTACAATATACACTTTCTCTCTCTGGTAATAATCTGCAATTGGATCAAGTGGTATCCAACGATCTTCTCCGTCTGGTAACATAGAAATACAAAGTTCTGAGAATCTAGAAGGGTGTGCGATCGTATTTTGAGTGATGGTGGTAATAGTACCAGAGGTTGGTGCATGGATAGGCAATACATGGTTATTAAAAAAGGTTAGAGGCTCCCCGCGTAGCACACGATCGCCTGGTTTAACGCATACTTCACTTTTATCGCAAATATACTGGTTTAATGGAATGATAAACCGATCGGGCAGAGGTAGCTGTCTAAGAGGCGTGCCGTTAGATTGAATTTTCATCCCCGGCGGATGAATACCTCCATGAAAATCCCAGAGTTTTTCTTTTTTATGAAACATGTTTAACAGATTAATCATAAATGGTTACCGGTATTACCCGCAGAGACATGATTTAGAAATCCCATTTCTAATTGGCGGTGGGGTAGTTGTTGCCACTGGACACATCTTAATACAGTTGGTAGGACATGACATGACGCAGAGAGCACATCCAGTGCACAAGTCACTCAGTATGGTATGCATGCTTCGCGATGCGCCCACAATGGCATCAACTGGACAGGTTTGTATGCACTTGGTGCAGCCGATGCAATTCTCCTCGTCAATATAGGCAATGGTGTACACTCTTTCTTGTGTCAGTTTCTCATTTCCGTCGATAGGCTGAGGCTCTACATTCAGCAGTGACGCCATCTTCAGCATGGTCTGCTCACCTCCTGGTGTACATTTATTGATTGCTTCGCCGTTGTTACCGACCGCATCTGCATAGGGAAGGCAACCAATATAACCACACTGGCCACACTGACTTTGTGGCAGAATTCCATTAATTTGTTCAACTATAGGATCTTCTTTTACTTTAAAACGACGCGAAGCGTAACCTAGCAATGCGCCACATACTAAGCTTAGAGTGCTTAAAAAAATAATAGCACTACAGATTGTAGTCATCAGGATGTTGATAAACCTGTAAAACCCATGAACGCAAGCGCCATTAAGCCAGCGGTCACTAGTGCAATAGAGGAACCCTTAAAAGGTGCAGGAACGTTGGCTAGTACTAGACGCTCACGTATCCCGGCGAAGAGTACTGTTACAAACAAAAAACCAAGTGAGGCGCTGAAACCATAGATGACCTCCTGTAGGAAGGTATGGTGGAGGTTAGCACTTAATAGAGGTACACCAAGCACAGCACAGTTCGTTGTTATCAAGGGCAGAAAGATGCCGAGCATGCGATAAAGAGAGGAGTGGGTTTTGCGTACGACTATCTCTGTGAGCTGTACAACCATAGATATTACCAAGATATAGGACATGGGACGCAGATAGACTAGGTCGAGTGGAATTAAAATTAAGTGATTCATCAGCCATGCGCAAATCGTAGCTAATGTAATAACGAAGGTAGTAGCAAGTCCCATACTAATTGTTGTTTCCAATTTTTTGGAAACACCCATAAAGGGGCAAAGGCCGAGAAATTTCACTAAAATAAAGTTATTAACTAGCACGGTGCTTATAAGCAGAAGCACATAATAAGTCATTTTTTCGCTATTTATTTATTATATTACGGACTAATTTATTTTAGTCCGTGCAGCCGGGGTCCATCTTAGAAGAAAAGATCTGAATGGTCCAGGCGCAGAACAATAATATTGTGATGTATATCACATTATGAGTGCGTACCAAGTATAAATATCCTTACTTACTCTATCAACGGCATAGCTGATATCTTGATATTGTAGTAGGGGGGTTCACTGAAAAGTACTAACACCGCAACCTATTAAATGCAGAGTTGAAAAAATAATAAGGTAGGAGATAAAGTATTACTTACCATCGTTAGAAACTTTAATAAAGGTTTGTATAAAATAAATTGCGTGGGATATCCTCCCCCACTCTTTTAAAGTGCACAAATGCGAATTATGAGGATGACTGAGTGAGAACGACATGGAGACTCTTAAAGAACAATCTAAATCATTCCATAAATATATCTAACTAATGCGCTTCAGTAATGAGCTACAACCTGCTGCTTATCAGAGCGCGTTAAATTTACCTATGTGTAGTAACGTCCGTTATATTGCACGACTAAGTACTTAATTACACATTAGCTGTGTTGCTTGCGGCTAACCTATCTACTGGCATACCAACTTACTTTTTCTATACCTGAAACAAACAAACGAGCTTAAGGTTACTTCTTATGCGAATCACTTTACTATACTATAATATCATCCCTTCATCGGTGGATATGCTTTGTATATAGCGCGACATCCTAGCGGGAGTAAAAATCCCAACAGATTTTTTGCAAACAACACTGCCCTCTTTTAGTAAGAGGGTTGTGCCGTTTTCATTCAAAACTTGGATATTACAGTTTTGCTGATACCTCCCTCCCTAAGTAACTAACTTATTGGCGATTCACTGCTAGAATCTGGAAACTCTAAAGTCGGTGTGACTAAACATCATGGCGTAACCTGCTCAAGCTAACGTTACTTACCCCGACCTTTGACAATAGAAGATATTAAAGTGTTAATGTATAACATCGCAAAAACGCTAGTAAAATAAATACCAGAAGACTAAATGATGAACAGGCTGATGAACGTATGTTATCGGCTTTTTTATTATAAATTATTAATATTCTAGCTAAATAGCGACGGCATCCATAGACTGGGATCAACTTCTTTAAACTGCGCGCGGATAAAAGTTCTTTTTAGATGGAAAGGTACTGTGCAATCAAAGATAGTTTTACCAGTAGTTCCTTTAGCAGTTAAGCGCGGATCGTATAAAGGCTGCTGCGACGGGTCAAGCACATGACCGGCAACGCCCGGTACGAACAGAGTATCTAGATCGGAGATATAGCGCGTCTGCATCGCCCAGAGTACATCATCAGTATCAAATAGATCCACATCATCATCCACTAGGATAATATTTTTTAGCTCACGATATACTGCTAACGCAATTAGCGCTGCCTGCCTCGTCATACCATCATCGCCTACGTTACGCTTCTCCACTTGTAATATCGCTAGAAACTTACCGCCGCCGGCACGGTGAGCGTAGACGTTTTTTACCAGTCCAGGTAGCGCTTCTTCACATTTCATATAAATACTAGCTTCGGTAGGAAGTCCTGCTAGGATAACATGTTCTTCGCCTGGCCCAACTAAAGTTTGTAGGATAGGATTTTTTCGCGTAGTGATCACTTTAACCTTGATAACCGGCAGCAAAGGGTTTGCCTCGCCCATATAGCCAGGAAATTCCGGCATTGCCTTACCGGTGTGGCTATTCTGATCTTCTGCCACGCGAATGTTCGGTAAAATCTCTCCTTCTATTACAATTTCGGCGTGTGCAATGGCACGCTGTTTAATACTGAGGCATTCTACTAGTTCGACAGGCTTACCGCGTAAGCCGCCCGCCACACACAGCTCATTAAAGCCAAAAGGCGTGGTTGGCGCTTCAAACTCTGCGCCGATATAGATAGCAGGATCTAATCCAATATTTATTGATACTGCCAGCGGCTCGCCTCCCGCTTCAGCTTTCTTACGGAAAATATCTATGTGACGTCCAGGTGCGAAAAAGATAGAAAGTGCGTCCTTGCTCTGCACACAGAGACGATGAATGGTGACGTCCACGTTATCGTAATCATCAGGATCGCTGCCAAGGACTAGTCCAAGACAGAAGTAAGGACCGGCATCTTCGTTGGTATTGGTTAACATGGGTAGAATTTTGCGTAAATCAAAACCTACATCTTCTGCGCGATAGACCACCTCCTGGCAGGGTACCTGAGTCTTATCTATGATTACTGGCGGCATCACGTTTTTACGTGCATCCGCCATTTGAATGCCTAATTCATGCACCGGTGCTCCTAGTAGGGCACTCACGCGTTCACGACTCGCCATTAATCCCACTAGCACTCGGGATTCAGGAAATCCTTTGATGTTGTTAAACATCATCGCCGGACCAATACGCGTTGGGCGCATTACAGTACCGCCTGCGCCGATATAGCGATAAACTCCTGCCAGTTCAGTATTAGGATCGACTTCGCGGTCAGTTTCAATATAGTGACCCGATAATGTTTTTAGTAAATTTATCGCAGATCGCAAATCGTTAACCGGGGGTATATTCCAGCCCTGCGGATGAGGTTCACCAGGCTTTAATACGCGGTAATTAGCAAGGTTTTTCTGCGACATGAGATTGATTTCTCCATACTAAGCAATTTAAAGAAAAGTTTTAGATACAATAGCTTCTCCTTCTAGGAGAAATGGCAAAATATCAGGGCTACATTACTATCTGATATCAGATAGAAAATCTGGAAATTAAAATTCTGCGCTATATTATAATTATATATTTAGTTGCCCTCCCGTCGTCCTATTACGATAACTAAAGGCAATCTTAAGAAGAGTAATCATCATTACCTTCAAGAAATCAATATGTAGCCCTAGACAGGGCAGATTTTTTTATCAAATTGTCGCAATTATTCACTAGTTGCGCGAACGATATCATAGCATGAGATTATAAATTATGTGCTGGAACACTCTGTGTTAACACATAAGCTAAGAAAAGTTATTAGAAGAGGGCGCGCAACAGTACAACGATATCCAATCTATATTTAGTCATACGTATTTCTTATACAATAGCTTTTGAGAAATAAGTAGAGAGTGAGTGGCTAGTTATGAAGAGCACCTTTAAGATCAATCAAAATTCGTTGCACCTCGAGTACTAAGTTTTTAACATTCTGTAGCGACAAGCGTATGTCTTTGACGCGATTAATTTTTAATTAGAAGAACAAAAAAAATAAATGTACGAAGAGTAACCACTATTTAAAAAGATGAAGGGTTATGTCTGACTGTCCTGTTTTTATTCTTTACAGCGATTTGAGTATTTTTTCAACGCTTACTTTTGCATCGCCAAATAACATATACGTATTCTCCTTGAAGAATAGCGGATTTTGTACTCCAGCATAGCCGGTATTCATTGAGCGTTTAAACACGATTACGTTTTGTGCTTGCCACACTTCTAGCACTGGCATTCCTGCAATAGGACTACTCGGCTCATCCTCTGCAGCTGGGTTAACAGTATCGTTGGCACCAATAACTAGAACTGTATCAGTATTGGCAAAATCATTATTGATTTCATCCATCTCTAATACTATATCATAAGGCACCTTAGCCTCCGCCAGTAATACATTCATATGTCCAGGTAGGCGACCTGCGACTGGGTGGATACCAAAGCGCACCTTAATTCCCTGACCGCGTAATTTTTCGGTGATCTCCGCTACCGGGTATTGCGCCTGCGCCACCGCCATACCGTATCCTGGAGTTATAATAACCGAAGAGGAGTTTTTTAATAATTCAGCTGTTTCTTCCACGCTAATTTCATGATACTGCCCAGTCTTTATTGCGTTACCTGTAATGCTGTCAGTGCCGAAACCACCAGCAATCACGCTAATAAAAGAACGATTCATGGCCTTACACATGATGTAAGATAAAATGGCACCTGACGAACCTACTAATGCGCCAGTGATGATAAGCAGATCATTGTTTAACATAAAGCCTGCCGCGGCTGCTGCCCAGCCTGAATAAGAGTTAAGCATGGACACCACAACAGGCATATCGGCGCCTCCGATAGAGGCGACTAGATGCCAACCGAACGCTAAAGCAATCACTGTCATCAGTAATAAGGTAAAAATCTGAATTCCCGTGCTATCGGTGCATATAAACCATACTAGCATTAAAAAAGAAGCTACTAGCGCTAGTGCATTAATCTTATGGCGATGTGGTAACTTCAGAGGAAGTGAAGAAATTTTCCCACGCAGTTTTCCGAATGCCACTATAGAACCTGTAAAGGTCACTGCGCCGATAAAAATGCCTAGAAAAAGCTCTGTAAGATGAATGTCTTCCATCACCTTAGAGAGTCCAACTGAGTGATCCATATAGCTATTAAAGCTTACTAGCACTGCAGCTAGACCGACGAAACTGTGTAGAAGCGCCACCAATTCTGGCATCTCGGTCATTGCAACTTTTTTTGCTAAAATGACGCCCATTGTACCACCGATTACCATTGCCAACAAAATCCAAGCGATATTACCGCTATCAGGTCCAAAAATAGTAGCAAGCAATGCTATTGCCATTCCGCTAATACCGAATAAATTGCCCTGTTTTGAGGTTTCATGCTTCGAGAGACAAGCAAGGCTAAAAACAAAGATAATTGCAGCAACAATGTACGCTGCCGTCACTAATCCGCTAGACATCAGTTACCCCTTACGAAACATTTTTAGCATGCGCTGAGTGACGGTAAAGCCACCAAAAATATTGATGCTGGCAATGAGCACAGCAATAAATGAGATAAAGGTCATCCAGCCACCGTGCCCTATCTGCATTACTGCACCAACGACGATAATGCCAGAAATTGCATTAGTCACTGACATTAGCGGAGTATGCAACGCATGGCGGACGTTCCACACTACGTAGTAGCCTACTACGCAAGAGAGCGCAAAAACGGTAAAATGAGAAAGAAAGTTAACTGGTGCAATATTAGCAAGACAGGCTACTAACACGATAGTAAGTGCCAATAGCAAATAATTGCGCTGTGATGGTGTTAATAGTCTGGAAACCTCTTTCACGACAGGCTGTGTTGTAGCAGAAGTAGCTTGAGGTATGGCAGAGACCTGAATCATCGGCGGAGGCCAAGTCACGTTACCGTTGAGTATCACTGTCATGCTACGTACTACTACATCGTCAAAATCGATACTAATTTCGCCGTTCTTTTTTTTGCACAGTAGCTTTATTAGGTTAACTAGATTGGTACTGTAAAGTTGTGATGACTGTGTCGGTAAACGACTGGGTAGATCAGTATAACCAATAATCTTTACACCTTTATCAGTGACGGTAATATGATCGGCCACGGTAAGCTCGCAGTTGCCACCCGTTTGTGCTGCTAAATCAACAATAACGCTCCCTGGCTTCATTTTTTCTACCATCTCGGCGGTGATTAGTTTTGGTGCAGCTTTGCCAGGGATTAGAGCCGTGGTGACAATAATGTCTACTTCTTTTGCCTGCTCGGCAAACATCGCCATTTCCGCGTTAATAAAAGCGTCAGGCATTACACTCCCGTATCCGTCATGTCTATTACCTGCCTCTTTTTTTTCTAAATTGAGCTCAAGAAATTCTGCACCTATACTTTGTACCTGTTCTTTCACTTCTGGACGTGTATCGAATGCACGCACAATCGCTCCAAGGCTGCTCGCGGTACCAATTGCTGCCAGTCCAGCAACGCCTGCGCCTATCACCATTACTTTAGCTGGTGGGACTTTACCTGCAGCAGTAATCTGTCCGGTAAAGAAACGCCCAAATTCATGGGCGGCTTCAATAATAGCACGATAACCTGCAATATTGGCCATTGAGCTGAGTGCGTCCAATGACTGGGCGCGTGAAATGCGCGGTACGGCATCAATCGCTATTACGGTAACTTTACGTACTGCTAGTTTTTCCAGCAGGACTATATTTTGCGCAGGCCAGATAAAGCTCACCAAAGTGCTACCTGCACGTATTAACGCGATTTCTTCTTCATCGGGTGGATTAACCTTCATTATGATATCCGATTGCCAGACCTGATGAGTATCACTAATGCTGGCGCCTATGGCAGCAAAGCTTTCATTATCAAAACTGGCTCGTTTTCCTGCTTCATGTTCGATAATAACGCTAAAACCTAACTTGATAAGCTGCTCGACAGTTTTAGGAGTTGCTGCCACGCGTGCCTCGTTAAGCAACCGTTCTTTAGGTATTCCAATTAACATAATCTTCCCTTTCTTCGTTTAGATGATTATGATATATCAACTGCATAACAACGCAGTTCCTGAAACAACATTTCAGTCACTTATGAACGTAATGCATGCAGAACTAAGTACATATACCCTACTAAAAATATGCATAGTGGTCTAGACTAGGATCCTATGGTGAGACGTATAACATGATTGTTTCATCTAAAAATAAAAAAAGATATTCTGTACGACTGCAAAGTGTGGACTACGATTCAATAGAAAATTTTTTTCTAGATATATTGAGATAATGAAGTAACTAGTAATACAATTGATATGTATCTTATTAATTAGATGATTATGGATATAAAAATATTTTTTTTAAAAAAATTAATTAAAATTAAATACTCGGTTAAAAATAAATTAGCATGTTTGATTCATTATTTTGTCCGTTAACATATAGCTGATTGTTGCAGAAAAGCTTCAATAGATTGTTTTTTCTCTGAAAAACAGTAAATTATTCTGATAATGCGCTTTAAATTATGTCATAATAAAGTTAGTCTATTGCCTGTAGGATACGGATATCAAAGGTGAAATTAAGCACTATTTTCATTACATTGGGAGTATTTAACTGCTTAAAATTCGCTTGTAGCTAGTCTTGTCCTTCACTATAAGTATATAATTTATTTCTTGACTACATAAGTGCGAAAGAAAATTTCATTACAGTGATATGATAAAAATGGCGAGAAAATCTCTGTGGATTAATAATCACTGATGTAATAATATCTTTTAGCTTAGATAAGCTCAGGTAGTCGCTCACGCAAGAAATTCAGCAAAATTGTTTAGAGGTTATAAAGCTGGGTAACTCGCGTAATTTTAACGAAAACATTTTTTATTTATTCGATTAAATATATTATTTTCGTTTACATTCACGGTGACATCAATCCTATTCTGCCTAGCGTAATAGGCACTGTTGATCTGTTCGAACTACACCTCTCAACTTCCTACAGAAGTGTGGTTACATATCAATGTAGAGCGACTTTCTAAAAGATGTTACATTTAACCATAATGTACTGTATCTCCTTCATGTGTACATACCTTGCTTATTTATGTTATATTAAATTTTATAGTGAATCTAGTTTTCGTACTAACCATTGCCTAGTACATTTTCAAAACTAGTCGGGCTTATATCAAGCATAATGTCCTAATATAGTAGTTGCAGATGGTAAAAACACACAGCCAAGGACGATAATATGCCAATTATTTGGCACAAATTATCTATAGTAAAAGCAATGAAATATTAAAGTTTAAAATACTCCTATACTCTGATAAATATTTACTTAATCCGGGTTACACCACAGCTTTCTTTTATATGCTTTTGAATTCTATTATACGTTAGTTATTACAAGAGACGAAAATCTCGTCTGACGATAGACAATCAGAGTTACAAAAAGAAACACACATAATCATAGGTATAGAAATATTGTTCTCATTAATTATCCCATTAGCTCATAACAGTGATAAAGATGTAGAACATTCATCTATTTTCAGGATGGACGGGTTTTTATGATCGCATTTTTAACTCTTTTTAAACAAACAAAAGTACTACTAATGTAGTAGCAACTACAAACATCTAAAATAATCAGTATGCATAGTTTTCAATGTTGAAAAAATGAGAATAAGGTTTCTCGATTCCATATTATAGCTATTTTGAAGAACATGAAAATGCTAATGATTAGCATCATAAGCATAATCATAATATTTATTAATTATTTTCTTGTTTACGTAATTGATAAACAATTCTCTAACAATAGATCTGTAGAATGTAATACGGTAATAGAATTATAAAGACCCCTAAATGTCTATCTTTCTCTATGACGTAAAACCAAAAACATTGGTTGCTACATTAACGCAAAACACTGTAAACATGCTTTCAGATTGATTAAATAAGAAAAAGTATTGCTCCGCATAAGATGCGATGCGATTACTTGAAGATCTTACTGCGTTAAAACCATTGTATTATACCCAAATTTCAATAATAAATTAACTTTATAATTTATTATAAATGGTGGAAGATAAGTCAGGTTATATAATGTAACTGAGACGTATTAGAATTTGAACACCGTTAACAATGGTCACCTATTATTTTTTAATTAATGCACCTCCAATAATACAATGACTATAAGGATACAGAGCTATGGGTTTTCTTTCTGGTAAGCGAATTCTTATTACTGGTATCGCTAGTAAACTTTCCATTGCCTACGGAATTGCGAAGGCAATGCATAAACAGAGCGCACAGCTAGCTTTTACTTATCAGCACGATAAATTAAAAGATCGTGTAATAGGATTAGCTTATGAACTGGGTGCAGACATTGTTATACCATGTGATGTAGCTAAAGACGAGAGCATCAAGTCACTATTTACTGAACTGGCAAAAAACTGGCCAAAATTTGACGGTTTTATTCATTCTATTGGTTTTGCTCCGTGCGACCAGCTAGATGGAGACTATGTTAATACTGTTACCCGTGAAGGCTTTAAGATTGCGCACGACATTAGTTCTTACAGCTTTGTAGCGATGGCGAAAGAATGTCGCAAGATGTTGAACCCAAGCTCTGCCTTGCTGACAATCTCCTACTTAGGTGCAGAACGAGCTATCCCTAATTATAATGTCATGGGTCTGGCGAAAGCATCTTTAGAAGCGAATGTGCGCTATATGGCGAACTCCATGGGGCCGGAAGGCGTGCGTGTGAACGCTATTTCTGCTGGCCCAATTCGCACTTTAGCAGCTTCTGGAATTAAAAATTTCCGCAGGATGCTAGCACACAGCGAAGCTGTTACCCCAATTCGCCGCACAGTCACCATTGACGATGTCGGAAACTCAGTAGCATTTCTCTGTTCTGATTTAGCTAGTGGCATCACGGGTGAAGTGATTCACGTTGACGGCGGCTTCAACATTGCTGCGATGAATGAGCTGGAATTTAAATAGTTTTTAAAGGAAAGTTAATCTTGTACTCTTTTTTCTTTACATATTTCTTTTTATTAAAGAAAGAGCCTACTTGCTTTTCATCTAAGAGATCTTGTTATGTTGATCCTTTGATAGCTAACTATTTAAAATAACTAGTCCAGTGATACGCTAAAGAAAACTTAATTTTTTCTTGCTTATTAAAAAAGATTGGTTCCCTATTAGCTCTGAGCTTGATAGGTAGCACAGTACTACCTGCTAATGTCGTTCTTCTATTTGTTTAAAAAATAAATTATTATCGGTTGACTGTCGACCTTAAGCTAGTACAAATAGTAAAATGCCATTGTTTGTAATCTATAAAAGGATTTTTATGTTTTTGATAGCCAGCACGAAATACTTCTATTAAATTTGAAAATAATTATGGAAACTTTTCTCCTTAGAAAAGCTATAGGGTAGAATCAGTTTTCTTTTACCTTTCCTATACGCATCTAATTTGTTTTAAATAATTATAAGATACTCTTTTTGGCTGTATGATTAGTCTTATGTAGGTTGAGTCATTCAGATGAATATCTATGATTTATGGTGAAATTTTAAGTTATTTAAGATGGATGTAAGTGTAGAGGCTGGATCTTCTGATTCTGTAATAGGTCGACCGATTACCATATAGTCTACGCCCATACTTTGGGCCTGAGATGGAGTCATAATCCGTCGTTGATCTTCCGCGTTGCTTCCCACTGGACGTATTCCTGGTGTTACCAGAGTGAAGTCAGAGCCAATAACTGACTTAAAATAAGTGGCTTCATGCGCTGAACAGACCACACCGTCAAGACCACGCTCATACGTTAATGTAGCTAAATATACTGCATACTCAGTAAGTGATGATGTAATACCTATGCCACGTAGGTCTTCTGTGGTCATACTGGTTAAAACAGTTACTGCGATTAGTAATGGTGCGTCTTTTCTATAGGGTACCAGTACATCGCGCGCTGCATCCATCATTCGCGCACCACCGCTAGCATGAACGTTAACCATCCACACGCCAAGATCGGCAGCTGCTGCCACAGCATAGGCTGTGGTATTAGGAATATCGTGAAATTTAAGATCAAGAAAGATCTCGAATCCGCGTCTTTGCAAAATTTTCACTATTGAAGGTCCAAATAGTGTAAACATTTGTTTTCCAATTTTTAGCCTGCAACTTCGCGGATCAATTTGGTCGACAAAATGTAATGCGCTTTTAAGAGTATGATAATCCAGTGCGACAAGAATTGGTGAGGTGGTCATGGTTTATTTTATTTGATAGTAAGAATTTTAAAATATAATATAACTAGTGAACAGAGCACATAAGTATAATGTAGGTTATTGTCCGTCAAGTCCACGGATAGGTTTTACAGAAGACCAAATACGACAGGAAGGGCAATGCCAATAAAGTGCATGTGCAGTAAAACCGCATTTTTGGCAGCGATATCGAGGCTTGGTACGAATTTGCTCTCCTACCATATCACGTAGAACCATAAGGCTTTCTTTAGCACGTCCATCTTCAGCTTCTTGTAAATGGAAGTCCATGAGTCGATGGAAGACACGCATGGTTGGATGTCGTTGCAACTGTCGGTTAATATAGATCTGAGCAGCCTCCGGCCCTTCTTGCCGTTCTAAAATATCAGACATATAAAGCTCTGCTGCTGCACCAGTATTCTCTTCTATACTACGCTGAAGGAATGCTGCCCAAGCTTCCGATTGGTTGAGGTTTTGATAGCATGTTTCCAACATCGGTAATGTTTCGCTTACTAACTCTTTATCTTGGTCCAGCACGCGTTTCAGATACTCAATAGCTTTTGCATATTCACCCTTCTCTGCTAAAATACGTCCCATCATAATCGAGATGCGGGCGCTTTGATGATCTGCAGCTTCACCTTTCTTTAGCAGGCTTATGGCGCAATCAAGATCATCGCTGCTCATTGCTTGCAGCGCTAGCTCGCAGTAAAAATGTGCAATTTCACCTTTTTGTTTATCCTTACCAAGCTTAACCAAACGTTCAGCAACCGCGATCGCCTGTTGCCAGTCGCTAGTCGCTTGATGAATGAGTAGCAACTGTTGTAACGCACTGACACGGAAATCTGTTTCATCTGTTAGCTTTTTAAACATATCTTCAGCACGATCGTACAGACCGGCTACCATATAATCACGGCCCAGTTGCTGGATTGCCAGAAGACGTTGATCGTAGTTAAGTGAGGTACTCTCCATTAAAGACTGGTGGATACGGATTGCACGATCTACCTCACCTCGTGAACGAAAAAGATTACCCAACGTCAAATGTGCCTCGACCGTACCACTATCTTCTTTCAGCATATTAAGAAATAAATCTACTGCTTTATCCTGCTGATTCGACAATAAAAAATTAACTCCTGTAACGTAATCACGTGACAGACGACTCGCTTCTTGTGCTTTATCCTGTCGTGCGCTACGTCGCCCCATATACCAGCCATACGATGCTGCAATAGGTAATAATAGAAACAGCGATTCAAGCATAAATTATTATTCCAGACCTATGACAAGTAGAGGTCAATGAGGTCTTTAGCTGGTCGCTGTTATCTAATTGTAATTGCATGCGTTTAATTTTGTACTTTGCATAGGCTAAAAAAACAAGAAAGCGTACCAAGAAAAAACTGAAATTACCCAACCTAGCATAAACCCGGTACCAAACAACGTTGAAAGACGACATTCAATTTGTGCCAGCAGATAGTTAAAGGTGATTATTTGATCATTATGCGCGCCTAATATGATATAAATGATGAAAATAATCGATACTACTAAAAAAATCAGCAAATATTCCACAGTATATCACTGTTGTGAAGTTATCCAGTGAAAGTATGCCAAAAAATCGGTTAGAATGCTTTCCTCTGCAACGTTAGACACATATTTTTTACGAGTGAAAAGTCGATAATATGAGAATATTCTGCTAAATTACAATCTGCTTTTCCTTTGCATTACTTTCTTTCGATCTTGCACCTGTAAAGTCACTGGTCCGCAAAAGTGATGTACTAACCAAATGGCAATCATTACTAGTAGCCAAGAAAGTAATAATGCCATTGCTAAATCACCTGGCCAGTGCATGCCAAGGAGCAGACGGCTAATCATGACTGCAATAGTCCAAAAGCCGACAATACCTATAGTTATATAATGGCGGCGCGGCCAGAGCAAACCAACCATCAGTAGTATCCAGCTGGTAGCGAATAATGTATGACCTGATGGAAAAGCAAAACCAGTTTCAAATATCCAGTGCTGCCTTAGCCAGAAAGGTTGAATTTGGGCACTAGCTAGCAACTGATCTACATATTGGCTACGTTCTTTATGAGTTAAGTGATAAAATTCGCGGTTATCCAGTCCATGATTATGCTCCAGCCAGACGATATAAGGACGCGCCTCCTGTACTTGATCTTTAATGTAAGAGTTAGCGTACTGACCAGTAAGAATAGTAGTGTTCATGATTAAAAATAATAACACTGCTGGCTTCAGCCGAAAATTTAGACACCATAATACCCAGAAGCTGAGTAGCAGATTGGTCATGGTTCCCCAAGGCCGGGTGACCGTTTCTGTCATCCAAAATAGATAATGTAGTAGTACCTTACTTGCGTCAGGTTGCCACTGCCAGCCGGATAGCCATACTGTTGTGGGAATTAATAAAAGCAGTAGCGTGCATGCTGTAATACGACATAGAATTTCTTGCATCCTTTCTCCTTCAGCTTAGTGATCGTCCGCCGTTCATTAACTTTTATCTTACAAAATAACAATATAATCTGTTGTGTATCGGATAATTGTGCTTTATCAATAAATCTTTCTGACAAATTACCAGCCTAACTTCACGTTGTGGCACAATATTATTAACTTTATCGGGCTATACCGGTCTGCGCGTTATTTTTTAGGATAGCGCATCTTCTGAAGGTTCTGGAGAATTACATGCAGCTTAAATGGGTGGTAGAAGCTAAAATGCCCACACCTTGGGGCGATTTTCTCATGATAGGTTTTGAGGAACTAGCAAATGGTCACGATCACGTTGCGCTGGTCTACGGCAATATCAATGATACAACGCCTGTATTGGCACGTGTCCACTCAGAATGCCTTACCGGAGACGCGCTGTTTAGTTTGCGTTGCGATTGTGGTTTTCAGTTAGAGGCAGCTCTGAATGCGATTGCTGACGAAGGTCGTGGTGTGCTGCTTTACCATCGTCAGGAAGGTCGTAATATTGGGTTAATAAATAAGATTCGTGCATATGCACTACAGGATAAAGGCTATGATACCGTCGAAGCGAATCATCATCTTGGTTTTGCGGCAGACGAACGCGACTTTACCCTATGTGCAGATATGTTCAAGCTACTAGGTGTGAATGAGATACGTTTACTGACTAACAATCCACGTAAGGTAGCAATGCTCAGCGCAGCGAGCATCAATATTGTTGAGCGCGTTCCGTTAGTCGTTGGACGCAATCCAAAAAATGCGTACTATCTTGATACTAAAGCTGAAAAAATGGGTCATCTCCTCCCTAAATCTGAATAGGCCTAATTTTTAATTAGGTTATGATAATATTGGGGATGATCTGTGTGCATAAAATTATGTAATGTTTCTTACACGTACCGCTCCATTACCGAAGCGGTACGATGAGCCATAGGGCTTATGTTTACTGTTTTTTAACTTATCAACTGCTTCTCAGATTTTCCAGTGCTCAGCATATTGCGAATTACATAATGCAGGATACCGTCATTACGGTAATAGGTTAGCTCATTACTTGTATCGATACGACAGCGTGTTTTTATGACTTCCTGAAAACCATTAGTGCGCGTTATAGTTACATTCACTACGCAGTACGGCCGTAACTTCGATAGATCTACAATATCGAATAACTCTTCACCAGTTAACTGTAACGTTTTACGCGTTACGTATGGCGCAAACTCCAGCGGTAGAATACCCATACCAATTAAGTTGGAACGATGAATACGCTCAAAAGATTCGGCAATTACTACTCGAACACCCTGTAGACGCGGTCCTTTTGCCGCCCAGTCACGACTTGAACCGGAACCATATTCTTTCCCCGCAATCACCGCCAGTGGTGTACCATCTTCTTTATATTTCACAGATGCGTCATAGATAGTGAGCTGTTTACCGCTAGGTATATGGCGAGTATAGCCACCTTCAATACCAGGCACCATCTCGTTGCGAATACGAACATTAGCGAATGTGCCGCGCACCATCACTTCATGGTTGCCACGTCTTGATCCGTATGAGTTGAAATTAGCATATTCCACGCCATGTGCATGTAAATATTTTCCCGCCGGACTGTCCACATTAATACTTCCTGCCGGTGAAATATGGTCTGTAGTCACGGAATCCCCTAAGATCGCCAATACGCGCGCCCCTTTAATTTCCTCAACAGGTTTATATTCACGCTTCATATCTTTAAAGAAAGGCGATGGACGAATATAGGTAGAGTCTTCTTTCCATTTATAGGTGGCTGCTGCACTTACTTTAATCTGTTGCCACTCCTGTGTACCATAAAACACCTTGGCATATTCTTTATGGAACATATCACTAGTCACTTTCTGTACGGCGGTAGCAATCTCTTCTGGTAATGGCCAGATATCTTTTAGGAAGACGTCATTGCCCTGATCATCTTTGCCTAGAGGATCGGTTTGGAGGTCAACCTTCATATTTCCAGCTAGTGCATAAGCGATCACAAGCGGAGGCGATGCAAGCCAGTTAGTTTTCACTAGTGGATGGATACGACCTTCAAAGTTGCGGTTGCCGGAAAGTACAGCACTAAGGGTAATATCACTCTCTCTTAGTACCGCTTCGATCTCATCGGTCAAAGGTCCAGAATTACCTATACAGGTAGTACACCCATATCCAACTAGGTTAAAACCCAGCTTATCAAGATAGGGTGTCAACTGCGCCATGGCCAGATAATTAGATACGACTTTTGAACCAGGTGCTAATGAAGCCTTAACCCACGGCTGACGCTTTAGTCCGCGCTCTACCGCTTTTTTCGCCAGCAAGCCTGCTGCCATTAGTACACTGGGATTGGAAGTATTAGTACAGGAAGTAATTGCGCTAATGACTACAGTTCCGTCTTCAAGCTCATAGCTCAGACCGGTTTTGCTGTTAGTATAGGTCACTGTTTTATGCAACTGTTGAGTATGATTTGTCTCTAAATCGTTGTTCAGATTAAACTGAGTAGGTACATCACTAAGAGAAATACGATCCTGAGGACGCTTGGGACCAGCGATACTCGACTCCACATTCTGCATATCTAATTCTAGCGAACTGGTGAAGATAGGCTCATCACCTATAGTATGCCATAACCCCTGCATTTTAGAGTAAGCTTCGACCAACGCTACTTGTGCGATATCGCGGCCTGTTAGCATCAGGTACCTGAGTGTCACCTCATCAATTGGAAAGAATCCACAGGTTGCGCCATATTCAGGTGCCATATTGGCGATGGTAGCGCGATCTGCAAGTGGCAACTCTGGCAGACCATCACCATAAAACTCAACAAATTTCCCGACTACACCATGGTTACGCAGTATCTGTGTAATCGTTAGAACTAGGTCAGTTGCAGTGATACCAGGCCGAAGCTTACCAGTCAACTTAAAGCCTACGACATCAGGGAT
>NZ_SZZW01000008.1 GCF_009829915.1 Pantoea sp. Nvir | reverse complement strand
AAGGAATTTGAATATACTATATTAAATAATCTGTAAAACAATTTATTACTGATGAATAGTGTACACAATCTACTGAGCAATGTAAAGATGTCATAATATTCTTATTTTTTTATTAAAAAAGTTTGTAATAAAAAAAAGAGTATCTATTTTTTACCTTATCTTTCTTCCTGTGAATAAAAAGCCTGAATGCGGCATACTTGGGAGGTACTGTATCCTGTGGCGTCTGCAGTTTCCCGTATACTTAGTTTTTTAACCTGTCGGTAGTACAAGACTTTCTGGTGCCGATCGTGGTCGGCACGTCTTCCTCGGTATTTACCTAGCATATGTGCCCGCTCTATCCCCTGTTTTTGCCTTTGACGTCGGCTTAACCAATCTTTATGTGACATCGCTGCCATTAAGTCAATTAGCATGTTATTGATAGCTGTAATAACGGCGTGTGTTATTGGATCAGTTTGTGAGGGTTCTTTATCCGACAGTGCCTGCCATGAGGTAGGAACATCCAGACTGACAATGCGGAGCTTATGTTGCTCAATCTGTTTTTTCATTGTTATCCAGTCACTGTTGCTTAGACGGGTTAGTCGGTCTATTTGTTCTACTAGTAAAATATCGTTGTGATGGCTATCCATTAGTAACCGCCCCAATTCCGGACGGTCAAGCGTTGTACCGCTCACATTTTCACTATAGTAACTAGCTATTTTATGCCCTCGTTCTTGAACAAATTGTTCTAAGACTTTTTTTGCCCGATCGGCAAACTGATCTTCTGTTGACGCCCTTAAATAAGCTCTGATGAACATGGTTTCACCATATTGTCGCATTTATCTTTTCGAATTTAACCTATATCATATAAGTTAAATTATTAACGGTGTACCGTCATATTTTAGTTATGGCACCAGGGTATACCATAAGATGCATTTTTCTTTATTGGTAATACTATTCTTATGGGGGATTTATAGCACTGTGAACATTTCACTTCATTTTTAATATTCATTTTTCTACTAGCTTTTCCTTATGTAGGTAGGGCAAGTGGCCCGTATTTTTTTTGATTTATTTTTTATCATATTTCTTGCAATCTGACAGATCATGTTAAAGCTTAAAGCACGGATACCTACAGTTCATAGTGCACCAAATACGTAAAACTCTTTGTTATGTATCTAGTTTCGTGTGGTAGTAGGATGGAACATCCATTCCGGTATCGCCTATTACGTTACTTATGTAATAGCAGCTACTTGCGGAGAAGTGTTAGTATGACATCGCAGAAGTATGATGTGCTTTTGTTGGGAGCAGGCCTAGCGAACGGGCTATTAGCTTTACGATTAAAGCAATGCCAGCCAAATCTGCAAGTACTTCTTGTTGATGATAATACTCAAGCAGGCGGCAATCACACATGGTGTTTTCATGAAGACGATCTTAACTCCCAACAGCACCACTGGATTTCGCCTTTTGTAGTGCATCGCTGGCCAGGATATGAAGTGCGTTTTCCCCATTTAATGCGCCAGCTTGATCTCGGCTACTCATGCATCACCTCTACACGTTTTAATGAAGTACTACACTCTGAACTTAATGAGATGCTTTTGCTCAATCAAACTGTTGTCTGTTGCATGCCAGATCATGTGCAGCTTGCTAGCGGCAAAATATTGCAAGCACGAGTGATAATCGATGGACGTGGTTATCAGCCTAATTCTGCGTTACAGATTGCATTTCAGCTCTTCTTTGGTCAAGAGTGGACTTTGAGTCAACCTCATCAACTTAAAAGACCAATTCTCATGGATGCTACCGTCGAACAGAAGAGGAGTTATCATTTTGTATATACATTGCCGCTTTCGCCAACGTGCCTGCTTATTGAAGATACATACTATACTGACGACACTTTGCTTGTAATAGAACATGCACGCGAGAATATTTTTAATTATGCCAATCGCCAAGGCTGGCAGCTAAAAATATTAGAACGGGAAGAGCACGGTATCTTGCCAATTACACTAACGGGCGATTTTGATCGTTTTTGGCAACATCGCCAACCTTGTGTAGGTATGCGCGCAGGACTTTTCCATCCAACGACAGGTTACTCGGTGTCTTTGGCTGCCTTTCTAGCGGATGCACTTACGGCGGATTGTACTTTTTCTCCAGAAATGCTTCCGTCACAGATTTACTATTTCGCACGATTAGCGTGGCGGCATCATTGTTTCTTTCGTATGCTCAACCGCATGTTGTTTCTGTCAGGTAATGCAGATCAGCGATGGCAGGTTATACAGAAATTTTATAGATTGCCACAGGAGGTGATCGCTAGATTTTACGCGGGTAAACTTACATTGGCAGATTGGGTACGCATCCTCAGTGGTAAGCCGCCGGTTCCGGTGTTAACAGCAATTCATGCTATTTTTACTCTTTCTTCTAGAAGAAGAGCATCATGATAAAACACATCATAGTAATTGGTGCAGGATTTGGCGGATTAGCACTAGCAATTCGTCTTCAGGCAGCAGGTTTTTCAACGCAGTTATTGGAGCAACGTGATAGACCGGGTGGTCGAGCTTATGTTTATCAGGATAAGGGATTTACCTTTGATGCTGGGCCAACAGTTATCACTGATCCGGGAGCAATTAAAGAACTTTTTGTACTGTCTGGTAAATCAATGAGCGATTATGTTGAGTTACTGCCAGTCACTCCTTTTTATAGGCTTTGTTGGGAATCTGGCGAAATTTTTGATTATAGTAATGACCAAATGCTTCTAGAATCTCAGATACGCAAGTTTAATCCTCGTGATGTGGTGGGTTACCAGCGCTTTCTCGACTATTCGGATGAGGTATTCAATGAAGGATATCTTAAATTTGCCACCGTGCCCTTTCTCTCGTTTCGTGATATGCTGCGAGCTACTCCGCAGTTGGCACGTTTGCAGGCTTGGCGTAGTGTCTACAGTAAGGTGGCGAGCTTTATCGAAAATGATAAACTGCGCCAAGCTTTTTCGTTTCATTCACTGTTAGTAGGTGGTAATCCATTTGCTACCTCCTCTATCTATACTTTGATTCATGCACTAGAGCGTAAATGGGGCATTTGGTTCCCACTTGGAGGCACTGGTGCATTAGTTAATGGTATGGTCAAGTTGTTTCAGGATATAGGTGGCTCACTGGAACTCAACGCTCGCGTCAGCTATATTGAAGTAAAGAATATGGTCATTTCGGCTGTGCATTTAGCAAGTGGTCGGGTATTTGAAACACGCGCAGTTGCCTCTAATGCTGATGTTGTGCACACGTATGCTGATTTACTTGGACACCATCCAACTGCTGCGGCTCAAGCTGGTAAACTAAAAAGTAAACGTATGAGCAACTCATTGTTTGTACTTTATTTTGGACTAAACTACCAATACGACCAGTTGGCACAGCATACCGTTTTTTTTAGTCCACGCTATCGTGATTTAATTAACGAAATTTTTAACTGTGACACCTTAGCTAGAGATTTTTCTCTTTATCTGCATGCCCCCTGCGTCACTGATCTCTCACTCGCCCCATTGGGCTGCGGTAGCTACTATGTGCTTGTGCCAGTTCCTCACCTTGGTACCGCTAATCTTGACTGGAACATCAAAGGTCCATGGTTACGTGATCGTATATTCGATTATTTAGAGCAGCACTGTATGCCTAAATTACGGAGTCATTTGGTTACATATCGTATGTTTACACCTTTTGATTTTCGTGATGATCTTAACGCGTATCAAGGTTCTGCGTTCTCTGTAGAACCGATATTAAAACAAAGTGCATGGTTCCGACCACATAACCGTGATATTTATATTCGTAATCTCTATTTGGTCGGTGCTGGTACTCATCCGGGTGCTGGTATTCCTGGTGTGATTAGTTCAGCTAAAGCCACTGCAACTCTGATGATGAAGGATATGTATGAATAATACGAAACTATTACATTATGCGGTGAAAGTCATAGAGGTAGGTTCGAAAAGTTTCTCTATTGCGTCAAAATTATTTAATGCTAAAACGAGACGTAGTGTACTGATGTTGTATGCTTGGTGTCGTTATTGCGACGATGTAGTAGATAATCAGCGGCTCGGTTTTCCCAGTGTATCTTCATTATTACATACTCCACAGCAGCGGCTTACTGAACTTGAGTTAAAAACCCGACAAGCATATTCAGGTATGAAGATGCATGAACTGGCATTTGAAGCTTTTCAGGAGGTTGTATTTACTCATAGTATTTCTTCCGTTTATGCTTTTGAACACCTAGAAGGTTTTGCCATGGATGTGCGCGATACACGTTATGAAACGTTACAGGATACACTGCGCTACTGCTACCATGTTGCTGGTGTAGTCGGACTCATGATGGCGCAAATTATGGGTGTACGTGATGATTTAATCCTGGATCGTGCTTGCGATCTTGGTATTGCTTTTCAGCTTACTAATATTGCCCGTGATATCATTGAAGATTCACGAATTGGGCGCTGTTATTTGCCGGAGAGCTGGCTAAGAGAAGCTGGGCTAGATAGATTACATTTTGCTGATCATGCCTATCGATCCGCTCTGTCTTGTGTAGCGCGTAGGCTGTTGAGTCAAGCTGAGCTTTATTATGCTTCTGCTTCTGTAGGTTTAGCAGGTATATCTTTTCGATCAACTTGGGCGATTGCTACAGCGAAAGAAATTTATCGTCGTATTGGGGTGAAAGTTTACCGTAAGGGTGAATCTGCTTGGGATTACCGTCAATCTACCAGTATTAAAGAGAAGTTTCTGTTGTTAGTAATGGGAGCAGCTCAAGCAATTAGGTCTCGGGTGTCGGCTTCACAGCCGCGTTCCGTTGCTTTGTGGCAGCGTTCTTATTAGAATGATGCCTCTTATGACATTTTAGTTTTGCTTGCAATTTTGATATTTGCGATGCGTATAGGAAACCAAAAGAGACGCTGTTTTTTTGTCCATGCACCGCATGATGCATGCAATGTGCTATATAAAGATGTCTAAAATAGCCGCGTCGTGGTACATAGTTAAGCGGCCAGCGCTGATGTACTAGTCCATCATGTACGATAAAGTATAGTATGCCATAAAGTGTCATACCTGCGCCTATCCATTGCAGGGGCCAGTAGCCTTGGCTACTTAGATAAATTATTGATATTGTTAATAATGTAAATATCAACGTGTACAGGTCATTGGTTTCAAACCAAGATGAATTTGTTTTGTGATGTGATTTATGCCATTTCCAACCCCAACCGTGCATTATATATTTGTGTGATAATGTAGCAGTGATCTCCATTATAATAACAGTTATTAATGTGATTAAAGTGTTCCATACCCATATCATATCTTCTCCAGACAGTTGTTATTAAACTGCTTATTTTATTTATTATATTTCATTCTACTGTGTTCTGTAGGTAACTTTTAATTTTAGGCTATATTCTACAATATTCTGTATTAAGGATCTTTCAATAAATATTAAAAGATCTCTATAAATTAAAGAATCTAGAATCCGTAAGCTTATATGTTATAAAGCGGCTATCTGTGGCCTGTGGCATATAGTTAGGTTAATTTTCATTGGTAGTTAATCTACTTATCCACATATACAAGAATTAGATCCTAATAGATGATCACAAATAGATCTAAAATAGATCCAAATAGATCCCTGATTGCCGCAGGCCTTATCTGACAAGGCCTGCGGCGGCGATGATGTCCACTATAATCAGCAAACAGTTCACTATAATCAGTAAATAATTCACTATATTCTGTAAAATATTCACTATAATCAGTGATAGTGTTCACTATAGTTAGAGAATAATTTTCTCATTCGTAGGAATGGATGTCTCATGTTATGTCAGATGAAAATATTAAAAACAAAGAATTGCTTAAAAATTTTCTGTTGGTAACCAAAAATGGCGGTGAAGTTATTCAGCTTCATCCTAACAAAAATAACACTGTTCAGCCTGTCGCTTTGATGCGGCTGGGGCTATTTGTCCCGACATTGAAATCAACAGCACGCGGTAAATCTGGTGTGATGGCGTCTACTGATGCGACTAAGGAACTAAAGAATCTTTCACTAGTAAAAGCAGAGGGTTATGAGAAGGTAATCATTACCGGCGCACGGTTGGACATGGATAACGATTTTAAAACTTGGGCTGGAATAATTCAATCCTTTTCACGTTATCCCACTCAAGGGGACACTGTTACCTTGCCCTTTATAGATTTTGTAAAAATGTGTGGCATCCCTTCGGCCAACTCGTCGGCAGCATTACGTAAAAGACTCGATGCTTCCCTACGCCGTATATCGACTAACACTTTATCTTTTGAAGGAAATGGTAAGGCTTATCATACTCATTTAGTGCAATCAGCCTACTACGATCGAGAAAAAGATGTGGTCAGAATTCAGTCCGATCCTAAATTGTTTGAATTATATAATTTCGACCATAAAGTTTTACTGCAACTTAGGGCAATATCCCAACTCAAGCGCAAAGAATCTGCCCAAGCACTCTATACGTTCCTTGAGAGTCTTCCGATAAATCCAGCACCTATTTCACTGGCACGTCTTCGCATACGTTTGAATTTAGGGTCTAAAATAACCACACAAAATTATGTCGTGCGGCGTGCTATGGAGCAATTGAAAAAAATAGGTTATCTAGATTATTCAGAAGGCAAACGCGGGTGTTCGGTATTTTTTATCATCCATAGTCGCACGCCGAAGCTCGATGGGATAAGCAATTTTGAAAATATAGAATTGATCAACACACTTAATTTTAATGATTGACAGATGGTGTTCACTGTAATCAGTGATTTTGTAAATTTACTGTAGTGTACAGATATTAAAATCGCCCTATTTCCGTATTTAATTTTTCTTTAATAATAGGAATTTAGTCATTTAAATTATTTTAATTCAATGAATAAAAATTATGCCAATATGTACTGATTAGCCATTTCTCGCTATCTTATATCTTTATGCTAACGAGCTCTGGTTTTTTATATAGTGGAATTACTAGCTACGGTTATTGATGATAACTAATTATTTTTATTTGTCTTTTTAAGATTATCCTCTGTATTTTTGTGATGTTAACTACAGTGAATGTTCCTACGATATATCTGTTAACGAATTTGTAGTTACTTGAATTAGTGACCATTCTTGACTACTTATTATGATTTATTATTTGATGCGTCTGATTACAGTGAATCTTTCTATCTTCTAAACTTAAACTATCCCGCTTCAGATAATTTTTCTTATCTCTTGACTATTGATTACCTGGCTTTCATCCGGAACAGAAACATATAGTTCTCGGAACAGAAACATATAGTTCTTGAATATTTTCTATTAGTTATTATCCTGCATCCACTGATTACAGTGGATTATGAACTAACCAAAATAATAACAGTCATTTTTATTTAACTTATAGAAAATCAGAGCCGTAAAACTGCACAAATTGAGGCACATAAAAACATTACATAAAAGGAAATTTCACCAAATTTAAGCGAAGGAACTTACTCGTTCCAACATATTAACTCTGATGTTCAGATAGTGTAACCAAGTATACAATATCGCATGATAATATTATTTATTGATATCTATTCATCACCACAGTATATCTAAGTACTATGATTGCCATCCGGAATTTTGTGCGATTTTTGATGGTGGTTCTTAAATATTAATTGTAAAATCAGCATAAAAGTATGTCAGTGGAGCACGTGAAATTAATTCGTTGAAGTGCTCGTGGACGAGAAGTTATGAGCTAAAATTCCAGACCGTCTAATTGATCTATTATCTAGATCAGCAAAAATAACAAAAGGTTTCACCGCAGACAATAATCTAGTCGGAATAGATGTAAGCAATTTTAAGGTAGTTTTATAATTTACTTTAATCTGAACCAGTATTTGATCGTTTTGCTGTTTCACGCTACGCTCTTTGACAAATCATTTTTGTGTGATATCAAGCTTCATGCAGCAGTTTATCATATAGAGTGCATATGATGATTATAGTTAAGGTATTCAATTTAAAAATTAAAATACCTTGGAAATATTCATGATAAGCAGTGGATTTTTTAAATCTAGTTATTAATTTTTAATCACCATAACCACCCCATGTATAAAATACATGGGGTGGTTGCTATGTTAATAGTAGGTTTTTGATATTGTTTTAATTATATTTTTCATATCTGTCGTTATAACGGGAACCAACTCTTAGTTGTTCAACAGCTGAAATAAAACCACAGATTGAATATGTGATTAACATAATGCGCTTGCACCAACTAGGCAATTACTCTACAATTGAAAAGATTAGTCCACAGGTCGGAAAGCATAATAATACAGGGCTTGGTTTAGAGATCTCCGAACTGAAAGGTGATATTGCTAGTGATGTGTCTTTTTTGCTGTTTGCTAAGGGATATAAAACCACTGTTTCGCTGCTTCCCATGATTTCCCTTTGTGTATCATAAGTTTGCATGTAGAGGTCAAGGTCAACGTGAACCACTATTTCTTTTTCACGTTTTTGTGTTTAGCTGCTCGCGGGTAGTGGCCAGCTGGTCCGTTATTGGAAGCGGCGTTGTTGGTTTATGCGTTGCCACGCTGCTTGCTGAACAAGGGGAATCCCTAGAGGTCATCATTGGGAATGAAGCTTCTGCGTCGCACTGGGCTGGAGGGATGCTCGCTCCATTTTGCGAAGGAGAGAGCGCACCGGAGCAAGTTATCAACTTAGGCCAATGCGCTGCCTCTTGGTGGTCACAGAGGATTAAGGGTGTAGTACATAAGGGTACTCTAGTGGTGGTGTCTCCACGGGACACTTCGGAGCTGACGCGTTTTGCTCGCGTGACGTGCGGTTATCAATGGGTTGATCCTTCAGACTTGGAACCTGAATTAGCCGGGCGTTTTGTGCGTGGTCTCTTTTTTCCTAGTGAAGCACACTTGGACCCGCGTGATGCGTTGCTTCAGTTGCAGACCCGCCTTAAAGAGGGCGGCGTCGCGTTTCATACTGGAAAACCCAATGGGGTTATAATAGATTGTAGAGGCATTTATGCTACGGATCATCAGCCTGAATTGCGTGCGGTACGAGGTGAAATGCTTATCTTGGAATGCAACGATCTCCATTTTACCCGTCCTATTCGGCTGCTACATCCGCGCTTTCCCTGCTATTTAGTACCGCGTGCTGGCGGTCGTTTCATGCTCGGTTCCACCATGGTAGAGAGCAATGATGCTAGTCCAATTAGTGCTCGCGCTGTAATGGAACTTCTCAGTGCTGCCTGGGCAATTCATCCAGCGTTGGTCGAAGCGCGCATTTTAGAGAGTGGTACAGGACTACGTCCGGCTTATCGCCATAACATGCCTGAAGTTCGATATCGCGATGGAGTTTTTTATCTTAATGGTATGTATAGGCACGGATTTTTGCTTTCGCCTGCTATGGCACAACAGCTTATCCAACTGCTTAGTCAGGAGTCAGAACATGCAAATTGAACTCAATGGCCAGATAGTTGAAACAGAGGTAGCAACCGTAGCGGCGCTACTACATGAAAGACAAATTGATGCTACTTGCGTTGTTAGTGCCTATAACGGCCAGTTTCTGCCACGTGCCCAGTATGATAACCAGCGTCTGGAAGTGGGGTGTTGTCTGGAAGTGTTGTTACCTATGCAGGGAGGTTAAACCATGTTCTATGGTTTTGTACCTCGTTCGCGTTTTCTGCTCGGTACCGCCGGCTATCCTTCACCCGAGATTCTGCAACAGGCAGTCTTTGCCGCCGACGTTGAGATTATCACTGTCAGCCTCCGGCGTGAAGGCCGTCAGGGTAGCGCGTTTCGCGAACTACTTAGTCAGCTCAACCGTCGCGTGCTACCTAATACTGCTGGTTGTCATACTGTTAAAGAGGCAGTCACTACAGCTTATATGGCACGTGAGCTCTTTGGTACACCTTGGATAAAATTGGAAGTTCTTGGAAATGCTAACACGCTACAACCTGATCCTTTTGCACTGGTGGAAGCAGCACGTATCCTTTGTGCAGATGGTTTTCAGGTATTCCCTTATACCACGGAAGATCTCGTCATAGCTGAAAAGCTGCTAGCGGTAGGTTGTAACGTGCTGATGCCTTGGGGGGCTCCTATTGGATCTGGCCAGGGGCTACGCAATATTGATGCATTACGCAGCTTACGTGCTTGGTTTCCAGGTGTTCCTTTGATAATTGATGCAGGTATTGGTGCTCCCAGCCAGGCGACCCAAGCAATGGAGCTGGGATTTGATGCTATTCTTCTTAATACTGCCGTCGCCAAAGCCCATAATCCAGTGGCAATGGCGAGCGCATTTGCAATTGCAATAAGTGCAGGTTCTCAGGCATATTCTGCTGGACTGATGGAGCGACGTGACATGGCGGTCGCTTCGACCCCTGTATTCGGCTTAGCCAAGTTTGGTTAAAGGTATCACACGTCATGAATCGTTATCAACGGCAGCAGATGCTACCAGAAATTGGTGAAGAGGGGCAAAAAGCGCTTAGTACTGCGCATGTACTAGTGGTAGGTGCGGGTGGTCTAGGTTCAACTCTGTTACCGCTGTTGGCAGGTGCAGGCGTTGGGTATTTGCGCGTTTGGGACGATGATGTAGTAGAGCTGCACAATTTGCATCGCCAGACTCTCTATACTCTTAATGATATTGGCCAGTCGAAAGCATTGTGTGTTGTGCGAGCTTTAGGAGCGCGCAACCATGATTGCATAATAGAAGCACGTCAGCAGGCATTGTGTATAAGCACAGTTGCCCAAGCGCTTCAAGATGTTGATCTAGTGATTGATGCAGCGGATAATTTTGTTGTGACCTATACTCTATCCGACGCTTGTCAACAGCTTGGTATTCCGCTGATTAGCGCTTCTGTATTGGGCCGACAGGGGTATGTAGGTGGATTTTGTGCCTCTGCACCCAGCTACCGCGCTGTTTTCCCCTGCTTACCTATTTCTACGACTGCCAACTGTAATACTACAGGCGTAATGGGTCCAGCAGTGGCAACATTGGGAGCACTTCAAGCGCAAATGGCGCTTAGCGTCCTGCTAAAATTCTCGCCGTCCCCTCTTGGCAGCCTAGTGAACTGTGATTTCATCCAGTGGCACTTCCGATCTTTTCGCTTTGACAACGCGGAGGAACCGGTGAATTCAGCGATCCCTTTTATTGACTGTAATATGCTGAAGGCGGATGACTGCATCATTGAATTACGCAGTCGTCAAGAGGCTCCGTACAGCGTAGCAGAATCTGTTCAACGCATCCCGCTATTCGCAATTGAACAGTGGCAACCTCCAGCCAATAGACGCGTGGTACTGGTGTGTGCTAGTGGTATTCAAGCGGCGAAAGCAGCCATGCTGCTGGAACAGCGCGGTGTGGATCGATTGGCAATAATCGCAGCAAACCGCTCGTAATTTTGAATACCTAGAGCGTGCCGTCATGCTATTAAAGTTAAAACGTTACACCTTACTACGGAGGGGGGGGAGGGACGCTAGCTCTCCTGATGCAAAAATTCCCTGTGTCAGACCTACTCATGCTATTATATATTTACATATCTTCGTAATGATTGATAACGACTAGATCTATTTCTTAAATACCGCATATATAAGTGATCTCTCTTCCATTTAGCTGGCGAATAAAATTGTCACCATATAAATATTTTCATCACTCACTCTGTAAAGAATAGACTAACTTTCAATTAATGAAATCATAAATAATCCGTAAAAATTAAGTAGCGGCATGCTGCTAAAGCAATGGTGTCACCTTTCCAGGTAATGAGAATCCAGGTAATGAGAAAAAATATAGTTCGTGTACGGCAAAATTAGAGTATCTATTAGTTGATACGGTAGTTTGTGATACGGTTGTCCGCAAAAACTCTGGCTTACCAAGCAGAGCATATTAAATCAACCATACTGACCTTTCCCTTCATATACTTTGCCGGATGGTATCCCGTATTGACATTAGAGGGAAGAGGTATGATCAGCACAATTCTGTTCTCTTAAAATTAAATATCAGGATAATTGCCAGTGCCATCGGGCCAAGGCGTCAGCAGATCGAATCCAATTTCGGTTACCGCCACTGTATGTTCCCACTGTGCAGAAAGAGAACGATCTTTTGTCACAACTGTCCAGTAATCAGATAGCACTGTAGTGCCAGCTTTACCAGCGTTGATCATTGGCTCAATGGTGAAAATCATACCAGGCTGTAGTACTATCCCTTCACCCGAAGTCCCATAATGAAGGATTTGTGGCTCGTCATGATAGATTTGACCAAGACCATGCCCGCAATATTCTCGTACCACTGAGAAGCCTGCGCCTTCCGCTACGTACTGGATCGCTGCTCCAATATCCCCAAGTGTTGCACCAGGCTTAACAGTTTTAATGCCTGCCACCATAGACTGATATGTAATATTGACCAGCCTTCTTGCACGTACAGAAGGTTCTCCGACAAAATACATGCGGCTCGTATCGCCATACCAGCCATCTTTAATGATGCCAACATCAATATTAACAATATCCCCTTTCTTCAGTATCCTGCCTGAGGGAATGCCATGACACACTACATGATTCACAGAAGTGCAGATGGTGCGTATGTACCCTTGATAACCAATATTGGCAGGAATTACCTTAAGCTTATTAACAATAAAATCGTAACAAATATCATCCAGTTTTTCAGTAGTAATGCCGATACGAACATGTGGGGCGATCATCGCCAGAACCTGCGCAGCGGCATGACCTGCAGCGCGTGCCTGCTCGATTTGCTCCGCAGTATGAATTTTCACGCCTCTATTCATGCACGTCTCCTTGTGGGGTGTGCTTGTAGGAGTTGATCAACCTGATACTCGCTATTTTCGGAACCCAGCTTAACGTGGATTTAACAACTGTGCCTACTTTCTGCTGCTCATGCCAAGCTTAAATTAGTCTTCAGTCACGCGTGATGGATGATACATTAATTAACTAATGATTCTTAAAATTTTTCGTGCATTAGACTGGCATGTTTATATAACTCCTTTTGCATGAACTGTATAGGCCTATATAATAGGCTACGCGCAATCTAGCGAAGTTCAAGTAAAAAGGCACTACTTCTCTGGGATTATACGTCAGAGGATTGACAGAAGATACAAGAAGATAATTATTCAATTATATGAATGAATATTCATACATGATATGTTTTACAAAATATCGGTACTTGATCATATATGATATGATACTGCACCTAACTATTCGGTATCGCCGATTATAGTGGGTTATCTAAGACACACTAAAACAGATAAATTCAAAGACACAGTCTGAATTTTAAATTATGTTAGAACAACATTTATTAACATATCAAACATCTTGTAAATATTTAATTAATGTATATTATGATATAAGGAATTATTATATTAATAATGAATGTTTTAATAAAGTTAATTTATACACACGTAATTAAGATTTAATTTATAAAGAAGAAAAAATATATATTTTTTATAAAATTTAAGTAAATTCAAAACATTTTTATGTCATATGAAATATGCGTCTATGATAATAAAGGAATGTATTTTCATAAGAATACAGATGCATTAACTAGGGATTTCTTACTCTGTTAATCAGAAAAATATTTACGATAGTTTTTCTAAAGTTTTTTATCTATTATACTTCTCCGCTTATAATGTTTTAGTTTTATTTTTTGAAAAAAAGATATCTAATTATGACTAAAATAGCCAAATTTACACCATCATTATTGCATCCGTACTACTGGCCTTACTGGTTAGGTATTATTTTACTCTGGTTCCTTGTATTGTTGCCTTATCCGATCATACGCATTATCGGTAAGGGAATGGGTAAATTAGCTTGGCGTATGATGCCGCAGCGCGTTGATATAGCCAGATGCAATATTCAGCTCTGTTTCCCTGAGATGCCTGCTAATAAACAAGCACGACTACTAAAAAATAACTTTGAATCAGTTGGCATGGCTGTAATGGAAACTGGGATGGCCTGGTTTTGGCCAGATTGGCGGGTAAAAAAATGGTTTACTGTGACTGGATATGAAAATATGAAGCAAGCGCGTGACCCAAAGAAGGGCGTTCTGCTAGTTGGAATGCATTTCCTAACACTTGAGTTAGGAGCACGAATATTTGGTATGCTTAACCCAGGTATCGGAGTCTATCGTCCTAATAATAATCCATTGCTAGATTGGCTACAAACTTGGGGGCGTCTACGGTCAAATAAGACTATGCTGGACCGTTACGATCTGAAAGGTATGATCCGTGCACTTAAGCAGGATGAGATTCTTTGGTATGCCCCGGATCATGATTACGGGCCTCGTGGTAGCATTTTCGTCCCCTTCTTTGCTGTACAGCAAGCAGCGACGACAGCAGGTACCGTTATTTTAATTCGTAGTGCTGCTCCTGCTGTATTGCCTTTTATACCTCGCCGATTGCCTGGAAATAAGGGCTATGAGTTGCTGATTTTGCCAGAAATTAGCCATGAACTAGAGGGTAAATTAAGTTTCGACATCGTCAGACGTATGAATGCCGTAGTAGAAAAAGCTGTTTTATGTGCGCCAGAACAGTATATGTGGCTACATAGACGTTTTAAAACACGTCCTAAAGGGGTACCTTCACGGTACTAACTTTCAATAAGTAAAAATAATTATTTTATGAGTATGGATGATAGGCAACACGGCAACTACATAATTTATGGGAAAATTTATGAAAAATACTAATAAAATAAAACTTTTTCACTATCATAAAAATATAAATTTTTATTAACTTGTTAAAATTAACTATAAAATATATCGCTAGCTTATATCCAAGTTATATCTTCTGAATCTATATCTAGTGGTCATACCAAATAAACCACGTGTATAGTGCTATCCTATCTGATCAAATATTCAAAATTAGTCTCCTTAATAACTTAGATACAAAATGCCAATTTAATCTACTATAGCGAGTTTTTTATCAAACCAGCTTCGCACAAAACTCCTAGTGGCGTAGCCATTATTGCAAGCTGAAGCTAAATGGTAATCAGCAAATCTTAGGTGATCACGCAGGCGCTTTTCTACAACTTTAGTGCCTAGTATATTTACTAACGTCGATTTACCTACATCCTTATGAGCATCTTTACCAGTATCGCTTAATCCATCTATCATATCGTCTAAAAGCTGAAATGCCTGACCGAGATCCACTGCAAAATATTGCAATTTTTTACGAGATTCTAGCGGTGTACTGGCGACAATCGAAGCCATCTGCATTGCCGCACCGAATAGCGTGCTAGTTTTAAAGTGATTAGTGATCTGGATATCATCGGCGCTGCGCGGTTGACTTCCTTCTGTCAGATCACGAAACTGACCTTGAACTAAGCCCTGAATCCCGATAGCATGTGAAAGCTCAGCAACAGCTTGAGTTTTCACATGACTATTAAGTCCTTCTGCCAGTGCAATTACACCAAAAGCACGGCTCAGCAGCGCTACTGCCGTTAGAATCGCAACTGATTCACCGAACTGACGATGAAGAGTTGGACGACCGCGGCGTACATTGGCGTCATCCATGCAAGGAATATCATCAAGGATTAAAGAGGCAGCATGCACCATTTCAATCGCACACGCAAAATCGAGCAGTCCAGTGTGATCATCGTGGTAACCAAGATCGCGTGCAACCAACATTAGTAGTACTGGGCGAATACGTTTACCTGGAGCCAGTGCACCTTCTCGCATGGCAAGACCTACGCAGTCGCGTTCGCTTTCAACTGGTAGCAATTGATCAAGACGCTTCTCGATATTATAGAAAAACATCAAAGGCTCGTTGTGAATAGTTGTGTGTTCTCTTTCGGCAAAAATGGTCATGATAGCGGTTCTTTTTACAAGTGCTTGCACACAAGGTAGCATAAAGAGATCAAGCCATCATTAAAACTCGGTTATCTAATGGTCTTAAATTAAGCTAAAAATTTATTTTTTGACGAATTATTGTTCTCAGCTGTAGATAGGAAGATACCTATCGTACTATGTGCCCTATTCCTGATTGTTTTTGCCGAGGAAAAAATACCAGAGTGGAATGGACATCAAACCAGTAAAGACTGAAGTATAGAGAACAATCATTAACCCTTGAGTAACATACATCATCAGCGACCATTCGCTGATGACGATTTTATATTGATCAATAACGCCGCTAATAATTGCTTTTCCTATTACTGTGCCAATGATGAGCCATAAAATCACCACACTGCGCAAAAAATAGCTTTTGCTTTTCTGTTTTTCGAAAAATCGCCTGCGCACAATGCTCAGTGGTGATTGCTTATTTGGAAGAGTTTCTGGTTGTGACATATATATAAACTGTTCGTTACGCCAACGTAGCAACCCGCGGGCTAAAGAAATAAGCAAACTACTACTCAATATTGGCACTACCATAACAAACCTGAGTGCGAGTACTACTATCACACCTTGTGAGTAGTACGGCATCACAAGCCAAGAATTCAATAGAGTTTGCGCCGGATTATGTGTAATCATCCCCGAACTACAGCTAAGCTAACACATAAAGTAGCCTAGCATAATGATAGTACATATCCCAAAGTTAAAAAATGCCAATATTAGCTATCTTGACAAAATAAAGAGTACGCCTATGTGGGTTTTAACGACCTAATTGGTTAACTCTAATGTTAACGAAAAATACGCGAACTTTATGTGATCAATAACAGAAAAATTAATTAGATCGATAGAAACGGTATCAATGTTGTGGCTTAGCCAATTGTGATCAACTTCTATAACTGTTCACAGACTCGACTGTCGTAGCAATAGATGCCATTCGTTGTAGCGTACAGCTTCCAGTACGCTATCCCAGTTAACGCCTGATACTTTATCTGGTATCGAAGGCATGACCTAGTCATTAGGATGTGGAGTTATGGTAATATCCAGAGTACTATACATCTAGTATGGTGCCTACAGTAGCGTCAACCACCTAAGATCTTTGCGTATTTGAACAATAACACTAAGCTAAGACTCATATGACAGTGCCTGGTAAAGATAAAAAAACTAGAACATGAATGTTTTGTCAGTCTAAGCGGTTTCATTGTACCTTGTCTTCTGTAATCAATGCAGATGATTAGAAATTATTTTCTATCTAGAACGTCAGTACATAAAAAAAAGATACCGGTTAGTGCGGTAATAAAGATAAAAGGGGCTATAAAAAACTCGATATAAAAGTTCATACGGAGCAAAAAACTAAATATAAAGCTACAAGGATGTGTCGTTTTTAAACTATTGATAATACATACATAACATATCCCTTTTTATTCAGTTTCAGTTAAAGAGGAACTAATATTCTCTCATTAAGCAGAATGAAAACAGATATTGGAGCAAAAGATTTCAGCAGATGTAGATAGGAAACGTAAGTAATCAACTGGATAAAGAAAAACACACCCCATGCTACCATCATTTAGTATGTCATTTACTTCTAAGCTGGTAAATTGATTTTTTTGCACGGTTGCAGAAAAAAATCATTTAACTAAATTTCTAGGTATATCCTCCGAAAAGATTCTAAATACTAGAAAGTTCCTTTAAGGTAATTCTACAATATATTGATCAATTTTTGCATATAAGAATTTTGAACGTCCGTGTTCATCTTTAGAACCGGGCGAACCATGACGCCGCAACCTGTTCTAAAGGAGAACTAAACATGGCAGATAATCGCATTGAGCGAGATTCAATCGGGCCCATTGAGGTACCTGCAGACAAGTTATGGGGCGCACAAACTCAGCGTGCATTGAAATATTTCCGTATCTCTACTGAAAAAATCCCTATTGAGCTTATTTACGCACTAGCGCAAACTAAGCGCGCTGCCGTGGCTATAAATTGTGAATTGGGCCTATTACCTAAAGATAGGGCCGATGCAATTATGAAAGCTGCTGATGAAGTCCTAGCTGACGAACACAAAGGTGAATTTCCCTTGGTGATCTGGCAGACAGGGTCCGGTACTCAGACGAATATGAACATGAACGAGGTATTAGCTAACCGTGCTAGCGAAATTCTTGGTGGTGAACGCGGCATCTCTCGTCTTGTTCATCCTAACGATGATGTGAATAAAAGCCAGAGTTCAAACGACGTTTTTCCGACAGCGATGCACGTAGCAGCGCTTCTTGCGCTACGCAAAAAGCTTATCCCGCAAATTCAGATGCTTAAGCAGACGCTAAACGAAAAGGCTGAAAACTTTAAAGATATTGTAAAAATTGGCCGTACTCATCTGCAAGATGCAACACCATTGACTTTAGGACAGGAAATCTCTGGCTGGGTAGCAATGCTGGGACATAGTCTTGAACATATTGAACAAAGTATCCCTCACATAGCAGAACTAGCTCTGGGTGGTACCGCCGTTGGAACTGGACTAAATACTCATCCTGAGTATGCTATGCGAGTGGCGAAAGAACTAGCTAAGTTGACAGGACAGCCATTTATTACTGCGCCAAATAAATTTGAAGCTCTTGCCACTACCGATGCGCTAGTACATTCACACGGTGCATTAAAGGGACTAGCAGCTTCATTAATGAAGATCGCCAATGATGTACGCTGGCTGACTTCTGGGCCACGCTGCGGTATCGGCGAACTATCTATTCCAGAAAACGAGCCAGGTAGTTCCATCATGCCTGGCAAGGTTAACCCGACCCAATGTGAAGCGCTAATTATGCTTTGCTGTCAGGTAATGGGTAATGATGTAGCCATTAATATCGGTGGAGCCTCTGGTAATTTTCAATTGAACGTCTTTCGTCCAATGGTGATCCATAACTTTCTGCAGTCGGTACGTCTACTAACTGACGGTATGGACAGCTTTAACCATCACTGCGCGATCGGTATTGAGCCGAATCGTGATCGCATCACGCAGATGCTCAATAAGTCACTGATGCTGGTAACTGCGCTTAATCCTCATATTGGTTACGACAAAGCGGCAGAAATCGCGAAAAAAGCGCATAAAGAAGGACTAACACTAAAGAGAGCGGCGCTACAGCTAGGATATTTGACTGAAGAGGAATTTAATGCTTGGGTCAATCCAAATGATATGCTCAGTAGCATAAAGCCTTCATGTGAATCTAAACGAAGAAGCTAATCTTGCTCATTTTTACTATAAATCGCAAAACTCTATCACAAGATGTATATCTTGTCTGTTTGATAGTTCAGGAATGTACAGGCGCACACAAATAGTGTGCGCTCGTCTTTACTTTATTTAACCTGGCGCCTAATTTTTATTTTCACAGTGATTGAAAGGGCATTGATAATCCCCCCAGGTTGTCATGCATCATTCCGCCGAGTGTTTTTCTTTCCACTAAGAATATACCTAATTGACCTTGAAGATTATTTCCAGAGGTGCAATAAGTTTTTAACGATTCATATGCTTCAGAGTATTCTTATTAAACCAGTTAAAACACAACTTATACGGTCATTCTAATAGAATAGTTGCACAATAAACATTATGCATAATCAGATCATAAAAGTTCTAATATGAAAATTTAAAACATTTTTATTACTTAGTTTTTTTGATTAAGGTTGCATTCAAGAGGGGATAGAAGTACCTTAACTTCATATCTCGAGAAGCTTCGCCCAGATGTTTTTAACAAAACTCCCCTCCACGCAAATATGCAATTAGCTTATAGGCCTTAAAATTTAAAGTAATTACTGCATTTTTATAAAAATATTTAAAATAAACTTTTGCAAATAAATATTCAGAAAAGAAGCAGAAATAATGCTTACATAGCATATCCAAGTCCAATTAGGTTCAGTCTAAAAGACTGATAAAAAATGGAATAATCAAATAAATTTAATATTGATTCTACTCTTTTTTAGAGAAGTACTCCTAAAGTGTCTATTAGCTCTAACACTACGGGGATGCTTTTATAGGAGGGAGTACCACTTTCGTTATCATAGCTTTCAAGTGGTACCATAATGTTAGCTTCCGGATAGTAAGCTGCTACCGATCCTGGCGCCATGTCATACACTACAAGCGTAAGGTTATCTAGTCGCCGCTTGGTGCGGTTACCTTCATTATCGAGCGTTATTATATTGACTTTATCGCCATCACGTAACTGTCGTTTTTCTGCTTCAGCTGCCGCTATAAACAGCACATCACGACGACCCGTAACACCGCGGTATCGGTCATTCAAACCATAGAGCGTAGTATTATACTGGTCATGGCTACGCAGCGTAGTTAGTACCAAATCATGACACTTCAGCGAACATGGGTCTTCATTTATTCCCTGCATTACTTTAAACTGAGCTTTGCTACTGGGCGTTAGCCATTTACGTTGCGAGGCCGCAATTGGCAAACGGAAACCACCTGGTATCAGGATACGCTTGTTAAAATTATCAAAACCAGGGATGATCGCTTCAATAGCATCTCGAATAAGGCTATAGTCGCTCACCATTTTCTTCCAGTCTACACGTGAATTGAGCAGCGTCGCTTTCGCTAGATCAGCTATTAGCGCCGGTTCTGATTTAAGATGTGGTGAAACAGGCATCAGTGTCCCTCGGGATGCGTGTACCATCGACATGGAATCTTCTACTGTAATGCTCTGCACGCCTGATGCTTGTCGGTCAACTTCAGTACGGCCCAGTACTGGAAATAGGTAATTGTGCTTGCCGAGAAGTAGATGAGAGCGGTTAAGCTTAGTTGCAATATGCACTACTAAATCGAGTGTGCGCATTGCTTTAAAAGTTACTTGTGGATCAGAGATAGCTTCCGCTAGATTACCGCCTAAACACAATAACGCTTTAGCCTTGCCGTCGCGTATTGCCTGTATGGCTGCTACCGCGCCGTGTCCATGTTTGTGCGGAGGCTTAAAACCAAACACCTTTTCGATATTATTTAGCATCCACAGCGGCGGTTTTTCTGTAATGCCGACGGTACGATCGCCCTGTACGTTTGAGTGACCGCGCAACGGACAGATTCCTGCGCCGCGTTTGCCAATATTGCCACGTAATAGTAAAAGATTAGCGATCTGCTGAACGTTTTGCGTACCGTGTTGATGCTGCGTTATTCCCATGCCATAACAAATGATAGTGTTTTCCGCTGTGGCGTATAAGTGAGCAATATTTTGAAGATCTGCGAACGTCATACCTGAAACCTTAAAAATATATGACCATTCTGTTTCATCAAGGTCTGCTTTTAGAGCGTCAAAACCTTCGGTATGCTCTTTTATAAAAGTTTCATCCAGCACGCCTTGCTCTTTTAATGATATCCTATCTTTATGCATTACCAGCAAACACTTCATTATGCCCTTTAGCATCGCTGCATCACCGCCGACTCGCACTTTATAGTACATAGACGCTATCTGTGTTGATCTCATTGATAACATCTCAATCGGGCTCTGTGGTAGGGTAAAACGCTCCAGCCCACGCTCACGTAGAGGATTTATCGCTACGATTTTTTTACCGCGTTTGGAAACTTCGCGTAGTGTCGCCAGCATGCGCGGATGATTAGTGCCGGGATTATGGCCAATGCAGAGCACTAGATCACAGTGATTAAAATCTTCCAGATTCACTGTACCTTTGCCGATGCCTATAGATTGCAGTAGCCCGACGCTAGTCGGTTCATGACACATATTAGAACAATCAGGAAAGTTATTGGTGCCATATTCACGGGCGAAAAGTTGCCAGAGAAATGCAGCCTCATTAGAAGTACGTCCCGAAGTATAAAATTCTACACTGTTGGGATCAATGTAGTTTCGTAAAAGTGTGCCAATCTCGCGAAAGGCCGTTTCCCATTGAATGGTCTGATAGGTATCGCTGGTTGAATTATACTTCATGGGATGCGTCAGTCGCCCTTCTCCTTCTAGCTCAAATGCATTAAGTTTCCACAGTGCACTAACGGTATGAGCTGCAAAAAATTCTGGTGTATTTCGCTTGCTAGTAGCTTCCCAAGAGACAGCTTTAGCACCGTTTTCACAAAACTCAAAGGATGAATGATATTGTGGATCGGGCCAAGCACAACCGGGACAGTCAAATCCCTGAGGCTGATTGACTTTAAACAGCGCAATTATATTTTCTTTAACTGACATCTGCCCACGAATCGCATCTACCACCGCTTTCAGCGCACCCCATCCACCTGCCGGGCCTCCATAAGGCACAATACCAATATCTTTATTTTGATTTTTCATACAAATGTGCTCTTTATACTAGTTGCACAAGCTTCAATTACCAGATATATAAAAGATAAAAAATTTTACACAGCTTTTGGTTTAGAACATCTCACCCCACTCAGTACAGATAGGATGTGCTTTCTCTACATGATAAGGTAGTTTTATTAGCATGTATTCTGCTATTTCTAATGGAATAGCTCTAGCCGTTTAGGATATTGAACTATATAAACATATAGATACTAGGGCTCGTAAGTATACCGTGAGTACAAATTGCTTTTTATAGAATGATTCAATTTTCTTTTTCTTGAATTTCTTGTGGGAAGAGTAAGGAGAGTTATACTCCAATTAAAAGTGTTCGCTCACTGAAACTAGTAATTTATAGATTCTTTTTTATCTGCTTACCGGATAAAGTTTTTCTTGAATTCAAACTTCTTCAATTACACACAAACTTTAAATTTTCGCATACAGAAATAATTAGTAAAGATATCGTTTTCGGCTCTATTCGATTCTTTTGCTATGACAGAAATATCGTTGAATGTATGGAAATATGGATGTTTTTTCCTGAATCTTTACAGGAGGGTGTGATTTTGTCTTTTTCTAGTTTCTGGCAGGCCGGTTATGAAGGTGCTGACCATATCAATACTGAAGGAAGACCGCTGGTAATGGATATACTGAATGATCATCAAACGCAGTTTTACAATGACTATGTTGCTTTAAAACATTTTAACATTATTACCGTGAGAGAAAGTATCGGTTGGAGGCAAATGGAAGTAGATCCAAAACAGACCTTCGCTACTATCAAAGGTAAAATGGAGGCGGCCTATAAACTAGGAATACAGATCAACTGGACTTTTTGCCACTACGGTTGGCCAAAAAATCTTGATCTTTTTTCTGATGATTTTATTCTAAGATTTGCGGAATTTTGCCGGCGTGTCGCCAAGTTTTTAAAACCGTGGTACGCTTGCTCGCCTATTTATTCCCCTATGAATGAGATCTCTTTTCTGAGTTGGGGACTCTCTGATGGACTGTTTGGCAATTACCACCATGACGATTCAAATGCGATTAAGCGTCAACTAGTACGGGCTACTTTAGCGGGCTGCGAAGCCATTTGGCTCGTTGACCCGCGGGCGCGGTTTCTTCATTGTGATCCTATCATCTATTTAGTCCCCGATGAAGACAGCGATCACTGTCACCAGCGTACCGCTGACCTTAATGCTGCGCAATTTCAAGCATGGGATATGCTAGTTGGTATGTGTGAGCCAGAACTGGGCGGCATGCCACGCTATCTTGATATTATCGGCGCTAATTATTATCACGCTAATCAATGGGAAACTAACTCTAATCTGCGTCTGCATTGGCATCTAGGCGATACTCGTCGCATGCCGTTGCACAAAATGCTAGTAAACTTATCACAACGTTATCAACGCCCGATTCTGCTCTCAGAAACCAGCCATGTCGGAAGTGGCCGACCAGCTTGGATAAACCATATTGCTGCACAAGTAGCTCAGGCACAGCTTAATGGCTGCGATATCCAAGGGATATGTATTTATCCTATTCTTGACAGTCCTCTTTGGGAAGATCCCCAATATTGGCCGCATAGCGGACTCTGGGACATTGCCTCTGATTTTACACGTCTGTTACATCAACCCACAGCTGCAGCTTTGCGGCAATCCCAAAGAACACTGCACCGATTTCAATTTTTTCTATCATCGTCTATCAGGCCACAGGAGTCCTTTATGAAACATTCTGTTTTAGTGGTATTTAGTCATCTGCGCTGGGGTTTCGTTTTTCAACGTCCACAGCATTTATTATCTCGCCTCGCTCAATACTACCGCGTTCTCTTTATTGAGGAGCCAGTTTATCAACCCGGTGAAGCAGGGCTACATACTTACGTAGCCGCACCGAACGTAACCGTTATTGAACCACATACAGATGTTGACGCTCCAGGTTTCCATGATAGCCAAATAATAGTATTACAACCCTTATTAACTTTACTGCTGGAGAAAGATGAACAGCCGTTAATTTGGTTCTATACTCCAATGGCGCTGCCGTTGTTAACTTGCTTTAATCCCAGAGCCATTATTTATGACTGCATGGATGAACTTTCTGCTTTCCATATGGCACCTCAACAGCTTCAACAACGCGAATCAGAATTACTTAACTGTGCTGATATTGTGTTTACCGGTGGTACCAGCCTATATGAAGCGAAAAAGCATCGACACAAAAACGTGTATTGTTTTCCTAGTAGTGTCGATGCCGCTCATTTTGAGCAGGCGCTTGACCGTAGTAACGGTCATCCGCTACAGCAGACTCTTCCGAGCCCACGATTAGGCTATTACGGTGTAATTGACGAACGTATGGATATTGCACTGATTGGAGCGCTGGCTGATGCCCGTCCTGAATGGCAGATAGTGATGGTCGGTCCAGTGGTAAAAATAGATCCCAACACGCTGCCCCAGCGAACTAATCTTCATTGGTTCGGTCAACAGCCCTACGAGGCCTTACCCCATTTCTTAGTAGGATGGGATATCTGCCTGATACCTTTTGTGCTAAATACCTCAACTCGTTTTATTAGCCCTACTAAAGTACTGGAGTATATGGCTGCGCAACTGCCAATTGTTAGCACGGCGGTCCCGGATATAGTGCGCCATTTTAATGATGTGGTCAATATTGTTGACACTACGCAAGATTTTATAAATGCTTGCGAAAATGTTTTAGATCTCAGCGAAGAAGCTCGTAGAGAACAGGCAGCAAAAATGGCAATAATTATTGCTAAAACTTCTTGGGATAGTACCGTTGAGCGGATGCAAGAGCATATTGCTGGTCTACGAAATAAAAAAGTTGTTCAAACTATTTCCTATAATAAGAGTCTAGATACTAATAAGCCGATACATATGGTGCCATCACGTCCTGTTGAATGTCTGATTCTAGGTGCAGGACCAACCGGCTTAAGCATAGGTTACCACTACGGTGAAGGCGCGGTATTACTAGAAAAAAATGAAACGCCGGGCGGTTGGTGTCGTTCAATTCAAGAAAAAGGATTTACCTTTGATTATGCCGGTCATATCATGTTTTCAAAAGATCCTTATGTTTTACAACTCTATGAAAAACTACTTGGTGATAACCTGCATTGGCAAACGCGTGAAGCTTGGGTTTATAGCCATAATGTCTTTACTCGTTACCCTTTTCAGTCATCATTATATGGGTTACCGGCAGAGGTAATTAGTGAGTGTATATTGGGAGCAGTAGAAGCTTGTTACGGTATACATGGCACTCGGAATACCACACTGTTGAATACAACAGGACAGGCGGTGTGTTGCTCAGATGGTATGTTTAACGCTGAAGCGACAAAATCGGCAGGGGAGGCAGAAAACACCGGTGAAGATTTTGAAAAATTTATCTTCCGTACTTGGGGAAGAGGCATTGCGCGTCATTTTGCAATTCCTTATAATCGTAAACTGTGGAAGATGTCGCTTGCTAATATAGAGACATCTTGGCTCGGTGAGCGAGTTCCAATGCCTAATTTAGAACAAATTATTTCTGGTGCGCTGATGCCGCTGGACAATCCTGTCGGACCTAATGCACGTTTTGGTTATCCCAAACGTGGCGGTTTTCAGGCATTAATGAACGGCTTCCTACCTTATCTTAAATGCGCGCTAGATACTCAATCTGAGATCGTTGAGATCCAGCTAAAAAATCGTGATGTTATTACTAAGGATGGTCGTCATTATCGCTATGAGCAAATGATCAGCACACTACCGCTACCTGAACTAGTGCAACTGATGGGCAATTGCGTGCCAGAAGCTATTCAGAAAGCTGCGTTATTACTAAATCACGTTTCAGTGCGCTGTGTTAATCTCGGTATTGGGCGCGAAGCTCTAAGCGATAAACACTGGATTTACTATCCAGGAGATACTCTGTTTCACCGCATTTTTTTACAAGGGAATGCCAGCCCGGAATGTAATCCAGCAGGATGCTTTGGCCTCATCTGTGAGATCACCTACCGCACTGAGCAACCTTTACCTTGTGAAGGTGACGCATTGATTCAGCGCTGTATTGACGACTGTATTCGTGTTGGTATTCTTCGTACTGAAGATGTTATTATTACTGCAAATGAGGTAGATATGCCTTATGCTTATGTGGTATATGACCACTATCGTCAGGCAAATGTACATTTGATTCGCAGTTGGTTGGCAACTCAGGGTATTTATCTTTCAGGACGTTACAGCGAGTGGGAGTATTATAATTCGGACCATGCATTCTTAGCAGGAAAACGCGCTGCTGAGTTTGTTAAAGCTTCCCTGAGTAATCGCAAGACAACGGAATAACGTGATGTTATGCCTAATGGCTTTGTCAGTGGTATATCCAGAGATTACGTAGTCGCAGTAGCGCAGTGCTAGTAGCCACCTAAATGTAGGGTGGCTACTAGCACTGCGCTACTGACGGTAGTCATGTGCGATTTCTAAAAATCGGGCTTACTGTATTCAGCTTTTTTATCAAGGATAAATACCGCGTTCTTTGCGTGCTATTAAAATACGCTCACACGCAACGATATAGGCTGCTGTACGCAGCGAACAACTCTTCTCTTTAGATTTGTTCCAGACATGTACTATGGCGTCAGTCATGATCTTATCCATTCGTGCATTAATCTCTTCCTCGCTCCAAAAAAAACTTGCCATGTCCTGTACCCATTCGAAGTAACTTACTGTAACACCTCCCGCGTTACAGACGACATCTGGTACTACGATAATATCGCGCGCGGCCAGCATGTCGTCTGCTTCAGGATAAGTAGGGCCGTTTGCACCTTCTAGTAAAAGTTTACAGCTTAGTGTTTCGGCTCGCGCACGTGTGATTTGCCCTTCAATTGCCGCCGGTATCAAGATATCCATCTGAGTAGTCCAGAATGCCTCTCCATCAATCTCTTGCGCGTCTGGAAAATCGCGGATCTGTTTATACTGTTGTTGCCAGCGTGTCAGCGCAGCCATATCAATACCGTTCAGATTAGCAAGGGTGGCGCTGTGATCTTGAACTGCTACTACAGAGGCGCCGGCTTCGCTGAACAGACGCGCTGCCTCGCTACCGACGTTGCCGAATCCCTGTACCGCTACACGAGCACCTTCAATAGGAATGCTCGCACGCCGCGCCATTTCACGGCCAGTAATAAACACGCCGCGACCAGTTGCTTTCTCTCTTCCCAGCGAGCCGCCGAGGTGAATAGGTTTACCTGTTACCACACCGGTCACTGTCGTACCACTGTTCATAGAGTAGGTGTCCATCATCCATGCCATTACCTTACTGTTGGTACCAACATCAGGTGCAGGAATATCCTTTTGTGGTCCAATTATGATGCCGATCTCACTGGTGTAACGGCGAGTTAAGCGCTCTAGTTCGCTTTCCGATAGTGCAAAAGGATCACATCGAATGCCTCCTTTGGCGCCTCCGTAAGGCAGGTTGACTGCAGCGCACTTAATAGTCATCCACGCGGAAAGAGCCATTACTTCGTTAAGATCTACATTGGGATGATAGCGAACACCGCCTTTCCCAGGTCCGCGCGAAAGATTATGCTGAACGCGGTAACCTTCAAAATGGCGGATAGTGCCGTTATCCATTTGCAAAGGAATATCAACGATCAGAGCGCGTTTTGGGTGGCGAAGTGTATCTATCCAGCACCCCAGTTCGCCAAGATAGGGTGCAACACGGTCGATTTGCTGGAGATAGGTAGACCAAGCAGATGTGCTGTTTTCAAACGCGTAGGATAGCTTTTCCATAAAGACCTTTCTTTTTTAGAACTTTATTATGTGTTGCTGTGGATGCATAAATAATTTTCTTTTTGTTAAAGAAAGATAATTTTTATTTTTTTACTAGAAAAAATATTTTCTCCACATTCTAAGACTTATTTTCTGTTGTGCAAGTGCACTAGGTTGTGGTTTAACCAATTAAGTGGAACGGATACCAGACCAGCATACTTGGGAGGTACTGTATCCTGTGGCGTCTGCAGTTTCCCGTATACTTAGTTTTTTAACCTGTCGGTAGTACAAGACTTTCTGGTGCCGATCGTGGTCGGCACGTCTTCCTCGGTATTTACCTAGCATATGTGCCCGCTCTATCCCCTGTTTTTGCCTTTGACGTCGGCTTAACCAATCTTTATGTGACATCGCTGCCATTAAGTCAATTAGCATGTTATTGATAGCTGTAATAACGGCGTGTGTTATTGGATCAGTTTGTGAGGGTTCTTTATCCGACAGTGCCTGCCATGAGGTAGGAACATCCAGACTGACAATGCGGAGCTTATGTTGCTCAATCTGTTTTTTCATTGTTATCCAGTCACTGTTGCTTAGACGGGTTAGTCGGTCTATTTGTTCTACTAGTAAAATATCGTTGTGATGGCTATCCATTAGTAACCGCCCCAATTCCGGACGGTCAAGCGTTGTACCGCTCACATTTTCACTATAGTAACTAGCTATTTTATGCCCTCGTTCTTGAACAAATTGTTCTAAGACTTTTTTTGCCCGATCGGCAAACTGATCTTCTGTTGACGCCCTTAAATAAGCTCTGATGAACATGGTTTCACCATATTGTCGCATTTATCTTTTCGAATTTAACCTATATCATATAAGTTAAATTATTAACGGTGTACCGTCATATTTTAGTTATGGCACCAGGGTATACTGTAACTGGTTTTTAATTTTTTTCAAAATACACACTCGCGATCAATTTTGATGACAATCCTATCTATCATATAACATTGACTGAAGGTGTTAACGTGGTAAATAAGGCATTATTGTAACTATAAACTTAAGTTTTACGTGTTTAGCTGTTTAAAACAGGGGATTATAAGATACTTTAGTCAGTATATCACAAAATATAAGGATAATTTGAAATTATAATATCCTTTGCACTACTTAGTAGTACTGTGCTTTTGCTGTAGAGTATTTAGTATCAGCTCTATAATATGCCTCCGTTTAGTGGTCTCTACACCTTACTATACAAATCTGTATTTTCTCAACTGTGCGATCTTACAATGGAAAAAATACTCTTATCAAATAAATAGTTGTAACTTAGGGTCATAGTTTGACGAGAATCTTAAATGTGTGCTGGCGGGATGTATATTAATTTCTAAGCAAAATGAATAAGTATAAAAGTGGGTTGTTAATGTCTTAACTACCTCTGATTGCACATGTAACAGTGTTTATAAGGAGAGTTTTGTTATGTAGTCACACTTCTTTGTATTCAACAAAGCAACTGTACATCCCGTCAGCACACACTTTCATAAATCCAATTGTTTTAATTTTGGGTTTCTTTTATGAATAATTAAAAAATTCTCCCGCTCTTTGCGAAATAAAGAAAATTTCAGATATCCAATATGTTGAAGTTGATCCAACGCCTTTTTTATCGTACGGTTCTGTTCGCTTACAGTACTAGTTAACGATAGGCGTTCACGTAAACGTTGGAAACCCACAGGTACTGGATTAGCTGGTAAGCTCTCGATAAACGTGTATATAGCCTGTGCAGCCTCTTTCTTCGGAAGAGCTTTAATAGCGTACTGTTGCAGTAACACTCGATAGTCTAGCTGAAACAGCTCCCAAAGCTTTTCATCTACTTCAAGTTGAATGATATCTCTGTCAGCATCGAAGTAACCAGTTTTTAATAAACCAGTTTGATAGCTTCCTCGTACATCCGCGCCACGTTTAAATGAGATAGACTTATTCCTCAGCTTACCCAAAGAATCATGGATAGAACTACGTAGACGACCATCTATACGCTTTGCTGAAAAGCCACAACCTTTTGCAAATTTTGTGAACTTGAGTTCAATCTTATTTGTATTCATACCACCTTTACTAAACGCGTAGATTATGCCTATCCAAACTTTAAAATCACAGTCCATGTCCAGGCGCGGACCAGAGATATTGATATTGTCATACCCCTCAGCTTTTGCAAGTTCAAGCTGAGAAAATAACTCAGATGCATCAACAATGTTGTTCTCACCCTGTGATTTAGTCGGCTTTGGAACAAAGACCCCAAGTCGCATGAGTGCAACTGGCTGAACAGTATTGTTCGAATTAACTGTGAGCTGTTTTTCTTTACTGACCATATCACCGTAGAGTGCATCAGCTATAAAAAACTTATCTATCATTGAGTTATCTCATTTCTTTAAAAAAGAATTCAAAGAATGCACTAAAAGTAGTTTTATCCCGCCAGCACACATTTTTATCCCGCCAGCACACATTTTTATCCCGCCAGCACACATTTTTATCCCGCCAGCACACATTTTTATCCCGCCAGCACACATCAGGATAAGCCTTTAAGCCAAGTACAGTGCGGCCTACAGCTTACGGGGATCTATTTGGTACTATATAGGATCTTATTGGTCTAATTATTGGATCTAACCTGTAAAACTGTGGATAACAATAGTACTAGAGTGAAAAAATAAAATCCAAACACTACTAGTACTCTTAAGTAGAGGTTGCTTCTCTAGAAGACTATTTAAGAAAATTCGTGGCATAGTGAATCACTCTAGAAAAGGAAAGAAAATTTTTAAAAAAATGTAAATAAATACATGAACAATTTAAACTAATTTATTTAAATCTCTCTTTGAACTACTGATTAAATCATTAATTTTCAGTATATATGCACGGTTACAGATATTTTCATATCAATAACCCTTTATTTTCTTTTTTAAAGAAGTTCATAATCAATGGGAAATACATTAAGACCTATATATTTCCATATTTTCCATCATTAATCTCATCTAACAAAACCACTTTTTAATATAAAAAGTATAGTTTTTCAAACTAATAAAAAATACTTTAATTTAAATTAATTTTTAATAGGAAATATTTTCCAAATTAAATTTAATGGGACATAAAAATTATGAATTTTATATGAAATTAATTCTAGTTAATCATAACTACAGATCATAATAGTAAAGTTATATAACTTTACAACATAATTATAATTATTTTTTCATATATATACTAAGTATGTCATAAAATTACTTTTCTTTACTACAGAAAGAAGTAACTTCTTTTACTTTTTTTAAAAAAAGTCATATAGTATATATGATTCCCTTATGAAGGGAGTCATATTAATTTTATAAGTAAATATATAGTTTTCTAAAGTTTTTTATAAATAACTAAATGCAGTATTCGGCATAAAATTTCAGATAAATACTAAATAATACAATTTATAAATAAAGATTTAATATTATGGACACGACTGCAATCTAACCTAGTATCTATAATTAACTCGTCGAAGTAACCATACATATTTATTTTTTATAAAGTGCGTAACTGAGCAATTGTCAATCTGTGTACAGAATGCATCAGAGCCACAGTGAAGACGTAGAATAGTCTTGATAACTCCACCATGAGTAAAAATCATGACACGATCATGCACAGCGAGCACACGGGCCAATGCTGTTTTAATAGCTGACTTAAAATTTAGATATTCTTGGCTTAGTGAGCCTTTTAATTCAGGATAAAAATCCTTTGATAAAATTAGTTCAGATCGTACGTGAAAAGATGCTTCACAAAAACTCTTATCAAAAAAGATTGACGAAAAAAGAGAGGGAGGTAAAGCTAGGCGACTAGTTTCTACAGCGCGATGTAAAGGACTACTCACTAAATAAAAATTAGTAAAGTCCGTATACTCAGTAAGCATATTATACAATTTTCTCGCTTCCCTTATTCCTCTATCTGTTAGATGACTGTTTTTATCATCAGATGTAGTATCAGCCTGCCACTCTGAATGGCCGTGTCGGATAAGAATAAGTTCTTTTTTCATACTACGAACTACAAACCTCTATTAGTAAAAAATGTCATCACCTCATGAGTTTCTTTATAAGCATCAGCACACGATGCTGATAAATGGAGGCCATTAGTAGAAGAAGTATACCAGCTACATTGACTAAGATGTGAACGTATCCCACTGTGGTTCTCACCAAACTGTATAGGATCCCCCTAAAAAAGTGGTTTAATTTCCGACCATGATAAAGAACTATTTTTGCTGAGAAGAAAAAGATGCACCGACGTGGTACTTTCAGTGAACAACCTTCTCTGATATGGACAGAAAGGATTTATAACTTTCTGTCCATCCTTTTGTAGATAATAGCAATCTTCTTTGAGACTCAGAGCTATATTCTGTGGAGAAACCCATTCGCGGAAAAGCTGCTCATCAGTAATTTGAGCTTTTAATGCTAAATAAGTGTATCCTCCTATACAATTATCCTCATACTTACTACGAGCATTTTTAAGAAGTCTAGAATAAACACAATCGAAAAGAAGCTCTTTTTCATCTCTAGTACATATTTCACACTCTTTCTCAACAGAGAGGTTAAAAAGAGTAAGATAGTCCCGGATAAGCGGATAAAATCTTCTGCGTTCTATAAGATTAAACTCTGGTTTAAATAACATAAGAGCAGTATCAGACATTCATGAATCCTAATTTATCTAAAAGATAATACTGAAGCAATAATTTATAATTAATTTTTTTAAAATATTAAAAATAAAGATCAACAAAAAAATAGAAAACTATTTCGCCCAAGACTAAAAATAAGCGCAATTAATTTTTTATCTCTTATAGATTTGAATAGATACTTATAATCTATCGGAAAGCATGGCATTTTTTGAAAGAAAATTTCAATATTTACCAAGCAATGTCATACCACGCTGATACTTTATATTATAAATAACATTTGTATTAAACCTTTTAATAAGAGAATCCCGTAAGAATTTAATAATTTGAATAACTCGGGGATCGCCTTTAATGGTGTCTGCAATTCTTGGATAAAGCGATAACTCAATTTCTCGGAAATTTTTCCAAGTACTTAGATCTTCTGTATAATTACTAAAACGAATATCACATACCGAGGAACGATCGAGAGAACATCGTAGGATATCATAGCCATCTATAAGAACATAAAATGTTGTACGATAACCCTTTAACATCATGGAGGGAATCAATTTTTTTGGTGAAATCCCAGTAGTTAGCTTAAGAAAAGTACCTGGTTGATCAACGTCGCTACGGGTAATAAGTTTTTTAACAATACTGACAGCGGCCTTACTACCAGGATCATTCTGGATAATAGCTTTTTCTTTACCTACAAATACATGACGCCTATCCAAGCGGTTACCTGTTGTATCCTCAGGCATCTTAAAAGCACAAAAAGCATGGGTAAGTTTACTACAAGATGTTCTCAATAAGGAACCGGTAGGAAGTATATTATATTTAGGAGTGTCGTAATATACGGCTGTATTCAAAGGTGGATTAACTCTTACCCAATCGTGTTCTTTAAACTCTACAGAAGGGAAAAGATTACTCACTTTATGAGGAATTTCGTCAAGCCACTTATAATACTGAATATCATCAATATGATCAGCAAAAATCTTCACAGCTAGTTGACGAAAAATATTATATGCACCATGCCGTTCATGCACTGAACCTTCTTTATGAACAATAAGACTCATAATATTATATTCTCAGATTTTTTCTAAAGTATATTTCAGTAACTCACGTAATTCGTTCGTTGTATACATTGGAACGTTAAATAACGTATGTTTACGAGGATAAAATGTATTATATGTGTAAGTATAATGTTTTTTTTGTCTTCCCCTTACTAAAAATGAAATGATAGGTTCATTACCAGTAGGAAACACTATACGATGAATAACGTCACTGCGCATAGTATATATATTGCCACGACTAACGGTCTTTTCTGCAATTTTATTCAGGTAGACATCTTTCTCAAAAAAACAGTCATGGATATTCCCTGTAATGGACGGAAGATATTTATATTTTTGAAATCGAACTTTAGAAATTGGTCTTTTCTTAGATTCATAAAAAATTTCATGTATCTGCGTCCCACAAAGAACATAAGAAGAAAAACTGAAACGGTGATCATGAATAAGCTCTTGATTAATTTCATTTTTAGTAAATGGGGGTTTCCAAATATGTAGCGTTAGGCGGCAGTTATTTTTATTTGTGTCGTTAATTAAAACAATTTTAGAAAAATGATTCACGTGCTTATATGAATTAGATGCAATTTCAGTTAAATAATTTTCATTAGCTAATAATTCATGAATTAGTATAGAGAATAATCCTTCATCTCGGACAAATTGTAAAAAATTAGAAGATTTCCGAAAAAAATTATTTTCATTATAATAAAACTCATTAAGATAAGTAAAACGTCGTTTAATTTCATAAAGTGCTAAACTAGATTTAATCATTAATCGCATATTTTTTCCTCTAAATACTAAAAGATTTATAGATGGTATAATACAAATATACTTTCCTGAATATTGAAAATACTATCAAACTACGATATGTAGTATATTATTTAATTCTTATTTTTAAAGTAAGAGAGAATATCATATGATATAATCTATCTCTAAAAATAGATATGTAAGAATTAATTACATATCACTGATTTTTCTTTTTTATAATAACTTTTATATTAAATAAATAATTGTTTTTATACTGTAAAATTTTCTTATCAAATTATTGATATGTTTTTATTTTTTACAAAATATTATTAATACTGATTTTTTAATAAAGCAATTTTGAGGCTTGTCAAAAAATAATAATAAATAACTTGTGAACCCAATAAGATTACTATATAGTGAGATAATAGACTATCTTCTTATTCAAGAAGATAGTCTATTATCTATCAAGAATTAACATACAATAAAAAACTTGAATAAGATTCAATACAAAACTAAGTAAAAATAAGAAATCATTTTGATAGTTAATAACAGTGATTTAATGTAATTTACTTTTATAAAAAGTGTGGTATATCAGAAATAAAGGTTTTTGATAACATTTTATTATACAATCTTAATTTTAAAAAATCCTCTAGATTTGTGAATCCCTTTTAAAAAGGGAGAGTACACTAATAAATTTAGAATAGTAATTTATTAAAATATTTTAAATTATTTTATTTAGCTAGATCATATTTAGTACTGTTAAAATAAAGAAATAATTTTCTTTTTTTATGAAAAAAAATATCGAAGATACAGTTTCTGTACATAAAAATAAAAAATATCATATATAATATAAATGATATAATTTATATATCTTATTTATATAGAACTACATTGCTTTTTATTGAAAGATTAAAAATAAGAATTAAATTCTTATTTTTAATTAGATAGTTTTAAGTTATAAAAGCACTTTAATTTTTTAATTATTTTATATATGATCTGCAATATAGAATAATTACTACTCTAATATATTGTTGATCTTATATGAAATCCCTCTTTAAACATATGATAAGTATCAAATTATTTTTATATAAATTAATGTTAAAAAATAGAGATGTTAAATCTCTTTCTTTATTAGAAAGAATTTAAATTTACGTAAAAAGTAAATAATATCTCATCTATTATATTACTTTTTTATATATTATTTATATAGAAAAGGGTATTCCCTTACCATAAAATTAGGAGGTTAATATGAAACTTGCTATTATCGGATGTGGTAATATTGTCATAAAAGAACATATACCGGCTATAGATTCATTAGGAGTAAAGATTTATGGAGTATGTGATTTATTACAAGAGAACATAAATAATGTAAGGAATCTTCTTAATTATTATGTACCCAGTTTCTTAAGTTATAAAGAATTAATTAGTTTAATAAAACCCGATACGGTTGTAATTGCATTACCCCATGCAATGTATTATGAGGTACTTAGTTACTGTAGTAACTTTCCAATGAAAGTTATTAAAGAAAAACCATTTGCTTTAACATTATCTCAATCGAAAATTTTTAGTGATTTATCACGTGATCGTGATTTTAAGATACTTACAGTATGCCAGAAAAGATATACACTAGCATATGAAATTCTAAAAAATAAAATATATGAAACGCAAGAAAAAATATTTCAGATAGATATTAGATATACAATTCCTAGCAGGAATCCAAATGGAAGATGGAGAAGTCAGTTCTCTACATCTGGAGGAGGTGTATGGTTAGACATGGGACACCATGTTGTAGATATTATTAATTATTTATTTAATGGAAAGGAAATTAAAATTAACCACGCTAGGTTAATTAACTCTTCTAATGGAGAGTATAATGTAGACGATATTGCGTTTGTTGAACTCGAATGCGACAAGGTTATCATAATTGCATATATATCATGTGTAGCTTTGCAAAAGCATGAAGATATTACTGTTTATGGACAAAATAAAATATTTTATGCAAATAAGAAAAAAGTTGTTGTAAAGAACAAAAAGCAAGAGATAATTTATGCTATAAAAGTTAAAGATATTTCATCATTTTCTAGAATGTATAAAGAATTTCTCTTTGAGGGGGGAGAAGCAGGGTTTGAAAGAAATTTAAATAGCTCAATTTCTTTGATGCGTGTTCTAGAAAAAGCTTTTGAAAGTAGTAAATATAATAAATTAACAGATTAAAAGGAACATTTATTATGAATGTTAAATATTCAAAGTTTATTCACCCTAAGATTACTAATGAGATATGCTCTAGTGTTCAAACTCAGCTGATGGAAGAGATATCAATCTATGACGATAGTGGTATCTATGAACGTTTGGAGAGAAAATTTAAAGAAAAATTTAATGTACAAAACGCCATTGCAGTAAATTCTGGAACCACTGCCTTATTCTCTATGTTTTATGGTGCAGGAATTACTCACGGAGATGAGGTAATAGTACCTAGCTATACGTTTTTTGCTACTTGTGCACCACTTCATCAGTTAGGTGCTGAACTAAAATTTGCGGATTGTGGTGACAACGGAAATATTGACCCTCAAGCGGTTGAATCTCTAGTCACTTCTAAAACTAAAGCTGTAGTCATTACTCATATGTGGGGTATTCCATGTGATCTTGACGCGCTCATGGATATTTGTTCTAGACATAACCTACTCTTACTTGAAGATAGCTCGCATGCTCATGGTGCAACATGGGATGGGAAAATAGTAGGTAGTTTTGCTGATGGTGCGGCTTGGAGTTTTCAGGGAAAGAAAATTTTAACTTCTGGAGAAGGTGGTTTTTTTGCTACGAAACATCGTAGAATGTACGAAAGAGCAGTTCTTGTTGGACATTTTAATAAACGTGCTATAAAAGAGGTCTGCTACGAAGACTTAAAAGATTTTTCTACAACTGGCACAGGCTTAAATTTACGTATGCATCCTTTAGCAGCTGCGGTTGTTCTTCCACAAATGGATTATTTTGAGCAGATGATGGAAGAAAAACGTGAAACTGCATTATTGATGAAACAAGGTATCGATGCAATTAAAGGTCTAAAAGTTGTCCGAGTACCGGAAAAAGCTAATCCTGCTTGGTATGCATTACCAATATTATTTAATCAGAACCAATTTATAATTAATATCAAACAATTTGTTGAACAATTAAATAAAGCAGGAGCTGTTGAAGCTGATATCCCCGGATCTACATGTCCTCTTGAGAAATATTTTCTTTTTCATTCTCCTCATAAAATATCACAAATTTATTCTAACAAAATTCGTATCGAAAGAGAAAATTTCATAAATTCTATTAATTTTCATAATAGTATGTTTAAACTAGATGTGTGGTATGGAGATGAACGTTTTAATTTTATAGAAAATTATTTATCTATTATTAATAAAGTATCAGAGCAATATAGAAAATGATAGAAAAACTTATTCCTCATAAAATATTAGATTCAATTAACCAGTATTATCGCATTGTAGTAGGAGGTATTATTACTGTAAATAATGAAAGTGGTATTCTTTTCATTAAAAGATCTAAACATGAATTTATGCCAAATGTATGGGAAATTCCTTCCGGTGGAATGGAACATGGAGAAACTATGCTACAGGCACTAAGCCGTGAAATTAAAGAAGAGACAAATCTTAATATTTTAAGTGTAGATGATTATAAGAATGCAACTAGCTATCAAGTAAACGAGAAAAATTATCTTCAGATAAACTTTCAAGTAACATGTTCTGGAATTTTAAAATTAAGTGATGAACATTCAAATTATGCGTTATCGGATATAAATATGTTCAAGGATAATTTAGATGAATTTATGTTAAAATTATTAAATTTAAATAGATAATTACAATATTAGATATCTGAAATTAATAATGAATGAGGTCATAATGCTGAATATTGCCATAAAGGCTATAATTAGTGTGCGAAATTACACGCTTTATTGTTTTAATCATGCAAAAGAGTTTAGTCTGAAACCAGATCAATCTCTTGTTACAAAAACAGATCTTTATATTGAAAAGAAAATAAGAGAATTTCTCTCTATTGTGACACCTAATATACCTATATTAGGTGAAGAATTTGGGTCTAATAATAAGAATTACTTTGAAACAGGTTGGGTTATTGATCCCATAGATGGAACAAGGACATTTTTATATGGGGTACCCCTGTTTAGTACTCTTTTATCTTATATAGAAAATAACGAACCTGTGATTGGAGTTATCTCATTTCCTGCATTAAATAAAATAATTTATGCTTCTCTTGGAGAAGGGTGCTGGATTCAATATGGTAATGAAAGTCCTATTAAGGTAGAACTTTTAGTAGGTAGTGTATATAATATTAATAATGCTGTAGTATCATTTTCAGGAGTACATAGTACTATATTTGATTCACGTGAAGGAAAGAAAGCTTATAACATTAAGAATGTTATTGAAAGGGCCAAAGACATTGTTTTTATCAATGATAGCTATCAACATATGATGGTTTTATTTGGCAGAATTAATGCAGCTGTAGATACATTAATGAAACCTTGGGACATAGCAGCATTGATTCCGTGCATGAAAGAAACAGGATTAGCGTATGCTAACCTTCATGGTATCCAGAAAGGAATCTTATGGGGAGAAAGTTTAATTACAGCTTCATCACAATCTTTATTGGAAGAGCTTATTAATGCTTTAAATGAAAATATACATCCTATGTAAACGATTTTTATATAAGAAAGTTAGTTCATGAGAGTACTAAACGCTATAATAAACAACTTATTAAAATGAACTACTGAGTTAGCGGTATCAACTGTTCCTATAATGCTATATTTGTCACTAGCGCATGAGTTAAGAAACTATAGATCACATTGCTGATTTCCGTATGGTTACAAAGAACCTCTCCGGAGCAACGTTTTAGAGTCACTTTCCTGTATTGTAGAAAGTGGTTTTTTAAAATTATTAATAAAGTTAAATAACAATAAATCCATATATAACTATTATTGCAGTAGTGACTTTTTTCTTGTTCTATGAATTAATCCGTATTAATTATAAATAATATTAATAATTAATGAGACCTGTTTACATTTTTTAACTATACGCTTCTTTTTTAAAAAATTAAAGATTAAAATATGTGAGAAAGAAGAAGAATCTTTCGTGAAAATATTTCAGATAAATTGTTATTAGGTATATATGTATATCGCCGTGGCGTATCAGTATTATATGTGTACTGTATAATAACAAGCAGATTTATAAACGTGGTATTACTATAACTGACTTAGACGTATAATATGCAAAGACGCTGATAAAACCGCAGAAGTACTGGGTCTATACCCAGTACTGTTGGGTCCTCTTCCAGCAGTTTTCTAGCTACATACTTAGTCCTTTCGGTAAAATTTATTATACGGTACTGATAGTTTTATGGTTACCAGAAAATTTCTCAGTGACCGACTGCCTCATTTATTTTTACCTGTAGATTAATTACGGTTTTCACATCTTTCTGCTTCCTGAAAGATTACATTTATTAGCTCTCCTTCTATAACATGGTCGATTACCGCAAGATTAAACTGAAATACGAGCATCATTACACTAGGTTGTACTAGCCGTAACTACAATGCACCAGGTCGCGCATACTATGTTTGTTCAGGGTTATTCCACTACTATTCATTTGTAAAAAAAATTTGCATGTATAACCTAAAGTAATCCTGAGCTACAAAAACGTTGAAACTAGCGTTTGTGAGTTAGAGAATGTGCTGGAGTAAGTTAATAATGTGGTAAGTTGATGTGATGTTGTTCATAGCAGGTTCTACAGGAAAGAAAAATATGGCACCAACAAGTAATAACCAGAAAAAAGTGAGTTCAAGAGACCAATTTGTTAAACGCACCGGATAAATATGACGGTTGCAGAATATAACTATTTACCTAAAAGGTATATTATATACTATATTAATAGTCTATTATTCTTGATTTAGTAGTAAGTAAAGATACTTATACCACAATATTTAACCCATATTTAATTTTGAATTACCTACATTAAATAAAATGCAAATCAAGCAAGATTGCTATAAGTTTTTTGCAAAGTTGTTTAATAAGTTAAAGTAAACTGATGAATCATTGACATTGTTCTACACCAGACATGAACTGAAATTGCACATTCATGCTACCCTAGTATTTAACCTCACTTTGCTTCTAGTTAGTGCTCTGATAAAACTAGTGCAGTTCTTAACGAGTGTATTGCTGGTACTTCTTAGTCGTAGTAGCCTATTTTGTCGCTACAAACATTAGTCTTTTCATTTTTGATCCTCAATAATTTTTACAGTAGATACTATCACTAGTAATACGGGTAACATATTGGTAATTCTACACCTATCTTACGTTATGTATTAATACGTAGATTTTTTGTCCATCCCTTCATTCCATATTCGGTTAAATTCCCGTGTGTATTTTTCAGCAATATCCGGCCGGTGGCGTAGATAAATTACATTTTCTGCGTTACGTGATGCTGCGCTTTGTGTATAGTTAAACGATCCAGTTTCCACTGAATGACCATCGATAATCATGAACTTATTGTGCATGATTGCATAATTGTCATTAAGTCTTACTGGTACATGGTGATTAGCTAAATAAGTTACAGCAGTATACTTTCTCCCGTTTGAGTTCTTGTCGGCAACTACACGCACATTGACTCCTCTTTGTTGGGCATTAATAATGGCTAATGCGATCGGCTTACTGGTAAAAGAATAAGCCGCAATATCAATCGATTTTTTAGCTTCTTCTATTGCGGTTAGGACTATATGTTTTGCTGTCATACCAGGTGAAAACCCCACTTCTATATCCTGAAAGTTTGTACAGGCTGAAAGGGGAAATGTGAAAATCAAAAAGAATAAAATAATTAAATTCGTTGATTTCATTGGTTTCTTTATCATTAGAGATACCTTGAATAGTGAGAAGAGAAATTGTCTTCTTATCTGAATAAAACTGTAAGTAAGCGATTGTCTTTTTCGTACAGCAGACGATTATTAAAAATCGCTACAAAGGAAACGGTACGGTTAGTACAGTACCACAAAGTGATCATTAAAGTAGTGACACACATATCATGCATCCATGTCCACCAATCAAAATAGATCTCTTTATAACAGGGGTTCCATTATGCCCTAATTTTCTACTTTATAGAAAAATATTATTGATATTTATTTTTATATAAATATTTATTTATATCTTCGATAGTATCACTGATAAAATTTTTTATATGTACAGTGTAATAACACTCTCACGTAGTTTAGATAAACTAGATTTTGAAAAAATCTACAAAAATTATTGTTGTTCATGCAAATAAATTTTGATTTAATTAAAATTTATATAGATCTGCTTTTAAAGGAAATTTCTATATAATAACTTTTCTAAAGAGTGGACGATACGATCATCCCTTTTATTATTTTTCACCAAATTGTTTTTAACATTAACTAACTATTTTATAGGTGATTAATTATAATTAATTTGAATATTTATTATTTGTTAAAATTAAAATATATCGTTTATAACAACTAAATAATATTTAATATTGAAAATTTTTTAAATAAACAAATGATCACTTCTAATTTATAGACACAGTTAACTATCTTACATAAATACACTGTCATTAATTTATATGCAAATCCAAGTTAAGACCTCCGTCGTGAGACTACCCTGACTTGAATATAGAACTATCCAAGGAATTTGAATATACTATATTAAATAATCTGTAAAACAATTTATTACTGATGAATAGTGTACACAATCTACTGAGCAATGTAAAGATGTCATAATATTCTTATTTTTTTATTAAAAAAGTTTGTAATAAAAAAAAGAGTATCTATTTTTTACCTTATCTTTCTTCCTGTGAATAAAAAGCCTGAATGCGGCATACTTGGGAGGTACTGTATCCTGTGGCGTCTGCAGTTTCCCGTATACTTAGTTTTTTAACCTGTCGGTAGTACAAGACTTTCTGGTGCCGATCGTGGTCGGCACGTCTTCCTCGGTATTTACCT